>CAWGPZ010000008.1:0-98478 GCA_963824605.1 uncultured Actinomycetota bacterium | reverse complement strand
ACCCGGACGACGGACGGGCCACGCTTCTGCAGGTGACCGACGCCGGAGAGAGCTTCCTGGCCGAGGTTCGCGAGCAGCGAATCGCCGTGCTTTCCGATGCGGTCTCCGACTGGTCCGACAAGGACATCGCCACACTCACCCGTCTCAGCCGCCGACTCGCCAAAGACCTGGAGCAACTGTGACCGTTTCACCTGCTGCCGACGAGGCGGCCGAAGGTCGCGAGACGCCGACTTACGAGGCGTCGGGCACCTCCCACCTCTACTGGGCGCTCGGGGCGTTGATGCTGACGCTGCTGCTCGCGGCGCTCGACCAGACCATCGTCTCGACGGCGTTGCCGACGATCACCAGTGATCTTGGTGGTCTCAACGAGCTTGTCGTGGGTCGTCACGGCCTACCTGCTGGCGGCCACCGCCAGCACGCCGATCTGGGGCAAGATCTCCGACCTCTACGGCCGCAAACTGATGCTGCAGACCGCTGTCGTGATCTTCGTGCTCGCGTCAGCACTCGCCGGTCTTTCGCAGAACATGGCTCAGCTGATCGGTACCCGCGCCCTTCAAGGTCTTGGCGGTGGCGGACTCATGGTGCTGGTGATGGCCGTAATCGCTGACTTGATCCCACCGCGAGAACGCGGGCGCTATGTCGGGTTGTTCGGCGGGGTGTTCGGTATTGCCAGCGTGATCGGGCCGCTGCTCGGCGGCTTCTTCACAGAGCACTTGTCGTGGCGGTGGATCTTCTACATCAATCTTCCGTTGGGTATCGCCGCCTTCCTCGTGATTGGTTCGGTTCTGCACCTGCCGCGGCACCGCACTGAGCACCGCATCGACTGGCTGGGTGCGGTACTTCTCATCGTCGGTGTGACGAGCTTGCTGATGGTGACGGTCTGGGGTGGGAACGAGTACGCGTGGGGCTCGCCGCAGATCATCGGTATGGGTGTCGTCGGTGTTGTGTCACTCGTCGCATTCGTCTTTCAGGAGTTGCGTGCGCCAGAGCCGATGGTGTCGATGGATCTCTTCCGGAACAAGGTCTTCAGCGTCACGTCGGGGATTGGGTTCGTCACTGGCTTTGCGATGTTCGGTTCGATCGTCTACCTGTCCATCTACCTACAGGTCGTGTACGGCTCGAGCCCCACGAAGGCAGGTCTGCAGCTGCTGCCGCTGATGGCCGGGGTGCTCGTCACGTCGATCCTCAGCGGACGCCTGATCACCAGGACGGGCAAGTACAAGCCGTACCCCATCATCGGTACGGTTCTGGCCACAGTCGGGCTGTTCATGCTGTCTCAGCTTGGCGGGACCACTCCGTACTGGCAGATCGCCATGGCCATGGTTGTCCTGGGTGCGGGTCTGGGCAACCTGATGCAGGTGTTGATTCTGGCCGTGCAGAACTCGGTCGAGCCGCGAGACATTGGTACCGCCACCAGCGGCGCGACGTTCTTCCGGTCGATCGGTGGGTCTTTCGGTACAGCGATCTTCGGGGCCGTCTTTGCGGCACGGCTTGCCACCGAGATGGCATCTGTGCTGCCCGCGGCGTCGGCCGGTGCCGACCCGACGACGTCGATGGCGAACATCCAGGCGCTACCGCCCGAGCTGCAGAGCGAGGTGCTCGGTGCGTTCGCCAGTGCGATCGACACGACCTTCCTCGTGGCCGTGCCGATCATGGCAGTGGCGTTCATCCTGGCGCTCTTCGTCCCGCAGGTACCGCTGCGCACTCGAGACGACGACGCAATGCCCGACCTCGGCGAGTTCGATGCCGAGGCCTTGGAGGCCGAAGCCCGCACGATGCCGTAGGGAGGCGGTCAGACCGGAGTCTGGCTGGCAGACCGTATTTATTTTAATTATTATTAATAATATACATTCTTATTGTCTATTTATACCTTCATTTTTATAACAACAAACCAATCACACTTTCTTTTTAAACCAATATTTACCACAATACTCTCTTAACCCTACCACTTCTACAATTTCTCTCCTTTTTAACAACGTCCTTCTCCAACACTACCACGAGCGTCGTAGACCATATAGCAATCGTTCATAGTTGTAGTACTCCTGGCTACAACTCATACCTGTTGTCGATACTCACAGGTGCCACCTCACCGTCGCAAATTCACTTCGTGCAGAATATCCAGGCACTCAGCTCAGCGACTGTGACTGTTCCCTCCGCGCGCCGCACCGTGATGCAGCAGCAGTGTGTCACCTGAATCTGCGATCGAACGCTGAGATTGCCGAAGGTCACCAGCTCGCCGTGCCGATTATCGGGCGCCAGCTGATGTACGCCGATGCCTCGCCTGTGCCGACGGCTGATTGCTGTCACTCGTCGCGAGTTGTTGCTGCCTGCTGTCGTCCTGATCCGTGACGGTTGCCTCAACCGTGACGTCCTATCTCCGAGTCTGTCTGAAGAACCACGGTGGCTGTCCACATTGCCGTGGTGCTCGGCTCCAGGCTCCCTTCCCCAAGATCGCACTTTACCGCCCGTGACCGTCTGGCACAGCTTCCTTCAGCTCCACTTATACGTGAAAGATCCGAAGAGAACGATGTGCCCGATGCAGCTGCGCCGTCTCGGTTCCTGAAGACACTTCTGTGCAGTGCCGCCACTCCCCAGTTCCGATGTGGCGATGTATGCAACGCTGCGCCGGATGAGACCGATCGGTGTGTCGGCGAGGTCAGGCGAGATCTGCGAGAGCACCTGGTTCGGGAGTCACTGTGACATCACCACCGCCGATTCTGACGTGGCCTTTCCATCGTTGACGGTGAACGAGAACTCGTCATCACCACTGAAGCCGGGGGCCGGGGTGTAGGTGACGTCTGCCTCACACAAACCATCCCCGCAAGTGACAGGCCCGATCTCACCGACCGATCCAGTCGTTGGTGCTTGGTTGATGGCAAATGTCAGAGTGTCATTGTCTGCGTCGCTCCCTCGCAAAGTGATGTCGACAGCAGTGTCGGCAGGGGTCGTCACCACATCTGCCGACTGAGCGCGTGGCGGCGTGTTTTCGTCACCTCCGACAGTGACACAGTTGGAGAACTCGGTGGGCAGGTGATCGGCGCCACCGGAGATGAGCGCGGTGATGCGATCCCCGGGGAAGGCGCCGAAGGGGACCTGCACCGACTCGAGAGCATTTCCGGACTCGTCGAGGGTGATCTCGGCCGACCCCACGTAGTTACTGCCCTCGCCGAAGCCGCTCGGGTCGCACTCAAAGTTGGTGTAGAACTCAACGCTGCGGATCTCGTTGGCCCACTCTGCCCTTCCGTCGAACCTCAGCAAGAAGTCGGTGCCTTCGTTGGACACCGGTGTTATGTCGAGAATTTCGGGGCCGGCATCTGGTGCCTCGTTCACGTCATCCGGGGCTACATCGACGCCGAGCCCCCCGTTGTCATACAAGGTGTTGCGCGTCAAGGTGACGAAGGCTGGAGGACCGGAGACGCGGACACCCGCCTCTGTGTTCCCGGATATCCAATTGCTCTCGATGGTTCCGGTCACCGGTGAGTCGCCGAGACCCTGACACCCGGGCCGTAGCCATTGCTGATCTCGTTGTACCGAAGGTTGACGTTGGTCGTGCCACCGCCCAGGACAACTCCGCCAAGGAGACGTCCAGGGAACGGTTGATCTAGCGCGGAGGAACCACCGATCGTGTTCTCCACCATGTCGACGCCGTCGGTGTCGCTGATCGTGATGCCCGCTGATGACGTCGGGCCGCCGGCGATCCTGTTGCCCGACACACCGTGAGTGGGACCGGCGCCGGCGAAAACGACGCCTTCGTGCACGTCCAGGGCCTGCTCTTGGTTGTGGTCAAGGCCTATGGAGTTGCCGTAGATGGCGGAATTGATCGTCGTTGTTCCGGACACCCGCACTCCGATGGCGGCGTTCCCGATGAGGTTGCCGGCGACATCACTTCCAGTTCCACCAAACAGACCGACGGCATACTCCTGGTACACCCCGCTGGGGCTCTCGCCGTCTGCGGTGACGCCGAACTGATTTGAACTGATCGTTGCTTGTGATCCGGTGCCGGTGACCGTCACGCCCTGGCGGAAGTTCCTGACGCTGAGTCCGCTGATGGTGACGTCGGAACTTTCGACCCAGAAGGCCGATGCACCGCCCTCCGATCCTTGCCCGACGAGCTCAACGACGGGCTGGTCGACGTGGTCGGGTTCGGTCGTGGCATCGATGGTGACAGCCTCTGTGATGACGGGCAGGGCGAACACCGTCGAGGCCGAAGTACTCAGGGATATGGTGTGCGGCCCCGGACCCTCGATGTCGAAGGCGATGAGATCTTGCCCCGGTACTTCATTGGCCGCCGCGATGGCGTCGCGCAACGACCCCTCGCCACTGTCGTTGGTGTTGACGACCGTGAAGGTGGCCGCCCTTGCCGGGGCAGGGAGCCCCACGACAACTCCGACCGCGACCGCGAAGGACGCGACGAGCGCAAGGGAACGAGAGGAGGGTTTCGACGGTGCCAGCATGGCAACTCCAGCCCTTCAGCGCTGTAGAGAGCCCAGAAGAATTGGTGGAACGCTACTCCTCTGGATCATGGGTGTCCCCCAATCAGCAGGATTGGTCTAGATTGACCGCGGACCCAGCACAGTCCCCGGTAGCTGTCGCCTCACTCATCGTGATCGATTGGACCGGACCTGACCGGGAAATGCCGGGCGCGTGAGGCATGGGACTGCCACCACGCGCGACACGTCGCCGGGGTTTCACGGACGGCCAGGAGGTCAGCCATGGGTGGCACGGACGAGGGAAGTAGGTCCTCCGGGGCCGCCCGGTCCAGCCCATCGCACCCGTTGCTACGGGTGGTGAAGAGCCCGCCCCTGCGACGCTTGTTGCTTGCCTACCTGGTGTTCAACACCACCGAGTGGGCGACGTGGATCGCCATCTTGGTCTGGGCATTTGATTCCGGCGGGGCTAGCGCAGCCGGGCTCATCGCGGTGTTTCAGCTGGTCCCCGCGACTTTGGTTGCTCCGTTCGCGGCATCCATGGGCGACCGAATGCGCCGTGATCGCGCCCTGTCTCTTGGCTATGCGATCCAGGCGGCCAGCATGCTGACGCGTGGGGGTCTGCCTGATCGTTGGCGCCCCGACGCCGATGGTGTTCATCACGGCTGCGGTGGCGGCGACGTCGATCGTCCTCACCCGCCCGGTGCACAACGCGATCGTGCCAGAGATCGCTGACTCCCCGGCGCAGATCACGGCCGGCAACTCGGCCTCGAGCACTCTTGAAGGCGTCGCCGTCTTCCTCGGCCCACTTCTCACCGGGGTCCTGCTCGAGCTCTCAGGCCCCGGCTCCGTGTTCCTCGTCCTCGGCACCGCGAGCATCGGATCGGCGCTCATCACCTGGTCGCTGCCGCTGCGGCGAGTCTTCGAGCGCTCAAGTGACGCCGAGGGAACTGTTCGGGCCACGATCAGTGGGCTCAAGGAGCTGCGGCGGAACGCAGGCGCCCTCCTGCTCACCTGGGTCGTGGGCGCTCAGTTCGTCGTCATCGGCGTCCTCGACATCCTTACGGTGGTGCTGGGGATCGATGTGCTCGGCATGGGCCCCTCCGGGCCAGGAATACTCACGTCGGCCCTCGGGGTTGGCGGACTCGTTGGTGCTGCAGCCACCGTGGTTCTGATCGGTCGCCAGCGGCTGTCCCCGGCTGTCGCCTTCGGAATGCTCGTCACCGGAATCCCCGTGGCGCTCGTTGCCTGGGCGACGATCCCCCCAGTCGCTTGGGTCCTGCTCGCGATGTCGGGACTGGGAAAGGCATTCGTCGACGTGGCGGGCCGAACCTTGCTGCAACGAGCTGTCCCGCCGGCCACTCTCTCGCGCATCTTCGGCGTCCAGGAGAGCTTGCTGATGGGCGGTACCGCAGTGGGCTCGGCGATAGCTCCGCTGCTCGTGGCCCACTTGGGCGCGCGTGGGGCGTTCCTCGCGACGGGCATCTTCCTTCCGGCCGTTGGTCTTCTGGCGTGGACCCAGATTCGCCGCCTAGATGCCCAAGCCTTGCAGCCCGGTCCGAGCTTCGGGCTCTTCTCGGCCATTCCGCTCTTTGCCGCACTTCCTCAACGCACCCTGGAGCAGCTGTCTCGTCAGGCCGGTGTGGTGTCCAGGCCGCGTGGAGCGGTCATCTTCGAACAAGGGTCGGAGGGGGACTTGGTCTACGTCGTCGCCCAAGGCTCGGTGAATGTCATCAAGAGCGGCAAGGTCGTCGCAGTGACGAGTGCCGGCGGCTACTTCGGTGAGATCGCCTTGCTGCGGGAGGTGCCTCGAACGGCGACCATCAGCGCGAACGAAGATGTCGTCCTCTACACGCTCGGCCGCGAGGAGTTCCTTACGGCTGTCACCGGGTCTTCCCAGTCTCACGAGATCGCCAGCACCGAGGCGCGCCGGCGTCTGGACGATGCGTAGCGAGGACGTAGCGGCTTCGCCACTACTTCGTCGATGTAGACCTGTTCGCGCGCGGACCATGATCACCGTGACGACAGCTGACACCAGGGCGAGCACTGCGAAGGCGGGCCCGTCTCCGGCCCACTCCGCGAAGGCGCCTCCCACGGTTGGGCCAGCCATACCCGAGAGCGCCCAGATGATGTTGGCGAGCGCGCTCATCACGGCGACTGTGACAGCTCCTCGAGCAACGCTGTACAGGCCGAACGGAAACGTGAGGGCCACGATCACGCCGGTGGCGATCGCCGCACCGACCAGGAAGATCAGGGCGGCTGGCACCCCGAGGCTCACGGCCGGGATGAAGGTGACTACCGCGAGGCACCCGGTGGCGATCGCCGCAACGCGCGGCGTGGCCAGTCGATCCGCACGTCGAGCGGTCAGCGCACTGGCTCCGACGAAGAGGACGGCCGAGACCGAGAAGACGATGCCGATCGTCGACACGTCGAACCCCCCGCGGTCGAGGCGCAGCGGAACGAGCAGGTCGGCGGTCATCCACACAACAGCTGCGGCCGTGGTGAGCAGCAGCATCGTGACGAGGTCAGGATCTGAGTGCGCGGCGCGTACCAGTTCGCGGGCCGGGGGAGCTGGATCCTTGTTGAGCCCGGTTCCCGATCGATCAGTCAGCAACAGGACGAAGAGCGCGAGAGTCACGACGGCCAGTCCCACGAACGGTGCGCTGAGCCCGAGAGTGTTCGGCGACCCACCCCGCGTAGGCGGGGGCAAGCGTTGCGCCGAAGCCCACGATCGCCGTGGTCAGGGCAAGGACGCGTGGCGCGTCACTACCTGCAGCGTCTGCCAACCACGCCGCCATGGCGACCCACAGGATGCCGAAGCCCAGCCCGAAGATGAAGCGGGCGAGGATGATCGCTGCATACGTGGGTGCGACCGCCATGGCGAGCCCAGCGATGGCGATGACCATCATGGACGTGAGCGTCAGGGTGCGTGGGCTGACTCGCTGGGTGAGTGCACTGGCGGGTAGCGACGCCAGCAGGATGCCGAGGCTCGCAATCGAGAGGACGAGCCCGCCCTCGAAGTCGGTGAGGTCGTACTTGTCCACGTAGGACGGGATCAGCGGGGTGACGCCCGACCACGACAGCTCACCGACGAACAGCGCGAGGTACACGAGGACGACCACACGCTTTCGCACGTCGACGTCCTCCTGTCACACGGGCCCCGGCGCAGGTGGCGGGCCGATCAGTTGTTGCGCGAGCGGTCCTTGAGAATTTGCTGGCTGGCCAATCGTGCCGGTGCGCCCATGACGCATCCACCGGGGTGGGTTCCGGAGCCGCACTGGTAGTAGCCCTCGATCGGTGTGCGGTACTGGCTCCACTCCGGCGCCGGGCGGAAGAAGTACATCTGCGGCAGCAGGAAGTCACCGGCGTAGATGTTGCCTTCGGAGAGCCCGACAACCCGCTCGATGTCGAGCGGGGTCACGACCTCTCGGTGCAGTACGAGGTCGCTGAAGCCGGGGAAGAACTCTTCGACGGTTCGCTGCACCGTGTCGCCGAGGTTGTTGCGTTCGGTGTCCCAGTCGCTGCCCTTGAGGTGGTAGGGCGCGTACTGGACGAAGCACGACATCACGTGCTTGCCGGGAGGTGCCATGTCGGGGTCGAGGAACGACTGCATGCAGGTGTCGAGGTACGGACGCTCGCTGTACCAGCCGTACTTCGCTGCGTCGTATGCCCGCTCGAGATACTCAACCGACGGCGCGATGCTCACGAAGCCGCGGTACTGGTCGGTGCGGTCACCCAGTGCCGGGTACTTGGGTGCGGCGTCCAGAGCGAAGTTCACCTTGGCGCTGGTGCCGTTGAACTGGAAGCGGTCGATCGCCTCGACCAGCTCGCTCGGCAGCTCGCGTTGGTCGACCAGCTTGGTGAACGTCTGGCGAGGGTCGAGGGCGCTGACGACGGTGTCGGCGTAGAACTCGGTGCCGTCCTGAAGCGCCACGCCGGTCGCCCGGCCGTCCTTGGTGATGACGTGGTCGACGTGTGCCTCGAGCTTGATCTCCGCCCCGAATGCCTGCGCCGCGGTGGCGACAACCTGGGTGAAGCCGCCGTTGCCACCCTTGTGGAACGACCACGACCCCAGGTGTCCGTCGTGCTCACCCATCGCCATCATCAGGGAGACGAAGCCGGACCCCGCTGACATCGGCCCGACCTTCGTGCCGGTGGTCGATGACGCGGCCAGGTAGCCCTTGAGGATCTCGCTCTCGAAGTAGTCGTCGAGGAAGTCGGAGATGCTGCCCGTGATCAGCCGGACAGCATCGTGCACGACCTTGGGTTCTGCCGATCCAAGGTGCCCGAGCAGCCAGGCGACATCCTGGGCGTCCTCGGGGCTCTTGCCGAAGATGTTCGGCGGCACCCGGTCGAAGAGCGGGTACATCAGCTGCAGTACGCGGCCGACATCGTGCTCGTAGCGGTCCATCGCATCGGCGTCGCGCGGCGAGTGCCGCATGATCTCGCGGATGTTCTCGTCGCGGTCTGGGCCCAGGTAGAGGTAGTCGCCGTTCTCCATCGGGGCGAACGACGTCGGCATGTAGATGGGGTTGAACCCGTGCTTCGTCAGCTCGAGCTCGCGGATGACCTCTGGCCTGATCAAGCTCAGCGCATACGAGAAAGTGGTGAAGCTGAACCCGGGATGCAGCTCTTCGGTGATCGCCGCGCCACCGACGAGGTGACGTTGTTCGAGGATGAGGGTCTTGAGTCCAGCCTTCGCGAGGTAGGCGCCGTTGACGAGTCCGTTGTGGCCTCCGCCGACGATGATTGCGTCGTATCGGTTGGTGTCGGTCATGACATCGACGTCTTTCGCTCGGGGGTGAAGAAGGGCATGCGGGTCACCGTGGCCGGGACGGTGGTGTAGATGTGGTTGACGGTCTGCTCGACGTGGACCGTCGTGCCGAGGGTGGCCAGCTCTGGGCGCACGCGCGCGATCCCTACCTGCGTCTGCAGCATCGGCGAGTATGTGTAGCTCGTCGCGTAGCCGGCGCGTTCACCGTGTTCGTCGTAGAGCATCGTCTCCCAGTCCGCCGGTGGCTCATCCTTTGGCGGGATCAGGCCTGCCTCGTAGAAGAGCTGCTCGAAGGCGTGGCCATCGACGCTGAGACCGACCGTCTTCCACCGGGACGCCCCGGTCGCGCGCTCGTTGAGGATCGCCTGGCGACCGGCGAAGGGGCGGGTGTCGTCGTCGATGCCCTTGAGCAGCCAGCCGAAGCCGAGCTCGTCGGGAGTGAACCGGTCGTGGTCGGTGAAGGCGTAGCGGCTCGAGCTGAACTCGACGCCGATCAGGGGAAGACCGGCCTCGATCCGCAAGATGTTGAGCGCCTGGTCGCCGAACGGACGCATCTGGTGCGGTTCGCCGGCCTCCATCACAGCGTCCAGGACAGCCAAGGCGTCGTCTGCCGGAATGCGCAGCTCGTAGCCGAGGTCGCCGGTGAAGCCGGTGCGACTGATGGTGACCTCACTGCCGGCGATCTTTGCCTGGAGGTGGCCGAAGTAGCCGAGCTCGGCAACCTCGGGGGCGAGCCCGGCGATCACGGCGCGAGAACGCGGCCCCTGTACCGCGAGCATCGCGTAGGACGCCGACACGTCGTCGATCGACACCTCCAGCGACCCGATCTGGTTCTGCAGGAACGACAGGTTCGGCTCGGCGGCAGTGAGCAGGAAGTCATTGGCTGAGTGCCGGAATATCACGCCGTCCTCGAGGACGTAGCCGCCGTCGTCGCACCAGATCGTGTACTGGGCCCGGCCGGGACGGCAGGTGCGGATGTCGCGGGCGAGGAGTCCGCTGAGGTACCGCTCGGCGTCGCGCCCGGTGATCTCGTACTTGTAGAGAGGTGACGCATCGAAGAAGCCGACCGCGTTGCGGACGCCGAAGTACTCGTGCTTGCCGGCGATGTCGTACTGGGTGGCTGCGAGGTATCCGGCCCAGTGCGTCCACAGCTGGGTGGTGTTGAGCTCAGCGAGGCGGGGGTGGAACGGTGTGGTGCTGACCATGGGGGCTCCTCCACTGCGGCGGCTGGCATGGCCCTGAGACCACGCCGCTGGCGTTCCGGCCACCCTAGGCATTGTTGGACAACTGCGCAATAGGTCTCTACGGTTGCCGAATGGCCCGCATGACCCCCGACGAGCGTCGCGAGGCGATCGTGGACGCCACCCTGCGGGTCATGATCCGGCAGGGAATCGCCGCCACCACGGTGCGCGACGTCGCCGGCGAGATGGGCACGTCGAGCGGTCTGATCCACCACTACTTCGCCTCGATGGATGTCCTGCTGGCCGAGGCCTTCGACCACGTGGCGTCCGACGACCTGGCGCACACCGCGTCGGCTGTAGCCGGGGCGCGAGATCCCGTCGACCGGCTCGCCGTCTTCTTCGATGTCTACAACCGGGCCGGCGACAACTGGGGCATGCAGCTGTGGCTGGATGTCTGGGCTGAAGCTGCTCGGCGTCCGACCCTGCAGCTGACCTCGAAGCGGCTGAACGAGGAGTGGCAGGCACTCGTCGTCAGGCTCATCCGCGACGGCGTGGCAGCCGGGGCGATGAGTTGCGACGACCCAGATGCGTCAGCCTGGCGGATCATCTCGCTGCTCGACGGCCTGGCGCTGCAGGCCGTTGCCCACGGCGACCTGGTCGCACCCGAGGACGCGACGAACTGGGCGCGGCGCTACACCGAAGACGAGCTGGCGCTGCCGAGAGGTGCGCTCCGGTCAACGGCCTCGCACGAGAGCTGAGGAGAACAGGGATGCAGAGTCTGAGCACGTGGTTGTGGTTCGACGGGGTGGCCGAGGAGGCCGCCACCTTCTACGCGGAGCTGTTCGGCGGTGAGGTGACCGGGATCCAACGCACCCCGGAAGGCACACCGTTTCCTGTCGGCGAAGTCATGACGGCAAGTTTCCGCATACTGGGTCACGACTTTCATGCCCTGAACGGCGGGCCGCAGTTCCAGCACACGTCGGCGACATCGTTCATGGTGCCGTGCAATGGCCAGACCGAGATCGATCGTGTCTGGGCTGCTCTCGCCGACGGCGGAACCGAACAGCAGTGCGGGTGGGTGGTGGACCGATTCGGCATCACCTGGCAAATCGTGCCCGACAACCTGCAGGAGCTGCTCTCCGGCGGTGGTGACCCGGCAGCCGCGCAACGGGTGTGGCAGGCGATGATGCCCATGGTCAAGCTCGACATCGCCGCGCTCGAGACCGCGTCCCGCGGCTAGCAGCACTTCCCCAGACATGTCGGAGCGGGAGCAGCCCTAGGGCCACTCCCGCTCCGACGGTAGAGCGTTGTCAGCTGCCAGCTGCTGCCTTCTTCAGCGTGGCACCGGCGCTCACCTTGGCGGTGTGCTTGGCCGGCACCTGAATCTCGGCGCCAGTCTGCGGGTTGCGGGCGGTACGGGCTGCGCGGAAGGCGCGCTCGAAGGTCAGGAAGCCGGGGATGCTGACCTTCTCGTCCTTCGCGATCGTCTCACCAACGACCTCTGCCATCGCGGCGAGAACGCGGTCGGCGTCCGCCTTGGTCACTTCAGCGCGCTCGGAGACAGCTTGGACGAGCTCGGTGCGGTTCATGGGACTCCTCGATCGGTACAGGTAACGGTGAATCGTCAAACACGGTCAGTGTCACGGTACGACCCTCACTGTGGTTCGGCGTGCTCGCCACGCGTGAGCAATGTCACGGATGTGCGAGGCTGGGTTGATGGCTACCAGGGCGAATTTGCCGGTCAGAGACCCCTGGTTCGAGCGTCGAACCGTCGCGCCGGGTATCACGTGGATCACTGAGCCCGCCGTCCATGGGTTCCTGCGGTCCAACATCTGGCACATCTCCGGACGCGATCGAGACCTGATCGTGGACACCGGAATGGGGATCTGCTCGTTGCGGGAGTCACTGCCCGACCTCTTCGATCGAGAGCCGACCGCCTTCGTGACGCATGGCCACTACGACCACACGGGCGGGGCGTACGAGTTCAGCTGTCGGGCGGGGCATGCCGCGGAAGCGGTCATGCTCGCCGAGCCTGAGCCGGCAACCCTGGTGACCGCTGATCTACCGTCGTCCTTTGCGGAGGCATTGGCTGCTGACGAGCCTGGCGGGGTGGCCCCGGGCCTTCTCGTCGAGTCTGTGCCGCACGGCGACTACGACGTCGCCACCTACTGCGTGCGAGCAGCACCCCTCACTGCGCCGCTCGCTGACGGCGACGTCATCGACCTCGGTGACCGATCGTTCGAAGTGGTCCATCTGCCCGGTCACACCCCAGGCTCAGCCGGACTCCTCGATCGAGCAGTGGGGGTGCTCTTCACCGGTGACGTGCTCTATGACGGCGGGCTGCTCGACGAGCTGCCCGAGTCGTCGATCGACGACTACCGGGCCTCGATGCGCCGACTGCTCGCGCTCGATATCGAGGTGGCGTATCCAGGCCACGAGCAGCCGCTCAGCCATGACGATGTGCAGCGCCTTGGGTGGGAGTACTTGGCACATCGCGCCGGTCAGCCGTATGCCTGACGCCGTCAGGCGTACGGTGGAAGCGTGAGCGACAACGACTGGCGGGACGAACCCCTGTTTCCCGAACAGACCGAGGACGACATCGACCGCGAGCCGTCAGACAACGACGACCGGCTGCGCGAAGACGTTCCGCCGCACCACGGCAACTGACCAGGGGACTAGCTGGGCGACGAGCCGCCGCCGTTCTTGGTGACAAGGGCGTCGCGGATCTCGGCGAGCAGATCGACCTCGGTGGGGGCGGCAGGCTCTTCTGGACCTGCGTTGCGCTCACGAAGCTTGTTCATCGGCAGCACGATCAGGAAGTACACCGCCGCCGCGATGAGGACGAAGTTCACCAGGGCGGTGAGGACGACGCCGATACTGAACATCGATCCATTGATCTCGAACGTGCCCACGGAGTCCAGGTTCGGTTCTCCGAACAGGGCTGAGATGAGTGGCGTGATGATGCCGGCCACGATCGAGTTGATGAGTGCGACGACAGCCAGTCCGATGACGAACGCGACAGCCAGGTCGATGACGTTGCCCCGCATGACGAACTCTTTGAAGCCCTTCACGTGTCCTCCTTGAGTTTCCCCTTGTGGGCGCACCGTAGCGAACAATGGCTACCGGTGGACGACCAGCGTCACTGGCCCCCGGGCCGCCACCCCCGCCAGGGCCATGGCCTGTTCGTCGCTCACCGAGACCATCACTAGTCCGCCATCGCTCGACCACGGACTGTCGGCACCGGCGCTCGGGATTGCGGTGACGACGACCTCGGCCGCCACCACCGTGGCGGCGGAGCGCTGGGTGGCGACGACCACATCGACCACGTCGCCCGGTGAGATCACGTGAGCGACGCCCGGATCGGCGAGCCGGATGGGGACCTCCAACCCGCTCGGCACGCGGCTGACTGCCGACTCAGCAGGGTTGCTGACGACGCCGGGCTCCGCCTGCTGGGCGCCGCTGACGGCTGCGATCGCGAGCAGCACGGCAGTGAAGGCCAATGTTGCCGAGACGGCCCGCCGGTGCACGACCAACCGTCGGTACAGCGTCGTCCGTAGACCCGGGGACCCGGACGCCATGGGGGGCAGGGGGCGTGGTCGTGGAGTCATGCGGCGACGGTACGTCGCCCGCCCCGGCCGGTGGCTGTTGTCCACAGCCGGGTGGTGGGGAGCTAGGACGAGGAGGGTTTCGACGGGCCCGATCCTGAGCTCGACGATGAACCAGAGGAGCCGGACGAGCTCGTGGACGATTCGGACGAGCTCTTCTTCGCGTCGCTCCCACTGGATTCCTTCGACCCGGCCCCTTTGTCCTTGGAGCCGCTGGCGGCAGATCCGGAATCGGAGTCCTTGGAGGTGCCGCCTGCGCTCCCGGAAGACCCGCCGCGGCTGTCGGTGCGGTAGAAGCCTGACCCCTTGAACGTGACCCCGACCGGGTGGAACTTCTTGCGCAGAGCGCCACCGCAGGACGGGCACTCGGTGAGGGAATCATCGGTGATGGCTTGCACCGCCTCAAAGCTGTGATCGCAGGCTGTGCAGATGTAGGCGTAGGTGGGCACGCAGACTCCTTCGGACGCGACGTGATGGTGCGAAAGCGGGGCTACGGCGGGGTTGCCGGTCGCCGCTGGCACTCACTGTGCGCGAGTGCTAATCCTACGGCATGGGCCGACTGGCCCGTCATTCACCGTGTGAAGGGGGGGTGGCCCCCTAGCGTGGTGGCGTGACCGCGTCCGACCTTCGCATCGCCACCGTGGTCGCCCTGGGCGGCGCCGCCGGGGCGCTGGCCCGATGGGCGATCGCCCTTGGCATCCCCTGGGAGCCCCCCGCTGTTCCGTGGGCCACGCTCACGGCCAACCTCGTGGGCTGTGTCGCCATCGGTCTGCTCCTGACGCTGTGGACGGAGGGGTCGCCGCCCGCCTGGTGGGTACGTCCGATGGTCGCGGTCGGTTTCGTGGGAGGCTTCACCACGTTCTCTGCGTTTGCCGTCGAAGGCGTACGACTGGTGGAGGCTGGCGCTCCCGGTGTCGCGGCGTCCTATGTCGTGGTGTCGGTCGTTGTCGGCCTGCTGCTCGTACGCGGTTCGGCGCAGGCCATGCGACGGATGCTCTTCAACAGTCGGGGAGGTGTTTGATGCCCGCGCTCAGTGGACACGCGCTGCGTCTGACGATCATCGTGGGCGAAGATGAGGTCTTCGCCCACCGGCCGGTGTACTCCGAGATCGTCATCCTCGCCAGGGAGTCGGGTTTGGCCGGCGCAACGGTGGTGCGGGGGATCGAGAGCTACGGGCGTCGATCCATCGTGCACACCTCGCGCCTGGTGTCGCTCTCCAACGACCTGCCGGTCGTCATCACGATCATCGATGAAGATGCGAAGATCCGGGCCTTCCTGCCGAAGATCACCGAGCTCGTCAAGGGCGGGATCGTCACAGTCGAAGATGTCGCCGTCCTGCAGTACGTCGGGTCGCACGACGAGCCACCGACCGGTGACGGCAGAACAGACAGACCGCATTCACCATGACGTCTCGATGAGCGAGGCGACCGTGGCGTTTGTGGCCGTGGGGGCGGCGGTAGGTGCCCCCACTCGTTGGTACGTCGACCAATGGACACAGCGCCGCTGGGCGCCGATCTTCCCTTGGGGCACGTTCACGGTCAATGTCGTCGGAGCGGCGCTGCTCGGCTACCTCGTCGCCGGCTGGAGTCGCGACAGTGCCGCCGTGACCCTGGTCGGCGTTGGCTTCTGCGGTGCCCTGACGACCTTCAGCTCGTACGCCTGGGAGTCGCATCGACTCGCTGAGGACGGGGCGAGCGGCATCGCGCTGGCAAATGTCGTCGGAACACCGTTGGTGTGCCTCGCGGCTGCCGTCGTCGGATGGTGGCTCGGCACCTGACCTGTCCCCCGGTCACGTCGAGTAGCGTCGAAGGGTGTCGGAGCCTGAGATCCTTGACTCCAGGGCGTCGTCCAGGGGTTGGCGGCTTCCACGACCCAGACTGATCCGGGGACGCCGCTGGCCGTCTGTTCTCGCCGTGGCGGCGGGAGCAGTGTCCATCGCCGTCATCGCGGGAACGGTGACCGCCGGCTGGCTGGTGCAGCGTCCGATGCCGCAAACCTCCGGGACCCTTTCTGTTGCGGGGCTGAACGCCGACGTCTCGGTGCACCGCGATGAGCGGGGCATCCCCACCATCGTCGCCGAAAGCAGTGACGACCTGTTCTTCGCGCAGGGTTTCGTTCATGCCCAGGATCGGTTCTGGGAGATGGATGTGCGGAGACACATCACTTCGGGTCGGCTCTCGGAGATGTTCGGCGCCTCACAGGTCGAGACCGACACCTTCGTCCGGACGTTGGGCTGGCGCCGCGTCGCTGAGGAGGAGCTGAGCCTGCTCAGCCAAGACACCCTGGAGGCGCTGACTGCGTACTCCGCTGGAGTCAATGCCTACCTGGCTGAGCGGGGTCCGACCGAGGTGAGCCTTGAGTACTCGCTGTTGGCTGTCACCGCTCGTGACTACAGCATCGAGCCGTGGACTCCGGCAGACTCGGTCGCCTGGCTCAAGGCCATGGCGTGGGATCTCCGTTCCAACCTCGAAGAGGAGACCGACCGTGCCTTGCTGGTGCCGACCGTCAGATCGAGGGTCGCGCAGCTCTACCCGCCCTACCCCTACGACCGGCATCAGCCCATCGTCCCCGGCGGCAGCGTGTCGGGCGGCAGGGCCACAGGCGGTCAGTTCGTGCCTCCGGGTGGCGAGCCGGAAGGCGCGGCAACGTCAGCCCTCGCTCCGGTACTTCCGACGCTCTTCGAGGGGGCCAAGCGCGGGGCAACGCTGCTTGATGGCTGGTTGGGTGCGTACGGCCCCGGCGTCGGATCGAACTCGTTCGCGGTGACAGGCGAGCGGTCGGCGAGTGGCGGTGCATTGATCGCCAACGACCCGCATCTGGCACCGAGCCTTCCGGGCATCTGGTACCAGATGAACCTGCAGTGTGAGCAGGTCAATGATGAGTGCCCCTTTGCCGTTGGTGGATTCACCTTCTCGGGAGTCCCCGGCGTCGTGATCGGCCACAACGACCGCGTTGCCTGGGCGTTCACCAACAACGGGGCCGACGTCACCGACCTTGCCTATGAAGCGATCAGCGGCGAGGGCTACGTCCGCGACGGCGAGGTCATCCCGTTCGACACCTACGGTGAGACGATCGAGGTGGCGGGGGGAGAGCCGGTCGAGATCACCGTGCGCTCGACGGAGTGGGGACCGATGCTCTCCGACGTCAGCGACGCACACCGTGACGCCGTCACCAACGCCTTCAGCCCCGCTGACTTGCCAGGCGGGGCAACCACTGTCGGGCTGGCTCTGAAGTGGACGGCGCTGACGCCCGGACGCACGGCTGACGCGATTCTCGACCTCAACCTGGCTGGCACGTTCCAGGAGTTCCGCGACGCCGCGGCCTCCTTCGAGGTGCCGAGCCAGAACCTGCTCTACGCCGACAGCGAGGGACACATCGGCTACCAGATGCCCGGCAAGATCCCCATCCGAGCCAGTGGCGAGGGAGCAACGCCCGTCACCGGATGGAGTACGGCCTCCGGGTGGCGCGGCTTCATTCCTTTCAAGCAGCTTCCGTGGGTCTTCGATCCACCTGAGCAGTACATCGTGACGGCGAACCAAGCGGTGATCGACGAGACCTATCCCTACAACCTCACTCGTGACTGGGGGTACGGCTACCGCAGCCAGCGGCTCGTCGAACTGATCGAGGCCTCTGACCCCTTGACGCCTGAGTCGGCCGCCGACCTCATGACCGACACCCAGAACACGTTCGCCCCTGTCCTCGTGTCAGCACTCATGGGGGTTGACGCCGAACTGCTCGATCCGAACACCCTGCGCGCGCGCGAGCTGTTGGACGACTGGGACTACCGGCAAGACGCGGATTCGGCGGGGGCCGCCTACTACAACGCCGTCTGGCGCCACCTGTTGGCCGGGCTCTTCCACGACGAGCTCACGGGCGACCTTCGGCCAGATGGTGGGGACCGCTGGTTCGAGGCCGTGCAGGTGATCCTCGCCGACCGCCAAGGGATCTGGTGGGACGACGTGCGGACTCCCGATGTGTTTGAGCTGCGTGCCGAGGTGTTGGCGGCGGCGATGGCGGACGCCAACGACGAGCTCGTCGAAGAGCTGGGCGACGACCCCGCGTCATGGCGTTGGGGTGACGTGCACGAGCTCGACCTGGTGCACTCAACGTTCGGCGACAGTGGCATTGCACCTCTGGAGCGCCTGTTCAACCGAGGACCCTACGCCGCCGCTGGTGGCGACGGCATCGTCAATGCGACGGGGTGGAATCCTCCCGACGGCTACGGGGTCGACTGGGTTCCCTCGATGCGCATGGTGGTCGACCTCACCGATCTTGACGCGTCACGGTGGGTGCAGCTCACGGGGCAGAGTGGCCACGTCTTCGATCCGCACTACACCGACCAGACCGAGGCGTGGGTGAACGGCGACACGTACCCATGGCCGTTCACGGTGGGCGCCGCCGAGACCGCGGCTGCGGACACCCTGGTGCTGGTCAGCAGGTAGTTCCGCGCACCGCCGAGGTCACGGAAGGACGCCGTCGACGCGCCGGTCGTGCGGCTCCTCCGGCAGCGGATCAGTCAGCCGTTCGCCGGGGAAGACGATTGCCCAGACCGGCGTCTGCGTGGCGACGTGCTGCAGAGCTCGGTCGTAGCAGCCGGCTCCTTGGCCCAGGCGACGCCCTGCTGTGTCGATGGCGAGCGCCGGAATGAGCGCCAGGTCGACGGTGGACAGTGCGTCCACACCCAAGGGAGGTCCGGTCGGCTCCCTCAGCCCGTAGCGGGCAGCGGCCAGACCACTCTGGCCCGTGTAGACCGCCCAGTCCAAGGAGAAGTCCGCGAGGGTGATCGGGAGGATGATCTCGATCCCCCGCTCGCGGAGAGCGGCGATGAGTGGCCCGGTGTCCGGCTCGTCGCCGACCCCCACGAAGCAGCTGACGCGTTGCGTGCCTGCTGGTGGCGTCCACTGCGCCAGGGCGGCGGCGAACGACTGGCGTTCGCCGAGCGGGCGCTGTGCTCGCTCCTTCCTGATCTGCGCTCTCAGGCGCTTCTTGACGACGGCTGGGGGGTTGTCGGTGGCCCCGTTCGACTGCTCCATATGGGTCATCGCACCATGATGGCCCTAGTCACAGGACGCGCGTGGCCCTGATGATGGTTGAGGAGGACCCATGACGCTGCGGACTCGTCTGGCACTGGTGCTGGTAGCACTGGTGCTGGCTCCGCTCGTCGCAGCGGCCGTCCTGATCCTCTACGCCGTCCCCAGGGCGACGGCCGACCGTGCCGACTCGCTGGTGCTCGGCGCTCGCTCGGCGGTCACCGATGACATCAGCCAGATGTGCGACCAAGTGGCGACGGCAGCGGTGGTGACGGGTCGGGCTCTTGGGTCGGCGACGCCGGCCGGCGCCACCAGGCAAGTGGTTTCTGACGGGCTGGCCGACTGGGTCTCAGTGGTCAACAACCGCGGCAACGTCGTGGCGTCGACAGGTCAGGTCAACGCCGCCTTCATCACCGAGCCCTGGCGCGACTGCACCCAGGGCGAGGCGGGGGGCCCGGCCCTCAGCACCGAGCTGCAAGTGGTCGTCGCGGACCAGTCCGACCTGTCCTCGGTACGGGCGGCGAGCTCCATTGACTCCGCTTCACTTGATGACCTGCGCAGCCGGTTGGGATTCACCGCCGACGTGGTGCTCTTGTTGGACGGCGTCGTCGTGGCCGGCACGACTGACCCAGAGATCGATCTGTCACTGGCGCCTGCCTTGTCGACTCGGCCTCGACAGACGGCGGCATGGTGACAACCGATGGGGTGACCGCTGCGGTGGCGCCGGCAGTCGCCGGGATGCCCTTCGACGTCGTCGTCGCCGTCCCGACACCCGGCACCGGGCTGCTCGTGCAGACGGTGTTCCTGGTCGCCCTGGTGGCGATTGTCGTCGCCGTCGTGGCGGCGGTAGCCATCGCCCGCGACTTGACCGGTCCTCTGGAGGACGTCACCGAAGCCGCCGAGGCGGTGGCGTCCGGTGATCTCACCAAGTCGATCGACGTCCGCCGATCCGATGAGGTCGGAAGGCTGGCCCGCGCCTTCAACCACATGACCGACGAGCTGCTGACGTACGTCACCGAGCTGGAGGGCAGCCGCGACGCGTTGAAGGCGAACTTCGACCGGCTCGGTGACGCGCTGTCGGCCACGCTCGATCTCGACACCCTGGTGCCCGTTGTCCTGGAGACGGCCATGACCAGTGTCGGAGCAGGGGCAGGGCTGATCATGCTGGGTGACGAGCATGGCGGGCTGACTCTGCACGCCGAGCACGGCATGCGCACTCGCTCCCTGTCGATCCCGGACGCCGTGGTGGCTGGTGAAGGTCTGCTGGGCTCCGTGGCGGCGGCCGGTCTCACCATCCGAGGCGAGATCGGCTCGCGCCCCGAGCTGCGACCTGGCCCTGCAGAACCGCAGTCCGGACCGGTTCTCGCGGTTGCGCTGAGACGCCCTCCGCATGTCTTCGGGGTGATCGCGCTCTTCGCCCCGTCAGAGTCCAGCGACTTCGACGACGCCGCCGAGTCTGCCCTGGAAGCGTTGGCCGGCCCGGTGTCCATCGCTGTCGAGAACGTCCTGCTCCACGACGAGGCGACACGGGCGTCGACCATCGATCAGATGACGGGTGTCTGGAACTATCGCTACCTGATGAACAGCCTCAACCGAGAGGTCGAACGTGCCAACCGGTTCGACCGGTCCCTGTCGGTTCTCATGCTTGACCTCGACCACTTCAAGCGGGTCAACGACACCCATGGTCACCCGCGAGGAGACACCGTCCTTCGTGAGTTCGCTGCCCGCGTTCAGGCCGAGGTACGCGAAGTCGACACCCTGGCCAGGTACGGGGGAGAGGAGTTCGCAGTAGTGCTGCCTGAGACCACGGCCGCAGGTGCTGAAAATCTGGCCGAGCGGATCTGCGCCGCCATCCGCGCCCAACCCTTCACCGCTGACGGCACTGAGGTGCCGCTCGACATCACGGTGTCGATCGGCGGATCCGTCTACCCCGAACATGGCACTACCTCGCGCGACCTGATTCACGCCGCCGACCGGGCGCTCTATTCCGCCAAGGCCGGCGGGCGAGACCGCTGGTCGATGGCGGTGGACTCCGAAAGAGTGCCTGACCGCTAGATTCGTCCTATGAGTACTGGACGACCGACCAAGGCTGTCATCCCGGTGGCGGGGCTTGGCACACGATTTCTGCCCGCCACGAAAGCGATGCCGAAGGAGATGCTCCCGGTCGTCGACAAGCCGGCCATCCAGTACGTCGTGGAGGAGGCCGTCCACGCCGGCCTGACCGACGTGCTGATGGTGACCGGCCGCAACAAGCGACCGCTCGAGGATCACTTCGACCGAAATGTCGAGCTCGAGCTCTCTCTGGAGGCCAAGGGCGACCCGGCCCGGTTGGCCGCTGTTCAGGAAGCCACCGACCTCGCCGACGTTCACTACGTCCGGCAGGGCGACCCACGTGGCCTCGGGCATGCGGTACTCGTGGCCTCGCAACACGTCGGCAATGAGCCGTTCGCGGTGCTCCTCGGTGATGATCTGATCGACGAGCGTGATGAGCTGCTGACGCGAATGCTCGATGTGCAAGCGCAACGAGGTGGCAGTGTCGTTGCGCTCATGGAGGTGCCCCAGCAGCAGATCCATCTCTACGGCTGCGCGGCTGCCACGCCGACCGACGACGACGATGTGGTGGCGGTGAGTGGGTTGGTCGAGAAGCCTCCGGCCGACGAGGCGCCCAGCAACTTGGCCGTCATCGGCCGCTATGTCTTGAGTCCGGAGGTCTTCGACGTCTTGCGCGAGACCCCGCCCGGCAGAGGGGGCGAGATCCAGCTCACCGATGCCCTTCAGACGCTGGCCGCGATGCCAGCAGATCAGGGCGGCGGGGTGTCGGGCGTGGTGTTCCGCGGCCGTCGCTATGACACCGGTGACCGTTCCGACTACCTCAAGGCGGTCGTGCGCCTTGCGAGCGACCGTGCCGACCTGGGCCCGGAGTTCCTTCAATGGCTTGGTGAGTTCGTCACCGAACGCAAGCAGGCTGCGAGCGGTCAGGGCTCGCCAGGAGATCAGGGACCGCGATGAAGAGCGTCGACCAGCATCTCGAAGACTGTCTAGCGGGGATCGAGACGCTGTCGCCTCTCGAACTGCGCCTCCTCGACGCGCACGGCTGCACGCTGAGCGAGGACGTGCAGGCCACGTGGAACCTGCCTCCGTTCACCAACTCGTCCATGGATGGCTATGCCGTAAGGGCCGAAGACGTCGCGGGGGCGTCTGAGTCCGCACCGGTGGTGCTTCCCGTCGTCGGCGACATCCCAGCGGGGTACTCGGGCGCACTTGCGGTGTCACCTGGCCAGTGCGCTCGCATCATGACGGGTGCACCCATGCCCGCCGGGGCGGATGCCGTTGTTCCCGTCGAATGGACCGATGGCGACATCGTCAGGGTGTCGATCACGCGTCCGGCGCAGGCCCAAGCCTTCGTCCGGTTCGAGGGCGAGGACGCGTCAGCTGGCGACCTCGCCCTCGGTGCCGGTACCCGACTCGGCCCCCAGCAGCTGGCGCTGCTCGCTGCCGTCGGACGCGCGCGGGTGCTGGTGCGGCCGCGTCCCCGGGTGGTGGTGATGTCGACCGGTAGCGAGCTGGTCGAGCCGGGTGAGTCGATCGCCGGGGGCAAGATCCCGGACTCGAACAGCTTCATGCTCGCCGCTGCGGCGCAGGCCGCAGGTGCCACCGCCTACCGCGTGGGGTTCGTTCCCGACGAGCCCAAGACGCTCATCACGACCATTGAGGACCAGCTCATCCGTGCCGACCTGGTGATCACCACAGGCGGTGTCAGCGTCGGCGCCTACGACGTGGTCAAGGAGGCGCTAGGACGCATGGGCAAGGTCACGTTCGACCGCGTCGCGATGCAGCCCGGCATGCCGCAGGGCTTCGGCAGAGTCGGGCCTGACTCCACACCGATCTACACGCTCCCCGGCAATCCCGTTTCCGCGTTCGTGTCGTTCGAGATCTTCGTCCGCCCCGTCCTGCGTCGGTTGCAGGCCCTCGAACCACTGCACCGGCCCACCGTGCGCGCAGTCCTGAAGTCGTCTGTGCAGTCGCCGGCCGGTAAGCGCCAGTTCCTGCGCGGCGCCCTCGATGTCGAGGACGGCCGCTACGTCGTCGACACCGTTGGGGGCCCCGGCTCGCACCTGTTGGCTGGCTTGGCCAACGCCAACTGCTTCATCGTGGTGCCCGAGGACCAGACACACCTGGCGGCCGGTGACGCGGCGACCGTGATGATGCTCGAACGGCGCGCCGGGTAGCACCATGAGCGACTTCACCCATCTCGATGCCAGCGGTGCCGCACGCATGGTCGACGTGTCGGCGAAGGAGATCTCGGTGCGCACCGCCTCCGCGTCCGGTCGGGTGCTGGTCTCCGGCGAGGTCGTCGCCCTGCTGAGGGGCGGCGGCGTCCCCAAGGGTGATGCACTGGCCGTCGCTCGTATCGCTGGTATCCAGGCGGCGAAGCGCACCCCCGATCTGGTACCGCTCTGCCACCCGATCGCCATCCACGGGGTCGCCGTCGACCTCGAGGTGCTTGACGACCACGTGGCGATCACGGCAACCGTCCGAACCGCCGACCGCACTGGCGTCGAGATGGAGGCGCTGACCTGCGTATCCGTCGCCGGGCTGGCGCTGATCGACATGGTCAAGGCTGTCGACCCGGCGGCGGTGATCACTGACGTCAGGGTGGAGACCAAGACGGGCGGAGCCTCCGGAGACTGGCGCCGTGGCTGACCATCCTCTGCGCGTCCGGGTGATCACGGTGTCGACGCGTGCAGCGGCTGGTGAGTACGACGACCGTTCCGGTCCGGCGATCGTCGAGGCGCTGCAGAGCTGGGGGGTCCCTTCGGCCGACCTCGTCGTGGTGCCCGATACCGAGGACGTCGTCGTGTCTGCTCTGCGTGACGCCGTGGGGTCCGGCGCTGACGTGGTGCTCACCACCGGTGGCACGGGCCTCTCGCCCGACGACCGTACTCCGCAGGCCACTGCACAGGTGATCGACCGTGAGGTGCCGGGAATCGCTGAGGCGATTCGAGCAGATGGGCGGGACCGGGGGATTGCGACGGCTGCCTTGTCGAGGGCGCTCGCCGGAACCGCGGGGAACACGCTCATCGTGAACTTGCCAGGGTCGGTGGGCGGCGCCCGCGATGGTGTCGCTGTGGTCGGGCCCCTGCTCCTGCACGCGCGCGACCAGCTGGCCGGAGGCGACCACTGACTCGCGGGTGGCCGGTCAGTCTGTCCGACGGACGCGTGGGACTGCGGCCCATCCGGCACCGGGACGTGCGACCGTGGCGCGCCATTCGGTCGAGCAGTGCCGCGTGGCTCCGGCCGTGGGAGGCGACGGCGCCGTTCGGGCATCAACCACCGCTCGGGTTCCATGCAATGGTCCGTACTCTTCACCGGGACGCCCGGGCTGGACGCGTCGTGCCCCTCGTCGTGACCCTCGATGATCAGGTGGTGGGTCAGCTCACCATCGGCGGCATCCAGTACGGGTCGCTACGGGGGGCGCACATCGGCTACTGGGTGGCTCAGGACTTCGCCGGACGCGGCATCATTCCCACCGCCCTCGCCCTGGCCACCGACCATGCCTTTCGCACGCTTCGCCTCCACCGGGTCGAGGTGTCGATGCGCCCCGAGAACGCCCCGAGCCGCCGGGTGGCGGAGAAGCTCGACTTCCGGTTCGAGGGGGAACGCCGGCGATACCTCCACATCGACGGTGAGTGGCGCGACCATCTCGTCTACGTCTTGCTGGCGGAGGACATTCCTGAGGGCGTTCTCGAACGGTGGCATCGCGCGCAGGGATGACGACACACCGCGCGCGTTACCGCAAAGTGAACGTACCCGCACGTACCGTGAGGTCCCGTGAGCGGCAGCGGATTGATCTATGCAGCAATTGCAGTGATGTGGGCGGCCGTTCTCATCCCGATGTGGCTCCGCAACCACGACTCGGTGTCCGAGAACCGGTCGGCTGAGCGGTTCGGCCAGGCGATGCGTGTGCTGTCGCGCAAGGAGCAGGATGACGCCGAGGAGACATCGCGGCCGCGCGACTCGTTCCAGGCGTCCGATGATCGTTCTGCGCCCGCCACGGAGCAGGTGGCCGAGCAGACACTCGAGAAGTCAGTGACGCCTGTTGGCGCTGCTGCTCGGCCACGACGGCCGCAACAGCGTCCACGCCCGCAGCGCACGCTCGCCCAGCGTCGCGCCCGCACGCTCGCCGTGCTCGGCTCGGCACTCGTCGTACTGACCCTGGCCGCTGTCCTCACTCCGATGCCTTGGTGGGCTCCCTTGCCGGTGGCGGCCCTTCTGGTGGCGTTCGTCGTCCACCTGCGGGTGCAGGCGATCCAGCACGAGCGCCGGCGCTCGGGTGCTCGGCGTCCGGCGCGCGCCGGCGTCGCCCAGACCAAGACTGGACGCCCCGAGGAGTCCCGGCACCAGCGGGCGCCGGGGCAGCCCGCACAGGTCGAGCAACAGTCGGCGTCGAGCTTCGTCTCCGGTCCCTCCCGGGCGGTCGTCGTGGAAACGAAGGGTTCGTCGTCAGCCGCTGACGTCACCTTCGACGAAGGTGAGGAGGAGACATGGCGACCCAATCCACTTCCGCTTCCCACCTATGTCACGGCTCCCAAGGCGATCCGGCCGATCAAGGTCATCGACCTCACGACACCGGGTGCCTGGACGTCGGGACGACTGCTTGATGACGACTTCGCCGCCGAGGACCTCCTTGCCGCTGAGGTGGCCGGCGACGAGCTGGATGCTCTGCTCGAGCAAGAGGTTGCTCCGCCACCGGCCGATCAGGGGCACGACGAGGCGAGCAGGCGCGCGGTGGGCGACTAGTCGCCCGTCACCTGACCGACGGGCGCGATTCGGACGACGTGCCGTCCGTTGCTATCCTCAGCGGCGTCCTGCCTCCCCCGTGATCGTGCGGCGGGCAGTCGGGGGCTGTGGCGCAGTCCGGTAGCGCACCTCGTTCGCAACGAGGGGGTCAGGGGTTCAAATCCCCTCAGCTCCACCACGTGAGATCTCAAGCAGAGTTGCTGTGCTCGGTCACCGAGTCGGCGATCGACTTCAGCTGCCGTACCTGCTCGGCACTGAGGGCATCGAACAAGACCGTGCGGACACTCTCGACGTGACCGGGGGCGGCGGCAGTGAGCGCGTTGAAGCCATCGTCGGTGAGGACGGCAAGGTAGCCGCGCTTGTCGTCGAGGCAGCGGCGCCGCGTGATCCAGCCTGACTCCTCCAGCCGGGTAGCGGCGTGCGAAAGCTGGCTCTGCGAGGTGCCTGCGATCGCGGCGAGCTCGGTCATGCGCATGGTGCGATCAGGCGCCTCGGACAGCATCGCCAGGATGATGTAGTACGTCATAGGCATGTGCGCGTCTTGCTGCAGCTGCCGTTCGAGCGTCTCGCGAATCAGCTTCTGCATGGCGAGAAAGGATCGCCAGGTCGCCTGCTCGTCTGCCTGTGAGCCATCGGGGAGCAGTGCGGGTGGCGGCCATGGCGCCATCGTAGCGGAATACTTGAGGGTTCATGTAAGCTCCGGAGCTACTCGCGAAATACATGCCCCAGGAGGGCGCCTCATGGCCGTTCATCGCCTCAACCACGCCGTCCTCTATGTGCGGGACGTGCCCCGCAGTGTCACCTTCTACGCCGAGGCTCTTGGCTTCGCGCCGACCCCTGGCATGCCGCCGATTCCGGGGGCCGCCTTTCTTCGGGCGCCAGGATCGACCAACGACCACGACCTCGGTCTGTTCGCCGTCGGCGAGGCGGCAGGGGCATCAGGTGCCGGACAAGGATCGGTCGGCCTCTACCACCTGGCGTGGGAGGTCGACACCCTCACTGACCTGGCCGATATCGCCGAACGACTCTCCACACTCGGGGCGCTCAGGGGCGCATCCGATCACTCGACGACGAAGGCGCTCTACGCACACGACCCCGATGGGCTCGAGTTCGAGGTCTGCTGGTTGGTGCCGGCCGATCGGATCGATGACGACATGCTGAGTGCGCGCTCTCGCATCCTGCCGCTCGACATCGAGCGAGAGATTGCTCGGTTCGGGGCCGAGACGATGGGCGGACTAGGTGTCTCGCGCCCAGTGCCTGCCTAGGAACTAGCGCTTGGTGCTGTCGCGACGAGCGGCCAGCATGCGGTTGTACGCGTCGAGGTCGGCGTTGTCGGTGCGGTCGGACTGTCGGTCCTCGCGCCTGGCCTGGCGATCGTCGTCGCGCGACCACTGAAACAGCAAGACCACAAGAACAATGACTCCGGGCAGTTCTCCGAAAGCCCACGCGAAGGATGCCCCGCTGGTCTGGTCGGCGAGCAGATCTGGCCACCACGGTCTGTTCAGGGTCTCGAAGTAGGGGCCGGCGATGACGGCTTCGCTACTCATCAGTGCGACCGCGAAGAAGGCGTGGAACGCCAAGGATGCGAAGAGGGTGACCATGCGCATCGGGTACGACGCTCGATAGGGAATGGGGTCGGTGCCGATGAGTGACTCGAAGAAGAGGTAGCCGACCAGCACGAAGTGCACGTGCATGAGCTCGTGCGCCCAGTGAGCGCGCATCGCGGTCTCGAAGAGCCCGCTGAAGTAGATCATGTAGGGAGCAGTGATGAAGAGCACCAGCGCGGTCACCGGGTGTGTGAGCGCACGTGCGAACGGACTCTGCAGGGCAGAGAGCAGCCACTCACGCGCACCGGCAGGCTGAGTCGAGCGGGCGGCCGGCAGCGCCCGAAGAGCAAGTGTGATGGGGGCTGCAAGCACGAGCAGCAGCGGAGCGACCATGCTCAGCGTCATGTGCTGCGCCATGTGCAGACTGAAGGCTGCGCGTCCGTAGACGGCCATGCCGGACAGCGCCCCAACGGCCAACACGGCGAGCCCTGCGTACCAAGCGATCGTGCGACCGATCGGCCAGTGGTCGCCGCGGCGTCGCAGCGTCAGCACGCCACGTCCGTAGAGCAGACCTGCGGCCAGCAGAACGCCAAGCACGAGCAGATCAATGCGCCAGCCGGTCAGAACGTTGAGCACGGTCGGGGCGTCCGGCATGGGCAGCCCGAGCAGCACCTCGGCGGGTGAAGGCACGTCGGAGGCACCCGACGGAGGAGGTGCGGTGGCGGCCAGGCCGACGGCGACGCCGATGGTTGAGACCATGATCGCGGCCTCCACCGCGGCGAGCCGCGCGAATGCGTAGCGACGTCCGGCTTCGACCTGGGGCAGTGTGTGGCGGCGATGTGCCCAGCCGAGCGCGCCGAGTGCGACGAAGGCGAGGATCTTGAGGAGGACGACCGACCCGTAGCGGCTGGAGAAGAGCTCACCGATGCTGCCGAGCTGGATGAAGGCGTTGAGGACACCGCTGACGCCCACGCAGAGGAAGGCCCAGAAGGCCAAGGGGCTGTAGCGGCGGACGGCCAGCGGCAGATGACGCCCGTCGATCCGCGCGTACCAGAGCAGGGCGACGAGCCCTCCGACCCAGATCACCACGCTCACCACATGGACGACCAACGAGGACGTGGCGATGTCATGGTTTCCAGCGGAGGCCGAGTGGCCGGTGACGGCGGGGGGAAGTGCGGCGCCGATCGCGAGCAGCAGTGCGACCCAGGCGCCAAGAGGGCGTTCGGCCTCTCGTGCGACGACGCCGGCGAACGCGGCCAGCGACGCGGCGACGAGCCACGCAGCACCTTGCTCAGACTGTCCGACGAAGCTCAGCAGCCTGGTGGGCCCGAGGGAGTCAGAGACTGTCGTGGCAAAGGCATCGGCGTACGAGAGCACGAGAACGACCAGCGCGACGACGGCCCACGCCCAGGCGAACCACGAGGCGAGTCGCGCTGCCCGAACGGGCGCTGTTGAGAGCAGGTCTTTCGACGAGGGCAGCAGCGCTGCCGCGGCCAGGAGCAACCCCACCGTTGCCAGCAGCGAGCAGATCGAGGACCGCCCGGAAGGCTGGAAGACCGAACTGCACCGCCAGCGACGCCTCGGGCAGGCCGGCGCTGGAGGTTCTGGGGCCGTCGCCGCCGACGAAGAGGGCCACCACGAGCCCGGCCAGGGCGAGTCCGAGCGCTGCAAGCAGCAACGTCCACGCCGGCGTCTGACGTCTGACGTCAGTCGGTGCTGTCACGCCGTCCTCGCACGACGACCGCGATCATCGCTGCCACCAGGACCAAACCGATCGCGCCGAGGCCGAGGACCCAGATGGCCGAGCTCCCCGAGCCCTCCTCGGCATCAGTGGTGCCGGCCACGGGTGACGAGTCCGAGCTGGCAGCGGCTGACGATGTCGTCGCGGATCCGGAGGGAGTGGGCGCCGAAGAGGTACTCGATACGACCCGGTAGCTGAACGTGTCGCTCACGACGTGACCGTCGGCCGAGACGACACGGAAGTTCACCGTGTACGTGCCGACCGGGGCGTTCGTGGCGAGCTGCACGGTGGCGACATTCGCCTCGGTGGCGAAGGTGTCCGCCTCTTCGACTCGTGAGCCGTCTCCGGCCTGGACGACGATGGCGCCACCCTGCTGCTGCACGTTCTCGCCGAAGACGAGCTGCACCTGCGTGGGCGGCTCGGAGAGCTTGGACCCGGCTGCCGGAGTCGACTCGAGCAGCTCGCTGTGTGCGAAGGCCGGGATCGCGGGCACGACAGCTATCGCTGCTGTCAACGCGGCCGTCAGCCAGAGTGTGAGTGTGCGCGAGGAACGACTGGCGAGGGAAGGGGAGATCACCCTTAGAGCCTAGATCCGGCTCGGCGGAGCGCCAGCCAGGGGGGAGCGAACGGCTGCGGCGTCAGATCCACGACTGGATGCCGAAGAGCCGGTCCAGCCACTCGTCGTAGGGCAGAACGTCGGCGAGCCAGAGCGGGGCCATGGCGATCGCAGCGAGGGTGGCGAGGAGCAGGAAGGCACCGACCGCTGTCGCACCCAGGGTGCGCCGCCGAACCGAGGCGTTCTTTGGCCCCAGGATGAAGCCAAGACACAAGGTGATCGCCATCACGAGGAATGGCAGGAACGAGACGGCGTAGAACGAGAACATCGTGCGGTCGTTGTGGTCGGCGTACCAGAACCATGGCAGCCAGCCAGCGGCGAGCGCGGCCAGGACAGCGCCGGCGCGCCAGTCGCGCCTGCTGATGACCAGCCAGACCATGACCAGAAGGGCGGCTGCCGTACTCCACCAGATGACCGGGTTTCCCACTGCCAGGACCTCACGGGCGCAGCGCTCGACCTCACAGCCTCGCTCGCCGAGCCCGTACTCCTCGTAGTAGAACGACACGGGACGTCCCTGAACCAGCCAGCTCCAGGGGTGTGACTGGTAGGGGTGATCACTGCTCAGGCCGGTGTGAAACGTCAAGGCATCGGAGTGGTAGTGCCAGAGTGAGCGAAGCGACCCTGGAACCCACCCGAAGTGGGCGGACGGGTTGTCGCTGGCCCACGTGCGGTAGTACCCGCCGTCGGAGAGGAACCAGCCCGACCACGTGACGACGTAGGTGACGATCGCCGTCGGAACGATCGACACGAACGCGGGAAGGGCGTCGCGTGAGAGGGAGCCGAGCCACGGGCTGCGGGCTCCCGCGACGCGTCGGGCCGAGACGTCCCACCAGACCGTCAGCAGGCCGAAGGCAGCGATGAAGAAGATGGCGTTCCACTTCGTCGCCAGCGCAGCACCGAGCAGAACACCCGCGGCGATTCGCCAGGGTCGGAATCCCAGACCGGGGCCGAGGCCGCTGCCCTCAAATGACTCGAGTCGAGCGGCCGCACGCCGGCGGCCGTGCTCGCGGTCGAGCACGAGTGCGCCGAACGCAGCGAGCAGGAAGAACGACAGGGGTAGGTCGAGCAGTGCGGTGCGGCTCATCACGAGGTGCAGACCGTCGATCGCCAGCAGGAACCCCGCGATCGTGCCGAGCACGGTTGATCCGGTCATGCGGCGTACCAAGCGGGCGAGCAGCAGAACGCTCAGCGTGCCCAGCACGGCGACCGCCACTCGCCAGCCGAACGGATTCATGCCGAAGAGCTGCTCGCCGGTAGCGATCACCCACTTGCCGAGCGGCGGGTGCACGACGTACGACGCGGAGTCGGCAAAGACGTCGAGATCGCCTTTGAGGATCTTCTCGTCGGCGTTCTTGACGAAGTCCTGCTCGTGGCCGTACTGCAACAGGGCGTAGGCATCCTTGGCGTAGTACGTCTCGTCGAACACGAACACCTTGGGTTGTCCGAGATCCCAGAAGCGCAGGATGCCGGCGAGCGCAGTCACAGCGAGGGCGCCGACCCACCCGGCCAGCCGGTCGGTGGGAGTGCGGAGGGAGCAGCCGCCTGCGTACCTGGTCGCGGTGCGCTGCGATCTCGGCGGAGTCATCGATCGACTCGTCGAGGTCCCCGCTGGGGACGTCGGGGTCGGTCGCGGTCACCTGCGCATCGTAGGTGGCGCGCTGGTCACCGAGAGCCACCCACCACGCGGTCGGCCCAGCCTGTCAGGATCACCACGTGTCTGAACGTGATTCCTGGATCCCTCGTCCTGGCGGCGACGCCGATCGGTGACATCAGCGACGCCTCGCCCAAGCTCCAGCGCCTGCTCGCTGAAGCCGATGTCGTGGCCGCCGAGGACACCAGACGCCTCCGCCGCCTTGCTGCGTCACTCGACGTCGAGGTCGCCGGTCGGCTGGTCTCGTACCACGAGCACAACGAGGGGGCACGAACCCGAGACCTGGTGGCCAAGCTCGAGGAGGGTCAGACAGTGGTGCTGGTCACTGACGCTGGGATGCCCTCGGTCTCCGACCCCGGGTATCGCCTGGTGGTCGCCGCGATCGATGCCGGTATCCAGGTATCGACGGCACCCGGTCCTTCGGCAGCCCTTGCGGCGTTGGCGGTCTCTGGCCTGCCGGTCGACCGGTTCTGTTTCGAGGGATTTCTGCCGCGCAAGGGTGGACAGCGCCGCGAACGGCTCCGTGGCCTGGTCGACGAACCACGAACCATGGTCTTCTTCGAAGCGCCGCATCGGGTGGCCGACGTGCTCTCAGACATGGCCGAGCTCTGGGGCCCGGACCGGCCTGCTGCGGTCTGCCGCGAGCTGACCAAGACGTATGAAGAGGTCAAGCGAGGGACGGTGGCCGAGCTTGCCGCCTGGGCACGTGACGGCGTCAGGGGTGAGATCACAGTGGTGGTGCAAGGCGCGTCGCTTTCCCCGCAGGAGCTGACCGACGACGAGATCAAGGACGCCGTGCGCGCCATCGAGGTGCAGGGTTCGACGCGCCGCGATGCGGTGGACGCCGTCGCGGCGCAGACCGGCTTGCCGCGACGCCGCGTCTACAACGCCGCACTGTCCTAGGGCCGACTGCCACCGCCGGCGTACAAAGGGTGGCGCCTAGGATGCGGCCATGCCTGAGCCCATCCTCACTGCCGTTGCCTGGCCATACGCAAACGGACCCCGACACATCGGTCACGTCTCCGGTTTCGGCGTGCCGTCTGACGTGTTCAGCCGCTACATGCGCATGTCCGGCCATGACGTGCTGATGGTGAGCGGAACCGATGAGCACGGCACGCCGATCCAGGTTCAGGCGGACAAGGAGGGTGTCAGTGCGCGCGCGCTCGTCGATCGCTACAGCCAGGTGATCGTCGAAGACCTGCAGGGGCTCGGTCTCAGCTACGACCTCTTCACCCGCACCACGACCCGCAACCACGCGGCGGTGGTCCAAGAGCTCTTCAAGCAGCTGGTCAAGAACGACTACGTGTTCAGCAAGGAGACGATGGGCGCGATCTCGCCATCGACCGGACGCACGTTGCCGGACCGCTACATCGAGGGCACCTGCCCGATCTGCGAGTACGACGGAGCGCGCGGCGACCAGTGCGACAACTGTGGGAACCAGCTCGATCCGATCGAGCTGAAGAACCCGAAGTCGCGGATCAATGGTGAGACGCCGACGTTCGTCGAGACCGAGCACTTCTTTCTCGATCTTCCCGCTTTCACCGAGTCGCTGACGAGGTGGATCGGCACCCGCAGCGACTGGCGTCCGAACGTCCTGAAGTTCAGTGGCAACCTGATCGGCGAGCTCCAGCCGAGGGCAATCAGCCGCGATCTCGACTGGGGCGTCCCCATCCCTCTCGAAGGCTGGGAGGGGCGGGACGACAAGCGGCTCTACGTGTGGTTCGACGCGGTCATCGGCTACCTGTCAGCCTCGATCGAGTGGTCCCACAGGACCGGTGACGACGACGCGTGGCGCCGTTGGTGGCAAGACCCAGCTGCGCGTTCGTACTACTTCATGGGCAAGGACAACATCGTCTTCCACTCCGTCATCTGGCCGTCGATCCTGCTCGGCTACAACGGACAGGGCGACAAGGGTGGTAGTCCCGGTCATCTCGGTGAGCTGAACCTGCCCACCGAGGTGGTCTCGAGCGAGTACCTCACCATGGAAGGCCGCAAGTTCTCGTCGTCACGCCAGGTGGTCATCTACGTCCGAGACTTCCTGGAGCGCTACGACCCAGACGCCTTGCGCTATTTCGTCGCTGCAGCCGGCCCCGAGAACCAGGACGCCGATTTCACGTGGAGCGAGTTCGTCCGCCGCAACAACGACGAGCTCGTGGCGGGTTGGGGCAACCTCGTCAATCGCTCGGTCTCGATGGCGGCCAAGAACTTCGGACGGATCCCGGAATCGGTCGATCCCACCGATGATGACCGAGAGCTGCTGCAGAAGGTCCGCGCTGGTTTCGGGATTGTCGGTGACCTGCTGGGGAAGTCGCGACAGAAGGCAGCCATCAGCGAAGCCATGCGTACGGTGGCCGAGACGAACAAATACATCTCCGACCAGGCGCCGTGGAAGCTGAAGGAAGACCCGGTGCGTCAAGGCACCGTCCTGTTCACGGCACTGCAGGCGGTCCGTGACCTCAATACGATCTTGACCCCGTTCGTGCCGCACGCGGCGCAGAAGGTGCATGAAACCCTTGGAGGGACGGGGGTGTGGTCGGCGATGCCAGAAATTCAGAGCGTTTCTGAGCCGGGCAACGACGACTACAACGTCCTCACGGGTGACTACGCGTCGGCGTACGACAACGGCGTCCGCTGGGAGCCCAAGCCACTGGTGGCCGGTACGCCGTTGGCGCCCCCGACTCCGGTCTTCACCAAGCTCGACCCATCGATCGCCGACGAGGAACTAGCCCGGCTGGCGGGCGAGGCATAGCCTGCGAGGTATGAGCCAATGGCAGCCCCGAACCATCGTTGAACCATTCCGTATCCACTCGGTCGAGCCGCTCCGCATCACTACCGAGGAGCAGCGGCACGCCGCAATCCGCGAGGCTGGCTACAACTTGTTCGGGCTTCGGGCCGAAGACGTGCTGGTCGACCTGCTCACCGACTCCGGCACTGGTGCCATGTCGCGCGACCAATGGGCGGCCATCCAGCACGGCGACGAGTCGTACGCGGGGTCTCCGTCGTGGTTCGTCTTCCGTGACGCGGTGCAAGACCTCTTCCCCTTCGAGCACGTCATTCCGACGCACCAGGGTCGTGCCGCCGAACGGATTCTCTTCGAGGTGCTGGGTGGCGCCGGAAAGGTGGTGCCCAACAACACCCACTTCGACACCACACGAGCCAACGTCGAGGCCAGCGGCGCCACCCCCCTCGACCTGCTGATCGCCGAGGGAGCTGACCCTGCCTCAAGACACCCGTTCAAGGGCAACATGGACGTCGCGGCTCTTGAAGCTCTCCTCGCAGAACGGGCGGCCGATGTTCCCGTGGTCATGATGACCATCACCAACAACTCCGGTGGTGGGCAACCGGTGTCTCTCGCCAACCTTCTGGAGGTCCGCGAGATCTGCGACCGCTACGAGGTGCCCCTCTTCCTGGACGCCTGCAGATTTGCCGAGAACGCCTGGTTCATCAGAGAACGTGAAGCCGGTATGGGCGACCGGGATGTGCGCGACATCGTGCGCGAGATGGCAGGCATCGCCGATGGAATGACGATGAGCGCCAAGAAGGATCCCATGGGCAACATCGGTGGGTGGTTGGCCATGGACGACGACGATCTTGCCGAGCAGTGCCGCAATCTCCTCATCCTCACCGAGGGCTTTCCCACCTACGGTGGCCTCGCCGGCCGCGACCTCGAGGCCCTTGCACAGGGCCTCACCGAGGTCATCGACCACGACTACCTCCGATATCGGATTCGATCAACCGCCTATCTGGGCGAGGCGCTCGATCGCGCAGGAATCCCAGTTGTTCTGCCGATCGGCGGGCACGCTGTCTACCTCGACGCCCGTGCACTGCTCTCCCATCTCGAGCCGATGTCGTACCCGGGGCAGGCACTTGCCGTCGCCTTGTACGAGGTGGGCGGTGTCCGTGGTTGTGAGATCGGCACCGTGATGTTCGGCGTGCAGCCGGACGGAACCGAACGAGCGGCGCCCATGGATCTCGTCCGCCTTGCCATTCCGCGCCGCACCTACACCCAGAGCCACATCGACTACGTCATCGAGGTCTGCGAGGAGGTCGCGCGGCGGGCGCCGGAGCTCCCGGGCTACCGGATCGTCGACCAGCCGAGGATGCTCCGTCACTTCACTGCATCGTTCGAGCCAATTGCGGCCTGATGTCCCACACCGTGGGCCCGGCACCGGAGCTCTTCGCCCTGGATGCCCTCTCATTTGTCGTCGACGGTCGACCGATCCTCGACGGGGTCAGTGACCACATCCACGAAGGGCATGTCACCGCCATCGTGGGGCCGAGCGGCTCGGGCAAGTCGACGCTCCTGCGCATGCTCAACAGGTTCGAAGAGCCGACGTCCGGGAGCATCACGTTTCATGGCACGCCGCTCCCCGAGCTGGACGTCCGTGAGCTCAGGCGCCGGGTGGGCCTGGTCGCCCAACGACCAGCCATGCTCACCAACAGGATCGACGACGAAGTGCGAGTCGGACGGGCCGATCTGACTGACGATGCCGTCGATGGGTTGCTGGCACAGGTGGCGCTCGACCACATTGAGCGCGTTCGGCGTCCCTCCGACCTGTCGGGAGGTGAGCAGCAGCGGCTTGCGCTCGCCCGTGCGCTCGCAGTCGGACCTGATGTGCTTCTGCTCGACGAACCCACCAGCGCCCTCGACCGCAAAGCAGCCGAGTCGGTCGATGCCGTCGTCGGCTCGCTGGTCGAGCAAGGTCTGTCAGTCGTGCTGGTCAGCCACGACCTCGCGCGCGCCGCAGCGCTCACCGACGATGCCCTGGTGCTCGCCGACGGACGGTTGATCGACCGCGGTGACCCAAGCAGGGTGACCTATCTCGGCGGAGGATGACCATGGAGTCGACGACAGCCAATATCCCGAGCTGGCTCGGTGTCGCTGCTTCAGCGACCCTCGTGCTCATCGCCATCGCCATCTCGTGGCGCGAGCGTCTCGGGTTGGGGCGCGAGGTGGGCATCGCGGCCGTCCGAGCCTTCGTGCAGCTGGCCGCCGTAGGTGCGCTGCTGCTCATCGTCTTCGACAAGGGCGGGCTTCCTGCCGCCTTTGGCTGGTTGGCCATCATGGTGGGCATTGCCGGCACCGTGGCCGGGCGCCGGGCGTCGGGAATCCCGCAGGCCAGGCATCACGCCTGGTGGGGCATCGCGACCGCAGTCGTTGCCACGATGGGCGTTCTGCTGCTGCTCGGTGTGATCGACACCACGCCCCGCGTCGTGATCCCGGTGGGTGGCATGGTCGTCAGCACCGCGATGGTCACCTCGGGTCTCGCACTTCAGCGCACGGTAGACGTGGTCACCGATCAACGGCCGCTCATCGAGGCCCGCCTTGCGCTCGGTCTGTCGCCGCGCGACGCGTTCCTCCAGCCCTACCGCACCGCCGTACGCACAGCTCTTGTTCCCGCGGTCGACACGACCAAGGTTGTCGGCCTCATCTCGCTCCCGGGCGCGATGACCGGCCTCATCCTCGCCGGCGTGGACCCCTGGGACGCCATCCGGTACCAGATCGTCGTGATGTACATGCTGCTCGGGGCGGCCTTCATGTCGGCGGTTCTCTCGGCACGGCTGGCGCAGCGGGCGCTCTTCGATGACGCCGAACGCCTGGTGCGCATCTGATCTGACACGATGGCGCCGTGTCTGAACAGTCTGTGTCGGGTCCGGTCCCGGGCTCCGGCAGTTGGCCCAGCCTTCCCGAGCCGCTCCACGTGCCTGTTCCTGACAGTCATTGTCACCTCGACATCGCCTACGACGTCGACAAGCACGGACCAGGGCTCACCGTCGACGACGCCCTGCGTCTGGCCGCCGCCGTCGGAGTCACACGACTCGTGCAGGTGGGGTACGACGTCGCCAGCTCGCGCTTCGGTGTCGAGGTGGCCCGCAGGTGTCAAGAGGTTGTTGCCGCAGTCGCTCTGCATCCGAACGAAGCACCTCGACTCGACGCCGCCGGCACCTTCGAGCACGGCTTTGCCGAGATCTGCGAGATGGCCACCGATGCGCGCGTGCGCGCAATCGGCGAGACCGGCCTCGACTACTTCCGGACCGGACCGGATGGTCGCGAGGCCCAGGAGGAGTCGTTTCGTCGGCACATCGCGCTCGCCAAGGACCTCGGCAAGACACTGGTGATCCATGACCGCGATGCTCACGATGACGTCGTCCGCGTTCTCCTCGATGAAGGTCCGCCCCCGCGCGTGGTCTTTCACTGCTTCTCCGGCGGCGCCGCGCTGGGTGCCAGTTGCGCCGAGCACGGGTGGTTCATGTCGTTCGCCGGAACTGTGACCTTCAAGGCCAACGAGCACCTCCGAGCCGCCCTCGCCGTGGCACCCGCTGATCTCCTCCTGGTCGAGACCGATGCTCCCTTCCTAGCGCCGCTGCCCTTCAGGGGACGGCCCAATGCCTCGTACCTGATCCCGGTCACCTTGAGGGCCATGGCAGGGGTGCGGGAGACGTCCGTGGAGGAGCTGGCGCTGACTGTGTCGAAGAACACGGAGCGGGCGTTCGGGGCCTGGTGAGGCGTCAGGACTCGGGCGACGCCCGGCAAATGGCTGAGTCTCAACCTTAGATTCACCCTTCTGGCCGCCTCCGCTGTGGACGACGGTTGGCATCAGGGGGGTCGTCACCGCTAGCGTCGATCGGGTGTCCAGACGGCTTGTCGTCCTTCTCGAGGGTGCCCTTGTGGTGGCCCTCGTGCTTGTCGTGTCCGGATTCACCCGCAGCGACTCGGCGGTCGAGCTGAGTGTCGACGGTGTGACCCGCTCGGTCGAGACCCGCTCCGACACGGTGGCCGAGCTGCTCGACGAGCAAGGAGTTGTCGTCAGCGAGCGCGACTTGGTCGAGCCTGCAGCCGATACGGCGGTGTCCTCGGCGGGCACCGTCACCGTGCGGCATGCCCGCCAGGTGCAGGTGGTCATCGATGGTCAGCCCACACAGATCTGGACGACCGCACTCACGGTCGAAACAGCCCTCGAGCAGTTCGGCGTCCGTGCGGCGAACGCGGAGCTGTCGGCATCGCGATCAGATCGAGTGCCGCTCACGGGTGCACGGATCAACGTCAAGTTTCCCGACCAGGTCACCATTCTTCATGACCAACGCCGCACCACGGTCGTCACCACGGCCGACACGGTGGCGGCGGTTCTCCGCGAGGCGCGCGTCTCTGTCGGCTCCGACGACCTGCTCAATGTGGGCCGTGCCCGCACGGTCGAGTCCGGCCTTCAGATCGTCGTCACCCGGGTCGCCAAGCGCGAGGTCAAGCGGGGGTTCTCGATCGACCACCCGGTCATCCGTCGAGCCGATCCCTCGCGGTACGAGGGCTTCGAGAAAGTCATCCAGCAGGGGGTCGACGGCCGTGGAGTGGTCATCACCCGGGTTACACGCCACGACGGTGTCACCGTGCGAGAGCGCACGATCGACCGAAGTGTCGTGCGCACGCCTGTGCGCGAGATCGTTGTCTACGGCACGAAGGTGCGCCCGTACTCGGCCCCCGCCACCGGAGCAGAGGGACTGAACTGGGGTGCCCTGGCGGCGTGTGAGTCGGGAGGCAACCCGCGGGCGGTGAACGCGTCGGGCTACTACGGCCTCTACCAGTTCTCGCTCTCGACCTGGTCCGCCGTGGGCGGGTCGGGAAACCCGATCGACGCAACGCCGGAGGAGCAGACGTATCGGGCTCAGGTGTTGTACCAACGGTCAGGCGCCGGTCAGTGGCCGGTCTGCGGACCGCTGCTCTTCAGCTGACGGCAGACTGGGCGCGTGACCACACCTGGATCTGAGGCGCGGCTGTTGGGGGCAGCGGCAATCCGCGAGCTGGCCGAAGAGCTCGGCGTTCACCCCGCGAAGCGTTGGGGACAGAACTTCGTCGTCGACGCCAACACCGTCCGTCGGATCGTGCGGGTCGCAGAGGTGCACTCAGACACGGTGGTCATCGAGGTTGGTCCTGGTCTGGGGTCGCTCACCCTCGGCTTGCTCGAGACCGGCGCGCGCGTGCTCGCGGTCGAGATCGACGAGACCCTGGCAGACGCTCTGCCATCGACGGCGGCTGAGTATCTTCCCGGATCGCAGGAACGTCTCACCGTCGTCCCTGGCGATGCCATGCAACTCACCGAGCTGCCCGTGGCCCCCGATGCCTTCGTGGCCAATCTGCCCTACAACGTCGCTGTTCCGGTCCTGCTCCACCTGCTGGCTCAGTTCCCCTCGCTGGCGAGTGGGCTCGTGATGGTGCAGCTGGAGGTCGCTCAGCGCTTGGCGGCCCCGCCCGGCAGCCGTACGTACGGAATCCCCAGCGTGAAAGCAGCCTGGTTTGCCGAGGTCACCCAGCAGGGGCGGGTGTCCCGGTCGGTGTTCTGGCCGGTCCCGAACGTCGACTCGGGACTCGTCCAGTTCCGGCGAAGGGCACAGCCGGCAACGACGGCCACGCGCGACGAGGTCTTTGCGTGCATCGATGCGGCCTTCGCCCAGCGGCGGAAGAGCCTTCGTTCGGCGTTGGCCCGATGGGCCGGTGGTGCCGATGCGGCCGAGGCCGCTCTGCGCTCGGCGGGCGTCGACCCGTCTCTCCGTGGCGAGCGACTCGACATCGGTCAGTTCGCCGCCATCGCCGAGCATCGCCCGGCTGCGGTCCCCTGATGGTTGCTGACACACTGGCGGGACCAAGTCCGACCCACGGTCGGAGGGATCAGCGGGCGAGAGGATGTGGCGGGTGAGTCCGGTGACGGTGCGGGTGCCTGCCAAGGTGAACCTCGAGCTCGTTGTCGGGTCCGAGCGGTCCGACGGCTACCACGATCTGGCCACCGTCTTCCAGGCGGTTTCCCTGTACGACGACGTCACCGCGCTCCCGGGTGACCACCTGACCGTGAGCGTCGAAGGTGAGGGCGTCGACGACGTCCCGACCGACGAGTCGAATCTGGCGATCGTGGCTGCCCGGGTCCTGGCCGACCATCTGGGAATCGAGCCGCGCGCGCACCTGCACGTCCACAAGTCGATCCCGGTGGCAGCAGGAATGGCCGGGGGAAGCGCAGATGCCGCAGGCGCGCTCCTTGCTCTCGATCGGCTCTGGGAGGCTCGCCTGGAGCGCGACGCACTCGTCGAGCTGGCGTCGCAGGTCGGTTCTGACGTGCCCTTCCTGCTCGTCGGGCATACGGCCCTGGGTCTCGGCCGCGGCGAGAAGCTCACCCCGGTCCTGGCCCGGGGCCACTTCCACTGGGTGTTCGCTTTCGCTGCTGAAGGACTGGCGACGCCTGATGTCTACGCCGAGCTCGACCGGCTCCGGGCGGGGTCTGTGCTGGTTGAGCCACGGGTGTCGGACGGCCTGATGAGTGCACTGCGGATGGGCGAGGCGGCGGCGCTGGGATCGGCGCTCTCCAACGACCTGCAGCGTGCAGCCGTGTCGCTGAATCCCGATCTGTCGATGACGCTCGACGTCGGTGACGAGTACGGAGCCCTCGGCGCCATCGTCTCCGGATCGGGCCCGACATGTGCATTCCTGGCCAGTGATGAGGAGCAGGCGCTCGATCTCGCCGTCGCCCTCACTGCGTCAGGCACCTGTCGCACGGTTGCCTCCGCTGTCGGACCGGTCGCGGGGGCTCGGGTCGTGGACTCATGACCACTCGTACGGCCGTCTCCTTGGAGTGGGGACCACAGGGACTCCGCCTGCTGTCTGAGACGTGTGAGTGTGTCGTGATCGTCGATGTCTTCTCGTTCTCGACGTCGGTGGCTGTTGCCGTTGCTCGCGGTGCTGCGGTGTGGCCGCACAGCGGGGCCGAACGAGCCGAAGAACTTGCCCGTGCGATTGGCGCGACCCTGGTCAGGGGCCGCAACATGCGTGAGGGCCGCACGCTCTCACCCGCCAGCCTGCTCGCGGTCGAGGAGGGAGAACGCCTCATCATGCCGTCCGACAACGGGTCGGTGATCTCGCATGCAGCGCTGATGTCGGGCTTGACCGTGGTTGCTGGTTCCATGCGCAACGCCACCGCCGTGGCCCAGTGGCTGACCGGCCGGTTCTCCACCGTTGGGCTCGTCCCCGCCGGTGAGGAGTGGCCAGACGGCGCCATGCGGGTCTGCTACGAAGACCTGATCGGCGCTGGAGCGATCGCGGCGGCGATCGCCGATCGGGTCGGAGAGTCTCAGATGAGTCCGGATGTCAGGGCCGCGGCGGCCGCCTTCCGGTCGCGGGCGTCGCTCGCCGACGCCCCCACGGGCCGCGACCTGCTCGAGCGGGGCTTCGCCGAGGATGTCGGGCTGGCCGAGGAGGTCGACGTCGACCAGGTGGTGCCGGTCTTGCGCGATGGCCGCTACGTGGCGGCCGACTGATCCCGTGCGGTGGATGTCCCCGGGTGGTCGAACGGGGTCAGGACCCGGCGCAGCAGCGTGGCGAGCAGGTCGGCGTCGGGTGCGTCGAGTTCGGCCAGGATGGACCGCTCATGAGCGAGCAGATCGATGAGAGCAGCATCGACCTTTCGAGCACCGGCTTCGGTCAGCTCCACCATCACACTGCGCCGGTCGTCGAGCGAGGGATGCCGTTCGACCAGGCCACGCGCCGCGAGGCGGTCGATGCGGTTGGTCATGGTGCCCGAGGTCACCAAGGTCTGCTGCAACAGCCGCCCAGGTGACAGCCGGTACGGGTCGCCCGACCGACGAAGGGCAGCGAGGACGTCGAACTCCCAGCCCTCGAGTCCATGCCGGCTGAAGGCCTGGCCCCTGGCCCGGTCGAGGTGACGAGCAAGGCGGGTCACCCGGCTCAGCACCTCAAGAGGGGCAACATCGAGATCTGGACGTTCACGTCGCCAGGCTGCAACGAGGTCATCGACTTCGTCGCCACCGGCCGGTCCTGCCGCACTCTCGAGTGTCACGGAGTCGTGTCGACTCCGAACCAGCTGGTGACCCGGTCCTCGATGCACGCGTCGTACTCGGCTTGGGTGGTGCTCACCGAGTTGCAGTACCGGTCGGCCTCTTGGGCCTGATCGATCAGAATCAGAAAGCCGATCGAGACGACGACTCCAATCAGGAAGGCCAAGATGCTGATGACCGTGGCCGCTATGGCCAGACCGGCAGGGCGGCCCCCCTTCTTGGTGGATACCCATGCACCGATGCCAAGGCCAAGGGCGATGAGCGCCGTGAGGGCGCCGAGGAAGGGCACCCAGCTGATCAGCAGGGCGATGACCGCCACGATGAGCGCGATGATGGCGAACGTTCCGGGCCCGGGCTTGGGGGCTTCGCCGCCCGGGTAGCCGGCTGCCGGATACGTCGGCGCCGGGTAGCCGGCCGGTGGGGGAGCGGGATAGGCCGGCTGGGGTGCAGCAGGGGGAACCTGTGGTGGGTAGCCACCGGCTGGCGGAACGGCGTAGGGGTCTTGCGGTGTCTGATCGCTCATGCGCAGAACGCTAGTGCGTGCTCGGCGACTGGGGAAGGAGCGACATCCTCCGGCGATCGGCCACGACTACGCATCGGTGGACAGCTTCGGCTTGGCCTCGAGTCCGCGGAGTCCGTTCCAGCTGAGGTTGACCAGGTGCGCAGCCACCTCTGCCTTCTTGGGCTTACGGACGTCGCCCCACCACTGTCCGGTGAGTGCCACCATCCCCACCAGCATCTGCGAGTACATCGGCGCGAACTTCGCGTCGAAGCCACGGGCCTTGAACTCGCCGGCGAGCAGGTGCTCGACCTGTCCCGCGATGTCGACGATCAGGCTGGCGAACGTACCCGTGGAGGTGGCTACCGGTGAGTCGCGGACCAGGATGCGAAAGCCATCGGTGTCTTGCTCGATGTACGTGAGCAGGGCCAACGCGGCCTGTTCGAGCAAACGGCGCGGGTGATCCTCGGTGAGGGCACCTTCCACCATGCTCAACAGCTTCTGCATCTCGCGGTCGACGATGACGGCGTAGATGCCCTCCTTGCCGCCGAAGTGCTCGTAGACCACGGGTTTTGAGACGCCTGCCTTGGCGGCGATCTCCTCGACCGATGTTGCTTCGAATCCGCGCTCTGCGAAGAGTGACCGGGCGACCTGCAGGAGCTGCTCGCGGCGTGCCGCGCTGGTCATCCGGGAGCGTCGCCGCTCCGGGGGCTGGTCGGTCACGAGACCCGTCGTGAGTCGAGCCGGTCGAGCTTGGGCCAACGGACGTCCCACACCCAGCCCGCCTTCTCCATCCAGGCGATCAGCCGGGCGCTGATGTCGATCTGGCCCTTCTCGACGCCGTGCCGAGCACAGGTGGGATCGGCGTGGTGCAGGTTGTGCCAGCTCTCGCCGAATGAGGGAATGGCCAGCCACCAGACGTTGCCCGAGCGGTCGCGGGACTTGAACGGGCGGTTGCCCATCACGTGGCAAATCGAGTTGATCGACCAGGTGATGTGGTGCACCAGGGCGATCCGCACGAGGCCTCCCCAGAACAGGCCGGTGAGCACACCCCACCAGGACCACGTGAGCAGGCCGCCGAGCAGCGCGGGCAGGCCAACGGACGCGATGACGATCCACCCGAAGTTGTTGGACACGCGTCGCATCGCAGGGTCGTCCATCAGGTCGGGTGCATACTTGCGCCGTGATGTCTGCTCGACGTCGAAGAACCATCCCATGTGCGCGTAGTAGAGCCCTTTGAGCAGGGCGGGCAGCGATTCGCCGAAACGCCATGGTGAGTGAGGGTCGCCCTCCTTGTCGCTGAAGGCGTGGTGCTTGCGGTGGTCGGCCACCCAGCGATCCAGGGGCCCTTCGATGGCGAGACTTCCAGCCATCGCGAGCATGACCCGGACCCACGGTTTGGCCTTGAAGGCACCATGGGTGAAGTGACGGTGGAATCCGACCGTGATGCCGGCCGCACTCACCGAGTAGAAGGCGACAAGCAGGGCGATGTCGACGGGGCCGACGAACCCGCCCCACGCCACGGGGATGGCGAGAAGGACCGCCAGCGGCGGGACGATGATGAAGTAGTAGAGCCAGAAACGGTGCGCGGCGGACTGGCTCACCTCCGCGTCGATGGCCGACGGGTCGGGTGGCGGGTTGTGGAGATCGACGAGCTCAGCGGTCACAGGCGAATCCTTTCGAAGTTACGCCACCGTAACCTACGGTTCCGTAACTTGTCTACCGGTGCCAGGTGTAGCGATGATGCGTCGCTCGTTACAGTGGCGCCGACCCCGTTCCCGGGTCGTCTAAGGGCAGGACAACGGGTTTTGGTCCCGTGAATGGGGGTTCGAATCCTCCCCCGGGAGCTCACATCGCCGTTAGGGCCAAAGTGGGCGGCCGCGGGCTGGGTATCCTGCGCACGGCCTGAAAACCCTCAAGCCACCGCCGCCTTGCCAGGAGCTACTCGCCGTGACCCAGAGCCGTTCGGCCGCTGTGATCGTCCTTGCCGCAGGCGAGGGAACCCGGATGAGATCGAGCACGCCCAAGGTCCTCCACACGTTCTTGGGCCGCAGCCTGCTCGGGCATGTCCTGAGCGCCGTCGAGCCGCTCGCGCCCGCTCACACCGTGGTCGTGGTCGGTCACCAGCGTGAGGCGGTTCTGGCCCATCTGGCTGAGATCGCGCCAGCCGCCCAGTCGGTCGTTCAGGAGCACCAGAACGGCACCGGGCATGCAGTGCGCATTGCTCTCGACGAGGTGGCCGGGTTGACCGGCACGGTCGTCGTCGTCTGTGGTGACACCCCCTTGCTGACGTCAGCAACGCTGGAGGCGCTGGTGGAGCATCACGGTGCCACCTCTTCGTCGGCCACCGTTCTGACCGCGCGGGTCGTCGACCCTTCGGGCTACGGCCGCATCGTGCGTGCTGATGGCGGCGCGGTGGTCGCCATTGTCGAGCACAAGGACGCCGACGAGCAGACGCTGGCGATCGACGAGATCAACTCCGGCATCTATGCCTTCGACGCCGAAGCCTTGGAGGGTGCACTCAGCGCGGTGTCGACCAACAACAGCCAGGGCGAGGAGTACCTCACCGACGTGATCGGTGTACTGGTGGGTGACGGCCAGCATGTCGACGCGGTCGTCGTTGACGAAGCCCGTGAGCTGATGGGTGTCAACGACCGCGTGCAGCTGGCCGAGGCCAGGGGGCGCATGCGCGACCGGATCAACGAACGGTGGATGCGCGAGGGCGTGAGCATCATCGATCCGGCCACCACCATGATCGGTGTGGGCGTCACGCTCGAGGCCGATGCGGTCGTTCATCCATGGACGCTGCTCGAGGGAAGCACCACGGTCGCGTCAGGGGCCGAGGTCGGCCCGGGCTCGCAGCTCATCGACTCCGTCGTGGGTGCTGCCGCGACCGTGCGCTTCACGACCTGCGACCGTGCGGTGATCGGGCCCGAAGCCAGCGTCGGGCCATACACGAATCTGCGCCCAGGCACCGTGCTCGGCCGGGGAGCTCGCGCCGGCGCCTTCGTCGAGGCGAAGAACGCCCAGGTGGGCGAAGGCTCGAAGATCCCGCACCTGTCCTACGTGGGTGATGCCGAGATCGGTGAGGGATCAAACATCGGGGCGGCCAGCGTCTTCGTCAACTACGACGGCCTTGCCAAGCACCGAACTGTCATCGGCGACCATGTGCGCATCGGAAGCGACACCATGCTCGTGGCGCCGGTGTCGATCGGTGATGGCGCCTACACCGCAGCCGGGTCGGTGATCACCGACGACGTGCCGGCGGGCGCGATGGGGGTCGGGCGCGCACGCCAACGGACGATTCGCGACTGGGTGCTCCGCAAGCGCAGCGGCACGGCATCGGCCAAGGCCGCGGCGCGGGCGCTCCAGGCGTCCGCGGCTGAACCCACCGATGACAGCAGGAGGGTGGCAGGGGACAATGACCGCGCGGGAACTGGCGACGGTCGCGACACACCGGAAGGCACTGGCTCATGATCGAGTCCACGAACTCCAAGAAGCTCATGCTCTTCTCCGGGCGAGGTCACACGCTGCTGGCCGACGAGGTTGCCCGTGAGCTCGACACCGAGCTGACACCGACGTCGCTCTTCGACTTCGCCAACGGTGAGATCTTCGTCCGCTACGAGCAGTCGGTGCGTGGGTCTGACGCTTTCGTCATCCAGTCGCACACCACCCCTGTCAACACGTGGATCATGGAGCAGCTGATCATGGTCGATGCGCTCAAGCGCGCCTCGGCCAAGCGGATCACGGTGGTGGCCCCGTTCTACGGCTATGCCCGTCAGGACAAGAAGCACCGGGGGCGCGAGCCCATCTCCGCCCGACTGATGGCCGACTTGTTCCGCACCGCAGGTGCTGACCGGCTGATGGCCGTCGATCTGCACACCTCGCAGATTCAAGGGTTCTTTGACGGGCCGGTCGACCATCTCTTCGCGCTCGAGACGCTTGCGCACTACGTGGCGAGCCGTGTGTCGGACCGTTCACGGATCACGGTGGTCTCGCCGGATGCAGGGCGGGTGCGGGTTGCCGAGCGGTGGACCGACCGGCTTGGCAGCCCGCTGGCCATCATCCACAAGCGGCGCGACCCCGACGTCCCCAACGAGGTCAAGGTGTTCGAGGTCGTCGGTGAGGTCGAAGGACGCATCTGCGTGCTGGTCGACGACATGATCGACACCGGTGGAACCATCGTGAAGGCTGCCGAGACGCTCTTCGACCAAGGCGCCGCTGACGTGATCGTCACCGCGACCCACGGGATCTTCAGTGGCCCGGCCATCGATCGACTCAAGAACAGCCAGATCTCCGAGGTCGTGGTCACAGATACCCTGCCCATCTCCGAGGACCAGCGATTCGACAGCCTGACCGTGTTGCCGATCGCACCCATGCTGGCCCGCGCGATCCGTGAGGTCTTCGACGATGGCTCGGTGACGAGCCTCTTCGATGGCGTGGCCTAGAGCTCGGCTCTGACGCCGGCACGACCGCGCTGGACGAGGGCCCAGACGGCTCGATTGTTCTGTGCCGCCCCCATGACCCCACGTGAGGATCTGTGTCTTCGACTGGATTTCGACGTGTAGGACGCGGCCTGTAGACTCCTGCACGTCTCGGCGAGGGTGTGCTGGGCCTACGGTCTCTGTCCACACGGTCATTGACCAGGCAGTGTGGGTCAGCACCCGTGATCGACGCGGTGCTGGCGCCACGGCGCAGGTGCGGCTCGGTCGCACCTCCCTCGTCGAGCGCAGCCCGCTACCGCCCCCGTCAGGAGCTACCGCCGTGTCAGAGATCGTCATCACCGCCGAGCGTCGCGTCGAGTTCGGCAAGGGAGCCGCACGTCGGCTCCGTCGCGACAAGAAGGTCCCGGCTGTTGTCTACGGCCACGGTGAGGCGACCCAGCACCTTGCGCTCCCGGCGCACGAGCTCATGCTGGCGCTGAAGCAGTCCAACGCGCTGCTGTCGCTCCAGCTCGACGACGGGGCGCAGCTCGTGCTGCCCAAGTCGGTGCAGCGAGACCCCGTTCGTCACACCATCGAGCACGTCGACCTGGTTGCGGTCCGATCAGGCGAGAAGGTCGAGGTAGAGGTGGTCGTTCGTCTCGATGGCAAGATCGCACCAGGTGGCCTCATCGAGCACGTGAACGACACGATCACGGTGGAGGCCGATGCCACCAAGATTCCGTCCGAGCTGGCGGTCGACATCAACGACCTGGAGATCGGAAGCACCGTCCGAGCCAACGAGGTCGCGCTTCCCGCGGGCGTCGTCCTCATCGCCGACCCCGAGTTGGTCCTGCTGCACGTTCTCGCCGCCCAGTCCGCTGAGGCTGAGGAAGAGGAAGCCGCTGACCTGGCTGCCGCCGAGGCTGCTTCTGAGGCGTCAGCGGCTGCTTCCGCCGCTGTTGAGGCGGAGGAATCAGACTGATCCCCGGGGGGCGCTCCGGGCGCGCCGACGACGAGTCTGTGTGGCTCGTCGTCGGCCTTGGTAACCCCGGTCCTGACTACGCCGGTCACCGCCACAACGTGGGCTTTCAAGTGGTTGAGTGCTTGGCTGGTGGTGCCAAGTTCGCGTCGAACAAGCGAGCCAAGGCCCTCACCTGGGAGGGGCGCATCCATGGTCGCCGGATGGTGCTGGTCAAACCCACCACCTACATGAACGACTCTGGTCAAGCGGTTGCCTCGCTCTGCTCGTACTACAAGGTGGAGCCCGAGCGGCTCATTGCTGTTCACGATGAGCTGGACCTACCGTTCGGCGCGCTCCGCCTGAAGAGAGGTGGCGGTGACAATGGGCACAACGGACTCAAGTCGATGCGGAAGTCACTGGGAACCGGCGACTTCTACCGGGCACGAGTGGGCATCGGTCGGCCCCCAGGACGAATGGATCCGGCCGCCTTCGTCCTGCGAGACTTCTCGGCGACTGAGCGCCGAGAGCTACCAGAGATCCTGGTGCGCGGCGCTGACGCACTGATGTCGTTGATGGAGCACGGGCTGGAGACTGCGCAGTCCGAGTTCAACACCTGACCCGACTCGCAGACGACGGGGCCGTGGCCTCCTGCGACCAGGCGGGCCGCGGGCGAGTGCGTAGCTGTCGCCTCTCGTCGAGCCCCGGATACTGTGAGGGCTAGGGCGGGACCGTTTTGGGGCGTACGTCATCGCCTGTCATCTACTGTTGCTGGGAGCGCCGATGTCCTTGTCTGGGCTGCTGCCTCTCATCGCCGCCGACCCTGCGATCGCCGAGGCGATGCAAGGAGTCACCGGTGCCGGCCTGGTCGTTCCTCCGGCGGCCACCGCACCGACGATCGCCGCTCTCGCTTCTGGTGTCGAAGGCCGGTCATGTCCGGTGCTGGCTGTGACAGCCACCACTCGTGAGGCCGACGATCTGTCGGAGGCCCTTGCTTCCCTGCTCGATCCGAGCACTGTGGGTGTCTTCCCCTCCTGGGAGACGCTTCCACATGAGCGTCTGTCACCCCGCAGCGACACCGTGGGGCGTCGGATCGCCGTTCTGAGGAGGCTGGCGCATCCCGACCCGAGTGACCCCGGTGCCGGCCCGCTCCAGGTACTGGTGGCGCCGGTCCGCGCTCTTCTTCAGCCGTTTGCGCTGGGGCTGGGCGACATCGAGCCGGTCCGGCTGCAGGTGGGCGACGACATCGATGTCAGCTCCACAGTCGAGCGGCTGGTCGAGGGCGGATACACCCGCACCGACATGGTCGAGCGTCGGGGCGAGTTCGCTGTTCGCGGGGGAATCCTGGACGTCTTTCCTGCGGTGGAGGAGCACCCGCTCCGGGTCGAGCTGTGGGGCGACACGGTGGAAGAGATCCGATGGTTCAAGGCCGCCGACCAGCGCAGTCTGGAGGCAGCGCCGCACGGGGTGTGGGCACCGCCGACGCGCGAGCTGCCGCTGACTGAGGACGTGCGGAGTCGAGCAGCCGAGCTGGCCACCGAGCTCCCTGGTCTGGCAGATGTACTGGTGCAGATGGCTGAGGGGATAGCTGTCGAGGGCATGGAGTCACTGACACCGCTGCTGACAGCAGGCATGCAGCTGCTCGTCGACGTGATGCCCTCCGATACCTCCGTGGTTCTGGTCGATCCCGAGCGGGTGCGCGCCAGAAGTGTCGAGCTGCACCGAACGAGCGAGGAGTTTCTCGCGGCGTCCTGGGCCAATGCGGCTTCTGGCAGTGCGACACCCATAGACATCGGATCAGCGTCGTATCGAGAGCTCGACGACGTCGCCGACGTGGTGCGGGGGCGCCGATTGCGCTGGCTCGGTGTTGGTCCCTTCGGCGAGCTGGACGACGACACGGTTCGATCAACGCTCCGGCCCTCGGAGGAGTACCGCGGAGACACGGCTCGCGCGCTCTCGGCCATCGGTGAGTCAGTGAAGCGTGGCTGGCGGGTCGTCCTCGTCACGGCTGGGCACGGACCGGCGGAGCGCTTCACCGAACAGCTTCGTGAGGAGGGGGTGGCGGCGCAGCTGGTCGGCGACGTCGACGTCTCCCAGCCCCGATCAGTCGTACAGGTCACCACCGGAGTCATGGAGCATGGCCTGGAGAGCGACGCCCTGCAGCTCTTGGTCCTGACCGAGTCCGACCTGATCGGCCGGCGGTCCTCGACCAAAGACATGCGCCGCATGCCCTCGCGGCGGCGAGCGACCATCGATCCCCTCCAGCTCTCGGTCGGCGACTACATCGTTCACGAGCAGCATGGCGTGGGTCGGTACGTCGAGATGGTGAGTCGGGAAGTACAGGGGGCAACCCGCGAGTACCTGGTCATCGAGTACGCGCCGGCACGCAAAGGACAACCGGCTGATCGCCTGTTCGTGCCGACTGACCAGCTCGACCTGGTCACGCGATACGTGGGAGGCGAGGCGCCGTCTCTCCATCGCCTTGGTGGCGCTGACTGGGCCAAGACCAAGGGCAAGGCGCGCAAAGCCGTCAAGCAGATCGCGGCAGAGCTTGTCCGGCTCTACTCGGCGCGGCAGTCGGCTCCAGGTCATGCCTTCGGGCCGGATACACCGTGGCAGAGAGAGCTGGAAGATGCCTTTCCGTACGTCGAGACCACCGATCAGATGGCCTGCATCGACGAGGTCAAGCGTGACATGGAACAGCCGGTTCCGATGGACCGTCTGGTCTGCGGTGATGTGGGGTACGGCAAGACCGAGATCGCCGTGCGCGCTGCTTTCAAGGCGGTGCAGGACGGCAAGCAGGTAGCGGTTCTCGTTCCCACCACGCTGCTCGTGCAGCAGCACACGAACACATTTTCGGAGCGGTTCGGCGCCTTTCCCGTCTCGGTGAAGGCGCTGTCTCGCTTCCAGAGTGACCGTGAGGCCTCCGTTGTTCTCGAGGGGATTGCCGATGGAAGTGTCGACGTGGTGATCGGCACTCACCGGCTGCTGCAGGCAACGACCCGCTTCAAGGACCTCGGCCTGGTCATCGTCGACGAAGAGCAGCGGTTCGGCGTCGAGCACAAGGAGCATCTCAAAGCGTTGCGCACACATGTCGATGTGCTGACGCTGTCGGCAACGCCGATCCCGCGCACCCTGGAGATGGCGTTGGGCGGCATCCGAGAGATGTCGACCATCTTGACGCCTCCGGAGGAGAGGCACCCCGTGCTCACTTTCGTCGGGGCCTACGACGAAAAGCAGATCGGTGCGGCGATACGCCGTGAGCTGTTGCGGGAAGGACAGGTCTTCTACATCCACAACCGCGTCGAATCGATCGAGCGGGCGGCAGCGCGAATCCGCGACTTGGTGCCGGAGGCGCGCATCGAGGTCGCCCACGGTCAGATGTCCGAAGACGCGCTCGAACGGATCATCATCGACTTCTGGGAGAAGCGCTTCGACGTCTTGGTCTGCACCACGATCGTCGAGTCAGGGCTGGATATCAGCAACGCGAACACGCTGATCGTCGAGCGTGGCGACATGCTGGGCCTCGGGCAGCTGCACCAGCTGCGCGGACGCGTGGGAAGGGGTCGTGATCGGGGCTACTCGTACTTCCTCTACCCACCGGAGAGGCCGTTGACCGAGGCGGCGTACGACCGACTCGCGACCATCGCCCAGCACACCGACCTTGGCTCCGGGATGGCGGTCGCCATGAAGGACCTCGAGATCCGCGGCGCAGGAAATGTGCTGGGCGGTGAACAGAGCGGGCACATCGAAGGGGTGGGATTCGACCTCTACCTCCGGCTGGTGGGCGAGGCTGTCGCTGTCCTGAAGGGTGAGGCTGAAGGAGCTGCGCCCGAGGCCAGCGAGCTCAAGGTCGAGCTGCCCGTCGATGCCCACATCCCTCATGCCTGGCTCCCCTCCGAGCGGGTGCGTCTCCAGGCCTACCAGCGGATCGCTGACGCGCATGACGAGATCTCACTCGCGGAGGTCCGGGCCGAGCTGGTTGACCGCTTCGGAGCGTTCCCCGAGCCCGTCGAGCGCCTCTTCGACGTCGCCAGACTGCGAGCTCTCGTGCGGGCGAGCGGACTGACCGAGGTCGTCGCCCAGGGCAGCAAGGTGCGGTTCTTCCCGATCGACCTTCCCGAGTCGGCGACGTTGCGCATCTCGCGGCTCTACCCGGGGACCATCGTCAAGCCCGCGGTCCGTACCATCCTGGTGCCAAGACCTTCAACGGCGCGCGTAGGCGGCGAGCCATTGCGCGATGCCGCTCTCATACAGTGGGCGTCAGAGCTCATCGATGCGGTCTTGGTCGGCCAGCAGGCTGCGTGATGATGTCAGAGCGGACGAGGAGAGCGGTGGGCCTGATGCGTGGTGGAAGGCGGCTTCGCGCTGCGGTGGCGGTGTCGGTTCTGGGCGTCCTCGTCCTCTCTGGGTGTTCCGCGCAGAAGGCGGGCTCGGCTGCGGTCGCTGGCGACGACCGGCTGACCGAGAACCAGCTGGCCGACTTGTTCGCTGAGCTCGATGACCTCTACGCCGCGAACCCGGATGCTCAGCGACTCCCTGACGACCAGCTCACCTTGAGCGTGCTGTCGTGGTGGATCAACGAGCAGCTGATCGGCGCCATCGCCGAGGAGCGAGGCCTTGCTGCCACGGCCACCGAGGTCGACGAGGTGCTGGGTGCCGACGAGGAGCAGCGAGACGCAATCGCCCTGAGCAATGGCATTGCCCCTTCACGTCTCGATGCCGCCGCAGAGGTGTTCGTCCTCAGCAACGCCCTTACCGAGTCGTTGGCGGCCGAAGGGGCGTCACCGGAAGAGGTCAATACCCAACTTGGTGAGCTCCTGCAGGCGACCGCCGCTGACATGGGCGTGTCTGTGAGCCCGCGATTCGGGTCGTGGAACGGTGAGTCGGTTGCCGTGGAGCCGCGAGATCCCGAGCGGCTGTCGGCCCCCGCTGGTGGGGTTGCCACCCCGCCAGAGCTCGACATCCCCGTCGAGGAGTAGGGAGTGACGGGTCGGCTCTGCCTTCTGATCACGACCCACCGGGTGGCACCTGGCCTGTTGACACGATCGGCGTGGCGCGTGCTCGAAGACGCCGACGCCCGCCTCGCCCGCCCCGACCACCCACTCCTCCCGGCGCTGATGGAAGCGGGACTGGAGGTGACGATCGAGAACGCCGAAGGGCCGGCGGGCTTGGCCGGCATCCTGCTGGACGCCGCTGAGCATGCCCCGGTGGTGTGGTTGGTCAGCGATGACGGCGACCCCTCTCTGACCGAGGCCTTGGCGCCGGCGATTGCCTCGCGCGCTGAGCAGGGGGCAGCCATCGAGCTGGAGGTCGTCCACGGTTCTTACGACCTGCCAGGCTCTCGACTCCTCGACGTGGTGGCGGTCATGGACCAGCTGCGCTCGCCGGGCGGCTGTCCGTGGGACGCCGAGCAGACCCATTCGTCGCTGGCCCCGTACCTCATCGAAGAGACCTTCGAGGCGTTGGCCGCCATCGATGGTGACGATCCCGATGCCCTGCGCGACGAGTTGGGTGACGTCCTCCTGCAGGTGGCCTTCCATGCCCGGATTGGTGAGGAGTCCACCGAACGAGCCTGGTCGATCGACGATGTCGCGGGCGGGCCTCGTCGACAAGTTGGTGCGGCGGCACCCCCACGTCTTTGCCGACGGTGAGGCGAACTCGGCGTCGGACGTCGAAGAGAACTGGCAGCGCCTCAAGGAGCAGGAGCGCCCGCGCCAGTCGATCGTCGACGGGGTCCCCTTGGCGCTGCCGGCCCTTGCCCTCAGCGAGAAGCTGCTGAGCAGAAGCGTGAAGGCCGGTCTCGCCCTTGACGTCGACGAACCCGAGCTCCCCGAGGACCTCGACGAGCACGTTCTCGGCGTCCTGCTGTTCGGCATCGTCAGCGCTGCGCGCCGCCGTGGGCTCGACGCCGAAACCGCCCTTCGCAGGTTCGCGCACGACTTCGCCGAGCAGGCGCGGCGTGCCGGCCTCCAGGCCTCCGACGGGTAGTCTGGAAAGACGTCCCTCCACCTCGAAGGAGCTGTTTCGTGGCGACCATCGACGCCCTGATCGCGCGCGAGATCCTCGACTCCCGGGGTAACCCGACCGTTGAGGTCGAGGTCGCCCTCGATGACGGAACGATGGCCCGAGCGGCGGTTCCCTCAGGGGCCTCAACGGGGGTCCACGAAGCGGTCGAGCTGCGTGACGGCGATGCTGCGCGCTATCTCGGCAAGGGCGTCGAGAAGGCCGTGATCGCCGTCGATGACGAGATTGCGCCGCAGCTTCTGGGGTACGAGGCCAGCGAGCAGCGACTGATCGACCAGGTCATGCTCGACCTCGATGGCACGCCCAACAAGGCCAGGCTCGGTGCCAACTCGATTCTCGGAGTCTCACTGGCCGTCGCCAAGGCAGCCGCTGAGTCGGCTGACCTTCCCCTCTTCCGCTACCTGGGCGGCCCCAACGCGCACCTCTTGCCAGTTCCCATGATGAACGTGCTCAATGGCGGCGCTCACGCCGACACCGGCGTCGACATCCAGGAGTTCATGATTGCCCCGATCGGTGCGCCCACTTTCAACGAGTCGGTGCGATGGGGAGCTGAGGTCTACCACGCGTTGAAAGCGGTTCTCAAGGAGCGTGGTCTCAGCACCGGTCTGGGAGATGAAGGTGGTTTCGCACCGAGCCTTCCCAGCAACCGTGATGCGCTCGATCTGCTCGCAACAGCCATCGAAAGTGCCGGGTTCGTCGTCGGTCGCGACGTCGCTCTCGCGCTCGACGTGGCGTCCACCGAGTTCTTCGGTGACGGTGGCTACCTGTTCGAGGGCGAGACTCGCTCGGCCGACTGGATGTCGTCGTACTACGAGTCGTTGGTCAGCGACTATCCGCTCGCGTCCCTCGAGGACGCGATGAGTGAGGACGACTGGGAGGGCTGGAAGCAGGTCTCCGACCAGCTCGGCAACCGCGTCCAGCTCGTCGGCGACGACCTGTTCGTGACCAACCCTGAGCGACTGCAGCGAGGCGTCGACGAGGGCATCGCCAACTCACTCCTGGTCAAGGTCAACCAGATCGGGTCGCTCACCGAGACCTTGGACGCGGTCGACCTGGCTCACCGCAACCGGTACAGCTGCATGATGAGTCACCGGTCCGGTGAGACCGAGGACACCACGATCGCCGATCTGGCGGTGGCCACCAACTGTGGGCAGATCAAGACGGGGGCTCCGGCCAGGTCCGAGCGCGTGGCCAAGTACAACCAGCTCCTGCGCATCGAGGAAGAGCTCGACGACGCGGCCCGCTATGCCGGGGCCGCTGCCTTCCCGAGGTTCGTCGTCTAGTCATGGCCGCTACGGACAACGGGCGACGGTCGCGCGATCACCTCCAGGTGATCGACGACCGTCCGTTGTGGGCGCGCCTCACCGGGCGAGCTGTGGTCCTCATCCTGGTCACCGCAGCGCTGGTCATGACGTTGGCGTTTCCCATTCGCGAGTACCTCGCGCAGCGCGCTGCCATCAGCGCGGCCGAGGAACGTGCGGCGATGCTGGAGGATCGCGTCGGCAACCTCCAGGATCAGGTCGATCGCTGGCAGGACGACGACTTCGTCGAGCAGCAGGCGCGGGAGAGGTTGCACTACGTGTTGCCAGGTGAGACCGGTTTGGTCCTGCTCTCGCCACAGGACGTCGAAGAGGCACGCAAGCCGAAGATCCCCGTGGCCGTCGAACCCGAGGTGGCGTGGTTCGACACGCTGTGGGAGTCGGTCCAAGAGGCTGACAACAGGTGACCGAGGCCGTGACCGACGCAGTCTCGGACGCCGATCGGTCGTCGGTCCACCGACAGTTGGGTCGCGAGCCACGAGGGATGGTGGCCGTCGCCCATCGGTGCGCGTGCGGTGAGCCGGACGTGGTGACCACGGCTCCGCGGCTGCCCGACGGCGAGCCGTTCCCCACCGTCTACTACCTCACCTGCCCGCGGCTGACGTCAGCGGTCAGCACGCTCGAGGCCGAAGGCCGCATGAGGGAGATGCAGGACCGTTTGGCCGCCGACGTCGACCTGGCCGAGCGCTATGCGAGCGCCCACCTGCGATATCTCGATGATCGTGTCGCGCTCGACCACGTTCCCGAGATCGAAGGAGTGTCCGCCGGGGGCATGCCTGACCGGGTCAAGTGCCTCCATGTCCTCGTCGGACACGCGCTGGCGTGCGGTCCGGGGGTCAACCCGTTCGGTGACGACGCTCTTGCCGAGATAGAGCAACGAGGCCTGGTGCGCGGACTCACCTGCGTGGAAAGGAGCGCCGAGGCGTGAGCTCACGACGCGTGGCCGCGATCGACTGCGGCACGAACTCCGTGCGACTGCTCATCGCAGAGACCGATGCAGCTTCAGGGCTCTTGACCGACGTGGCGAGAGAGATGCGCATCGTGCGCCTTGGCGAGGGTGTCGACGCCACGGGACGCCTCGGTGAGGCACCGCTCCGGCGCACCTTCACCGCCGTTGACGAGTACGCCGCTCTCATCGAGGCGGCCGAGGTCGACGCGGTGCGCTTCGTGGCGACCTCGGCAACCCGTGATGCTGAGAACCGCGACGAGTTCGTGTCGGGCATCAGGGGCCGTCTTGGCGTCGAACCGGAGGTCATCGATGGCGACGAGGAGGCCCAGCTCTCCTTCACCGGCGCCACCAGCAACCTGGAGATCGCCGGAGCGGCAGCTCCCTGCCTCGTCATCGACATCGGCGGCGGCTCGACCGAGTTCGTCATGGGTGAGCCCGGACGCACCCCCACTGCGTCGGCATCGGTCAACATCGGCTGCGTGCGTATGACCGAGCGTCATTTCGTCACCGACCCTCCCTGGCCGGCCGAGGTCACGGCCGCCCGCGACGACATCGACGCGGCCATCGCCCGAGCCGCGGCATCGGTCCCCCTTCGACGCGCTGCGTCCTTGGTCGGACTCGCCGGATCGGTGACCACGGTGGCCGCCCTTGCCATGGGCATGTGGGAGTACGACTCATCACGCATCCACGGTGCTGTCATCTCAGCTGCTGACATCCATCGGGTGTGCGAAGAGCTGTTGTACTCCAACCGAGACAAGCGATCAGCGAACCCGGCCATTCACCCCGGGCGCCTCGATGTGATCGCTGCCGGTTCGCTGGTGCTCTCCGCGATCGTGGCCTACACCGGCGTGGCCGAGATCTTGGTCAGCGAGCACGACATCCTCGACGGCATCGCGGCATCCCTCATCACCGCCTGACTGCTCGCCGAGTGCTCACCTGATTGCCGTCGGGAGGCGTCGAGTGCGCACGGCGCGGATCTGTGAAATCCGTGAGCGGGGTATGCACCCGGATGGCAGTGGGACAGGATGGTCAGCGCCGATCAGATTCGGGAGGGTCAATGGCTGAACAGGTGACGTTCGCAAGCAATGGCGGATCGTGTGGAGGGCTCCTTGGTGTTCCCGAGTCCGGACGTGGGCCGGGTGTCGTCGTCATTCAGGAGTGGTGGGGGTTGGTGCCTCACATGGAACGACTCGTCGATCGCTTTGCGGAGGCAGGATTCGTCGCCCTCGCGCCCGACCTGTACCACGGTGCCAAGACCGACGAACCTGACGAGGCGATGCGCATGATGATGGCGCTCGCCATGGATCCGGCCGCCCGCGACATCGCCGGGGCTGCCCGCTTTCTCTTCGAAAGCGATCCGACCGACGGGGTGGGGATCGGCGCGGTGGGTTTCTGCATGGGGGGATCCCTGGCGCTGTGGTCAGCGACCCTCGCGCCACAGATCACGACGGCCGTCGGTTTCTACCCGGCCCTGCCGTGGGAGCGCATGAGCCCGGAATGGCCGAACTATGAGGGCAAAGCCACCATGATCCACTGCTCGGAAGAGGACGGAACGTCCAGCGCCGCCGGGATTCAGCAGGCGAAGGAGGCAGTTGAGGAGGCTGGAGGCACCGTTGAGCTCTTCGACTACCCCGGCACCCAGCACGCGTTCTTCAACGATGACCGGCCAGAGGTGTACGACGCAGCCGCCTCCACGGCAGCCTGGGAGCGGACCACGGAATTCCTGCGTGCCCGGCTCGGAGGGTGAACCCAGCCGCAGGTCCGCACGATGTCTCGGTCCTTGCCGCTGGGGCAGCGAGTCTCGCTGAGCTCGATGAACGGGTGAGTGAGTGTCGTGCCTGCCCTCGCCTGGTGGAATGGCGCGAGCGTGTCGCTGTGGAGAAGCGGCGGTCCTTTGCCGACGACGACTACTGGGGACGCCCCGTGCCGGGGTTCGGTGACGCGGCCCCGCGCATCCTCATCGTGGGGCTCGCCCCCGCGGCGCACGGAGCCAACCGAACGGGCCGCATGTTCACCGGCGACCGCAGCGGCGACTGGCTCTACGGGGCGCTCCATCGCGCGGGGTTGGCGAGTCAACCGACGTCAACAGCGATCGACGATGGGCTCACGCTGCGAGGCGTCCGCGTCACCGCAGCGGTCCGATGCGCTCCTCCGGCCAACCAGCCGACACCGGAGGAGAAGGCCACATGTGCTGCCTGGCTGGACGCCGAGCTTCGACTTGCCACATCTGCGCAGGTGCTCGTGGCGCTGGGAGCGATTGCCTGGACGGCTGCGCTGGCCGCTCTGTCGCGGGCCCGAGTTGCCCTACCGCGACCGCGTCCACGATTCGGCCATGGTGCGGAGGTTGACCTCGGAGATCGCACGTTGATCGGTTCGTTTCACCCGAGCCAGCAGAACACCTTCACGGGCCGTCTCACCCAGGAGATGCTGGACAATGTCTTTGCCAGAGCCCGGGTCATGGCTGGCCTCGAAGAGCAGCTTGACCTCAAGTTTTTACCTCAGTGTCCAGTGGCGCGGTAGTGGCCTTCCCTACATTGGACCCATGAGTGCTGCCCCCACCACCCGGACCGAGCGCCCCCGCCTCTTGATTGTGGGAGGCGGATACGTCGGGCTCTACACCGCGATGCGACTGCTCAAGAAGCTCCGCGCCGACGAAGCGGTGGTCACCGTTGTCGACCCCCGCTCCTACATGACGTACCAACCGTTTCTTCCGGAAGCCGCGGCCGGCGCCGTGTCGCCGCGTCACCTGGTGGTGCCCCTGCGTCGGGTTCTGCAGGGAGCGGAGATCATCACTGCCAAGGTCACCGAGATCAGCCACGAGCGCAAGCAGGCCACCGTGCAGCCGCTCGAGGGTGACGCCTACACCTCGAGTACGACCAGCTGGTGATGGCGGTGGGCTCGGTCTCGCGCACGCTACCGATTCCGGGGCTGGCCGACTGGGCGACGGGATTCAAGACAGTCGAGGAGGCGATCCAGCTTCGCAACCGCGTGCTGGAGTGTCTCGACATCGCTGAGTCGACACACAGCCCCGACATCCGCGAACGCAACCTGAACTTCGTGGTGGTCGGGGGCGGCTTCGCGGGCGTCGAGGCGTTGGCTGAGCTGGAGGACATGGCCCGGTACACGACCCGCTACTACCCCACGATCGACGCCGACGACGTCACGTTCCACCTGGTCGAAGCGGCCGGAGCCATCCTCCCGGAGGTCGGCCCCGAGATGGGGGTCTGGACGCTCGAGCAGCTTCGCGGCCGTGGCATCGACGTCAAGCTCGACACGCGTCTGGAGAGCTGCGTCGACGGTCATGTCGTGCTGTCGGACGGAACGACCTTCGACGCCGAGACCGTCGTGTGGACAGCCGGAGTCACGGCGAGCCCGGTACTCGGAAACACCGACCTGCCCCTCAACGAGCGTGGTCGCCTGCTGGCGGACGCGAACCTTCGCGTGGTCGGCACCGCCGATGCCTGGGGCGCCGGCGACGGCGCGGCTGTCCCGGATCTGACCACCGACGACCAGCGTGAATGCGCTCCCAACGCCCAGCACGCGGTGCGCCAGTCGAAGGTGCTGGCGAACAACATCGTCGCGTCCCTCCGTGGGCTTCCCGAGCACGAGTACAAGCACAAGTACGTGGGCTCCGTGGCTGGCCTTGGCCTGTACAAGGGCGTGGCGAATGTCTACGGCATCAAGCTCAAGGGCGTCCCGGCTTGGTTCATGCACCGCACGTACCACATGAGCCGAGTTCCCACCTTGAACCGGAAGATGCGCGTGATCGCCGACTGGACGCTGGCCCTGTTCTTCAAGCGCGAGATCGTCTCGCTCTGGTCGATGCACGAGCCCTTCAACGAGTTCCAGGCGGCGGCGGCGCCACCGAAGCGCAAGGCACCTCCCTCGTCGGCATGACAGCGCGGCGAAGGGCTCGTCCCCGGTCGACGCCCTAGCCTTGACCTGGCCCGGATGGCGTAACTGGCAGCCGCTGACCACTTAAAATGGTCTGCCGAAAGGCGTGTGGGTTCGAGTCCCACTCCGGGCACCGGGGTTCTTGCCGCCCCCGGGGACCCTGCCTCGGGGTACCGGGCTGAACTCACACCCGAAATGAGTTACCGTTGTGGTGCGGGCCGATGGCCGGCGAAACACGCTGGATGACGCACCACCTCACGAAAGGGTCGATCGGTCCCGATGGAATCACGCAACCCCGTCCTCAACCGGATGGAGCAGGAAGCCAAGGCCAACGGCGGCTATGCCGGGTTCGGTGCGGCGACCGCCACGCAGGCACCGCCTGTCGGCGCAGATACCCCACCGGCGATGCCGATCGAGATGACCCCGGCTGGTCCGACCATGACGCTCAACGACGTCATCGTGCGCACGGCCACCATGTTTGTCCCGCTGCTGATCACGGCGTACTTCGCGTGGACGCTCGAGGTGGGTTTCGGCATCGTGCTCATCGCGATGTTCGTCGCGCTCGGGCTTGGCTTCTGGGGGGCGCTCTCCAAGAAGGTCCGCCCGGCTGTGTTCCTTGCCTACGCAACCGTTGAGGGCATCGTTCTCGGTGGCATCAGCCTCTACCTGCAGGACTACGTCAACCAGAGCCAGTGGGCGGCCGGGCAGGCCAACCCGCCGAACATCGTGCTGCAGGCTGTCATCGGCACCCTTGCGGCGTTCGCCGCCATGCTCTTCCTCTACGGCACGCGCATCATCAAGGTCACCGGCCGCTTCAAGAAGATGATGGCGATGGCCTTCATTGCCTACATCGGTATCGCCCTTGTCAGCCTGGTGGCGGCCTTCCTCGGTGTCGGCGACGGCTGGGGCTTCTACGGGGTCGGTCGGGATCGGCATCCTGCTCTGCGCCGCAGGGGTGGCGCTGGCTTCCTTCTCGCTCGTTCTCGACTTCGACGCGATCGAGACAGGAATCAAGATGGGCGCTGCCCGAGCGTGAGTCGTGGCGCGCGGCCTTTGGTCTCACTGTCACGCTCGTGTGGCTCTACCTCGAGATCCTGCGCCTGCTGGCGATCCTCAACCGAAGCTAGACACACGACCTCAGCACCGCAAAGAGGCCGCCGAACCGTTCAAACGGTCGGCGGCCTCTTTGTCTGTGGGCCGGGTTCTGCCGCAGCTACTTCGCGCGTCGAGCGGCCCGGACTTTGTCGTACTCGTGAACGACAGCTGTGGCGTAGCTGTGCGGGATCTCATGCTCGTCCTGCAGCCAATGGACGCGCTCCTCGAAGCGAGTCAGCGAAGGGCCGTCCTGCACCACCTGGAACCACTCGTCGATCGGTTTTCCGGTTGCCTGGGGCAGCCGTGCGACCAAGTTCGCGTGGGTCTCTTCGGAGTGGTGCAGAGATGACATGGCAACTCCCGGTGCTCGAGGAAAGCGTGGCTCTACCGTGCCCGAGCGCGGCCCGCGCCGCAAGACCCGAAAGGTCCCGAGATAACGTGCCACGGTGGCCCAGACCGACGATGACCGAGCGGCGCTCGACCGCCTCTGCGATCGACTCCGTTCTGCCACCGAAGCGCGACTGGTCCGCCCTGACCAGCGTCTGGGCGGGGCGTCGGCGGCTGAGGTCGTGTATCGGGTCGCCGTCTGGGCGGCCACGTGTCAGGGCCGGGGCAGCGAAGTGCCACAGCTCCACCCCCTGGCCAGCGGTGACCAGCTGGCGGTGATCGGCCGAGACTTCCTCGACTGGGCGTCCGAAGGACGTGGTCGAGCCGAGGAGCTCATCGAGTGGCGCGAGCGGGTCGAGCTGCTCCGCGCCTCGGTCTAGCCGGTCCTAGTGATCGCTGGTGGCAGGTGAAGGCGATCGTCGGAGACGCAGCAGCCCCCTGACCCGCGAGCCACGTGCCCCGCTCACCTCAGCACCTGCGATCTCGGCAGCCCTTGCGGCTGCCTGGGCAAGGTCGAGGTTGGCGGTGTTCTTCTGGGGCATGACCGGCTGCGTGACGGCGTCGGCGAGGCTGGGGACGATGGCCTTGCCGAAGGCGCGGTAGCCAGCCACCGAGGGGTGGAACTGGTCAGGTCCGAACATGGTGTCGGGATGGGCGTCGAACTCGGGTCCGAGCAGGTCGGCAACCGAGACGCTCCTCGCCCCTGCTGAGACGGCGGCCACCATCTGTGCGGCTGCCAGCGATCGGCTCCAGCGTCGCGCGACCCAGCGCAGCGGGTGGGGGATCGGCCGGATCGTGCCGAGGTCTGGGCAGGTGGCGACGACGACCTCGACGTCATGCTCGCGCAGTCGCTCGATCGCGGAGATCAGCAGGGCAACGGACCTGCCGGGAGGAGTGCGGTGGGTCACGTCGTTGGCTCCGATGGCGATGACTGCCACCTCTGGCCAGTGCGGGTCCACGGCGTCCAGCTGGAGCTGCAGGTCTGCGCTCTGTGCCCCCACCACCGCGACGCAGCGCAGGTCGACCTCGCGACCAAGCCTTTCGGCCAGACCTGCGGCGGCCACGGCCGCTGTCGTGTCCTCGGCTCGGTCCACCCCGAAGCCGGCGGCACCGGAGTCGCCGAACACCACCAGGTTGATGGGGTCACCCCCGGCTCCATAGGTCCCGTCGGCCACTGGCGGAGTGGTTTGCGGCTCGCCGATTCGGTGTCGGGCCAGGCGGGACTGCCCGAGGAGGACGCCGTAGATGGCGCCACCGGCGCCGACGAGTCCGGCACCGCCCACGGCAGCGGCCGACGCGATGGCTCGCGCCCGACTGGCTCGACTCATCTCGCCTCCCCGGCAGCATCGTTGGAACTCGGGCACTTACGCTAATCGATCATCGTCCCGCAAGGGGTCTCGCCGGGGCATCGGCTGGGCGGGAGCGGCCGGACCGCGATCGGTTCGGCAAGCACCGGTCGTAGGCTGCATGGCGTGGAAACCTACGACTCGATCATTGACCTGATCGGCAACACCCCGCTGATCCGGCTGCACAAGGTCACCGCACCCGGTGGCGCTCCCGTGTTTGCCAAGGTGGAGTACTTCAATCCCGGTGGATCGGTGAAGGACCGCATCGCACTTCGGATGATGGACGCCGCTGAACGTGAGGGCCTGCTCAAGCCTGGCGGCACGATCGTCGAGCCCACGTCCGGCAACACCGGTGTCGGCTTGGCGCTGGTCGCGCAACAACGCGGGTACTCCTGCGTCTTCGTCGTTCCCGACAAGGTGAGCCAAGACAAGATCAACGTGCTCAAGGCGTACGGCGCCGAGGTCGTCGTCTGCCCGACCGCCGTGCCCCCTGAGCACCCCGACTCGTACTACAACGTGAGTGACCGGCTCGCTCGTGAGATCCCCAACGCGTGGAAGCCCGACCAGTACGCGAACCAGAACAACCCGATGTCGCATTACGAGCAGACGGGGCCAGAGCTGTGGCGGCAGACCGACGGGCGGCTCACTCACTTCGTGTCGGGGGTCGGCACGGGGGCACCATCACCGGCACGGGTCGCTTCCTCAAGGAGGCGTCCGGGGGGCGGGTGCAGATCGTCGGCGCCGACCCCGAGGGCTCGGTCTACTCCGGCGGCACGGGGCGTCCCTATCTCGTTGAGGGTGTCGGCGAGGACTTCTGGCCGACGACGTACGACCCGTCCGTCGTCGACGAGGTCATCGCCGTGAGCGATGCTGACTCCTTCGCCATGACGCGTCGCCTGGCGCGTGAGGAGGGCCTCCTCGTGGGCGGCTCGTGCGGCATGGCCGCTGTGGCCGCCGTCGAGGTGGCCGCGCGCCTGTCTGCTGACGACATGGTCGTGGTGATGCTGCCCGACTCCGGCCGCGGGTACCTCTCAAAGGTGTTCAACGACGAGTGGCTGGGCCAGTACGGGTTCCTGCCCGAGCTGGCCGAGAGCCAGTCGGTGGGAAGCGTGTTGCGCACCAAGAGCGGTGACCTTCCGACGTTCGTCCACACCCACCCGAACGAGACCCTGGCCGAAGCCATCGAGATCCTTCGCGAGTTCGGCGTCTCGCAGATGCCGGTCGTCCGGGCCGAGCCGCCCGTCATGGCAGCTGAGGTGGCTGGTTCGGTGATCGAGCGCGACCTTCTCGACGCGCTCTTCTCCGGAAGCGCCAAGCTCTCCGACCGCGTCGAGGACCACATGTCGCCGGCGCTGCCGGGGATCGGGGCGGGAGAGCTCGCGTCGGCGGCTGTGACCGCCCTCAAGAAGGCCGATGCCGTGGTCGTCCTCGAGGAGGGAAAGCCGATCGGCGTGCTGACGCGGCAAGACCTGCTCGGGTTCCTCGCCAGCTGACCCGCGGACCTGTCCCTGGTCCTCCGACTCCAGGAGATGATGTGACCTCGCCGTTCCGTATCCGGCGGGCTCAGCCGGTCGACGACCTCGCCGAGCGACTCCCGCTGCGTAGAGCCATTCCCCTCGTCGCCGTCGAGACGGGCGGGTTGGCCGTCATTCTCATCGTGTATGCCGCCCTCCACGCCCAGCAGAGCGTCCTTGCCCCGCTCCTCGTGCCACCAGCGGTCAGTTTCGTCCTGGTCGTCGCCAACCCCACCGCTGCCAGTGCCAGGCCGGTGCGAATCATCGTCTCGTACCTCATCGCCGGCAGTTTTGGCCTCGGACTCGCGCTGGCGGGTGGTCCCACGCTTCTGGACGCCCTGGTGGCCGGCTCCCTGACGCTCTTGGTGATGCACCTGGTCGGTGCCCTGCACTCGCCGGCCATCGCCATTGCCATGATCGCCGCCCTGGCCGACTTCGGTCCGGCGGACGCCGCTCTTGCTCTTCCCTTGCTCTGCGGAATGGCGCTGCTGGTTGCGGTGCTGGCGTGGGGCGTCCATCGGGTGCTGGCTGATGCGACCTACCCCGACCGCCTCTGGTAGCCCCGGCCAACTTCCGCAATCCGAGCAGCCGGGGTAGGAGACGCCGGTGTTGGCGTGGCAGTCGTAGCCGTTCGGCACCTTCGCCAGGTACTGCTGGTGGGGCTCCTCGGCGTAGTAGAACTCCGGAGCAGGCAGCAGCTCGGTCGTGATCGCGCCGAGACCCGCCTTCGTCACGGCAGCTTGGTAGACGTCGCGGGACGCCTCGGCGGCCTGGCGTTGGTCGTCGCTCGTCCAGTAGAGCGCCGACCGGTACTGCGAGCCCCGGTCGTTCCCTTGCCGAAAGCCCTGGGTGGGATCGTGCGTCTCCCAGAACACCCTCAAGAGCTCGGCGTACGAGACGACAGCCGGGTCGTAGACCACACGTACCGCCTCGGTGTGCCCGGTCAGGCCAGTGCACGTCTCGTCGTAGGTGGGGTGGGGCGTCATGCCCCCCTGATAGCCGACCGCGGTGGTGTAGACGCCGGGCATCTGCCAGAACCGTCGCTCGGCCCCCCAGAAGCAGCCCATGCCGAAGAAGGCCTCTGCCATGCCCTTCGGTACCGGCCCGGCGATAGGCGTCCCCAGCACGGTGTGCTTGTCAGGAACGGTGAACTCGGGCTCGGTCCGCCCTGGCAAAGCCTGGCTGGGCGTAGGGAGCGTTGCCGATCTGCTGCCGAATAGCACTTGATGCCTCCTTGGGGTGACTACTCCTGCTCAACCACGCTGCCCTACCTGCCGATTCCCTCCCTGACATCGAGCTTTGAGTTGCGGAGGGTGACTGTGCGAAGCATGCGCGGGCCGGCGCTGGTGCTTGGCATCGTGGTGCTCTCGTCAGCGGCCGGCCTCACCTACCAGGCGACCAAGTCGGCCAGTGAGGCAGCGAACACCCAGAACACCGAACTGCAGACCGCTGCCGCCAACGCCGAGGTGCTCCTGAGCAAGCAGCTCGAGCGCGCCGGCGCGATTGGGCTGCTGACCGCTCAGGATGACATCTTCAGGGACTTCTTCAAGGACCCCGGATCCACCAGGCAGAAGGTGACCGCCGACGGTAGATCCCGCCAGGAGATCGTCGACCTCCTGGCCTATGTGCAGACGCTCTTCCCGGGCTCGGTGGCCCGCTCCGGCTATGTCGATGCCCGGACAGGGGAGGAGATCGCCGAAGTCGTCAACGGGTCTGCATCGCCGCCCATCACGCTGGAGCCGAACGCCGACGTCAGTCTCCCGTTCTTCGATGACGTGCTGTCACTGCCCCCGGACTGGCTGTACCAGTCGAAGCCGTACTTCTCCTCGGAGACGAACGAGTGGGTCCTGGCGAACGGCACCACCGTTGTGGTGAACGGGAAGAAACGAGGGGTTCTCTACTACGAGCTCCGGCTGGACGCTCTCCGCGCCGCGCTTCTGGAGCGCGAGGGAAACGCGACGATGCGGGCGGTCACGCAGCGCGCGGCTCTGGTCGCCATCGACAGCCGCATCTCGCAGATCTCGGAGACCGACTTCGGGCAGGGCGAGGACCGTACTTTCAAGAGTGCGATCGACTCGTTCGGCCCTTCGGGCCTGACAACCGTGGGAGACGAACGCGTCGCCTACGTCGAGATGGACCCAACCGAGAACCTGCAGATCGTCAACGACAACGGCTGGTACATCACGGCGTCTGACGCCGTGATCGTGACAGGAGCGGCAGCGGCTCTGTCGCCGCTGCTGGTGGCCCTGCTGGCGATCGGGGTGCCGCTGCTGGTCTACGCCCTCTTCTCGTATGCAAGGCACTTGCGGCACAACCGCGACAGTGCCCGTACCACCCGTGACGAGCGCGACCACCTCAACGCGCGCCTCGCTGACCTCACCGACGCTCTTGACCAGGCGTCCGGTGGCAATCTCGCCGTCGCGCTCCCGATCGACTTCGAGGACGAACGCCTGGCTGTGCTCGCTCAGTCGTTCGAGAACACGCTGGAACAGCTTCGTTCCCTGGTGGCTCAAGCCCAGGGCCACGGTGCCCAGCTGGCACAGGCGGCCGTGCAGATGAGAGCGACGGCACAGCAGCAGGCCGGGTCTGCCAGTGAGCAGTCGGCCACGGTGTCGGAGACGACGGCGACCGTCGAGGAGTTGGCGGCGACCGCGGCTCAGATTGCTGATACGGCAGGGTCGGTGGCTCGAGTGGCGGCGGCGACGCTGGTGTTGACCGATGAGGGCCGCGGTGCGGTGGCCGAGTCCGTGGAGGCGATGGATCAGATTCGCTCGGTGGTGGATCAGATCGCGTCATCGTCTGCGGGGCTGGGGGAGAAGATCGAGCAGGTCGGTCAGATCTTGTCGTTGATTGATGAGTTGTCCGAGCAGACGAACCTGTTGGCGTTGAATGCAGCCATCGAGGCGGCACGCGCGGGTGAGCATGGGCGTGGGTTTGCGGTGGTGGCTGCTGAGGTGCGGAAGCTGGCGGAGCGGGCGCAGGAGTCGACGTCGCAGATTCAAGGAATTGTGACCGAGATCCAGGCGCATACGCGGTCGACCGTGGTGGCCTCTGAGGAGGGAGCACGGGCGGCTGAGCGTGGGTCGGGGAAGGCAGCTGGTGCGGTGGTGGCCCTGGATCGGATTGCGGCGATGGTGGACGAGGCAACGGGCGCCGCCGAGGAGATCAGCATCGCGACGCAGCAACAGCGGTCGGCGTCCGATCAGGTTGTCGTCGCGATGACCCAGGTTGCCGACGTCAGCCGCCAGTACGCCGCCGGCTCCAAGCAGACGGCTGCGGCTTCAGCCCAGATCACGACTCTTGCAGCGGCCATGCAGGACTCCATCTCTCGTTTCCAGGTGGAGGGTGACGAGCGGGTCACGCCCGTCGGTCCTATGGACTTCGTGGCTGTCGAACCGCCGAACGACTGGGCTGTCGCTGAGGCGGCCGACAGTGTGCCTGTCTCGTAGCGTTGGGGTTAGGGTCGCACTGTGACCCACGAATTCGAGACCATCGCGCTGCACGCCGGCCAAGAGCCCGATCCACAGACCGGCGCCGTCGTTCCCCCCATCCATCAGGTGTCGACGTTCAAGCAGGACGGTGTCGGTGGCCTCCGCAGCGGGTTCGAGTACAGCCGCTCTGCCAACCCCACACGTACGGCGCTGGAGGAGTGTCTGGCAGCGATCGAAGGTGGCACTCGAGCCCTGGCGTTTGCCTCCGGGCTCGCGGCGGAGGACACCCTGCTCCGGGCGGTCTGCAAGCCGGGTGACCACATCGTGATCCCCAACGACGCCTACGGCGGCACCTTCCGCCTCATCGCGCAGGTGCTCACCCGCTGGGGAGTCGACCACACCCCGGTCGCGCTCTCCGACCCTGACGCGGTACGGGCTGCTGTGCGTCCGAACACGACGGTGGTGTGGGTAGAGACGCCGACCAACCCGTTGTTGTCGATCGCTGATATCTCAGCGCTGGCCGCTGTCGCCCACGATGCGGGTGCCCTGCTGGTCGTCGACAACACCTTCGCCTCTCCGTACCTGCAGCAGCCGCTGGCGCTCGGTGCTGACGTGGTGGTGCACTCGACGACCAAGTACCTGGGTGGTCACTCCGACGTCGTGGGCGGGGCTCTGGTCGCGTCCAGCGCCGAGATCGGGGAGCAGCTGGCATATCACCAGAACGCCATGGGCGCCGTGGCCGGGCCCTTCGACAGCTGGCTCGTCCTCCGTGGCATCAAGACGCTGGCAGTTCGCATGGACCGGCACGGCGAGAACGCTTCGGCGGTGGTCGACATGCTGGCCACCCACCCTCGCGTGCGTCAGGTCCACTATCCGGGTCTTCCAGATCACCCTGGGCACGACATCGCTGCCAAGCAGATGCGTGGGTTCGGCGGCATGGTGTCCTTCCAGATGGTGGGCGGCGAAGAAGCAGCCGTTGCCATGGTGAATCGCACCGAGATCTTCACCCTGGCCGAGTCGCTGGGAGGCGTCGAGTCGCTGATCGAGCATCCCGCGCGCATGACCCATGCTTCGGCGTCCGGAAGCCCTCTCGAGGTGCCTGCTGACCTGATTCGGCTCAGCGTCGGTCTCGAGCACTCCCACGATCTGGTCGCTGACCTGCAGAACGCGCTCGGCTGAGTCGTTGGTGCCACCGCTCCACGTCTGCGTCGACTTCGGGTCGACGTTCACGAAAGCCGTCGCCGTGGATGCGAACGGTGTTCTGGTGGCGACCGGCTCGTCCCGCACGACCATCGACACCGACGTCATGGACGGGCTCGACGCCGCACTCGCCGATGGTGGAATTGTCCTCGACGATCACTCGGACACGCTCGCATGCAGTTCTGCCGGAGGCGGGCTGCGGATCGCCGTCGTCGGCTACGAGCGTGCCATCACCGCTGAGGCTGGTTACCGCGTCGGGCTCTCGGCCGGCGGCCGGGTGTGCCACGTGACATCGGGTGAGCTGGGTGGCGGCGATGTGGACGCATTGGTCGCGGCGCAACCCGACGTAGTCCTGCTCGTCGGCGGCACCGATGGGGGGAACTCCGACGTCTTGGTCCACAACGCCCGCGCGATGGCTCGGGCCACCCTGGGCGTGCCGGTTGTCGTCGCGGGAAATGCCGATGCCCGCGCGCAGGTCACCCGCATTCTTCGACGAGCCCGCGTGACCACCACGGCCGCTGACAACGTGCTGCCCACGATCGGCGTCCTCGATCCGCTGAGTGCCCGGGAGGCCATCCGAGAGGTCTTCATCTCCCACGTCATCGGAGGCAAGCACCTCTCGGCCAGGGTCGACCTGTCGACGTGGGTGCAGGCAGCGACGCCTGACGCCGTCCTCTCCGGCGTCGAGCTCCTCGCCGACGGCACAGCCGGGCATCGCGGTGTCGGTGATGTCGTGGTGGTCGACGTCGGCGGCGCGACGACCGATGTCTACTCGGTCACGTCGCCGGATCGTGACGACGACCCCGCAGAGCGCGAAGCCGTGGCAACCATGTGGCGAAGCCGGACCGTCGAGGGCGATCTCGGGGTTCGATGGAACGCACCCGGCATCGTCGAGGCAGCCCGCCGCGAGGGTTTCCTTGCTGCCGATGACGATCGTCTGTCGGAAGCCGCGGAGGCGCGGCGAGCTGACCCGGGGTATCTACCCGCATCGTCGAAGGACCGCTCGGTCGACCGGGAGCTCGCTCGACTCGCCGCCGCGGTGGCGCTACGCAGGCACGCCCGCCCGCACACGATCGGTGCGGTGCGGTATCCAGGTAAGGACCTCAGCCGGGTGTCGCTCGTCGTGGGCTCGGGGGGAGTGCTGCGACACAGCCCGAACCAGGTGTCTGCCGCATTGGTACGGGCGGCGGTTACCGACCCGGCGGGGGGCTGGCGCACCCCGGACCAGGCACAGTTCATCGTCGACCAGATGTATGTGTTGGCGGCCGCCGGACTGATCAGCAGGCGCGATCCTGATGTCGGTATGCGACTGCTGCTGGGCTCGTTGCTTCCGCATCCCTAGCGGAGGCCTGCCTCCCGTGGGGACGGTGTTCGACCCCCTACGGGTTCTCGGCCTTGCGCTTGAGCGTCTCCGGCATCGCAACAGCTGTGGCCGTACCCATGAGGCACACCGCGGCCGTCGCCGCGAAGGCCCACGAGAAGGAGAGCGTGTCCACGAGCAAGCCTGCGATCAGTGGTCCGGCGAAGGCACCGAGGTCTGATGACATCTGGAAGACGGCAATGGCCGGACCCCCGCGGCCGTGGACGACGTCTCCGACGACAGCGGTGCTGCTCGTGCCGATCAAGGCGGAGCCGAAGCCGAAGAGCACCATGGCCAGTGCGTAGGGGGCGATGGTGTCGAAACCGGCCAGCAGGATGAAGGCAAACGCGACGAGGATTGATCCCGCGATCATCGAGGGACGGCGACCACGCATGTCTGACGCGCGCCCGGCCGGGATCAGCAGCACGCCCTGAGCGAGCGCGGAGATGAAGATCCCGATGCTGACCCACGACTCCGAGAGCAACATCGCTTCGGTGACGAAGAGCGGCAAGACAGATCCGCGGATACCGAACAGGGACCAGCCCGTCGCCAGGTTGTTGGTGACTGCCGCCCAGTAGGCGCGCTGACGGATGGCCACGCTCAGCGGTGTGGGCGCGACATCGGTTCCGGCGGATTCCTCGCGCTCCTGCAACTTGCTCTGAGCGAGGAAGATCAGGCCGATGGAGCCGGCGATGAGCAGGGTCGCGGCGTATACGAAGAAGGGAAGCCGGATCGAGATTGCGACCAGCGGGGCGCCGAACAGGGGGCCGGTGACTCCGCCGATCAGAAAGCCACCTTGGAAGGCGAGGGCAGCCCTCCCTCGTTGTTCCGGCAGCACCACGCGAAGCAGCAGGGCATAGGCGGCCACGGTGAACATCGCCGAACCGATGCCACCGGCGCCGCGAAGCACCAAGAGCTGCCAATACGTCTGGGAAAGGCCGGCAAGCGCGCTGGAGATGCCGACGATGAAGATGCCGGTTCCGAGGATGAGACGCTCGCCCGTCCGGTCCACGAGCCACCCCGCCAGTGGCGATGAGGCGAATCGAGTCAGGGCGAAGATCGAGACGACGGCGGCAGCGGCCGTCGTCGACACCCCGAATTCCTTGGCAAAGGGGGAGATGACGGGAAAGACGATGCCGAAACCCACAGCGACCGCGAACGCGACAGCTGTGAGAACGGCAACTTCGCGGGGGAGGCCTCGAAAAGTAGACGCGATCCACTCGACAGGTCGGTCCAGGAGGCGCACGCGTCTGATCCAACCACCTGGCTTCACGCATGGGCCGGATGGGTGGCGCCTGGTGCGAGGTGGTGCGGGCGTAACCGGGATCAGCCACCATGAGGAGGTGATCTCGTGTGGCTCCGGCGTCGCCGTGGGGTTTGACCTCGCGCGCACCGCGGTGATCGCTGCCTCGAGAGCCATGGCCGAACTGAGCGAACCGCCAGGTCTCGCCTGTGTCTTCGTCCGGGCCGGCAATCCGGCTGACGTGGCCTCGGCGCTGGCCGCTGCGCAGCGAACGATCGGTGCGCGGCACAGCATCGGCTGCTCGTCCTCGCACGGAGTGATCGGTGGTGGTCACGGCATTGAGGATGTGTCGGCGGTGAGTGTTTTCGTGGCTGCCGGTGAGGAGCTCACGGTCCGATCGTTCCACCTGGAAGTCATGCCGACCCCTGAGTCGATCGCCGTCGTCGGCGTTCCGGACATCGAGCCGGGTGACCAGGTCGCGATTGTCCTCGCAGATGCCTACTCGTTCCCGATTGAGGGGTTCGTTGAGGAGTCGTCAGAGTCGCTGAATGGGCTGTCCCTCGCAGGTGGCGTCGCGTTGGGGGGTCAGGGGTCGGGGTCAACTCGGTTGCTGATAGATGACCGTGTGGTCGAGCGGGGCGCAGTAGGGCTGGTTCTTGGTGGTACGGCTTCGATCGGTGCTGTGGTCAGTCAGGGCTGTCGCCCTGTCGGTCACCCCATGACGGTCACGCGCTGTGAAGGAAACGTCCTGCTGGAGCTGGCCGGGCGGCCTGCTCTGCAGCGCCTTGAGGATCTGCTGCTGACGCTTTCACCTGACGACAAGGCCTCGGCGGGGACGGGTTTGCAGATCGGCGTCGTGCACGATGAGTATGCAGATCACCATGAACAAGGTGACTTCCTCGTTCGATCGCTGGTCCGGATCGACTCTGAACGAAAGGCCCTGGTGATCGCCGACGACGTGCAGGTGGGGCAGACGGTGAGCTTTCAGCTTCGGGATGCCGCCGCCGCCACCGATGACCTCCACGCCACACTGGCCAGCTGGAACGGCCGGTCCACCCAAGGGCGGCCAGCAGGCGCCCTTCTCTTCTCGTGCAACGGTCGTGGTGAACGCTTCTTCCCGTCGAGCGATCATGACGCTGCCGCGGTGCGTGACGAGCTAGGTGGAGCAGAAGTTGCCGGCTACTTCGCCGCAGGCGAGATCGGACCTGTAGCGGGCCGCAATCACCTCCATGGCTTCTCGGCCTCGGTCGTGGTGTTCGGCAGCTAGTTCGCGTCGAAGGGCGCGGAGGAGTCGACCCGCACCGACAGGCTCTTTCCGTTCGGCAGCGTGTAGCTGATCTCGGTCCCGATGGCCTGGCCGTGCACGGCCCCACCCAGCGGTGACTGCGGTGAGTAGACGTCGATCTCGTGGTGGCCGGCTTGTTCTCTGGATCCGAGCAGAAAGGTCTCCTGCTCGCCATCGAGCGGAGCGCCGAGAAAGGTCACCGAAACCTCGTGACCCACCTGGACCGTGCCGTCTGCAGCTGAGGGGGCACCCACCTGCGCACTCTCGAGCAGGTGTCTCAGCTGTTTGATGCGGGCTTCGAGCTTGCCCTGCTCCTCGCGGGCTGCGTGGTAGCCGCCGTTTTCCTTGAGGTCGCCCTCCTCCCTTGCCGAGGCGATCTTCTGGACGACCTCGGCACGGCGGGTGGTGCTCAGCTCTTCATACTCGTCCTTGAGCCGGTCATAGGCGTCCTGGGAGAGCCAGGTGGTCATGCCAGTTGCTCCTCTGCGATCTCTGACGTCTGACCGGCTACTCGGCCGGTCGACAGCTTTCGACGAACGCGCTGCTGGGGAGCGCGGTCACGGCCAAAGGGTAGACGACGCTGACATTGCTCGTTGCGGACCGCACCGGCACTTCGGCCCGCCCCACTTCGATGCCACGTCGGTCCAGAGCACGGACGGTGCAGGTCACCGTGCTGCCAGCGGGCAGGAACACGTCGAAGTCGACGAGAACGCTGGTCGGGCTGGCCTCCCGGAAGCCGGTCGTGTTCCACCTCACCTCTTGATCACCTTGAAGCACACCGGCCCAGACCACCCATGCGACGAAGGGGAGGGCGACGAGCGTGATGGCTGCTGCCACCCCCCACCGCGACTGACCAGCGCCGTAGCGGGCGTGCAGATGCTCCAGGTCGGTCCCCTCGGCGAGCGACATCGACCGAAGGTGCCGGGGCAGAGGTTTGGCAGAGGTGGGTCCAGTCACCTCACCATTGTCCGGCTCTCCTATTCTGAGCCGGTGCCACCCTCCCCGCTGCCCGCAGACGCGCTGCGCCTGATGGCCGTCCATGCCCACCCCGACGACGAGTCGAGCAAGGGTGCCGCCACCATGGCGCGCTACGTCGACGAGGGCGTCTCGGTGCTGGTGGTGACGTGCACAGGCGGCGAGAGGGGCGATGTCCTCAACCCCAAGCTGGCCGACGACCTCTTCGTGGCCAAGAACCTGGTGGAGGTGCGCCGCAAAGAGATGGACCGGGCACGAGAGATCTTGGGTGTCGACCAGGAGTGGCTGGGCTTTGTCGACTCCGGCTACCTCGAGGACTACCGCATCGAGGATCGAGATCAGCTGCCCGAGGGCTGTTTTGCCAGGGTGCCGATCGCGGAGGCCGCCGCCCCACTGGTGCGGCTGATGCGCTCATTTCGTCCGCACGTGGTGACGACGTACGACGAGAAGGGCGGCTACCCGCACCCTGATCACATCATGTGCCACGACGTGTCAGTGGCAGCGTTTGAGGCTGCGGGCGACGCCGCGAGATACCCCGCGGAGGGTGAGCCGTGGCAGCCGTCGAAGCTCTACTACCACCACGGCTTCCACAAAGAGCGCTTCGAGTCCCTTCACGCGGCGATGCTGGAGGCCGACCTCGATTCACCGTTCGGCGAGTGGCTCGATGAGTGGGTCGACAAGCCGGAGGACCAAGGACGAATCACCACGCGGGTTCCCTGCGGCGACTTCTTCGAGGTGCGTGACGACGCGCTCCGTGCGCATGCCACCCAGATCGACGAGGACGGGTGGTGGTTCGGCGTCCCGCTGGAGCTTCAGCAGCGGGTATGGCCCACAGAGGACTACGAACGCGCTCGATGCCTGATCGACGTCCCACTCCCCGAGAGCGACCTGTTCGACGGGTTGCGGTGACCGTCGGGCACAATGGGGCAATGGTGACTGCGGCGATCTCCGGTAGCTCCTTCGCGCCGCTCGCGCAACGGGCCGCTGAGGCCCGCACCAGTGAGATCGGCCCGGGGCTGCTCGCCTTCGGGATAGTGGTTCTGCTCGCTGTTGCCACGTTCTTCCTGCTGCGCTCGATGATGCAGCACATTCGCAAGGTGCCGCCGAGTTTCGACAACGAGCCGGCCGACGATCTGTCAGGTGACGACGTCAACTAGCTGTCGAGGCACTCGGTCGTTGAGAAGCATTGTCACTGCTGACGCAGGCATGGGGCGCGCGAGAAGGTAGCCCTGTCCGAGGGTGTAGCCGAGGTCGAGCAGTGTCTGCCGTTGCTCGGGAGTCTCCACGCCTTCGGCAACGATCGAGTTCAGTCCCAGCGTCTCGGCAATGCTGCGAATCGTCCTCACCAGGTTGCTGCTGCTGGCCTCATCAGCGTTGCTGGAGTCGAGGGTGCAGACGAACTCGCGTGCCAGCTTGAGCCCGTCGACGGGCAGTTGCTGAAGGTAGCTGAGTGACGAGTAGCCGGTACCGAAATCGTCGATGAACAGCCGAACACCGAGATCGGCCAGCTCGCGGAGGCGTTCCATCGTGACGCCTTCGCCAGGCAGGAGCATCGACTCGGTGATCTCGAGGATCAGGGTGGACGGCAGCACCCCGAAGTCGTCGAGCGCTGAACGCACCTCGTCGACCAGCGTGTCCTCCTGCACCTGACGTGCGCTCAAGTTGACCGTCAGGGTAAGCGCGTCGTACCCAGAGATCTCCGTCTGCCATTGGGTAGCGGCTGCCAGCGCCATACGCAGCACCGACCGCCCCAGCGGCACGATCAAGCCGCTCTCTTCGGCCAGGCCGATGAACTGACCGGGGCCGAGCAGACCACGCTCTGGATGCTGCCACCTCACGAGCGCCTCAACTCCGACCACGGCATCGGTCCCGAGGTCGACGATCGGCTGGTAGTGCAGCACCAGCTGGTCGAGGTCGATGGCGTCTCTCAGGTCGGCTGAGAGCTGGAGCTTGTCGACAGCCTGCTCGTGCATGGCGGGGGCGAACAGCGCATGGCGGTTCTTGCCGCTGTTCTTCGCCTCGTACAGGGCCAGGTCGGCGTTGCGCATGACCGTCTCGGCGGATGTCTCGGATGTGTCGGCAATGGAGATACCGATGCTCAGCCCGCTCGAAATGGTCGATTCCCCCACCTCGAACGGCTCGCGTGCCGATGTGACGATGCGGCTGGCTACGGCGATCACCTCATCGTCGCTGTCCACGCTCTCGAGCAAGATCGCGAACTCATCGCCCCCGAGTCGGGCAACGGTGTCTTCTTCCCGGACGGCCTCACCCAGACGGTGGGTCATCTGCCTCAGCATCGAGTCTCCGGCTGCGTGACCCAGGGAGTCGTTCACGTCCTTGAAGTCATCGAGGTCGATGAAGAGCACCGCGAATCGAGTTGCGCTGCGCGTTGAGCGAGCGATGGCGTGCTCGAGGCGATCTCGGAACAGGGAACGGTTGGCAAGTCCGGTGAGTGAGTCGTGGAATGCCTGGTGCGAGAGCTGCTGCTCAAGAGCGCGTCGCTCCGTGACGTCGTGGCACGTCAGGACGAATCCTGGTTCGTCGTGCTCGATGACCCGCGTTGCGACCACGTCGACGTAGCGGTGCGATCCGTCACCGGCGAGCAGACGGAACTCAGCCTGCGCCGGACGCTCGCCCGTTGACGCCTCCATGATGGATCTGGCCTTGCCGCGGTCGGCGGGGAAGACGGCATCCAACCAGCTGGTACCGATGACGTACTGGGGAACGATCCCGAGGAGACGCTCAGCACCTGGGCTGAAATAGCGGATGCTCAGGTCGAGGTCGAGGACGGCGATGATGTCGCTGGAGTGCTGCAGCATCCGACGCAAGCGCTGTTCGCTGGCTCGCTCTGCAAGCACCCGGCCCAGACCGATTCTGGCCTTCGCCAGCGAGGCAGCCTCCGCCAAGGCCCCAAGCGCCGGTGCGACCTCGCGCGGCAAGACCGGGCTGGACGTGGCGATCAGGTAGCCCTCCGGCTTCCCCTCATTGTCGGTGAGTGCCACGGCCACCACGGCCGCTTGTTCGCTGAGCTCGAGAACACGATGGATCGCGGTGGGGCCGTGCGTCATGACGAAGGTGGTGGCCAGCTGCCTGATCTCGGCCAACGACTCATCGTCCAGCCCGAACCGGCGCCCGGGTGGCACTGTCTGGGTGACGAGCCCCGTGGTGCCCTCACGCCTGAGCTCGACGACGTAGGACATGGTGTTGGGATGCAGGTCCGCGGCCGCAGTCACGACGGTGTCTCTGATCGTGTCGCGATCAGCGGCAGCGGCAAGCGTGCCGTTGGCATCCCGGATCACCCGCTCGCGGCGCAGAGTTTCGCGAAGCTGCAGCACAAGATCGTTGAGCCGGAACAGGACCAAACCGAACATGACGAGCGCGCCCACGATGATGACCAGCCCCTGGGTGTCGCCAGTCAGGGTCAGCTGACCGATCAGGAGGACGAGAGGGAGTACCGACATCAGGGCGAGAAGCACGATGAATCGCCAGCGACTGACCGAGTTCTCCGGGCTCGTCGCGATGACTGGCGATGAGACCGACGGATGAAGGGCGGCAACCCCGAGTCCGGCGTAGAACAAGAACCAGCCGAAGTCCCACGCAGTGCCATCAGCCCAACCGCCGTTGATCGTCGCGTATGCATAGGCCGTGTCAGAGACCAGGACGCCGACCACGGTCAAGACCAGAAAGCGCAGGGATGTGTTGCGCCCGGAGTCCCACGCGAACCACAGCCGAGCAGCCGCGGCGAGCAACAAGATGTCCATCAGGGGATAGCCGGCGGTGACCACCGACGCTGCGACGTCGAGATCGGTCGCGGCCAGGGCCGGCTCGATGATGAGTACCCACGAGGTCAATCCGGCTGCGGTGGTGACGATCAGAGCGTCCAGTAGAGCGGCGCGGTCGCCTCCGAGTGACCGTCGCCGCGCCAGCAGCACGATCCCGGCGAACAGGAACACATAGGGCCCGAGGTAGAGGTAGTCGAGGATCGACGGGTAGGGAATATCTCGCGGCCGTAGCCCCGCGAGCTGAGGGAATTCCCAGAACGTGTCCGCGATGCCGGTCAGGGCAACGCCAGTGGTGAGCAGCACCCAGGCGGTTCTCGTCGGAGGCCGCTGGATGGCCAGCCCAAGGGCCATCGCCGCCACGGTCGCGGCCGCGATGGTTGTCCAGACCAGACTCTGGCTCTGGGCGGCCGGCCAAGGCCATGACGCGATCAGTGGGATCGAGTAGTAGGCAATGATCAGGCCGGCGCAGAGCAGGGCGAAGACCCACCAGCTGTTGCGACGTGCCCAGACCAACGCAGTTCTCCCTTCAGGTCGTGCCTCGGACGGCGTGCTTGAGCTCCAGCGCTCGCACGCCCACGGTTGACATCGGCGCCTTCGCGCCCGAGATGAACCGGCACCTGGGGAGATTTCCCCTTTCGCGGTGCCTGGCCCCTGGCTGTGTCTGACCCCAGAATGAACAGGTGACCAACCTCCTCGCAGATGCCGCCAGTCCCTACTTGCTCCAACATGCGGACAACCCTGTCCACTGGCGTCCGTGGGGGGAGGCGGCCTTCCGGGCCGCACGTGAGCGAGACGTTCCGGTTCTGCTCTCAGTGGGCTACGCGGCTTGTCACTGGTGCCACGTCATGGCCCATGAGTCGTTCGAGAACCCTGACATCGCAGCCCTGATGAACGAGCACTTCGTCTCGGTGAAGGTGGATCGCGAGGAGCGCCCTGACGTTGACGCCGTGTACATGGACGCGGTCACAGCCATGACCGGACACGGCGGCTGGCCCATGACCGTCTTCCTGACCCCCGACGGCGAGCCGTTCTACGCCGGCACCTACTTCCCCCCGAGACGCCGGGGAGAAATGCCTGGCTTTCCTGACGTGTTGCGGGCCGTGTCGGGCACGTGGCGAGAGAGGGCGGACGATGTGCGGCAGCAGGCCACTGCCGTGCTGGCCAGAATCGATCAGCTACGTGAGGCTCCCGTTGCCGCACGTGGAGAACCGGTCTCTGCTGCTGACTGCGCGACGGCCGTTGGAGTGCTGGCCAAGCAGTACGACTACGCGCGCGGCGGGTTTGGTGCTGCCCCGAAGTTCCCGCCGAGCATGGTGCTGGAGTTCTTGGTGCGGCACCACGCGCGGACCGGATCGGCGGACGCGCTCCTGATGGCTGAGGGCACGCTGCGGGCCATGGCCGGAGGCGGGATCTACGACCAGCTCGCTGGCGGTTTCGCTCGCTACAGCGTCGACGCGAAGTGGGTGGTGCCGCACTTCGAGAAGATGCTGTACGACAACGCCCTACTGGCCCGCGCTGCGCTTCACATCGGCCAGGTCTCTGGACGACCACTCGGTAGTCGGGTTGCGGACGAGACTGCTGACTTCTTGCTGGCCGATCTCGGCACTCCTGAGGGTGGATTCGCCTCGGCGCTCGATGCCGATACCGAAGGTGTTGAGGGGCGCTACTACGTCTGGACTCCCGAGGAGCTGGTCAGCGTGCTCGGGGACACGGACGGGCCATGGGCTGCCGAGCTGCTGGAGGTCACGGCACAAGGAACGTTCGAGCTCGGTGCCTCCACGTTGCAGCTCCGGACCCCGCCCGCGGACGCCGAACGATGGCAGCGTGTCCGCGGCCTTCTTGCCCAGGCCCGATCCAAGCGCACGGAGCCGGCCCGCGACGACAAGGTGGTGACGGCGTGGAACGGCATGACCATCGCTGCCCTGGCTGAGATCGGTGCCGTCCGGGGACGTCCGGAGCTCGTCGACGCCGCCGCGCGCTGTGGCGAACTGCTCTGGCGCGTGCACTGGACAGGTGAACGTCTGCTCCGGGTGTCGCGCGACGGCAAGCCGGGAACGGCACATGGGGTCCTCGAGGACTATGCGTGGGCTTGTGAAGGGTGGCTGGTGCTGTATCAAGCCACCGGTGACGGGAGCTGGTTCGAGCGCGCCATCACCGTGCTGGATACAGCACTGGCAGCGTTTTCCGACGGCGAAGGTGGCTTCTTCGACACGGCGTCGGACGCCGAGAAGCTGGTTCGACGACCACGCGAGTGGACGGACAACGCCACCCCCTCCGGTCAGTCGGCGTTGGCGAGTGCCGCGTTGACCGCCGCAGCCCTCGGGGGGAGTGGTGTGCACCGAGCCGCCGCCGAAGGTCTGCTCTCGGCTGCCGCTGACCTCTCCGCGCGGGCGCCCCGCTTCGCTGGCTGGTGGCTGGCTGTGGCCGAGGCGTGGGCAGACGGACCTCGCGAAGTGGCAGTCGTGGGTGAATCCGGCGCCGCACGGGCGGCGTTGGCGGCCGCCGCATGGTCGTGGCCCGCTGCCGGGCGGGTCCTGGCCGTGGGGTCACCGACAGATGAGGGTGTCGGGCTGCTCCGCGGCCGGTCGGGCCCGGTACCTCAGGCTTGGGTCTGCCGCGGCTTCCGTTGTGAGCGCCCCACCGACGACCCCGAGCGGGTCGCGCAGCTGCTGCGTGGTGCGACAGAGTAGCGACATGACTTCCGACGCATCTCTCGCAGATCTCTACGCCGGCGCTGTCGTTGTCGGTTTTGATGGTTCCGAAGACTCAACGCGCGCAGTCCGGTGGGCTCTCGTGGAGGCCGACCGGCGGAATGCCCCCCTGGTCGTCCTTCGCGCATGGTCCCTGAAGAGCGCACCCCGACCCGAAGGCTCCGATCTCAGCTACGTTCCGAGCGAGGACGAGTTCTCCGAGGCCGTGCGCCACGAGCTGTCCGTCGATCTGGCCGAGGCGTTGGGGCCTGATGCCTCCGATGCGCTCCTCGTCGCCGTTCACCGTCCAGCAGACGAAGCACTGATCGCGGCTTCTCGCGAGGCTCTCCTGACGGTTGTCGGTGCCAGGGGGTCTGGTCTCGCACGCTGGCTCGGATCGACGTCTACCTCGGTGGTGAGACACGCCCATGGACCGGTAGTGGTGATCCCCCAGGACGGTGAGCGAGGTTCCTGACGTGATCTGACCCACGGGTGGATCAGATCTTCGACCCATGGGGGATATAGTCGGCACTGGTCACTGGAAGGGGGTGCGGCGTGGGGCTCCGCGATCTCGCCTACACGCTGTACGAGCGGCGGCTGTTGGCGTCCCTCGACCCGGAGCAGGCTCCTCACCACGTGGGCGTGATCCTCGACGGCAACCGGCGGTGGGCCAAGGCGGCCGGAAGCTCGGCGAACATCGGGCATCGAGCCGGCGCAGACAAGATCTCGCGTCTTCTGGAGTGGTGCGACGAGGCTGGGGTCGAACTCGTCACGCTCTGGCTCCTGTCGACAGACAACCTGGCTCGTCCGGAACCCGAGCTGGCGCCGCTGCTGGCGATCATCGAGACAGTGGTCGGCGAGCTGTCGGCGGACGGCCGCTGGCGGATCCACCCCGTCGGAGCGCTCGACCTCCTTCCCCAGCACACCGCCGAGGTGCTGAAGTCGGCGGCGACGCAGACCAGTGAGGTCGATGGGTTGATGGTGAACGTCGCCGTGGGCTACGGAGGTCGCCAGGAGATCGCCGATGCGGTTCGGTCGCTCCTGTCTGAACACGCCGAGAGTGGCACCCCGATGGCCGACCTCGCCCGCGGTCTTTCGGCGGATCACATCTCCGAGCATCTCTACACGAAGGGGCAACCTGACCCCGACCTCGTGATCAGGACTTCTGGTGAACAGCGGCTCTCGGGCTTCATGCTGTGGCAGAGCGCCCACAGTGAGTACTACTTCTGCGAGGCGTACTGGCCCGATTTCCGTCGCGTCGACTTCTTGCGTGCGCTGCGCTCCTACGAGCAGCGGCACCGGCGCTACGGCAACTGAGCGAAAGCAGCCGCTCCAGGGCAGCGCAGCCCCGCTCGACTGAACGAGGGGTTCGCATGGCGCCAGCCCAAGCCATTGAGGTCGTTGCCACATCTGAGTGTCTGCTGCTCGAAGCACGCCTCTCGATCAGCGAACGCGCCTGGGAGCCCCAGTACGGCTGTCAGGCGTCCCAAGGCCACGAGACGTTCTGCCGCCCGAGTCCAGTGGGGTCCGGCGTGGCGGCGGCAGGTTCGGCCGAGGTCGTCGTAGCGTCGTGGTGGGTTGGCGCCCGACCGGCCCGCGCTGGAGGCCATGAACTGTGGAGCGTCGGACCTTCGTCCTCGATACCTCGGTACTGCTCTCTGACCCCGCCGCCTGGATGCGGTTTGACGAGCACGAAGTCGTACTTCCGGTCGTCGTGATCACCGAGTTGGAGGCCAAACGCTCCCACCCTGAGCTGGGGTACTTCGCGCGCACCGCTCTGCGCATGCTCGACGACCTGCGAGTGGCAGGTGGGCGACTCGATGAACCGCTGCCGATCGGTCACAGCGGAGGTGTGATCCGGGTCGAGCTCAATCACACCGACCCCTCGGTTCTGCCCCCCGGATTTCGTCTCGGTGACAACGACTCGCGGATTCTTGCCGTCGCGCGCACCCTTGCCGCCGAAGGTCGCCACGTCACGTTGGTCTCCAAAGATCTGCCCATGCGCGTCAAGGCGTCGGCAGTCGGCCTTGATGCCGAGGAGTATCTGGCTGAGTGGGCGGTGGAGTCGGGTTGGACGGGCATGGCTGAGGTCGATGTCGACAGCGACACGCTCGACCGGCTCTTCCACGACGAGGCCATCGACCTGGATGAGGCGCGTGACCTGCCGTGTCACACCGGGCTCGTCATGCTTTCCGACCGCGGGTCGGGGCTCGGGCGGGTGACTCCCGAGAAGCAGGTGCGACTGGTGCGTGGAGATCGTGAAGCCTTTGGGCTGCACGGCCGCAGTGCCGAGCAGCGCATCGCGCTCGATCTGTTGCTCGACCCTGACGTGGGAATCGTTTCCCTCGGTGGGCGAGCCGGTACGGGAAAGTCGGCTCTTGCGCTGTGCGCCGGCCTTGAGGCAGTCCTGGAACGGGGGCACCACCGCCGGGTAGTGGTCTTCCGTCCGCTGTTCGCCGTTGGTGGCCAAGAGCTCGGCTACCTGCCAGGCACCGAGAACGAGAAGATGAACCCGTGGGGCCAGGCCGTCTTCGACACCCTGTCGGCCATCACCACCACCGAGGTCGTCGAAGAGATCGTCGACCGCGGCATGCTCGAGGTACTGCCGCTGACCCACATCCGAGGACGCTCCCTGCACGATGCGTTCGTCATCGTCGACGAGGCGCAGTCACTCGAGCGCAATGTGCTGCTCACCGTGTTGTCCCGGATCGGGCAAGGTTCGCGTGTCGTCCTCACCCACGACGTCGCCCAGCGAGACAACCTGCGGGTAGGGCGCCACGACGGCATCGTGGCTGTTGTCGAGAAGCTGAAGGGTCATCCGCTCTTCGCGCACGTCACTCTGAGCCGCTCAGAGCGTTCACCGATCGCTGCCCTGGTGACCGAGATGCTCGAGGATGTCAGCCTCTGACCGCAGTCCCCACCCTCTCCGCAACGTGTGACTTGGTTGAGGCCATAGCGTCACTCATCTCACGCGTTCCGGGTCGTAGGGTGGCCTGGTGGCGTACCAGGACTACTTGACCTACCTCGGCCACGCCACGGTCCTCATCGAAGTCGAAGACGTGCGCGTGATGACCGACCCGGTCTTGCGGCCGGGGGCGGCCATGCTCCACCGGATGCCGGGGGCCGCTGATATTCGCGACTACACCGACGTCGATGTCGTCGTGATCTCGCACCTTCACCATGATCATCTCGATCTTCCCTCGCTGCGACGTCTGCGGGACGACCCGCTGATTGTCGTTCCTCTGGGCGCAGAGAAGTGGATGCGTACCAAGGGCTTCCACAACGTGGCAGAGGTCGCCCCCGGTGACGTGCTGAGCTACAGGGGCGTCACCGTTCGGGCCACCATGGCTGTGCACTCGGGCAAGCGCGAACCGCGGGGGCCGGTCGCCATGGCCATCGGGTACGTGATCGAGGCGGGGCCGGCGACGCTCTACTTCGCCGGCGACACCGACATCTTTCCCGGAATGGCAGACCTTGTGCCCGGAGAGCTCGACGTCGCCATGATCCCGGTGTGGGGATGGGGGTTGGTGCTCGGCGACGGTCACCTGAACCCGCAGTCGGCGGCAGACGCGATCGCCTTGCTGAAGCCGCGCTATGCCGTGCCGATCCACTGGGGCACGCTTGCGGTTGCTGGTCTGCACCGGCTGCGATTTGCGCGGATGGAGACACCCCCTCACGAGTTCGAGAAGGCGGTGAACGCCCTCGGTATCGACACCGAGGTGTTGATCACGAGGCCGGGTGAACGCGTGCCCTTCGAGCCGTGACGCCGACGCTCGTCGGAGTCGTGGCTAGGCGTGACCTCCCCGGGCGAGGAGGTCGATGTCAAGCGCGGCCTCGAGGTCATCGGCGCTGACAAGTCCGTCATCGACCAGTCGCTGGGCGGCTGCACGAATGGTGAGGCCGCGTGTCTCGGCCTCTTTCACGACTGCAGCCGCGGTGTCGTAGCCGACCAGGAGGTTGAGCGACGTCGCAACGGCAGGTGACGACTCGGCCGACCTTCGCAGCCGTGGAGGATCTGCGGTGATGCCGGGGACGAGGTGGAGGAGGGCCTCGGCGCTGGCACCGATCAGGTGTGACTGATCGACCACATTGCAGCCGATCAGCGGCATCGCGGTGTTGAGCTGGAAAGCCGACGTCGAGGCGCCGATGGCGATGGCGGCGTCGAGTCCAGCCACCTGGCAGCATGCCTGAACCACGGCTTCGGGGATGACCGGGTTGACCTTGCCCGGCATGATGCTGGATCCGGGCTGTACCGCGGGAAGGCTGATCTCGGCAAGCCCCGCGTGCGGCCCGGAGCCCATCCACCGCAGGTCGTTGCAGATCTTCATCAGCGCAAGGGCCGCACCACGCAGCGATGCTGAGATCTCCACCAGTGCATCTCGCGCCGACTGGGCTGCCATCGGCGAGGAGGGTGCGGCCAGTGCGATGCCGGTGCGATCGGCGATCTCGTAGCGGGTTCGCTCAGCGAACTCGGCAGGTGCGTTGAGGCCGGTGCCCACCGCTGTTCCCCCGAGAGGCACCTCGAGCAGCCGCGGGACTGCCGAGTCGATCCGGTCGATGCTGTGACGAACCTGGCCGGCGAAGCCGTTGAACTCCTGGCCAAGCGTGATGGGAGCGGCGTCCATCAGATGCGTACGCCCGGGCTTGACGACGTCGTGCCAGTCGTGGCTGCGGACCAGCAGGGCGTCCTCCAGCCCTTGCAGATTGGGGATGACCTGATCGCGAAGCAGCAGGGCGACAGCGAGGTGGACAGCCGTGGGGAAGGTGTCGTTGCTGGATTGCGAGGCGTTGACGTGGTCATTGGGATGGATGTCGAGGCCAGACGTCTCGCGGGCGCGGTGCGCGACGACTTCGTTGACGTTCATGTTGGTCGACGTTCCAGAGCCGGTCTGGTAGCGGTCGACCGGGAAGTGATCGTCGTGCATCCCTGCGGCCACCTCATCGGCGGCCGAGACAATGGCAGCCGCTGTGGCTGGAGAGATGACGCCGAGTGCGGCGTTGCTCGTGGCAGCCGAAGCTTTGATCATGGCCAGCGAATGGACGATTTCGGGTGACACAGGTCGACCCGACAACCGGAAGTTGTGAATCGCACGTTGAGTGCTGGCTCCCCACCGTGCGTCGGCGGCGACGTGTACCTCGCCCATGCTGTCGCGTTCAGTTCTGGTGTCGTCGTTCGTCACTGGTCCACCGTACGACGGATTGCTGCAGCGGTACCGTCAGCTGCGTCCTATGACGGCAGGTACCACGTCAGGAGGTCGGCGCTCTGAGGTGGGAAGAGCACCTGCATCAGCTCTGCCTGGCGGCCGAGAAGGCCATCGGGGAAGCGTGCATCCACCGCCTCCGCCCCGCCACCGAAGACCAGTGTTCCCAGCGCGTCAAGGGGGACACCGGACCCACCTTCAGAAACGGGAGCCTGTAGCGGTCCACCGGCAGACACCCTCATGGCGTCGGCGTCCCAGGCCATGAGCAGGTGTGAGCGGTAGAACGACAGGAGGGCTTCGCCGGTGGGGCGTCCGGCTGCGTGCAGACGCCGTAGGAGCTCGGGGGCAAGGCCACGGAACAGCGCGGGTACGTCGGGGATACGTACGTAGTACCAGTAGAGCCGCTCCGGCTCGCCAAGGAGTGCACTCAGCCCTGGCACGTGCGGTCGGAGGTTGGCGCGGACGGTTCCGGTATGGCCCGCCAGGCCGTGCGCCTGGGCGATGAGCGCGCGCGCTGCCTCTGGGCTTGCCGCTGTGAGCTCTCCGACATCCGCCCAATCGGCTCCGGACGCAACACGAGCGAGCCCGACTGCCGTGTCGCCGTCCTCGACGAGCCACTGTCGACTCGATGGATGTTCGAGCAGCCACTTCCAGCACTCTGGCTGGTGGCACATCGCGACGTCGAACGTCACCTGGGCTTCGTCCTGCAACCGTTGCAGGGAGAGGAGGTCTGCCGCGGTGGCGGCCCGGACGGTCAGCGATGGCGCACCGTCAGGTGACCCGAGCGACTCGGCCCAGGGATGCATGGGGATCGAGTAGTGGTAGCCGAACTGCCGGTAGAAGTTCGGAATACCGATCATGACGTTGACGAGGTGGCCCCTTGCGACGGACTTCTCGTGGCACCAGCCGATGAGCGCCCGGACGTAGCCTCGATGCTCGTAGCGCACCGCTGCTGCGACTAGCTCGATCTGCCCAGCCGGAAGCCTGATGGATCCCACGCGGACTTCCTCATCAAGAAGGGTCGCGGTGGCGGCTACCTCACCGTCGACCTCGACGACGCCGATGCGTTCGAAACCCCCAGGGGAGAGCGCCGCAAGTCGAAGGTCGGCAGCGTCGTCTGGTCCTTCGCGCTCGGCGGTCAATGCCTCAAGCGCCGGTAGATCCGCAGGAGTTGCCGAGCGGACGACTGCGCCATCGGGGAGGCGGGTTGGCGCGACTGGGGAGCGGGTCATCCGGTCAGTGTGCCTCCCCGTCCTTCACACGTCACCCGGTCTTGTGGGAGACCGTGACTCATGTCCAGACGAAGTGACCGATCAGCAATCCCGCGACGAACCACACGAGGCCACCAAGAATTCCAAACACGACTGGCTTGTTCATTCGGAAACCGTACCCCGCACGTCCGAACGTGGGCAGCGATTTGGCGGTAGTTCAGCGGCGGCGCTACGGGCAGGTGGCCGCCAGCTCACCCTTCTCCACCGTCTGCAGCGTCTCATCGGTCGTGTCGATGAAGTCGGCCTCGGCCGAGACGTCCAGTCCGTCGATCGTCAGGAACCCGTCGCCGTCAGAGCTCCATCCAACCGTGGGATTGTCGAAATCCTCAATGTCGTCGAGGGTGATGTTGTCACCGTAGGTGGGCCCGCTGTCGACCGAAAGCTGCATGCCGTCGCCGATCGCAGACAGTGAGAAGGTGAAGTCCTCGTTGCCCGTCTCGGAGTCGAAGGCACAGAGGGCGCTGTCGAATGAGTAGGTGTCATTGCCGACCGTCAGGGTTGCAGTGCCGCCGCCCGCCTGATCTTGGGCGTCCTCCAGGCCACTGGCGAGATCGCTGGCGTTGGCGTCTGGTGCGGCCCCCGCATCATCCGTACCACCGCCACATCCTGAGAGCGTGAAGGCGAGCGCCGCGACCGCCGCAGTAGTCAGAGCCCGAATGGTTCCTGCACCTGTCATGGCCTGCGCCTCCTGAAGGGCGTTTCGCCAGAATCTAGTGTCATATCTTTGCCTGAGTCTGTAGTCAGGATGAGTAGTTCAGCGGTCACGCGATGGAGCGATGTGCAACTTTGCATCGTTGTGGTGTCGGACATGTCCCGGTCTCGGTCCACGATTATCCGGGTGGTTCACGTCGTTTGCTCGCCTGCACGGACTTGGCGATCAGCTTCCGTAGAACGTCGGTGTCGACGGCGTCCAGACGCTTGATGTAGAGACACGACTTGCCGGTCGAGTGCGGTCCCAGCTGTTCGAGCAGCTCGCTATGTTCCTCGAAGCCGTCCATGAGGTAGAGCGTGAGGCTCTGCTTACGGGGAGAGAAACCCACCACGAACCAGTCTGAGCTGCGTCCATCGGCGTAGGTGAAACGCAGCGATCCGAACCCGACGATGGAGCTGCCCCACATGGCGGGCTCTTCGCCGGTCACGTCTGCCATGAGGGCGCACACGTGCTGGGCATCGTGGCGTCGTCGCTCGGGTGACGTCGAGGCCAAGAAGGCCTCGACGTCACCGTCATTGCGCTTCGTCTTCGCCTCGGCCATGCATCCGTCCTATCGCGGTTGCTCGTGGTGGGGCAAGACTTGTACGTCTAGACGAGAACCGTCTCGGGCTCCTGGCCGACGAGAGCCGGACGGTCAGTGTGGCTCCAGTTCGGGGAGACGTCCTAGGGACTGTGGACTCCACCAGTTCCAGCGGCCGAGCAGTGTCATGGCCGCAGGGAGCAACACGATCCTGACCAATGTCGCGTCGAGCAAGATGGCCACCGCGAGCCCGATCCCCAGCTGCTTGAACTCGAGCAGGGACAGTGTCGCAAAGATGCTGAAGACCCCGATCATCACGGCGGCGGCACTTGTCACGACACTCGCCGACGAGGTGACCCCCTCAGTGACTGCAGCGCGAATCGGAAGGCCTCGCATGGCCGCCTCTCGAATCCTGCTGACCACGAAGACGTGGTAGTCCATCGAGAGCCCGAAGAGCACGACGAAGAGGAAGAGGGGGAGCCACGAGATCACGGCGCCGTTGGATTGGAAGCCCAAGATTCCCTCCGCCCATGTGTGCTGGAACACGATGACCAGAAGGCCATAGGCGGCGGCCACCGAGATGGTGTTCAGGACGATCGCGGTGAGGGCGATGACAGGCGACCGGAAGAAGAGCAGCAGGACGATGAACGAAAGGGCCAGGACGAACCCGATGACATAGGGGAGTCGGGCACCCATTCGGTCCACGAAGTCGAGGTTCTGCGCCACGGTCCCCGTGACGCCGGTCGAGGCGTTCTCGAGGTCGCCGAGCGTTTGGGGGATCAGCTCGCCCCGAAGAGCATCCAAGGACGCCTGCGCGCGCGGATCCGACTCGTCGAAGGGCACAGCAAGGTCGATGGTGGCGACGTGGCCGTCTGGGGAGTAGCTGGGTTGAGCGGCATCACCGACAAAGAGCGACGACGTCGATGTCGCCCCGACGAGCTCGGAGGCCGCAGCATCGACTGCATCCTTGTCGAGGGCCTGGTCCGACCAGACCGCGACCGTGTGGGTGATGCCCTCCTGTGGGTAGGCGGCCACGAGGCGGTCGTATGTGGCGATCAGCGGAATGCTTCGCGGGAGGCTGTCTGATCCGCTGTTGCGCAGTTCCATGGTGAGCGCGGGTGCGGCCAGGGCCAGCATGGCGATGACGCCGATCGACAGGGCGGCCAGGGGCTTGGCAGTCACTGCTCGCATGAGGGCGGGCCATACGCGCTGCTGCCCGTCGGGACGGCGGAGACGGTGCACGAGCGGCACGCGGGGGCGTTCGATCCGGTCTCCGGCCTTCGCCAGAACTGCAGGCAGAACAGTGAGTGACCCGAGCATGGCGGCAGCCACCACCAAAATCGTTCCAATGGCGAACGAGGAGAAGACCGCGTTGCCCGAGATGAACATCCCGGACATCGCCACCATCACAGCTACACCCGAGACGAGCACGGCACGTCCGGAGGTGGCGGCAGCGAGCTCAACAGCGTCAGTTGGCGAGGCTCCTAGGCGACGCTCTTCTCGTGCCCGCCGAACATAGAACAGCGAGTAGTCCACGCCGACAGCCATCCCGATGAGCAGCACGACGCTCGCCAGTTCCTCGGTCACGGGAAAGATCTGTGACACCAGGGCCGACAGCCCGATGGCTGAGGCTACGGCGCTCAGGGCGAGCAGGACCGGCACGCCAGCGGCGAAGAGTGCCCCGAACGCGATGAGCAGGATGCCCAGCGTTACGGGGACACTGAGGTACTCGGCGAGGCGGAAGTCGGAGGCAACCTGGTCGCCCAGGACCACCTCGATGGAGGCGTCTCCCGCCTGCTCGACCCGCATGTTGGAGTGAAGCGACTGAATCTCAGCTGTGGCATCCATCATTGGCTGGACGTTCTGTGCGGCGTAGTCGACAGCGGCGTATCCGGTGTTCCCGCCATCGGCGAGAACGACAGGGAGCAGGAGTGATGTCCCGTCGACCGATGGCAGGGGATCCCCAACCGCGGTGACCACCTCGAGACCAGCGAATGCGTCGGTCAGCTCGTCTGCGACAGCCATCCCTTGCCTGGTGTTGAGCTGTCCGGACCGGGACTGGATGAGCACGCTCTCGGTCACGTCGGCCGGGTAGCCGGCTGCCTCGATGGCCACGTCCGCCCGTGCAGACTCGCCAGATCCGGTTTGGGCATCTGTCAGCTGGCGCGTTCCGATGGCGGAGCCGAGGGCGACGCACGCTAGTACGAACAGAATCCAACCTGCGATGGCACGCCAGGGGTGTCGGGCAGACCAACGGGCCAGGACGAGGGCGGTGCCACTGCGCTTCATGAGAGTGCCTTTCGATGGGCCAGGCTGTCGACTTCACCCTCGTCTTCTTCGTGCCTGTTGACATCAGGGCCTTGGCCTCGCGGCACCCGGAGTCGACCCTGAGATGACCCCCAAGCCGTTGACGCGGTGGCATGGGCGTTGGGCACCGGTGACCTCTGCTCAACAGGACCTGAGTCCCTGGCGACGGAGCGGGCCTCACGCCTAACGTGAGGTCGGAGGTGGTGACGGTGTCTTCCGCGGGCAAGAGCATGACGGTGCGCCAGGCCGCGTTCATCGGTGTCGGTGCCATGGTGGGGGCAGGTATCTTCGCTCTGCTGGCGCCTGCGGGGCAGATCGCCGGAGCTGCAGTATGGGTGTCGTTCCTCATCGCTGGCCTGATCGCAGCCCTTCAGGGGTATTCATTCGGCAAGCTGGGCTCGAAGTTTCCGTCTGGTTCAGGCCTGATCGAGTATGTCTCGCGCGGCTTCGGAGAAGGGCACTTCACCGGCATCACCGCCTGGCTTGCGTTTGGCTCGCAGTTCATCGTGACCGCGATGGTCGCGACGTCGTTCGGTGGGTACGCGAGCGCCATGTTCGCCAATGACGACGTCGTGTGGGCGAAGGTCTTCACCGCGCTGCTCGTCATCGGGGTCGCTGTGCTGAACATCGTGGGGACCGCGGCCGTCACCAAGGCGCAGGGCTTGATTGTGCGTGTGGTGATCGGGATCTTGACGGTTTTCGCTTTGGTCACTCTCTTCACCGCCGACTGGACTCTCCTTGCGCCCTCTGGCTACCCAAGCCTGCGGATGATCTTCTCCAGCGTTGCACTGACCTTCTTTGCGTTCCTCGGCTTCGGTGTCATCACCTTCACTGCCAAGGATCTTTCCGAGCCGAAACGCCAGCTGCCCAAGGCGATGTATATCGCCCTCGGTATCGCGACCGTTGTCTACATCGCCATCGCGATGGGTGTGTACGGTGCGCTGACCGTTGATGAGGTCATCGCAGCCGGAGACACCGCCGTGGCGGAAGCCGCCAAGCCGGCACTGGGTGACGCCGGCTATGTGCTGATGGCTGTCACCGCGATCTTTGCGACCGCCGGAGCGACCAACTCCGGCATCTACCCGTCGATTGGGCTGTCGCAGGACCTCGCCAAGAAGCGTCAGTTCCCGCCGGTCTTTGGCCGCAGCTGGGGACGCGTCCCAGTTGGCCTGGCGGCGATGGTGGGGGGCACGCTGGTCCTGGCCATGCTGTTCGACCTGTCGGCGATCGCGTCGATCGGTAGCGCAGTTGCCCTGTTGATCTTCACCTTCGTGACGATCTCGCACCTGCGCGTACGCGATCAGACCGGTGCTCGGGCATGGGTGCTGGTTGTTGGCCTCGTCACGCTGCTGGCCACCCTCTTCTCGTTTGCGACCACGACTCTGGTCGAGGAACCGGCTACTGCGACGGCACTTGTCGTTCTGCTCCTGCTGGCGGTTGGCCTAGACCTGTGGTGGAAGCACGTGCGGCCGGCGGAAGCCGCTCAGGTTCAAGAGCCCGCTGGGTGACCTCCTCACCAATGGTCACGCTGCAGGCATGAAGCGGCGGCTGGGAACGAAGTGAACGAGTGGCCGGGGATCGCTGTCATGCCGTAGGGCGACCCACATCAGCATCGACGACCGAGCCAGGGGCGGGGCGAGAGCGAACGTCGAGTGCGGACACGAATCCGACTCCTCGGGCGATGTCAGCAAGGCGGGCCAACGGGGATCGACGTCAGCGTGGGCCTGCTCGCCTCGGCGACGAATCGTCACACACTCACTACGGGAGAGCCGGGGAGGTCACCTTGGCGACTTGAGGTAGGTCGTTGTGGTGAAGGACGGTCAAACACCCTCTGCGAGCTGGCGCGCGTACTCCTGGGCATCGTAGGTTCCGATCGACTTCGCGATCAATCCATTGTCGTCCAGCGTCCAGGACTCGAATCCGTCCACCCGAACCGACTTGCCGGTACCGCCGGGCCCGGTGTTGGTGCCGGTGAACGTCCAGTGGTACTCGACGGAGTCGTTCTCCACGATCAGTTCGCGCAAGTAAACCTGCATGTCAGGCAGGCCTTCGTAGAAGCTTGCCGCCACGGCTGTAAGGGCCTCTGTGCCTACGGCAGCCGCACCGCCGTTGATCGCCAAGGAACCATTCGGTGCATAGTGCGCAGCGACAGACGCGGGATCCCCGCTGCACCAGGCTGCCGTGTAGCTCTCGGCGAACGACCTGAGTTTGTCGATGTCTTCGGCCACGGGGTTTCCTTCCGGATAGCACTCCATCTCCGTGCGAGCCCACGTTAGAGCACGGGTGCTCTAGATGGGAGGACCGACCGGGATGGATGTCAGCATGGGCTTGCTCGTCTCGGCGAAGAAGTCGTTGCCCTTGTCGTCAACCACGACGAAGGCCGGGAAGTCTTCGACCTCGATCTTCCACACTGCTTCCATCCCCAGCTCCGGGAACTCGAGGACGTCGACCTTCTTGATGACGTCCTGGGCCAGTCTGGCGGCCGGTCCTCCGATGGAACCGAGGTAGAAGCCGCCGTTCTCGTCGCACGCCTGCGTCACCTGCTTCGACCGGTTTCCCTTGGCGAGCATGACGTACGAGCCGCCAGCTTTCTGGAACTGGTCGACATAGGAGTCCATGCGTCCGGCGGTCGTGGGGCCGAACGACCCGGACGCGTACCCCTCGGGTGTCTTGGCCGGCCCGGCGTAGTACACGACATGGTCGCGCAGGTACGAGGGCATGGGTTCGCCGGCGTCGAGCATGTCCTTGATCTTGGCGTGCGCGATGTCTCGGGCAACGACGACAGGACCAGACAGCGACAGTCTGGTCTTCACGGGGTAGCGGCTGAGCTCTGCACGAATCTCGGACATCGGATGGTTGAGGTCGACGCGGACCACATCGTCGTCGAGATGCTCGTCGGTGACCTCGGGGAGATACCGCGCAGGATCGGTCTCGAGCTGCTCGAGAAAGACCCCTTCAGCGGTGATCTTCCCTTTCGCCTGGCGGTCGGCCGAACACGAGACTGCGATGGCGACCGGGAGGCTGGCGCCATGCCGCGGCAGTCGAATGACGCGGACATCGTGGCAGAAGTACTTGCCCCCGAACTGCGCACCGATCCCGAACTGCTGTGTGAGCTCGAGGATCTCGCCCTCCAGCGCGATGTCGCGGATGCCGTGCCCAGACAGTGACCCCTCGGTGGGCAGGGTGTCGAGATACTTGCGCTGGCGAGCTTGGCGGTCTTGAGTGCGGCCTCGGCGCTGGTGCCTCCAATGACCACGGCCAAGTGGTAGGGCGGACAGGCGGCTGTGCCAAGGGTACGGAGCTTCTCGTCCAGGAAACGTCGCATGGCGTCCGGGTTGAGAATCGCCTTGGTTTCTTGGAAGAGGAACGACTTGTTGGCGCTGCCGCCCCCTTTGGCCATCAGCAAGAAGTGGTACTCGTCGCCGTCGGTGGCATAGAGGTCGATCTGGGCGGGCAGGTTGGTACCGGTGTTCTGCTCATCCCACATGGTCAGGGGCGCCATCTGTGAGTAGCGCAGGTTGAGACGCGTGTAGGCGTCGAAGATGCCTCTGCTGATGGCCTCTTCATCGCCACCACCCGTGACGACGCGCTCGCCCTTCTTGCCCATCACGATGGCTGTGCCAGTGTCTTGGCACATCGGTAGCACGCCGCCGGCAGAGATGTTGGCGTTCTTCAGCAGGTCGAGTGCGACGAATCGGTCGTTGGGGCTCGCCTCGGGATCGTCGAGAATGGTTGCCAGCTGTTGCAGGTGCCCGGGACGCAGGTAGTGCGCGATGTCGTGCATGCCCTCGTAGGCGAGACGCGTCAACGCGTCCGGGTGTACGCGAAGATACTGGTCGCCGCCGACGTCGAAGGTCTCAACGCCGTCATTGGTGAGGAGCCGGTAGGGCGTCTGCTGGGGGCTCAGCGGAAGCAGGTCGGAGTAGTTGAAGTCGGCCATGCAGCCCAGGGTAGTGACGGAGCAGAGGCGCCACCGCTATCAGGTCGCGGTAGTTGTCCACAGGTAGCCCGAGCAGCCGTCGAGGCGGTTCTTCGTCGGGCACGGTGTGCCCCATGCCTTCCGGGGAGAAGCTACCGAGCGAGCTGGTCGGGCGCTTGATGGACCGCGGGAGCTCGGTGAGCCGGGCCGAGATGCTGCGTTGGGGGACGCCCGCGGCCGACCTTCGGCGCTACCTGCGCAGTGGACTCCTGGTCCGGACGCGTCGGGGGCTGTACGCCCTGCCACTGCGAGAGTTCGACGATCACTGGGATCGGCTGCGATCGCAGCACCTGCAGGCCGCAGCGGCGTACTCGGCCCCGGCTTCGGTGCTTGCGTTCCGCACCGGGTCGATGGCCTTGGAGCTACCTGTCGCCTCGATCCCAGAGCGCCCAGAACTGATTCGGCCCCCTGGTTCCAGTCGTCCGTCCGGGGCCGTCACCAGACATCGCAGGCTTCGGGTCGATGAGATTCGTCATTGCGCAGGGCTATTCGTCACGTCCAAGTCCAGGTTGGCCGTAGACCTGGCGCTCGAACTGCGCGCGCCAGAGGCGCTCGTGACGATCGACGCAGTCCTGCGCGCCGGCGCGGATGTGGCACAGCTCCTCGCTTCACTTCACGCACGAGGTCCGGTCAGGCACTCGCGTCGAGCCCAACAGACGCTTGGTTGGGCCGACCCGTACTCGGAGTCTCCGCTGGAGTCGTGGGGCAGGGGAGAGCTGCTGCTTCATGGCGTCCCGCGCCCTGAATGCAATCTCGAGCTCCGGTTCGGAGGGCGTGAGATCAGGCCAGACATGCTCTGGCTTCCGTTAGGGATCGCCGCGGAGGCTGACGGTCGGGGCAAGTACGACGACCACGATGCCCTGTGGCGGGAGAAGCGCCGGCAGGAGTGGATGGAGAACACGCTCGGCCTGTCAGTTCTCCGCTTCACGTACACCGAGGTGCGTGAGAACCCTGCTGAACTCGCCAGCAGGTGGTTTCGGCTGGCTGACCGCAAGATAGCTGATCCCTGGGTGTGGCCCGCGGGGCTCGAGGTCAAGGTGCGCGAGGGCTGAAACTCGCCGACATGAGGGTTGTGACCAGATCGCGAGGCGATTCTGGACGTGAGATGGTCACAACCCTCCTCTCGAAGGCTGGCAACCGGACGGCGGACGCCGGTTGCCGATCGCGAACGTCCCTTCAGTCGACGAGGCGGGTGCGCAGCGCACGCACGGCCACGAACCACATGATCAGAGCGAAGACGACCAAGAAGGCGAAGTTGTAGAGGTCGGCTGGCAGGTCCCACCCGAAACAGGCCGCGCGAACGAGCTCGACGCAGTGGTAGAGCGGATTGAACTGGGCAGCCACCTGTAGGCCGGGGGGCAGGTTGCTGATCGGAAAGAATGTGCCGGCCACGAGGAAGAGCGGCGTGAGCACGATGGACGTGATGTACGTCGTCTGCTCGATGGTCTTGATGGTGGCGCCAACCCACATGCCGAAGAAGGCGAAGCCGAGCCCGGTGACGAATCCAACGATCGGAACCAGCAGCATCCCCCAGGTCGGCGTGAGCCCGAAGAAGAAGGTGACCACCAGCGGGAAGGACCCGTAGAAGCCAGCCTTCGCCGCGATCCAGGTGCCCTCAGCGAGGGCGAGCTCGTCCACGCTGACGGGTGCGGCGAGCAGCGCGTCGTACGTGCGCTGAAAGACCCGGCGGACGTAGGTGTTGAACATGCCGGGGAAGGCGGAGGCGAAGAGCACTGCCGTGGCCACTGAACCGGTACCGACGAACTCCACGTACGAGATGCCGTCTACCTGGCTGACGAGCGTGCCCACGCCGAGACCGAATGCGAAGAGGTAGATGATCGGCTGCACGACCGACGAGATCGTCGTCGAGAGCCAGAAGCGCTTGAACAAAGTGAACTCGCGGTTCCACACCCCCTCGAAGGTGGCCCACTCGTAGCTTCGAGCCTTACGACTCGTCGGCGTCGACGTGCTCACTCGAGAACCTCTCCGGTGAGGAGGACAAAGACATCCTCAAGGGTGGCGGCGCGGTGGACGCCCTCGCCCATGCCTGCGAGCACGTCGCCAGGCGCGTCCTCAGAACGCAGTACGGCGATCGATGGCCCGGTTCGTCGAGTCGCAAGGCCAGCGACCTTGGCTGACTCCTCGATCTGAGCCAGGCGGTGGGGTGGACCGTAGAACTCGGTGGCACGTTCGCCGACGTGCTGTGCGCGCAGGTCATGAGGGGTGCCCCGCGCAACGATCGAGCCGTGCGACATGACGGCGACGTCGTCCGCCAGTCGCTCGGCTTCTTCGATGTAGTGCGTCGACATCAGCACCGTGGTCCCTTCGGTGCGGAGGTTGTCGATGAGTGACCACAATTCCTGCCGCACTTGCGGGTCCAGCCCCACGGTGGGTTCGTCGAGCAGTACCAGCTCAGGTGTGTGGACCAGACCGCGAGCGATGAGCAGCCGACGCTTCATGCCGCCGGAGAGCTCCGTGACCTTCGAGTCGCGTCGGTCGATGAGCTGCGCGATCCCAAGAGCTCTCTCCACCGCTGCCTGCCGTTCGCGACGAGGGACGCGGTACAGAACCGCGAACATCATCAAGTTCTGTTCGACCGTGAGGTCTGTGTCGAGGTTGTCGATCTGGGGGACGACGCCCATCAACGCCCTCGCCTGCTTGGACTCGGTCCTGACATCGAAGCCCAGCACCTTGATTGATCCAGAGGTTGGTCTGGTCTGCCCTGTCAGCATCCGCATCGTGGTCGACTTGCCGGCGCCGTTCGGCCCCAGCAGCCCGAGCACGATGCCCCGAGGCACCGAGAGCGAAAGCCCGTTGACCGCGGTGATCTGGCCGAACGACTTGACGACCTGATCGAGGACGATCGCTATGTCGTCGCTCAGAACTGCACCGCCGCATACTTGCGAAGCTTGCCGAGCCGGTGGTCGCTCTCCATGAAGCGGATGGTTCCGCTCTTGCTCCGCATCACGAGGGTCTGGGTGGTGGCGCCTTCAGCGTGGAAGCGGACACCCTTCAACAACTCGCCATCGGTGATTCCAGTCGCTGCAAAGAACGCGTTATCGCTCGTGACGAGGTCGTCGGTGGCAAGGACACGTGACATGTCGTGTCCGGCGTCGATCGCCTTCTGTCGCTCGTCGTCGTCGGTTGGCCAGAGCCGTCCTTGGATGACGCCACCCAGGCACTTGATCGCGACAGCAGAGATGATGCCTTCTGGCGTCCCACCGATGCCCAGCAGCAGGTCGACGCCAGTGTCTTCACGGCAGGCCATGATCGCCCCGGCGACGTCGCCGTCGGAGATGAACTTGATCCGGGCACCTGACTCCCGGATTTCCTGGACGAGGGACTCGTGGCGGGGTCGGTCCAGGACGCAGACTGTGACGTCCTGCACCTCGATCTTCTTCGCCTTGGCGACCCGCCGGATGTTCTCTTTCGTGGGGAGACGGATGTCGACGACGTCGGCGGCCTCAGGCCCGGCGGCCAGCTTCTCCATGTAGAAGACCGCAGACGGGTCGAACATTGTGCCGCGTTCGGCCACCGCGATTACTGAGACCGCGTTGTTCATCCCCTTGGCTGTCAACGTCGTGCCGTCGACCGGGTCGACGGCAACGTCGACGTCGGGGCCGGTTCCATCGCCTACCCGCTCGCCGTTGAACAGCATGGGGGCGTCGTCCTTTTCACCCTCGCCGATCACGACGGTGCCGTTCATGCTCACGGTGTTGATCAGTGCGCGCATGGCTTCCACAGCGGCACCGTCAGCGCCGTTCTTGTCGCCTCGACCCACCCAGCGGGACGCCGCCACAGCAGCGGCCTCGGTCACTCGGCCGAGCTCTAGGCCCAGGTTGCGGTCGGGAGTCTCGGGCGTCGTGCTCTGGTCGGTCACGGTGGTCCCCTTAGGTCGGCTGATACC
>CAWGPZ010000007.1:0-48464 GCA_963824605.1 uncultured Actinomycetota bacterium | reverse complement strand
CTGATCTGCTGCGTGGCCCAGTCGGTGAACGGATGCGTGCCGGAGCACATCACGCCGAGGTTGCGCTTGGCAGCCGCCACCTGGACTTCCTTGAGCGTGCCCGCGAGGTCTTCGCGAGCTTCAGCCACCGTCGAGCAGATGCCAGTGATGATCTCGATCGTCGACTCGAGAAGTTCGTGCTTGGCCTTCGGGTGCTCCTCGCCGGGCACTGGCGTGATCTCGGCCAGGATCTCGGAGGCTCCGCTCGTCAGCTCGCGCGAGTCACGGTCGATCAGCTCGAGCTCCCACTCGATGCCAAGGCTCGACCGCTCCGACGGCTGAAACGGGATGTGCACGTGCACAGGCTATGGCCACAGCCGGTCCTGAGTCACCGATTAGCCGATGTGGATGTGGATTGCAGTAGACCGATGCGAGCGACAGATCGAGCTCGTCGAGGTCGAACAGGGGCAGAAAGGCCCGCTAGGCCACCGGGTGGAGAGAGTCGTAGCGGACGAAGCCGCGGTTACGGAAGGCGAAGAACGAAGTAGCCACTATGCAGGCCACGCCGCCGATGACAATGGCCGCCTGCTCACCCCAGATGCCCGCAGTCGTCCCCACGAGCGCATCACCCAGCCGTGGCCCGCCTGCGACAACGACGATGAACACGCCCTGAAGGCGACCCCTCATCGCATCGGGGGTGGCTACCTGAAGGATCGTCGAACGGAACACCGCACTCACCATGTCGAAGGCACCAGTCAGCACGAGGAAGAACATTGCCCACGTCAGGATGTCGGTGAGACCGAAGAGCGCCACGGACGCGCCGTAGCCGCACACCATCACCACCACCATCAAGCCCTGCCGCCGAACCGTGCCGAGCCAGCCTGAGAGAACACCGGCAAGCACCGACCCGAGAGCCGGAGCCGCCGCCAGGAGTCCAACCGTTCGTGCACCGCCGCCGAAGGTCGTGGCAGCCAAGGCGGGAAAGAGCGCGCGGGGCTGGGCGAGCACCATCGCGCAGAGATCGACGATGAAGGTCATCAACAGGTTGCGGCGGGTCGACAGGAAGCGCAGACCGTCCCAGACAGCCTTCCAGCCGGTGCGCTGGCTCGCAGCCTCCGGCGGGATCGCCGGCAACCGGATGACTCCGTACATCGCAGCGGCGAAGAGAAGTGCGTCGACGGTGTAGGTGGCCGTCAGTCCATAGGCATCGATGACGAGGCCACTCAACACCGGTCCCACCATGAAGCCCAGACCAAAGGTGAGCGAGCTGAGGGCGTTGGCCGCCGGCAGCAGCGCGGGCTCGATGAGCCGAGGCACGATCGCCGAGCGGGCTGGCGTGTTCACTGCGAAGAACGCTGACTGTGCCGCCACCACCGCGTAGAGGAGCCATAGCTGTTCGAGGGACAGCCACGCCTGCACGACGAGCGCGATGGCGCAGGCCCAGAGCCCTGACGACGAGATCAGCGCCACGGTGCGCCGGTCATGGGTGTCGGAGATGGATCCGCCGTAGAGACCGAAGAGGACCAGAGGGAAGAACGCGGCCAGACCGATCATCCCCACCGCGAAGCTGGACCCCGTGATGTCGTAGACCTGAATCCCCACGGCGACCGCAGCCATCGACTGGCCGATCTGCGCCACCGCCGAGCCACCCCACATCCGCCGGAAGGCAGGGCTCACCCGCAAAGGACGCAGGTCGATGATGAGGCGGCGAGGCACCCGGCACATCCTGCCGCCTCAGGTGGCAGGACCGCGCGATGGCCACCCTGTCGTGCGCACCTTCTCCGTGCCACAGTGGCCGACATGAACGAGTCGCCAGAGAAAGCCACGCTGCACGGATACCTCCGCACCGGAAGGGACGCGCTGCTCTGGAAGCTCGACGGGCTCTCGGAGTACGACGTGCGCCGGCCTCTGGTCCCCACCGGCACCAATCTGCTGGGCCTGGTCAAGCACGTCGGCAGTGTTGGCGCCGGCTACTTCGGGGAGTGCTTCGGCCGGCCCTTCCCTGAACCGCTGCCGTGGTTCGACGATGACGCCGAGGCGAATGCTGACATGTGGGCGACGCCCGATGAGACCCGTGAGTTCATCGTCGGGATCTACCAGCGGGGCTGGGCCCATGCGGACGCAACGATCAGCGATCTGCCCCTGGACGCCCAGGCGCACGTGCCGTGGTGGCCTGAAGGGCACGACCGCCCGACCTTGCACACCTTGCTGGTGCACATGGCGACCGAGACCCATCGCCACGCGGGCCACGCCGACATCGTGCGGGAGCTGATCGACGGCGAGGTGGGCCTACGAGCCAGCAACACCAACCTTCCGGAAGGCGACCGAGAGTGGTGGGTGGGCTACCACGACCAGGTGGAGCAAGCCGCCCGCGGCTACGGCGACAGTCGCTGAACCATCCACCCCTGACCCTCGCGGCGGTAGCGCACGCGGTCGTGCAGGCGGTTCGGGCGTCCCTGCCAGAACTCGACCTCGCCGGGGATGAGCCGGTACCCGCCCCAGAACTCCGGCACTGGGACGTCGGTGCCCTCGGGGTAGCGATCAGCGAGCTCGGTGTGGCGCTCGACCAGCACCTGCCGCGACTCGATCACCTCACTCTGCCTCGACGTCCACGCCCCCAGCTGGCTGCCGTGGGGACGGGAACGGAAGTACTCAGCACTTTCGTCGGCGCTCACCTTCTCGATCGCGCCGGTCACCGTCACCTGGCGTTCGAGGTCGATCCAGGGGAAGCAGAGCGACGCCTGCGGATTCTCGGCCAGGTGGCGGCCCTTGGTCGACCCGTAGTTGGTGAAGAAGGTGAACCCCCGGTCGTCGGCCGCCTTGAGCAGCAGTGTGCGGGCCCGCGGTGCTCCGCTGGAGTCGGCCGTCGCCAACACCATCGCGTTGGGTTCGGTGAGCTCGGCGGCGACTGCGTCGCTGAGCCACCTGGTGAACTGGCGAACCGGGTCGGGGTCGACGTCGGCGACGTCGAGCCCGGCAAGTTCGTAGCTGCGGCGTAGTGCGGCGAGTGCGGAGGCGTCCATGCGGCCATTCTGACGGCCTCACGGGGTCAGTCGCACCGCGGGCGTCCGAGTCAGGTTAGATAGTAGGGCGCAGCGACCCTGCCACCCCATGACCAACTGCGTCGAGGAGTGCCCACATGGCGAACTCGGACTTCGTGCCAGGCCTGGAAGGCGTTATCGCCTTCGAGACCGAGATCGCCGAGCCAGACAAGGACGGCGGCTCGCTCCGCTACCGCGGCGTCGACATCGAAGACCTTGTCGGACGCGTTTCGTTCGGCAACGTATGGGGCCTCCTGGTCGACAACGAGTTCAACCCGGGCCTTCCGCCGGCCGAGCCCTTCCCGCTCCCGGTGCACTCCGGCGATGTCCGCGTCGACGTGCAGAGCGCGCTGGCCATGCTCTCGCCATCGTGGGGGCTACGCCCGCTGCTCGACATCGACCACGACCAGTCGCGCGACGACCTGGCTCGGGCGAGCGTCATGGCGTTGTCGTACGTGGCGCAGTCGGCTCGCGGGCTCGGCCTGCCGATGGTTCCCCAGCGAGAGATCGACAAAGCCACCAGCGTGGTGGAGCGCTTCATGGTGCGGTGGCGTGGCGAACCAGACCCCCGACACGTCAAGGCCGTCGACGCCTACTGGATCAGCGCGGCCGAGCACGGCATGAACGCCTCCACCTTCACGGCCCGGGTCATCGCGTCAACTGGCGCAGATGTCGCCGCGGCACTCTCCGGTGCTGTAGGTGCCATGTCGGGACCCCTCCACGGTGGGGCACCGTCTCGCGTTCTGCACATGCTCGAAGAGGTCGAGCGAACCGGTGACGCCGAAGGTTTCGTGCGCAACATCCTCGACACCAAGCAACGGCTCATGGGATTCGGGCACCGGGTGTACCGGGCCGAAGACCCGCGAGCCCGCGTCCTGCGTCGCACGGCCCGTGACCTCGAGGCCCCTCGGTACGAGGTCGCTCAGGAGCTCGAGCGTGCGGCACTCAAGATCCTCGCCGAGCGCAAGCCCGACCGGGTCATCGCCACCAACGTCGAGTTCTGGTCGGCGGTCGTGCTCGACTTCGCCGAGGTGCCGGCCCACATGTTCACGCCGATGTTCACCTGCGCCCGCACCGCCGGGTGGAGCGCCCACATCCTGGAGCAGAAGGAGACCGGGCGTCTCATTCGCCCGTCGGCTCGGTACGTCGGCCCCGGTACCCGCAAGCCCGAAGCGGTCGAGGGCTGGGACCGCGAGGTCAAGCCCTCCTACGCCATCTGAGCGCGCTTCGGCCGCTCGCCTTGTGAGAGTTCCTGGGGATATCGCCCAGGAAACTCTCACGTTGTTGGGGTGGGAGCGGCGGGTCGCTTGATACGAAGATGTTTCACCTGGCGGAAACCTGGCACTCCCCGTGAGAACTCGGTGCCCATGCCTCCTAGGCTGGCGCCCATGGCATCGAACGTGACAATCCCCGAATCCCTCAAGCCCTCCGACGGACGCTTCGGCGCAGGCCCGAGCAAGGTCCGCAAGGAACAGGCCGACGCCGTCGCCGCGCGCTGGCAGTCGCTGCTTGGCACCTCACACCGGCAGGCCACCGTCAAGGACGAGGTGGGCCGCCTGCGCCGCGGGGTCGCTGAGCTCTTCACACTGCCCGACGGCTACGAGGTCATTCTCGGCAACGGCGGCGCCACCGCCTTCTGGGAGGTCGCGGCATTCGGCCTCGTGCGCGAGCGCAGTCAGCACCTGTCGTTCGGTGAGTTCGGCGCCAAGTTCGTGACCTCGGTCAAGAAGGCTCCACATCTCGGTGACCCCGACGTCATCACCTCCGAGCCCGGTGACGCCCCCACCTTCGCCCCGAAGGCAGGAATCGACCTCTACGCGGCCCCGCAGAACGAGACCTCCACTGGTGTCTCCATCCCGGTGCAGCGAGTGGAAGGCGACCCCGGAGCGCTGACCGTGATCGACGCCACCTCAGGGGCAGGCGGGCTGCCCGTCGAGGCGTCACAGTTCGACACGTACTACTTCGCCCCGCAGAAGTCCTTCGGATCGGACGGCGGGCTGTGGGTTGCCCTCATGTCACCGGCCGCTCTGCAGCGTGCAAGCGAGATCAAGGAGAGCGGTCGCTACATCCCACCGTTCCTCGACCTGCAGACCGCGATCGACAACTCGGTGAAGAACCAGACCTACAACACCCCTGCGCTGGCAACGATCGTGATGATGGCCGAGCAGGTCGACTGGTTCAACGCCAATGGTGGTCTCTCGTTCCCCGTAGGCCGTTCGGCAGCGTCGGCAGCATGGCTCTACGGGTGGGCGGACAAGGTCGACTACGCCTCGCCGTACGTCGCCGACCCTGACAAGCGCTCAGCGGTCATCGGCACCATCGACTTCGCCGACCGCGTGGACGCGGCTGAGCTGGCCAAGGTCCTGCGCGCCAACGGCATCGTCGACACCGAGCCCTACCGCAAGCTCGGTCGCAACCAGCTACGCATCGCGATGTTCCCCGGCATCGACCCGGCCGACGTCGAGGCGCTCACCGCCTGCATCGACTACGTGGTCGGCGAACTCGGCTGACTGACGCGGCCACGCCTGCGCATGACGAACGCAGTGACGCCGCTCACCAGCAAGATGGCGGTCAGACCAAAGGCCCAGCGAGATCCAGTGGACCTCTGCTCGCTGGACGGTGTCGATGGTGCGGTCTGGGAATCTCCCGGGGATTCCGGAAGACCGATCTTGTAGATCGGCTGCTCGATGCCCTCGCTTCCGACCAGCACACTCCGGTCGTCGAGGGCGTAGGCGAGGGTTTCACCCTGCGGCTGCAACGGAAGCGGGAACACCACCCCGGCGTCACCGTCGGTGCCCTCGGAGAGGAACGCTGTGGCGTCGAAGAGGTAGAAGGACGTATAGCTGCGTAGCGCCACTTGTTCGCCGCTGTACGACACAGCTCCGTCGGTGAGGAACATCGGCGCGGGGCCGAGTCTCTCGAGCGTCACGGTGGTGCCGGGCTCCGGCGCCTCCGGCGTGGCATAGATGCCCGCACCCAACGCTTCCTTGGTGACGACGAAGAGTCGGCCATCGGCGTCGACCAGGAGCGTCTCGGCGTTGTGCGCACCATCGGGGTACCTCAGCTCGACGCGACGCCACGGAACGTCCTGCACACCCAGCTCGTCGGGCTCAGGGATTCGGTAGACACGCAGCGACGACCACTGCGCGTCATTGTCACCGATGTCGGCAATCCACATCGCAGGGTCGCCGTCGTCGTCGACACCGGGCGCCATCGCCTCCCAGTCTCGGTTGTAGATGTTCCTTGAGCCGCAGCTCGGCGACTGTCTCGCCCGATTGCGTCGACGCCGTAGACGATCTCGCCACCCTTGCTGTCGTTCAGCAGCCAGACGACCCCGGGGTGGAGCCGGCTGACCACCATGCCGCTGGCCTCGTCAATCCGCGGGTCTTGCACCGTCGCAAGCTTCGTCGACGTGAGCTCGTCGACGTCACCTGGCGATGGCTCAGATGTCGATGCCGTGGGAGCTATCAGGCCCACCACCAGGGCCGACGCGATGAGTGGGAGCGCGATGGCGCGGTGCGACGCCACTGACGGGGTGCGCGGGGGCGTGAGGCGCAGACCTGGTCGTACGGTGTCGAGTTCTTCGCCGCCGGCGATGTGCAGGTGTGGCCGTGGCCTGGCATGCGCGCGCACCTCAAGGCCTTTGCGGCGCAGGTGGACGAGTGCGACGACCAACGCCGCCACTGCCGACACGATGCCTCCGAGGGCAATCGACCATCGCGGACCGTAGGTTTCGGCCACCCACCCCACGAGCGGCGACCCGATCGGGGTTCCACCGAGAAAGAGGAGCGTGTAGATACCCATCACACGACCGCGGAGCTCTGGCTCGGTGTTGATCTGCAAGAAGGACTGCGCCGAGTTGATCAGCGTCAATGCGCCGATGCCGACGAGCGGTAGCGCCACCAGGAACATCAGATACGTCGGCATCACCGCGACCACAACTGCGGCTGCGCCGAAGAAGAGCGCCGCGAGGACGACGAGGCGGATTCGGGGGGCACCCCGACGGGCGGCCGCCAGAGAACCGGCCAACGAGCCGACGGCAAGCACCGTGGAGGCGACACCGAACGCCGCGGGTCCGAGGTCGAACTGTCCGGTGACCATGGCCGCGATCGTGAGCTGGAAGTTGAGGCCGAAGGTTCCGACGAAGAAGGCGATCAACAGCACGAGCACGAGGTCAGGACGCGCACGCACATAGCGAATGCCCTCACGCAGACCACCGGCGTCGGCGCTGGGACGCACCGGCACGGCAAGATCGGCCGACCGGATCCGCGAGAGCGCGAACAACACCGCGAGGTAGCCCACCGTGTTCACGATGAAGACCCAGCCCGATCCGACAGCGGCGATCAGCAGGCCGGCGACTGCGGGGCCGAAGACGCGTCCGAGATTGAACGAAGCGGTGTTCAGCGCGACGGCGTTCGGCAGGTCTTCGACGTCGACCATCTCCGACACGAACGCCTGACGGGCGGGGCCGTCGAACGCGGCGATCGATCCCACGAGGAAGGCCATCACCATGACGATGGGGACGGTGGCGAGACCGGTCAGCACGAGTGCGCCGAGGCTCAGGGCTGCGACGCCAAGGAACGCGGTGGTGATGAAGAGCACGGCGCGTCGTGGGAAGCGATCGGCCAGCCCACCACCCCACAGGCTGAACAGCAGCATGGGCAGGAACTGAAGACCGACGGTGATGCCCAGCGCCGTGGCGGACCCATCGGTCAGCTCGAGGACGAGCCAGTCCTGTGCGACGCGTTGCATCCAGACGCCGGTGTTGGCCAGGAGCTGACCGCTGGCGTACAGGCGGTAGTTGCGGACGCGCAGCGAGCGGAAGGTCGGACTCACTCGCTCACCAGGGTCTCGAGGATGGGAAGGACCTCGCGAAGCGCCCTGCACTCTTCGGGGTCAAGCGTGGCCAGCTGCTGCGCCAACCACGCCTCCCGACGCCGGCGGTCGGCCCGGAGCAGCACGCGGGCGTCGTCAGTGGCGGCAACCAGTACCTGGCGCCCATCAGTCGGATGCGCCGTTCGTTCGATCAGGCCCCGATCGTGCAGACCGCCGAGCACGCGAGTCATGGAAGGCGGGCGCACCCGTTCGACTGACGCCAGATGGCCAGGGGTCGTGGGGCCACACCGTTCCAGGGCGGCCAGAGCCGAGAGCTGGGTGAGGGTCAGATCGACGTCGGCGCGCTCGTTGCGTAGCCGCCTGGCGAGGCGCATCACGGCGATGCGTAGGTCGCCGGCCAGCGCTGACGTCGACGCTCGGGACGTCGGCGCCTGCCCGTCAGAGGGCGGAGCAAGATGCGTTGCAGCAGGCGGCATTTCATTAGCCTACCTCATTACCTTTGCTAACGATACTCCGAGTTGACCCTCACCCGCCGAGCAGCACGGCCAGGTGGGGTTGCAGGTTCCACGCGGCCACCAGGTCGTCGTACTCCGACTCCTGCTCAGCCGTCGCGGGTGCCCCGGTGCGGTGAGCCCGCAACATGAGATTGCGCGGCGTGTGCTGGCTGTCGACGAACTCGACCAGGTCGGTGCGGTAGCCCGCCCGCCGCATCAGGTGGACCCGAAGGGCATCGGTCAGAACGTCGCCCCACCTCTCCCGCAGAATCCCCTGGCGGGTCACCAGCCCGTACGGTGCCGGCGGTGGCGACGCCCTGAGCTGCCGCTGGATGTCGTGGTGGCAGCACGGGGCGGCGAGGATCAGCTCGCTCCGCCACTGCAGCCCGCGCGCCAGGGCGTCGTCGGTGGCCGTGTCGCACGCATGCAGTGCCATCGCGATGTCGACCGGGTCCGCCACCTCTGCCTCAGAGATCGTCCCCTCGACGAAGGTCACGTCGGAGGACCAGCCGAGTCGCTCGGCCACCTCGCGGTTGTGCTGGCGGGCCTGGCTCTTGACGTCGACGCCGACCACGTCGACAGACAGCCCCAGACCGATCGTGAGGTGGTGATAGGCGGCGAACGTGAGATACGCGTTGCCACAGCCCAGATCGACCACTCGCAGCCGATCACGAGTGAGGCGTCCGGCAGCGCGTGAGTCGCCAACAGCGGCGTCCAGCAACCGCACGAACTGCTCGACCTGGTGGTACTTGTCGGCTCGCGTCTTCTTGACCACGCCAGCCTGGTCAGTGATGCCGAGCTCGCGCAGGAACGGGGCCGAGGGGTCGACCGCCCGGCGCTTCTCGCGGTCATGGGCTGTCTGCTGCACGTGCCGGGTCGCCTTCGTCGTGACCAGCACGCGGCCGCCCTTGGTGACGCGAAAGGCTGTCTCCCCGTCCGTACACGCAACGTGCCAGTGTCCGAAGCCTTCGGCGAGCAGGTCACTGACGGCGTTGGCCGCGGCCTCACCCCAGGGGTGGTTCGAGGTGAAGGCTTGCTGCTCGTCGTAGGCGACGACCTGCAGATGCGGGCCCGAGCTGAGGTCGACGGGGCGCAGCTCGACCCGGCGCCAACGGGGGCGCTCGCCCTTGACCGCTCCCCCGGCCGAGGCCCGTACGAGCCGGTCGGCGTCCAGCACCTGCTCACGTACCTGCTCATGCGCGGTAGCCAGGTCGGTCGACACCGACCTACTGTCTCACCATGGACTACACACACCTTGGACGCACCGGGCTCGAGGTCTCACGACTCTGCCTGGGAACCATGAACTTCGGGCCCCAGACCTCAGAGCCCGCTTCCCACGCGGTCATGGACCGTGCCCTGGACGCCGGCATCAACTTCTTCGACACGGCGAACGTGTACGGATGGGAGATCGGCAAGGGATCGACCGAAGAGATCATCGGCCGTTGGTTTGCCCAAGGTGATGGACGCCGGGACAAGGTCGTGCTCGCGACCAAGCTCTACGGCTCGATGACCGAGTGGCCCAACGACACCTTTCTTTCTGCGCGCAACATCCGACGGGCATGTGACGCGTCGCTGCAGCGCCTGCAGACCGACTGGATCGATCTCTACCAGATGCATCACGTCGACCGGTCCACCCCGTGGGAGGAGATCTGGGAGGCCTTCAGCGTCCTGAGGCAGCAGGGCAAGGTGCTCTACTTCGGGTCCTCCAACTTCGCCGGCTGGCATCTCGCTCAGGCGCAGGAGAGCGCGCGACGGCTCGGCATGCTGGGGTTGGTCAGCGAGCAGTCGATCTACAACTTGGCAGTTCGAGCTGTCGAGCTCGAGGTCTTGCCGGCTGCGCGCCAGTACGGGATCGGCCTGATCCCCTGGTCTCCGCTCTTCGGCGGAGTTCTCGGCGGCATCCTGCAGAAGGCGAGCGAGGGACGCGCGGTCGGTGAGCGGACGCAGGAGAGGCTGGCCGATCACCGCGACCAGGTCGAGAGATACGAGGCGTTCTGCCGCGAGCTCGGTGAGCATCCGGCCGACGTGGGCTTGGCCTGGCTGCTCGCGCAACCAGGGGTGACCGCCCCGATCATCGGACCGCGCACGGCGTCCCAGCTCGACGGCAACCTGAGTGCGCTCTCGGTGACCCTTGATGACGACGCACTGAGCACTCTCGACGAGATCTGGCCGGGGCCGGGCGGCACAGCCCCAGAGGCCTACGCCTGGTAGCAACCGAGGGTGGAGCCGTCGCGCGTCAGAGCAGCGACGCGACGACGACGGCCAGCACGAAGGCCGACAGCGCCAGAGGCACCAGCCATCGACGCGTCCGCGGGTTCACGCCGTCGAGACTAGGCGACTCCGGTGGTCTATCGTCGCCCGCGTGCCTGCCGATGAGTCCACCGGTCACCGCCGCGTCGCGCCCCTCGACGTCGATGCCGTACGCACCATCCAGGTCGGCACAGTGTTGTGGGCCGTGGCCTTGGCCGTGACGCTCGTGGCCCGCGACGAGCTGGCTGCCGACGGACGCACGTGGTGGATTTGGACCTGCGTGGCGGGCGTTGCGTTGGGCTTCCTCGGGTTGCTCGTGACCACCCGCAGGCGTCGCCGCATTGCTCAGCGGTCGTAGAGCCGCTCGGCGTCGAGCACCGCCGCGTCACCCTGGTTCGCGAGAGCGTCCGCAAGCTGGAAGCGCGACGCCCATCGACCGCCGACCCATGCCAGCCCTCTGGCGAGACCTTCGAGAGTCGCGGCGTGCACTTCGCCGTCGTCGGTCACCCACCAGTCGACCGGGAGCCCGGCCACCATCAGCTCGTCGTGCTCGCGGTAGGTAGCCGGCAAGGTGAGCGTTCCGGAGAGCGCCGGAACCGGGCGCTCGACGCCCGTTCCGACCAGCTCTGACGCACCGCAGGCAGCATCATCGCTGGTGGCGAGATCGAGAACCTCAGCGAGGCGCTCCGTTCCCGGCACGTAGGACGCCCGCAGGACCATCGAGTGATGCGGCGCGACCGCGACGATGGCGTCGACGGCGTCGACCACCGTGGTCGCGCCGTCGGTGATCACCCGCACCTTGCGAGGAGTCTCAGGCAGACGCTCGTCATCGACGTCGGTGATCGCCTGCAGCATGTCAACGAGAAGAACGGGAGACACCAGCACCGACTCGTCCGCCAAGGCGTCGAGCACCTCGTCCACCCCACCGGGCGCGTCGAGCCATCGCTCGAGGGTCGTGTGGACGCCCATCGCCACCAGCAGGTCTTCATCAACACCAGCGGGCACTGCGGCAACGGGGAAGAAGGGCTCCAGCCGATCGTCACCGGGAACACGAACCTCGGCTGGGCAACGACCGTCGAGAAGCGGGACCTCGCTCAGCCACCAGGCTGCCGGCGAAGGCACCGAGACGCGTCGCCCGTCACCGGTCAAGATCACTGTCGGCGCCACCAACGCGCGAGCCACGGTCGGGGCAGCGAGCAGGTCAGAGCAGTCCTCGATGGACACGTTCTCGAGCAGCTCGATGCCGCGCACGATCGTCACCTCAGGCGCGAAGAGGTCTCCTGGGTCGGCGACCGCCGCGAGGTCGGCAACTGCAGCGCACCAGTCGCCGCCATCGACCATGAGCTCGTCCCACACGTGGGCATCAAGGGGTTGCTCGTGCAGCGTGACCGGGGTCAACACCGCGAGGACGCCAAGCGCGGCCCACGCGTTGGCGCTGGTGCTCACCAGCAGGTCGTCGGCCAGCCGGGACGCCGAAGGATCCGCGACAGTGTCCAAGGCAGACCCGGGCAGCACCACGGACGACGCGGGCACCCAACCGTCGTCGCGGGTGGCGACGAGCACATCAGCCAATGCCGGCAGATCGCCGGGCTCGACCGTGGAGTCCTCCAGCAGTGTGGCGGCGGCCACGATCATCTGCCGGGCCGCCTCCTCGTCGTGCTGTGCAGCATCTGCCACACGTCGCACGAAGGCTGCGTCGAACACCTGCGTCGCCTCAAAGGAACGAGCCCCCAGCCGCTCGAGCAGCGGATGCTCGGCGTCGGCATGCACGACGTCGACTCCCAGCACCGCCAGTTCGTCGCTGTGTGCCCCGGCGAGCATGGTCGATCGGACGCCACGCACCACACGGCCGTCAGCGAGTGGCACCGGCAGGCCCTCGAGGTCGCGTGCCTCCAGTGCGGTGCAGGCGGCGTACACGGTGCGCCACTCATTTGGCGTGAGAGGCAGAGGTGCGACGGCATCCCACACTTCGACGATCGGTCGCGACGACGTACCGAGAGAACGAAGCAACGCCAAGTGCGGCGTCCACGCAGGATCGAGCAGGTCGTCGATGTGCACGGCCAGTGCTCGAACCAGGTCTTCGCTCCCGGAGTCGAGCGCCACCACTTCACCGGGCCGACGGGGAGGGCCGTCGTGCACACCCGGAATCCAACGAGTCGTACGGAGGATGTCGGCGACGCGGTCGCGCACCGCGGAGTCGATCCAGCCGACGAGAGCAGGTCCTGGGATCAACGACGCGGCGGCCGGTCCGCGGTCGCGCGCCAGATCGACGATCACAGCGGCAAGCGCCGTGGCAGACGCCTCGATGACGCTGGCGGCTCGGGGGCCCTCCACCACGTGCCGGCGGGACGGATCAAGGGGAAGGTCGGCCACCAGCAGGACCGGCAGGTCGAGCGGTTCATCGGTGGGGGTCGGCGCATGCACGACACGCTGCACACGTGACGGCAGCGGAACCGGCGAACCGTCCTCCGAAACCGGCACGGCGACAGTCGCCGACCACTGCGCCCGACCGCGCATCTCGGTGGGAACAACCCGGTCGTCGTCGCCGGCCCACTCGCCGGCCACCGACTCGAGCCGCCAGTAGCGGGCACGGCCGTCCTCGATCACGACGACTGGGGATGCATCACGCGACACCTGCCAGTGATGCTGGTCGACGCCCTCAGGAGTCACGATCTCGACCACGATCTCATCGAGGTGCGGCAGCGCGATCAACAGCGCGTCGTCGATGGCGGCGACGGCATCGAGCGTGAACTGTCGCGCCTCGTCATCGCGCCACGGCAGAACGACCGCCGTGTCGTATCCGACCTCGGGCGGCACGTCCACCGGGAATGGCAACCGCAACAAGGGTGGAACTCGCTGGTCGGCGAAGCCCACGAGGTCAGGGTCGTCGCACAGAATCGCCATCGTCTCGCTGCGGTCGAACCGAACACCGCCGTTGCGTGAGCGGATCTCTGGAGCATCAGACACCGACAAGGTCGCCGCAAAGCCGACACCAAATCGGCCAACGGCTCCGGTCGCCTTGCTCGACGCCCGCATCGCAGCAAGTGACTCGACGCCAGACCTGTCGAGGGGCGCACCCACGTTGGCCGCGGTCAGCCCGTCATCGTCGATACTCAGCAACAGGCGGCCTGGTACACCGGCGGCCAGGGCCGCATCTGAGGCGTTCTGGGCCAGCTCGACCACCAGGCGATCGCGGTAGGCACCGAGGGCGTAGTCCTCTTCGACATTGGCGTCTTCGCGGAACCGAGTGGGAGAAGACCGCCAGGCGTCCAGCACCGCGGCACGAAGTCGCGCGGTGTCGAACGGGTCAGCCGTGGTCGGGCTCAACAGCTGACTCAGGGGCGACGTCGGGCGTTGCGGCGTCGGTGGTTCCCTCGGCGGCCTCCGCGGCCTCCGGCGTTTCGGCGGCACCCTCGCCTACGTCGCTGGGCACTTCGCGTTCGACCGACTCGTAGCCCACCTCATCGATCACCGGGTCGGGCCGCTCAGCCATGGTCGGCACCACCACGGCTTCAGAGTGCGCGCCACAACCGTGATCGAGCGAGACCACTCGACCGTCGCTCGGCGAGATCTCATTCGCGCACAGCCCGAAGGCGTGCCCGAGCGATCCCTTGAGCGGGATCCGGAAACCACAGGTGAGGCACTGAGCCGGCGCCGACTGCGCAATGGCAGCCGACGGACCCTGGTCTCCGGCGATCCATCGGTCGGTGGCGTCGTCCAGGCCGATCGGACTGAGCACGCGTGGACGAGCCAGATCGAGCTCGAGGGCGACGGCGAGAACCGCGTCGGCGTCGACCCACCCGTCATCGCCTGCCGTCTCCGGAGAGTCATCGTCCCGTGCCGGAGTCTCGCCCTCGTCCACGATCTCGGCTCCGGCCGCATCCTCGTCCTCAGCCACGACCACGATCGCGCGGTCGATCACTTCGACCGCATCGTCGAGGGCGTTCCAGCCCGGTTCGAGACGAGCGTCGTCCTCCTCGGTGGGCAGCACGTCGCCCACCCCGAGGTCACCCGGGCGCAGTCGTTCGGTCCACGGCACCCACTCGGGGGACAAGAGCGAGTCAGGACCCGGCAGCAGGACGGTCTCTCCGATGGTCACCTGCTTGCTGCGGGACGCCCTCATGACCGTGACCGCCCACCGCCAGTCGCGGTATCCGGGCAGAAGCGCCTCGAAGAGGTGCAGCGCCATGCGCTCCTGCTCAGGCTCGGCACCGAGATGATCACCGACCGTGCCGGCCGGTGCCATGTCGACAAGTGCGTCGCGGGCGACGTCAACCGCCTCAGCACAGGTGGGGTCGAGCGTTGGTCGCTTGCCGGACAGGAGAGTCACAGTCAGCAAGGGTAGCCTCGTGCACCGGCGCGCGATCGCCGCGCCCTCGTTCCGCGAGTCACCAGCCCGAATCGGAGTCGTGTTCGCATGCCGTCCCGCCGCACCCCGTTGGCCGTACTCGTCGCCGCCACCGCGCTGCTGGCGCTCGCCGCGTGCGAGAAGCCAGCGCCGAGTGTCACGGTCTTCTCCGGGACGACATCGGCGAACCGCGAGGCCATCTGCTGGTCATTCGACGCGGACCAGGCCGTCGAGCAGGGTGACTGCTCACTCGACCTGGAGTCCCAGCCGGCCGACGAAGTGGCCAGCACGCTCCTCGACGAGATCGCCATCATCCCCACCACGCCCGGTGAGACGGTCGGCATCAGCGTCGACCCGGCCGTGGCTGAGAACGGATGGCTCGTCACCATCAACGGCTCGTTGTTGACCCGATCTCCGGTGACCGAGAAGTACTTCCGCTTCACGATGCCGCCGCGCCCACTCCGCGATGGCGACGCCCAGCTCGTGATTCAGGCGGTCACCGAAGGTGGCGACGAGATCCGGGGATCGTGGATCTTCGGCCTCACCGAGGCGCACAACAGCGACGAGGGCTAGTCGAGGTCGTCGGCCACCGCGCGCAGCAGCATGGCGACCTTCTCCGCCTCAGCAGGCGGCGGCGCCTTGCCGCGGCGCAGGCCGTTGCCGAGCTTGTCGAGCAGCTTGATGAGGTCTTCGACGATGATCGCCATGTCCTCTGGTGGCTTGCGCGCCGTCACCACTCCGACCGGAACATCCAGCACCGTCACTGACAGCGCTTGCTCACCGCGGCGTCCTTCTGCCACGCCGAACTCGACGCGCGAACCTGGCTTGAGCGCCTCCATGCCCTCGGGGAGGGCGGACTGGTGAACGAAGACCTCACCGCCGTCGTCGCGGCTGAGGAACCCAAACCCTTTTTCGGTGTCGAACCACTTGACCTTGCCCGTGGGCACGGCACACCTCACACGTCTCGTTGAGTGACTTGGCCCCATTGATGGCGCCACCCCACTGCTGCGGGGAGTTCCAGGGTAGTGAATGAAGCCACCAATCCCCCAACGGGTTTGTCTGCCCAGCTCTCCCTACTCTGATCGCATGGAAGAATCCGGCCGCTCCAGAGCATCCACCGACGCGGTGTTCCGGGTGGGCGCAGTGCTCGTCGCGGTCGGCACGGTGGCGTCAGTCGTGGCTCTGCTGCCGCTGTTCCTGGGCCTGGACGCGTTCCCCGTCGCCGTCTACCTGCTCTGTTTCCTCGCTCCCGCTGGGCTCGGCCTGATCCTGGTCGTCCTGTGGTGGCGCGCGCGATCGCGGTCAGCCGACTCCGATCCGGCCATTCGATCACACTCTAGATAGATCATCCAACTACTCTACGTAGTTGGGTGTGCCGACTCCGCTGAAGCCACCAATCTCCTGAACCACTTGACGCGTTGGACGCCTACCACCACCGTGTCGCTAGCCCCGTGACCCGCAGGGCGATCTCTGAGCAACCGCCAGCGACGACACATCGTGTCGATCATTGGCTGAGCCGCCCAGGCGCCATCCGCGCCGGAAGGGACCACGCGTGTCTTGGTCAACCCCCTCCCCCCGGCGCAGAACGGCGGCTCTCGCCGCTGTCGCGTCCGTCGCTCTCACCGCCGCCTCGATCGCGGCGGCTCCGACCGCCGGTGCAAAGCCCCCTGATGTGCCCTGCCGGAGCACCGACCAGCAATGGTCAGGCTCTCCAAGGCGGCAAGTACATCGTGATGTTCGACGGTCTCCCCGCCGCCGCGTACCAAGGCGGCGTGGCCGGACTCCCCGCGACGCGTCCCGCCAAGGGCGAGCGCTGCGGCCGGCCGCAGCCGGTGGTCAAGTACCGCGCTACCTCGAGGACCGTCACGATCGCGTCCTCGACAAGGTGGGCGTGCCGACCAGGCAAGCGTCTCTACGACTACACCGTGGCCTTCAACGGAGTGGGCGCCAAGCTCACCGCCGAACAGGCCCAATCCCTCGCAAAGAACCCGAACGTCTCGGGGATCTTCCCCAACGAGCGACGCGAGCTCACCACCAACGAGAGCCCTGACTTCCTCGGGCTCACTCGGTACGGCGGTGTTTGGGACGCAGCTCGGAGGCACTGGACGCAGAGGCGCCGGGGCCGGCCTCGTCGTCGGCGTCGTCGACACGGGTATCTGGCCCGAGAACCCCGCGGTGAGCTTCGCCACGCGCCGCAAGAAGCCGCGTTCCCGGCTGGTCCGGCAGCTGCAAGGCCGGTGAGAACTTCTCCCAGAAGGACTGCACCAACAAGCTGATCGGTGCGCGCTACTTCGTGGCTGGTTTCGGACGCAAGAACGTCGCCAAGGCCGACTTCAAGTCGCCGCGCGACTACGACGGCCACGGCACCCACACCCTGACGACAGCTGCAGGCAGCCCGACCGAGGCGGTCGTCGACGGCACGTCCTACGGAACGGTGAGCGGCATGGCACCGGCGGCGTACGTCGCTGCCTACAAGGCCTGCTGGACCGACCGGGCCGGCGACAGTGGCTGCTACAGCATCGACACGGTTGCCGCTATCGACGAGGCCGTAGCCGACGGCGTCGACGCCATCAACTTCTCGATCGGCGCCGGCAGCGAGAGCACGGTTCTCGACCCCGATGAGATCGCCTTCCTCTTCGCGGCGGACGCCGGAGTCTTCGTCGCTGCTTCGGCGGGCAACGAAGGGCCAGGTGCCAGCACGACCGACCACGTAAGCCCTTGGCTGACCTCCGTGGCTGCCAGCACCTTCAAGATCAGCGAGCAGGTCGCCCTGCTCGGCAACGGCAAGCGCTACGTCGGCGCCTCCAGCACCGCTTCGCTGCCCGCGACACCGGCCGTGCTGTCCGGCGACATCGCCGCCGCGGGTGCAGACCCTGCCGAAGCAGCGCTCTGCTTCCCCGGCACGCTCGACCGGCGGCTGCAGCCGGCAAGGTCGTCGTCTGTGATCGGGGGGTGATCGCCCGCGTCGACAAGAGCAAGGCCGTCAAGATCGCCGGCGGTGCCGGCATGGTGCTGGTCAACACCTCACCGAACTCGCTCAACGCCGACCTGCACTTCGTGCCGAGCCGTTCACGTCGACGAGGTGAAGGGCGCCGCGATCAAGAAGTACGTGGAGAACGCCGCGAGTCCGACCATTGCCATCCTCCCTCTGAAGGCCGGCGAGTCGACAACCGAGGTTCCCGAGATCGCTGAGTTCTCGTCACGCGGACCGTCGGTGACCACCGGAGGAGACGTCCTCAAGCCCGACATCGCGGCACCAGGGGTCGACGTCCTCGCCGGGATCTCGCCGGTCACAGACGCCGGACGGATTGGGATCTGCTCTCGGGAACGTCGATGGCATCACCGCACATCGCCGGTATCTCACTGCTGATCCAGCAGGCACACCCGTCGTGGACACCGGCGATGATCAAGTCTGCACTGCAGACGACCGCCACCGACCACGTGACCACCACGAGTCCGTTCGATCAGGGCGCTGGGCTGGTCCAGCCGAACCCGCCCTGAACCCCGGGCTGGTGTACAACGCCGGGTGGGACGACTGGCTCGCCTTCATCGACGGTCAAGGACTGGACCTCGACGGTGTCGACCCGATCGACGCCTCTGAGCTCAACCAGGCGACGATCGGCGATCGGTCAGCTCGCTGGGCAGCAGACGGTCACCAGAACAGTCACGAATGTCGGTTCCGCCGGAACCTACCGGCCTCGGTGCAGGGCCTGCCAGGCGTTGACGTGGACGTCTCGCCCTCTGCGTTGTCACTCGCCGAGGGAGAGTCGGCGTCGTTCACGGTGACGTTCACCGCGAACGACACCGCGGCCCTCGACGACTGGAGCACCGGTTCGCTCACCTGGACCAAGGGGTCCACCGGGTCCGGAGCGCGGTAACGGTCAGGCCGGTGGGCGTCAGCGCCCCTGGTGAGGTCAGCGGGTCCGGCGCCAACGGCTCCGTGGAGGTCGCCCGTCACCTCCGGCTTCGCCGGAACCCTGCGGACGCGGGTCTACGGTCTCGTCGCCGGTGACGCCACCGACGGGGTCGTGGCATCGACGCCGGCGCGTTCGACGACCCGCCCCAGCACCAGGTCCGGCCGTCAAGGCGTACCCCGTGACCGTTCCCGAAGGGTCGACGGCGCTGCGGGTCGGACCTGGATGCCATCAACAACGCCACGATCTCGACCTCTTCCTGTACAACAGCGCCGGAGATCTGGTGGCGCTCTCGGCGACGGGATCGGGCGACGAACAGATCACCTGGCCGGGCGTGCCGGCCGGCGAGTACACCGCCTACGTGCACGGCTGGGGTGGACCGTCACCGGCGGCCTACACGTTCACGACCTACGTCGTGGGCGACACGAGTGAGGGCAACCTCACGGTGTCCCCGCCGTTCTGTTGACGTCACCGTTGCCCAGAAGACGAACGTTCACCTTCGCCTGGTCCGGCCTCGACGCCAACCGGAGCTACCTCGGCTGGGTCGGGTACCGCAAGGCCGGCGAGACGGTCGGTCTCACCCTGGTATCGGTCGAGCTAGCCCGCACCCCCATGACCGTGATCGGAGCGAACTAGCCACTCTCGGCGTCCGACAAGGACCCGAAAGCGGTTGAAACGCTCCGATCACGGTGGGTGGTGGCCGGCGATCGCCGGAGGCAGGCAGTGGGCGGGCCGGGCGATGACCTAGCGTTGGTCTGATGACCACACCACGCAGTCTCGCCGACGACCTGCGTGGCCGTGATGACGCGGCACTCCAGACCCTGGTGCGCCGACGCCCCGACCTTGCACTCCCGACACCGGGCGACCTCGGTCAGCTGGCTGGTCGGTCGGTCACTTCCGCGTCGACCGCTCGAGCGCTCGATCACCTGACGCGCTTCGGACTGCAGGTGCTCGAAGCCGCAGTGGTCTGTGACGAACCCTTCACGCTGCCGCAGGTTCGCTCGCTGTTTCCCGACACCGCGCAGGCGGACGTCGATGCCCAGTTCGACGACCTCGTGCTCCTCGCGCTGGTCTGGGGCGAACCGGACGCCTGGCGTCCGACCATTGCCGCCCGCGAGACGGTGGGTCGTTTCCCGGCCGGGCTCGGGCCCACGCTCGCCGTCCTCGGCGGTGGCACTCCCGCTGACCTGGTCGCCGCCCTGGACGAGGCCCCCGCCGAAGTACGCGAGGTCGTCGAGGCACTGACCTGGAACAACCCCACCGGGCGCGTCCGCAACGCCGATCGCGTGGTGACCCCCGAGACCGCCAAGACGCCGATCGAGTGGCTGCTGGCCCGCGAGGTGCTGCGTCCGCTCGACAAGGGGACGGTGGTGCTTCCTCGCGAGGTGGCGCTCCACCTACGAGGCGGACGCCTTCACCGCACGGTCACGACCGAGCCACCCGCACCCGATCTGCACCACCACGATCCCGTCGTGGTGGATCGCCTGGCGACCGGCACCGCCGACGAAGTCGTGCGCCACGTCGGCACGCTGCTGGAGCGATGGGGCGTTGCTCCCCCCGGAGTACTGCGGTCCGGCGGGCTCGGCGTCCGTGAGCTGAGGTCAGTCGCAACACTGCTGGACGTCGACGAGCCCATCGCCGCCCTCGTGATCGAGCTCTCCAAGGCTGCGGGCCTGCTGGCCACCAGCGGCGAGACCCCTGATGAGTGGTTGCCGACGCCGGCGTACGACCTCTGGCGCACGCGATCGGTCGCCGAGCGCTGGACCCAGCTCGCGCAGGCATGGCTCCACACCCCCCGCGTCGCGAGCCTCGTGGGAACTGTGGGCCCGGGCGAGACCCGGGTGAACGCTCTGACGCCTGAGGCCGAACGCCTCGTCGCACCAGACATTCGTCGCTGGGTTCTGCACGATCTCGCCTCGCTCGGCCCCGCGACCGCGGCGAGCGTTGAGTCTCTCGTCCACCGTCATGAGTGGCGCCGCCCCAGACGCGGCGGCCGCGGCCGCGATGACCTCGTTCGGTCGACGCTGCACGAGGCCAACGCGATCGGCATCTGTGCCCGCGGTGCGATCTCGGCGGCGGGACGGCTGATCCTGGACGGAGCCCACGACGACGCTGTCAGAACGTTGTCGAAGCTGCTGCCAGATCCGGTCGACCATGTACTGCTGCAGGCAGACCTGACCGCCGTCGCACCGGGGCCGCTCCGTGACGACCTCGCTCGCTCATTGGCGCTGTTGGCCGACATCGAGTCGTCCGGCGGAGCCACCGTCTACCGGTTCAGCGAGCGATCAGTTCGTCGGGCACTGGACGCCGGGCGCTCGGCCTCCGAATGTCAGTCGTTCCTGGCCGGCGTCAGCAGTACTCCGGTGCCTCAACCCCTCAGCTACCTCATCGACGATGTTGCGCGCCGTCACGGGCTGCTGCGGGTCGGCACGGCAAGCGCCTACGTGCGGTGCGACGACCCAGCAGTACTCGACGAGCTGATGGTGGCGAGAGCCGCTGAGGCTCTGCGCCTGCGCCGGCTGGCCCCGACCGTGGCCGTGTCGCCCGCGTCCCCCGAGGCGCTGATTGAACGACTGCGCGAGGCGGGTCTGGCACCGGCTGCCGAGGGCCACGACGGAAGCGTCGTCGTGTCACGTCCTGACGAGCGCCGTACCGGTCCGCGATCGACGCCACAGCCGCTGGTGACAGATCCTCCAGCGCCGTCCGACACGGTGGCGTCGTCGATCGTCAAGGCGCTCAGAGCAGCAGAGCGAGGATCGTCGCGGGGGCCGCACACCCAGGGGCCCGGATTGGGATCTCACGTTCCGCGTACCGCGATGACGGAGACACTCAACGTCCTTCGCACTGCGCTCGACGCGGGTGCGTCGGTGTGGCTCGGGTACGTCGACAACGACGGCGTCGCCGGTGAGCGCGTTGTCGACCCGGTCAGCCTGTCGGCGGGCCAGCTCACTGCCTACGACCACCGCTCGGACGGCGTCCGGCGCTTTGCGGTGCACCGGGTCACCGGCGTCGCGCCGCTGAAGTAGCCGGGGCCGATACTCTCGACGACGTGACCGACGACCAGCAGGCCTCCTTCCTCCAGCGTGCCGTGACCGGCGCGGTGGACGCGACAGTCGGACGCGTCGAAGATCGCGTGGTCTCATCGACCAAGGGCGTGATCGACGACCTCGAGCCCTACCTCGCCGAAGAGACCGTTCCCCGGATCATCGACGAGCTCGTCCCCTACCTGGTCGAACAGGTCGTACCCGAGGTCATCGCTGGGCTCACCGAGCGGCTGGCGACCGAGACGGGGCCGACGATCGTCGAGGGCATGACGCCTCAGCTCGCTGACGAGCTCGTGCCCGTGCTTCTCGAACGCATGCGGCCCTACCTGGAGGCCCAGCTCGTCCCAGCCGTGGTTGACGGCGTGACACCCCACATCATCGAGAAGGCCGGTCCGCAGATCGTGGACGGACTCATGCCCTACATCCAGGCCGAAGTTGTTCCGCAGATCCTCGACGACTTCGTCGACGACCCCAGGGTTCGAGATCTCATTCGCGAGCAGAGCCTGGGCCTGTTGTGGGATGCACTCGAGGTACTGCGCGGTGGGCTCGCCCGTGCCGACGACATCGCCGAAGGGATCCTGCGGCGGATCCTGTTCCGTGGTCCCGCCGTCGAGGGACGCGACGCCGACGAGCTCCCGGCCGGTCGCGATCGTTCGCATGCCGGAATCGTGTCGCGCTCAGCGGGCGCGGGGCTGGACCTGCTGATCATCTCGCTGGTCGCCGCGCAAGGACTTGCCACCGCACTCGCCCTGATCGGGGCGGTGGTCGATCCCATTCCGTCCATCGTCGTCGCCGTTCTGACGATCTGCTTCGCCTGGCTCGGCCCGCTCTACCTGGCCGTGGCGTGGCGCGCCACGGGACGCACCATCGGCGGCGCCGTCGCCGGCTACGCCGTGGTCAGCGCAGGCGACGACAAGCTGGGCTCGGGCAGGGCCCTGGTGCGAGCCGTCGTCAGCTTCTTCCTTCTTCCGGTCTGGGCGGTTGGCATGATCGGATCTGCCTTCGACCCGTTGCGACGCTCGTGGCTCGATCGAGTCGTGGGGTCTCGTACGCCCTACCTGGTTCACGTCGAACGTAAGACCGCACGCACGCGGTCCGATTGGCGCTAGCCCTAGACGAGGTACCGCAGCCACAGGTACGGAACGCAGAGCAGCACCGTCACCACCGTCACCAGCAGGCCGTAGCGGGTGAACTGCCAGAACGAAATCGGATAGCCGTACCGCTTGGCGATGCCGATCACGACCACGTTCGCGCTCGCGCCGATCGCCGTGGCGTTCCCGCCCAGGTCAGCCCCCAGCGCCAGTGACCACCAGAGCACATTTCCGGGGTTGAGCGAGGGGTCGTTCGCCGCCAGCTGCTCGACCACCGGCGACATCGTGGCGACGTACGGGATGTTGTCAACGATGGCCGAGAGCGCTGCCGAGCCGAACAGGATGCCGAAGGTGGCGGCGATGGGATCGCCACCCACGGCATCGGTGAGAGCGGTGGCAAGAGCATCGATCGCGCCGACCTCGACAAGTGCCCCCACCAGGACGAACAGTCCCATGAAGAAGACGAGGGTCTCCCACTCGACGTGGTTCATGTACTCATCAGTGGGTCCGGGAACCGCCAGCATCATCGCGCCACCTCCCAGCAGCGCAACGATCGAAGGATCGATCCCGAGAGTGCGTTGAAGAACAAATCCCACGAGCACGAGGCTCAGGACCGCAAGTCCGCGCACCAAGAGCTTCGGGTCGGCGATCGCCTCCCGCTCATCGAGCTGCATCACCGACTCAGCAGCAGCCGCATCGAAGGTGAAGGCGTCGCGGAAGACGAACCTCGCCAACAAGAGGAAGGCGATCATCGCGATCACGATGATGGGCCCGAGGTTGATGACGAAGTCCATGAACGACAGGTCGGCCCGGCTGCCGATGATGATGTTCGGCGGGTCACCCACCAGCGTCGACGCCCCACCGATGTTCGATGCCAGCACCTCGGCGATCAAGAACGGGATCGGGTTCAGCTTCAGTCGGCTGCACACCAGCAGCGTCACCGGGGCAACCAGCAACACCGTGGTCACGTTGTCGAGCAGCGCCGAGGCAACCGCCGTCAAGGTGCAGAGCAGGACGAGCAGCGGGTAAGGGCGTCCTCGGGTCCGCTTGGCGCTCCAGACGGCGATGTACTCGAACAGCCCCGTGCGGCGGAGGCCGGCAACGACCAACATCATTCCCAGCAGCAGGAAGATGACATTCCAGTCGATGCCGGTCTCTTCGGAGTAGAACGACTCCTGGGCGCCCACGATGCCGATGGCGAAGACCGCGGCAACCCCGCCCAGAACTGCCACAACGCGCGGAACGCGCTCAGTGGCGATCAGGGTGTAGACGACCAGGAAGACGGCGACCGTGACGAACGCCATCATGTGCGCGTCACGCCCGCATCAGGCTGGCACCAAGGACATCCTGCGCGGTGATCATGCCGAGGGCTTTGCCCTCAGGGCCGGCGACGACCAAGAACGAGACGCGCAGGTGCGACATGAGGCAGGCCACCTCGAGAAGCGTGGCGTCGTGCGCAACCGTGCCGAGCAGATCGGGCTCTGCGTCGTCGAGTACCCCCTGAACAGTGAGACCTGCCAGGCCGTCGACGAGTCGGTCAGCGGCGGCCTCGTCGACCACCCGCGCCAACGAGGGGTCGTCCTTGATGTACGTGGGGACTGCGAGACCAAGAACCTGAGCGGCCGGTAGCACGGCCAGAGGGTGGCCGTCGTCCGACACCACGGCCAGCCCCGGAAGGCCTTCGCCGACCATTCGTTGGGCCACTTCGAGCACGGTGTCGGTGGTCTTGACGAGTCCGACGGGCTGCGCGAGTTCCTTGGCAATCACCTCGGCAGCCTACTGCCGGAAGAAGGCTGTCCACCGCGATGTTGGACACTGGTGGATACCAACTCCGGCCCCGCGGTCGGCTCCTCCTCGAAAGGAACCCTGTGAGCGACGGGCCCCTGATCGTCCAGAGCGACAAGACTCTGCTTCTGGAGGTCGATCACGCACGGGCTGACGACTGCCGCCGGGCCATTGCGCCGTTCGCTGAGCTCGAACGAGCACCAGAGCACGTGCACACCTATCGCGTCACCCCGCTCGGCCTGTGGAATGCGCGAGCCGCAGGCCATGACGCCGAACAGGTGGTCGACACCCTCCTCGCCTACAGCCGCTACGCCGTTCCGCATGCGTTGCTCGTGGACATCGCCGAGACGATGGCGCGGTACGGACGCCTGCAGCTGACGGCCCACCCAGTGCACGGGCTGGTGCTCCACACCAATGACCGGCCGGTGCTCGAAGAGGTGCTCCGCTCGAAGAAGGTCCAACCCCTGGTCGGAGCGCGGATCGACGAGGACTCGGTAGCGGTTCACCCCTCGGAGCGCGGGCACATCAAGCAGGTGCTGCTCAAGCTGGGCTGGCCGGCCGAAGACTTCGCCGGCTACGTCGACGGCGAGGCCCACGCGATCGACCTCGACGAGAACGACTGGACCCTTCGCGAGTACCAGCGCCACGCTGCGGAGAACTTCTTCCACGGCGGCTCAGGCGTCGTCGTGCTGCCCTGTGGAGCCGGCAAAACCTTGGTGGGGGCCGCCGCCATGGCGATGGCCAAAGCGACGACGCTGATTCTGGTCACCAACACCGTTGCCGCCCGCCAGTGGCGAGATGAGCTGCTGCACCGCACCTCGCTGACCGAGGACGAGATCGGCGAGTACTCGGGGGCCAAGAAGGAGATCCGCCCCGTCACCATCGCCACCTACCAGGTGATGACCACGAAGCGGAAGGGCTCGTACGCCCATCTCGAGCTCTTCGATGCCCGTGACTGGGGCCTCATCCTCTACGACGAGGTGCACCTGCTTCCGGCACCGATCTTTCGGTTCACCGCCGACATCCAGGCGCGACGCAGGCTGGGTCTCACCGCAACCTTGGTTCGTGAAGATGGTCGCGAGGGCGACGTGTTCTCGCTGATCGGCCCCAAACGCTTCGATGCACCGTGGAAAGAGATCGAGGCCCAGGGCTACATCGCGCCGGCAGAGTGCGTCGAGGTGCGTGTCACCCTTCCTGAGCGGGAGCGCCTGGCATACGCGACAGCCGAGCCTGAGGAGAAGTACCGGCTCTGTTCCACGTCGCGGGAGAAGTCTCGCGTCGTCGAGCAGCTCGTCGCTCAGCATCAGGGCCAACCGATGCTGGTGATCGGCCAGTACATCGATCAGCTCGACGAGCTCGCCGGACGCCTCGACGTCCCGTTGATCAAGGGCGAAACCACCGTGAAGGAGCGCGAGCGGCTCTTCAACGCCTTCCGCGCCGGAGAGATCACCACGCTGGTGGTGAGCAAGGTGGCCAACTTCTCCATCGACCTGCCCGAGGCCAGTGTTGCCATCCAGGTGTCGGGGGCGTTCGGCTCACGGCAGGAGGAGGCCCAGCGGCTCGGGCGGATCCTGCGCCCCAAGGCTGACGGACGCGCCGCCCGGTTCTACGCCGTCGTGGCACGTGACACCGTCGACCAGGATTACGCTCAGCATCGGCAACGCTTCCTCGCCGAACAGGGCTACAGCTACACCATCACCGACGCCGACGACCTGCCGGCCGCTGAGCTCGGATCCGGTGATGACCGCTGACCTGGACGCCGCCCTCGCCGACGCCAGGGCTCGCGTCCTGCACGACCTTTCGGCCACCCTTCCCACCACGCCGGCCATGATCGATGCCCTCGACCGGGCGGTCAGTGACCGTCGGGTCTGGGCAGAGCCGTGGCCCGAAGGGTCTGCGTTCGTCGCCTGCCTGCTGGCGCAGGACGTTCAAGAGGCCCTGGCCGGATCGGTGGGCCGGTGGCCCCAGTGCCGCGTCAGCGGGGAACACACCCTGTTCGTCGAGCCCGACCTTGGTGAGGATCCGCACTGGGTCTGCGAAGACTGCGCCGCCGTTGTCGCGCCGATCGGCGGACTCTGACCGCTGTTGGGGCCACACTGGGCACATGCGTGAGCCCACAGAACAAGAGACCCGCCTGCTCGATGCCGCTGTGGTCACCGGCGGCCTCGGGCCCCGCTACACACAGCCGCATCGCGAGTACCACAACCTCATGCACGTCGAGGATGTCCTGCTGCGCATCGAAGAGCTCGAGCCACCCGCTGAACACGAGCTCGCGCTGGCACTCGCCGCCTGGTTCCACGATGCCGTCTACCAGCCGGGCAAGACCGACAACGAGGACCGCAGCGCGTACGTGGCCTACGACGCCCTCGAACAGGTCGGGGCCAGCCCTGCACTCATCGCCGAGGTGGTACGCCTCGTCCGGCTGACGGCCTCCCACGATCCAGATCCGGACGACGTCACCGGAGCGGTGCTGTGCGACGCCGACCTCTCGATCTTGGCTGCCGCGGCCGACCGCTACGCGCAGTACGCCGCCGCGATCCGGCAGGAGTACATCCACATCCCGCAGGCTGAGTTCTGCGCTGGGCGCGCCAAGGTGCTCCAGTCATTCCTCGACCGTCCCGCGATCTATCGGACGCCCCATGGACAGCAGCAGTGGGAGGCCGCGGCGCGTGCCAACCTTGCCGACGAGATCGCTCAGCTCACCCCTGAGGCGCCCCTTCACCTCCGTCGATGCCCAGCGCCATCGCGTGAAGACTTACCGTGCGTTTTAGGCCCTCCCCAGCCGCGAAAACGGCAGGTAAGTCTTCACAGCGCTTCCAGATAGCGGCCCAGAACCGTCAGACTTGGGCAGCCGAACTCGGCGGGTCGCACGTGACATCGATGGACAAGGAGTGGCGACAGTGGAAGGCGGTTCCCATGTCGTGGGGCTACGGATGGTGTGCGTCGATGCCACCGACGTCGCAGCGGCCACCTCCGAAGCCCTAGCGCTCGGGGCGACCCTCGCCGACGACGTCTACGCCGGTGGACGCTGGCAAGTGCTGCTGACCCCGAAGGCAACGAGTTCTCCTTCTGCCGCTGAGCTGTCGTAGGTCGGCTCCACCGAATGGTCCCCACGGGACCTAGGTCGTTCGACCCCGCACTCGATACAGTCGCGAGCGCCGGTCGATCGAGGAGATCCGATGTCGAATGTTGTCGCTCGACTCACGCCCGGCTGGCTCCACGACTACGACCGGACCTACATGGGCAAGGACGTCGTGGCCGGAGCGACACTGGCCGCGGTCGCCATCCCCGAGGTCCTCGGATACACGACGATCGCGCAGACCCCGCTCGCCACCGGCCTGTACACGATCATCTTCCCGACCATGGTGTTCGCACTGCTCTGCTCGTCCCGCATGCTCGTCGTGGGTGCCGACTCGGCAACGGCTGCTCTCATGGCGGCCGGGCTGCTCGGGTTGAGCTCGGTGAGTCTGACGCCCTACTCCAAGGAGTGGGTGGCCTACGCGGGCATGGTGGCCCTCGTCACCGCCGTGCTCCTCTTCCTCGCGCGCGTGCTCAAGCTCGGCTTCCTGGGCGACTTCTTGTCGGCCTCGGTCCTGATCGGGTTTCTCACCGGTGTCGGCATCCAGGTCTTGACCGGTCAGATCCCCGACATGCTCGGCGTCCCCAAGGGCACTGGCAACTGGATCCAGCAGCAGTGGGCGTGGATCTCTGACCTTGGTGCTGTCCAGTGGGAGACCGCGGCGTTCGCTGCCGCAACTGTGGCGTGCATCGTCGCTTTCAAACGATTCGCGCCGCGGATTCCCGGTGCCTTGATCGCGGTAGTCGTGCTCACCGTCATCTCATCGCTCACCGACGCGCAGAAGAACGCCGTCGCCGTCGTCGGAGACGTGCCGAGCGGCTTCCCTCCCTTCGGCCTGCCCTCGGACTTTGGCTTCGGCACCATGTTCTCAGTACTGGGGATCTCTTTCTCATGCCTGATCCTGATCATCGCGCAGAGCGCGGCGACCTCCCGAAGCTTCGCCATGAAGCATGGCGACAAGGTCGACATCAATCGCGACATCGTCGGGCTCTCCGGTGCCAACTTCGCTGCCGGCCTCACGGGAACGTTCGTCGTGAACGGGTCGCCCACCAAGACCGAGATCCTCGAGGAGCAGCACGGGCGAAGCCAGGTCGCGAACATCACCATGGCGCTGATCGCCCTGGTCTTCACGCTGTTCTTCACGTCGAGCCTGGCCAACATGCCCAAGGCGGTTCTCGCCGGCATCGTCTTTCTCATCGGTGTTGGTCTGATCGACACATTCGGCCTCCGCGCGATCTACCGCAAGCGACCGATCGAGTTCTGGGTTGCACTCGCCACCTGTGTCGTGGTGTTCACCGTCGGAGTGGAGCAGGGGATCGTCTTGGCCATGGTGGTCTCGCTGCTCGACATCATCAGGCGCCAGTACCGTCCGAAGTCGTTCGTGATCGGCGAGACGCAGGACGGCGTCCGACGTATGCGGAGGCGGGCGCCGGTGCGCAGAGCGAGCCTGGCCTGGTGATCTTCCGCTACGACGCCGAGCTCTTCTACGCCAACGCCAACCGATTCGTGGACGACATCCAAGGGGTAGTCGAGGGGGCGCCAGACCCGGTGAAGTGGGTGATTCTGGATGCCACCTCGATCACTGACCTCGACTACTCCGCCTGGAACAGTCTCAAAGGCCTCGGTGACTATCTGCATGCCAAGGGGATCCACTTCGGGCTCGCTCGCGTCGACCCCTCCCTGCAAAGCACTCTCGGCACCTATGGCTACCCCAAGCACTTCGACACATCGATGATCTTCGGCACGCTGGAGGAGGCGATCGCTGCGTTCCGGGCTCGCGTCATCTCCTAGCCACCCTTGGCGCTGCGGGGACGCCGACGGCGCAGGCCGGCAGCGATCAGCAGGCAACGAGTTCGCGCGACGTCACGGGAACGGCCCCGGCCGCGATCACCTCGTCACGACGTTCGCGAGGCACGTCGTAGTGGTCGCCGTCGAATGCCCTCTCCGGGATGCCGAATGGCTCGACAAACGCATGCAGCTCATCGAACGATGTGTCGCTGGCCAAGTGGCACCACAGCCGGTCGTGAGCCGGCACCTGGGCGTCGTCGATGACGATCATCTCGTTCACCGCCCGACGCCCGGGAGGGCCGCGGCGCCAGCATCTTCAGCTGCGAGTTCGGGTCCACCTGCCCATCGAAGCAGGTGCGACGGATAATGGGGCACCACCCCGATCGGAGAACTGTCTGTGACTGCCTTTCCCCACCTGTTCTCGCCCGCCCGGATCGGGTCAGTGACGGTGAAGAACCGCATCGTCTCGTCCGGCCACGACACGGTGATGACCGAGGGAGGAGCGATCGGTGACCGCCTGATCGCCTACCACGAGGCAAGGGCCAAGGGTGGTGCCGGACTGATCGTCCTGCAGGTGGCAGGGGTACACCAGACGGCCAAGTACTCGTCAAGCATTCTGATGGCCGACACCGACGACTGCATCCCTGGCTACCGCGCCATGGTTGATGCCCTGACCCCACACGGCACCACTGTGTTCGGCCAGCTCTTTCATGACGGGCGCGAGATGATGGAGAGCCAAGACGGGTCGATGCCGGCAGCGCTTGCACCATCGGCAGTGCCCAACGAACGCTTTCACATCATGCCGAGAGCGATGCCGATCACGCTGATCCGCGAGATCGCGGAGGGGTTCGGTACGGCCGCCCAGCGACTACAGACCGCCGGGCTCCATGGCGTCGAGCTCGTTGCCTCGCACGGCTACCTGCTGGCCCAGTTCCTCAACCCGCGCGTCAACGTGCGCGACGACGAGTACGGGGGCAGCAACGAGAACCGGCTGCGCTTCGTTCGCGAAGTCATCACCTCGGTGCGATCTTGCCGTGGGGTCGGACTTCGTGGTCGGGCTGCGCATCTCCGGCAGCGAAGAAAGCAACGAGGGCCTGCAGAGCGACGAGGTGCACGAGGCGCTGCAGAGCTTGGACGCCGACGGCACCATCGACTACTTCAGCGTGGTGGCCGGCACTTCGGCCACACTGTCGGGCTCTAACCACATCGCGCCGCCGATGAGCTTCGCCCCCGCCTACGTGGCACCGATGGCCGCACGGATCAAGCAGCTCGTCAACGTTCCGGTCATGGTCGCTGGACGCATCAACCAACCCCACGAGGCTGAGCAGGTGATCGCGTCCGGGCAGGCCGACTTTGCCGTCATGACCCGCGCCCTGATCTGCGACCCACTTCTTCCTGCCAAAGCGCAGCAGGGCCTCGTCGACGAGGTACGGGCGTGCATCGGGTGCAACCAGGCCTGCATCGGCCACTTCCACGCCGGATACCCGATCTCGTGCATCCAGCACCCTGAGACCGGACGCGAGCAGCTGTACGGCACTCGGCGTCCGGCATCGACACCCAAAGACGTGATGGTCGTCGGCGGCGGTGTTGCCGGAATGAAGGCTGCGGTCGTGGCCGCCGAACGCGGCCACCGAGTGACCCTCTACGAAGCCGCGCGGCGCCCAGGTGGCCAGGTGCTGCTCGCTGAGCAGCTTCCGGGACGCGCCGAGTTCGGCGGTGCGGTGACGAACCTGCTGAGCGAGGTGGACCGCTACGGGGTAGAGGTGGTGACCGGTCGACGGGTCGACGCCGGCTTCGTCAGCGAGCGGCGTCCAGACGCGGTGATTGTGGCGACCGGGGCCACGCCGAGGGTGCCCGTGCTCGAGTTGATGGACGATCCCACCGTGCTGACGGCCTGGGACGTGATCAACGGCACCGACGTGCCGTCCGGGCGAGTGGTCGTCGCCGACTGGCGCTGCGACTGGATCGGGCTCGGCGTCGCGCAGCAGCTGGCCCAGCAGGGGCACAAGGTGACGCTCGCCGTGGACGGCTACATGGCCGGACAACGCATTCAGCAGTACGTGCGCGATGAGATGACCAAGGAAGCGCTCGTTGCCGGCGTCGAGATCGTCACTCTCGTGCGCCCCTACGGAGCCGATGCCGACACCGTCTACCTGCAGCACGTCCTCACCGACGAACCAGTGATCATCGATGACGTCGCAGCCCTGGTGCTCGCGCAGGGACATGACGCGGTCACCGAGCTGGTCGAGGCGCTGGTCGACTATCCGGGCGACGTACACGCCATCGGCGACTGCCTGGCGCCGCGCACCGTCGAGGAAGCCGTCCTCGAGGGCCTGCGAGTGGCGTCCACGCTGTAGCCGGTCGCCGCACGACTGCCGGCGACGGCACCTGTTCCCTCGGTGACCGTCGCCGGCGGTGTCGGTTGCGCAACCTGGGTTGCGCAGCATGACGAGCCGTTAGGAGCCTGGTTGCGCCCCATCGATCGCTTCGAAGACAGCCAGAGCGGTGTTCTCATCACCGTCGTCGCTGGCGTGGACCTGAACGGTGTCACCCTTCTGGACGCCATCAAGCCCGGAAGCGTCATCGCCGGCGTCCGGTGACCGGACGATCGTGTCGCCGTCAACCACGTAGGTGGCGCTGAATCCGTCGGTCGAGGTGACGCTGATCGAGCTGGCGCTCACCTCGGTGACCTCACCGCTCTGCGCCAAGCGCGTCACGGTGTCACCAGAGGCGTCCTCGACGACCATTTCGCCGTGAAGCATGCGGCCCTCACCCAACGGACCGCCATGCATCGGCCCCGGACCACCTGGCATGCCTTCGTGGCCCTGATCGCCGGGGGCGCCGTACCGGTTGCCTTCGTGCCCAGCCTCGTCGTCGTCCGCTGCGGCTGTCCCAACCGCAAGCCCCATCGCTCCCACGAGGAGCGCTGTTCCCAGTCCGCCGAGCACCATCTTCTTGGCGCGTGACGGGCCTTGGGTGCGCGTTCTCGTTCATCTCGTCTGACATGGTCATCCCTTTCCTGCTGAGGGTGCTCGGGTGAGCACTGCCTTGAGTACAAGGGACGAACCTTGGAGGTTCCTGGCAACAAGATGTGCTCAGGCTGCGAGTCTCGGCAAGCGGACCGACACGACAGTCCCGAGGCTGGAGTTCGCTGCGAATCGTGGCTCGGCCACCATGCGCCTGGACAATGGCCTGCACGATTGCGAGACCGAGCCCCGACCCACTGACATCGCCTTCGCGAGAACGTGCGGAGTCTGCCCGGTAGAAACGTTCGAAGGCGCGAGCGGCTGACTCCTCACCCATTCCAGGACCGTCGTCAGAGACTTCAAGTAACACGTCGTCCGCGACAACGTTCACCGACACAGTCACACAGGTGCCGGTTGGAGTATGGCGAATCGCGTTTGCCACCAGGTTGCTGACCACCTGCCGTAGACGATCTGGGTCGCCGACAACGATCGCCGGCTCAGTGCCGTCAGCGACGACATCCAGCCTGTGACCATCAGAGATGAGAGCGAACTCGCGGACGACGTCGCTGGCCACGGCCAGCACATCAACCGGCTCGCGGGACAGCGTCCGATGCTGATCGAGCCGGGCCAGCAGGAGCAGGTCGTCAATCAGGACGCCCATGCGTTCAGCAGTGCCTTCGATGCGCTCCATCACCTGTGCGGCTGACAGGTCTTCAGGCATCGCACCCTGTCGGTAGAGCTCGGCGTAACCCCGATCGTCGTCAGCGGCGTCCGGAGCTCGTGACTGGCGTCCGCCACCAGGCGACGCATCTGCTCCTCGGACGCTCGAGCCGCCCTCTCGGAGCCCTCCTGCGCGGAGAACGCGGTCTCGATCGTGTCCAGCATGACGTTGAGCGACGCATCCGAGCCGTCCGACCTCTGTATCGGGGATATCGTTGTCGACGCGCCGGGCGTGAGTCCCCGGCCGCGATCGAGTGCGCCGTCTGCTCGATCTCACTCAGCGGACGAAGGCTCGCTGCCACCACCCACCGCGCCACCAGCGCCAACACCACGAGGACAACGACCGCAACGACACCGTCCACCAGCAGAAGTCGCGCGACCGTGCTCTGGACGCCGTCGAGTGGAACGGCGACGGCGACAGCAGCGATGTCGGGAGTCCGAGGATTCTCCACGGCTGCGACGAGCACTCTCCAGCTCCCACCATCTCCCGGACGGTGAAGGGGTTGCCGGTCAGCGACGACGACCGTGGCCGCGTCGAGCACTGGCAGGACAGGTTCGCTCCGTGGAGCCCTGGCAACGAAGAGCCGAGATCGGCGATGGCGTCGCCCCGCTCGTCGTAGACCTGGCCGAAGAAGGCGACAGGAGGAACGAACCCGCCACGTCCCCGACTCGGCGGGGTTCGCGGGTCGTCGACAGTGCCAGACGTCAGGGGGGTGACCGAGCGGGTGAGCTGCTCGTCCACCTGTCCGTAGAGATAGGAGCGCAGCACCCAGGTACTTCCAACGGCCACGACAACCACGGCAAGGGCGGCCAGTGCCACGGTCACCACGATCAGCTGCGTGCGCAACGGCGTGCGATGACGAAGGCTCCGGGACGCCGCCGCTACAGCCATCACGCGTCCCGTGGGACGCGCATCACGTAGCCGATGCCGCGGACGGTGTGGATCAACGTCGGGTCGGTGGTATCCACCTTCTTGCGCAGGTACGAGATGTACGACTCCACGACGTTGCCGTCTCCGCCGAAGTCGTAGGCCCACACATGGTCGAGGATCTGCGCCTTGCTCAGCACGCGTCCTGGATTCGCCATGAGGTACCGCAGGAGACTGAACTCAGTTGGCGAGAGGGCGACGAGTTCTCCTGCCTTCCACACTTCGTGCGCCTCGTCGTCGAGCTCGACGTCACCGAGTGACAGGCGCTGCGTCGGTTGACCCCTCACAGCGCCGCCACTACGACGGAGCACGGCACGGATACGCGCGACGACCTCTTCCAGGCTGAAGGGTTTGGTGATGTAGTCGTCGCCGCCGATCGTGAGCCCCGCTACCCGGTCTTCGGTGGCGTCCTTGGCCGTCAGCAGGACGACCGGCACCCGGCTGCCGCCCTCGCGCAGTCGGCGGACGACTGAGAGGCCATCGAGCCCCGGCATCATGACGTCGAGCACGATGAGATCTGGCCGAGAGCTGGACGCCAACGCCAGGGCATCGTGGCCGTTGCGAGCCGTGGTGACCTCGAACCCCGAGAAGCGCAGCGAGGCTGCCAACAGCTCGACGATGTCTGCGTCGTCGTCGACGACGAGCAGGCGGGCTTCGGGCGCAGTGGTGTTCACGCCTCCACTCTCGCCGACGATTTGCAGCAGACCCTGAGAGTTCTCTGTGAGTTTCCTGTGAGCCCGACTCAGCCACCGTCAACCCACTGCCCGCCGAGTGCTCAGCTGGTTGTCGCGTCAGCGCGCCGAGTGCGCGCTCAGCTGACGTCGAAATCCGTGGACGCCAACGACACCGGCAGGTCGTCGGCAAGCAGGTGCAGCGTGTACTGCCCTGCGGGCAGCGGCCACTTCCTGGGCCGCAGTGCCTGGTCGAACATGACGCTGCCGTCCACTGTCGCCCCCGTGACCGCCTTCACCAGCGGTTTGTCCGAGGCGGGATCGGCGCCGCGGGCGTAGACCGCCACCCAGTCCGCCCGGTTCCCTGGGGTCCACGACCACGTCGCGGTCATGGCGTCTCCCCTCTCGTACACCGGTCTGTCGGTCACGACCTCGGGCAGGCGACCGTCAGCCCTCACCCAGAGCGAGGTCTTCGCCGAAATGCCCTTCTCAGAGCTGACCGCAATGACGTCGTACCGCCCGCTGCCCAGCCTCGAGGTGTCGAGATGCGCGACACCAGACGCGTCCATCGGCAGCTGAACACGCTCGCCACCGGTCGACTCCCGCGCCACCAGCTCAATCGCATCGACACCGCTGGCGATCGCGCGTATGACGACCTCATCGCCCACGGTGACGAGGCGACGAGACACCGAGACGACGGGCTCGGGCGGCACCGGCGCCACCCGCAACGTCGCGAGAAGTCCGCGGTGATCGGTGGGCCAGGGGGTGAACGAGAGGTCACTGAACGGCGACTCCGCCTCGCCCACGATCCGTACATCGTCGACCGAGATGTCGGGGCTCACGTGCATGAAGTCGATCCGGTCCGCCGGGTGCCCGTCGGCGGCCGGGTTGTAGCCCTCGACGTGTGGCCTGGCCGCTGGCCAGGTCAGCCCGGGGTGCACGACGGGGTCGGGGTAGACCGCCCGGTAGGCGTCGACCATGCCAACGGCTTCGACGGCACGGCTTGTCGGCCACGTGACCGCCGCGGTGACATGTGGCCGTATACCCACCGCGGCACGCGTCCAGTCGAGGTGCGACGGAGCGTTGAAGTCACCCAGCAGCACGACCGGGACGCCGTCACGCATGAGCGCGGCCGCTGCGTCGATCGAGGGCCGCAGCTCACCGACACGCACCAGGTGCTCGCGTCGTAGCACCCGGGGCAGCCGCTCACCCCTGCTCAGCCGGGTCGCCCCATATGCTCTGGACGCAGGGTGCACGTTGATGAGCGCCACCACGCGTCCCGGCTCGAGCTCGACGTAGATGACACCCGCGGTCGGCTGGGGAGGATCAAGGAGTGGCAGCTGCGACACCACCTGCGTGCGGTTGTCGAAGTACGGCCAGCCCAAAGCCGCCGCGACGTCAGGTACGCGGCCGCACCCTTCCTGCAGCGCGGCTACAGGTGCACCCGAGGATCGGATCGTCTCGATCACGGCGTCGAAGCTGACGCCGGTTCCGCCGTACTCGATGTTGAGCTGGAGGAGGTCGAGCGACGACGTCACCGCGTCACGCCCCGTCCGAAACCGTGCACTCGGCACGCGAAACTGGCATCCAGCTGAGCACTCGGCATGTCGTCACGCGGTCAGCTGTCGACCGGGAAGGCCAGCGCCTCGAGCTGCTCGGCCGTGAGCATCTCGCGCGCCCGGGACGAGACGACACCCGTGGCATAGGCGGTGGCCAACCACTGGGTGAAGAGCCGGACACCTACCTCGTGATATGACGACAGCGGGCCGGGGCGGTAACCACGGGACGCCACGCCGCGCTGCACGCTCTCGCACGCCGTCCAGTCCTGCCGGTTCGTGATGTCCCAGAAGTCGACGGCGTAGGCCGGATCGAAGCCGGCCTTCTCGAAGGCGTCAGCAGGAAACAGCCACTGACACTCAACGAACGTCCGGTCCGGAGCCAGGGGAATGAGCCGGTGAATCATCACGTAGTCGGGATGCATGCTGACGAGCAGGTTGGGTCCGACCTGCAGGTACACGGTGGTCCGCCGGTACTTGTCGGGGACGCCAGGGATCGGGACGCCGCCGCTGGTGCCGTCGAGCGACATCGTCTCGACGCCCTCGCGGAAGTCGTTGGTTCCGCCGAAGAACAGCCCCTCGCCGAACACCGACACGCCGGCCTCGGTGTCAGAGACGAGCGAGAGCTCAGGATGCACGGTCGGGCAGTGGAAGCACTCGTGATAGTTCTCGACGAGCAGCTTCCAGTTCGCCTCGATGGTGTAGCTGTGGGTCTCGGCAACGACGAGGTCATTGATCCCGAAGGGCCCAAGGATCTCGTCGAGGCCGTCGAAGTACTCAGCGAGCGGTGGGGCGTCGCCCGACATGTTGACCATGATGTGGCCGTTCCACAGCTCGAGGGCCACCGGAACCAACGAGTGCTGTGAGAGGTCGGTGACATCGCCTTCGTGCGTGGGAGGCACACCGCGCAGGTTGCCCTCAGGCGTGAAGACCCACGCGTGGTAGGGGCAGCGGATCATGCTGCCGCTGGCCTCGCCACCGGCCGGAAGCAGCTCGTGACCGCGATGGCGACAGGAGTTGTAGAAGCCACGCAGGCGTCCATCGCTGCCGAGCACGACCAGAATGCCCTCGCCACCCACCTGGTACGCGCGCCGATCGCCGGTCTTCGCGAACGAGCCGGCCTGGCCGATGCTCACCCAGCCACCGGCGAAGACGTGCTCGTTCTCCCACTGCGAGGACCTCGGGGTCGGTGTACGCCGCAGCCGGCAGCATCTGGCCGCTGCCCGTCATCGACGGCTCGAGCTCTGCCACGGTCATCGCCGTCTGCTTCGCCATATCCGCGGACGCTCCTCTTCCTCAGACCACAAATCGGTCACAATCTGAGCCCGGATTGGCACAAGGGGTCCCCGCAGCGCTTCGATCACGCCATGATGAACGGGTCGGGCGCGACCCTTGTGATCTTGGGTCGATCCCGACAGACTAACTGACTACCCAGTCAGTCAGACAGCACACGACCGCGGAGATCTTGACAAACATTCCCAATCCTCCAGGAGGACCAGGCATGCCGTTCGATCCCAGTTCACCTGACCGCGCCCCTCAGTGGCGGCCGCAGCTGCGCCGTCGCGACGTCCTTCGAGGTGGGGCATTCGCGGCAGCGGGCCTCGGGGCGGCCTCCTCTCCTGGCAGCCTGCGGAGGTGACGACGACGGTGGCACTGCTGCGGGGGGCGATGGCGCCTACCCGCTGGCGCGACCCGATGCGCCCGTCACCCTGCCGATCTTCGACGACAACCAGCCGATCGCGGCCGGACAGGAGCCCGAGAAGGTCGACGCGCTACGGGTCCTGAACTACGCCGACTACATGGCACCTGGCGTCAAGAAGGACTTCCAGAAGAAGTACGGCGCCGAGGTGCAGGTGACGCCCTACAACAACTACGACGAGATGCTGACCAAGATCAGCGCTCCTGGGGCCGAGTTCGACGTGGTCTTCCCCGGCCCGAGCGTGATGAGCCGCATGGTCTACGGACAAGCTGCTGCAGCCGTTCCAGCAGTCGTACCTGACCAATCTGACGAACGCCTGGCCCGAGTACCAAGACCCGTGGTACGACCAAGGCTCGCAGTACAGCGTCCCCTACACCGTGTACACCACGGAGTCGGCTACCGCTCAGACATCGTGACCGACCCGTCTGAGGGCTACCAGATGCTCTGGAACCCCGACTATGCCGGCAAGATGGGCATTCTCGATGACGCCGGTGAGGCACTCGGCATGGCCATGCTGGCCTGGGACATCACCCGAGACATCAACACCGGTGACCCCGAGGCGATCAATGCGGCCAAGGAGGAGCTCAACAAGCTGATCCCACTGGGTGTAAAGGTCGACATCACCCAGTACGAGACGCTCGCCAACGGCAAGTTCCATGTCCACCAGGCGTGGTCCGGCGACCTGGTGGCCGCCCGCTGGTACCTGGCCCAAGGCGTCACGACCGAAGATCTCGGCTACTGGATCCCGGAGGACAAGGCTGACGTCGTCATCGGCAACGACAACATCTGCATCCCGAAGTCGTCGCCGAGCCCGGTGTTGGCCCACGCCTTCATCAACGACCTGCTCGACAACACGATCGCCGAGAAGAACTTCAACTGGAACGGCTACCAGCCACCGCTCACCAAGCTCGACGCCGATTACCTCATCGACGGGGGCTATATCTCGGAGAACCTGATGTCAGCCGTCGTGGTTCCGGAAGACTTCGAGTCTGGCATCAAGTTCTACGAGCAGACTCCTGCGGTTGAGAACATGTACCTTGCGGCCTTCCAGGACTTCCAAAGTGGCGGTAGCTGAGGCAACGAAGGGGGGCCAGAAAGACGCGGCGACGCGCTTTCTCTGGCCCGCCCTCGCCATACCGGGCACCGCCTGGCTTCTTGCTCTCTTCGTTCTCCCGTTCTACGGGATCATGGCTGTCGCCTTCTCGAGCCAGCTCGACATTCTCGGGCAGCCCATCCCGGCGTGGAACCCGCTCGAGTGGGACTTCACGGTCATGCGGGGCGTGATCGACCAGTCGATCAACGGTTCCTACCGTTCGGCATGGGAGCACACGTTCATCTACGCCGCCATTGCCATGGCGCTCTGCGTGCTGATCGGGTACCCGGTGGCGTACTACGTGGCTCGACTTGCGCGAGGAAACCGCGGCCTGCTGCTCGCCCTCATTCTGGCTCCCTGGTGGATCAACTACCTCACCCGCATGCTCTCCTGGGTCGGCATCCTCGGCGACGAGGGATACGCCAACGACATCGTCGGCTTCTTCGGGTTCGCCAAGGTCGACTGGCTCGGTGGGCAGTGGTACGTCGTGGTCATAGCCCTCGTCTACGGATACCTGCCGTTCTTCATCGTGCCGCTGTACGCCTATCTCGACCGCATCGACCAGCACCTCATTGAGGCCTCACGCGACCTCGGCGCCAACACCTTTCGGACCTTCTTCCGGGTCACGCTTCCCCTCAGTCGGATCGGCCTGATCACCGCGATGGTGATTACGGCTCTGCCAATGTTCGGCGACTACTACACCAACACCCTGGTCTCGAACTCGCCAACCACAGTCATGATCGGCAACTCGATCGAGGGGACGATCCAGAGCGGCTTCTCGCGCGGCCAGGGGGCCAGCCTGGTGCTGCTGCTGTCGGCGGTGCTGCTGTTCTTCATGGCCTACTACTTGATCCTGACCCTTCGGGCATCCCGGGAGGCACGATGACCACCATCGGCGTCGACGCACCAGGAGCCGAAAAGGCCTGGGACAACGAGGGGCGCTACGTACCGCCACCGGCGTCGATCAAGCCCCGCAAGAAGGGCTTCGTGCCGCCGTGGCGCAACCCGTGGCGTCGCCCCTACGTGCTCGCCACGATCACCTGGGGCTACATCCTGTGGAGCCTGGTCCCGGTCCTGATCGCCGTCCAGTTCTCGTTCAACGACTCACGATCACGCAGCTCATGGAACGGCTTCACCACCGCGTGGTACTGCTGCGGCACAGAAGAGGGGTCGATCGCAGAGGGGACGTCGGTCTTCGGCGCCGGCGCCAACGACACCCTGCTGAATGCATTGCAGAACAGCTTGACGCTAGGAGTCATCACGACGCTCATCGCCGTCCCCATCGGCACGGCGCTTGCGCTCGGACTCACCCGCTGGCGCTCGCGCACCAGCAACGCCGCCAACGCCGTCTCGCTCTTCCCGCTCGTCACCCCCGAGCTGGTCCTGGGTTCGGCCCTCTACCTGGTGATCACCACCCTGTACACACAGATCGGGCTGGGCCGCAACGCGCTGATCCTGGGTCACGTCACGTTCTCGATCTCGTTCATCCTGGTGATCGTTCGCGGACGTCTGGTGAGCATCGGTAACGAGTTCGAGACGGCCGCCCAAGATCTCGGGGCGACGCGCATGCAGGCCATTCGAACGGTGCTGCTCCCGATGCTGGTCCCGGCCATCTTTGCGTCAGCCATGATCACGTTCGCTGCTTCTCTCGACGACTTCGTGGTCAGCAACTTCCTGTTCGGCGATGCCAGCCAGATCACCGTTCCGGTCCTGCTGTACAGCGCCGTCAAGGCGGCCCCGTCACCGGCGCTCAACGCCCTGGCGACGCTCCTGCTGATGGGCACCCTGACGGCGTTGCTGCTCACGTATGTGGTCCTTCGCCTGCGACGCCGAGGAGAAAGCGGCTCTGCCCTCGACGACCTCGCCGGCGTCGAGATGTAGCGGTCCGCCTAGCGGGTCGGGGCAGCGGGTCAGATCCTCGTCACGACCCAAAGCACGACGACGAGGCCGGCTCAGCCAGCTTTCGACACTGGGTCGGCATCGCTCCAGGCGTGATCTTCGGAGTGCTCCAGCACGTGCAGAGACTCGGCAGGCATCCGGACGCGGCACGCGTCGCCTGAGCTCCACGGCTCTTCCTGCACGGCATTGGTGACCAGCGACTGGACGCTCGTACCGTCTGGGAGCCGCACGAATACCTGCGAGGTGGAGCCCAGGTAGACGACCCGCTCGACCATTGCGGGCAGGCGGTTGTCTCCGCTGAGCTCGCCCTCTTCGAGGTGCAGGCTCTCGGGGCGTATCACCGCGCGACCGGGGCCCGCCTGGTAGCCCTCGGGGATCTGGGCGTCGAGGGTGAAGTCGCCGAGCTTGACGCGCCCCACCCCGGCGCTGCTGCTCTCGACCTGGACGTCCATCAAGTTGGCGACGCCCAGGAAGTCCGCGACGAACTCACTGCGGGGGAACTGGTAGATCTCGCGGGGAGCACCCAACTGAATGATCTTGCCCCTGCTCATGACCGCGAGGCGGTCAGACATCTCGAGCGCCTCCTCCTGGTCGTGCGTGACGAAGACGAAGGTGATACCCACCCTGCGCTGCAGGGAGGTGAGCTGAGCCCGCAGCGAGTGGCGGAGCTTGGCGTCCAGGGCACCGAGCGGCTCGTCGAGCAGAAGCACCGACGGCTCGAGCACCAGGGCGCGAGCCAGGGCGATGCGCTGCTGCTGGCCTCCGGAGAGCTGGTTCGGCCGGCGCTCGGCGTACTCGGTCATCTCGACCAGTTCGAGTGCGGCGTCAACCTTTCCCTTGCGGTCGCGCTTGGGAACGTCCTTGGCCCAGCGCAGGCCGTACTCGACGTTCTTCCACACGTCCATGTGCGGGAAGAGCGCGTAGCTCTGGAAGACCGTGTTGACCGGCCGCTTGTGGGGAGGCGTCTGCGCGACATCGGTGCCGTCGATCAGGATCTGCCCGTCGGTCGGCTGCTCGAACCCGGCGAGCATCCGCAGCGTCGTGGTCTTGCCGCACCCCGAGGGCCCGAGGAGCGAGAAGAACTCGCCTGAGGCGACGTCGAGGTCGATGCCGTCGACGGCAATCGACCCGCCCTCGAACTCTTTGCGAAGGCCGCGAATGGCGATCGAGCCGCCACCGGTCTGAGTGGTGTCTGCAGTCATGCGCAGGATTCTAGGGGGATCGACGGGAAGCGCGTAGCCCACTGACTGAATATTCAGTGAAGTTGTTACAACAACCAGGGTGCGGCCAGTAGGTTAGCGGCGTGGTGCAAGCAAACAGCGCGCGGACCAGCCGCCAGGAACAGGTCGAGCAGCGGCGCGCAGAGCTGCTCGAGGCGGCCAGACAGGTCGTTCTCGAGCGGGGCCTCTCACACACGCGGGTCGCCGACGTTGCGGCCGCCACCCGCGTCAGCGGTGGCCTGATCCACTACCACTTCGCCACCAAGGACGTCCTGCTCACCGAGATGCTGCGGCACGAGGCTGAGCGCGACATCGCCAAGGCCCGGCGCCTGGCGACCGGCGGCGGCAACACCCTGCAGCGGCTCGACCGGGTGATGCGTGAGTTCGTGCCCAGCTCGCGCAACGACCAGACCTGGGTGCTCTGGATCGACGCCTGGGGAGCGAGTCTTCGCGACGAGACGCTCCGCACCATCTCGCAAGAGCTCGACACCGCGTGGAACGAGATGCTCTTTGTCGTGATCTCCGACGGCGTGGCCTCCGGCGATTTCATCACCGATGACCCCCGAGCGGTCGCCGACCGGCTGTCGGCCCTGCTCGACGGCCTCGGCCTCAGGGTCACGCTGCAGCGTCCAGGCATCAACCGCAAACAGATGCACGAGCACGCGCGAGTGGTCGCCGAGCTCGAGCTCGGTCTGGATCCCGGTTCTCTCGCCAACGCAGCGACCTGACGCGGTCGGGCAGGAGTCTCGTGTTCGCCGCGACCGTGACGTCGTTCGACCCAGATCAGCCGCTCAACGGACTCACCCTGGGCGAGCGGCCGGAGCCGAGCCTGCTCGACGAGACCTGGACCACCGTTTCGGTGCGCGCCACTGCCCTCAACCACCACGACCTCTGGTCGTTGAAGGGGGTGGGGCTGCGCGCTGATCAGCTGCCGATGATCCTCGGCACCGACGCGGCCGGTCTCGACGAAGACGGACGCGAGGTCGTCGTTCACGCGGTCATCGGCGACCCCGCCCGCGGCGGCGGCGACGAGACACTCGACCCGAAGCGGTCGCTGCTGTCAGAGGTGTACGACGGGACCCTCGCCGAGCGGGTGGCCGTCCCACGGCGCAATCTGGTGCCCAAGCCGGCTGAGCTCTCGTTCGAGCAGGCATCGTGCCTGCCCACTGCCTGGCTGACTGCCTACCGGATGCTGACCACGCGCGGACAGCTGGTTGCTGGTGAGACCGTTCTCGTCCAGGGAGCAGGAGGTGGCGTCTCGACAGCCCTGGTGCCGCTGGCGAAGGCGATGGGGCTGCGGGTGTGGGTCACGAGCCGCGATGCCACCAAGCGCGAACAGGCGCTGTCGCTCGGCGCTGATGACGCCTTCGACTCCGGAGCTCGGCTGCCCGAACGCGTCGACGCCGTCATGGAGTCGGTGGGCCAGGCCACCTGGAGCCACTCGCTGAAGTCGCTGCGTCCGGGCGGGCGTGTGGTGGTGTGCGGCTCGACGTCCGGTCCCAATCCGCCGGCTGACCTGGCACGCGTCTTCTTCCTTCAGCTGTCGGTGATCGGCTCGACCATGGGCACGCGAGACGAGCTCGAGCGACTTGCTCCTGTTCTGCGCCGACAACTCACTGACGCCGCTGATCGACCACACCTACCCACTTGCAGGGGCGGACCTTGCGATCGCCCGCCTGGCGTCCGGCGAAGGGTTCGGCAAGATCGTCGTGACGACCTGAGCTGTTCTGCTAGTGGTGGCGCAGGTTGTGGCGAGTCTGTCGGTTGGTCACCGTCTCGTACCCGATCAGTCCGAGCAGCAGCGCCACCAGCATGATCAGCGAGACATAGGCAGGCACCGCTACGCCGATGGGGACCGCGACCACCAGCAGAAGCGCCACAAGTCCGCGCTGCGTGTTGATCGTGCCGATCATGCGCAGCCGGAAAAGGATGTGAGCGACCAGGTAGAGGGCGACGCCCCCGAACAACGCCACCGACGGGATCAGCTTGAGCGGTTCGCCGAGCTCGAGGACCGACTTCTTCAGTCCGAGCGCCAGGAAGACAATGCCGAGGATCATCAGCGCGTGCAGATAGCTGTACGCGTCGCGGGCGAGCGCATTTCGCGCCGAACCCTTGAGCTCGCTCAGGTGCCGTTCGCCAGCCAAGGCCACGATGTCGAAGTAGAGCCACCACATCGCTGAGACCACGACCATGCCGATGACGCTGGCGATCACGACCGCTGCCGTGTGCTTCTCGTCGGATGCGGCCAGACCCAGCGCCACGATCGACTCGCCCAAGGCGATGATGATGATCAGGCCGTGTCGTTCAGCGAAGTGTTTGGGGCGCACGTGCCAGCCTTCGTTGCCTGACATGAACGGCGCGGCCAGCGTCACGACGAGCGCCACTGTCCACAGCGCCGCGCGAACCGCACCGGCCTCGAAGAACCCAGCGATGGCCACCAGAACCGGTGCCGCGAGCACGCCGGGGGCCAAGCGCAGGACCGCCCGGTTCATCTCGACGTTGTCGCGGGTCGCCACGACGTACAGAAGAACGAAGAGCAACGTCACCGTGAGGTAGGCGAACCCGAAGAGCACGCCGTCGCTGCCGAACGCCTTCGGAATCGCCAGTCCCATCACCAAACCCGCCGCCATCGCGGCGAACACCACGATCCGCGAGCGGACGTCGTCGTCGACGGGCACAGCGTTGGTGAGCCACGAGTAGCCGACCCACGCCCACCAGACCACGAGTAGCAGTGCGATCCCCCGCAGCATTCCGGTACCCGTCAGGTCTTTGGCCATCAGTGCCGTCACCTGGGTGAAGGCGAAGACGAAGACCAGGTCGAAGAAGAGCTCCAGCGGGCTGACGCTGTAGTTCTCGTCCGACGGTGGTTCGTGCGAGTGCTCGGCGCTCGTAGGGTCTGCCACGCACGCCATTGTGGACGATCGGCGCTCGCTACGCTGCCGTGATGAGTGATCAACGCACCCCAGACGGCTCCAGCGCCGCCCCCCTGGATGAGGCCCTCGGGCTCACCCGAGCCCCGGACGACGGGGATGCGGCGGTGCTGCGCCTCGACCCGAACGCTCTCGCGGTCGGCGCTACTGAACCCGTGTCGTACCTGCACGGCGGCGCGCTTGCCACGTGCGTCGACACCGCAGCCTGGGAGGCAGTCGTGCGCGTCAGCGACGACACCTGGGTGGTCGCTGACATGCGGATCGACTTCGTCAAGCTCGCACGCAACGAACCGCACCGCGTCCGATCGACTGCGCGCAAGATCGGACGCGGTCAGGCCGTTGCCGACGTCGAGATCACGTCGTGGGACGAGCCCTCGCGGCTGGTCGCCCTCGGCCGGGTCCTGCTCGCCAAGGTGGGGTGAGCCCGTGGCCTCACGCGAGCACTACACGCACGGCCATCACGAAAGCGTCCTACGCTCACACAGCTGGCGCACCATCGCCAACTCGGCGGCATACCTGTCGCCACATCTCACGCCGGGGTTGAGAGTGCTCGACGTCGGCTGTGGGCCGGGGACCATCACCGCAGAGCTCGCCGACCGCGTCGGGCCCGACGGCTCGGTGCTGGGTATCGACGCATCCGCCGAGGTCGTGGCGCTGGCATCCGATACTCAGCCGCGTCCGAACCTGACGTTCGCAGCTGGTGACGTCTACGCCATCGACGCGGCCGACGACACGTATGACATCGTGCACGCGCACCAGGTGCTGCAGCACCTGGCCGACCCCGTCGCCGCGTTGCGCGAGATGCGCCGGGTCTGTCGCCTTGGCGGCATCGTGGCGGCGCGCGACGCCGACTACTCGGCGTCCGCCTGGTTCCCCGGCGAGAAGTGGATGGATCGGTGGCTCGACCTCTCGCTGACCATCGGACGCGCCAACGGCGGAGAGCCTGATGCCGGCCGTCGGATGCTGTCGTGGGCGCACGAGGCGGGCTTCACCGACGTCACGCCGTCGGCCGGCGTGTGGTGCTTCGCGACACCCGACGACCGCAACTGGTGGGCCGGCCTCTGGGCCGACCGCGTCACGCAGTCGCACCTGGCCGAGCAGGCCGTCGAGGGCGGCCACGCCACCGTCGAGGAGCTCAGCCTCATGGCGGACTCCTGGCGTGCCTGGGCGTCCGAGCCCGATGCCTGGTTCACCGTGCTCCACGGCGAGATCCTCGCCCGCGCCTAGCGACGGAGCTCACAACGCGGAAGATCCGTGGGGCCAGAGCCCCACGGATCTTCCGCGTTGTTGTTGCTGGTGGTGCGGCGTGGACTAGAAGTCCATGCCTCCCATGCCACCGTCTCCACCCGGCATGGCCGGAGCGGCCTTCTCGGGCTTGTCGGCGACGACGACCTCAGTGGTGAGGAAGAGGCCGGCGATCGAGGCTGCGTTCTGCAGCGCCGAGCGCGTCACCTTGGCGGGGTCGATGATGCCTTCGGCGATCATGTCGACGTACTCGCCAGTGGCCGCGTTGAGACCGTGTCCGGCCTCGAGCCGGCTCACCTTCTCAGCAACGACTCCACCTTCGAGACCGGCGTTCACAGCGATCTGCTTGAGCGGGGCGCTGATCGCGGACTTCACGATCAGGGCGCCAGTGCCCTCATCGCCGGCAAGGTCGATCTTCTCGAACGCGACGGTCGATGCCTGAAGCAGCGCGACGCCACCACCGGCGACGATGCCCTCTTCAACGGCAGCCTTCGCGTTGCGGACGGCGTCCTCGATACGGTGCTTGCGCTCCTTGAGCTCGACCTCAGTGGCCGCGCCGACCTTGATGACTGCAACGCCACCGGCGAGCTTCGCCAGTCGCTCCTGCAGCTTCTCACGGTCGTAGTCGGAGTCGCTCTTCTCGATCTCGGCACGAATCTGCGAGACACGGCCAGCGATCTGCTCGCTGTCGCCATTGCCCTCGACGATGGTCGTCTCGTCCTTGGTGACGACCACCTTGCGGGCGCGGCCGAGCAGCTCGAGGTCGGTGTTCTCAAGCTTGAGACCCACCTCTTCGCTGATGACCTGTCCACCGGTGAGGATCGCGATGTCCTGCAGCATCGCCTTGCGGCGGTCGCCGAAACCGGGAGCCTTGACAGCCACCGAGCGGAACGTGCCACGGATCTTGTTGACGACGATCGTGGCGAGCGCCTCGCCCTCGACGTCCTCGGAGAGGACCATCAGGGGCTTGCCGGTCTGCATGACCTTCTCGAGGATCGGCAGCAGGTCCTTGACGGCCGAGATCTTGGCGTTGGCGATGAGGATGTAGACGTCCTCAAGAACCGCTTCCATGCGCTCGGGGTCGGTGACGAAGTAGGGCGAGATGTAGCCCTTGTCGAAGCGCATGCCCTCGGTGAGCTCGAGCTCGAGGCCGAAGGTGTTGCTCTCTTCAACGGTGATGACGCCTTCTTTGCCGACCTTGTCCATCGCCTCGGCGATCATCTGGCCGACCTCGGTGTCGCCACCTGCGGAGATGGATGCCGTTGAGGCGATCTGCTCCTTGGTCTCGACGTCCTTGGCCATGCCCGACAGCTGCTCGCTGATGGCGCTGACAGCGTGCTCGATGCCGCGCTTGAGCTCCATGGGGTTGGCGCCGGCTGCGACGTTGCGCAGACCTTCGCGGACGAGGGCCTGCGCGAGAACGGTGGCCGTCGTCGTGCCGTCACCGGCAACGTCGTCGGTCTTCTTGGCGACCTCTTTGACGAGCTCGGCACCGATCTTCTCGTACGGGTCCTCGAGCTCGATCTCCTTGGCGATGGACACACCGTCGTTGGTGATCGTGGGGGCGCCCCACTTCTTCTCCAGAACGACGTTGCGACCCTTCGGGCCGAGCGTCACCCTGACGGCGTCCGCCAGCACGTTCATGCCACGCTCAAGACCGCGGCGGGCCTCTTCGTCGAACGCGATCATCTTTGCCATGCGTGGTTTCCTTTTCGGAACGTTGGGGTCAGGTGCCGAGTGCCCGCGACGGACGACCAGGGCGAGGGACCGACCCTTCCGGCCCACCACCACTGACCTCACTCAGCGCCTGTGGTTTATCACTCCCCATAGGAGAGTGCTAACCCAATTGTTAGCACTCTCACCCCCCGAGTGCAAACGGTTCGGAGCG
>CAWGPZ010000006.1:0-469134 GCA_963824605.1 uncultured Actinomycetota bacterium | reverse complement strand
CCCGACATCTCGGACGCGATGTCGAACTTCGCCAGCGGAACGCGGACCTACCTCGCGGTCTCCACCATCTTCGGCGGCATCGTGGCGGTCATCGACACGATTGCGCTGTACATCATGGGCATCCCCGCGCCCATCCTCTGGGGTTTCGTCGCCTTCGTCACGAACTACATCCCCAACATCGGGTTCGTCATCGGCGTAATCCCGCCGGCCGTCCTGGGCTTGCTCGTCGGAGGATGGAAGCTCGCCATCCTGGTCGTCGTCGTCTACAGCGTCATCAACTTCCTCATCCAGTCGATCATCCAACCGAAGTTCGTGGGTGACTCAGTCAACCTCGCGACCACGGTCACGTTCTTGTCGATGGCCATCTGGACTCTGACGATCGGACCGCTCGGCGCCCTGCTCGCAGTGCCGTTGACCCTGCTCACCAAGGCCATCCTCATCGACCTTGACCCCAGTACGAGATGGATTGGGACATTGCTCGGGTCGACGACACCTTCCGAAGACGACGATGCTCCACCGGGTCAAGAACCCATCACACCTGCGATCGTCGATCAGTCCGACGAGTAGAAGCGGCTAGGGCGCCGGGGCCAGTCCCGGGGGAAGCTCACCGCTGTGAGCCAGCACCAGGCGCTGCGTCGGTCTGGTGAGCGCTACGAAGAGCGCACGGTGCCCATGCCGGCTCTCGGCCACCATCGCCGCCGGTTCGACGACCACGACGACGTCGAACTCCAGCCCCTTGGCTCGCTCGCCGGAGAGCAGCACCACCTGGGCTTGCAGGTCGTCTTCTTCAGCAGAGAGCCAAGGAGCCAGCGCCTCGCCCAGCTGTGCCACGTGCGCTCGCGTGGCGATCACGGCCAGCCGACCGTCGCCCAAGGTCTCAACCTCGCCAGCAACGACCATGGCCACCGAACTGAGGTCGTCGATCCTGACCGCACGCGGTTGCTCTCCTTCTCGTACCGAGGTGGGTGCCTCGGTCTCGAAACCAGCCTTGGAGAGCATGGCGGTGGCTTGGTCCATGACGGAAGCCGGGGTTCGATAGTTGATGGTCAGGTCGCGGCGCGTCCACGCGTCACCGACATGGGGTTCCAGCGCGTCGTGCCATGACGATGACACTGCGGCACCGGTCGCTTGTGCCATGTCGCCCACCACCGTGAACGACTTCGTAGGGCATCGACGCATCAGCAGCCGCCACATCATGGGGCTGAGCTCCTGGGCCTCGTCGACAATCACGTGCCCGTACGTCCAGGTGCGGTCCACGAAGGCTCGCTCGGCAACCGTGTAGACCTCACCGGACTCGGCGAACCGCGATGCCAAAGACTCGGCCGACACCAACTGGCTGGCCGGGCCACCCATCGACTCGAGCACCTCGCGGGCATGCCGCAGGTCGTCAACGGCCACTCGACGCTCGCGATGGCTCTCGGCCACGACGTCCTCGTCGTCGACACCAGTCAGCTCGGCCACCTCGTCGAGCAGCGCCACATCAGCAGTTGTCCACCCCTCATCCCGCTGACGCAGCAAGAGCTCTCGGTCGTCGTTGCTCCAACCGGGCGTCGCGTCAAAGACCCGTTCCGGGCTGGCGAACAGGTCTTTCAGCACCAGCTCGGCGGCCAGCGGGGGCCAGGCCAGGTTGAGCTCGCGCCGCACATCGGGTGACTCGCGCAGGACGGCCTCGACATCATCGCGGTCGACGGTGTCGGGTGAGTGCCCAGTGGCATTGGCGTAGAGGTCGATCAGGTGCTGCAGCATCGCTCGGACGAACACTGCTCGCCCGGCGTTATGGGAACGCCCATTGCGTCGGGCAGATTCGGCAGCCGACCGCATGGCGCGGGGCCGTAGCGGCAGGGTCACGCTCTCGACCTTCATCGACCGTTCCTTCGCCGGGATTCGAACGCGCTGCCGCACCGCACGTTCGAGCACCTGGGTCATGCGAAGTGAGCCCTTGAGGGCCGCCGCGTCCTCGCTGTCCCGACCGGTCACGGTGACCCCCGGAAAGAGCTCGGATGAGGTCGCCGTCACCACTCCTGTCTCACCCAACGACGGAAGCACCTGTGAGATGTAGCGGAGGAAGACGGGACTCGGCCCCACCAAGAGAACGCCGCGCGACTCCAGCCGGTCACGATGGGTATAGAGCAGATAGGCGGCCCGGTGCAGCGCGACAGCGGTCTTGCCCGTGCCTGGCCCTCCTTGTACGACGAGCATTCCCCGGAGCGGGGCTCGAACGATCTCATCCTGCTCACTCTGGATGGTCGCGACGATGTCGCCCATCCGTCCTGTGCGGCGGGCATTGAGCGCTGCGAGGAGCGCGCCGTCCGTGGTGAGGCTGGTGGACTCCGAGGTGTGCGAGATGAGATCTGGGCGCGCCTCGAAGGTGTCAAGGTCGAGCACGTCGTCGTAGATCGCCGTCACTCCCCTGGCCTTCGTCTCCAGATGTCGACGACGCACGACATCGCCAGGTCGCAATGATGTGGCCTGGTAGAAGTCGCGCGACGCCGGAGCCCGCCAGTCCACCAGCAGCTGCGCCTGGTCGTCGTCGAAGAGACCGAGGCGTCCGATGTAGCGGACGCTGTCGTCGGACATGTCCAGGCGGCCGAAACAGAGCCGTTCCTCAACACCGGTGAGCTGCACGAGCCGGTCCTCGTAGAGCGTGGCGAAGGCATCACGCTCGGACCGCGCCTGAGGGGTCCCGGTGGCCCCAGCACGACGAACGCGCCGCAGCTCGCGGTCGGTGCGGTCACGCAGCAGGTCGAGGCGCGCGTAGAGGATGTCGACATGCCGCTGCTCGGCATCAACCTCACTGGTCGTCATCGAACCCTCTGCACGTCACGGCGTCCCTCGTCGGTCATTCCCAAAGTGGGAGTCGCCCAGCCTACCGATCCCCCGCCCGCCGAGTGCTCACCTGGTGGTCGGGATCCGACGCCGAGTGCGCGCCTACATCGAGTACCGGACGCCGGTCGCGTCCTCCGAGTACTGCCAGAGGTCGTCGATGGCTCGGTCGAGCCGGAACCGACGCAGCACTGGCCTGCGCACCGGAGGACCGAAGTTCCCCCATGCGGGACAGAGGAAGTCCCCGCTCCGAGTCGTCGGGTCGACCGACGCTCTGAGCTGCGGCAAGGCGCCGTTCGCTGCGCTCATGCCGGTGGTGCGGGCCATCCACTCCCAGAACCGCTCAACCGTTCCGCCGCCCGACGCGGTCACGCTGACTTCCTGCAGCTCGGTGTTGCTGAGTCCGGGGTGGGCGATCAGGCTGGCCGCATCGACATTGGCGTCGCTCAGCCGGTGGTGAAGGCCCAGACCGAAGTGGAAGTTCGCCAGCTTCGACTGGCAGTAGGCACCGAACGGCGTGTACCTACCCTCGAGATTGGGGTTGCTCACATCGATCGCACGCCCGACGTGGTGGGCCGTGCTTGTCACCGTCACCACCCGCGAGCCCGGCGCGTTCAGCAGCGTCGGGAGCAGCAGACCCGTCAGCGCGAAGTGTCCGAGGTGGTTCACCGCGAGTTGCGTCTCAAAGCCGTCCTCACTCCGGCCCTCGGGTACGGCCATGATGCCGGCGTTGTTCACCAGTAGGTCGATGCGCTGGTGCGTGGCCACGATTGCCCGCGCCGCCGCATGCACGGATGCCTGCGAGGCCAGATCCAGCGGGATGACCTCGAGCGAAGCACGAGGGGCCGCCGTGCGAACTCGTGCCACGGCAGACTCGGTCTTGCTAGGGGTGCGCGCCGCCATCACGACGTGTGCGCCGGCCACCGCCAGCGCCTCGGCGGTCTCAAGCCCTAAGCCGCCGTTGGCGCCTGTCACTACTGCTACCCGCCCCGTGAGGTCAGGAATGTCAGCACGCGTCCAGCTCACAGGGGCTCCTTGGGGACGGGACGGCCCTTGTTGGCCAGGGTCACTCCAGCACTTGCGACCGTCACCATGCCAAGGGCGGCCAGTTCGTGCACCCCGAGCCGCTGATTCAAGATGATGAGCCCGGAGATCGACGCAGCAGCCGGCTGCAAGCTCATGAGCACGCCGAACACCCGCGTGGGGATGCGGCGCAGGGCCGTCAGCTCCAACCCGTACGGGATGATCGTGGATATCAAGGCAACGACGGCGACACCCACCAGCAGAGTGGGGTCGTCCACCACGGCTGACGCCTGTGACGCACCGAACGGCAGCACCACGATCGCGGCGAACACCAGGGCCACCGCGAGACCGTCGACCCCTGGCAGGACGCGGCCCACGCGGGCGCTCGACACGATGTATCCGGCCCAGAACAGCCCTGCGGTAAAGGCCAACACCAAACCCAGGGCATTCACCTCTCCGCTGGCTGCCTGTGTCCCGAGCAGGGCGACGCCCGCTCCGGCCAGTGCCACCCAGGCGAAGTCGATCGGTCGTCTGGTCTGCACCAGTGCCAGGAGCAAGGGGCCCAGGAACTCCACCGTCACCGCCACTCCCAGAGGCACCAGGCTGAGCGACGAGTAGAAGATCAGGTTCATGCCGCCCAGGGCGAAGCCGAGCAGTGCAGCGGCACCCCACTGCTGACGCGTCCACGACCGCACTCGCGGACGAAGGACGACAAGAAGCACCAGTGCGGCGATCACCAACCTGAGCAGGGCGGTTCCTGCGACCCCGAGGTCGTCGAAGAGGGTACGGGCGACGGCAGCGCCGGTCTGGACACAGGCGATCGCGGTGATGACCAGCAGCGGAGCTGGCACCCGGTCGCGTCTCACGTCCGGCAGCCTGACACACCCCGTGGGACACCGTGTTTCAGATCCCGCCCTGACCCACCCGCGACTCCCGTCATCTGGTGGGATGCGAGGGACACAACCCGTCGTTCCTGGAGCCAGCCGTGAGCACACCACCCTCGTCAGCCGTCGTTGTCGGCGCCGGAATCATCGGCTGTTCGATCGCCCTCGAGCTGAGCCGTCGCGACTGGGACGTGACGGTGGTTGACAAGGGATCGACTCCGGGCTGTGGATCGACGAGTGCCTCGTCGGCCATGGTGCGCTTCAACTACGACAACCTGCAGGAGGTCGTCCTCGCCTGGGAGTCGCATGCGCGCTGGGTCGCGTGGGCCAAGCACCTCGGGGTCGAGGACCCGGCGGGCCTGGCCACCTTCATCCGGACGGGCCTGCTCGTCCTCGACGGCGAGCTCCTCGACCGCTCCCTCGAGCTCGGTCACATGGACACCCTCGGGATCCCCTATGAGTCCGTTGACGCCGACCAGATCCGCCAGCGTTTTCCTGCCATCGACCCAGCGCGGATCGGACCGGCCTGCCGGGTGGAGGACGAGCACTTCTGGGACGACCCGACCGGCGAGATCGGCGGTTTCTTCCAGTACGAGTCCGGCTTTGTCAACGACGCGACGCTCGCCGCGCACAACCTCGCACATGCGGCTGAGCGGTCGGGGTCCACCTTCCGGTGGCGATCGGCGGTCACCGACGTCACCACGGACGGCGGACGTGTCACCGGTGTTCAGCTCGCAGACGGCAGCCATGTCGCAGCGGACGTGGTGGTCAACGCGGCCGGTCCCTGGTCAGTGGCCCTCAACACGATGGCCGGAGTACTCGACGACTTCAGCACCTCGACCCGTGCCACCGAGCAAGAGGTCATCTCGGTTCCTGCACCTGAGGGCTTCCGCCTCGACGACGGCGGCACCGGAGTCCACGACCCCGACTTCGGCACCTACTTCCGGCCGCACCCGGGCGGAACGATCATCGTCGGCAGCTTCGAGGCGCCCTGCGACCCGCTCATCCTCGTCGACGACGCGGACGACGTCCGCCAGTCGCCATCCCCAGAGAACTGGGAGGTGCAGAGCCTGCGTCTCGCACGACGTCTCCCGGACCTCCAGGTGCCCGGGCAGAAGTCCGGAATCGTCAGCGCCTACGACATCACCGACGACTGGATTCCCATCTACGACAGGACGTCGCTCGATGGGTTCTACGTCGCCATCGGGACGAGTGGGCACCAGTTCAAGGCGGCCCCGTTCGTGGGTGTCGCGATGGCCGAGCTGATCGGCGCGGTGCAATCGGGACACGATCACGACGCCGACCCCGTTGTCGTGAAGGGTGACTACACCGGCGTCGACCTGGAGCTCGGGTTCTTCTCTCGAAGGCGCGAGATCCATCTGCACCGACAGCTGGTCGACTGATGCAGGATCAGTACCGCGTCGTCGTCATCGGCGGCGGCATTGTGGGCGCCAGCGTGCTGTACCACCTGGCCGCACGCGGCGTCACCGATGCCGCACTGATCGAGCGCGGCGAACTCACTGCGGGTTCGAGCTGGCACGCGGCCGGCGGCTTTCACGCCATCAACTCAGACCCCGTCATCGCCCGCCTGCAGGCGTACACGATCAGCATGTACCGCACCGTCGAGGAAGAGAGTGGTCAGAGCGCCGGGCTGCACCTGACCGGAGGCATCGAGCTCGCCGGAACTCCCGAACGCGCCGAGTGGCTGAAGGCCGAGCTCGCTTGGCACCGGTACATGGGTAACGACGACGCGTACCTGCTCTCCCCCGCTGAAGCAGCCGAGATGGTGCCGATCATCGACCCCACGGGGCTGACCGGCGCGCTCTTCGACCCGCACGAGGGCAGCCTCGACCCGCACGGGTCCACACACGCGTATGCGGGCGCAGCGCGAAAGCGCGGCGCCGAGGTCATCCAGCACAACCGCGTCCTTGCCATCACGCAGCAGCCAGATGGTCAGTGGCTCCTCGACACCGAGAAGGGCCCGATCCGCGCCGAGCACGTGGTGAACGCCGGCGGCCTGTGGGCCAGGCAGGTCGGGCACATGGTGGGCGTCGAGCTGCCGCTCATCCCGATGCAGCACCACTTCCTGGTCACCGAGGACGTGCCGGAGGTCGCGGCCATGACCGGTCCGATGCCTGCAGTAACCGACCTCGAAGGCTTCACCTATCTGCAACGCGAGCAGAACGGCGTCCTGCTCGGTGTCTACGAGCAGAACCCCAAGCACTGGCTCGCCGATGGTCCCAACTGGGACTACGGCATGGAGCTGATTCCCGAAGAGGTCGACCGGATCGCTCCCGAGCTGTCGATCGGCTTCGAACGTTTCCCCGCGCTGCAACGCGTCGGCATCAAGCGCTGGGTCAATGGCGGCATCACCTTCACCCCCGATGGAAACCCGTTGGTAGGGCCGGTACCTGGACGCCGAAACTTCTGGTCGGCGTGCGGCGTGATGGCCGGGTTCTCGCAAGGTGCGGGCATCGGGCTCGCGTTGGCGAACTGGATCGTCGATGGCGACCCCGGCGAGGACGTGTTCGGCATGGACATCACCCGGTTCGGGCACTTCGCCACCGACGACGCGTACCTACGCGCCACCACCGCGCAGTTCTACGCACGTCGGTTCCTGATCGCCTACCCGAACGAAGAGCTCCCAGCTGGGCGCCCGCTGACGACCTCGCCGGTGTACCCCGACCTGATCGAGGCAGGCGCACGATGCAGCGTCGTCTACGGCCTCGAGGTGCCCCAGTACTACGCACCCAGCCCAGACTTCGAGGAGAACCTCACCTGGCGGCGCTCGAACGCACACGAGATCGTCGGCCAAGAAGTCGAGGCGACGCGCGCGGCGGCCGGGCTCTACGAGACCACTGCCTATGCGCGCTACGAGGTCGTCGGCTCAGGGGCTGCAGCATGGATCGACCACATGATGGCGTCGGCACTACCAGCGGTAGGGCGCATCAAGCTCGCGCCGATGCTCAACAACCGGGGGCATCTGATGGGCGACCTCACGGTCAGCCGACTGGACGGCGAACGCTTCTGGATCACCGGTTCCTACTACCTGCAGGAATGGCACCAGCGCTGGTTCGCCGACCATCTGCCGACAGATGGCACGGTGCAGATCACCAATCTCTGCGACGACTGGTGCGGCTTCTCACTGTCCGGCCCGAGGTCGCGCGAGATCCTGCAGTCCCTCGTCGACCTCGATCTGAGCCACGCCGCTGTCCCTTTCCTGTCGGTGCGAGAGGCACAGGTAGCAGGAACTGCTGCCGTCCTGGGGCGAATCTCACTCACCGGCGAGCTCGGCTACGAGGTGACGGTTCCCGCTGCTCAGCAACGAGCCCTGCTGGCTGCAATGCGCGAGGCCGGGGAGCCGCTAGGCATGCGGCTCATCGGCGACCGTGCGATCGACAGCCTGCGCCTCGAGAAGGCATACGGCATCTGGTCGGCTGAGTTCACCCAGGCATACACACCGGCGATGTCCGGACTCGACCGCTTCGTCGCCTACGACAAGCCTGCGTTCATCGGACGCGAGGCCGCGGTCACCGCTCGCGCGATGACCCCGGAAAGGCGGCTCGCCCTGCTGGCCGTTGACGCGCTGGACGCCGACGCGTCCGGAGACGAGGGCGTCTGGCACGACGGGGAGCTGGTGGGCTTCACCACCTCAGGTGCCTACGGACATCACGTGCGCCAGAGCCTGGCGCTGGCGTACGTCGACAGCGCACTGGTCGACGCGGCGGGAGCGCCGAACGCGGCAGAGCTCAGAGTCGACGTCGTTGGCGAACCGCGTCCAGCACACGTCCTGGTCGAGCCGCCCTACGACCCGACGGGTTCACGATTGCGGTCGTAGTCCGCAGGCATCAAACAGGCGGAAGGAATGTCTTTCGGTGCGGCACCCAGTCCGTGCCGTTTCTGGGGTCGATCGTGGCGACAGCGACCCGAACGGACGATCGAATCCTGAGGCACTTCGTGGGAATGGTCACCCGGGCTACCGCCGAGTCGGTCGACTTGGTGTAGCTGGCACGACCACACACTGGCCCCTGCCTACCCTGGTCGTTCCATCCCCTGACCTTCAAGATCCCCCACTCACTGTCGGCATAGGCCCAGATCTTCCATTCCGGCCCCTTGTTCTTGCGACGCGTGTCGAGGTAGACGGCGAACTCGACGCCATAGACCACCTTGGTCAGTCGAGCCCTGACCGAAAGCCGCTCCTTCTGGTGCCGATGATCGACGACGACCCGCTTGATGTCGCTGCGCGAGGTGGTCTCTCCGACCCTGTCGTCGTAGCTGATGGAGTCACCCAAGGCGACGGGCGCCCACGAGACCACGGCTGCTGCCGTCAACAGCATGCATCCCAGCAACCGGAGGCCCGGAGAACCCATTCGACTCGACACACAGCGATACTCCCCCAGGCGCCAGGAAACGACAACAATGCATCCATGGACACCCTCGGGCTTGCGGTCATCGCCGCGCTGGTTCTCGGGTACGGGCTGATCAGCCGTCGACTGTCCACCACCGTCGTCTCTGCCGCAATGTTCTTTCTCGCCGGCGGGGTTCTGATCGGACCGTCCGCTCTCGATCTCGTGACGCTGCCCGGGACGAGCTCGACGATTGAAGGGCTCGCAGAGTTGACGTTGGCCCTGGTGCTGTTCGCGGACGCGTCTCGCATCCGCCTGCATGTCTTGCGCCGTCAGACGACTATCCCCACGCGCTTGTTGGGCATCGGGCTGCCACTGACCATCGTGGCGGGAACCGCTGCAGCCCTGGTGCTGCTGCCTGAGCTGCTCCTCGCGGAAGCAGTTGTCCTCGCCATCATTCTCGCGCCGACCGACGCCGCCCTCGGTCAGGCTGTGGTCTCAGATGACCGACTCCCTTCACGTATTCGCCAGGCCCTGAACGTCGAGAGTGGGCTCAACGACGGCATCTGCGTGCCCCTGCTCGTGATCGCCCTGGCCTGGGCCGACACCGAAAGTGGCGCGCTGAGCGCGGCCGAGAGCCTCAGGGTGGCTGCCGAGGCGATCGGCTACGGGGTAGCCGCCGGAGCCCTGGTCGGCTCGGTGGTCGCCCTTCTCCTCCGCCGAGCCGTTCGTGCCGGGTGGTCGGGTGGCTCCTGGGAGCAAGTGGTCCCCTTCGGCGCGGCACTGGCGTCCTACGGTCTCGCCGACTGGTGGGGCGGAAGTGGCTTCATCGCCGCATTCGTGGGCGGCGCCGCCTTCGGAGCGCTCTTCCGTGAGCACGAGGCAGCGGGACGCTTCCTCGAGGAGGCAGGTGGACTCACGAACGCCGTCACCTTCATCGTGGTGGGCGCTGTGATCCTCGTTCCGTTGCTCGACGCGGTGGACCCCGCGATGGTCGGGTACGCCCTCATCAGCTTGACCGCGGTGCGCATGGTTCCCGTGGCCCTGAGTCTGGTGAGCGCCCACGCCCGGCGACCCACTGTGGCGTTCCTAGGCTGGTTCGGACCCCGCGGCCTGGCCTCGCTCGTGTTTGTCATCATCGTCCTCGACTCCGAGGGGTTGCCGCACTCAGAGATCATCGGCTCCACGGCGCTGGCCACCATCGTTCTCTCGGTCATCACCCATGGGGCGTCCGCCGTACCGTTGGTGAACCGCTACGCCGATTGGTACCACACACACGAGACCAAACCGGCGATGGAGTCGGTACACACCCCCGGACCCCGTTGGCGGTCCGAGCCGTGGAACACCGATGGTGAATCATCGTGACACCGGTCAGACACCCGCCACCGGAAAGAGGCGCCATGCAGGCAGCGATCGTTGACGAGTTCGGCGACCCCCCTCGCCTCGTCCTTCGGGAGGTGCCAACACCTCGGCCCGGGCCGGGGCAGATCCGCATCAAAGTCGCAGCTGCCGGGATCAACCCGGTCGACACGTACAACGCCAAGGATCCGTCCTGGGCCGGTCTCGATGTCGGCTGCATCCTGGGGTACGACATCGCCGGCGCGGTGGATGCGGTGGGTGACGGCCTCAGCGACACCCGGCTCGGGCAGAACGCGATGGCGATGACCGCGTTCCCGCTGGGCCAGGGTGGCTACGCCGAGTACGCGGTTGTCGACGAAGCGCTGACGGCCTACCTCCCCGGCGATTCCGACCTGGTGGCAGCCGCTTCGGTTCCCCTGGCCGCCGGAACGGCGCTGGAGGTGCTACGCAAGCTCGAGGCCGCCGGCTCAACCATGCTCGTCGTGGGAGGTAGCGGTGGGGTCGGGCTCTTCCTGCTCCAGCTCGCCTCCGCAGCCGGGATTCGGGTGATCGCGCTCGGGCAGGAGCGCAGCCACGACGTGATGCGCGCCCACGGAGCCGCGGAATGTGTCGACTACCGATCTGCCGATGCCATCGCCCAGGCTGCCGATGCGGCCGGTGGTTCGTTCGACTCGATCGCCGACCTGGTGGGGGGCCCGCTGACGGGCCAGGCTCAGCCGTACCTTCGCGATGAAGGCGTGATCGCGGCGATCGCCGGACCCGAGCTCGACGTCGACCAGATGATCGACGCCAACCAGTCGTTCCACGGGATCTTGATCCGCGACGACGGCGACCGCGTCCGGCACCTGGCCGGACTCTTCACCGCCGGACGTCTCAAGACGCATGTCACGCAGGTGCTGCCGTTGGCTGACGTCGCCGAGGCGCACCGGCTGGTCGACTCGGGCGAGGCAGCCGGCAAGGTCGTGCTCAAGCCGTAGCGTTCTTCGCCCCGTGGCACGACCCCCACGATGCATCACGTCCGCAGCTGCATGGGTCGTCAGGCGCACGCTTGGCATCTGTTCTCGCATACCACTCGCGGAGTCCGGTGGCGTCCTGTCCCCTGCGCAGGAGGCCCGCCATCACCTTCATCGGCTGGTCGATGTGCCGAAAGAATGCCTGGTACCCGGCGCAGAGATAGTGCAGCCCCGGCTCGCCGTCCGGAGTGCTGATGAAGCGGTCTTTCGGGCACCCGCCGTTGCAGGCGAACCTCACATCGCACGAGCGGCAGTACGAGGTGAGGGAGTCGAGCTTGTCCTGCCCGAATGCTCGCTGCTGGGGCGAGTCGACGAGCTGAAGCAGCGTCCTTCCCTCGGTGATGTTGCCCAGCAGGTACTCCGGCTCGACGTAGTGGTCGCAGGAGTAGAGATCCCCGTTGTGCTCCAGCGCCACCGCGTCACCGCACGTTCGTGCATGGACGCACATGCCCGCTTGTTCCATGCCCAGCCAGTGGGCGAGAGCGGTGTCGAACATCTGCACGAAGACGTCGCTCACATCGCGTCGAGCCCACTCCTCGAAGATGTCGATCATGAACCGACCGAACTGCTCGGCGCCAACCGTGCGGTGTGTCACCTGGTCGCCGTGCTGGCGGTAGAGGGGACGCTCTCCGCGACGGCTCCCCCAGCCAGATTCGGCGAGCGGCAAGAGCTCAGGCGTCACCCGCTCGACGATCGGGATGAGCTGCATGAATGTTGCCCCCAGCTCGTCACGGAGGAACGTGTAGACCTCGCGGCCGTGATCCTGGTTGGCAGCATTGATCGTCGTGAGGGCGTTCCACTCCACGTCGTGGCGACGCAAGGTCTCGATACCGGCAACGACACGGTCAAAGGTCGGCTTGCCACCCTTGTCGACACGGAACGCATCGTGCATCTCACGAGGGCCGTCGATCGAGACACCGACGAGGAAGCCGTTCTCCTTGAAGAACGTCGCCCACTCGTCGTCAATCAACGTGGCATTGGTCTGGACCGTGTTGAGGACCGGCTGGCCCTTCGTAGCAAAGCGTCGTTCGAGTTCGATGGTGCGACGGAAGAAATCAAGCCCCATCAGCGTCGGTTCGCCGCCCTGGAACGCCACGACGATCTCGTCGGCGCCACGCTGTGCTTGCAGCAACTGGCTGATGTAGGCCTCGTGAACCTCTTCGTCCATCCGGAACCCGCTGCCCGGGTACAGCTCCTCCTTCGACAGGAAGAAGCAGTACTCGCAGTCAAGGTTGCAGATAGCCCCGGTGGGCTTGGACATCACATGAAAAACGCGCTCCGCCACCGATGACGTCACAGCCGCACCTCAGTCAAGGAGGAACCACCCGCGCACTTGGGCCTCGTGGTCGACATAGTGTTCACCGGACATGTCAACGACCACCTTGTCGATCTCACCCCCGGTGAAGTCGAAGGGTGCGTCATATTCCGGCGTCACGGCCGATGCGCTGTCGCGACCGACGCAGATCCCATCGCCAGTGAGACAGAAGTAGCCGGGCTGAGTGACGATCTCGCCGCTGCCGACGCGGACGTCATCGATGTAGAGCGTCAAGAGCCCCTTGGCTCCGGGCATCATCGGATCTTCCGACTTGCCGGTCACTGCGAACTCGGCGGCGAGCACATGTGATCCCGGCGAGATATCGGCTTCGGCCACGACGTCCTGCAGGTGGGTGCCCACCCAGTTGTACGTGTACCTGAGACGGCCGTCCTTGATGTAGAGGCTGTGTCCCCCAGGGACACCGCCGGCCGCCCACAGCACGCCCTCTGCCGTTGTCGCATCGATCCGCACACCGGCGGCGATCGTGTACGACCGCCCAGGCATCGTGGGGCCGGCCGACTCGGGCACGTCGGCACAGTTCGGGTAGAAGATGTAGTGGTCTCTGGGGGCCGCCGCGCGCGGTCGCTCGGCCAGCACCTGCTCGATGGCCGAGCGGTCGTCCAGCGGGAGGCCGTTGTACCGGCCGGCGTTGTAGAACCACAACGCCTTCATGGCCTCGAGGCGACTTGGTTCGCTGGCAGCCAGATCCGTGGCCTGAGCGCGGTCGGTCTCGAGGTGGTACAGCTCCCACTCGTCCTTCTCGAAGTTTCCCCAGCTGCTCAGCGGTGGGTGAGCAGTGCAGGCCAGCCAACCTTCGTGATAGATCGACCGCTGACCGAGCATCGCGTAGAACTGGGTGGACTTGGCCGGTGCGTCCGGGGCGGTGATGGCAGCAGCGAAGCTCTCGCCCTCCATCGGGAACTGCTGGTATCCCTTGAGCGTCTCGGGCGGTTCGATGTCGAGCATTTCGTAGAGGGTCGGGACGACATCAACGGCATGGACGTATTGCTCACGGATCTCCGACCGGGCTGTGATCTGAGCCGGCCAAGCGATCATGCACATGTCAGCCGTGCCACCCTCGAAGCCCGCCCAACGCTTCCAGTAGGGGAACGGGGTGTCGAAGGCCCACGCCCACCCGGTGTTGTAGTGGTTGTTTGACTTGGGGGTCCCGAGCTCGTCAAGGTGGGGCATCGTCGTCTCTGCGGTGTCGGGGACCCCGTTGAAGAACCGCCACTCGTTGAACGAGCCGTTGGGGCCGCCTTCGCCACTGGCGCCGTTGTCAGAGATCACCACGATGATCGTGTTGTCGAGCTGCCCAGACTCTTCGAGGTAGTCGATCACCTGCCCCAGCCGGTCGTCGTAGTACGAGATGTACCCGGCGTAGACCTCTGCCATGCGAGTGAACATCGTCCGTTCGTCCTGGGACAGCGTCGCCCACGGACGCACCGTGTCGAGCATCGGCCAGGGCTGCCCGTCCGGACCTGTCCGCCCAGGCTCGCCATGGGGATTGATGCCTGAGAGCTCAGTGTCTTCGGGAAGCAGTCCCAACTCTTTCTGGCGGGCGAGGATCTGTGGACGGATCGCCTCGTAGCCGTCGTCGAACGTCCCCTTGTACCGGTCGGCCCACTCCGTCGGCACCAAGTGCGGAGCGTGACCGGCCTGCGGCGCGAAGTACATGAAGAAGGGTTTGTCGGGGTCGATCACCTTGGCATCGCGGATGAACTCGATCGCTCGGCCCGAGATGTCGTCCGCGAGGTGGTAGCCGTCTTCGGGACGTGCCGGAGCATCGATCGGATGGTTGTCGTGCACCAGATCGGGGTAGTACGAGTTCGTCTCACCACCGAGCCAGCCGTAGAAGCGCTCAAAACCCCGCCCAAGAGGCCAGCGCCCCTTGTAGGCGGCAAGGTTGCACTCCTCACCGGGGGTGAGGTGCCATTTGCCGATGCAGTAGGTGTTGTAGCCCTTCTCGAGCAGAACCTCCGAGATGAATCCGCTCTCGAACGGGATCCGCGTCGAGATACCCGGGAACCCGGAAGCGAACTCGGCGATGGTCGCCATGCCGTTCGTGGTCGCGTTTCGTCCGGTCAACAGCGACGCCCGCGTCGGTGAACACAGAGCGGTCGTGTGGAAGTTGGAGAACCGGATTCCCATGTCGGCAATCCGGTTCATGGTGGGCGTCTTGACCGGTCCGCCGTAGCACTCCATGGTGCCGTAGCCGACGTCGTCCCAGGCGATCATCAGGACGTTGGGGGCGCCAGCCTGGGACTTGCGGCGCGAGAAACGGCGCCCAGTCGGGCTCGGAGTCTCGGATGTCCACCTCGATCTTTCCGGCGAACTTCGGCATCCGGACCACTTCCTCTCGCACCCCAGCGGACGCTTGACCGCTCCTCCCATCGTGCTCTGCCGGGTGTCCCACGTCTACATCCCCGTGGGACGACTCGCGTGGATCTCGACACTCAGATACCGCAAGTTCCTATTGCGCCCCGCGTACTGGCCGTCCAGGGCGCGCGTCCACAAGAAGGGTGCCGTCGCGAACCACTGGAACACCAGCCACGAAGACGTGGTGGATGCCGGCCGAGGTCAGCGTCGGCTCGTCGTACGAGGCTCGATCGGTGATCGCTCCGGGTCGAAGACCACCAGGTCAGCGTCCGCCCCCACTTGGATCCGTCCCTTGCGTGCCATGTCAGGTGCCAGGTCGCGCAAGATCTCCGCGGGCACCAAGGTGCACCGCCGAATCGCTTCAGGCAGGTCCAGCAGCCTGAGCTCGCGCACGTACCAGCGAAGGACTCGACTGAACGTGCCGGCGGTTCGCGGATGGGTCAGGACACCCGGGGGCACGGGCCACGGGATCGGCTCGGCCATGTCGCCGCTCGCCGGCACCAAGGGCATCGCGTCGGACGCCACGGCCGTACCGGCGGTGAGAAACGCCCGCATGAGATAGCCGAGATCGTCCGGGTCGCTCTCGCGAAGGAAGTCGATCACCGCAATGCCACCCGGATCGATCGCCCGAAGCTGGTTCAGCCGCTCGACGGACGACACCCGCTCACCCGTCGGCAGATAACGGATGTCCGCCGGTTCGAGGCCCTGGTACGACAGCGCGTCGGGTGCGAGGAACTCTGCTCCGATCCCGGTACACCCGGCCCCGTACGGGTACGCCTCGGTCGTGACAGCCAGGCCCTGGTCCCGTCCGCGTCCGACCACTTCGTTGACGTGGTCGATGTTGCGCGTGGACGTGCTGTTGACGTGACAGATGTGCATGTGGGCACCGGTCGCCAACGCAGCGGTCACGGCCTCAGCGGCCCCGAAGATGCCGCTGTCCGGCCGTGCGAGCTCGCGAACGTGCGTGAACGTGGCGGTCCCCACTTCGGCCGCGAGTCCGGCCACGGACAGGTACTCGTCAGCCGACGCCTCCTGGCAGTAGCCGAGCAGAACACCGATGCCAAGGGCCCCATCTGCCAGCTCTTGACGCAGCCCGTCCAGCAGCTGCGGGGTCTGGTCGCGGGGCAGCTGTCGGTGCCACAAGGAATTACCGATGTACTCCATGAAGGGATCGGCGGAGGCACGCACATCGAGACCGCAGACAGCCATCCGCACCACGGCCCAGGAAGCCGAGAACCCGAAGTGGTTGGGACTCCCTTCGGCCGCGGCCTTCAGGTAAGCGTCCGCCACATCGATCTCACCGCCCTCGAGCTCGAGGGCGGTCGTCACACCGTCACAGACCTGCAGCGCGCGGGACGCGTAGTCGCGGCAGTGGCTGTGCATGTCGATGAACCCTGGTGCGAGAACGAGCCCGGACACATCGACCTCGGTGTGGCCGCGAAGGCAGTGATCGCCACCCTCGGCCACTGCGCTGATCGCCGCCCCATCGACCCCAACGTCGCAGACGGCGTCGAGCCCGGTCTCAGGGTCGATCGTTCGCGCTCCGCGCAGCACGAGATCGTGGACGTCAACTGCTGCCATCATCTGATCAGGCTACTGAGGAAGTGCGGGCTCCCCACCAGACGCGTCCGCCATCCCGGGTCTGGCATGGCGACCCGCTAGTCCGCGAACACGTCTGCGGCCGCTTCGACCATCTGTTCGCAGGACCATCGGAAGAGCTCCGGCTGCATGTTCAGCGCCGGCTGCATTCGGTACACCCACTTCGCTGGGGAGCTGATCGCGAAGACCCCGCGCATGAGCGCCGCCTGGCTGAACGCGTGCTGCGCCTCCCGATTCGGAGCCTGGGACACCTTGTCCTGCACGAACTCGACGGCTGCCCAGGCGCCGTACTGGCGGACATCCCCCACCTGCTCATACTTCGCGACCAGGGGCGTCAGGATCTCGCGGCCGATCTGCTCCAGCACGAGGGCATTCCGCATGGCGTCGTCGAGCAGGTCGAGTCCTGCCAGCGCACCGGCCACGGCAGCGGGCTCCCACACATAGGTCCCGGTCGTGTACACGTGCGAGTCCGCCATCACCTGGTCAGTCCCGAGGATCGCGGCCATCGCCTGGCCCCCTGCTGCAAGACCCTTGCCGGTCAACAACATGTCGGGCTCAAGACCCCACAGGTCTCCAGCCCAGACCGGACCGGACCGGCCCATCCCCGACTGGATTTCGTCGCAGATCAAGAGCCATCCGTGCTCCTTGCGCAGGCGGTTCAGCCCGTCCCAGAACGCCTGCGACGGTGCGTAGACGCCCAGTTCGCCAGCAATCGGCTCGATCAGCACCCCGGCAATCTGCGTCGGCTCCACCTGGTGCCGAAGCAGCCACTTCTCGATGTAGTCGATGACAACCGTGTCGTCGTGCGGTGCGGCTCCCGAAGCAAACGGAGCACGGTACGAACTTGGGTAGGGAGCGAAGACCAGGCCCGGCGTGTATTGGGCGCTACCGGTCGGGGAACCCGGCAACTCAGTAGATGTGCTCGCTGCGAGGTAGGTCGACTCACCGTGGTACTGCCCAAGGAAGGAAAGAATCATGGGTCGACCGGTGCACTCGCGGGCCAGCTTGATCGAGCCTTCGACCGCCTCAGTGCCCGTGACAGTCGGAGCAACGCGCGTGATGTTCTTGGGGGCAAGCGCCACCAGACGCTCAGCGAGCTCTACGACGGGGGGAGACTGTAGGAAGCACGAGATCTCCATGCCGTATCGGTCCCACGCTTCGATCGTCGCCTGACGGACCTCGGGCGGGAAGGGTCCGTACGGAGCGGCCCCCCACGCCGACATGTGGTTCGCGAAGGTGTTGCCATCCAGGTCGTGAATCAGCCCGTCGGCGTCCTTGAAGTCCACGATGAACGGACTGGTGCTACCGCTGTGCATCTGGGCGTAGAAGACCTTGTCCTGCCGATCGAAGATCTCCCGCGACTTCGGTCCTGGGAGTTCCGTAGCGACCTTGGGGTAGTTCTCGAGCGACATGACTCTCCCTCTTGGTTGACCGTTGCCGTGGACTACTTCTCGCTGACAAGCTTTCCGCTCTTGGAGACCGAGGGATCGGTGCAAGCGGAAAGGTCGAAGCAGCAGGGCCGTCGCTTGCCGCTGTCGAGCTTGGAGATGCTCACCTCGACGCGTCGTTCGCGCGTTGCCGGGTTGGCAGTCGCGTTGACCCACCGCACCCATTCCCAACGCGCCATCGGGGTGATGTCGGACCAGCTCTCCCGAACTGCTTTGGGGGCGGCTTCGAGGGCGGCCTTCAGATCGGGCGGTAGCTCGGGCTCAGGCCATTCGGGGGTCACTTCGATGGTGACGCTAGCGCTGTCTCCCACCTCGAGGCCCGCGGCTTCTTGCAGCTCAGGCGGGATCCTGATCCAGTGGCCCCTGAGGCCATCCGGTTCAACAACCGTCTCGAAACTCATGTCCGTTGAGCGTCCCGCGGACGGAGACTTGCCCTCGAGACGGCAAGCCCCGGCTCGCCTCGTCCATGAGACGCACCATGGTGGTGGCACCCACAACGCTCACTGCAGAGTTGAACCGAACGATGGTCCCGGCCTTGCTACTCATGCAGGCCATGCTGCCATGAGCTCCGGCGGTCCGGAGCTAGCTGACCGAACTCAGCCCCTGTTTGAATCCCCGCGGCCTACGACCGCCGTCGCGAGACCTCCCCTGCGTACGGATAAGGGGCACCGACAATCCAGCCGCCCAAGTGATCGGGCTCGGTAGCCAGCCAGACCAGCGAAGCGATGACCGGCCACCACGAAACTCCGTCAGGGCCGACGTCTCGCGCGACCGTCAGCAGGCCGTACCGAGTCCGCCGACGGTTGACGTTCGTCGCACGTGCAACGGGCCCCTCCACCAGCACCTTCCCACAGTGAGGAACCTGCGGTCGTACTTCGACCAGCAGGGTGATGGGATCCAGCCTTCCTGTGCGGGCAGGCGTGGCATGATCGCGCCTGTCTGCGAGTGCCGGTGTCGAGGGAGGCAGCCGTGCTGGTTGCTCAGTTGTCGGGGTTTGGCAGAGCTGATGAGGTCATCGAGCTTGTCGACCGACCCGATCCAGGTGAACCGGGTGCCGGTGAGGTGCTCATCGAAGCGGAGCTGTTCCCGATCAATCCCGCTGACCTGGAGAACTTGGCAGGGAAGTACGGCGCGACGCCGCCGCGCCTTCCGATGGTCGTGGGCACAGAAGGGGTCGGGCAGGTGGCGATGGTCGGCCCGGGCGTGACGCACGTCGAACCCGGCGACCGGGTGTTCCTGCCCGGACCCGGTGCCTGGCGGGAGCGTGCGGTCTGTAACGCCGCTCGCGTGTTTGCATTGCCCAGCGGGGTCGACCCTCGCCAGCTCGCAATGCTGCGGGTTAACCCGCCCACTGCCTACCTGCTGCTGCACCAATACGTCGCGCCTGAGGTCGGTCACTGGGTCGTACAGAACGCCGCAAACTCCGGAGTCGGGCACCTCGTCGTCGAGCTCGCCGGTGATATGGGCATGAAGACCATCAGCGTGGTCCGCAGACCACAGCTCATTGAGCCGCTACGCGCCGCGGGGGCCGACGTCGTCGTCCTCGATGGCCCAGACCTGGCTGCTCGCGTCCGCGATGTGATCGGCGACGGCGTCGTCCCGCTCGCCCTCGACGCGGTCGGTGGGGCGGCCACCCAGCGCCTGGCGCAATGCCTGACCGATGGCGGCACCGTGGTGAACTACGGCATCCTGAGTGGCGAGTCATCGATGATCGACGGCCGCGAGTTGATCTTCCGTGGCGTGACCCTGACCGGCTTCTGGCTGCGCCGCTGGTTCGCGGAGACGCCGCCGGATGAGATCGCGACGTTGTATCGGATGCTGGCATCAATGCTCGCCGACGGGGCCCTCGCCGTCGAGGTCGAAGAGGTCTACCCGCTGAGCCGACTCAAGGAAGCTGTGGCGCACGCCGCACGCGGCGGCCGCTCGGGCAAGATCCTGGTCTCCTGCGGCCCCGGGTGAATGGATGCAGCAGGGTCAGGCTCATGGTGGAGGTGGCGGAAATCGAACCTTGCCCAACCAGGTGGAACCGTCGGGACCCGTTGGTTTTGATGCACAAAGTGTCGGGATCGATCTGGTTCCGTCGGGGCCCATCGGGTAAACGCGTTGACGCCGTCAACAGCAATCGCCCAGCTGCTCACGCCGTTTCCACCCGGTGACCCGCACGCCGCGCCCACGTGCCCGGAGGTGTCAGGGCCGCGTCTTAGAGGTCGAGGGAGTTCCGCAGCCCGCGATCGACCTCGCCCATGAGAGCCAGGGGTGCGACGCCAGATTGCTCGGCCAGATCTGCCTTGTTCAGCGTCACCACTGCCGTCACGTTTACGACGGAGTCACGCGGAAGTCCCGTGACGGCGGCCGGGAAAAACACATTGCCGGGCATCGTCGCCAGATCAGTGTTGGACGTGATCACTAGAGCGACGAGGGTCGCAAGCCGGCTCTGGTTGTACGTATCGGCCGAGATCACCAGGACCGGTCTGCGCTTTGCTGGGCGGGACCCGGATGGTGCGCCGAGGTCGGCCCAATAGATCCCACCCCGCTCGATCACCAATCGCCCGCCTCATCAACGACGACTCGGCGACCGATCGCCACCGCGTCCGCCGACGGGTCATCCCCGGTGCCGAGCGCGGCTACGGCTGAGTCGATTTGGCGGGTCACGGACTCGGCATCGAGCTCGTCGAGATAGCGCGCCGCGGCGCGCGTGAAGAACTCCGACCGGCTCATCCCCAGATCGCGAGCGCGCCTGGAAGCCTTCTCGAATGTCTCATCAGGTACCGAGATCGCCGTCTTCATGCAAGAAGTATAACCTGGTATTACCCGGCTGCCAACCACGTGCCGGCCCGGTCGATCTTCATCCGGCACCCAAGCCCAGCGGCGGACTGCCCGGTGTTGGACGGTGTCTTGCACACCACTAAGTGCAAGCACATTGCCGCCAGGGTAGGTCACAGGTCCAGGAGCGCTGCTGTTGACACCGTCAACGAATTCCGGAGGGAGGCAACCGAAAGCGGGAGTAGACCTCGACTCCCTCACCCGCGTTTCCGCAGTTCAGAGATGTCAGATTGGTGGACCTACTGGGACGTTACTCGAACCTTCGTGCACTGCAGGAAGAACTTACGGAGCTCTACAAGAAGATGGAGAAGCAGCCACGAGTGACACGGGAGCCGCAAGTTGCCGTGCACATCCACAAGATCGAGATGCGATTGGGGATGGAGACGATCCAGCAGATCGTGGCTGACTATAGGGATGGCTTCACCTCAACCCAGCTGATGGCTGGGCACGGCATCGGCAAGACGAGCATGCTGCGGCTGCTCCATGAAGCAGGAGCTATCACTCCAGGGAGACGAAATCATCGGAAGCGGGTCTAGCGTCCGCTGATTTTGGCTGGTCGGCCCCTCCCGCGTCGCTCCGGCGTCGTTCGCCAACGGGGCGGTTCTTGTGTGGACGTCGACAGGCGCGATGACGTGCATTGCGCGTCCACGAGCCCAGATGGCCGATCAGCGCTTGCCCAGCTCGTCGTATTCGACTATATTTAACCTATGGGTAAATTAACCATCCAGTACAGCACAGAACGAACCCGATGATCATGACGATCGCGATCGATGACACCCGACTCGACGCGACGTTCGCGGCACTCGCCAATAGAACAAGGCGCGCCATTCTGGCTCGCCTTGTTGAGGGAGCCGCGACCGTCAACGAGCTCGCCGAACCATTCGACATGACGCTCCCGGCGATCTCGAAGCACATCAAAGTGCTCGAACGAGCGGGGCTCATTCGTCGCGGCCACAGGGCGCAGTTCCGACCGTGCGCCATCGAGGCGTCGCGCCTGCAGGAGGTTTCGACATGGGCTGACCAATACCGGTCCATGTGGGAGTCACGCTTCGACCAGATGGACGTCTACCTCACACAACTTCAACCCCCGAGCGGCAAGAAAGGAAACCAATGAGTGACAACCAATCCGCAAACACCGTGGTGATCGAGCGGAGCTTCGAAGCGCCGATCGAGCTCCTCTGGAAAATGTGGTCCGACCCCGAACACTTCAAAGCCTGGTACGGCCCGCAGGGTGCCACCATCCCGGTTGCTGAGTTCGACGTGCGCGTCGGGGGTCGCCGATTCGTCGGGATGGAGATGAACACTCCGAACGGCGCGATGCAGATGTGGTTCACCGGCGAACACCTCGCAGTCAACGAGCCAAATCAACTCGCATACAGCGAGTCCATGTCCGACGAGAACGGCAATGTGCAACCACCCTCGTCGATGGGGATGCCCGAAGGACACCCGACGACCACCGAAGTCCGCGTTGACCTGGTCGTCACCGGGGACCTGACGAAGATGGTGCTGACCCACGTCGGAATCCCGGCCGGCTCCCCTGGCGAAATGGGATGGAACATGGCGTTCGACAAGCTGGCGACGTACGTCGACAACGCGAAAACAACCATGTAGCAACAGTTAGCGACTTCTTGAATCGAACGATGAGGGGATGGCAATGCAGCCTCTCATCGCTGGTTCACGCCACCGATTTTCGAGTGCTTGGGTTCGAGTAAGCCACGGATGGTGTCGGCCTGGAGGTCGTTGCGATCGGTATAGCGATCGGAAGGGCATCCACGCTGAACCGCGCAGCGCTAGTGCCAGCATTTAGTGATCATGGTGGAGGTGGCGGGAATCGAACCCGCGTCCTTCGTCGTCCATACAGGGATTCTCCGGGTGCAGCCCGCTGTGATTTTCTCGGCCCCGGCAGTCACACAGGCAAGCTGCCGACGGGCCCAGTCACTGTTTGGTGTCCCCGCGGGCCCCGTGACCGGGCCCTTGGGTCTAGCTTCCTATCGACGCCAGACACCGGATCGGAAGCAGCTCCGGGCTGACGGATCTCAGCTTCGCTTAGGCAGCGAGAGTGAGATCAGTGCGCTTTGTATCGGCACTTATTGTTTTCCAAGGAATGGTTAACGAGATCGTCCTTGGTTTCCTCGACCCGCTTCCCCTGGACAGTACGTCCAAAGTCGAAACCTTTCACCCCCATTGGGGTCTGCCCTATTCAGTTGTCACCATCGTACGAGGTACAACGCACTCACGTCACATGTGATTCCGCTGGCAGGCTCAAGCCCAGCTGAGTCAGTGACTGTCGGAGGGCCTCCTCGAAGACCCCGACGCTTCCGTCGGACGCCTCCACCTGGTCTTCGTCCAGTACGCGCACCAACCTGAGCAGGGATGCCCCTGGCTCCCGTACCTGGGCCAGGACGATGGGCGAACGGTCCCCAGCCGCTGCAATGACGTGAGCCGACCGCTCGTTCAGGTGCAGCAGCTCGAACGGGACGCCGAGCCTCGCCACCATCGCGTCCCAGGCGCGTTTCCGGCGGACCGGCGAGTGGGTGATGTCACAGAGCGCACAGTGGGCAGTTCCTCGTACTTTGCCGACCAAGTAGGTCAGCTCACCACGGATCCCACCGTCGGCACGGTAGATCCCGATCAGGGCCTCAACGGTGCTTTCTGGCTCAGCAGTCACACCCACCACCATGACCTACCCCTGTGCCGCCTGCCAACTGGACCCGCAGCCATGTCGTGGGAGGTCCAACGCCTCTGGCCTTGATGCCTCCGCGAAAGACACGCTGGGGGAACAGCAATCGACGGAGGTCGCTATGGGTCGCCTGACCGGGAAGATCGCCATCATCACTGGAGCTGCGAGGGGTATGGGCGCCGCTGAAGCCCGGCTCTTCGTCGACGAAGGCGCACGGGTTCTGATGTGTGACGTGTTGGACACCGAGGGATCCTCCCTCGCTGACGAGCTCGGCGAAGCCGCCAAGTACCAGCACCTCGACGTCACCGAGGAAGCCCAGTGGAACGCGGCCCTCGACGTGGCCACGAACGAGTTCGGAACTCCGGACGTCCTGGTCAACAACGCCGGCGTCCTGCAGTTCGCCCCAATCGTCGCCATGTCGAAGTCGGATTTCGATCGGGTTCTCGCCATCAACCTGGTCGGCCCCTTCCTCGGGATGAAGACGGTGGGTGCCTCGATGATGGAAGCGCGTAGCGGGTCCATCGTGAACATCTCGAGCACCGGCGGGCTGGTGGGGATGTCGATGATCGGCGCCTACACCGCGAGCAAGTGGGGTCTGCGTGGCCTGACCAAGTCGGCCGCGATCGAGTTCGGGCACCAGGGGGTAAGGGTGAACTCCGTTCACCCGGGCGGGGTGGACACACCCATGGCCAACCCGGGCGGCGGCGACGTCGACCCTGCGCAGTACGCCGGACAGCCGATCCAGCGGATCGGTCGCCCCGAAGAAGTTGCCCAGCTGGCGCTCTTCCTGGCCTCCGACGAGTCGAGCTACTCCACAGGTTCGGAGTTCGTGGTCGACGGTGGCCAGACGGCGGGGATCGATCTGTCTTCGATGCTGACTGGCGGCGGTTCGTAAGGGTCGAGCGCACCGCGAGCCAGCCACTTACTGGGAAGCGTCGTGCTGCCACGGCAACCCAAGGATTTCCTAAGGCCGTGGGCTAGGTGCGGAATGGCCCAGTGATCTCAAAGGTCATGCCGTGGACGCCGTCGAGCCCACGCTGCGACGTCATGTAGAGGCGGGAACCGTCAGGGCTGAACGCGAGCCCGGTGATCTCCGAGGCCGGTTTCCAGCTCGACGAGGTCACCACATTGGGATCCTGACCAGGCGCCCCCTTCTCGCCACCGCTGTGCCCGATGAGCTGGACGAAGGGTGCCGCGACCCGATTGCGCTCGCCGTCAGCGAGCAGCACCAGCTGCAGGTCGTCTTCGTCCTCGCCCACATAGATGTCGCCCGTCGTGTGGTGCACCGTGATGCAGTCTGGGTCACGGAGCGGCGCATCGTCGCCGAGTTCAGCAGCGTCGTAGACGACCTCGATGGCATCGGTCGTCGTGTTCAGCGCCCAGACCCGGTCGTCTCCCGTCGTCGTGAAGTAGACGTAGCCGTCGGAGAAGTACGCACCCTCGCCCCTGTTGAACTCACTAGTGCCCTTCGACCTCTCCGGCTGCTTGACGCTGACCCGCTTCCAGGACACCTTGGCGCCGGTCTTGTTGACCTTGGCCGCTTCCAACGATCCCGAGGAGAGATCGCCGTACTCGTCGGGGCGGAACCGGTAGAGCCGTCCCTTGCCGGCGTCCTCGGTGAGATACACCCACCCGGTCGCCGGGTCGACGACCGCGGCTTCGTGGGCGTACCGTCCCAGCAACTTCCGTGCCACACCCTGTCCTGGCTTCGTGGGGTCGCACTCCCAGACAAATCCCTGGCGGAACTCCTCGCCAGAGAGCCATGTCCCCCATGGCGTTGCACCGCCCGAGCAGTTCCACTTCGTCCCGGCGAGGATGCGGTAGGCGTCGATCACCTCGCCGTGAGCGTCGAACCGAATAGCAGCGGCTCCCCCGCCCGTCCCGTTCACCTCGGAGTTGGCTGCGTAGATCCACCCTCCTCGACGCGTGGGGAAGCAGGCGGCGCCGTCGGGCTCGTATACCCAAGGGAACGACGTGCCCGGGACGCGATCACCGGAGTACCCGATGAGTCGAGCCCTGAACCCCGCCGGCAGGCGGACACCGTTGCGGTCAGGAGCACCTAGCTTCCCGTAAGGACCGTCGCCGACGACGGCTGGCTTGGCGTACGCCTGCCTCCAGAACCCCAGGCTGAAGGTGAGCGCCGTGGCTCCACCCATGGTCAAAGCTGCGCGCCGCGTCAGGTCAGTCATGGAAATACGGTAGGGGCGTCCCGTGGAAGGAGACAGAAGACTGGACGAATACCGCCCGAACAGGCACTCAGATGTCGACCTAAATGACTAGTCAGGACGCTCTCACAGGCTGCGCCGCGGGCATCGGCCTCAGAGGGAAGGCGTCCGTGCTCGCCCAACGCCCGTCCCTGAAGATCACCATGGCTTGGTGATCGGGATCCTCGGCGACGTGGTCCAGAGCTTCCTGGCCCCCGGCTACGAGGGCCGTCGCCAGCGCGTCCGCCAGCCCCAGATCGGGACCGAGTACAGCGGCCGAGACGACCCCGGCATCCGCGGGCGCACCGCCCTGACCGTAGATGTGCTCGCCCCGTTCATATGTTCCTGAGACCGCCAACGCGTTGTCCGCCACAGGCACGGCGCCTAGAAGCTCGGTCGGCGCGAACGGATCGGTGAGCCCGAGCAGCCATGGGCGTCCGGGTTCGGGTCCACCGAACCCGGCGACGTCACCGGCGGCGTTGACCAGCGCTGCCGCGGCGCCTTCTGAACGAAGGGCGTCGAGAACCAGCTGACCTGCCCACCCCTTGACGTAGCCCGTCGGGTCTACACCACCCGGTGCCGCCCATGGGTCGAACCAACCGCCGCTCAGCTCGTGTGCGTGGGTACAGGAAGCGAGCACGCTCACCACCTCTGGCGGCAGGTCTTCCTCGGTCAGCTCGCCGCGACGCAGCCTGGAGACCGGAGTGTCGCTTCGCCAGGTGCTGAACACCCGGTCCACCTCGTGAAGCATCTGGCAGGCGGTGACAACGTCGTGGAGTCCGTCTTCCTCTGATCGGTCCGAGAAGACCGCATCAACGGTGAAGGCGGTCCCCATGACCTCTTCCACATGGCGGCACCGCACGATCTGCATCACACACCGAGCTGACTGAGCGCCGACTGAAGCGACTGGCGGTACCCCTGGCTGGTGTAGGAGGCTCCGGCGACGCCGTCAATACCAGCGGACTGCACGTCCAACGCCTGCTGACGAAGGCGCGGGCCGGCGTACTGGCTGATCTGGGCAGAGTGTGAGTCTGCCGATGGCAGTGCGAGCGCCTGTACGTCAGTGATGGTGTTGCCCCGAGCCGTGACACTCACCTGTACCGGACCGAACTGCGTGCTGGCCACCGAACCGGTCACAGTCCTGGTCGACGGCGCTGAGCTCGAGGCGTTCGAACCACCTCCCCCGGACCCACCGCCGTTCCCCGACGACGAGTGGGTGGTACCGCCGGACTGACTGGCGGAACTGAGCGGCATCGGGTTCGGGGCCGGGGTCCGATAGCCGAGGATCAGCACCAAACCTGTTGCCGTTCCCGCGACGAGCAGCACCAGACGCCGGACGGACCAGCCGGGCGCAGCGGCGCTAGCCACCGAACGACTCACTGTGAATGCGCCTCATGGGAACACCAACTCCTTCCAGAGCATCTCGCCAATCGTCGACCAGGCCCTCCGGCCCACACATGAAGACGTCTCGACCTGCGACGTCAGGTACCAGCTGGTGAAGTCGGCGTCTGTCCAGCCGCACCTTCTTGCGTGGACCCACCAGCACCTCGAGGCGACCACCTCGCGAATGAACCAGATGGGCCAGCTCATCGTGGAACAGAACATCCTCACGCCGCGACGCCCGAACGATCACCACCGGATGAACACCGAGAGGAAGGTCCTCGAGCAGTGCCCGCAGGGGCGTGATGCCCACCCCTCCCGCCAGTAGCAGTACGCGATCCCGTTCGATCACGTCGTGGGTCAAGCGTCCGTACGCACCCTCGACTGCCACCCAGGTTCCTGGCTTGAGGCTGGCCAGGTCCGCACTGTGATCACCGAGCGCCTTCACCGTGATGCGTAGGTAGTCACCTTGAGGCATCGCGGACAATGAGTAGGGGTGCGCGTGCACGATGTGGCCGCGGCGGAGGAAGCGCCAGTTCAGGTACTGACCTCCGCGAACCTGCAGCCGGTCCAGCCGCGATCCCTTCATGATCACGGTCGTCGTTCCCGGCGCCTCTCTGCGTACTTCGACGACGCGCAAGCCGTGCCGGACCGACCGCCACAGCGGAAGTCCGAAGCGGAACACAAGCACGACACCAGCGGTCCCGGCCCACATCCCGATCCACCAGGCACGCGCCACCGGGGAGACGACGAAGGCCGCTCCGGCGCTGATCTGATGGGCCAGTGCCAACGCCATCGCCAGGTAGAGGTAGAGGTGGATCGTCCACCACGTCTCGTGCCGCAACCTGCGACGAGCGACCCGCCAGGAGGTGACCCCGGCGAGCACAAGTAGGCCCAGGGCTACTGAGGCCGCGAGCACGTTGGGGTAGACAGTCACCAGGTTCCACGCCATGGGCAGGATGCCACCAGCAGCCGCCGCCGCGTAGCCAACAGTGATCAGTACCGCATGGGCCACGATCAAGAAGATGGGCCAGGGACCGAGCCAGCGATGCCAACGGACCAGACGCTCTTGTCCAGCGGCGCGTTCGAGCCATGGGAACCGCGCCACGAGGAGCAAGGAGACCAGCATGAGGTAGGTCCCGACCAGACCGGTGAGCCGTCCCAAGGCCGTTGCTGTTCCACCCGGCGCTGTCAGGGTGCCGAGCGACTCGGACGAGATCGCGAGCGCGATGGTGACGCCCAGTCCCAGACCCACCAGCCACGCCGCGGACCCGACCAGTCGACCTGCCCAGCGCTGACGTCGACGCAGCTCTGGGAGGCCGGGGGCCGGAGATACCGGACCCGTGGATGTGCGCGCAATGGGTGGAGTGGCCGTCATGGTCATGGGATCACCATGGCTGTGGAACCTATGCCTCACCCAAGATCCACCTGTGAATCACCTGTGAGAGGCAAGGCTGCGGCGGAAACCCTCTCGTCGGGCAGTACCGTCGGAGGTGAACGCATCGCACCGTCACGAGACGGACAGGCAAGAGCGGGAGGTGGCCGGCGGCGTGACGACCCAACCAGCCGCCGGCAGGCAGGCGGCAGTTGTCCGCGTCTTGGTGGTCGACGACGAGCCGCACATCACGGACCTGATCAAGACCGTCCTCACGTATGAGGGCTGGTCGGTGCGAACGGCGGATCGGGGCCAGTCAGCACTCACTGAGCTCCGGTCCTTCAACCCCGACATCGTGGTGCTCGACGTGATGCTGCCCGACATGTCGGGGTTCGAGGTGCTCGAACGCGCTCGCCAGGAGGGGTTCCTGGCTCCCGTGCTCTTTCTCACCGCCCGTGACTCCACCGAGGACCGCGTCGAAGGGCTGACCCTCGGCGGAGACGACTACGTGACGAAGCCCTTCTCACTTGATGAGGTCGTCGCACGCCTGAACGCACTGCTGCGTCGCGCGGGGATCACGCGCGGCGCCAGCGACCACCTTCTTCAGGTCGCCGACCTGGTCCTGGACGACGACTCACGCGAGGTACGCCGCGGCGGTGAACTGATCGAACTGACCAAGACGGAGTTCGAGTTGCTTCGCTTCCTGATGGTCAACACCCGTCGGGTGATGTCCAAGGCACAGATCCTCGATCGTGTGTGGAACTACGACTTCGGGGGACAAGCCAACATTGTGGAGCTGTACATCGGCTATCTGCGCCGGAAGATCGACCGAGGTCGACCGCCCCTGATCCACACCGTCAGGGGCGTCGGCTACGTCCTGCGATCGGATGCTTCGGGGGAAGAGTGAGCACTTCGCCGACGCAGGCGCGTCCTCGGCAGCGACGCCGACAACCGCTGCGCCGTCGGTTGACGTTCGGTCTGGTCGTACTGGTCGTCATCGTTCTGGTGGTCGCTGGATTGGTGATGACCCTGGCGGTTCGCTCCTTCCTGCTTCAACAGCTCGATCGCGAACTGGCAAGCACGGCGGCCGGTATCGTGACCAGTCAGGCGTTCGACCCCACCGGCCTCCGGGACGGGACGGTGGTCGTCGCGACCGACCTGTCCGGACAGCTGGTCCGTCCAGCCGTTCTGATCGGACGTCCCGGTGACGACGACCAGGACTCCGACGACCCGCTAGGCACCCCGGGGCCGCCGACGAACGGGAACCGGATGCTCAGCGACCAGGACGTCATGGCGCTGGTCGCAGCAAGCCCCACCCCTTCCACGGTGGACCTTCCGACGCTCGGCGCCTACCGCGTCTTCCAGGTCTCCAAGAACAACGGCGACACGGTGACGGTCGGCCTGCCGCTGGGGCAGCTCAACGAGACCCTCGGACACCTGCTCATCGTTGAAGGAGTGACGCTGGCCGTTGCTGCTCTCGTCGTGGCACTCGGTGGAGGCTGGCTGATCCGCAGAGATCTCCTACCGCTGGACCGGGTGGCCCAAACAGCTCGAGACGTTGCGGCCCTTCCCCTCAGCTCGGGCACCCCAACCCTCGACGAGCGAGTTCCTGATGCTGCTCCGGGGACCGAAATCGGAGACGTCTCCCTAGCGCTCAATGACATGCTCGATCACCTCGGGACGTCGTTGGAGGAACGAGCTGAGACAGAGCGGCAGCTCAGACAGTTCGTCGCCGACGCCAGTCACGAGCTACGCACCCCGCTCACCTCCATCAAGGGATACGCCGAGCTCTATCGCCGCACCGATACCGACCCGCGCGGGCGCGACAACGCGATCAACCGCATCGAGTCAGAGGCCAATCGGATGGGCTCCCTCGTTGACGATCTCCTGCTGCTCGCTCGCCTCGACCAGGGCCGTCCCCTGCTGCATGAGCCCGTCGACGTGTCACGGATTGCCGCGGAGGCATCGAGCGACATTTCGGTGTCGGCACCGGACCACCCGATATCGGTTGATCTCCCAGACGAGCCGGTCTTCGTGCTCGGAGACGAGGGAAGGCTCCGTCAGGTCATGACGAACCTGTTGGCCAACGCCGTACAGCACACGCCTGCACACACATCGATCAGCGTGTCCGTCATCCCTGACGCGGCCGGCGTGACCCTGGTCGTGGCTGACAGCGGCCCAGGCATTGCCCCCGACTTCCAGCCCCATGCCTTTGAGCGCTTCTCGCGTGCCGACGAATCCCGCAACCGATCCTCGGGCGGAAGCGGGTTGGGGCTGTCCATCGTCGCGGCCGTCGTCGAGGCCCTCGAGGGCGAGGTACAGCTGGCCAGCGGGGCCGGTGGGACCGAGGTCCGGGTCAGACTGCCAAGGTCAGACCCACCTGAGGATTGAGGCCGGGAGACGATCTACCAACCGCCGCCGCCACCGCCACCGAAGCCACCCCCGGAGAACCCGCCTCCGCCTCCGGAGGAGCTGGCCGCAGCTGCCGAGATCGATCCAGAAGCATTCACCGAGAAGGCATTCACCGAGTTTCCGAACTCACCAAAGCTGAACGCGTGGGGGCTGGTGTACCACGCAACTGCCGGCATCGTGGCCGCAGCGCCTCCGGCAGCGGCCAGCGTGGCAAAGACCTTGGCCCAGCGTTCGGCCTCACCGAAGACGATGGCGTACGGCAGATACCGAGAGAAGACGTCGGTCCCCTCCTCGAACCTGATCTGCCCGGCCTCTGCGGTGGCGAGGTAGCGCCGAAAGCCCAGAGTGCGTGCCAGCACGGCGCTCCCGTGCCCTGTGCGCGCCGGCATGTCTCGGGAGGCGAACCACACACCGACGGCGCCGATCACGAGAGCAACTCCCACGACTCCGAAGTGTGTATAGCTGGCCAGCAGGTAGGTAGCGCCGACAGCTACCGCGACCGCCACGAACCCCACCACACCCCACGTGGTCCGCGTGGAGTCGGGCCGCCGCCTGTACCAGTTCCGGTAGACCAGCTCGTCGTACATTGAGGATTGCACTCGCTTCAGGTCTTCTGCGAACGTCTGCTTGAGCTTCGAGAGTCGCACCGTGTTCCGGCCCGAGAAGAGGGCCGCGAAGAGCTTCTGCTCATAGGCGAGCAGCTCGGTGTCACCACCCTTGAGCTGTACGAGCTGCCAGTCACGGCTGCTGAAGAGCCCCTTGTCAGGGATCTCGTCGATCCGCAGGTAACCCCGTACAGCGAGGTCGACGATCGTGGCCGTGACGTCAAGAACATTCGCCTGCTCGTCGATCAGCGTGCCCAGCAGACCAGGGCGCAAGTCATCAGGGGGCGCCCATTCCACGGGACCCTCCCCCGAGTCGCCGAAGGGCCGCATCTCTTCAGCACTCGCCACGTCGGAAAGGGGCGCAAGCCCCGGGATTTGGCCGACGAATCTGCGGTCCCGTCCCCGGCGAACGAGCCACCAGATCCCAGCTGCTCCGAGCAGCAGCACGGCAGCTGCGGCGCCCACGGTCGCCGGCGTCAGCGCGAACGCCCTCTGCAACGACCACCGCTGCTCGTACACGGGCGGTGGCACGTCCACCGTGCCAGGCGGCATCGTGACAACGATCGATACCCCCTTTCCGTCGCCGACACCTCCCTCTTCAGCGGTGAAGGACGTGGCGCTCACTGATGTCTCGTCGCACTGCTGCACGCCGCCATACAAACCCGTGAAGCACCTGCCGTCCTTGATCCGTGGGGCCTCGACCCGCACGGTCGACCGCAGGATGGGGACCGACCACTCGGTACCGATCGCATCCCAGTACAGCTCGTCGTACCCGTCGAAGCTGTTCAGCGCGCCTTCCACCCGGTACCTCAGCAGGTAGAACTGAGTTCCTTTCACTGTGGTGTCCGGGTCTCCCACACGGATCGACAGCACGCTGCCTTCCTGCGAGATCTGGAGGTCAGTCGGCGCGCCTGAGGGACTGATGACCCTGACATCCTTGATGTCCACCACTCGGTCATAAGAGGTGTCAATGGTCGTCTCGGAGCTCTCCGGCGTGAAGGGTTCGGACACCGGGTATCGGTTCGGGATGATCCGGTAGATGCCGTGGCTGCGGTCAGTGAATGTGTAGCCGATCATTTCGGACACGTCGAGCGACCCATCGTCGTTGATGGTGATGTCAACGTCGTACTGCCCGATGTAGCCATCACCGGCAGCAGCAGATGCCTGGAGGGCAAAAAGCGGAACAACCAGCGCCGCTGCCGCTAGCACCACCAGCGCCCGAGCACCCTGGGCCGCCGCTCGATGCAGCCGGCCCCTCCGGTCAGTCGCCCCGACCACGCCGGGCCATAGCCCGGTCAGCATCGCGCTTGGCCTCACGTTCGGCCAACGCATGTCGCTTGTCATAGGACTTCTTTCCGCGTGCAACGCCGATCTCTATCTTGGCGTAGCCGTCCTTGAAGTACAGCGCAATCGGGATGATCGTGAGGCCCGTTTCCTGAGTCTTCGCATTGAGCTTGCGGATCTGCTCGCGATGCAGAAGCAACTTACGGACCCGGCGCGGTTCATGGTTGGTCCAGGTCCCTTGGGTGTACTCAGGAATATGGACATTGTGCAGCCACAGCTCGCCGTCCTTGACGGCCGCATACCCGTCGACCAGCGAGGCGCGACCCTCGCGCAGCGACTTCACCTCGGTACCGGTCAGCACGAGACCGGCTTCAACGGTGTCCTCGATGTGGTAGTCGTGGCGCGCCTTTCGGTTCTGGGCGACAAGAACTCGCCCCTTCTCGCGAGGCACGATCAGCCCTGGTCCGGCAGTGGCAAGGCAGCGGTCAGACCACGTAGGACTTCCAGCGCCCGCTGTTCGGCCGCCTCCGGCGGTGCCGCGACATCAATGAGGACATCGGGCTCGATGCCGCGACCGTCGATCACCCGACCGGTCGGAGTCAGGTAGCGGCCGATCGTGAACTCGATGGCCGAGCCATCGGGGAGCACGCTTGGCTCCTGAACCGATCCCTTGCCGTACGTCCTCGACCCGACCACCACCGCCCGGCTTCTGTCCTGCAGCGCGGCGGCAACGACCTCAGCGGCACTGGCGGTTCCTCCATCGACCACGACGACCATCGGCGTTGTGATGTCTCCGCGCCCGAGTGCCGACAGCACCCGATCGGGGGCGTCCCGCTGCTCGTAGGAGACGACCGGGCCACCATCGAGGAACGCCGAAGCCACCTCGACCGCCTCATCGAGCAGGCCGCCCGGGTTGCCGCGCAGATCGAGCACCACCCCGCCCGCGTAGGACGCCGGGTCAGAGGTCATGGCTCTACGCACATCGCGCCCCACACCGCGCGTGAAGGTTCTGATGCCGATCCGGGTGACGCCATCGGCCAGCTGTTCCACCGTGACGTCGGAGGTGTTGAGGGTCGAGCGGGTGAGGGTGAGGTTCGAGGCGGCACCCTCTCGCAGGGCGCCGATGACAACTTCAGAACCGCTGGGGCCACGGAGTCGTTGCACGACCTCGCCCACGGATCCACCAGATGTCGTCCAACCGTCCACCGAGACGATCACGTCACCGGCCATCAAGCCGGCTTCGTCGGCGGGCGAGCGGTCCTGCACGCCAGACACGACCACCCCGGAGCGCCCGGCACGTACCCACAGGCCGACGCCTGAGTACCGGCCTTGCAGAGCGTCTTCGAAGGAGGCGTACTCGCTGGGGTCGTAGTACGACGACCACCGGTCGCCGAGCGACTTCAGCATTCCTTCGACCGCGGCCCGCTCCAGCTCGGCGCGGTCGACCGGCTCGGCTGCGGAGTTCTCGATGCGGTCGGCCGCAGCGTCGATGACCCCGCCCGTCGACGACGAGCTCCCCACCACCCCGGTGATGACGCCCGCTCCGTATGACGCGCCAACGGCCACGACCGCGACGGTCGTGACGAGCAGACGCCGGGTCAGAGGGGACATAGCGGCAGTCTACGGGCGACCCGGCCGCGACCTTGTGGCGGCGTTGGGTATCCGAGGGCGTTGAGCCGGAGGTTGACCGTCAAGTCGAGGGTTAGCGCTACGGGCAGAACTGCGACTGCGGCGTCTTGCTGCCGCCGAACCAGCCCATCGGGTCGTGCGGGACACCGTTGATGTGTACCTCGAAGTGCAGGTGCGAGCCCGTCGAGTAGCCGGTCGATCCGACATACCCGATGACCTGCCCCTTCTTGACCTTCTGCCCGGCCTGCACGGCGAAGCCGGACTGGTGCGCGTAGAACGTCGCCAACCCGTTCCCGTGATCGATCAGGGTGTTGTTGCCGAACGGGCCGCCGAGCTCGCTCTTCGTCCAGATCACCACACCGGTGCGCGCAGCGATGATCTCGGTGCCGCTCGAGGCACTGATGTCGACGCCCGTATGGCAGCTTCGGTAGCCGTACACCGGGTGCGTGCGCCAGCCGACGCCACCACCGGCGCTTGCACCAGGGAGTGGCCAGATGAGCGCGCCGGTGGCGGTACCCGTCGAGGCGGCCTGCGCGATCTGCGCCTGCAATGCCTTGCGTGCGGCGTCGAGGGCTGCGAGGCGCTCTTGTTCGGCGGCCTTCTCCTGCTGGGCGACGCGAAGAGATCTCGAACGCACCGCGATCAGTTGCTTGACGTCCCGCTTCGCACTGCGTGCTGCGTCTGCCAAGCCCTGAAGCTCCTCGACCTGCTTCTCGGCCTCGGCCTCGGTCGCCTCGATGGCTTCTTCGGTGACCTGCATCTGCTGTTGGCGCGCGGCTAACACCGACTTGTCGGCATTCAGCTGATCGACGACCTCGGCCTGGGCATCAGTGACCGACTGTGTCGCCATGACCCGCTGCACGAAGTCGGTGGGCGAGTCGGAGTCGAGAACCACCTGAAGCTCGGCGTAGCCCCCGGTCTGGTACTGGTACCGGACGATGCGGGCGATCAGCGTCTCCGAGCGCACGATCCGACGCTCAGCCTGCCTGATCTCAGTCTGCACCTTGACCTGCTGGGCGCGGAGCTGCCGAAGCTTCTGACGGATAAGAGCAAGGCGATCCCTGGCGCTGGAAAGGCGTCCAGCCGCCGCTTCATAGGCTGACCGGGCCGCAGGCAGCTGGGACTGGGCTCGCTCCAGGTCGGCCGCAGCCCGCTGAAGCCGCGCGGAGGCCCCCTCGAGGGCAGACTCGGTCTGGTCGATCTTGTTGTTGAGTTCGTCGGCCTTGTCGATCAGGTCATCAGCGGAGGCAGGAGCCAACAGGCCGGCCAAGAGAGCAGCCGACAGCACGGCGGCGGCAAATACTGCACGCGCACGCACGATCGACCCTCCTCTCCCCCTGAAGTCTCGGCGCAAATCCCAGACAACTTCACTGCGGTCAGACACGAAGGTACTTCAGCAAGGTCAGGTACGAGACCACAATCGACACCAGGAGCCCAATTGCCATGACGATCCCGCAGGTCGCCAGAACGTGACCCCAGTCGATCCAACTGGCCTCATTGAAGGCAAAGGACTCGCGGAAGAGCTGATCGATGAGCAAATACTTGCCGACCACCAGCGCTACACACGCCAGCAGACCCCCGACAAATCCGGCAAAAGCCCCCTCTAAGAGGAAGGGGAGCTGGATATAGAGGTTGGAGGCCCCCACCAGCCGCATGATGGAGGTCTCCCGTCGTCTGCTGAATGCAGCCACCCGGATCACGACCACGATGAGCAGCACCGTGGCAATCAGCGCCACGAAGGCGACGCCCAGAGCTCCCACCTGGAAGCCGTTCAGCACGTTGAAGACCGTGTCGAAGAACGAGCGCATGTCGACCACATTTTCGACTCCAGGTCGACCCTCGAAGGCGCTCGCCACCTCGTTGTAGTCGTTCTCAGGATCAACGAGCTTGGCCCTGAAAGACTCCTGCAAGTCGTCGGCACTGATGTTGTCAGCGATCTCCGAGCTCGCGAACTGCTCCTGAAAACGCTCGAAGGCGTCCTGCTTCGACTCGTAGAAGACCTCGCTCACCTGCGGCAACTCTTGCAGGTCTTGCTGGATCTGCGCACGTTGGGCGTCGGTGATTGCGCCATCGGGGCAGGTGGCTCGATCGCTGTCGATGTCGCGGCAGAGGAAGAGCGATACCTCGACCTTGCCCAGCCAGAACTTCTGCATCTCGTTGATCTGCTGACGGATGAGGTTGGCCGTGCCCAGGAGTGCAAGCGCGATGCTGATGACGAGCACCGCCGCAACCGTCATGGTGAGGTTGCGGCGCAGGCCGGTGGCGGCCTCGCTGGCGACAAGACTGATCCGCATGGTGTCCCTTCGCCCTAGCGCGCGTAGCCGTAGACGCCGCGCGCTTGGTCGCGCACGAGAAGACCTCGTTCAAGCTCGATGACTCTGCGTCGCATCTGATCGACGATGTCAGCGTCGTGCGTTGCCATCACGACCGTCGTCCCTGTGCGGTTGATGCGGTCGAGCAGCTTCATGATTCCGACGCTGGTATGCGGATCAAGGTTTCCGGTCGGCTCGTCGGCGATCAGGATCGATGGCCGGTTGACGAAGGCTCGGGCCACTGCCACTCGCTGCTGCTCACCTCCGGAGAGCTCGCCGGGATAGCGGTCCTCCTTGCCGGCGAGGCCGACCAGTTCGATCACCTCGGGCACGACCTTGGCGATGAGGTGGCTGGGGCGACCAGTTACCTCGAGTGCGAACGCCACGTTCTCGAGGACCGTCTTGTTCGGCAACAGCCGGAAGTCTTGGAAGACCGTCCCGATCTGACGTCGCAGCTGCGGCACCTTCCAGTTCGACAACCGGGCGATGTCCTTACCCGCTACGAAGACCTGACCACTGGTTGCTCGCTCTTCGCGCAGGATCAGTCGCAGCATGGTCGACTTCCCTGAGCCGGACGCGCCCACCAGAAAGACGAACTCGGCCTTGTCGATCTCAAGAGTGACATGGTCGAGGGCAGGCCGAGCCTGGCTCGGGTACACCTTGGTGACGTCGTCCAACCTGATCATGGAAAGGCCCGGCCGGGTCGGGGACAGGGGAAGCGGGCACGAGGGCCCGTGAACGGCCGGGAAGAACAGTCTATGGGCTGAGGGACGCGGCTTGGCTCACCCCGGTCATGCGCGCGTCGCGACGGGCGTGAACTGACTCGCCATTCAGAACAAGGGCAAGCAGAAGGGGCGCGGCCGTAGCCGCGCCCCTTCGTCACGCTCGTCGCTAGAGCGATCAGTGCTTGCGGTGGTACGAGGCCGGGATCAATCGTCCAGGCCCGAGGAGCAACAGCGCTCCGAGTCCGATCAGCAGCAGCGAGATGCCCACTGCCCCGGCCCACGGAACGTCGGAACCGGTCTTCGGAAGGGCACCAGCAGAGGTCTCGATCTCAGTGACCTCCGGCGAACTGCTCGTCGGCTTCTGGCCGGACTCCTCAGTCGAGATTGAGGTACTCGGTGCCCCGGACGAACTGCTCGGTGCCCCGGACGAACTGCTCGGCGCCCCGGACGAACTGCTCGGCGCCCCGGACGAACTGCTCGGCGCCCCGGACGAACTGCTCGGCGCCCCGGACGAACTGCTCGGGGAGGCGGAGCCGGTGGTCTGAGTCTCCGTCACCGGGGGCTTCGTCGTCGGAGGCTTGGTCGTGGTCTGAGTCTCCGTCACCGGGGGCTTCGTCGTCGGAGGCTTGGTCGTGGTCTGAGTCTCCGTCACCGGGGGCTTCGTCGTCGGAGGCTTGGTCGTGGTCTGAGTCTCCGTCACCGGGGGCTTCGTCGTCGGAGGCTTGCTCGTGGTCTGAGTCTCCGTCACCGGTGGCTTCGTCGTCGGAGGCTTGCTCGTCACCGGCTTCGACGAATACGGGTCAGTGGAACCACACACGATGATGTGGCTGATGGTCTTGTCGCCACCTTGACCACCTGGGTCATAGCTGGAGTTGCCGTTCGTGTCTGCCCACACCGTCTCGCCACGTGATGCATCGGCGAACAGAGTGTTGGTGTACGGGTCGACATTGCCGGCGCCGGCTTTGACGATCACCAATGCGTAGTCCCGCGTCAGCACATACGAACTGAGCGAACCACCATCAATGATCTTCTCGCAGTCGTCGCCCCAGTAGTCAGCCTGATTAGCATCTGATGAGAAGGCTTCGTGACCAGTGACGGTCGCATAGACCGCTGAGTCAGCTGCTTGAGCTGAGCCAAAGCCCAACCACGGCAGTGGCGCCAGCGCCACCAACAGAGCGCCGCTCCAACGAGCAGCCCGGGTCTTCCGGGTAACCGCCATGACCGTTCCTTCCCTCGCGCGGGGCCGGTCTCACCTCTCGCTCCCCGTGGCCACTGGACGCCTTACGCCCTGGGTGACCGCAACGCGGCCACGGATCAACGCTTCCCTGCTCAAACAATAGCCGGTGGGGCTCACCTGTTGTGGTAGCCACCCGGCCCAATCACCCGTTTAGCCGGGTGATTGCCATGACGCAGAGTAGCCACACTCCGAGTGCACCCGCATCCCCTGTGACCCGGCTCACCTCGATCAAAGGGTTACTGATCGGTAGCCCTTGGACGTCAGCCCTAGGACGTCGATGCCGCAGCGTTCTCCTGCTGCTTGCGCCACCGGATCCCCGCCTCGATGAATGCATCGAGATCACCATCGAGCACCGGCTCAGGATTGCCCACCTCAACCTCGGTGCGCAGGTCCTTGACCATTTGGTAGGGGTGCAGCACATACGAGCGCATCTGGTTGCCCCAGGACCCGCCCGAGTCGCCCTTGAGGGCGTCCATACGCGCCTGCTCCTCCTGTCTGCGGCGCTCCAAGAGCTTCGCCTGCAGAACGTTCATCGCCGTGGCCCGGTTCTGTAGCTGTGAACGCTCGTTCTGACAGCTCACCACGATCCCGGTGGGGAGGTGGGTGATCCGCACTGCCGAGTCGGTGGTGTTGACGCCCTGTCCTCCGGGACCACTGCTGCGGTAGACGTCGACCCGGATCTCGTCTTCCGGGATCTCGATGTGGTCGGTCTGCTCGACGACTGGAACCACCTCGACGCCAGCGAAGGACGTCTGTCGTCGTCCCTGGTTGTCGAAGGGGGAGATCCGCACAAGTCGATGAGTTCCCTGCTCGACGCTCAGGGTGCCGTAGGCGTATGGCGCCTTCACCGCGAAGGTGGCCGACTTGATGCCGGCCTCCTCCGCGTAGGAGGTGTCGTAGACCTCGGTCGGATATCCGTGGCGCTCACACCAGCGCAGGTACATGCGCATCAGCATCTCCGCCCAGTCGGCGGCGTCCACGCCCCCGGCCTCGGCGCGAATGGTGACGAGCGCCTCGCGCGCGTCGTACTCGCCGGACAGGAGAGTCAGAACCTCCTGCTCGCCGACGGCCTTGGTGAGGCTGTCGATCTCGGCGTCGACCTCAGCCAGTGTCTCGGCGTCGCTTTCATCCTCGGCGAGCTCGAGCATGACGCCGAGATCGTCCAGACGTTGACGAAGAGCCGCCATCCGCCGAATGAGTCCTTGGATCGACGACAAACGGCTGGTGACCTTCTGGGCGGCCACTGGGTCGCTCCACAGGTCAGGTGCCGCGGCCTGCTCTTCGAGATCGGCGAGCTCGACACTCAGGCGAGGGAGGTCGAGGACCGTTTCGATGCTGCCCAGCGTTGTCTGGAGCTGCGCGATCGCCTCGGAGGGCTCGGGGTTGGCCACGTCGCACGAGGGTACGTGATCGTCGAGCGCTCAATGTCAGCGGTCGCTACGCCGATCAGTGGAATGAGCCATTGGGGGTACTTTCATGTCCAGGCACCGCAAGGCCACGGGCGTGACGCTGCTCGTGAGCTGCGCCACCTTGGCCATGCTCGCTGCGCCGGGTCTTGCTGAAGGGCCCGAGCCCTCCACCGCGGCGGCACCGGCCAATCTCGCGCCTATCGCCGTCGATGACGACGCGACCGTCAGCTCGGGGCAGTCGGTCGTGATCGCCGTGATGGACAATGACTCAGACCCTGATGCGACATCATCCACCCCCTTCTTCATCGAGGGCGTCGTCTCGGCGCCCGCATCGGGTATCGCCGAACTAGCCGATCCGGGCATCCGGTACACAGCCAACGACGGCTTCGTGGGCAGCGACTCGTTCACCTATCGCGTCAGCGACGGTGACTTGACGGCCGATGCGACCGTGAGCATCTCAGTGACAGCCATGCAGAACGCCGCTCCAGTAGCAGCGGACGATGTCGCTCGCACCCGCTGGGGGTCACCGGTCGTCGTCGACGTACGGGCCAACGACGTCGACCCCGATAACGATCCCCTGCAGCTGAGCGACGTGCAACAACCAGAGCACGGCCATGCAGAACTGGTACGAGGCCAGGTCAAGTACACGCCGACTGCCAGGTACGTCGGACGCGTCGACGTGCCGTACACCGTGGTGGATGGGCGGGGTGGGACGTCCAGCGGACTTCTGATCGTGACGGTCATGCCACGGTTCGACGTCGTCCTCAAGGGCACGAGCCGGCCGGTGGCCCTCAAGCCTCTGGTGGTCAAGGGCTCCGTCTCAACGCGCATCGGTGGGCCAGTGACCGTGGCCCTGCAACGGCGCAACGACTCCGGCAGGTGGCTCACGCTGCGAGACCGGCGGCTACGCGGAACCGACCGACTGGCCCTCACGTGGACGCCGCCGAGGCCTGGTGTCTTGTTCCTACGACTGCGCGCGACGTGGGCAGGTGGTCATCGCGACACCTCCGCGAAGGAGCGAATCCGCGCGCAGGCGCGTTTCGACCCCAAGGTCACGAGGGTGAAAGCTGCAGACCTGCCGCACACGTGGCGTCCAGGCTGCCCGGTAGCGCCCTCGGGCCTGCGCCAGATCCAGATGAACTACTGGGACTACCAGGGCCGGTTGCAGCGAGGCACGCTCATCGGAGCGGCCTACGTGACGCACGACTACCTCGCCATCTTCCGCCGAGCCTTCAACAGTCGGTTCGCGATCAAGAAGCTGAATCCGGCCGACCGGTACGAGGGCGTCGATGAGCGCGCGATGCGCGCTGGCAACACGTCGGCGTTCAACTGCCGACACGTCACTGGCAATCCCTACCGCATTTCACAACACTCCTACGGCAACGCGATCGACATCAATACCTTCGAGAACCCGTACGTCACCGGGTCGCGCGTCTATCCGGCGAAGGCAGCGGTCCCCTACCACTTCCGGCGTCAGTTCAATGTGAACGATCCCGGAGTCATCACGGCGCGTTCGTCGATCGCCAGGGAGCTCTGGCGTCAGGGCTGGGCATGGGGTGCCCGTTGGTCGAGTCCCGACTATCAGCACTGGTCCAGCAATGGTGGCTGACATCTCGGGTCGAAGACTGGTCGCCGGGTCCTCTGCGCTCGCGCTCCTTCTCCTCGCCCTGGCGGGATGTACCGGCAACGCAAGAATCGATGCCGCCCTTCCGCCAGCAGCCGAGGCCACGCTCGACGAACCGGTCAATCGCCCCAGTTCCCGAGTGGGCGACCTGGGGCAAGAGGACCTTCCGGAGCCGGCAGACCTCGGCCGGGGCTGGGACTACCGCGTCGACCACGGGAACGCAGAGGACGGCTACGTCGGAAGCGGTCAGCCAGCAACGGTGCGTGAACCGGAGAGTGTGCTGGCCGCCATCACTCCCCTGGGCTGTCGTCCCGGGCAGTTGCCGAGGCCCGAGTCCGCCCTTGAGGTCACGTACGCAAAGGGCAAGCTTCCCGGTGTCGCTCTGGTGCTCCGGTTCGGTGACGACCAGACAGCCAGCCAGTTCTTCGCCGAACACACCCAGGTCTTGAAGCGCTGCGTCGGATCCAGGGGGGTCGACCTGGCGGTCGAGGAAGCCAGCGACCGTCTTGTCGTGACGACACGCACCGAGCAGCTCGGCGAGACACCGGTCTGGACCGAGGGCGTCGGCCTGCGGGGCGACGAGGTGATGCTCATCGCCGTCGCCGACCCGTCACCGGCGGGCGTCCGATCCGTCGTCTCGGCGCTGACGTAGCCGCTCCTTCCTCGCGTGCACCCGTAGGGTCAGGACGCGGAGGTGGAAGTGATCAAGTACCTGGGGTCCAAACGGACCCTCGTGCCAGTTCTCGGGGCGATGGCCAGTGCCGTCGAGGCGACCACCGCCGTCGATCTGTTCACCGGCACGACGCGTGTGGCGCAGGAGTTCAAACGTCGAGGTCTCGACGTCACCGCCGCCGACATCGCCACCTACAGCCAAGTCCTGGCGCAGTGCTACATCGCGACAGACGCGAAATCGGTCGACCGAGCTGCGCTCGACTCGGCGCTCGCCGAGCTCGCTGCACTACCGGGGAAGCGCGGCTACTTCACCCGGACGTTCTGCGAGGAGTCTCGCTACCTGCAGCCCAAGAACGGCCAGCGAGTTGATGCCATGCGTGATCACCTGGCCGAGCACTACGCAGACTCACCACTGTTTCCCGTGCTGCTGACCGCTCTCATGCTGGCCGCTGATCGCGTCGACTCGACGACTGGCGTTCAGATGGCCTACCTCAAGAAGTGGGCACCGCGCGCGCTGAATGACCTCGAGCTCCGGGCGCCAGAACTCATCGATGGCCGAGGAAGTGCCCTTCAAGGGGACGCATCCGCTCTCGTCGACTCTCTCCCCCACGTCGACCTCACGTATTTGGATCCGCCCTACAACCAGCACCGCTACTTCACGAACTACCACGTGTGGGAGACGCTTGTGCGCTGGGACGAGCCCGAGCATTACGGCATCGCCTGCAAACGCATCGATGCACGCGATGACGCCACCAAGAGCATCTTCAACCGCAAGCGCGAGATGCCAGAGGCACTGCACTCCATCATCGACCGAACTCGTGCCCACGTGGTCGTTGTCAGCTACAACGACGAGTCATGGGTGACAGCCGAGGCGCTGATGCAATGGCTGCGTGATGCAGGGCACGAAGACGTACGACTCCTGGCGTACGACAGCAAGAGGTACGTCGGTGCCCAGATCGGTATCCACAACCCGGCGGGGCGCAAAGTCGGAACCGTGAAGAGACTTCGCAACACCGAGTACGTGATCGTGGCCGGCGATGCCCCGCGAGTCGAGGCAGCGGCCGAGGCTGCCGCTCACCCCAGTCTCAAGGTATGACGGCCGTACGCGCTGTGGCCGTCGCGGATACCGGTGCAGTACCGCTGGCGCCCGCCGTGATGGTGCTTGCTATCGGCAGTTGCGCACTCCTGGCCAGGGAGACCGAGACAGTGGTCGGGGTCGTGGACACCTGCACCTCCAACCCCCTGCCGACAAACCCAGCAGCGGTCAGGTAGTCAAGAACCGCCTGCTCTGCGGCGTCCTCGTCGAGGGGAACTGGCCCCGCCGCGGGAAGCCCCCCGCGATAGATGGCGGCCTCGTCGACCGACTGAGCGCCAGCAAGCGCCGCTCCGTCAGCGGCTGAGATCAGGTCGCGCCGCTGAAGGTAGAGGGCACTCACGTCTGTGACAACGGCAATCAGGAGCGCGGCCACAGCTACCAGTCCAATGACAAGAAGAAGAACGGTCCCGTCCTCTTCTCGCGCCTTCTTCGTCTGCGATGCCCACGTCATGGGCGTATCTCCGAGTACTCGTCGACAACTTGGGTATGGGTGGCGGAGATCGGCACGCTGGCGATCTCCCGTGACCCAAGAACCGGGATGAACGGGAGTCGAACTGTCGATCGATAGGACACCTGGACAGTGGCGCCGGGGGTCAGGCATGGCGTCGCAGAACAGGAAAGCACCAGTGCCGATGAATCGAGGTCGATTCCATGGTCAGCAAGAGTGAGTGCGGCTGCTGCCTCCGCCTGCCGCTCGCCGTCTGCCGTTGACGGCGCACGAACGAAGACCCGAGCTGCTTCGCGGGTGGCTGCATTCGCACCGAATGCCGCACTCTGGAGATCGAATACGGCCAGAACGATGTAGCAGAGGGGAACGACGAGCACGACCGCAAGGAGAACGAACTCCACCATGGCCGCCCCTTCGTCGCGCTCTCTCACGACTCCTCCATGGCATGTCCTGCAACTCGAAGTGCGTCGCCTGCGCCCACCCATCCGAAGACTGGGAGATCAGCTACGACCTCCACCTCGATGGTCTGCACACCGTTGACCGTTGTGTACCGCGCCGTCACGCGCTCGGCATAGGAGTCCGGAAGGCTCTGTTGGATCAACCGTTGGGTATGGATCACTCCGTCCGTCGGCCCTCGGTCGGCGGTCGCCGCGAAACGGGCACCTTCCCCGGCCGCCGCAATCAACGTGTTGCGGATGTGAAGGGCCATCGCCAACTGCAGAACAGCCATCAGCAAGACAACGACGATGATCGAGACCAAGACGAACTCAACAACCGCTGAGCCGTCGTCCCCTAGATCACGGGCCCGTGACACGGCCGAGCGCAGACGTGAAGATCTCACGCAGCTGATCGTCCGCCACCAGCCACAGGGCAGTCACAAGTCCTGCCGTCATGACCGTTATGAGCACCCATCCAGGCACATCACCCCGTTCACTTCGAAACTGCCTGACCAGCCACCCGAAGGCGAGCCGTCTCCTGGTCGTCATAGATCCTCCCCATTGTGGAAATCAGGAACTGAACGAAAGCCCGTAGAAGCCCGGGAACAGAACGAATAGCACCGAGAGCGGGAGCACCAGAAAGACAACAGGGATCATCATGCCGATCTCCTTGCGGCCCCCAGCTTCGATCAGAGCCCTTCTCCCTGCCTCTCGCGCATCGCCGGCCTGCGCGGCGAGGACGTCCGCGAGCGGCGTGCCTCTCTCGACTGCGACGAGTACTGCATCGACGAATCGACTCACTTCGTGGAGATCGAGACGAGCGGCCATCTGTTGAAGTGCTGGTGCCATGGGCAGGCCCACTCTGGTGTCGTCAAGAACGCGCGCGAACTCCTCAGAAAGGACGCCGTGGCCGACGGCCCGCACACGTTCCAATGCCGTTGTGAGACTGGCACCAGCGCCGACTGCCATGGCGAGCATCTCGATCACCGTCGGGAGTTCGGCGCGTACGCTCTCGGTGCGGCGATGGACTGATCGAGAGAGGGCTTGGTCGCGGGCCAGCACCCCTCCTACTCCAGCGAGTAGGACGAAGAGGGCGCCGGACACCATGTCTCGAGTTGACGGACCCCGCGCGATGATGACCATCACGGCCGCACTGGAGGCCACCAGCCCCCACACAACTTGTTCGCGACGAAACTGCTCATGGGACTGGTCACGACCCAAGACATCGAGCCGCCGTTGAACGCTGCTCTCACCCCCGGTGAGACGGGCGAGACGTAGCCCGAGCGAAGCAGTCAACGATGCAAGCCATCGGGGCAGCCACATTCGGCTGGAGGGAGGGGTCATTGGAGCGAAGGCCGCCTGCCCACTCAGCAAATACGGAGCGACTCGATCGGACAGTGACGGCGGTGCGGGCGTCGGCACTCCCTGCACGACCAGCCACATGCCCAAACCGCATGTCGCCACGAGTGCGACCTCTGCCGACGTCACCGCAGGACCCTCGACTCGGTGGGAAGGCGCCCGATCCTCATCATGAGCCGGTATGCAACGAAGGACAGCACGGCCCCGAACATGAGGACGAGCACGCCGGCACTGGAGTTGTAGGCCGCGGCCGCTGAGGGCCGCGTTCCGACCAGGAGGAGGAGCAACCAGGGTGCAGAAACCGCCAATCGCGCCGCGTTGACGGTCCAGCTCTGTCGGCTCTCCAGTTCACCGCGTACCCGAGCATCGTCTCGGAGAAACGCCGAGAGGGTGCGAAGCAGCCGCCCCAGGTCACTACCGCCCACGTCTCGTGCGAGTCGCAGGGTCTCAACGACCCGGTCTCCCACTGGATCCGACAGAGCCTCTTTCAGCACGTCGAGCGACTCCGAGAAGCGTCCAGAAGAGCGATACACCCCAGCGAACGATGCAAAGGCTGGCTGAAGCTCCGCCGGTCCGCTTGTGCGCAACTGACTCATGGCCTCTGGCAGCGCCAGACCCGCCCGTATGCCTGAAGCCAGGTGTTCAATGGCATCCGGCCACACTTGTCGCAACTCCGTTTGACGCTTTCGTCGGACATACGACACCCATGCCACGGGGAGGGGTGAGACGACCACGCCAATGGCAGCAGCGATCACCAGTGACTGTGACATCACATAGACGACCAAGCCGGCGACCCCGGAAACTGCTACGCACGCAGCCAGCATCCGACGCGCGCTGATATGACCCATACCCGCATCGGCGAGGAGATCAGAAAGACGCGAGCGGCGCATACGCAGCGACCACTCGGGGGCCGCGAGCCACCACAGCAGCAGCGTCGAGCCCACGCCCAACGCCAGGGGGAATACAGCGGCGGTCACAGCGACCCTTCTCCGCCGAGCAACCGAGCAAGCTCGATGCCCTGTTCCTCGAAACGCTCGGCATGGGGCGGGAATCCGGACCCTCGCACCAACTCCCCACCACTCCAGCGAAAGAGCGGCTCGAGCCCAATCGTGTGCCCCTCGGTGTGTCCGGGGACACCCGCTATCTCCCGTACTCGCCGTGCTCCTCTTGAGTCAGTCATTGCGTGCACAACAATGTCAACGGAGGATGCCACGGTAGGAACGACGAAGGCGTGCCCGACGTTCTCCCCAGCCAGCAAGGGAAGTGTGCACATCTTCGTGATTGCGTCCCTCGCGGAATTGGCATGCAGCGAGCACATTCCCGGTAGGCCGCTGTTGAGGGCAATCAGGAGATCAAGACACTCCTCTTGACGAATCTCTCCGACGATGATCCGCGATGGCCTCATCCGCAGCGCTTCCTTGACGAGTCGCCGCAGACGGATCTCGCCGGTCCCCTCCAAACTCGGCTGTCGGGTCTGCATGGACACCACGTCTGGAAGGGGGACTTTCAACTCGAAGACCTCTTCGACAGTCACGACGCGTTCACTGGGTGGGATCGAGGCTGCTAGGCAGTTGAGGAGCGTCGTCTTTCCTGCCTGCGTGCCCCCCGACACGATGATGTTCTGGCCGGCAATGACGCACGCCTCGAGGAAGCGTGCGGCATGTTCGCTGAGTGTTCCTAGACCGACTAGCTGCTCAAGACGCTCGGCGCGGACGACGAACTTCCGGACGTTGACGGCCCAGTGCTCGCGTGTCACGTCGGGGATGACCACATGTATGCGGCTGCCATCGGGCAACGTGGCATCCACGAATGGGGAACTCAGGTCCACCCTCCGGTTCGAAGGTCTCAGCATTCTCTCGACCAGGTCTCGGACTTGCTCCCGGGTAAGAATCGTCGAAGTGAGCTCGCTGTGACCGCCCCGTGCGATAAACACACGCCCGGGGGCATTGATCCAGAGCTCCTCGACGGCAGGGTCATCGAGGTACTGCTGCAGCGGACCCAGGCCGGCCACCGCGTCGACGATGTCGCGTGCGACCTGCTCGCCATCTGCAAGCGGGACGACCGTGCTGCCCAAGCTGCGCTCGGCGTAGTCGGCGAGCACCTCGTCAACAACGACGCGTACCGACCCAGGGTCAGCGAGGGGATCGATTCCCCTTACCCGGACCCGGTCGCGGACCTCCGACTCGACCACTGCTGCTGCATCCATCACCTACCCCGCTCCCCTCTGGGTTCGCGGAGCCTAGGGAGTGTTTCGACTCCCCCTCAACCGCTTCGGACGAACTGGGGATAACGAAGGCCCGGTCGGCCGTACGACGCTACTGCGAGGAGAGATGTCACTACCGACCGTGCCATCACGGTCTGTGACCGACGACGCCTCGAGCGAAGCGCTAAACGTTCCGCAACTTCGCCCGATACTTGCGCCAGCTGCGCTGCCCCCACGTCTTCCACAGCAGCTTCACGGGCGCCGGGACCTCGGAGAGCATGTAGGCGCGGTCGTGGTCGCTCAGAGGCTCCAGCAGCATGCCGAACGCGATGAACAGCTTGTCTCTGGGGATGGACCCTCGTGAGTGCTCGCCAACGCTGTTCCACTCCTCCTGCGTGAGCGCCTGCGCCGCCAAAGGGACCACCAGGTTCTCTTCGTCGTTGAGATGCGATTGCAGTACTGCGTTCAGGTGCAGGAGCGAGTCGGCCAGGGCGTCTCCACCAGAGCCACCCGAGGACGCCCGCCAAGCGTCGACTCCCTGTTGGACGCGCTCGACAGCTGCTGACACCTCTTGGTGTTGGTCAGCCACCCGCTGGACGGTCTCCGCTTCATCGGGTACGCGGGCCAGCAGCCTGGGCCACAAGAGCTCGTCTTCTGACTCGTGATGCCCATGCAGGATTGCGAGAATCATCTCTACGTGATCCGACAAGAAGACCACTCGATCCGGTGTTGGGCTTGTCTCGGCCCGCACGAGCTCGGCCGACTCGGAGAAAGCCTCCCGAAAGGTGCGGTGGACGATGGCCATGTCTCGGACTTCGATGGGCTGTTGGACACTCACGTGCGGACTCCTTCAGCGATGGCACCACTCCCATGCACGGTAGTGATCCTGATTCGCCCCCACAATGATCATTTCTGCCTGACGATCGACGCTTGGCATCGCCATCAGCACGCGGCACAGTGGGGGTCACCCGAGCTATGGAGGCCACATGTGTCGATGGATGGCGTACTCAGGGTCGCCGGTCCTCCTCGAAGACCTGCTGTACCGCCCCAAGCACTCGCTGATCGACCAGAGCCTGCACTCACGACTCGGTGCCGAGACCACGAACGGCGACGGGTTCGGCCTCGGATGGTACGGATTGGGCGACGAACCCGCCCTCTTCCACAGCGTCGAGCCAGCGTGGAACGATCGAAACCTGCGCGAGCTTTCAAGACAAATCACTTCTGGGCTCGTCTTCGCCCACGTACGCGCATCGAGCGGCGGCGCCATTCAGCAGACCAACTGCCATCCGTTCCGTCACGAGAACTGGCTCTGGATGCACAACGGACTGATCAACGGCTTCGGGGTGCTCAAGCGGGACCTCGTGCTGCACATCGATCCTGACCTCTACCCGAACATCGAGGGGTCCACCGACTCCGAGGTGTTCTTCTACCTCGCGCTTACCCTCGGGTTGAGGGACGATCCACCGGCGGCCGTGGCCAGGGCGGTGGGGTTGATCGAGGACGTCGGACGGCGGCATGCTGTCGCGCGCCCGATGCAGATGTCAGTCGCCACCTCGGACGGTACGACGATCTGGGCCTTCCGATACTCCAGCGACGGCCAGGCTCGGTCGCTGTTCTATTCCACGGACGAGCCAACCTTGCGCCAGCTGTACCCCGACAACGAGCTGCTCAGCGGTCTCTCCGACACATCACGCCTCGTCGTGTCCGAGCCCCTGAGCGACCTTCCCGGCGTCTGGAACGAGGTTCCCGAGTCGTCCTACGTGGTGGTCCGCTCAGGAGTCGACGACTTCCATCCGTTTGCACCAATTCACACCTGAGGTGCCGCAGCAGGTCGCGACTCAAATGCTCGCGAGGAAGCTGTCGACGTCGGCCGCGCTCGTGTAGTGCGACAGGCTGACCCGCACTGCGCTGCCCGTGTCGCGGATCCCGAGTGCACGAGTAACTTCCCACGCATAGTTGTGCCCGTGCCACGCATTGATTCCTGCCTCATCGAGACGCACCGTCGTTTGCTCCGGAGACTCACCGGCAACCCGGAAGTAGACGGTGGCGGTTCGGTTCTTGGGGTGCCCGTAGAGCGTGATGCGCGCATCACCTTCGAGCGCAGCCAACACCCGATCAAGGAGTGCAGTCTCGTGGTCATGGGCCGCGGTGAGGGACGTAACGAGACGTTCACGTCTTGAACCGGTGGCCTCAGGATCAAGCGCGGCCAAGTGGTCGACGGCCGCCGTCACTCCAGCGAAGTTACCGAACGACGGTGTTCCCCACTCAAACCGATCAGGCACGTTGTTGGCCGACGAGGCCAGCTTGAACGGCACGAGTCGATCAAGCAGATCAGGGTCGGCAACAAGGCACCCGACGTGGGGCCCGTCCCACTTGTAGGCGCTGGTCACGTAGAAGTCTGAGCCCAGCGCACGAACGTCAACCACCCCGTGAGCCGTGCTGTGCACCCCATCGACATAGGAGAGAGCACCAACCGCACGGGCGGCATCGGTGATACTCCGCACATCCGGACGTGTGCCTAGGACGTTGCTCGCGCCGGTAACGGCGACCAGCCGAGTGCGCTCGTCAATCAGCTCACTGAACTGCTCGACCGGCAGCTCTCCCGACCCCACATCGACACGCGCCCACCGAACCTCAACACCGGCTGCTTCACCCCACTGAACCCAGGGGCGCACGTTCGCGTCGTGGTCGAGCTCGGTGACGATCAGGTTGTCGCCGGACTGCCAGTCCCGGGCCAGCGCTTGGGCAAATCGGTAGGTGAGCGTGGTCATGTTCGGTCCAAGCACGACCCCACGTGATGTCTCGGCCCCGACCAGGTCGGCCACGGCACTCCGCGCAGCATCGGTCATCTCATCGGACGCCTTGCTGCTGGCGAAGACACCTCCCCCGTTGCTGGTGCCCGCTCGGTAGGTCTCGGCGATAGCCTCGATGACTGAGGTCGGAGACTGGGTACCTGCCGCACCGTCCAGCCACACGCGATCGCCTTGCAGGGCTGGGTAGAGCGCCCGGATGCGCTCGATGTCATATGCCATGTCAGGCTCTGCTCCCCGCGGTAGAAACCAAGGTTCGGACGACACGCAAGGCAACCGAGAGCGTGGCGAGGTCGAAGTGATCGCTCGACGCGATCTCGTGCAGCGTCGTACGTGCCCGACCAAGGCCCTCAGCGTTGGCGTTCTCCCAGTCGGTGATGCGCTCTTCGGGGCTGCCACCCTCTGGTGTCAACGTCAACACGTTGGACGTCAGACCGGCCAGGGCGCCATAGAGGTCGTAGCGCAGCGCGCTACGAGCCAACGCGTGCCACCGCTCGTCTCGGGGCAGCTCGGTGATCCGGTTGAGCATCTTGTCGACCTCGAAGCGATCAGAGAGCGCGAAGTAGACGAATCCCACATCGTCAGCCGGCTGACCAACGCTGTTGGCGAGCTCGACAATGTCGAGCAAGGAGAAGGCGTCGAGGTGGGCGGACGTCACCAGCGCCAGCTCGTCGGGAACTCCCTGCGCGGTGTACTCCGCGGCCCGGCGCACAAGACGCTCTTGTTCAGCGCCCCTCAGCATCTGGGGGATCTCAGCGATCAAGCCCTTGACCTCGGCGAAGTGCTCGATCTCCGCCTCGACGTCGAGATGTGACCGCCTGTTCTGCAGCAGCCATCGGCTGGCGCGATCGAGGAGTCGCCGACTTTCCAGGTAGAGAGCTGATTGGGCGCGAACAGGCACCAGGTTGTCAAGGTCAGCAACCTTCGCCCAGAACTCGTCGAGGCCGAAGACCTCACGGGCGACGGTGTGCGCACGGGCGATTTCGACCGTCGTCGCGCCCGTTTCTTCAATGGCGCGGAAGCCGAAGGTGATGCCGCCACGGTTGATGATCTGGTTCACGACGACTGTCGTGATGATCTCGCGGCGCAGCGGGTGCGACTCCAACCGGTCGGCGAAGCGAGAGGTGACTCCCTCCGGGAAGTACTTCTTGAGGACCCGTTGGAAGTAGGGCTCATCGGGGAGAGCGCTCGCGAGCAGGTCGTCGGCCAGCTCCATCTTTGAGTAGGCGACGAGTACAGCGAACTCGGGCGAGCAGAGCCCACCTCCTGAGGCATCGAGACGATCGAGTTCGGCATCAGGTGGCAGGTACTCAAGCCCGCGGTCCAGCTCGCCGTTGCTCTCCAGCCAACGGAGGAATCGCTTGTGTACCGGCAGCATCGAGTGGCTTTGGGCCCTGGCATTGCTGAGCAGGACGTTCTGCTCGTAGTTATGGCTGAGAACATGCTCGGCCACATCGTCAGTCATCTGCGCGAGCAGCTCGTTGCGCTGCTTCTGCGTCAGATCACCCGAACGCACCACAGCGTCGAGCAAGATCTTGATGTTGACCTCGTAGTCAGAGGTGTCAACGCCGGCTGAGTTGTCGATGGCATCGGTGTTGATCAGCACGCCGTGACGTGACGCCTCGATGCGCCCCAGCTGTGTGAACCCGAGGTTGCCGCCCTCACCGACAACGCGAACGCGAAGGTCGGCTCCGTTGATGCGAATCGAGTCATTGGCCTTGTCACCGACATCGGCATTGCTCTCCGACTCAGACTTCACGTACGTACCGATTCCGCCGTTCCACATCAGGTGAGCCGGCGCGCGGAGTATGGCGCGCATCAGCTCTTGCGGCGTCATCTTGACGGTTCCGTCAGGAAGACCGAGGACCCGGGAAACGGGCTCGGTGATGGGCACCGACTTCAGCGTACGTGGGTGAACACCTCCTCCCTCTGAAATCAGTGACGTGTCGTAGTCGTCCCAGCTCGACCGTGGCATCTCGAAGAGCCGCTTCCGTTCGGCGTACGAGACAGCCGCGTCGGGGTCTGGGTCAAGGAAGATGTGTCGGTGGTCGAAGGCGGCCACCAGCCGGATGTGCTCAGACAGCAACATGCCATTGCCGAACACGTCACCGGACATGTCTCCGACACCGATGACCGTGAAGTCGTCGCTCTGGGTGTCGACGCCAAGTTCGCGGAAGTGGTGCTTGACCGACTCCCATGCACCGCGGGCAGTGATCCCCATCGCCTTGTGGTCGTAGCCCACTGACCCACCGGAGGCGAAGGCGTCACTGAGCCAGAATCCGTAGTTCTGCGCGATGCCGTTGGCGATGTCGGAAAACGTGGCCGTGCCCTTGTCAGCTGCCACGACAAGGTAGGTGTCGTCGCCGTCGTGCCGAACGACGTTGGGCGGAGGAACGACCACCGACTCGATCAGGTTGTCGGTGATGTCGAGCAACGCACTGATGAAGATGCGGTAGGACGCCACACCTTCGGCTAGCCAGGCTTCGCGGCCCTCGACACTGGGGTCTGGGAGGCGCTTGGGGAGAAACCCGCCCTTGGCCCCCACGGGGACGATTACGGCGTTCTTGACCGCCTGCGCCTTGACCAGCCCGAGGATCTCGGTGCGGAAGTCTTCGCGGCGGTCGGACCATCGCAAACCCCCTCGCGCGACTGGCCCGAACCGAAGGTGAACACCCTCGACGCGTGGCGAGTAGACCCAGATCTCGAACTTCGGTTTGGGCAGCGGCAGATCGGGCACGGCGGCTGGGTCGAGCTTGAACGAGACATAGGTCTTCGGCTCGTCATCGTCGCCTGGCTGGTAGTAGTTCGTACGCAACGTCGCGTTGATCAGGGAGAGCAGGGACCGGATGATTCGGTCCTGGTCAAGACTGCTGACCGCGTCGAGCCCTTCCAGGATCTCGGCAGTGATCTGCTCGCCCGCAGCGCCCCGGTCACCGGAGTACGACGGATCGAAACGCGTCTCGAACAGCTTCACCAGCATGCGCACCAGCCCGACGTGAGCACCGAGGGACTCCTCGATGTACTCCAGGCTGAACGTGGCGCTGGCCTGTCTCATGTACTTCACGTAGGCGCGGAGCACCATGGCCTGCCGCCAATGGAGACCGGCCGACGTGACCAAGGCGTTGAAACCATCGGACTCGGCGAGCCCGGACCACACGGCGCCGAAGGCGTCCTGGAAGAGCACTTTCAGCTGCTCGGTGTCGGCTGTGACCTGACCCGTGGCCACACCACGGTGATAGAGGCCGAAATCGTAAAGCCAGACCCGCGTGCCCGACGCAAGATCGACTTCGTAGGGACGTTCATCGAGTACCTCAACGCCCATTCGCTGCAGGTACGGCAGTACTTCGGACAGCGAGATCTCAGTACCCAGCCGGTAGATCTTGAACCTCAACTCGCCGGCCTCGGCGCCGGGGGGCTCGTAGAGATTCATGCCCAGAGGCCCGCCTGGCTCCAGCGCCTCCATGCGACGGATGTCGGACACCGCAAGCCTTGCCGGGAAGTCTTCTTTGTATGCCTCCGGAAAGGCAGAGCCGTACATCCGCAACAGCTCGACGGCCTCGCCTTCGCCGAACTGTTCGAGAAGGGAGTCGGCCAGGTCGTCATCCCATGTTCTGGTCGCCTGGGCCAGACGAGCCTCGAGGATGTCGCTGTCGACCTTTGGAATCGTGTCGCCAGGCTTTCCCCGAACGACGTAGTGCAGACGTGCCAACACCGATTCAGAGACCCGAGCTGTGTAGTCAGCGCTCTCGGCGCCAAACACCTCGAGCAGGATCGACTCCATCGCCAACCGGACCTGAGTGGTGTACCGGTCTCGCGGAAGGTAGACGAGCGCAGTGGCGAAGCGCCCATAGACGTCGTAGCGCAAGAAGAGCCTGACCTGGCGACGCTCCTGGAGGTGCATGACGCTCACGGCGATGGGCATCAACTCGTCGACGCTCATCTGGAAGATCTCATCGCGCGGGTAGGTCTCGAGGATCTGCAGAAGATCCTTGCCGCTGTGGCTCATGGGGGCGAACCCGCTGACCTCAAGAATCGTCTTGACCTTGCGCCTGAGCACCGGAATTCGTGTCACGCTCTCGCTGTAGGCAGACGTCGTGAAGAGCCCCAGAATCCGTCGCTCACCCGTGACGTTTCCCTCGGCGTCAAAGGTCTTGATACCGATGTAGTCGAGGTAGGCGGGACGATGGACCGTCGACCGGCTGTTGGCCTTGGTGACGATCAGCAGCTTCTTGTCGCGAGCCCTGGCGCGGACCTCGGTGGGGAGCTTGCTGAACGACGCCGACTCGGCATGGTCTCCGCGAAGAAGCCCGAGACCGGTGCCCGGTTTCGTGATCAGCACATCTTCGCCGTCACGCTCCTGCAGCTCGTACTCGCGGTAGCCAAGAAATGTGAAGTGCTCGTCGATAAGCCAGCGGAGCAGCTCCCAGGTGTCGGCAATCTCTTCTGCCGGCAGGTCGGGCGGAGACTCATGGAGCTCATCGGCGATGCGCTGCGCCTCCTCGCGCATCTTGGCCCAGTCCTCCACCGAGTCGCGGACGTCACGAAGCACATCGGCCAGGCGCCGCTCGAGGTCACGAAGCACTTCGGGATCTGAGATCCGATCGACCTCGAAGTGCATCCACGACTCAGCCACAGCACCAGCAGTCCGGCGATCGTCAGGGGTGAGGAGGACCCGCTGCAGCACACCGACGAGCGAGCGCTCAACCATGAAATGTGGGTGGACGACCAGATGAAGGGACAGACCGGCTTGGGCAAGACACGAGGTGACCGAGTCGACCAGGAACGGCATGTCGTCAGTGACGATCTCGACGACCGTGTGCGGCGACACCCAGCCGTGAGCCTCCAGAGTGGGATTGAAGACGCGAACTCGCGCGGTGCCTACGGGTCGTTCCTCGGCGAGACGACGATGCGAGACTGCGGCGCCGAATACGTCGACCGGGTCGCGTCCAACCAGACCTTCGTCAGAGACGTGGCGGTAGTACGTCTCGAGAAACGCAGGAAGATCGGGAAGATCGTCGATCGATCTCTGCGCTTGTGCGATAGCGCGACTGATCAGGTCGGTCTTGGCAACACGAGCGTTGCTCAACATTGACGAACTGCTCCCGTTCCGTCGGTCGGCCGGGGCCTCAGCCTACCTTCAGACGCCGCCGCTCGCGTGATCCGGGTGCTGTGTCACCAGCCCGTGATCAGACGAACTTCCGGCTTTGGTCGTCGAGGCTTCCGTGACCGAAATATCCACCCCCGGAGACCTTCGGGGGCACCATGGTCTCCTTGATCGCGCGGGGGCTCACCCAACGCATGAGGTTGAGCGGGCTCCCGGCCTTGTCATTGGTGCCACTGGCCCGGGCTCCCCCGAAGGGCTGCTGCCCGACCACTGCCCCGGTCGGCTTGTCATTGATGTAGAAGTTGCCGGCCGCGAAACGCAGCTTCTCGCTGACGGCAGCCACTACCTCGCGGTCCCGCGAGATGATCGATCCGGTCAGCGCGTACGGGCTCACTCCCTCCATCTGCTCGAGCATCGGATCGAACTGGTCGTCGTCGTAGACATGGATACTCAGGATGGGGCCGAAGTACTCGGTCCGGAAGATGTCATGTGTGGGATCGTCTCCGACCAGGACGGTGGGCCTCACGAACCAACCGTCGCTGTCGTCAGCCGTCCCACCGGCGAGCACCTCGACGTCCGAATCGGACGCAGCACGCTCCAACACGTCAGCATGCTTGGCGAAAGCGCGATCATCGATGACCGCTCCCATGAAGTGAGAGAAGTCGGTGACGTCGCCCATTGTCAGCCCGTCTACGTCAGACGCGAGGGCATCGCGCAGGTCGGTCCACAGACTTCTCGGCACGTACGCGCGCGAAGCTGCCGAGCACTTCTGCCCTTGGTACTCAAAGGCCCCCCTCACCAGCGCACTTCTCAGAACGTCGATGTCGGCCGATGAGTGCGCGACAACGAAGTCCTTTCCACCCGTCTCGCCGACCAGTCGCGGGTATGACCGATACGACGTCAGGTTGTCAGCGGTTCGCTTCCAGAAGGACTGGAAGACAGGCGTCGAGCCGGTGAAGTGAACACCGGCGAGGTCCGGGTCGGAGAACACGACGTCGCTGGTGTGCGTTCCGTGCCCCGTGACCATGTTGATCACGCCCGGGGGCAAGCCGGCCTCCTGCAACAACTCCATGAGAATGCTCGCCGCGAACTGCTGGGACGAAGCGGGCTTCCAGACGACGGTGTTCCCCATCAGCGCCGGCGCCGTCGGCAGGTTTCCGGCAATGGCCGTGAAGTTGAACGGGGTGACCGCATACACGAACCCCTCAAGGGGGCGGTGGTCCAGACGATTCCAGACCCCGGGCGATGAGATCGGCTGCTCGCTGAGCACCTGGCGGCCGAACGACACATTGAAACGCCAGAAGTCGATCAGCTCGCACGCGGCGTCGATCTCAGCCTGGAACGCCGTCTTGGACTGCCCAAGCATGGTGGCGGCGTTGAGGCGATCGCGCCAGGGTCCGGCCAGCAAGTCGGCAGCTCTCAGCAAGATCGCCGCCCGATCGTCGAACGACAGCGCTCGCCACTGAGGAGCAGCGTCTTTGGCAGCAGCGACCGCACGGCCCGCGTCTGCCGTCGTGGTGTCGCGCAGACGGCCAAGCACGTGGTGGCGGTTGTGCGGCTGGACTACCGTCATCTCGTCGCCAGAGCCCATCACCGGGCGGCCGCCGATCACCATTGGGAGCTCACGCTCTGCCCCTGCCAGGTCGGCGAGGGCCGCCCGCAGGTCGGCTTCTTCCACAGAACCAGGCGGGTACGCCCTGATGGGCTCATTACGTGGCAGCGGAACCTGCGAGACAGCATCCATGCGGCGACCTCTCACGATCTGTTCGAACCGGTGATGAGTCATCGTGGCACGACTCAATCTGAGTGGACAGGGCCGCCTGGCACCCCTGGGCTACACATCGAGAGTCGCCAGCAGCTCGGCGAGGGCGTCGTCCAGACACTGCGCGAGGATGTCGAGGTCTGGCATGGCCTCGCGGTCGCCGAAGAGCCCGGCGAAGACCCGGCCGTCGTAGGACGTCACTCCGATGCTGAGGGCCTGTCCCTTCGACAGAGGGGACACCGGATAGGCCTCAACAAGTCGCGCACCCCCCAGGTAGCGCGGCTGCTGGGGACCCGGGGCGTTGGTCACCAGGAGGTTGAAGACGCGGTGCGAAAGGCCTCCCGCCAGCCGGGCTCCTGCTGCGTGCAGTGTGGCGGGTGCGAAACCTGCCAGTCCGGCAAGGCGCTGGGCGCTGACGGTGCGGTGGTCTTCCAGCCCAGCCCTCATCGCGTACGCCACCTGATGCAGGCGCACCACCGGCGAAGGCTCTCCGACGGGTAGCTCGACGATGACCGTGGCGAGGGTGGTGTCGATGTTGTCTTCGTTGACACTGACCGGCACCAGTGCCCGCACCGTCGATCGGCCCGTCACCGGTTCGCCTCGCATCTGGAGCCAGCTGCGCAGACCACCTGTCACGGTTGCGAGGACTACGTCGTGGATGGTGGAGTCGTAGTGCTGATGGAGCAGCCGGTACTGGTCCAGCGAGGACGTCGAGGTGGCGAATCGTCGCGCCTCGCCGATGTCGACGTTGAGCGGTGAGTTCGGCGCAGGCCTGGTGATAGTCCTCGCGACATGCAGTGCGCTGGCCGAGGTGGCAGCCACTCTCCCCACGGTTCGACCGATGTCGGCCGCCGCATGCTGCACGGTGCCCACGATCGCGCTCGGCCGCGTGACCAGCTCGTTGAGAGCACCCACCATCAGCCCGACCGTTGACGGCTCACGACGGGGGACCCATGAATTGCCTGGCAACGGGTCAGCGCCGACGTCATCCGGAGCATCATCGAAAAGCACCTCGCCGATCTCGATCGCCCCGACCCCGTCAACCAGTGCCTGATGAGTCTTGGTGACCAGCGCGACGCGGCCTTCGGCGAGTCCCTCCACCAGGTACATCTCCCACAGGGGGCGGTCGCGGTCGAGTGGGCGCGAGAGCACCCTGGCAACGAGCTCGTGCAGTTGTTCGTCACTACCCGGGCGAGGAAGCGCCGTGCGCCGCACGTGGTAGCCCAAGTCGAAGTTCTCATCGTCCACCCAGACAGGTGCAGCGAGGCCGCCAGGCGTTTCGCGCACCCGTTGGCGGTAGCGCGGGACCAGATCGAGTCTGGAGTCAACAAGTCCCGCCAACATGGCCGTGTCGAACGGTTCTTGGGGCGGCGCGAAGATCGCCAGCCCTCCGATGTGCATCGGAGTCGCGGTCTCCTCCAGATAGAGGAAGGACGCATCGAGGGGCGTCAGGCGGTCAACCACCCCGCGATCGTCTCACGGCTCCGCTCGACACCGGACAGGAGCACTAGTGCGCCAACGCCCGGTCGAACAGCACCTCGAGCTCGGCCGCGGTCTGTTCGTACGTCTGATGCCACACCCCCACCAGGCCAAGGTCGGCGGCGACCTGCACGTTCGTCCGGTGATCATCGACGAATGCACAGGAGGTAGCCGGAAGTCCCAGTTCGTCGATCGTGTGCAGAAAGATCTGCCTCTCCGGCTTGCGCATCCCCACTTCGCCGGAAATCACCACGACGTCGAACATGTCGTGCCACCCGTCGCGCAGGTACTGATCGCCCCACGAGTTCGACAGCAGAGCCGTACGGATGCCTGACAGCTTGGCCCGGCGAACGAGTCCAGCCATGTCTGCTGCATGTGAGAACCGACTGAACATGCGGCGAACCAGCCCGTCGGCCACGACGGGCCGCCCATCTCTCCGGGTCAGGCGCCTGGCGAGCTGCCCCTCGAAATCAGGCACTTCCATCTCCCCCCGCTCAAGGGCGTGAACGGGATTGAAGCGCGCCTCGAACCCACCGAAGTCACCGAACCACTCGGACATCGCGTCCTGGAAATGCAGGTAGTCGATGTCGTCCAGTTCAGACCACTCGCGCATCGCGGTGTCGATGCCCTCGGTGAGGACGCCGTAGAAGTCGACGATGAGGCCTTGCATCTCGTCCATGCGGTTCATCGTACGAACCGACCGCCGAGAGAACCCGGCGCCCGAGTCGGTCAATCCCCTCCGCGAACGGAGAACGAGGGCTCATCTCGGTCACAGTGACGCCGTGGGCCATCGCCGACCCGACAGCTCGTCGATCGTCGGGCAGGACCAGCACGTCAGGTACCGCCAGCTCGGTGGACACGAGGTCCGTGACGGCCCGACCCTCCGCACGTGAGACGACTCGGTTCACGACGGGCAGCAGAGCGGCGGCGGGGGCCAGATCGCTCACTTCGCGCACTCCCTTGATCAAGCGCACGATTCCGACCGGGTCGGGGCGGCCGACGCACACGACGACGTCCGCGGCAGCAAGGACGCTGCGCGCCGCACCGTATCTGACCGGGTTGCCTGGATCGGCCCAGTGCAGGTCACTCCCCTCGATGCCGAACCCAACGTCAACAACCGTCCACGCCACGCTGCTTCGCGCGCAGCCAAGCGTGGCCGCCACTGACTCTGGGCGGAGCTCGCTCCACCGGTGAGCCGACGGAAGGCCAACGAGGACCCGGAATCCCGACGGCACCGCCACGGCCGAGCCCGCCAGACCATCGGGGTCGAGGCTGCCTCGGGCGGCAGACCGAACGGCGGCGGCGAACCCGGACGTGTCGTCGATCAGACCCAAGTGCAGGGCGACCGACGGACCGACTGTGTCCGCGTCGACCAGCAGGGTGTCGTGTGCCGCCGCGAACCAGGCCGCCAGCTCAACAGCCACCGACGTGCGCCCGGGTGCACCCGTTGGCCCCCATACTGCGACGAGGTTGCCGTCCGCAGCACGATCCGCCAATGGGCGGACTGGGTATTCGGGTTCGACGTGGGACGGGCCGCCCCGCAGTGCCTCGACCAGGCCAGTGAGGTCAGCTTTTGTCAAGGCCGTGACGCCTATCTCGGCGAGTCTGTCGATGTCGGAGGCAGTATCGGTGAGCGCGACACAGCGGACCTGAGCGACCCCGAGTTCGGCCACCATCTCGCGGTCGAGACCACGCATGTTGGCGTCAATCACCGTGACATCAATCGTTGAGGTGTGAGCCACCGCTCTGAGCTCGACAACATCACGACATCGGCGGACAACCGAGACATCTGGCGAGGCGTGCCGATCGTATTCACTACCGCCGACTCGGCCACCGCGTCCGTGAACGCCGTGGCGACCCTCAGGGTCACGGCGATCCCACCGGTACATCGACAAGTGTCACCGTGCCCCGCGCCTGGGCATCGACCACGGTGGCCACCTCCCTCTGCGGAACCGACAGGGCAACTCCGGTCTCCAGGCTCGTCCCACCGAATGCGCCACCGTTGTCGTCGACGTCGCTGACGATCGCGCTCGCCAGCACCAGCTCGGGACGAGCCTGCGGTTCGCCGCTCGCCCCGCGCTCAACGAGATAGACGTCGACTCGGTCCCCGACAGACAGATCAGCCGGCATCTGGTGTCTGAGGACGGGCAGTGTCACGATCCGTAGCGACTCGGACGTTCCGGAGTCGTCCACCCCCAGCAGAGTCAGAAGCTCTCCGGCAGCGAAGTCCCTGGTCGCCACAGCTCCCGACGCAAGGGTCGTGTCTGTGGGTACATAGACGACAGAGTCAGGCACATCGATACGGACCTTGGTCAAAGAGCCCGACTCGACCGGGCTGCCCTCTGGCAGGTCGTCGGAGACCGCCCACACCTCGACCGTGTCGTCAGAGGCACCGATGACCCACGCCATTCCCGCGACAGAAGCGCCGACCAGCAGCACGCCAACCACCAGTCTCGGGTCACGCCAGCTGCGCCTTGCCACCCGGATCCCAGTTGGGCTGTCACGTACCTGCCCCCGGGCAGTTCTGTCCACGACCGACATGTCTCCCCCTTCTCCGAGAGTGGGATGATGCCGCACCGGTGACCCCAGGGATGCGTCATCCACAACGCTTCCGCCCCTGCGGAGCAACCGTCAACACGGAGGGCGACTCTTCGTCACGGAGAGGTGCGAGGTGACAGACTGACCTGCGTGTCCCGTCGCTTTCTCACGCTGGCCGATGTCGCGGAGCTGCTCAACGTGTCGGCGTCGCAGGCCTATGCCCTCGTCCGTAGCGGCGACCTGCGCGGCATCAAGATCGGCGGTCGCGGACAGTGGCGCGTCGAGGAGGCCGAGCTGGAGAGGTTCATCGCCGAGCGCTACGAACAGACCGAACGGTTCATTGCCGAGCACCCGTTCGCCCGCGGAGACGACACCGACGATGTCCTAGCCCCAGACAGCACTACTCGCTGAAGGGATCGCCGGCCACTCGGCAGACGGCGGTGTGCGGGATGGTGATCCGGGCTTGTCGGGGGTCATCGGCGCCAAGGGTGAAGGCGTCAGCCAGAACGTCAACCACCTGGCCTCGAAGCACTGCTCGATCGACCAGGTGCACGGTGAGGTCGCTGCGCATCTGACCCCAGCGCCGAAGGACCCATCCCATTCCAGCCCGCGTGCCGACGCGGGGTGCAGCGCGATTAAGGCCCGACACGGTCAACACCTGCCGGAGGGGAACCAGGAACGCCCGACCGTCCACCTCGAGCACACACCAATCGGCTCCGGATTCGACCACGACGCCGTGGAGCGCCGTCGAGTCGAGACACACAAGTGCGACAGCAGTCCCCGCTGAGCCGGCAAGAAGCTCAGACCATCGAGTCGCCGCCCGCTCGACCGCCACGCGCTCCGTGACGTCGGCATCACGCGCGCGGCTCTCCGCATCGGCCGCGAGCAGCGCCTCGTCGCTTGGGTCACCTGGTTCGCCAGCCACGTGCGTCATGCCGGAACGGTAGCCATCAGGACGAGGCCGAGGGGGGCAGAGCTTGTTATCCCCAAGTGGCGGCCGCTCTAGCCACAGCCCGTCTTCCGTGGTTGTCTCTTCATCGTCAACATAGGTAAACATAAGTAAACATCATCAAATAGACTCAAGTGGTTCGGAAGTACTGCCGAGCCCTCCGAGGAGGCCCCATGCCAGCTCATGCCTCTCTGCCCGGTACTGCGACCCTGCAACCGCCAGGCCCGCCATCCTCCACACCCCGCCCACACTTGCGCCTTCTCCCTCCGCCAATCTGGACCGATCCCCAGCCCACCCTTGGGGCGGCCATCCCTGGCCAACAGCTGCTCGCGCTTGAGTTCCTCATGCCCAACGGCCTGCCCGCTGTCCCGGCGGGCCAGGGCCAGCGAGTCGCTCCGGCGAAGGAACCCGACATCACCCCTTGGGCCGCCAGGCTCGCTCAAGCAGTGCTGGAGGTCGAGGCCGCAGAGCGCCCGGTGCTGCAGCTCTCGCGTTGGGTGGTACCTGAGATCTATCACCGACTTGATCGGAGACAACAACTGCGCGCCCGACAGGTGGAGCAACGGGGTACACGCGCGCGGAGTCCGGAGCACGTTCAGTCGGTCCACGTCTGTCACCCTCGGCCCGGAATCGCCGAGGTCTCTGTCGTCACCGCAGGCGCGGAGCGTTGCCGTGCACTCGCCCTGCGCCTGGAACGACGCAAGGAGAGGTGGATGTGCACCGCCCTCGACTGGGCCTAGTGCCGATCACCAGGGCAGCAACGTCCCAGGTTGACTGATACACCACCGGAAGTTCTCCAAACCTCCCAACTAACTCAATGCTCGACCAGGTCGATGGCTATCCGAGCTCGCTGGCTGATGCGAGGTCGTTCGTCAGCGACAAGAGTGTCTTGCGCTTCTCGCCGTTCAGCGGGCACTGGATCAAGACCCACCGCGGCCCCTCGCCATTGGCACTGGCGTGTCTCCACGGTAGCGGTGGTCGCTGCCGGCATCGGGGTAAGCGTCGCTGCCACGCAGTGGTGCACCAGGCTGTTCCCAGTGCCGCGCAGCCCTGATCCACCGCCTTGCGAGGGAGCAGCGAGCGTCGTCACATCACAACGATCCCGCACATGGGCCAACACTTGGTGCAGCGCTTGATTCCGAGTGACCGCCCCCGAGCGCCTCGCCCACTACTGATCAACTGCGACCAGGGGCTCCGTGGCACTTCTTGTACTTCTTGCCCGACCCACACGGGCAGGGGGCGTTCCGCGGGGTCCCAGCATATTCTCCGCCGGCGGCTGGGGCTTCGGACAACACCGCAGCGCCACCCCCATCGAGTGTCGGGGCGCTGTACTGCAACGGCTGCTGGCGGGGCTCGTCATCGAGGCCCTTGGCGTGGATCTCGGGCACTACCGCGAAGGGCATCGAGGCGTCCGGTGCCACAGCAGAGGGCTGTTCAGCCTCCTCCTCGACCTCCACCTCCAGGTTGAAGACGAAGCCAACCGATTCTTCCTTGATCCCGTCCATCATCGCTGCGAACAGGTCGTACCCTTCGCGCTGGTACTCGACAAGTGGGTCGCGCTGGGCCATGGCACGGAGCCCGATGCCTTCGCGAAGGTAGTCCATCTCGTAGAGGTGTTCGCGCCACTTGCGATCGAGCACCGAGAGGACGACCCGACGCTCGAGTTCGCGCATGGCGTCATGGCCCAGTCCTTCCTCACGCTCTTCGAGGGCCTTGGCGGCGTCGTCCTGGAGCTCACCGAGCAGGTAGTCAGCGGAGAGGGCGGCCCGGTCGCCACCGGAGGCATCTTCGAGCTCTTCGACCGTGACTCCCACCGGGTACAGCGTCTTGAGGGCGGTCCACAACTGATCGAGATCCCACTCCTCCGGGAATCCTTCCGAGGTCGCGGCGCGGATGTAGTCGTCAACTGTCTCGGCCAGCATGGTTTCGATCTGGTTATGGATGTCTTCACCTTCGAGCACTCGTCGGCGCTCGGCGTAGATCACCTGACGTTGGCGGTTGAGGACATCGTCGTACTTCAGGACGTTCTTGCGCGTCTCGAAGTTCTGCGACTCCACCTGTCCTTGCGCGCTCTTGATGGCGTTGCTCACCATCTTCGCCTCAATGGGAACGTCGTCCGGGATGTTGAATCGTGTGAGGAAGGCGTCGACCACATTGCCCTTGAACAGGCGCATCAGGTCGTCTTCAAGAGAGAGGAAGAACCGCGTTTCTCCCGGGTCACCCTGGCGACCGGATCGACCGCGCAGCTGGTTGTCGATGCGACGCGACTCATGGCGCTCGGTACCCAGCACGTAGAGACCACCGAGGCCGACGACCTCTTCGTGCTCGGAAGCCACAGCCTTCTTCGCCTTCTCGAGCGCGTCCGGCCACGCAGCCTCGTACGCCTCGGCGTCTTCCACCGGTGACAGGCCGCGTTGAGCCAGCTCGGCCGTAGCCATGAACTCGGGGTTGCCGCCGAGCATGATGTCCGTTCCGCGTCCGGCCATGTTCGTGGCGACGGTCACGGCTCCCTTGCGGCCGGCTTGGGCGACGATCTGAGCCTCACGCTCGTGGTTCTTGGCGTTCAGAACTTCATGAGGCACGCCCCGCCGTCTCAGTTGGCCGGAGAGCCGCTCGGACTTCTCGACGCTGGTGGTGCCGACGAGAACGGGCTGCCCCTTCTCATGGCGGACGGCCAGATCATCGATGACTGCATTGAACTTGGCGTCTTCGGTGCGGTAGACGAGATCGGCCTCATCTGCACGCACCATCGGCATGTTGGTGGGGATCGGAACGACGCCGAGCTTGTAGATCTGGTGGAACTCGTTTGCCTCGGTCATTGCCGTACCGGTCATTCCACCGAGCTTGGAGTACAAACGGAAGTAGTTCTGCAGAGTGATCGTGGCCAAGGTCTGGTTCTCAGCCTTGATCTCGACGCCCTCCTTGGCCTCAATCGCCTGGTGCAGACCCTCGTTGTAGCGGCGCCCCGCCAGCATGCGTCCAGTGTGTTCATCAACGATGAGCACCTCGCCGTTCATGACGACGTAGTCCTTGTCTTTCGCAAAGAGCTCTTTGGCGCGGATAGCGTTGTTGAGGTAGCCGATGAGGGGGGTGTTGACCGACTCGTAGAGATTGTCGATCCCGAGGTAGTCCTCGACCTTCTCGACGCCCGCCTCGTTGAGACCGATCGTGCGCTTCTTCTCATCGACCTCGTAGTGGTCGTCTGGCCTTAGCCGCTTGACCAGCTGTGCGAAGTCGCCGTACCACTTCGAGCTGGCATCCGCCGGGCCACTGATGATCAGCGGGGTGCGGGCCTCATCGATCAGAATCGAGTCGACCTCGTCGACGACGGCGTAGAAGTGGCCCCGCTGCACCAGGTCATCCTTCGACCACGCCATGTTGTCTCGCAGGTAGTCGAAGCCGAACTCGTTGTTGGTGCCGTAGGTGATGTCACAGCCGTACTGCTCACGCCGCTCAGCCGGCCGCATGCGGGCAAGGATCACTCCGGTCTCGAGGCCCAGGAAGCGGTGGACGCGTCCCATCCACTCGGAGTCACGCTCGGCCAGATAGTCGTTGGTGGTGACGATGTGGACGCCCTCACCAGCGAGGGCGTTCAAGTAGGCGGGGAGAGTCGAGACGAGCGTCTTTCCTTCACCGGTCTTCATCTCGGAGATGTTGCCCAGGTGGAGCGCGGCCCCACCCATGATCTGAACGTCGTAGTGGCGCTGACCCAGCGTGCGCTTCGCTGCTTCGCGCACCGCCGCGAAGGCTTCCGGCAGGAGATCGTCGAGGGTCTCCCCATCGGCAAGACGCTTCCTGAAGACGTCGGTCTCTTCGCGGAGCTCGGCATCGGAGAGGGTGACGAAGTCTTCCTCGATGGCGTTGACCTGCTCAGAGATGCGCACCAGGCGTTTGAGGATCTTGCCCTCGCCCGCACGCATCAGCTTGTCGAAAAAGGCAGGCACGCGTGTTCTCCGTCATCGAGGCGGCAGAAGTGCCCACCCCGTCGGGACAGGCCCCTGCAACGACCCGGCGGCCGTCAAAGGCCATCGTAATCAATTGGTGACCTAGCGCAGACCTGCGGCAGGCTGTCGCCATGGAGCCGGTCGAACTGCGTGCTGGAGATTTCCTGCTGAGGCCCTTCCGGACCGAGGACGCCGACGCCGTCTTCCGTGCCTGCCAGGACGAGCAGATCCAGCGCTGGACGACGGTGCCGAGCCCTTACCCACGTGAGTCCGCCGACTGGTTCGTCCGGTCCTGCGGCGACTTCTGGGCGGCCGACAACCCCACGTTTGCCTGCGTCGACGCAGGCAGCGGCGAGCTGCTCGGCTCGTTCGACCTGCAGCAATGCGCCGCCGAGGAGGGACCACTTGTGGGGTTCTGGGTGGCACCGGGAGCTCGTCGCCGCGGAGTGGCCGTCACAGCGGTACGCCGGATGGCTCAGTGGGCCTTTGACGATCTCGGGCTCCCCCGCGTCCGCTGGGCTGCCTACGTCGGAAACATCGCGAGCCGTCGAGTGGCCGAGTCCGCCGGTTTCGTGATGGAGGGAACGGCCAGACGAGCGCTGGAGCAACGTGGCCAGCGGCACGACGGGTGGATGGCGTCCATGCTGCCCGAGGACCTCGAGCGAGCCCTCGCGGGCGCCGCCATCGCGGGTCGAGCGCGTTCCTGGATGGCCGTACGAGCCCATCACACTGCGCACCGAGCGGCTGCTACTTCGTCCTTTCCGCGACGACGACGCCCAGTCGCTGGTGGACTACGCCCGCGACGGCGAGGTGATTGCCTGGGACATCGAACGCACGCCGGATCTCGCCGCTGGTCTCACCCGCGCACGAAACCGGGCCGACTGGTCAGCGGGTACGCATGCCGCCTGGGCGATCGCCGCACCCGACGACAGCGAGGTGCTGGGCGGGATCGTTCTGGGCGACATCGATCCCGTGGCGCTCAGTGCCGAGGCGGGCTACGGGCTGATGCCCGAGGCGCGCGGCCATCGATACGCCGCGGAGTCCCTTCAGGCCGTGACCCAATGGGCCTTCGGTGAAACGGGCCTCAACCGCATCTCCCTGCGCCACGCAGTGGGGAACGCAGCCTCGTGTGCCGTCGCCAAGGCGGCCGGCTACGCGTTGGAAGGGACCATGCGCCAGTCCTACCGATTCGGTGACGGACTCCTGCACGACGAACACCTGCATGCCCGGCTGCGCAGCGACCCACCCCCGGCCAGCTGAGCGAACTACTGGGCGCCGTCCATCCCGCCGAGTGCGCGGCTGGTTGACGGTTTTGGTCGCCGAGTGCACAGCTGGTTGACGTCGTCGGCCATCAGATGTGCGAAGAGGAGTTGTTGAGTTTCGTCAGGCGCCGCCTGGGGAAAACCCACCATCTTGGCAAGGTACCTGTCAGACCCAGGTGGCAGAGTGCCATCCATGAACTCCTCCACCGACAGCATCGTTGAGCAGGTCGATGGCGTGCTCGACGTCGCCGAACCCGTCGCCGGGCTCAGCGACAATGATGTGCGTTCGCGAGTGGTCGAGTGCGAAGAGGCGATGCGAATGCTTCAAGCAACGCAAGCCGAGGCGATGGTGGAGATGGGGGTCCGGGCGCGCGTCGCGGATCAGGCCGAAGCGGCACGAGCTGGCCAGCCCTCGTGGTCGCGGGAGTGCCGCGAGGAGTTCGTCGCTGATGAGATCGCCGTCCTCCTCGGATGCACAAGGATCGCCGCGGGCACCTTGTACGACCGAGCATGTCAGGCCGTCGAGATGCCGGTTGTGCACAGTGCCTGGCGTGCCGGCCGAATCGACGGCCGCAAGGCCGGATTGATCTGTGAACAGGTCGCCTACCTGAGCCCGGCGGCCGCGCCGGTGGTGGCCTCGGACGCCGTGGAGTACGCCGCGCAGCCGGACGCCCAGCGGACCGCCCCGCAGCTAGGGGAGTGGCTTCGTCGTCGCGTGATCGCCGCAGATCCGGATGCAGCCGAGTCCCGTCGGCGGCGAGCGCTGGCTGATCGAAGGGTGGTCGTCACCCCCGCCGATGACGGCATGAGCGAGCTGTGGGCTCTGCTCCCCTCGGTACAGGCCCGACAGATCCAACGAGCCCTCACTGAGACTGCGCACGCTGGGGGTGCCGACGACGCTCGCACCATGGACCAGCGCCGCGCCGACACCCTGGTCGACCTGCTGCTCGGCCGCGGTGAAGCACCGACCGTCTCCGTCCACGTCGTTGTTCCGGCAGACACGCTCGCCGGGGCGTCGGAAGAGCCAGGGTGGGTACCCGGTCTCGGGCCAGTCACCGCCAGTGAGGCTCGCGAGGTGGCCGAGGGGTGCGAGGTCGGCCATGCCTCGTGGCGCCGGCTGCTCACCGACCCCCTCACGGGGATCCTCACCGATGTTGCCGAGAAGCGGTACCGCCCTTCGGCGGCGCTGGACCGCGCCGTTCGGGCGCGCGATGTGACCTGTCGGTTCCCGGGCTGCCGCAGTACGGCGAATGGCCCTGGCACCGACCTGGATCACACCGTCCCCTGGCCGGTCGGCCCCACCTCAGCGGCCAACTTGGCCGTCCTCTGCCGACGTCATCACCGCCTGAAGCACACCGCCGGATGGTCCGTGTTCCTCGAACCAACCGGCGTCATGACCTGGACCACCCCGACCGGTCGCCAATACCGAACCGAGCCGTGGCGGTACGCCGACCCCTATCCGCCACCGCTCGACTAGCGCCGACGTTCGTTACCGTCCCTTCATGCCCTCCCTTCCCATCCTGCAGGTCCCACAGTTGAGCCTGCCTGGGCTGAACAGTGAGGGCTTTGTGCTGCGCGGGTGGCGCAACACGACTCTCGACGTCGACGCGGTATTGCGGGCTGCCCACGATCCTGACATTTCCCAGTACTCCACCGTTGGCTCGGCCACGACCCCGTTGCGGGCAGCACAGTGGATCGAGAGCCGCACCGCATCCGACCGGCTCGACTGGGCCATAACGCGGCAGGGCGAAATCTTTGGCCGAGTCAGTCTCGCCCACATCGACGCAACAGACGGGATCGCAGAAGTTGGCTACTGGCTGCTCTCGGAGCACCGCGGACGCGGCATCGCATCGGCCGCTGTCAGAACTGTTGAGCGCCACGCCTTCGGATCGCTCGGCCTGGCGCGCCTGGTGATCCGTCACGAACCGCCGAACATGCGATCGTGTCTGTTGGCTGAACGACGCGGCTATCTCGCGGAGGGAACAGTTCGAAGTGCCTTCGTTCGCGATGGCGAACGGCGAGACCTGCACGTGCACGCGCGACTGGCTACTGATCCACCGGTGCGGTGATGGCCTCGCCGAGGTCGAAGGCGAGATCACCGGCAGGACGCACAATCACGCCGTCGAGCCCCAGCCACTGCGCCATGCGGCCAAGCGCCGCGGCCAGTCGCTCGGCCGTCTCTGCGGGAGCATCCGGCTCGCGCCACGCGCTCTGGACCAGCAGAACGCCCTGCTGCCGATCAGCCTTCAGGTCAACGCGGGCGACCAAAGCCTCGTTCAGCAGGAACGGCAGGACGTAGTAGCCGTGGACGCGCTTGTGAGCCGGCACGTAGATCTCAATGCGGTACCGGAAACCGAAGAGCCGTTCGGTGCGATCGCGTTCCCACACCACCGGGTCAAAGGGAGAAAGAAGTGCAGCACGCTTGATGCGACGCGGGAACGCGGCACCGGGGTCGAGGTACGCGGGGTGCTTCCACCCCTGCACGGTCACCGGCAGCAGGTCACCAGCCTCCACCAGCTCAGGGATCAGCGACTTGAAGTCGGGGGCCGGCAACCGGTAGTAGTCACGCAGGTCGCGCGCGGTTGCCACTCCCAGTGACCGGATCGACCGACGCAGGAGCTCGCGTTGAGCGTCGGCGCGCTCTGGCGTCGGAGCGCTGAGAACCTCGGCCGGAAGGACTCGCTCGGGAATGTCGTACCCCCGCTCAAATCCACGACGCTCAGCCGTCGTGATCTCACCTGCCCAGAACAAGAACTCAAGGGCCTGCTTGACGATCGGACCAGTCCCACCACGGGCCGGTACGTTGAGGCTGATCACGATCGTGGCGAGCGCCCAGCTCAGCAGCCGTGAGCGGACCGTCGGACGTGATGTCGGCGAGCAGGCCAGGTAGCAGCTCGGGACGTTCAGCCGTCACCCTGCGCATGCTGCCCCACGCATGCTTCTCGGCGTTCGCCATCCGCCACCGAAGGAGCGGATGAAGCTCGACGGGACAGCAGACTGGCCTCGTGGCCCCAGTACTCGAACAACGTTCGTGGTGAGCGATACGCAGCTCGCTCGAGGAGCTCCTTGGGATATGGACCGATTCGGCTGAACATCGGCAGGTAGTGAGCTCGTGCCAGTACGTTCACCGAGTCGATCTGGAACAGCCCGGTGCGTCCGACCACCCGCCGGAGCACGCGCCGGTCGGGCGTGCCGCTGGGGATCGAGTCGGTGAAGCCCTGAGCGCCGAGCGCGACTCGACGCGCCTGAGCGATGGTCAGTGACTCACGAGGACGCGGCATGGTGTGCGAGCGTAGCCCTGACGACGGACAGGCACGATGGCGCTCAGTGGATGCGGCCGGCTCAGGTGATCTCGAGCAGCTTCTCGCGAACGGCGTAGACAACCGCCTCCATGCGCGAGTGCAGCTGCAGCTTCTCCAGGATGTTGCGGATGTGGTTCTTGACCGTGTTCTCCGAGATGAAGAGCTCCTTGGCGATGTCGCGGTTGTTGAGACCGCGCGCCACCAGCTTGAGGACCTCGAGCTCGCGTTCGGTCAGTCGAGGCGTCGGCACCTGCTGGCTGCGTTCGTTCGACCGCTTCGCCATCAAGGCGAACTCGGTGAGCAGCTTGCTCGCCATCGCCGGGCTGATCAGCGACTGTCCGTCGTAGACCGCGCGCACGGCGCTTGCGACCTCGTCGATCGAGATCTCCTTCAGCAGGTAGCCAGTGGCACCGGCCTTGATCGCCTCGTAGAGGTCGGCCTCTTCGTCGCTGATCGTCAGCATGATGATGCGGGCGCTCGGGACGACCTCCTTGATCGCCACGCATGCCTCGATGCCGGAGCCTTTCGGCATGCGGACATCGAGCAGGACGACGTCAGGCAGCAGTTCGGACGCCCGGTCGACCGCGGCCACAGCGTCGCCCGCCTCGCCGACCACCTCGATGTCGTCCTCCTGAGCCAGAACCATCTCGAGGCCGCGGCGAAAGAGGGCATGGTCGTCGACAACAAGAACCCGGATGGGGTCATTGCCTCGAGCAGGGCGCGGGGTCTCCCCCGTCGTGTCCGCGGTCACCCAGTCATGATGGCACGGAATGCCCCGTTCGGGTCACCCATTTGGTCTAGTCCACCACCCATTGGAACCACGACAAGTACCGACCTGGGCTAGGCGGCTGGCGAGAATGCCCCCGCCCTAGGACATCAGGATGCCGAAGCCCCGGCACTGGCGGTCGCAGCGGCGTCGACCTCCAGGTGAAGGACGCCGTAGTCGTACCCCTTGCGCCGATAGACGACGCTCGGCGTTCCGGACGCCACATCCTGGAAGAGGAAGAAGTCGTGTCCGACCAGTTCCATCTCGTACAGCGCTTGGTCCAGCGTCATCGCCGTCGTCCGGTGGGTCTTCTCACGGACGATGAATGGCCCTTGATCCGCCTCATCATCAGACTCGTCGACGGGCTCCACCACGGGAACTTCGGTCACCGCCTTCGCATGCATGCGCTCGGCAAAGGCGCGGCCCTGGCTCCGATGGTGATCGTGCCGGCGGTCAGCGGCGCGGCGCAGCCGCTCGACGAGGCGGTTGTAGGCGAGGTCAAGTGCTGCGTACTTCTCGTCAGCTGCCGCCTCGGCCCGAATCACCGGGCCCTTGCCGTGGCACGTGATCTCGACACGAAGTGCCTGATCGGCCAGTCGGGGATTCGACTCCTGCGACACCTCGACGTCGACGCGGTGACACTTCCCGTCGTACCGCTCGACCTTCGACAGCTTCTCGGCAACGTGCTCGCGGAACCGATCCGACACCTCGATGTGGCGTCCCCGGACAACGATCTCCATTTTCCGCCCCTTCACAGGGAATCGACTCGATGAGCCTCTTCCTCAGCCAGAGTGACGTAGGTGCACCGCACCTCCGTTCGACACCTCCACGCTATCGGAGGCGGTCGGACGGTGCGAGGGTCCTTTGGGTATCGACAGCCGCGACCACACAGACCTGCACCACCCGGTGGCCAGCCACCGTGAGGGCGCGCCGACCCTCGTCCAACGTGGAGCCGGTGGTCATCACATCGTCGACGAGCACAGCAGGAGACCCAGCTGCTGTCGGGGGGCTCGCCACCATTGCGCCGGACACGTTGGTGCGCCGGTCGAGAACTGACAGACCGGACTGGTCACGCACCGGACGCGCCCATCGCAACGCGGCCATGGCAGACAGACCCGCGACTGAACCTGCTCGCCGTGCGACTCGATGAGCATGGTCTTGACCTCGGGCTCGGGTGGCGGAGCGGGTCGAGGGGACCGGGATCAGCACCGCACCAGCCGACGGCGCGGCGTTAGCCCCTGCGATCAGTGCCGCGGCGAGCAGCCGACCCAGAGGTGTGGCGAGCGCCAGCTGCCCATGCTCCTTGTGACCGATGATCGCAGCGCGCACTGTGCCCCGATAGCGAGCACCGGCCACTACCGCGATGGAGCACGGTGTCTCCCGATGGTGAACGTCAACGGCGCGTCGCAAGCACTCGTCGCACCACGACGGCCCCACGTCGCTACAGCCGAGGCACCGTCTACCGACGGCCAGGTCCAGAAGCGCGCTGATCGAGTGCACCCCTGCACCATGGGCGCCTTCGTCGACGGCAGTGACCACCGAGCACGGATGTGTGGACACCTGAGGTGTCCGCCGGCTGTGGACCGCCGACCGCTCCTCGAGCCATTGCCGCTGGTCGGTCTAGCCGGGATAGGCGGGGTCGCGACCCCGCACCAGGAAGACCCATGCCGCCGCGGACTCCACCCAGATCCCGTCGCGAGGGGTGCCGGCGAGCAGTGGGACAGCGACAGCCGCCGACACCGATCGGACCCCGACAGCGGGCGAGCCTGCCAAGGGCGTGACGCTTCGGTTGACGTTGACGAGAGTCGGCTCAAGGACTGAGCCAACGGTGCCACCGAGAACTATCAGTGAGCTGGCGTCGAGCCACGAGACATCGCGCACCTCGACAAGCGTGCGCTCAACCCGTCGAAACGCTTCGATCCGCAAGCCATCGGTGCGGCGCACCACACGACCGAAGAGCAGTTCGCCCTGCTCACCTGACCCCTTCGCGGGCTTGGTCACCACCGCAACGCGAGTGCCGTCGACGGACACCCGAAACGCCGCCAGGCGTCCCCGCAATCCGCGCACCAACACCTGCTCCCAGCGGCCGCTGGCTTCGTCAAGAAGCCGAACGCGGGGCTTGTCCGATCCCACATCTACTGCCCAGATCCGGTCCGCTGCATCCAGCGAAGCAGGCAGCAGCTGCTGTCCGCGCAACCGCTCCTGCAGGGCCGCTGAGACGAATGGACGTGAGACAAGCAGCGTGCGACCGCCGTTGGCGAGCGCCGTGACCGTGCCGCCATCCCATGACTGTGAAGGCTCAGCAACGGTGATGTCACCAGTACCCAACGGCCCAGGGACCGGCTCGCTACCGTCATCGGTCAACCGTCGAACCACTCCACCGCGGACGAACAGCCCACCCAGGGCCGGCGTGATGCGATCTGAGTCGTAGGACTCCCAGGTTTCCCGGGTCATGACCGCTGGGGCCGCAGGCAGCTGCAGCGGCGATCCTTCGACGCTGACCGCGACGCCAGTCACCGTTGACGACAACCCAAGCAGCGTCGTGGTGATCTGGGCAGCTGCCTGCTCACGCTGGCCCACATCGGCTTCGAGGAAGTCGGCGGAGAGATCGACGCGAGCCACTCCGTTGTCGACAGGCACCGAATCGACCACCAGTCTCGTGCCGACCGGGATCATCGTTTGGACGGCTGGGCTCAACCATCGCGTCGGTCCGGCGAGCAGAGACTGGACGAGACTCGTCGCACTGCCTGCCTGATCGAGCGGGAGATAGACGGGATCGGGAACCAGCAGCGTTTGCTGCGGGTTCATGAAGTAGAGCTCGTAGGAACGGAATGCCAATGACGTCTCGATGCGGTCGAGGATCAGACCCGATGGCAGATCTGTGATCCGCCACGAGTCACCCACGCGATCGAGCTCGAACAGTGACTCGATCTCGACCTCTCCGCGGGGGCGGAACGCCCCATCGGCACCGATGCGTGCCACTTGTCGGGCAACGAGGCGAACGCCGCCACGGACTCGCTCGAGGCGGTAGTCGGGGTTGTCGTCGATGACGGTGACGCCTGCTTCGGCATCCCAGCTCTCCGCCGCACCCGGTGACAGGAACCGACGAGCGACCTCGTGGTCGTTGTCGAAGCTGGCGGACGCCTCAAGGAAGCCCGAGACGACTTCCTCTGGCGACTGCCCGACGACTGGATCGCGCGGCAGCACCCGGACCGCCGGCTCGTCGACAGCCGCACGCACCTCATCGCCACGAACGACCGGACCACTCGTGGGAATCTCCGAGCAGCCGACCAGCGCCACAGCAGCCATGGCGATCACGGCTGTCAGACCAGCTCTAGTCCTCATTCGACGCCCCACTGTCCGGTGAGCGAGTACGTACCCCTGCCCCCACCGAAAGCGGCATCAGCCGCTCGGTGGTGGCGTCTGAGGGCTCCAACGGCAACGGCGACGCAACGATCTCGGTACCGAGCTCACGTGGCAGCGTCAACCGGAAGCAGGCACCATCGCCGGGCGCCCCCCATGCCTGAAGCCATCCACCGTGGAGGCGCGCGTCTTCCAGCGCAATCGGTAGACCCAGGCCCGTACCGCCGATGGACCGCACCCGCGACGGATCAGCCCGCCAGAACCGGTTGAACACCAGGGACGACTCCCCCGGCCGCAGCCCGGTGCCGTGGTCACGGACGACGACAGCAACTGCCTCGTCCGAGACGCCGACCATGACGTCGATCGGCTGGCCGTCACTGTGCTCGATGGCATTCGCCAAGAGGTTACGGAGAATCCGGTCTACCCGACGCGGATCGAACTCTGCAGTGGCCGGTGCGTTGGCCCGCTGGATGCGGATGTGGGTGCCGCTGGGCTCGGCGAGCGGCAACAGCGCATCGACAACTGAGGAGACGGCGTCGTGAAGATCGCCTTGCACCGCGTCCAACGTGGCGGCGCCCGCATCGAAGCGTGAGATCTCCAACAGGTCCGACAACAGAGCCTCGAACCGGTCCAGCTGGGTCTGAAGCAGTTCGGCCGACCGCGCGGTTGAGGCGTCGAACTCGTCACGCGACTCGTGCAGCACGTCAGCCGCCATGCGGACAGTGGTGAGTGGAGTGCGCAACTCGTGCGACACGTCAGAGACGAAGCGACGCTGAACGCGCGACAGGTCCTCAAGCTGGCCGATCTTCAGCTCGAGGCTTGCGGCCATGTCGTTGAAGGAACGTGCCAGTCGGGCAAGGTCGTCTTCGCCCCGCACCTTCATCCGTTCGGAGAGATGACCGGCCGAGAACTCCTCAGCAATGGCGGCGGCGTACCGCACCGGATCCACGACCTGCCGCGTCACGAACCACGAGATCCAGCCCAGCAGCAGCACCAGTACGAGACCGGCAAAGAGCAGCGTGCGGCGAACAAGGTCGAGCGTCTGCTGTTCCTGGGAAAGGGGGAACAGGTAGTACAGCTCGGCGGTTCCGAGACCGGGGACGGTGAGAGGCGCACCAACGGCAAACCCCGGAACCGGTGGCCGCCCGTCGCTGTAGACGATCTCGGTGAAGGTCGAGGCCTGGACGCCTTCGCTCTCCACCGCACTACGAAGGTCGTCGGGAACGCTCTCTTCGGTAACCGTGCTCGATCCTCGTTGCAGCAACGAGGTGGATGAGCTGAGGAGCAGCACGTCATACAGCCGAGGTGTCCCTTGTCCACCGCGTGCGAGCTCGACAGCCACCGGCTCCAAGCTCTGCCTCTGCTCGGAGCTGTCCTCGCCGGCGGCGGTGATGAGTGCCTGCGCCTGGTTGAGACCGGCCTGAGCCTCCACGAGCGAGGCGCGCTGCTTGGCGTCCAGCAGCCCCGAGGTGATGCGGCCCATCAGAACCTGACCCAGGACCAGGACGACGAGGATCGAGAGCGCCAGAGTGGTGGCGACCACACGCAGGTACAGCGACGATCGCCACCGAGTCCGAGCCCGGCCGATTGGGCCCGCCACGAGGATGCGCACGATGTCAGCTCACGTCATCAGACGGGGCCGGCCTTGTACCCGACCCCGCGGACCGTCACCACGATCTGAGGATTCTCAGGATCGACCTCGATCTTCGAGCGAAGTCGCTGCACGTGGACGTTCACCAGTCGGGTGTCCGCCGCGTGCCGGTAGCCCCAGACCTGTTCCAGCAGCGTCTCGCGCGTGAAGACCTGCCAAGGCTTACGCGCCAGCGCCACCAGCAGGTCGAACTCAAGAGGAGTCAGTGCGATCGAATCGTCTCCACGTTTGACGGTGTGACCGGGAACATCGATCGCGAGGTCAGCGATCTCGAGCGACTCGGGGCGTCCCCCGTCAGTGCGCCGCATACGGGCTCGGACCCTCGCCACGAGCTCCTTCGGCTTGAACGGCTTGACGACGTAGTCGTCGGCCCCGCTCTCCAGACCGAGCACCACATCAACGGTGTCCCCCTTGGCCGTCAACATCACGACGGGAACACCGGATTCGGCACGGATCTCACGGCAGATCTCGATGCCGTCCTTGCCCGGCAGCATGAGATCGAGCAGCACCAGGTCCGGATTGAACTCGCGGAAGGCAGCGACTGCCTGATCGCCTTGGCTGCACAGGTGGGCTTCGAAGCCCTCTCCGCGCAGGACGATCCCCAACATCTCCGACAGCGCTGTGTCGTCGTCGACGACTAGAATTCGACCTTTCATACAGTCATGGTCCCACCTGCCGTGGCGAAGGTGCACCATCGCCATCCCCTCGTGGCACCATGACCGCTGACAGACCCTCCACATCGGCACTTCGAACGGGTCATGTCCAGCACCGATCGAGACCATCGGAGGGACGCCATGAGCGAGGGTCCAGACCCATCGATGCCTCCCGAGCACCCCGATGCCAGCGACCCGGTACCCCCTGGTGAACAGCGTCAGCAGCCCTGGCAGCCCACGCCCGAGGCCGCCCCACCACCCCTCCTCCGCCACCGCCGCCGGGCCAACCCGGCGCTGTTGCGCCCGGCTGGGGTCCACCAGCCCAGCTCGGGGGGTGGGGCCCTCCTCCCACCGCCCCCAAGCCGGGCGTCATCCCCCTGCGCCCGCTGGGGATCCCTGAGCTCCTCGACGGCGCGATCACCGCCGTACGCCGCTACCCGAAGGCGATCATCGTTCCCTCGTTCGTCGTGGCCCTCGGGCTCGGCGTCGTCAACTACCTCACAGCTCTGGTCAGTATCACCATGTACCGGGGCATCAGTGACCTCAACTCCAACTCGGTGAGCGGCAGCGATCTCGTCAGCATCTTCGGCCCGACGGCCTTCGTCTCCTTCGCCGGAGTCCTGATTCAGCTGGTGGCGACGGTCCTACTGACCGGAGTCGTGACCGCCGTCATGGGTCAAGCCGTGCTCGGCAACCCCGTCACACTCGCAGAGGCCTGGGCGATCGTGCGGCCACGTGCCTGGCGACTGCTCGGCCTCGGGCTCCTTGTCACGCTGATCGTCACTGTCGGCCTGATCTTCTGCCTGATCCCTGGTGTCATCATCGGGGTCTACCTCTCGATCGCGGCCGCAGCTCTCGTGTTGGAGAGATCGACGGTCGGAGCATCACTGCGCAGGTCCCTGAGCCTCATCAACGGCGCCTTCTGGCGCACCTTCGGCGCTCTCATCCTGATGGTCATCATCTACGTCGTCATCAACCTCGCGATCAGCGTTCCCTTCTCGATCCCGGAGTTCGTGGCCCCTTCCGTCGACACGACCACCTTGACCGTCGATGAGACCCGCTTCGTGATCAACAACGCCATCGCGACGGTCGGAAGCATCATCATCACCACCATCACGCTTCCCTTCATCGCCGCGGTCCTTTCGCTCATCTACATCGACCGCCGAATGCGCACCGAAGGCCTCGACATCACGCTCGCCCGGCAGTCGAGCGGCCAGTGAGCCCCGTCTCCCTCACCACATCGATCCCTGCGTCGATCCCGGTCGACGTCGGCCGGGACGAGGCACGCGAACTCGCCGAGCGTGAGCTGCTCGACCCCGTGTACGCCAAGGCCGAACCGCCCTGGTGGCAGCAGGTGACGTCGTGGGTGCTCGACAAGCTACGCGAAGTTCTGGATCAGGTCGGCGATGCAGCGGGAAGCGCGCTGTGGTTGCTCGTCCTGGCTGCAGTCGGCGCCCTGATCGCGTTCGTCATCATAAGACGAACTGGAGGGTTGCAGCGTGCCCGGGCCGGCGGGCGTGAGATCTTCGCGGACGGGGCCACGACGGCCGACGATCACCGCACCCAGGCGGAGCGGGCTGCGGCGCGCCAGGACTGGGCCGAGGCCATCCGAGAGGGCTTCCGAGCGATCGTGCGGCAGCTCGAAGAGCGTGGCGCCCTCGACCAGAGACCCGGACGCACGGCCGACGAGGCGGCACGTGACGCGGGGCTGGTGTTCGACGACCTCCGCCTCGACCTCGACCGAGCGGCTCGCACGTTCGACGAGGTCGTCTACGGTGAACGCCCCGGCTCCGCACCTGAGTACCAAGCCATCCACGACCTCGATCGCGACCTCTCATCCACGGTTCAGGTGGCTCTCTGATGCCGGTGACGACGCGCAGGTGGGTCGGGATAGGTCTAGTCACTCTGTTGGCACTTGCAGTGGCAACGGCCATGCTCACGCCCGCCACTGGGCGCACGTCGCTCGACCCCGACGCAGCCACTCCGGGGGGCAGCATGGCCCTCGCCGAGCTGCTCCGCGATCAGGGGGTCTCGGTGGAGCGCACGACCGATGCTCAACGCGCACTTTCCCTGGACGACAACACGACGCTGATCGTTGCCTACCCTGAGCTGCTGCCCCCGGACGACATCGCGCTCCTTGAGCAGATGCGGTCCGATGTGGTGCTGCTTGGTCCTGTCTTTGCCCCCGGCGGCTATCTCGACATCACGCCCGCAGCCAGTGCGCCGCTCGCCGACCGCGATCCCGAGTGCCTTCTCGACGCGGCTCTGCGCGCCGGTGATGCCCGCACCGGGGGCACCGCCTTCGATGTCGCCGGCCGGTCCGCCCGGTCCGGCAGCACAGCGCAGTGCTTCGGCGCGGACGGTCTTCCCACTCTCGTCCAGATCGCTACGGCTGCGGGAGCCATCCACACGATCATGGGGTCGGCCGACTTCTTGACGAACGAATGGCTCGACGAGGCCGGGAACGCAGCGTTGGCGATGAACCTTGCGGGTCCGAACCCGGCCCTCGTCTGGTGGCTGCCCACACCGCAGTACACCGGTCAGCAGTCGCTGACCAGCCTCCTGCCCGATGGCGTCTGGCCGCTGCTTGGCGCCGTCGCGGTCGTCGTCCTCATGACGGCCGCCTGGCGAGGCCGCAGGTTGGGCCCGGTGACCGTCGAGAGTCTTCCGGTGACCGTTCGCGCCTCAGAGACCACCGAGGGCCGGGCACGGATCTACCAGCGCCACAGCACCAGGGGGAAGGCCGCCGAGCACCTCAGGTCAGAGACCGCGGACACGCTGCGTCAGCGCCTTGGGCTCCCCGCCACGGCCTCGGACGGCGCGCTTGCCCAAGCCGTGGCAACCACCACTGGACGTCGACCCGACGAGGTTCAGCAGATCTTGTACGGTCCCCCACCTCAGGGCGATCCGGCCCTGGTCTCGCTTGGCCGCCAGTTGTCCACCCTCGAGCAGGAGGTTCGTCGCGCGTGAGCACCCCACCAGATTCGGCTGACCCACGCAGCACGCTGCTGGCGGTTCGTGCCGAGATCAGCAAGGCCGTGGTCGGCCAGGACGCCGTGGTGAGCGGCCTGATGGTCGCGCTGCTCTGTCGCGGACATGTGCTCCTCGAAGGTGTCCCCGGCACCGCCAAGACCCTGATGGTGCGCGCACTGGCCCGCGCACTGGCGGTCGACAGCAAACGGGTGCAGTTCACCCCCGACCTGATGCCCGGCGACGTCACCGGATTCCTCGTCTACGACGCGCGGACCGCTGAGTTCACGTTTCGCCCAGGACCGGCCTTCACCAACCTCCTGCTCGCCGACGAGATCAACCGCACCCCGCCGAAGACGCAAGCCGCCTTGCTCGAGGCGATGGAGGAACGTCAGATCAGCATCGACGGAGTTCCTCGACCACTCCCCCACCCGTTCCTCGTGGCCGCCACCCAGAACCCCGTCGAGTACGAGGGCACCTATCCCCTGCCCGAGGCGCAGCTCGACCGGTTTCTGCTCAAGCTCACGATGCCGATCCCCGACCGCGCAGATGAGATCGATGTCGTGACACGTCACGCCGCCGGCTTTGACCCGCAGGACCTCGACGCAGCCGGGCTGCGTCCCGTCGCGGACGTCGCGGCCCTCGACGCCGCCCGCCACTCGGTCAGCGCCGTCACCGTGTCTCCTGAGATCGCCAGCTACGTCGTCGACCTCGCTCGGGCCACCCGCCAGGTCGCCTCCGTGCAGCTCGGGGTCTCGCCACGCGGTAGCACCGCGCTGCTCGCGACAGCCCGAGCGTGGGCGTGGCTGAGCGCACGCGACTTCGTCACACCCGACGACGTGAAGGTCATTGCCAAACCGACGTGGAGACATCGACTGCAGCTGAGGGCAGAGGCGCAGCTGGAAGGCACGTCGACCGACGGCGTCCTCGACTCCGTTCTCAGCTCGGTGCCGGTTCCCCGCTGACATGGTGATCACGGGTCGAGCGGTCGGAGTCGGCACGGCCCTCGCGTTCGTCACTGTTCTCCGTCCCCAGTGGTCAACGCTGTCGATCTACGTCATCGTCGTCGTGCTGGTGTTGTCGATCGATGTGTTGCGGGCGGCGGCACCTTCGACCCTCACCCTTGAACGCGACGGCGACAGCGCAGTCCGGGTCGGCGAGGAGGCAAGCGTCGGTCTTCGCCTCACCAACCGTTCGGCCCGCCGCTTCTCCGGAGCAGTTCGCGACGCCTGGCCACCGTCGTCCCCCACCTCACCGCGCGCAGCAACCGTCGCGATCGCGAGCGGCGATCGTCGAGCCCTGACGACGAAGGTCACACCCTCGCGACGCGGGCGATGCCGTGCCGACAAGGTGACAGTCCGTTCCCTCGGGCCCTGGGGGCTGGCGGGACGGCAGGCCAGTCGCCGGGTTCCTTGGCACATCGATGTGATGCCACCCTTCAACTCGCGCAAGCACCTGCCGAGCAAGCTGGCAAGGCTGCGTGACCTCGAGGGCCGTACCGTCGTCCTGCAGCGTGGGCAGGGCACCGAGTTCGACTCACTCCGCGAGTACGTGGTGGGCGATGACGTTCGGTCGATCGACTGGCGCGCTACCGCTCGCGCCTCCGACGTCATGGTGCGCACCTGGCGTCCTGAACGTGATCGACACGTGCTCATCGTGCTCGACTGCGGGCGCACATCGGCGGGGCGCGTCGGCGACGCCCCTCGGTTGGACGCCGCCATCGAAGCGACGTTGCTGCTCACCGCCTTGGCCGCCCGGGCCGGAGACCAGGTCGATGTGCTGGCGTGGGACCGAGGACCACAAGGAGCCGTGCAGGGTCGCTCGGGCCCAGACCTGATGGCCAGCACGACCTCGATGCTCGGCCAGGTCCAGGCGAGCCTGGTCGAGACCGACTGGCAAGGGCTGTCGAGCGAAGTCATCAGACGCGCGCGCCACCGCTCGCTCGTCGTGCTTCTCACGGCACTTGACCCCGCCCCCACCCACCACGGACTCCTGCCGGTGCTACCGCAGCTGACCAGCCGACACCAGATCGTCGTTGCTTCCGTGAGCGACCCATCGGTCGCTGGGATGCTCAGCGACCGGAACGATCTCGCCAGCACCTACCGGGCCGCCGCAGCCGCTGGCTTCACCCGCGAACGCAGAGCCATCTCAGGCGCACTGAGCCGCGCAGGTGTCGAGGTGGTCGATGAGCTCCCCGACGACTTGGCACCTGGGCTGGCCGACCGCTATCTCGCCCTCAAGGCGCAGGGACGCCTCTAGGGCGTCTCCCCGCAGCCTTCACCCTGCAGTCGGAAGCGTCTCACCGATATCGCCCTCGGCAAGGTCCGTGGTCAGCCCCGATCGGTCGGCACGACGTCCAAGAACGGCGACGTAGCTGATGAACAGTGCCAGTGCGAGGACCCCGATGCTGATGCGGGCCCAGGTGGGCAAGCCCGACGGCGTGACGAAGGCCTCGATGATCCCCGAGACGAGAAGGACGACGGTGAGTCCCACCACCGCCGAGAGTGTGCCTCGACCTTCGGCGGCGAACGCGACAGCTCGGGTGCGCGGGCCCGGCTCGATGAGTGTCCAGCCCAACCGCAAGCCCAGGGCGGCCGCCACGAAGACGGCCGTCAGCTCGAGCAGACCATGCGGCAGGATCAGACCGAAGAAGAGATCGAGTCGGCCGCCAGCCGCCATGAACCCCGCGACAACAGCCACGTTCGTGGCGTTCTGCCACAGCACCCACAGCACGGGTAGCCCGAGCAACGCACCGAAGGCCAGGGAAAGCGCAGCCACCCAGGCGTTGTTCGTCCACACTCTCGCCGCGAACGAGCCGGCTGGGTCTGAGGAGTAGTAGCTCTCGAAGTCCTCTTCGACCAGCTGTTGCACGACCTCGGGCGGAGCCAGCGCACCCTGCACATCCGGGTTGGCTGCCACCCAGGTGCCGATCGACACCGAGACGAGCAGGAAGCCAACAGTCACCCCCGCCACCCACCATCGTGCCCGATACACCAGCAGCGGAAAGGTCACGATGAAGTAGCGCGCCACGTCGTCGGTCGTGAAGCGCCGGGTGCCCGTGGTGGTCCCACGCGCTCGCGCCACCAGCGCCGAGAGGTCTGAGACAAGAGCAGGATCTGGCGCCTCGGAGCGGATCACTGACAGGTCGGTTGCTGTTCGGCCGTAGAGATCCACGAACTCGTCAGCCTCTGCGCCGGACAAGCGCGAGCGACGGGTGAGTGCCCGGAGGCGATCCCAGTGGGGTCGGCGCGTCGCAATGAATCGGTCGAGGTCCATTGATCCGGCACAATAGCCGCACGCGCACCGCCGTTGAGCTCAGTGACGCGGTCAGAGGGAGGCCATGACACACCGAGGCGCCGGAGACGGAGCTGGCCTGGTCACAGGTGATGCCGTGGTCGTCGACCTTCGGCTCGCCAAGCTTCCAAGCCGCGCCATCGCGTTCCTGATAGATCTCGTGCTGCAGGTGGGCGCTCTCGTCGCTCTGACGTTCTTGCTCGGCGCGACGTCCGGGCTCGCAGACGACGTGCTTGCCGTCGTCTTCGTCTTCGTGGGAACGATCGCCGTCGTCGTGGGCTATCCGGTGGCAATGGAGACCCTGACCCGCGGGCGGACGGTCGGCAAGCTCGCGATGGGACTGCGTGTAGTCCGAGACGACGGCGGCGCCATTCGCTTTCGCCACGCATTGGCCAGGGGCCTCATGGCTGTTGTCGAGATCTACCTGTGCTTCGGAGCGATCGCTGTCATCACGAGCCTGCTCTCGCCCGAGGGCAAGCGGGTCGGCGACTACCTGGCCGGAACCGTGGTGGTGCGCGAGCGCGCGCCTACTTCCCCCACTGCACAGTGGTGGCTGCCCCCGAGTCTGCAACCGTGGGCCGCCTCGCTCGACCTGACCAGACTCCAGCCTGCAACAGCGCTCAGCGCCCGACAGTTCCTGGTACGGGCCGCTTCGCTCAACGACGGGGCCCGAGACGCACTGGGGCGGGCGATCGCCGACGACATGATCAGGCAGGTGTCCCCTCCCCCGCCGCCGGGGGTCGGCCCCGAGATCTTTCTCAACGCGGTCCTGGCCGAACGCAGCCGCCGCGCGACGATCGCCGGCGCTCCCGCGAGCGGGTCGCCGGCTATCGAGGCGTCCCCACCTGCGGTCTCGACACCCGAGATCTCGACAACCAGCGGTGAGGCACCCCCTCCGCCCGATGGGAACGCCGGGGGGTTCACCGCCCCGTCGTGACGGAGTGCTTGGGGCGTGGCGCCGCAGTGGCTGCGGAACCTGGGTCCTAGGCGAACGCGATACCGATCGCGCCAATGGTGTTGACGACGCAGTGCGCAAGCATGGCACCGCTCAAGCCGCCGTACTGGCGCACCACTCCCAGCACGAGCCCAGCGGCCAGCAGAGGGACGACGCGAAGCGGCTCGATGTGGAACAGGGCGAAGGGCACCCCTGCTATGACGGTGGCCAACCACGGCGACCAACCGCGCTTGACGACCGCTCCCCACACCAACCCGCGGAAGGCGAGCTCTTCGACGAAGGGGGCCCCGATCGCGATCAGGAGCAGGAAGAACACGAAGGCCACCGTGCTGCCCGTCATCGACTCAGCGGCGTCGGCCCCAGCCGAGGTCACCTCCTCGTCCAGAATCCTTGCGGTGAGATCGGTCAGCACCACCATCGCCACCAAGGTGGCGAACCCACCAGCGATGCCAATCCCCACCGCACGCCAGGAGACGACGAATCCATAGGCTTTGCGCCAACCCTGTGACTTGCGCCAGGCGGCGATCAGCGGCCAGGCAGCCAGGCCGGCAAAGAAGACAGCCTGCGCCCCGGTCAGCACCCAGCTACCGGCGCTCGAGCCACCATTGATGCCGCCGTCGGAGGTGAAGGCGTCCTCGGCGACGAAGACGACAGGGATGACCAGCACGGCACTGGCGATGATGGTGCCGATCACCACGAGCACGAACCATCCGATGTCGCCGAGGCCCCAGGACCCCGAAGGCTGGCCGTAGACCTGGTGCACCCCTGACCCGTGCGCCTGCTGCTCGGTGGCTTCGGCGTCCGACGGCGGCACGGAAGGCGCTACCCACTGGAGCGGTGACATGGGCGCCGTGGCCGACGTCCATGCCATGCCGTCCCAGTAGCGCTGCAGCTCGGGCTGCGTCGGGTCTGCATACCAGCCGGCCGGCGCGTGCCCCACGTTGTCGCTCATGCCATGTCTTCGGCAGCGACGAGGCGCACGTTGAAGGTCGGGCGAGGAGACAACTGCCATGAGCGGCAGCCACAGCATCAGGTACTGCTCGGTGGCGCGGGCACAGACCAACCCCCCGAGGTCGCGCACCCGCGCGCGCTCCCAGCCCCAGGCCGTCACCAGGTCGGTGACGGTCGCCTTGGCGTCAGCGTCGTCGCCGCAGATGAACAGATCAGTGGCTTCCGGGAGCAGCCCTGGATCGACCATGACGGCGGCGGTGACGGTGTTCAGCGCCTTCACCACGTGAGTACGCGGCAGGCGTCGCTGAATCTGCTCGGCGAGGCTGTCGTCGCTCTCGACGGCGAGTCGGGGCGGAAACCCTGCGGAGAAGTCAAGCGGGTTGGCCACGTCGATCAGGGTCTTGCCGGCAAGCGCATCTGGTCCGGCGGCATCGATCGCGGCGAGTGAGTGGACGCCTGCGGTGCAGTTGATGACGACGTCGCCGAAGGCGGCCGCACCTGCAAATGTGCCCGTCGATGCGCGTTCGCCGTTGGCGTCAGCCCACGCCCCGGAGCTCTCGTTCAGCTCAGTGCGCGAGCCCATGCAGACGTCGTGGCCGGTACCGATGAGCGCAGAACCGAGAGTCTGGCCGACCACTCCCGTACCGAGGACGCCGTACCGCATCAGCGGTGCTCAGTATCGGTAGTGGTCTGGCTTGTAGGGGCCGTTCTTGGGGATGCCCAGGTACTCGGCCTGATCGTCGGTGAGCTCGGTGAGGTGCACGCCCAGAGCATCGAGGTGCAGCCGAGCCACCTTCTCGTCGAGGTGCTTGGGCAGCGTGTAGACCCCCACGGGGTAGTCAGCCGTCTTCGTGAAGAGCTCGATCTGGGCGATCGTCTGGTTGGCGAACGAGTTGGACATGACGAAACTCGGGTGACCAGTGGCGTTGCCCAGGTTCAGCAGCCGGCCCTCACTCAGGATGAGCACCGCATGGCCGTCGTCGAAGTGCCACAGATCAACCTGAGGCTTGATGTTCTCGCGCCGAACGCCGGGGCGGGACGCCAGACCGGCCATGTCGATCTCGTTGTCGAAGTGACCGATGTTGCCGACGATGGCCTGGTGCTTCATCTTGGCCATGTCGGCGACCGTGATGACGTCCTTGTTGCCGGTCGCCGAAATGAAGATGTCAGCCGTTTCGACGACGTCTTCGAGGCGGACCACCTGGTAGCCGTCCATCGCTGCCTGGAGAGCACAGATCGGGTCGATCTCGGTCACCAGTACGCGGGCACCCTGACCTCGAAGAGAGTCTGCGGATCCCTTGCCGACGTCGCCGTAGCCGAAGACGACGGCAGTCTTGCCGCCGATCAAGGTGTCCGTTCCCCGGTTGATGCCGTCGATGAGGGAGTGGCGGCAGCCGTACTTGTTGTCGAACTTGCTCTTGGTCACCGAGTCGTTGACGTTGATCGCGGGAAAGAGCAGTTCCTTGGTCTCAAGCATCTGGTAGAGGCGGTGCACCCCTGTTGTGGTCTCTTCGGTGACACCCCGGATCCCAGAGGCAACCTCGGTCCACTTGTTGGGTGTCTCTGCCAGAGTTCGGTTCAGCAGGCGCAGGACAACCTCGAACTCCTCGCTGTCTGCGGTCGAGGGATCGGGGGCGGCACCTGCCTTCTCGAACTCGACACCTTTGTGAACGAGCATCGTGGCGTCGCCGCCGTCGTCGAGGATCATGTTGGGACCCTCACCTGCCGACTGACCTGGCCACGTAAGTGCTTGCTCCGTGCACCACCAGTACTCGTCGAGGGTCTCGCCCTTCCAGGCGAACACCGGAACACCCGAGGGCGCGTCGGGCGAGCCAGACGGTCCGACGACGATCGCCGCGGCAGCATGGTCCTGAGTGGAGAAGATGTTGCAGCTGGCCCAGCGGACATCTGCACCGAGTGCTGTGAGCGTCTCGATCAGGACCGCCGTCTGCAACGTCATGTGCAGCGATCCCATGATGCGAGCGCCGGCGAGCGGCTGGGCGTCGGCGTACTCTCGGCGAATTGCCATGAGTCCGGGCATCTCGTGCTCGGCCAGACGAATTTCTTTGCGTCCGAACTCAGCGAGTGCGAGATCGGCGACCTTGAAGTCGCCGGAGTCGAGAACGCGCGCGGATGTGGGGGCTGGGAGTGTGGAAGCAGTCACGGACCCAGAGTACAAGGGCCAACCGCTTTGCGCCCCATGACATCACCTGGCCGACGTCGGGTCCTCCCGGCCGGCGGTCAGTACGTCAGGCTCAAGGTAGATCACCATCGGAACCGGCACGGACGCCCGAATGCGCACCTCCGCGTCGTTGATTGCCTTCGCGACGTCGGCTACGGACGCACTGGACGACAGCGTGATCTTGGCGGCGACCAGCAGCTCTTCCGGACCCAGGAAGAGGGTCTTCATGTGGATCACGCGCTTGATGTCGACACCATCGAGCAGGGCCGCCCGGATGGCATCGACATCGCTCGGGAGTGCTCCCTCGCCGAGCAGCAGGCTCTTGGTCTCGATGCCCAACACGATGGCGATCACGATGAGCAGGGTGCCGATGGCGACGGTGCCCAGACCGTCCCACACCGCGTCGCCGGTGATGGCCGTCAGTCCGACGCCGGCCAGCGCGAGCACCAGACCGATGAGGGCGCCGACATCCTCGAGCAGGACAACCGGCAGCTCCGGCGCTTTCGCGCGACGGACGAACTGCACCCACGAGAGTCCGCGTCGCACCTTGTTCGACTCGACCACAGCGGTCCTGAGCGAGAACCCTTCGAGCCCGATCGCGACGAGGAGAACCACGATCGGCACGACGATGTTGGTGAGCTCCTCGGGGTGGCGGATCTTGTGCACGCCCTCGTACATCGAGAAGAGACCGCCCACGGCGAAGAGCACGATCGAGACGACGAAGGCGTACAGATATCGCTCACGGCCGTAGCCGAATGGGTGTTCGGGCGTTGCTGCCCGCTTCGATCGCTGCCCACCGATGAGCAGCAGCACCTGGTTACCGGAGTCGGCTACCGAGTGCACCGACTCAGCAAGCATCGACGACGAGCCCGATACCAAGAAGGCGAAGAACTTGGTGATGGCGATGCCGAGATTGGCGAGCATCGCCGCCAGGATCGCCCGCGTACCGCCCTCCGCGCTCATCGACTGGAGCGCCGGGCCTCAACCCGAGCCTTCAAGATCTCGATCGGCGGAATCGGTGTGGGGTCGACTCCGCCGAGAAGACCGAGGTACACGCTGGCGAAGTCACCGACTGCGCACAGGCTGGCCATGCGCTGCAGCGGATGCTCGCCTACGGCCATCAATCGGCTGACGCCCACCCCTGACTCACCTGCGAGGGTCTCCGCCTCATCGGCTGCGACGGCCACCTGCCACTGCTCCACCGTGTCGCGCAGCAGGACGAGTCGGATCGGGAGGCCAGACGAGCGTGGAGCGCTGAAGGTGACCACCTGGTTGTGCAGAGCCTCAGGCAGGACGCCGTTGACGGCCGGGTATTTGGCGTTCTCAGCGAGCTGACACAGCAGACGATAGGCCGCGATGCCGGCCAGGTCGCTGCTGCCCCAGATCATCGGCAGCGTGCCGTAGAGGTCGAGGGCCAGCCGCTTGGCGGGGTTGTCGAGGCTCGGAACTGTCGGCGCACACTGCTCGGCCAATCGGTCGAGGAGCTCGGCGACGGCTTCGAGTCTCGTTGCTTCGGCATCGACGACGCCGAGGGCGTCTGCCGCGACGAGAAGCGGAACCGACAAGGCCCACAGATTGGCTCGCGGTGGCCGACCTGGTGGGACGGGAACCCACGGGATTCCAGCGCCGTCCGCGAGCTCGACCAGCGGTGAACCCTCGGCGGCAACAACGACGGTTCGTGCGCCTCGCTCGATGGCGGTCCTGGTGCAGGCGATCGTCTCAGCGGTACGTCCCGAGCTCGACACGGCGATGACGAGGTCATCGGCGCCCACCCACGCAGGCAAGGTCCATCCACGAACACGCTCGACCGGAACGGGGCACTCCGGACCGGCAGCGGCCTGCAGGACATGCCCGGCAATTCCTGAGCCGCCCATGCCGGTCACGACCACCGCACGCGGCCGACCACCGTCGCGAACAACCGTCACGCCCGCGCGCTCACACGCAACCACCGCCTGACGAACCTGGTCAGCCGCCGAGGCGACGTCGTCGAGCATCGAACCGGGGTCACCGGCTCGAACCGCGCTGATGTCGTCGAGGTCGATCTGGCCCGGACCACGCCCAGACTCAGTCACCAGGACCGGCCTCTTCGACCAGGAGCACAGGGATTCCGTCACGCACCGGATAGTTCAGACCGCAGTCCGAGCCCGTGCACTGAAGGGAGTGCGGCCCGGTCGGATCGGGCTGAGGCACGAGGTCGGAGCGACAGGCAGGGCAGACGATGATCTCGAGCAGGCCTGGGTCGATCGCCGGCCAGTGAGGGTCGCTGACACCGGGATCAGTCATTCGGCATCGCCGCGGATTTGCGCCAGCACCTCGTCGCGGACCGTCTCGAGGGTGGTGAGCTCTTTGGCCTCGACGTTGAGGCGCAGGAGAGGTTCGGTGTTGCTGGCCCGCACGTTGAACCACCAGTCATCGCTGGCCACCGTGAGTCCGTCGAGCTCGTCGATCGTCACACCGTCGCGGGCGATCCAGCGGCGGCGGATGTCGTCGAGCACCTGCGCCTGGTCGGCGACGGTCGAGTTGATCTCGCCGCTCGCCGCATAGCGGTCGTAGGGAGCCAACAGCCGCGACAGCGGTGCGTCAGTGCTGCCGAGGGCGGCCAGGGCGTGCATGCCGGCGAGCATGCCCGAGTCGGCACGCCAGAAGTCACGGAAGTAGAAGTGACCTGAGTGCTCGCCCCCGAACACGGCGCCCGTGTCGGCCATGACGCCCTTGATGAACGAGTGGCCGACACGGGAGCGCACGGCGACGCCCCCTGCCTCTGCGACGACCTCGGGAACGACGCGACTGGTGATGAGGTTGTAGATCACGGTGCTGCCGGGGTCACGCGCCAGCTCTCGGTCGGCGATGAGCGCCGCCAGCACGCTGGGCGACACGATGGAGCCGCGTTCGTCCACGATGAAGCAACGATCGGCGTCGCCGTCGAAGGCGAGACCGATGTCGGCAGCGTGCTCGACGACCGCCGCCTGCAGGTCGCGCAGGTTGTCCGGATCGATCGGGTTGGCCTCGTGGTTGGGGAAAGTTCCGTCAAGTTCGAAGTACAGCGGGATGATGGTCATCGGCAGGCCGGCGAAGACCGCCGGCGCAGTGTGGCCGGCCATGCCATTGCCCGCGTCGATCACCACCGTCAGAGGGCGAACGCCGCTCAGGTCGACCAGCGAGTGGAGGTGCCGCACATACTCGGCGAGCATGTCCCGCTCGGTAATGGTTCCTGGCGCCGATTCGGTGGTGCTCACCCCGGACGCCAGCGCATCCCTGATCTGGGCCAGACCGGTCTCTTGGCCCACCGGTGCGGCGTGAGCCCGGCAGAGCTTGATCCCGTTGTACTCGGCCGGGTTGTGGCTGGCCGTGAACATCGCTCCTGGGAGACCCAGGAGACCCGACGCGCAGTACAGCTGATCGGTGCTCGCCAGGCCGATCATCGTGACGTCCAGACCGGCGGACGCGGCGCCCTCGGCGAACGCCCTCGCCAGCTCAGGTGAGGTCGGGCGCATGTCGTGCCCCACGACGACTCCTGGTACGTCGCCCTCCGTTCTCAGCAGCTGCACGAAGGCGACGCCGATGTCGCGGCAGATCTGCGCGTTGAGCTGGTCGGGGACGACGCCTCGGACGTCGTACGCCTTGACGATCTGCGCAAGGACTGCGGGGTCCACGGGGGGCGACGGGGCTGATCGGGCTCGTTCAGGGGTCACAGACCTGGACCCTACCGAGCCAGGAGACGCTGCTGAGCGCCCGGTCAGCTCGGCTTGCGCGTCTTGTCGAGGACGCTCGTGACCGGCAGCTCCTGATGCTGCACCCCACTCGCGTCCACCCACGTCTTGTGCTCGCATCGGTGGCACGACACGAACTCCACAGGGGTGCCGTCGGTGAGCGTCATCGCCAGGTGTGTGACGCGCTCGCTCCCGCACTCACTGCAGGCGACCTCGACCCGGGCACCAGCCTGCGTCAACGAACCGAGTGGAACGGTCATCGGCTGCGAGGACGAACGGGCCATGGTCTTCTCCTCCACTGTTGTTCCGGCAGGTGCCGGTCGATCCGTACGGGCGGCGGACCGCGATGCGAGGGTGCTATCGGCACCGGTGCCGGTTGGGGTTGAATTCAGGGAGATTCACGGCTTTCGCCGCAAAACGGATATACGGGGCGGCTACCCCTCGGACTCCTCCAACGGAGGGAGGACCCAGAGGTGTCCACGACGCCCGTGCTCGACCGGCGCAGGCGACGCGGCTGCCGGAACCGGGCCCACAGGACGCCCGGCCTCGCGGACGGCATCGGCCAGCGCCTCGAGATCGTCGCTGCTCGGGCCGAGCTGAGCCGGATCAGGGGCCAGCCGAAGGATCTCCCAGCCTCTGGGTGCGGTGAGTCGCTCGCCGTGGACTTCGCACAGGTCGTAGCAGTGCGGCTCGGCGTAGGTCGCCAAGGGACCCAGCACCGCCGTGGAATCGGCGTACACGTAGGTCAGCGTCATCACGGCCGTGCGATTGCACGCCGTACGCGAGCAGCGCCTCATAGGACTCACGGCGCGACGCTATCGCCCGTCCGGGAGCGAGGCGGTCATTTCCGACGCCACTCCCGCTCGTGTCGCCACCACCGCCATGACCCGGTCAGTCATTCGACCCGACAGAGATGTCGGGAAACGTCTCTGGTACCTCGGCCAACAACCGCGCGGTCGTCAGCGGAAATGACGTGACCAGGGGGCCGCGAGGTCCCTCTTCGTCGAGCATGCGAACGCCGTACAACGACCCGCTGCCTCCAGGTGTGATCACGAGGCCGAAGCTGTCGACCTTCCTGCCCTTGATCCGCTTGGGGGGGATCGTCATCACCTTGGTCGCACCGGATGCCAGGGACACACGCCCAGCCGTCCACTCACGGCCGGCCGCGAATCCCTTGACGACGGCCGTCGCACCGCCGTCCGGGGCGCTCAGGATGAGACGCGTCCGCAGGTCCTTGGTCGTGCGGTTGTCAGGAACGACCGCCGGAGCGCCGAGGGAATCGGCGGCCGCCAGGAACAGCACGTCCCCGAATATGTCGGGGTTCTTCAGCAGCACTCGCGCACCTGCGGTCACCGGAACGTCTGACGACAGGACGATGGCCGCTGGGTCTCCTCCCAGGACCTCGGTGAGGTCGACCGATGCGACGCCTTGCTCGGGCACATCCAGGACGTCGACGCCCTCTGGCGCAAAAGAACCATCGGGAGTCACCACGGATATCGTCACCACGGCGGCTTCGCCTTCCGCCACGACATCGAGGCGCACTTTCGCCTCGCGGGAACGGGAAACCGCGGGCACGCCCGGTACCACGATGTTCGTGGTCGGCGGCGACGCGGCCGGGATCCAGTCAGTCCCTCCCGGCTCGAACCCGTCGGCGTCGGTTTCGGTGATGGCCGCTGAGAGCCTGCCCACCCGCACCTGGGCATGGACCGCGAGGACCTTCTCGCCCGGTGCCACCTCATCGATGCGCAGGTCGACGCTGGTCCGCGGGCCAACCTGAACTCCTCGTGCCCCTGGGGCGTCAATGACGCCGTCACGCCCGTGGAGGGTGACGTCGACCGTGGCCGTGGCTGACTCGGGGTTGGTCAGTACCAGGACCGCGCGCTGCCCAACGCCGGACGCCGCTCCGACGAACCAGAAGTCAGTTCCGGTGGGCTGGCACTGGGTGGAGGCGAGGCCCCGCCCTGCCCCGTCGACGGTCCGCTCGGTCTGGGTCACCGAGAACCCTGGGGCCAGAGATCCCGAAGCCGAACCCGTGACCGAGTCACGTTCGCCGTTGCGCCCGACGTAGGCACCCCTGTCACCGGGTTCAGCCAGGCTGATCAGCGTCTTCTCGCGCGCGACCCTTGGCGACAAGGTGCGCACGATGCCGCTGCCCGATGCCTCCCGGTCGACCCCGGACACCGTCGGCGGCGTGGCGGCAGCGACTGCCGACTCGGTGAAACCCTTGCGCGACCGCAGCCCAGGGCACGCCACAGTGGTCTCCGTCACCGGTACGACCTCAGGGGTGACGGCGGCAGGCCTCGCGCGGCTGGTCGACACGGTGGTGGCGATCGTTGCGGCAGCAATCACCAGAACGAGGACGACGAGCATCTGGACACCGGGGTGATGCCACCCACCCCTCATGCCGTTCACACCGCCTCCTCGTCTCGGCGGGACCTGCCAGGCAGAGCAACGAGCACGAGGAGCACAACAAGAACCAGCTGACTCCACAGCAAGGCGCGACGCCACGGATTCTCGACCACCATCGACACCTCGGCGGCCACGGCGCCGGCCACAAAGCGCTGTCCCCACTCCGTTGCTGCACCGACAGGCAGCTCGCGGGTCTGGTCCTGGGAGGTGGCGGTGCCGACCCACCCCTCGTCGGCGAGCTCGGCGAGCTCCAGCAGTCGGTCGCCTTCTGCCCCGGGCACCTCAACCCGCGCTGACGACGGGTCGCCCGCTACCTCCGAGGGCAGCACCTCTCTCTGGTCATCGGCGCCCAACAGCTGGACGCGGCCCGCGTCCAGCTCGACGCGCCACAGCGAGGCGTCGCCTGGGTTGGCGATCCTCAGCAGGCCAGGGGCGGAGTCGAGGGCGACCTCCAGATCCGCGTCAACGGGTGGAACCGCAAGGACATACTGCACGCCACGAGCCACCAGCTCATCGACGGGAGCAAAGCCCCGCCCGGACGCCAGGTCGGAGACCACCAGGTCCATCGAGAGGAGCCGGTCGGCGGGAGGCGCGTTCTCGACGTCGCCCCATGTGGCGTCTCTGTCACGAAGGACCGTGTAGGCCAGCCGGCCGTCAGCTGGTTCGAGCACCAAGGTGCGGATCTGCTCGGGGAGCTCGGACTGCGCGCGCACGAACGCCGGCAGCGGGTTGGCCGATCCGCGATCGAGCGGGTCGGTCGCTCCGCGGTCCACCCATGAGATGCCCCACACCAGTGGGCTCAGAACGGCGAGCGTGGCGACGGCGGCGAAGAGCGGGCTGGCGCCATGAGAAGGTGGCTCGCTGCAGCCGCTGGCGACTGCCGCGCGCCGCGGTCGCCACCGCGACCAGGCTCGCAGCCACCGCCAGGACCAGCACCGAGCCACTCCACACGGCCACCGGCTGAGTGCTCGTCGCGGGAGTCACCACGACCGACTCGAGGACCAGCGCCCAGGCCAGACAGAGCCCGAGAACCATCAGTGCTGCTCGCACAGGTGGCACTTGCTGGGCCCTCAGGACCGCCATGAGCGCCGCCACTGCCAGTCCGAGTCCGAACCACCAGGGACTTGACCACCAGCCGCCCGGATCGAAGAAGATCGCCTGCCAGGGAGCCTCGGTGTCACCCACCCATGCCACACCCGGTTCCAGCAGGAGAACGCTCGGGTCACTCACCACCACTGGCCACCACGGCAGCAGAAGCACTGGCGGGGCGACCGCCAGCACGATGGCCATCCGCCGCGCCGGATGCCTGACATCGCTGGGCGACGGAGCGCTGCGAGCCGGCGACCGGAACGCCAGTGCCACCGCCATCGCCACCAGGGGAGCGAGAAGGGGAGGCGCCAACGCAAGCATCACGCCGAGCAGCAGGACCGCGACAGCGGTCGCTCTCACCGAGGCAGCCTCGGTCCCGATGCCCACGCCGCGGGCAACGGCGACACCTGCAAGCGGCACCAGGACGCCGATGAGCACGGTCGTCCAGCGGCCTTGGGCCGTGGCCGCGAGAAACACCGGGTTGAGCGCATAAGCGACTCCCACCCAGACCCGCAGCCGCGTGGAGAGGCCGAACGACCGAGTGACCTGGTAGGCCAACAACCCGGCCAACGCCGGTCCGACGACCAGGATGACCGGCACGACCCACGTGGCATGACCCAGCAGCGCAGTCGCGATGAGCCCCAGAACTGCCGTCGAGGGGTGCGCCATGGTTCCGCTACCGAGCGACACCGGGTGCCACGTGGCGGTGTAGGCCTGCCAGAGATCTGTCGCACCTGTCGGCATCGGCAGCAGTGCCCCGCCATGGAGGACCCCGCCTCGGTAGAGACCACGCCAGGCCACGACCTGAACGGCCAGAAGGCCGGCGAAGAGGATGACCCCAGGGCGGCGGGCCCACCGACCAAGCCGGCCCGAGCTGACGGCGACGAACGAGTCCAGATCGTCCTCGGCGGGACCGGACTCCAAGATGGTGCTGGGGTGGACATCGGTTTGGACGGTCAGCGACCCAGCCAGCGTCTCGATCGTCTGTCGCACCTGTTGCCCTGGAGGGGGGAAGAGCGACCGGAGACTGCGCGCGGGCACCCTTCGTCGACTGCGGCGCACACGCCGCGCACGCCAGATCAGCATGGGCCGCAGGAGAACGGTCACCATCGCACTCATCTCGGCAGCGGCCTCGCGGGGCGCCTTTCCGAGGACGTACCCCAGTGCCCGGACCAGGGTCTGAAGGAGGAGCCACACCCACCGGAAGAGCACCGTCGAGCGGCGGCTGTTGGCGAGCAACGTGTACAGGGCACTGCCTCGGTCCACGGCATGGGGGTCTCGCGGCGCATCAGCGCGGCGCCCGCGTGCCATGGCCTCGGCGTGATGCAGCACGGCGTCAGTGGCGACAGCGACGCGATGGCCGGCAAGGTTCGCCCGCCACCCGAAGTCGATGTCGTCTCGGAAGAAGCGCATGGACCCATCGAGCCCGCCGAGGTCGTCCCAGACGTCACGGCGCACGAGCAGGCCTGCGCTGCCGACCGCGAGCGCATCGCGCTGCCCGTCGTACTGCCCCTGGTCCTGTTCGCCCGGCTCAAGGCCGGTGTGCCGACGACCGGAACGTGAGATGGACACCCCTGCTTCCAGCAGACGTCGCGGCTCGTCCCAGCCCAGGACCTTCGGCCCCCACACACCCACCGATGGCTGGTCGGCGGCGTTACGCAGGAGCACTCCCAGCGCCGACGGGTCTGGAGCGCTGTCGTCGTGCAGCAGCCACAGCCACTGGGATGTCCCGCCGTCAGCCGCGCTCACCGTGGGGGCCGCCGCGATGCCGGCGTGCACCGCTGTGGCGAAGCCGGTGTCGGCGGAGAGGGTGACGACCAGGTCGATGGCCGGTGCCTCGGCCAGCAGTTCAGCGGTGCTGTCAGCCGAGCCGGTGTCGACCGCTACGACGATGTCGGGGGCCGGGTCGAGCGCTTCCAGAGCAGCGAGCGAACGCGGGAGAAAGTCTGCCCCGTCGTGGGCGACCAACACCGCGACGACTCGATGGTCGGCGGGTGTAGCGGTAGGGGAGTCGTCCTGGCTCATGATCGGCGTCCCACCCTACGGGGCCACAGGCCGAGCGCCGAAGTCGCCGTGCTGCGGTCTTCCCCTGCACGAGGTGTCGCCCGAGCGCGCTAGACCGCTTCCTTCTTGAGGCGCCGACGCTCACGCTCGGAGAGCCCGCCCCAGATCCCGAACCGCTCGTCGTGAGCGAGGGCGTACTCGAGGCAGTCACCACGCACGTCGCAGCCGAGGCAGACCTTCTTGGCCTCGCGCGTCGACCCGCCCTTCTCAGGGAAGAAGGCCTCCGGATCGGTCTGGGCACAGAGCCCACGCTCTTGCCACGACAGTTCCGCCTCCTGTGCCTCCTGGCCTCCTGCACGTCCTGCACGTCCTGTATGTCCATCAGACTGATGGCCTCGGTCACCGTTCCTCCTCGACCCAACGGGGTGTCGCCCGGCCACGGGCCAGCCAAACGACATGGGTGGAATTACAGGGGTGTCGTTGCCCTGCTGTCAACACTTCCTCTGCTATTCGTTCGTCATTCCAGATACGGAGAGTGATCACCTGACTACTGCCAGAGCGACCGATCGGGATATCACCGCAGGTCAGACGGTACGAGCCCGCTCCGGCAGCACTCCCCCGGTACGAATCGACCGTTCGGACCTTTCTTCGCTCACCGGGCCATAGGTCGTGGTGCGCTGGCGGCTCGTACGCCCGATGTCGCTCGCCCAACCAGCAAGCGCTCCCACGGTCATCGCCGAGCCGTGGCTGCTCCCCGCCATGCGGCTGATGGTCTCCTCCATGAGCGTTCCGCCGAGATCGTCAGCACCTGAGCGCAACATCATCTGGGACCCCGCAGCGCCGAGCTTGACCCACGAGACCTGAACGTGATCGATGCGGCCGTGCAACAGCAGTCGGGCAGCAGCGTGAACGACCCGCGACTCGTCCTGCGAAGGGCCAGGACGACCAATGCCCGCCAGGTACAGCGGCGCAGAGTGATGGATGTACGGGAGCGGAACGAACTCGGTGAATCCACGAACGCCAGCAGCGGCGGCATGGTCCTGGACCTCGGCGAGAACACGCAGATGCGTGAGCCAGTGGTCGGGGCGGTCGACGTGGCCGAACATCATCGTGCTGCTCGTGGGTAGACCCAAGCGGTGAGCAGCCTCGACGACCTCGACCCAGGTGGCGGTCGGAAGCTTTCCCTTGGTCAAGACCCATCGGACATCGTCGTCCAAGATCTCCGCAGCCGTTCCGGGCAGCGACCCCAGGCCGGCGTCTGCCAGCTCGGCGAGGAAGTGAGGAATGGGCACCCCTGCGCGCGCCGCCCCTGAGGCCACCTCCATCGGGCTGAACGCATGCACATGCAGATCCGGTAGGGCCCGCCGAAGTGCGCCCACCAGATCCACATAGTGCGTGGCCGGCAGCTGCGGATCGATGCCGCCTTGCAGACAGACCTCGGTGGCCCCGAGCTCCCAGGCCTCGGCCGCCCGGGAGACGACCTCTTCGATCGAGAGCTCGTAGGCGTCGGCGTCGGAGCGGCGTTGAGCAAAGGCGCAGAACCGGCATCCGGTGTAGCAGATATTGGTGAAGTTGATATTGCGGTTGACGACGAACGTCACCTCGTCGCCAACGACGTCGCTGCGCACCGCGTCGGCGAGGCTGGCCACCGCCTCCAGGTCCGGGCCGCGTGCCGTCAGAGCGGCGAGCGCGAGAGAGTCGTTCTCAGGCAGCAGGAGCGCAGCCGGGTCGCGCTCTGCCACACGCAGCGCGTCGCGAACGCCGGTGTCGAGGCGAGGGCCGACTCCGATCCCGCCGACCGCTCGGGACGCCGTCACCCGATCGGCCACGACGCTCCATGCCCCGAACGCCTGGTCGACATCGCCCCGGATCATCGAAGCGCGACCTGATGCATCCACCTCCCGATGCAGATCGATGCGACCCGCATCGGTGAGCTCGCCCGGCTCCTGCCACGGCCGACCCACTGGGGAGGTGTTTCGCCGAGCCAGGCCCGATGGTTCAGCCAGGGCGTCCACGTGCGGCTGGACACGTGGATCGATCCAGTGCTCGCCACGGTGCACGTATGACGGATGCACGGTGAGTCGTTCGCGCAGCGTGTATCCGGCCTCACGCGTGGCGCAGGCGAGCACCTCGACGTGCGGCCAGGGACGCTCGGGGTTCACGTGGTCGGGAGTCAGGGGGCTGACACCACCCCAGTCATCGATACCGGCCGCCACAAGTCTCGGCAGCACCGCGCCGTCGGAGAGGTTCGGCGGCACCTGCACCCGCATCCCTGTTCCGAGCAGGAGCCGAGCAGTTGCGAGCGGTCGCGAGCAGGTCGTCCTCTGCACTGTCGAGGGCATCGGCCATCGCCGTCCTGGGCTTGGCTCGGAAGTTCTGGACGATCACTTCCTGCACATGCCCATGTGCACGATGAGACGACCTGATCGCGAGAAGACTCTCAGCGCGCTCCTGCAACGTCTCGCCGATCCCGATCAGGACTCCGGTCGTGAAAGGAATGGAGAGACGTCCGGCATTCTCGAGGACGCCACGGCGAACGACTGGCTCTTTGTCAGGCGACCCGTAGTGCGGAGAACCAGGCGTAGACCACAGTCGCTCGCTCGTCGTCTCGAGCATCATGCCCATCGAGGGTGCGACGGGCTTCAGAAGCATGAGCTCTTGCCAGCTCATCACTCCGGGGTTCAGGTGCGGAAGCAGCCCGGTCTCCTCGAGGACGAGGACAGCCATCGCCCGCAGGTAGTCGAGGGTGCTCGCATACCCGGCAGCGTCCAACCATGCCTGCGCCTGGGGCCACCGGTCCTCCGGCCGATCACCCAAGGTGAACAAGGCTTCCTTACACTGCTCGGCTGCACCGGAACGCGCGATCGCCAGCACCTCGTCCGGTGACAGATAGGGCGCAGGGACCTCCGCGGGGGCAGCAACAAACGTGCAGTAGTGGCATCGGTCGCGACAGAGCCGCGTCAACGGAATGAAGACCTTGCGCGAGTAGGTGATCACTCCTGGGTGCCCAGCGTCGGCCAACCCTCGGTCACGCATCGCCGAGGCGAGGGCCAGAAGGTCGTCGAGTGCGTGGCCCGTCGCAGCCATCAGGGCTGACGCCTCGTTCACGTCCAGCTCACGCCCCTGCTCCGCACGCCGCAACGCACGCCCGATCTGGCGGTGCGAGCTCGCGTCCCTGCTCAAGGAGTCGTCACGCGGCGGTGGTGGCACGCGCCGAGCGTACGTCAGCATTCGGTAAGGGTCTCGTCATCGGCTTCGCCCTCGGATCGCGCACTGATGCTCCCTAGCGTCATGAGCACCCGACCGTCGAACCGAAGGAGTGGTCATGATCACGTCACGCGTCGCCGTGGCAGCGGCGGCAGCTGTTCTCACACTCGCACCCCTTGCTGTCGCTGGGCCGTGAGCGTCGTCACGCAGGACGTTGCGCCCTACCTGCCGACCTCGGACGAGGGGTGCTCACGGCAATGCCCACGTACGCTGACACTGTGAGCACCCCCTCCAGGTCACCGAAAACGCCGGCCGCCGAGGGCGACGACGCCTCCCCCTCGGCGACGGTGCCCGCCAGGGTGCTGGTGGTTGATGACGACCCCACCGTCGCGGAGGTCGTGGTCACCTACCTCGAACGAGCAGGCCTGCAGGCGGTGCACGCCGCGACCGGAGCCTCGGGCCTGGCCGCCTTTGACGCCGAGGCTCCTGATCTCGTCGTCCTCGACCTGATGCTGCCCGACCTCGACGGCCTGGAGGTCTGTCGACGTCTGCGTTCGACGTCCGACGTCCCGGTGATCATGCTCACCGCCCTTGGCGGTGAAGTGGACCGCGTACTCGGGCTGGAGGTGGGAGCCGACGACTACGTCACCAAGCCGTTCAGTCCTCGCGAGCTCGTTCTTCGCGTTCAGTCCGTCCTGCGGCGATCAGGTGGCGACTCAACCGGGCTTTCGCCACCCAGCGTCGACCCGGTTCTGCGCGATGCAGACCTGGTTCTCGACACCACGGCCCACACCGCGCTGCGCGGCGACGACCCCCTGCCGTTGACCAGTCGTGAGTTCGACCTGCTGGCCTTCCTGCTGGCACATCCGGGACGTGCCTTCACCCGAGGAGAGCTCATGGAGCAGGTCTGGGGGTGGTCGTTCGGCGACCAGTCCACCGTCACCGTGCACGTGCGTCGGCTGCGAGAGAAGGTCGAGCCGAATCCCACCGAGCCCACTCGGCTCATGACTGTGTGGGGCGTGGGCTACCGCTGGGACGCAGCGGGGTCGGACGCATGAATCCCTGGCTGGCGGTGACCGTCACCGCGATAGTGAGTAGCGCCGTCGTCGGCGCCCTCGGTCTTGTCGTCCTTCACCTGCTGGGCCGCCGGTCGGCTCGCACTCTGGCGTGGCTCGCGCCGGTCACGGCCGTCGTGGCCGTCGTGGTCGGCGTGGTGGCCACCGCCCAGCGGATGTTCCTCTCGTCCCATGACCTCGGTGTCGTCCTTGTGGTGTGCACCTCCGCCGGCTTCGTCGCTGTCGGCATCGGGCTGCTCCTGTCCCGCCGGGTCGACCAGATCGAGGAGCACTCACGCCAGCTCGCGGAGAAGCAGGCCCGAACCGAAGAGGCTGAACGAACGCGGCGCGAGCTGGTCGCCTGGGTGTCGCACGATCTGCGGACGCCGCTGGCCGGGATGCGTGCGATGACCGAGGCTCTCGAGGACGGCGTGGCGCCCGATCCCGACGATACCACCGACAGCTACGCACCGAGGTGGACCGACTGACCGGCATGGTCGATGATCTCTTCGAGCTCTCCCGTATCAATGCCGGAACGCTTCAGCTGGTGCGCGAGCGCATCTCATTGACGGATGTGGTCGGCGACGTCGTCGCCGCGGCTGCGCCGCTTGCGGCCGCACGCGGGGTGCACCTGACGGCCGGGGCGAGCCCTGAGCGCACCGGCAGCACGGGGATCACGGCCAGCATCAGCGCCGACGAGCGCGAGTTGCGGCGAGCGATCACCAATCTCGTGAGCAACGCCATCCGGCACACACCCCACGACGGCGTGGTCCACGTCTCCGCGGCGATCGTCGATGACACCGCCAGGGTCACCGTGACCGATGGCTGTGGCGGCATTCCCGAGACAGATCTCGGCCGCATCTTCGAAGCCGGGTTTCGTGGCGACCTCGCGCGCACACCGGACCCCTACGGTGGGGCAGGTCTGGGGCTGGCGATCGTCCAGGGCATCGTCGAGGCGCACAGCGGAGTGGTGCGCGTGCAGAACGTCAGCGGCGGCTGTCAGTTCGAGGTGCTGATCCCCGCGTCGAGCGGATCCTCGCTCAGCCCCTCAACGATCCCGGCGTCCAGCTGATCGTCACGACGTCGCGGTGGTATCCGGGATCGACATCCGGGAGTGCCTTCGCCACGTCGCGTCTCGCGGTCAACCGGAAGACAGAGCCGCTGAGCGACGACGGCTGCCCGCTCGGCGAGGTTCTCGTCGTCAGACCCGTCGGAGGTCGCGGGATCCTGCAGCTGCCAGTAGTCGGCTTCGAGGTCGGCCGCACCCATCGCCCCCAGGATCTCCACCAGATCACCGGCGATCGGGCTCACCGGACGGTCGAGGTCGTGGAACTGCTTCCACAGCGGGTTCAACCACGCGAGCGGATGATGCGGCGGCAGCTCGAGAACCACCCGGCGCACCGAGGTGCGATCGAGGGCGACCAGGAACGGGGCGATGTCCGCAACGTTGAAGATCACGTGATGCGCGACAGTGACGTCATGAGCCGGGACGTCGGCGGCCACGTCTGGCCATCGGCCCTCGATCTCCCGGTGCTCAACGCCTAGGCGATCGGCCCGTTCGGCAAAGGCATCGAGCATGGAGCGATTGCTGTCGACAGCGGTGAGCCTCGTGGCCATCGGCGCGAGAGGTAGTGACGCAGCGCCTGCCCCCGCGCCCACATCGAGTACCGATCCCGCCTCGTTGCGAAGGACCTCAGCCGCCCTCTCGAACGAGACGCCGGACGGCTCGTTCACCGCCCGGTCGGCCCGCTCGGCGAACCCGGTGACCGGCAGCATCCACGGGTCGCGCGTAGCGTCGTCAAGAATGCGCGGAGGTATGGCCCACGCCGCCAGAGCGTCGGCCCATCGCTGGGTCATGGCCGAGATATCCGTGGGTCTGTTCACTGACAGGATGTTGCCATGCAGATCACCGCATTGGCAGGGGGCATCGGCGGCGCACGCTTTCTGCGTGGCCTGCGGAGCCATCTGGAGGGCCGAAACGACCCGTGGTCCCACGCCGAGGTCACAGTGATCGGGAACACCGCAGACGACATCACCTTGTTCGGACTGCGCGTCTGCCCCGACCTCGACACCGTGATGTACACGCTCGGTGGCGGAATCCACGACGCCCAGGGCTGGGGGCGATCCGATGAGTCCTTCACCGTCAGCGCCGAACTGGCTGCCTACGAGGTTCCCCCTGACTGGTTCACCCTCGGTGACCGCGACTTCGCAACCCACATCGTCCGCACGCAGATGCTGAGAGCCGGTTGGTCGCTGACCGACGTCACGTCCGCTCTGTGCACGAGGTGGCAGCCGGGGGTTCGCCTCCTTCCGATGAGCGATGACCCCGTCGAGACACATGTGGTCGTGCTCGACGATGCAGGAGCGCGCGAGGCGCTGCACTTCCAGGAGTGGTGGGTGCGTGAGAACGCACAGCGGCGGGCGCAGGAGTTCGTCTTCTTGGGTGCCGCCGAGGCCAAACCCACGCCGGCCGTGCTCGACGCCATCGGCAACGCGGACGTCATCTTGCTCCCACCCTCGAACCCGGTCGTCAGCATCGGCGCGATCCTGCAGGTGAACGGCATCGCTGACGCACTACGTGGTGCGACCGCTCCAGTGGCTGGCGTCTCACCCATCATTGCCGGCGCACCCGTTCGCGGTATGGCAGAAGCCTGTCTCACGGCGATAGGCGTCGAGACGTCAGCGGCAGGAGTAGCCGGTCACTACGGTGCGCGGATCGCCGGTGGTCTGCTCGACGGATGGCTCGTCGCCGATGAGGACGCCGCGACGCAGGCTCCGCCAGGCATCGTCCAGCGATCGGGTCCGCTGCTCATGACGACGCCCCAAGCGGCCGCTGACCTCGCCGGTTCAGCCCTCGACCTCGCCCTCGAACTTCGGCGCTGATCGTCGTGAGCAGCCTGCACGCCATTGCGGTTGAAGGCATGCCCGAGATCACGCCGGGCCACGACCTGGCATCCGAGATCGTTGCGGCCCACCGCGATCTGCGGGCCGGCGACATCGTTGTCATTTCAAGCAAGGTGGTGGCCAAGGCCGAGGGACGAGTCGTCACGGGCCGTTCGCGCAACGAGGTGATCGACAGCGAAACGGTCCGGGTGGTCGCCGAGCGTGGCGATCTCAAGATCGTGGAGACGCGCCATGGACTGGTGCTCGCTGCAGCAGGCGTGGACGCCAGCAACACCCAGCGCGACTCTCTGGTGCTCTTGCCTCTCGAGCCCGACCATTCGGCACGTTCGTTGCGCGCGGCGCTCCAAGAGACGGTGGACGGCCCAGTGGCCGTCATCATCACCGACACCGCGGGGCGAGCGTGGCGTCTCGGACAGACCGACATCGCGATCGGGGTCGCCGGCCTGATGCCCATGCTCGACCTGCGCGGTTCGCATGACACCCATGGAAACGCCCTGACCGCCACCATGCCGGCTGTTGCCGATGAGATCGCTGCAGCCTGCGAGCTCGTCATGGGCAAGGCCGCCGGCACACCCGTTGCGGTGGTACGGGGCCTTGGACATCTCGTGCAAAGCGTTGACGGGCCGGGGGCGTCGGCGCTCATCCGCACCAGCGACGACGACCTGTTCCCCGTCGGCTCCTTCGACCTCGTTCGCTCGCGCCGGACGGTACGCACCTTTCAGGACCGACCTGTCCCGCGCGCCGTCATCGAGTCGGCGGTCGGCGACGCCCTCACCGCACCCGCACCGCACCACACGACTCCCTGGCGGTTCGTGGTCATCTCCGATCGCACGCGAAACGCATTCCTTGACGCGATGGCCGACAGGTGGCGTGCCGACCTCCGCGCCGACGGTGTCGAGTCGGACCTGATCGAAGCACGGGTCGTTCGGGGTGACCAGCTTCGTCGTGCTCCGTCACTGGTCGTTCCCTGCCTCGTCGACGATGGTGCACACGTCTACCGTGACAGCCGCCGCGCGACAGCGGAACGGTCGATGTTCCTGCTCGCGATGGGAGCCGGGATCGAGAACTTCCTGATCACACTTGCCACGCACGGCCTGGGGTCTGCATGGATATCGTCAACGCTCTTCTGCCCAGAAGTCGCACGAGCTGAGCTGGCGCTCCCCGACGGCTGGCAGCCGATGGGTGCCGTCGCGATCGGCTACCCGGCGGCGCCCGCGCCTCCACGGACCACGAGCGACGTCAGCGACTACATCGTCGATGTGTGAGAAACGGTTCACGTGCCTACGGCGTGGTAGTCGTGGGAGCGTGGTCCTGTCAGCGGCGACCACCCGCGTCTCTGGTGGTCGAAGAGATACGCAGGTGCCGCGCGGCTGCCGGCTTCCTGGATGCCCCGCGCCCGGGCGCACGCCCACCACGTTCTTACGTGGCAGCCCGCTGCCCCTCCCGATCCCCTGATGAGGGTGTAGTGGACGCGGAAGGACAGGGTCACGACGAGATGCGAGCGCCGATCTTGTTCACCGGCTTGGCACTACCCAGATCTGTGGCGAGGCACGCCCATCCGGGGCCCGCGCCTGGGCGCGCTCACTCCTGACATCTCCATGAGCCGTTGCACGCGGTAGCGATGGCCCGCGTAGGGCTCGAGCAGCTCCTCCATACGCGCGTCGTCTCCGCGCTCTCCGGTCAACCAGTAGCAGAGGTCCTTGGCGACATGGAAGTCCCCCACCGAGAGGGCATCCGGATCGCCGTGCGACCGCTGCCGCACCTCGGCGGAGGTCCACGCTCCCACTCCCGGCAGGGCCCGAAGAACGCGATCAGCCTCACTGCTCGTCGCGTCACTCGTCCGCTCGATCGCCCTGGCTGCTGAGACGACGGTCCGTAGCGTTCTGACGCGATGCGGGGTGACGCCTGCCCGGTGGAAGTCGGCATCAGAGACATCGCGCCACGCGGTCGGTGTCGGTGGTACCGCCATTCCGCGCGGTGCCGGGCCGTGAGCTGGCTCGCCGAAGCGCCCGACCAGTGTCTGCCACGCCCGGCGGGCCTCGACTCCCGTGACCTTCTGCTCGATCACCGCGTTCAGACACGCGTCGAGCGGACGCCTGCTGCGCATGAGCCGCCAGCCAGGCGCTCGCCGCCACGCCTCCAGCACCTGCGGGTGGACCGGTTCGAATCCCTCGAGGTCGTCCTCTGCACCCAGGAGGGACGGAACCCCGGCACACAGCCAGTGCGCTCCGGGGCCCCACGCCGATGCGCACACCTCGCCGTCCCTGGGCCGGGTCACCAGATGCAGTGTGCCGGGGCCGCTGGGAGTCGAGGTCGCCCACCAGGCTGACCGTCTCGGGCCGGAGGGCGAACCCGCGAACTGAAAGGTTCGATAACCCGTGCCGCGGCTGAGCGGCCCGAGCACCGCACCGAGATCGATGGGGAAACTCGGCTGCCAGGAGCGCTCAGCCCCAGGACCCTCACTGGCGGCCACTCAGGGAGTCGCCTCGACCCTTGACCCCGATGCGAGCTGGGCGCCCGGGGCCACGACGGCCCCGTCACCCACGGCGGATTCGACGACCACGGAGCCGGCACCCACCATGGCGCCAGCTCCAATGACGCTGCGTGTGATCTGCGCACCGGCACCGATCCGCGCACCCGCCATGATGATCGACGCATCGACGACGGCCTCTGACTCGATCACCGATCCGGCAGCGATAGCTGACCCTCCAAAGACCTGCGCATCAGCCGGCGGACGATCGGCGTCAGCGAACCAAGCCGGCGCAGGGGCGAGCTGCTGAACGGTCGATGGGGCGATGCCGAGCACGATGTCTGCCGAGCACCGGACCAGGGCCTCCGGAGTCCCCACATCGCACCAGTAGGCGGTCTCCTTCCAGGCTCGGACGAGGCGACCAGATGCCAACAGCCCAGGAAAGGTGTCGCGCTCGACCGACACCACCTCACCGGAAGGAATGGCATCGATCACCGAACGCCGAAACACGTAGGCGCCCGCATTCACCCACGACGAGACGGGGTTCTCCATCTTTTCGAGAAACGCGGTCACTCGACCATCGTCATCAGTGGGTACGCACCCATATGAGCGAGCGTCGTCAACCTCGACGAGATGCAGCGTGACGTCGGCGCCACGAGCCACGTGCGCGTCGATCTGGGCTGTGAGGTTGTGCCCCGACAGCACGTCGCCGTTCAAGATGACGACAGGATCATCCGGCTTCGACACCAGCCCCTCGGCCGCGTTGCGTATCGCGCCTCCCGTACCAAGCGGCTCGTCCTCGTGCAGATAGGTGAGGCGCAGGCCCACGGGCGACCCGTCGCCAAAGGTCTCCTGGAAGATCTCGGCTCGATAAGAAGTCGCCAGCACGACGTGCTCAACACCCGCCTGGCGTAGGGCGGCCAGCTGATGCGTCAGGAACGGGACGCCGGCGACCGGAAGCAGAGGCTTGGGAGTGGTCAGGGTGAGCGGCCGCAGCCGAGTGCCCTGACCTCCGACCAGAAGGACCGCTTCGCGCATGGCGTCAGCCTAGGGCCGACCGCGCAGACCGCCCTAGGAGTACCAGCCGACCACGCGGAGCGACACACTCGCAGCGCTGCCCTTGGCGGTGACGGTGATCTTCCCGTCCTCACCGACCGGAACGACCATCAATGTCCGATGCGTGCCCTTCCTGTCGAACGCCAACAAGGGCCGCGCGGTCTTGAGCGAACCGGTGGGCAGCACCGTCAGGTACCCGCTCGAACCATCGCCTCGGGCGATGGCCTGCAGCATCACCGACGAGGCTGCGCCCGGCACGTCGGTGCCGGCACCCCGCACCCGCACGGTTCGCGACTCCCCCGCAGAGAGCGCGCCTGACGATCCCGACTCAAGGGCGGTGAATCCCTTGACGGTGCGGAACCGGCCAGATCGGTCCCCCTGCTGGGAGCGGAACCACCCGAGCACGTCCACCTCTATGTGTGCCTTGCCCTTTGTCAGTCGCAGCGGGAGGCGTCCGTCGGCGTCAAGCCGGACAACTGTCGTGCCGGTGCGCCACGATCCTGCCGGGGCTCGCACGACGGCCCCGAGTGACACGGGAGTGCCTTTCGGAGCTGTGCTCACAGTGGCATTCTCGGTGGGTTCGACGAGTCCGATGTTCACGACAACGGCGCGAGCATCAGCTGGCACCCCTTCGCGTCCGGCGATCTTGACCGTTCGCGGCTCGCCGGATGCCAGACGTCCCTTGCCCCAGCCGAGACCGGTGCTGCTGTTCACCAGGCGTCGGACGGCCACTGAGCGCATCACCTTGGTGCCCACGCCGGACGACGTGTAGTAGCCCAGCAGGTCGACATCGAGCGATGTCAGCTTCGTACTGGCTCCCAGACACAACCTGCCCTTCGCCGGCACCCGAACCGTGGCAAGGCCTGAGTTCGACCCCTCTGCCTGGTAGGTGACGGCCACCTGACTCCGGTCGGACACGCCGCATGGCCAGACCTTGACCCGACCTGGGTCCCCCGCACTGGCTGCCGACACACGCACCGCAACGGCACGAGTTCCCTGCTCAGGCGCCTGGCCCGATCCGACCACGGAAACAGATACCTGGCCGTCGCGCGTCACAGCACGTGTCTCGCCTCGATCGACGATGCGGCGCGTCGCCAGCTGTTGGAAGTAGGAGTAGGACGAGGACGGCACGAAAGCTGGTGTCGCGGCGAGGGGACCTCGACCCGAGCGATAGATCGGAGCAACCTTGGCTCGATACTGCTTCCCGTTGGTCAGCCCCGTGATCCGCAGCCGACGGGCGTCACTGCTCACCCGGTGGGTCTGGTCGGTCGACGAGATGATGATCCGGTACGCCTTGACGCCACGATCAGTGGCCGGGGGCCCCCAGCGCACGACCGCCGAGAGATCTCCCTTCGCGACGCGCACGTTCTTCGCCGGTGACAGGCCGGTGCCATCGACGTTCGTGATCGTCCACCAGGTGCTCTTGAGGCCAGCAGCCCAGCGGAAGCTGTCGGCTGACACGGTCACGGTGCTCTTGCTCCCCACAAGGCCCACGGACAGGACCCGCCCACCCCACGAGCCGTTGCCATCTCGACCGAGCACCTTCAACGTCTTCAGCGTTCCGATCTGCGGCCAGGCACTCTCGATCTTCGACGCGCTCACTGAGGTCGACCAGCTGTGGCCCCAGTTTGCGCCTCCGGTCACCACCCCGTCGTAGGGATCCTTCTTGGCGACGAGGTACGAGCGGCTCCCGGCCACCGAGTACCCGCCATTGGCAGAGCTGAACATCGCAAAGACCGGCTGACCGTTCGCGCGGAGGTAGCGATGCGCTGTGGCCCGTACCGCCGACACCTCAGCTGCACTCTCGGCCGAGATCGGGGAGTACACCTGGCAGGACGTGGTGTCGCAGATGTCGTAGGCCCGGTTGGCCGCGCGCGCGTTGACCTGGGCGAGCAGGGCGTAGCTGCGTGCCGCCACTGCCTGGGCCCGGAGGGCCGCCTCCGTCCACGAGCTGGGAACCTCAGATGAGACCACCGACCGCAAGTAGTCCTCGAGCAGCAGGCGGTTCACGACGTAGACCGACGACGGACTGGCCACGACGTCGAGGAACCCTCGGTAGGTCCGTTTGTTGCCATTGGACGCCTGAACGCCCACCTTGCTCTTGGACACCGATGAGCTGGTGCGCCATCTCACGGATCCGCCGAGCCCTCCGGCCACCTTCACTGCCTTGGCCGACGAGACCGCCCAGACCGCAAGACCTGCGCTGCCCCTGACCACGCGAAACGTCGACACCGACTTGCCGCCCACGTTGGCCGGCAGTGCGATGGCGCTGCCTCTGTGGCTGAGGGACAGACCCGAGCGCGCCGGCACGACGACCCCGGTCCCCTGTGGAGTACTGCCGACGATGCCCGAGAGCCCGACCCTGATCTGACGGCTGGACGACACCTCTGCCAGGCGCGTACCCGGGTAGTAGAACTTGACGATCTCGCGGTAGCCCTTGCCCAGACGCCCCATCCCCTCGGCGCCGAACTGCGACATGCCGATGCCATGCCCGTAGCCGAGTCCATCGAGCTGGAAGACCCCGCTGGACGGACGGCTGTACGCCTCTACGGCTCCGCCAGCCCTCGCTGGGGCGGCGACGAGGGAGAGGAAGCCGCCCACCAAGGTGGCGACAATGATGGCGACCACCACCGTGCGCAAGAGGTGGGGACTCGTTCTCCGGCTCGTCTCACACGTCACACCCGTCACAGAGTGGTGTCTCGGCAGGAGCGGCGATGAACCTGAGCATCTCCGCTCTGAGCTGCGGTTTTACCGGATCCAGCCGACGACCGTCAGGTTCGCCCGCAGACTGGCCTCGCGGGCGCGCAGGCGGACGTCGCCCCCCTTGCCGAGGCGCAGCACGGCAAGGGTTTCACGCCCTGCCCGGGCTGGGACGACGAGGTCTGCAGACTTCGGCTCGTTCGCAGCCCTCGGCCAGACGGTGAGCCGCCCCTGGTTCTTGCCCGCCGATCCGGTGACCTGGACCATGACTGCGGTGGCATCGGACGGAACGCCGGCACGGCCGCGCACGCTGACGGTCGTGGCGTCGCCCTTGCCCAGGCGCGTGCCACTTCCGAGCAATGACTTCGGCACGACGGGGTGCACCGAGCGTGTTCCGTCGGCGGCGACGTACCCCGCGACGTCGAGCGCCACCGATCCAGACCGGTCGGCGGCCACCCGGATTCCTCCGTTGCCACCCAGCGGCACCACCACCTGAGACACACTGGCGCTCCCTCGCGGACGTTTCCACGTCGGCGTTGCCGGCTTCCCGGTACCAGCAGGCCATGCCCACACGGCCCCGACCGGCGACTTCTCCGCCCGACGGATCGCCAGGACGACTGCCTTGGCATCGACGGGCACCCCAGCCCGGCCGGCGACGTCAACGGGCACCGAGGACGTGCCCACCGGGAGTGGGCTGGCGCCGCCCAACGAGGTGCGATTCAGCGGCTTCAACGCGCCGCCTCCGCCGTTTGTGCTGAGATACCCCACGACCGATGCCTTCAGGCCGACAGCGCCCGCCGAGTTCTGGAAGCGAACGCCCCCGTCAGGTCCGACGCGCACCACGACGAACGCACGCGCCGTGCCGTTGCGGTTGACCGAGAGGGCTCGGGCCCCGGCCCCACTCACAGAGTCGGGACCGACCGTCACCCGGGTGCCCTTGCTCGCGCAGTCCGCTTCGACCGACAGAGCCACTGCCGTGACACCGCTGCTCGGTACCCCGGCCCTGCCGAGAACCTGAACGTCGAGACGACGGTCCGGCCCAAGGATCAGCTTGTTCTTGATGCCCTTGCCGGACGTCGTCGAGAGCAGCGCCTGCGGGCGCTGCGGTACATACGTGCCGGCTGCCGTCGCCTTGAGTGACGATTCCGTGGGCTTGGCGGCGGCTCCGCCGACGCCCACGACGACCGACCGCACGTAGGGCCAGGCGCTGCTGCCGTTGCCGGTGCTCGTCAGGGTCACTCGATATCGACCAGGGGGTGCGAGCTTGCCGTTCTCGTTCCGTCCGCGCCATACCACCTTGACCGGGTCGGTGGGTGACGCCGTGCCCTTCAGTCGTTGTACCAAGGTCCCGGTGCATTGGTCACGCACCGTCAGTGCCCAGTTCTGTGACTGGGTCACGCGAGCTCGGGCGGCGATCGCGACATCAGACCCGACTGGGACGCTGGTGCGCGAGAGCGTCGGTTCGATGAGGCTTGCGCCCATGTATCCCTTGGCCAGGTTCCGGATCTTGGGAAGCCGCTGGTACAGGTTCCCCCCTGGACACGCAGTGAGCTGGGAGTCTCGGTGACCCGAGATCACCTTGAACTTGACCTTGGTGCCCGCCGAGTACTTCGACGAACCGACCTCGGCCTTCAAGACCTTCCGGCCGAACGGATCGCGGTGGTAGTGGGAGAGCCGGTATGCCAAGACCTTCGAGATCCCACGCACCATGGCATCGGAGGCTGTTGCCGTCTCAAAGTTCCCCATGGCCACAACGGCCAAGGTGTCGGTGTTGAAACCGCCGGAGGCCGCCGACCGGACCGGCTCGGTGATGCTACCTGCGCGTCCCTCGTAAATCGTTCCGTACTTGTCGACGAGGAAGTTGTACCCCATGTCCGCGTACTTGAGCGTATTGACGTAGTAGCTGTAGAGCCCGCGCACGACCGCGGGGCTCTCACTCCGCGAGTAGTTGTTGCTGCCCGCGCTGTGATGGACGAACGCCACCTTGAAGGTGTCGCTGTTCTCCAGATTCTTGTCGCGCAGCGACTCGTTGGCCCCCCACTCCGCCCTCGTCACGATCGGCGGACGCTCGGTGGCCGCCGTCGCCGTCGAGCCACTCCACTGGCCGCCGATCGCAGCATCGGCCTCGGACGTGCCGGGTTCGATCAGGTCTGCCCGAACGTCGGTCGGACGCGCATTGCCGACGGCGTCGACCCGCACCTGCACGGCGTCGGAGTCGCCCGCCCAGTACGGCACCGTTCCGTAGCGACCGTTGGGTGAAGGTTCGGTACCCGTGTCGACACTGGTCGGAACCTCGAACCATTCCGTCCAGCTGTTCTCGGTACGTGTACGGGCTGTCACGAGCACGGCACCCTCTTCGCTGGGCGCTGCACCTGTCCAGGTGACACCGAGCATCCGGAAGTCGTCGGTCTCGATCGGCTCGGTCACCGCGACCGGCGGGCGAGCGGCCGCCCGCGCTGCGGTCGACCTGGTGGCGATCTTGCGCCACGTCGACTCCAGCTCGTCGGGGACCGGCGCCTGGCGCAGCGCACCCCGGTCGACCCCGGTGACGCGAACTGACTGCACCTCGGCAGCCACTGGGTGCGGCGTGGGCGAGGAGGCGGTGAAGGACGGCGCGATGATCGCGGTGGGCACGACGAGCACGACGGCGAACATCGCTCCGGCTGGTGCCGGACGGGGGAAACGCACGAGGAGCCTCTCCGGGGGGAAGTCGGTGGTCCGATGGGAAAAGGATTCCCTGGTGCCATCGGCCGGACAGGGGCCCGGCTGGAGACGAGTCCCTACCCTAGCTCGCGTGACCTCTACTTCCGAACACCTGCGGCAGGCCCTGACCAGCGATCCGGCCGGCCCTCGCCTGACCTACTACGACGACCGCACCGGCGAACGTGTCGAGCTGTCGACGACCACCCTTGCGAACTGGGTGGCCAAGACCATCAACCTGCTGATTCTGGAGTGCGGAGTGGGGCCGGGCGCCACGATCTCGCTCCACCTGCCGCGTCACTGGACCACGGCGGTCTGGGTGCTTGCCGCCGATGCGGTGGGGGCGGAGGTCCACCTCGGCGCCGTCGTACAGCGGACGGTGGGGGCCGGGTCGGGCGTCGGGGCCAGCCATGGGCGTGTCGACGTCGCCGTGATCGGGCCCGAGCTCGTGGGGCAGCCACCGGACGCCGACGAGGTCTTCGCGGTCTCACTTGCCCCCTTGGCCGCCCCTTTCAAGACCTCGCTCCCCCCGCTCGTCCGTGACTTCACGGTCGATGTGCGCCTGATGCCCGATCAGGTGGCGGGTCCTGTGGGACCAGCAGGAGAGCTCGGTGCGGCCGCCGAGGCCCGCGCCGGGGCCCTCGATATCGTCGCGACCGACCGGGTCGCCGCCTTGGGCTCCCTGAACGGGATCAGCGACGTGGTGGACCAGTGGCTGGCACCACTTGCCGCGGGCGCCAGCGTCGTCTGGGTGGGGAACCCGGAGGCCGAGCACTGCGTCTCACGGTGGGTATCCGAACGGGTGACGGCTGTGGCCGGAACCCTTCCTGAGGGCGTAGCACCCCCAGACTCAATTCGGATCCTGGCCTGAAGAGTCCGTATCCTGCAGGGCCGGCCCATATCGCACGCGACCGATCTCGACCCACGACGACGAGGACTCCATGTCGGACACCGCACCACCGGAGGAGCAGATCTCCTCCGGCCACCCGCGGCTGCGCCGAACCGTCAAGTGGCTGGCGGTGATCGTCGCCCTGCTGGTCGTCGCCGGCGCGGCCACCGGTTTCTACCTCTACCAACGCTTCGAGGGGAACATCGGCAAGGTCGACGTGTTCACCTCGGACAACGTCGGCACCGATCGCCCGACGAAGGTGGCCAGGCCGGCCGATGTCGAGAACGAGCCGCTCAACATCTTGGTCATGGGGTCGGACACCAGGGCAGGGCAGGGCCGGGGCTACGGCCCAGAGGCTGAGATCACTGGGGCGCGATCGGACACCACTTTGCTCGTTCACCTTCCGGCCGACCGCGAGAGTGCCCTGGTGGTGAGCATCCCGCGCGACACCGTTCTCGACATCCCCTCGTGCAAGACACAGACAGGACAGTCCACCCCCTACACCGACCGGTTCAACTCCGCCTTCTCGACCGGTGGGCCAGGCTGCACGATCAAGACCGTCGAACAGAACACCGGCGTGTTCATCGACCACTTCATCATCGTCGACTTCTCCGGCTTCAACGACATCGTTGACGCCCTCGGAGGCGTCGACGTCTGCCTTCCAGAAGCTGTTGTCGAGCCCAAGAGCGGCCTCAACCTCGAGGCGGGCACGACCACGGTCACGGGCGACCAGGCCCTGGCGTTCGTCCGGGTCAGGGCCATCGGCACCGGAAGCGACATCGATCGGATCGACCGTCAACAGGCCTTTCTGTCCTCACTCATCACCAAGGCAAAGAGCTCCAACACACTTCTCAACCCGGTGAAGCTCGTGCGGTTCCTCGAGGCGGCCACGAAGTCACTGACCACCGACCCTGAGCTCGCGAACCTCAACCGCATGCGGCAGATCGCGCAGGAAGTCCGGGGTATCCCTCCCAAGGACATCACCTTCGTGACCTCACCATGGATCGTGAACCCTGACGACCCGAACACGGTGGTCTGGAACAAGAAGAAGAGCCAACGCACTGTGGAAGGCGATCGCTGCCGACGAGTCGTACCCGCCCCCACAGCCCGACCCGACGATGATCGACGGCAAGCCCCTGAGAGTCCCGCCCGCTTCGGTGTCGGTGCGTGTGCTCAACGGGAGCGGCACTGACGGGAGGGCGACGACCGCGGCCGCCGAGCTCGCCGCGAAGGGCTACTCGGTCATCGGTGTAGGCGTCGCCGAGAGCAGCGACTTCATCTCCACCGTGGTCCGCTACGACAAGTCTGGGGCGGACGCGGCGCGAACCGTCACCGCGGCGATACCCGGTTCGACGCGGGTGCTGCGGCCGGGACTCGGCACCACGGTTGAGGTGGTCGTCGGAGACGACTGGCAAGGCGTGGATCGCGTCGTGGTCAGGAAGCCCCGTGACTCCACGGGTATCCGGCAGGCCAATGACAACATCTGTAACGTGCCCGGCTGAGCATCAGCGCCGCACGCCCTCCTTGGCCTCGCGATCACCTGCACTCCCGTTCGGGAGAGTGCGACGAGGTGGGCGTCGTGACCGAGAGACCCCCGTGGTCCGCCCACTGCTGGGTGCGTTCTTCCGCCGATCTGTCCTGGTCAGGAACGACCAGCACCACTCTCGCGGCTAGACCTGCCTTGGCGCTGGAGCGTCAGGAAGGTCTTCACCCTCTTCGTCGAAGTCGACGTTGTCGGTGGGCAAGAGGCCCGCGGCGGCCAGACGCCCTGCCTCTCTGCGACGTTGACGTCGCTCGCGGCGCGCCCTCTTTCGTTCGCCCTTCCATCCGGGGTGCCCCTCGGTCTCGCGGTCGGCGTTGTACTGCTGGAGCACCTCTCCGATGTCACCATCGGCCTGCACCCGGCCCCTGCGCAGATAGATCCCTCGCGTGCACAGTCGCTGAAGCTGACGTTCGCTGTGCGAGACGATGAAGACCGTCCTGCCCCCCGCGAGCATCGTGTCGAGGCGCTCGTACGCCTTGCGCTTGAACGAGCGGTCGCCCACCGACAGCGTCTCGTCGATGATCACGGTGGGTTCGTCCAGGGAGGTGATGAGGGAGAACGCCACTCGGGTTCGCATGCCGCTGGAGAGGTGCCGGAACGGGGTGTCGACGAAGTCGCCGACCTCAGCGAAGTCGATGATGTCGTCGAACCGCTCCTCGACCTCATCACGCAGCATGCCGTGGAGTCCCCCGACGATGTGCAGGTTGTCGCGAACGGTCAGGTCTGCCTTGAACCCACCGGAGATGTTGACCAGCGGTGCCACTCCTCCCACCAGTCGCACCCACCCCTCATCGGGGATCAGCGTGCCGGCGACCAGCTTGAGCAGGGTGCTCTTGCCCTGGCCATTCGCCCCGATGATCCCTACCGACTCACCCTGCGTGATCTGAAACGACACGTTGCGGAGCGCCCAGAACTCACTTCTCGCCCGCCCCTGCTTCTCCTGCCTGATCAGGTCGGAGAGTCGCCGGTGTCGGATGCGGTTGCGCCGGAACTTGACGCCGAGTTGGTGTGCCTCGATGGCGACCGGAGCATCAACGGTCTCCGGCGGGGCCTCGGGCATCGCCGAGGAACCAGACGTGTCCGCAGCCATTGGCGCGTCCATCAGAGCTCCTTCAGTACGCGTGACTCGAGCCGGCGGAACAACCACCAGCCATAGATGAAGATGACAGCAGACAGCAAGGCGGCCAGGCCCAGTAGCGGCAGAACGTCTGGAGCCTCGTCCGGGAAGAGGACGGCGTGGTACGCGTTCAGGATTCCTGTGAGCGGGTTGAGCGAGTAGATCGTCAGCACCCACTCAGGCCAGGTCTGGTCACCGATGAGCATCCAGCTCGGCCAGCTCTGGGCTTTCAGCGAGACTTCGAGCGTGGCCACTCCGTAGATCACCGGTGACAGGTAGCGATAGAGCGTGGCGAAAACCCGCACCACCCGTTGGACATCGGGATAGAGCATGCAGAGCGGTGACAGCAGGAGGCCGAGCCCCACATTGAAGAGGAACTGGACGGCGAAGGCCACCGGAAGGATCAGGATCCAGATCGTGGGGACGCGCGCCGGATCTTGATCAGTGAACACCAGGAAGAAGATGACGAACACTGCGGTGATCGGCAGGGTGAACAAGAACTCGACGAAGCGGGAGGAGACCGATCTCAGCACCCAGATCTCGCGCGGCAGGCTCGACGACGTGACCAGCTTGGCATCGTTGCCGAGCAGCCGTCCTGAGTCGCCCAACACATGCGACGTCCACTGGAAGGGCAAGATCCCGGTGAGCAGCCAGAGGATGTACGGCTGCTCTGTGGCCGACCCTCGGGAAACGATGACACCGAAGACGAACCAGTAGACGAGGGTCAGCAGCAGCGGGTCGAGCAGCGTCCAGGCAGAATCCCAGCACCGAGTCGCTGTACCTGACCTTCAGGTCGCGGACGATCAGGATGCGCAGGATTCGCCGGTTGGTCCAGATCGCGCGTGTTCGCGCCATGGCCGACGGACGATGGGCCGGCGTGGCGGACGGGTCTGCCGGTTGCGAAGACGCTGCCGGCGCTGCAGGAGACGCACTCATGTGAATAGCCCAGCCTAACGGGCGTCGGCTCCGAGCCCTTGGAGGCCACCCCACGCAGGCACAAGACACGGCGTGCCGATCCCGGCGACATCGCTCACTCCCCTACGCTCAGTGGACCAGGGTGGAACCGTCGCGACGGTTCGGGCGTCCCATCCGCGGGCTCCACCGAGCCTTCCTCACTACGTTGCCCAGGAGAACCACGACAGATGAGCGCCGCCCTTCCCCCGGAGCTCTCCCCGCGCACAGCCGGGACCACGGTCAAGCCCGCCTCGGACAAGCGTCGCTGGGTGACCTGGCTGACGACAGCATTGGCGGCTGTTGTCTTTGTCACCAGCACCGGTGGGTGGGTCATGGCCACCTACTACGACGCCAAGATCGGTCGGATTCTTGGGCTCTCGGGGCTTCTGAGTGGAGACAGCAGCGGCCCCCTCACCATCTTGATCGTCGGGTCGGACAGCCGGGAGGGCCTCACCCGCGCCGAGGCGCGCGAGCTGGGAACGGGAACGGCGGCCAACAGCTCGACCGGGCAGCGATCGGACACGATGATGCTGCTGCACATCTCGGGAGACCGGAAGAGCGCCACGGTCGTGAGCCTGCCGCGCGACTCCTACGTCACGATTCCGGCCCACACCGATGCCAACGGCAAGAAGCAGCCGGCCAGCAAGAACAAGCTCAACGCCGCATATGCGCTCGGCGGCGCCCCCCTGCTCATCGAGACCGTCAAGGGCGAGACCGGACTCACGATCGACCACTACGTGGAAGTCGGATTCGCCGGCGTGGTGAACATGGTCGATGCCCTCGGGGGGGTCGACGTGTGCCTCCCCAACGCCGTGGACGACTGGCGCAGCGGACTCACCCTTCCTGCTGGTAAGTCACATGTCGACGGGCTGATGGGCCTGGCATATGTACGGGCGCGCTATATCGATGCCACTGCCGACATCGGACGGATGGAGCGGCAGCAGCGCTTCGTGGGATCGATGGTCCAAGAGGCCACGAGCGCAGGGGTCCTGCTCAACCCGGTCAAGCTCAACGCGTTCCTGGGCGCCGCGCTCGACTCCGTCGACGTGGATGAAGGAATGTCGCGCGACATGCTGCTCGATCTCGCCGGCGAGCTGGAGGGACTCACCCCACGAGACATCAGATTCCTGACCGTTCCCCTGTCCAACGTCAATCTGGCCACCCCGGTCGGAAGCTCGGTGGAGTGGGATGCGAAGAAGGCCGCCCTCGTCTTCGACTCAATCGAGAAAGACGAGCCGCTGGTCAAGGAGAAGAAGGGCCCGACGGTTCAGGTCGCACCGTCCGACATCGACGTACAGGTCCTCAACGGAAGCGACGTCGAGGGGCTCGCCGGAAGCGCGAGCGCGCACCTCGACAAGGCCGGCTACACGATCGCGGCCGCGCCCGGCAATGACGACCGCAGTGATGTCACGGCCACCGTGATCCGGTTCGACCCCGAGTGGAACACCTCGGCCAAGACGCTGAAGGCTGCCTTCCCGGACGCCACCTTCGAAGAGGTGTCGGGCCTCGGAAGCACCTTCCAGATCGTTGTCGGAGCCGACTACAGCAAGCCGCTGCGTGTGCGGGTGGCCCGACAGGACTCCAAGCTCGACTCGCGCACCGCCGCAGACAACCTCTGCGGCTGACGCCCGGCAGCCCGACTACTTCTCACCGGCCCGAAGTCGCGCGATCTCGTCGCGGCGAGCGAGTCGGTGCTGCCGCCGGATCCCAGCTTCGGCGTTGCGCCTGCGGTCCTCGTCGGTCTCGGCGAGGACCGGCGGGACCTCGCGCGGGTTGCCGCTGTCGTCGACTGCCACAAACACGAGGTAGGCGGAGGCGACGTGCACAGGAGGATCGATCTCGTTCCATCGTTCTGAGGTGACTCTGACGCCGACCTCCATCGAGGTCCGTCCGGCCCAGTTCACCTGTGCGTGGGCATGCACGAGGTCACCGACCCGGACCGGTCTCAGGAAGACCATCTCGTCCATCGACACCGTGACCGCCGGTCCTCGGCTGTGCCTGCCGGCGGCGGCTCCGGCGACCGAGTCGACCATGCGCATGACCACCCCACCGTGCACGGTTCCGAGCAGGTTGACATCGAGGGAGGTCATGATCTGGGTCACCGTGGTGCGCGCCGCCCGTACCGGCACCGGATCCATGCGGTGCACTAGGCCGTGAATCCCACGTCGCCCGACCGACGACGACGGAGCGCGTCTCCCTTGGCCGATGACTCGTCGGCCATGCGTTGCTGGAACGCCACCATCTGCTCCTGCAGGTGGCTGTCGGCCACCGCCAGGATGCGCACCGCCAGGAGAGCGGCGTTCCGCGCATTGCCGATTGCCACCGTGGCGACGGGCACGCCGCCGGGCATCTGCACGATCGACAGAAGCGAGTCGAGGCCGTCGAGGCGCGCCAAAGGCACGGGAACACCGATCACTGGAAGCGGCGTGACCGAGGCCAGCATTCCCGGCAGGTGAGCGGCACCACCGGCGCCGGCAATGATGACCTTCCGCCCGAGGGAGGCTGCCGAACGTCCGAACTCCAACATGTCGAAGGGCGTGCGGTGGGCAGAGACGACATCAACGGTGTAGCCGATTCCGAACTCCTCCAGCGCCTCCGCGGCCGATTCCATGACCGGCCAGTCAGAGTCACTGCCCATCACGATGCTGATCACTGGGCTCTCGTCGGCACTACTCATCGATGTCACCTCTCAGGTACGCCACGGCGTGGCGGGTCCGTTCCAGCAGATCGGACAGATCCGTCCCGATGGCAGTCACGTGCCCGATCTTGCGCCCCGGCTTGACTGTCTTGCCGTACATGTGGAACTTCATTCCGGGATCGCGGGCCATGCAGTGGAGGTAGGCCGGGTAGAGGTCACCAAGCTCGCCCCCCAACAGGTTGACCATGACCGTGCAGGGCGCTGTTGTCGAAGGGTCGCCCAGGGGGAGGTCGAGAACCGCGCGCAGGTGGTTCTCGAACTGACTCGTGACGGCACCGTCGATGCCCCAGTGCCCGGAGTTGTGGGGACGCATCGCCAGCTCATTCACCAGCACACCGGCTGGGGTGTCGAACAGCTCGACGGCCATCATGCCGACCACGTCGAGCTCACCGGCGATTCGAAGGGCGATCTGTTGCGCGGCAACCGCGTGGTCCTCTGCAATGCCTGGAGCTGGCGCGTACACCTCGTGACAGATGCCATCGCGCTGCACCGTCTCGACAACGGGGTAGGCAACGGCTTGCCCGCTCGGGCTGCGGGCCACCATGGCCGACAGCTCACGCGTGTAGCCCACGAGTTCCTCGACGATGAAACCAGGCACCTGGTCGTGCGACAGCACCTCGCCGGCCTCTTGTTCGCTGCTCACCACCCAAACGCCCTTGCCGTCGTAGCCCCCGCGCGTGGCCTTGATCACCAGGGGGTAGCCGGAGCCGGCGGCGAAGGCACGAACATCGTCGACGGACGACACGGGCAGCCAGCGTGGAAGTGGCGCACCCAGAGCCGCCAGCCTTTCGCGCATCAGGCCCTTGTCCTGGGCGAACACCAATGCGTCCGGACCAGGTCGCACGACGACGCCGTCGCGGACCAACGCTCGCAAGTGCTCAGTGGGTACGTGCTCATGGTCGAACGTGATGACCGAACAGCCGTGCGCGAAGGCGCGCAACGTGTCGAGGTCGCGGAAGTCGCCGATGACAGTGTCGGCAATGACCTGGGCGGCGCTGTCATCGGGTGAGTCGGCCAACAGCCGGAGCTGGACGCCCAGGGCGATCGCCGGCTGCTGCATCATCCGGGCCAGCTGACCACCGCCCACGACTCCCACCACTGGGAAGTCTGCAGGCCCGTTGGGCAACGGTGCACGGGGAGCAGATGTCGGGGAGCCCTCAGTCACGCGATGACCCTACCGAGCCTTCGATGACCCGATGCACATCGAGACCGAGGTCGAGGACGGCGGCCGAGTGCGTCAGCGCTCCCACGGCGACGAAGTCGACGCCGGTCGCCGCGACAGCCGCTGCCGTGTCCAGCGTGAGCCCCCCGGACGCCTCGAACCTGACGTTCTCGGATGCTCGATCTCCGAGAGCCACGCCCTCCCTCATCTGATCGAGGCTCATGTTGTCGAGCAGGATCAGGGCAGCCCCCGCGGCAATGGCCTCGCTGACCTGCGCGACGTCGTCGCACTCGACCTCAAGCTCGATCGATGGAGCGGCTGCCCGAACCGCCTCCACCGCCTCGCGGACGCCGCCGGCGGCCACGACATGGTTGTCCTTGACCAAGGCAGCATCACCGAGGCCCATGCGGTGGTTGACACCGCCACCGCAGCGAACGGCGTACTTGTCGAGCACCCGTAGGCCGGGAATGGTCTTGCGTGTGTCGCGCACCTGCGCCGGGCTCACCGCCTTCGCCCACTCCGCGGTGGTCGTCGCCACCCCGGACAGATGACCCAAGAAGTTGAGTGCGGTGCGCTCGGCGGTCAGGAGGCCGCGCGTCTGCGCCTCCAGCGCCACCACAGCGTCACCGGGATGCACCCTCGACCCGTCCCACGCGTGCGAGAGCAAGCGCCAGCTGCCCGGGCCCGTGACGAGATCGAGCGCGGCGACCGCGACGGGCACCCCGGCCACCACGCCGGTCCCGCGGGCACTGATGGTGGCGGCGACCCACTGGTCCTCCGGCACGGTCGCTGAGGTCGTGACGTCAGGACCATAGGCCAGGTCTTCGTCCAGCGCGGCGGTGACGATTCTCAGCACCAAGTCGACGTCGAGGCCCGCGGCCTCAAGCAGCTCCGCGGTCTGCGGCGAAAGAGCGTGATAGGTCACCGCTTCTCCTCTCCCACTGGCTCAGCCGAGGTGAGCACGGAAGTCCCGTCCCAGCGTTGGACGATGCGGTGACGCCACCGATCGCTGGGCTGGGTGAAGTCACGCCGCCGATGGCTTCCCCGACTCTCCTCTCGCATCACTGCGGCACGGACGATCAGCTCGGAGACAGCTCTCAGGTTGGTCGCCTCGACGTCGGCGAGTGAGCCGAGCGTCGAGTGCTCGTCGAGGGCGGTGACCTCCGACCACGCAGACGCCAAACCCGCCGCATCACGTAGCGGCCCGACCCAACGACTCATCGCCAGCGCCAGGTCGTCTCGATCAAGCGAACGGGCCACGCCGAGACGAGGGTCGCCCGGCACGGGAGGGCCGCTCTGTGGCAGCTCCTTGGCCAGCGCGGTGGCGACCAGGTGCCCCGCCACGAGCCCTTCGGTGACACCGTTGGAAGCAAGTCGGTTGGCCCCATGGATACCGGTGGCGGCCACCTCGCCGACAGCGAAGAGCCCGGGCACCGAGGTTGTTCCATCGAGCTGAGCCCGGACGCCGCCACAGGCGAAGTGCGCAGCCGGTGCCACCGGTATGGGGTCGTTCACGGGGTCAATCCCCGCCGCACGGCATCTGGCGACGATCGTCGGAAACCGTTCAGCAACGGCCGGACCCATCGACGTCGCATCAAGAAAGACATGGTCACTGATCCCACCAGGGGCCTCGCGCATCCGCAGCGCGATCGCGGTGGCAACGACATCCCGGGGGGCAAGGTCACCGAGCGGATGAACGCCGTCCATCACCGAGAGCCCGGCGCCATCGACCAATGTCGCGCCCTCACCGCGTAACGCCTCTGAGACGAGCAGCTGCTGGCCGCTGGAGCCCGGTTGCCAGAAGGCCGTCGGGTGAAACTGCACGAACTCGACATCAGCAACGGCCGCGCCCGCCCGCCAAGCGAGCGCGAGTCCGTCACCCGTCGACTCCGGGGGGTTGGTCGTGACGGCGAACGCCTGACCCAGACCTCCGGTAGCCACGATCACGGCCGAGGTCTGCACCAAAGTGGCATCGGAGATGGCTCCGCCCTCGTCGACATGGGCGATGAGCACCCCAGCGACCCGTCCGTCGGCGTCCGTGACGACGTCGATGGCGATGCTGCGCTCCTGCACCTCGACGCCAAGTGCGCGGAGTGAACCATCGAGCGTCCGCTGCACCTCGGCCCCGGTGGCGTCTCCCCCTGCGTGGACGATGCGTCGTCGCTGGTGCCCTCCCTCGCGGGCCAGCGCGAGGCGACCCGCCAGATCACGGTCGAACTCGGCGCCCAGGTCGATCAGCTCCTGAACGGCGGACGGCGCCTGCCGGACGAGCTGCTCGACGACTACCTGATCCGACAGACCCGCCCCCGCCGTCAACGTGTCAGCCACGTGCTCGTCCCATGAGTCGTCGGCGGCGTCCAGGACAGCGGCCAAGCCACCCTGGGCCCACGTCGTCGATCCCGCCCCCAAGCTCGACTTGGTGACCACGAGGACCCGACGCCCTGAACGGGCAATGCCGCGAGCCGCCGTTGCCCCCGCGGCACCCGAGCCGACCACGACGACGTCCGCGCGACGCTCAGCGGTCGGTGTCAACGGCAGACGCGGCAAGGGCCCGAGCAACCCAGGCACCACACGGGTCACGCGGGGACCGGGGCCCCGCCGAGCTCTACCATGCGCTCGACCGATCGCCGTGCACGAGCAGCAACATCAGGGTCGACCGTCACCTCGAAGACGTTCTCGCGGAGGGACCGCACAAGCTTCTCCGGGGTGATCATCTTCATGTACTTGCAGTCAGCCTTGGGGTTGACTGCCTGGAAGTCTGCCAGTGGGTTCGCCTTGCGCAGCTGGTGCAACATGCCCGTCTCGGTGGCGACCAGGACGGTTGACGACCCCAGCTGGCTGGCCTTGGTCAGCATGCCGCCGGTCGACAGGATATGTGTCCGAGCCTCAGGAACGACGCCCTCGCCGGCCAGGTAGAGCGCAGAGGTGGCGCACCCACACTCGGGGTGGATCAGCAGCTCGGCATCGGGCAGCTCGTGAACCCGTTTCAGCAGCTGGTCACCGCTGATCGCCGCGTGCACATGGCACTCACCCATCCAGATGTGCATGTTGGCGCGCCCGGTCTCGCGCTGAACATGCGCACCCAGGAACTGGTCGGGCAGGAAGAGAACCTCGCGATCGGCGGGGATCGAGTTGACGACGTCGACGGCGTTCGACGACGTGCAGCAGATATCGGTCTCGGCCTTGACCGCTGCCGAGGTGTTGACGTACGAGACCACGACCGCACCAGGATGCTCGGCCTTCCACTCGCGCAGCTGATCGGCGGTGATGGTGTCGGCCAGCGAGCATCCCGCCCCCAGATCAGGGATCAGGACGGTGCGGTCGGGTGCAAGCAGCTTGGCCGACTCGGCCATGAAGTGAACGCCGCACAAGATGATCGTGGAGGCAGTGCTCGCTGCTGCCAACCGCGCAAGCTGCAGCGAGTCGCCGACGTGGTGAGCCACCTCTTGGATCTCGGGCACCTGATAGTTGTGGGCCAAGATGAGGGCATCGCGCTCAACCGCGAGGCGTCGAACCTCTTCCGCATAGGCCGGATCGACCTGAGGCGTGTCCGCCACGCCGCACCTCCAACAGCTGGAAACCCGGGACCGGTCCACGCGCCCTGCTACCGTGAGCCCGAGGTTATTGTCTGACAGTCCATAACCTCGTAGATCCACGCTACCACGCCTGGAGGAGGTCCCACTGTGCCAACCGAGGGCGTAGCTGCGACCACCGGAGCCGGGGGTTCCGCCCCTCGCAGGCGCGTCAATCACGAAGTGCTCGCCGTCGTGCTGCAGGTCAGGAACGCCGCGCTGCACGTGTTGCTCTGGCAACACGACCGAGGACCGGCCGCCGGCTCATGGGCGCTGCCCGGCGGCCCGCTGGCCGACAGCGAGACCCTGGGTCAGTCGATCGCCCATCAGCTCGCCGAGAAGGTCGACGTGCGGCATCTCGCACACCTCGAACAGCTCGAGACCCGCAGTGACCTCGAGCGGGCTCCGCGTGGCCGGGTGCTTGCCACCGCGTACCTCGGACTCGTTCCGGCTGACGAGCGCTCGGTCATCCCCCCCGATGCCGCATGGCACCGCGTGGATGCGCTCCCCGTGATGGCGTTCGACCATTCATCGATCACTGCGAGCGGCGTCCGGCGGCTACGCGCAAAGCTCTGCTACACCAACCTTGGCTTCGCCCTGGCGCCAGCTGCGTTCACCGCCTCTGAGCTCCAGGCGGTCTACCAAGCCGCCCTCGGACACGACGTCTCCACCACCAACCTGAAGCGCATCCTGTTGCGCCGGCAGCAGATCGTCGAGACCGGCACCTTCTCTGCGCCCGGACGTTCAGGAGGGCGCCCGGCCGCTCAGTATCGGTTCAGAGCACGGCAGATCGAGGTCACCGACCAGTTTGCGGTCCTTCGCCCACCCGATCCACCCCGTACCCTCACCGGGTGATGACGATGAAGACGCCGACGGAGGCCGTCAACGCCTTCGGGCGCAGGCTACGACGCGGAGCAGGCGAACTCTCCCGCTTCGGTGCCGTCGGCATCGTCGCCTATGTCATCGATGTCGGACTGTTCAACGTCCTGGTGCATGTCGGAGACCCCGGGGTCCTGGCCGACAGACCGCTGACTGCCAAGACCGTGTCGACAGTGGTCGCGACGGTCTTCGCCTACCAGGCGAACCGCGAATGGACCTGGAAGGACCGGGGCCGACGTGGATTCTGGCGCGAGTACTCGCTCTACTTCGTCCTGAACGCGATCGGGTTGGCCATCACGCTCGTCCCGCTCGCGCTCTCGCGCTATGTCCTCGGACTCGACTCTGCACTGGCCGACAACATCTCAGCCAACGTGGTGGGGGTCGGCCTCGGCACTCTCTTTCGTTTCTGGTCCTATCGACGCTGGGTCTTCCCTGCCGTCGAGGAAGAACCGGAAGTGGGCGGGGCGGCGACCGACGAGCGCAAGCCTGCCTCCGACTGACACGGCGGCGTCCTGGGCCGCGGCAAGACCCAACCCGGTTCCTCCGGTGCCACTGACATCTCGCTCGAACACCCGAGGCGCCACGTCGTCGGGCACCCCCTCCCCTTCGTCGTAGACCTCGATCCAGGTGGCCGACTGCGGACGGTGCGCCTCGATCGTGGTCGTGCCACCGCCGTGCAGCAGGCTGTTCTCGATCAAAGACGCGAGCACCTGTCCGACCGGACCCGCATCCACGGTCGTTGTCGGCGGCACGTCCACCGTCGCCGACAATCTGACGATGAGCCGCATCGAAGGCCGGACGCCACTCGCTCAGCTGCTGCTCGATGACCAGGTTCAGCGGCATCGCCACTCGTCGGGCATTCGGCGATCGGCGGTCGATCAGTAGATCGTCGACAACATCAGACAGCCGGACGACCTGTTCGAGCGCCTTGCGCGCCTCCGCTCGAACGGCGCCGTCATCTGGCCACTCGGCCAGTTCCTCCAAGGCGTAGCGACAGCGCGGTCAAGGGGGTCTTCAGCTGGTGGGACGCGTCGATCGACACCCTGCGCTCCTCGGCCAGCAGCGCCGCTACCCGAACGACCGAAGCGTCCATCGAGTCGGCAAGCCGGTCGAGCTCAGAGATGCCATAGCGGACGTCGGACGGTCGCAGGTCGCCAGATCCGAGCCGATCGGCATGTGCCGCAAGTTCGTTGATGGGCTCGGTGAGACGGCGCGACGTGCGGATCGACACGGCGACCGCCACGACGGCGAGCACCAGCCCGATCAAGACGATCGTGATTGTGGCGACCAGGTGGTTTCGGCTAAGCGTTCCACTCGTGTCGATCAGGCGCATGACCCCGACATCGTCGACCGTGCGTTCGAACGGAGGGACCCGTCGTCGTCGAACTGCCGGCCGCCAGCTCGGTGCCGGAGACAGTGGTGAGCTCGAGTCGATGATTGAACGGCACGATTTGCTGCAGGTCGGCAGCGGTGACTTCGCCCTGAGTGTGCCCCCATTCGTGCAGCTGCCTGCGACATCGTCTGCCTGGGCGCCGAGCTGCCGCTGGATGTTCGCCCTGGTACCCGTCCAATCCCCCCAGAGCATGGCGAGTGTCATCAGAACCACCATGGAGACGCTCACGCCGAAGGTTGCCCGAAGGAATCGACGCCGCACGATCAACCTTCCTCGAAACGGAAGCCGACACCACGGACGGTGGCGATGTAGCGCGACGCTGAGGCGCCACCATCGCCCAGAGCACGACGCAACCATGAGACATGCATGTCCACGGTCTTGGTCGACCCGATCCAGGTGGTTTGCCACACCCGACGCATCAGTTCTTCACGGCCGACAACGTCACCCTGTCGGCGCACCAGGTAGGCCAGCAGCTCGAACTGCCGACTCGATAGATCCACCGCACGCTCTCCTTGCCAGACCTGTCGCGCCCCCACGTCGATGCGCAGGTCTTGACCGTAGAGAACCTCCGACTCACCCTGACCACGCCTCAGCAACGCTCGGATGCGCGCCATCAGCTCAGCGGTGCGGAACGGTTTGGCCACGTAGTCGTCGGCCCCCGCATCGAGACCGACGATTGCGTCGATCTCGGACGTGCGGGCAGTCAGCATCAGGACCGGGATGGGGGACCCCTCGGCCCGAAGCGCGCGGCAGACATCGAGCCCATCGAGGCCCGGCAGACCCAGATCGAGCAGGAGCAGGTCACTGCCCCGCGCTCCTTTCAACGCCTCCGCACCCGTTTCAGCGACCTCGACGTCGTACCCCTGCCGCCGCAAAGCCCGGGAAAGCGGCTCGCTGATGGCGTCGTCGTCTTCAGCCAACAGCACGATGGTCACGTGCAGATCGTAGACGCCGCGCGTTCAGTCGCCCTCCTGCCGGCGTCGCCGGTCGTCCTCCTCATGAAGACGGAAGATCTCGCGCTGGATCAGTTCGACGTCGGGTACCGCCGAGATCAACAGGCGCCCGGTCTCTCCGGCTGACTCCACGATCAGGTCTCCGCAGCCAAGCATCCGATCGATCACGCCGTAGTTGAAATGCACATCGTTGACGCGGGCAAGTGGCATGTCTCTCCCCTGACGAGCCACCACCCCGGACCTGATGATGACTCGGCGGTTGGTCAGGACGTACTGAGAGGTCGCCCACTGGATCACGGGCTTGACCACCCACACGACAAACACGACAGCTGCACCACCGAGCACCACCCAGCTGGCCCAGTTCCACCCCTCGGGGACCTGGGCCGACAAGAAGACCGTGCCGAACACCAAGAGCACCAGTGCAACGGCCGGAATGAAGAGAACCCGCCAGTGCGGACGCATGTCGTAGACGACCGTTTCACCATCGGTCAACAGCTTGTCGGGGTAGGCCATAGGCAGCATGGTGCCAGAAAGATGAGCCCAAGAGCGCCGGGTCAGGGAGATGCGGGGCGAAGGTGAACGACATCGGCGGCGGCCACCTCGCGTTCGCGTCCATCGACGTCGATCACCAAACCCCCGCTGTCACTGATGCCTGAGGCGAGCCCTTCGATCTGTCCCCCATCGGGCAGGTGCGCACGCACTGCTTGCCCGAGCGTGCTCGAGTACTCGGCGTAGGTCTCCGAGACCACCGCTTCTCCGCGCTCCCATCGGCGGTACCACCGCTCCCATGCAGCAAGCATCTCCACCACCAGCGCCGAGCGGTCGACGGATCCCCCAGCAAGAAGCACCGACGTCGCGGCCTCGACCGGCAGCTCTCCCGCCTCCTGATCGACGTTCACTCCCCACCCAGCGACCACCGCACTGCCCGTGGGGGTCGGTACGACTTCGCAGAGCACTCCGCACAGTTTTCGACCACCCACCATCACATCGTTCGGCCACTTGAGGGCGGCCGTCACGCCATGCACAGCAACGGCATCGACCACCGACAGTCCGGTGAGCAGCGGGATCCATCCCCACCGCGACGAAGGCGGTGGGGGCCGCACCACGACGCTCAGCATCGCTGATGAGAACGTGGGAGCGGACCAGCCCCGGTCGCGTCGCCCTCGTCCCGCGGTCTGTTCCTCGGCGACCAGTACCCCTCCGTGGGGCGCGCCACCACGCGCACGATCGGCCATCTCCACATTGGTGGATCCGATGGAGGAAAGAACGGTCAACCCCGACCAGAGGCTGCCCGGCGTCAGCACCTGCGCGCGCAGCCGCTCGGCGTCCAGAGGCACTCGAGGAGACCGATCCGGTGTGCGACTGGCTGCCATCGGTCCACCGTAGTGACCGCGACTCCCAGCCTGGTGTGCGCGGGCGGTCCAGAAGCAGGGTCACCTACTCGCGTTCGCCTCGATGGCCGCGAGTCCCATCAGGGCGCGCAGAGACAGCTCGTAGTCGACCATCGGCGCGCTCATCGCGTCACCGATGATCTCCAACAACCATGCCTGCCCCTTGGGGTCGGTGATACCGGCCATCAGCATGGTGGTCGCGCCGATGCCGTCCAGCATTGCCAGCTCAGCGGGGTCGGTATTGGGATCACTCGCCTGGAGCGACACCACGTGGCCAGCAAGGGCATGGGCTGTCGGTGGGTAGTCGGACAAGGCGTACTCGTTGCCGATGTCAGAGGTGATCTCCTCGCCGGGCCGGGAAGGATCCCGGTAGATCGCGCGACGGGCCGTTCGGACAACCCCTTTGCCCATGTCGGCCCGTGAGAGCCACCACCCCAGGGGATTGCACTGCTCGGCAACTCGCTCAGCCACCAGAACAAGGCGCTCCTCAACTCCCAGAGTTCGCGCATCGTCCAGCGCCGACACCCCTGCGCGGAGCAGCCGGGCCGTGTCCGACAGATCGCGCCCGCGGAACATCCGGCGCTCCCCGGCGGCGATGGCCGCCTCCGCACCGTGCTGCGTGGACAGGCTCGCGGGCACCCCACGGCCCGCCACGATCGGGACGGTGGCGCGACTGCGTTTGGCGCGGTACTGCGCCGCATCTGCGAGCCGGAACAGCCGGCCGGCGGTTTCTACATCACCGACGTCGTCCTCGGTGGAGGCGACACCGCACGACACCCCCTCCAGGGGAGAGCGCAGAACCATGCGGCACAGCTCGCGAGCGGCTTCGACGACGTCATCGGCAGACACCCCAGAGGCAACGATGCAGAACTCGTCGCCCCCAAGCCGCGCGGCTATCGCTCCCGGCATAGTCGCGGCCACGGCGCTGAGCATCGTCGCGAAGCGAACGAGGGCGCGGTCACCGGCTTCATGGCCCTGGTCGTCGTTGATCCGTTTGAGTCCGTTGAGGTCACACACGACGAGGCCGACTGATACTCCATCGGATCGGTGGCGGCTGAAGGCGATGTCGAGGCTCTCGTCGACAGCTCGACGGTTGCCGATACCGGTCAGCTGGTCGGTGTGGGCCATCCGATCGACGTTGTCGAGGTGCTCCGCGGTCGCCAAGGCGGCGCCAATCTGCGCGGCGACCACGAGCGCGAGATCAACATCTTCGTCCTCAAAGCAGGGTTGATCAGCGGTTCGTGTCACGAAGAGCTCGCCCCAGACCAGCCCGTCCATGGGAATGGGGGCGCCAATCGCGCAGTGCTTGTCCAGCACCCTCAGGAGCGCGAGATCAACGTCGTCCGGTTGCACGTCATCGACGTTGGCCGACCATCCGGCCAGCTTCTCCGCCATGACGCTGAGATGCTCAGAAATATCCTCGGTGTAGATCTCATCGATCGGTTCGGCCACTTCGTGCGGGCCCAGATGGCCTTGGTTCAGCAGCACCTGTAGCTGGCCGACCTCGGCGTCCCATCGCGAGATGGACACCGACGAAGCCCCGAGAGCCTCAGCCGCCGAGGTGGCAGCTGCTCGGAGCAGATCCTGCTGGCTGCCGGCCCATGCGGCCCTGGCGATTTCGGCCAGTGCGCCGAGACGCGTCGCGACATGCTCGCGGCGCGCCGGGCCAAGGCGTGGCTCATGGCCGACGGTCATCAATGCCTCCTTCCCGGTTCTATCGGCCCCACGGTCGGTACTCCTTGAGGGCAGCGGGGCCCGGACCGTCACGATATAGGGGCCCGGGCCGTCACGATTGAAGCCAGCCCAAGGAGCCCACCGGGGCTCAGGGACCTCACCGGTGCCTCAGGTGATCAGGACCAGCCATGCTGAGGGCCTGATGCCGCACACCCCTGCACCTCCTGGGGATCTGTGACCGCGGTTCGAGGCCGCTAGTCGGCCCTCACCGGATGCAGGGCGGCCAACACGATCAGTCGAAGGACGCCGGCAAGCTCTTGGGGCGATGAGCTGAGCGAATCCATGAAGACCTCGATCAACCACCGGTCCCCGTACTCGTCGATGCCGCCGGCTGCTACCACTGCCGTGGCCCCCATGCCGTCCAGGATGGCGAGCTCGGCCGGATCTGCCGTGATATCGCTGGTCGTCACGAAGTAGCCGCCCCCAGCCAACGCCTGCCTGGTCTCCGGATAGTTGACGAGAGCGAACTCACCGCTGGCCTCGATACCCACCTCCTCGGCCTCCAGTCCGGGCGGACGCCGGTAGAGCGAGAAGTCGACCGTGCGCAGCGAATCGGCCCCCCGTGTCTGCAGCGACAGCCACCACCCGAGTCCGTCGACGTGATGGGTGAAGAGGTCGGCGACCATCCCCAGTCTGCTGCGGGGTGCCTCCTCGTTGGCCTGGTCGAGCGCTCTGAGCGCCCCATCGGTGAGCTGCCCCAGACTGGCGACGTCACGCCCGCGAAACAGGCGCCGGTCGGAGACCACCGCCTCCTCCTCCTCCTCGTCGGTCAGCGACACGGCAAGCTCTTCAGGCAACGGCAGGCCGGAGACGACGGGGATCCGGGAATGCAGTCGCTTGGCGCGATACTGGGCGGCGTCGGCCAGTCGCAGCAGACGAGCTGGTTGCTCGACGGGGCCAACGGCGTCGCTGGTCACCACCACGCCGCACGCGAGTCCGTGCGGAAGAAGGTCCCAACCGGACTGACACGCCACAGCTGCTACGTCCACCAGCTCATCGGCGTCCTGGCCGCTCACCGCGACGCAGAACTCGTCTCCGCCCAGGCGGGCCGTCATGGAGTGCTGAAATCCCCGGGACGCGTCGAACAGGATGTGCGCGAGCTGCCGGAGCACCCGGTCGCCCGCATCGTGGCCCTGGTCATCGTTGATCCGCTTCAACCCGTTGAGGTCGATCACCGCCAGCCCGATCGGCACGTGATGATCGCGCCACTGAACCATGGCGTCGTCGAGCCAGCGGTCGAGTGCGCGGCGGTTGGCAAGGCCAGTCATCGAGTCGGTCTGGGCGAGCTGCTCGACACTGGCAGCGTGATCGACGCTTTCGAGCGCGGCACTCACCTGGGCCGCCACGGCCGAGACCCAGTCGAGGTCCGCCTCGACGAAGGAAGGGCGGGCGGCGCTCCTGGCAACGAACAGCTCGCCCCACCACTCACCGGCGTAGAGCAGAGGAACGCTGATCGAGCTCTCCTTCCCGAGCTCATGGAGATACAGGCGGTCGTCGTCGCTGATCGCGGGGTTCTCGAGGCTGAGAACTGCTCCAAGGGCCCCGTCCGCCATACCTGCCAGCCAGGTGCTCTGGTCTGCCTCGTAGACCTCGTCCTCGGGCTCCTCGTCCTCCCAGGGGGCGAGGTCACCCACGTTGAGCACAGCCCGCAAGACCTGGCGCTCAGGCATCCACACTCCCAGCGAAGCCGAGTCGGCCTCGCTGGCTCGCATGGCGGCCAGCACGATGTGCCTGGTCGCCTGCTGCTTGGGCAGGCCGACTCCGGCTCGACCGACATCGCTGAGCGCACGCAGTCGTGCCTCGCTGCGCGCGCGTGATTGTCGCGCGACGCCGCGAGCGGCATCGTCGCCCACCTGCCCCACCATCCGCCCATTCTCCCGTCTACGACATCGGCATCGCGACCAGACCGCTGAACCTACTTGAGCACCCACTCCCCCACGGGTGGGCCGCGTCGCTACGCTGGCCGCCACCTGACCGACATCGACTCGTGAGCCGGAGTGAGCATGGCCGCACCACCCAGTGACTCGGCACCTGAACCGCTGACGGGGCAGCAGGAGGTCGATCTCCACACCACTGCCGGCAAACTCGCTCAGCTTCGCCACAAGGTCGACGAAGCCGTTCACGCCGGCTCAGAACGTGCCGTAGAGGCCCAGCACAAGCGCGGCAAGCTGACCGCTCGTGAACGCGTCGAGGCCTTCCTCGACGATGGTTCCTTCATCGAGCTCGACGAGCTGGCCCGGCACCGTTCCCACAACTTCGGTCTTCAGGACAAGCGGCCCTACGGCGACGGGGTCGTGACCGGCTACGGCACCGTCGACGGTCGGCAAGTATTCGTATTTGCCCAAGATTTCACCGTCTTCGGGGGATCCCTCGGTGAAGTCTTCGGCGAGAAGATCGTCAAGGTCATGGACATGGCCCTCAAGACCGGTGCGCCCATCGTGGGGATCAACGACTCCGGTGGGGCGCGGATCCAAGAGGGCGTCGCCTCACTGGCGCAGTACGGCGAGATCTTCTACCGCAACGTGCAGGCCTCCGGAGTGATCCCACAGATCTCGCTGATCATGGGCCCGTGCGCCGGGGGCGCCGTCTACTCACCAGCCATCACCGACTTCATCGTCATGGTCGACAAGACCTCGCACATGTTCATCACCGGGCCCGAAGTCATCAAGACGGTGACCGGAGAGGACGTCGAGTTCGAGGAGCTCGGCGGAGCGCGGTCACACCAGGCCAAGAGCGGCGTCGCGCACTTCATGGCGGCCAGTGAGCAAGAGGCCCTCGAGCTGACGCAGCAGCTTCTCTCGTTCCTGCCGAGCAACAACCTCGACGAGCCACCTGCGTACGACGCTGTCGTCGTCGACGAGGTGGCCCCTGACGACCTCGCACTCGACGAGCTGATTCCCGACTCCGCGAACCAGCCCTACGACATGCACCGGGTGATCGAGTCGATCGTCGACGAGGGCGACTTCCTCGAGGTGCAGCCGCTCTTCGCCCCCAACATCCTCACCGGCTTCGGCCGCGTGGAGGGTCGTTCGATCGGTGTCGTGGCCAACCAGCCCATGCAGTTCGCCGGCACCCTCGACATCGACGCGTCCGAGAAGGCCGCGCGGTTCGTCCGCACCTGCGACGCCTTCAACGTCCCGGTGCTCACGCTCGTCGACGTTCCCGGCTTCCTTCCCGGTGCCGACCAGGAGTGGGGCGGCATCATTCGGCGCGGAGCCAAACTCATCTACGCCTACGCCGAAGCGACCGTTCCGCTCGTCACCATCATCACCCGCAAGGCGTACGGCGGCGCGTACGACGTCATGGGATCGAAGCATCTCGGTGCCGACATCAACCTCGCCTGGCCCACCGCCCAGATCGCCGTCATGGGAGCACAGGGCGCCGTCAACATCTTGCACCGCAAGGAGATCGTGGCCGCGACCGAGCGGGGCGACCTCGACGCCACCAGGGCCCAGCTCATCGAGAGCTACGAGGACACGCTGCTCAACCCGTACCTCGCCGCCGAACGCGGCTACATCGATGCCGTCATCGAGCCATCGGCGACGCGTGTCAACGTGATGCGAGCGCTGCGGATGCTGCGCACCAAGCGGGCCAACCGGCCGCCGAAGAAGCACGGAAACATCCCGCTGTGACCGAGCCAACCGTGACCCGACTTGCCGACCAGCCGACGCTGCGGATCGTCTCGGGCAACCCCGACCCCGATGAGATCGCTGCGGTCGTCGCCGTGCTCTCACGGCGGGCGGCCGGTTCGCCACCCAGTTCGCGACCCAAGCGCTCGCTCTGGGCCTCACGCTCGCGCCAGGTGCGCCCACTGCTTGGTGCCGGTCCGGGGTCGTGGCGTGCGTCGACACTGCCTCGTTGAGGCTCGGCGCCGATGAGGTTCGTCCTGGCGTCAGCGTCGCCGGCCCGCCTGGGACTGCTGCGGGCTGCCGGCGTCGACCCCGAGGTGATCGTCAGCGGAGTGGATGAGGACTCGGTGTCAGGTCCGCCTGGCGAGCTTGCGCTCGTGCTGGCCGAGCACAAGGCCCACGCGGTTGCCGACCGACTTGCCCTCACTGACGAGGTCGAGTCCACACTGGTGCTCGGCTGCGACTCGGTGCTCGAGCGCGATGGCGTCGCCTTCGGCAAGCCTGAGAGCGTCGACGAGGCGGTGGCCAGGTGGCGGCAGATGCGCGGCCGGCAAGGCGTGCTTCACACCGGGCACTGCCTCATCGGGCTGACCGGGCACCACCAGGGCCATCGCAGCATCAGCGCGCTCGCCTCGGCCACGGTGCGCTTCGGCTCCCCGAGCGATGCCGAGATCGACGCATACGTCGCCACCGGCGAGCCGTTGAAGGTGGCTGGTGGGTTCACCCTTGACCGGCTCGGTGGATGGTTCGTCGATGGAATCGACGGGGATCCAGGCACGGTGCTCGGGCTCTCGCTGCCGCTCCTCCGCCGCCTTCTCATCGACCTCGACGTGAGCGTTCCCTCCCTCTGGCCCCGTTGAGGGGCCAGCCTCAATAGACTGCGCCGGAACCGGGCCCGGCCGCCGCCGACGCCCTGAGCAGATCCCTCACGTGGAGTCGATGTGCGCAAGGTCCTGATCGCCAACCGTGGCGAGATCGCTGTCCGAGTGGCAAGGGCGTGCCGTGACGCCGGAATCGCCTCGGTTGCCGTCTATGCAGACTCAGATCGAGATGCTCCGCATGCGCGAGCGGCCGACGAGGCGTTCAGCCTGAACGGCGACAGTCCCGCCTCCAGCTACCTCGACATGGGCAAGGTCCTCGACATCGCTGCGCGGTCCGGTGCTGATGCCGTGCACCCCGGCTACGGCTTCCTGTCCGAGAACGCCGACTTCGCTCAAGCCGTCATGGACGCCGGGCTCATCTGGATCGGCCCTCCCCCCGCTGCGATCAGATCGCTCGGCGACAAGGTGCAGGCACGCCACATCGCGCAGGCGGTGAACGCACCCCAGGTGGCAGGCACCGCCGACCCGGTCGCTGGGTCCGACGAAGTCGTGACCTTCGCGAAGGAGCACGGGCTTCCCATTGCGATCAAGGCGGCCTTCGGCGGCGGCGGACGAGGCCTCAAGGTTGCCACGACACTGGAGGAGATCCCCGAGCTCTACGACTCAGCCGTTCGCGAGGCCGTTACCGCGTTCGGCCGCGGCGAGTGCTTCGTCGAGCGCTACCTCGACCGTCCGCGCCACGTCGAGACCCAGTGCCTTGCCGACCAGCACGGCAACGTCGTCGTCGTCTCGACCCGCGACTGCTCACTGCAGCGCCGTCACCAGAAGCTGGTCGAGGAGGCGCCGGCTCCGTTTCTGTCGGATGAGCAGAACGCCGAGCTCTATCGCGCGTCCAAAGCCATCCTGCGCGAGGCAGGGTACGTCGGCGCGGGCACGTGTGAGTTCCTCGTCGGCCAAGACGGCACGATCTCCTTCCTCGAGGTGAACACCCGCCTGCAGGTCGAGCACCCGGTCAGCGAAGAGGTGACCGGCATCGACCTGGTGCGCGAGATGTTCCGCATCGCCGACGGCGAGGAGCTGGGGTACGACGACCCAGCCATCCGAGGTCACTCCTTCGAGTTCCGCATCAACGGCGAGGACCCCGGTCGAGGCTTCCTTCCCGCGCCCGGCCCGGTGACGGTCTGGCAGCCGCCGTCTGGTCCTGGAGTACGCCTCGATGCCGGCGTCGAGCGCGGGTCGGTGATCGGGCAGAACTTCGACTCGCTGCTCGCCAAGCTGATCGTGACCGGCTCGACGCGCCAACAAGCGGTTCAGCGAGCGCGGCGTGCGCTCGACGAGTTCGTGGTCGACGGCATGGCAACCGCTCTTCCGTTCCACCGCGCCGTCATGCGCGACCCGGCGTTCGCCCCCGACGATCCCGAGCAGCCTTCGCTGTGCACACGCGGTGGATCGAGACCGAGTTCACGAACACCATCGAACCGTTCGCCGGCGGAGAAGTCGCTGCCGAGGCTGCCGAACGCGAGTCACTCACGGTCGAGGTCGGCGGCAAGCGCATCGAAGTCACCCTGCCGGCCGGGTTCAGCGCAGGCGCTCCCGCAGCTGGTTCAGGTGGCAAGGCGGCTCCGCGCCGCTCAGCCAAGCGAGGCGCAGGGGCCGCCGCGTCCGGCGACGACCTCGCCAGCCCCATGCAGGGCACGATCGTGAAGATCGCCGTCGAGGAGGGCCAGCGGGTCGAGGCGGGCGAGCTTGTCGTCGTGCTCGAGGCGATGAAGATGGAGCAACCGCTGAATGCGCACAAGGCGGGCACGATCACCGCGCTGTCGGCCGAGATCGGCCAGACGCTCAGCGCGGGTGCCAGCATCTGCACCATCGCCGACTGAAGCGCGCATGCGCCTAGCGTGACGCGTCTGCGCGTCCCCCAGGGGGCGCTGCGGGCGTCGACCTTTCGGCGAGAACGCCCTCTATCGCGACCAGACGCGCCTCCAGCCGCTCGAGTGTCTCCAGCGCAGTTGCCGCCCCTGCCGCGCAGGCAACGGAGACAACACCGGCGAGTAACGCAGAAAGAACCACGAACGTCGAGGGAGGAGGCGTGGTCCGGCGCGTTTTGTCATGGTGGGTCCGGTCAGGGGGGTCTGTACGCGCGATGTGAAGATCGATGATGCCGTCTGCCGAGCCCGGATGTGGGAGTCGTGTTGGGGAAGGATGGGAAACCGTGACGGCGCATACCCAGGTTCCCGGAGACGTTGCCGACTTCGGACACAAGCTCGCCGACCTCGTCGCCAGCAGCAGCGACGGGCACCTCGTGGGCGCCTACCTGCATGGCTCGGCGGCGCTCGGCGGATGGGTGGCGACGCGCAGCGACGTGGACATCCTGATCGTGCTTCGCGATCCCCGAGCGGGAGACAACGCTCACAGCTGTCGAGCAGGTGCTTGCCGAACACGGTCCAGGCAGCCCAGGAACCGGGCTCGAGTGCAGTGTGGTGACCCTCGCACAGGCAGCCAACCCGAGCGCTCCTTGGCCGTTCCTTGTGCACGTTGCTGGCTTCACATGGAAAGGCAGCCAGTGCAGTTCGCGGGGACTCGGTGGCGGGTGACCGTGACGTTCTCATGCACTACGTCGTCTGTCGAAGCCGCCGGTTTCGCCTTGGTCGGCCCAGATCCACGGGAGGTCTTCGGCTCTGTTCCTCGGGCGGTCGTGCTTGCGTATCTGGTCGACGAGTTGCGCTGGGGAATTGCCAACGCCCCTGCGGCTTACGCAGTCCTCAACGCATGTCGTGCTCTCATCTTCGCCAATCACGGTGACCTTGTGTCGAAGATCGCCGGTGGCCAGATCGCCGTCGACAGACGTCTCGGCCCAGTAGGCATGATTGCCTCGGCGCTCGACGAACAACGAGCACTGTCGGAACCACGCCCGATCTCGCCGGAAGCAACGGCATTCGTGGAGCAGGTCATCCGGACCCTGGATTCCCGGGCCCTACGACCGGGGGGGTAGCCGCTGTCGCGAGCACGGTGACGGGCATCACTACCGGGCCGGGTCCTTCGGCCCTCCCGTCGGCCGGCGATCGCTGCCTCAATGGAGCAGGGCCCCCACCTAGGAACAAAGGGAGTCCAACCATGTCCACACTCACCGCCGAGTCATCGGCGGGCCACCGAGCCTCCGGCCCCTCGCGGAGCCCCTCGACCATGCGGAAGGCCGCATCGCTCCTGACGATCGCCGCGGGAGTGGTGCTGCTGTTGAGCACCTTCATGAACAACCTGTTCGCCGTCGGCCCGGCGTTCGAGGACCTGATCGACGACTTCCGCCCGCTGCTGGTCCAGCAGTCGCTGGACACGGCCAAGGCCGACGTCGCTGGTGTGGCTGCCGTGGGTGAAGAGTTCCAGACCACGATGGGACCGGCGTTGGCCCAGCAGATGGGGCTGACTCCCGAGGAGTTCTCCGGGATGATGGACGAGCAGTTCCCCGCGGTGAGCGACGGGATGGCCGCTATCCCCGAGGTGGCACCCACCTTTGACGGCCTGCTCACCACGCTGCAGACGCAGCAGCCGCTGTTCGAGTCGGCCGATGCAATCCCGACTCAGGACCTCCCCGCCACCACGGTGCCGTGGATGATGCTCATCGCCGGGATCCTGGCGATTGTCGTGGGAGTCCTGATCTGGGTGACTGCCCGGACCGGCGCGATCCTGGCCCTCGTGCTTGGCGGCGTGCTGATCGCTGCACCGCTGGCGCTGTCGCTGCCACAGAAGGCGGCGGACGCGGACCAGCTCAACGCGAACCTTCAACCGGTGTACACCCAGGAGCTCGTCACCCAGGCGGCTGGTTCGGTCGCGGTGCTCGGAGCCATGGGCGAGGAGATGCAGACCACGATGCTGCCGGCCCTCGCTGACCAGCTGGGCATGTCGCAGGACGAGCTCAACGCGATGATCGGCGACAACTTCCCAGCGGTTGCCTCCGCGATGCAGACTCTCCCCGACTCGATGGCGCGGTTCCAGGGCCTGGTCGCCGCATTCGACCAGAATCTGGCGAACTACGACACCATCACGTCGGTCTCGTTCGTCCCGATCATCTGGACGATGATCGGTGCCGGTGCGGTCGTCTTGCTGGCCGGACTGCTCGGACTGGTTGGTCGGCCCCGCGCATCCGCCGCAGCCTGACACCAGGTCAACGGCTGCCCAGCTCGAGATCAGCGACGATCTCGAGCTGGGCAGCCGTGCAACTTCGCCAGAAGTAGCGGCCTTCGTGGAGCGGGTCATCAAAGGCCTTGATTCGGAGGCTTGCCGACAGCGAGGATGAACACCTCAGCAAGTACGGCCCCTCCGTAGGAGATCGCATGGTCGTTCAGCTCAATCACACGATCGTCTGGGCGGACGACAAGCATGCGTCCGCTGCCTTCCTCGCCGACGTGCTGGGCCTCGCCGCGCCAACCCGGTACGGATCATTCGTCATCGTTCAGGTCGACAACGACGTCTCTCTCGACTTCCTCGACGTGGACGACGTCGTGCATCCCCAGCACTACGCATTCATCGTCAGCGAGGCCGAGTTCGACGAGATCTTCGAACGGGTCCGTACTCGAGGTCTGCCGTACTGGGCAGATCCTGGCCAAGAGCAGCTCGGCGAGATCAACACCCGAGACGGCGGTCGCGGCGTGTACTGGGAGGACCCCAACGGCCACCTCCTGGAGATCCTCACGCGGCCCTACGGCGGTTGAGACCTGACGGCATCGCCAGGAGCAATGCCGTCTTGCTCTGACCCCTTTGCCATTTCCCCGGGGCGCCGGTATGCCTCCTAGCGTCGTGCCAGCACCTCGTCGGCCGCTCGCGCACCCGAGCGCAGGGCACCCTCCATCAACCCGGCCCAGTCGCCGGCGGTGTGCTCGCCGGCGAAGTGCAGTGTGCCGACCGAACGCTGAAGCAGCGCGTCGTCGTCGGCTCCGGTCTCAACTGTGATCGCCGTGTACGCCTCACGCGAGAACGGCTCGTCCGCCCAGGTCGTCACCACAGCACGTTCGACGTCGAGCGGCAGGTCGTCACGCGTGGACGCCACGTGTTCGGCCCAGGTGCGCGGTCCTGCCTCGACCTGCAGCGCCTCGAGCGCCGGACCAGATCCGGAGAAGCAGTGCACCATCGGCTGCACGCCACCGGTCTCGTCGGTCGCGGTCCACGTCCAGAATCTTTCGGGCACGTTCTGAACCGCCGACCAGGCAGCTGGCGACGCACTCCGGACGAACGGGATGTGCAGCTTGGCTGCCTGGCCCACCCCCGCCCTGCCCCAGGCGTCACGCTTCCACTGTGGCAGCGGCGGGTCGAACTCGAGTTCTCGCGTCACAGCCATGGGTGTCGCCAGGACGACGACGTCTGCCACGAGTTCACCGGTGTCCGTGACGACGCGGCACGACCCTTCATCCCAGTTGATGCTGCGCGCCACCTCTCCGAGTCGGACCACGTCACCGAGTCGACGGCTCAGCTCGATCGCGACTCGCTGGTTGCCGCCGGCCACCCGGTAGGACGGCCTCGGCTCGAACGCAAGTGCCACATCAGCGGCAGCGGCCGCCGAGAGCCATTCGGCTGAACAGGCGTTCGTGACCTCAAGTCGTGAACGAAAGGCGGCCAAGGCGTTCGCATCGGCTGCGCCGGAACGTTCGAGTTCGTTGAGCAGGTCGGCGAGTGACGAGCTGCGGGGGGCCTCTGCGGCTGCCGCCGATACGACACCAGCTGCTTCGGCCACGGCCGGGTGAGTGGTGTCGACCCCGCGTGGTTCACGGACGTAGTACGACATGCCCATGGGAGCCAACGCGAGTCCGAAGTCGTCCATCAAGGACTCCATCAGGTCGTACCCGCTCAAGATGAACTCAGCTCCCCGCTCGATCCGGGTCTGTGGGTTGCCAGCTTCGATCTCGTACGACCACACCCGACCGCCCACTCGATCGCGCGCCTCGAGCACGACCACTTCGTGGCCGGACTCCTGTAGTCGCCAGGCGGCCATGAGCCCGGCAAATCCTGCCCCCACGACGACGACTCTCACGTCTGCTCCGCCCTCCTCGATCCAGCCCTGCACCATTGTTGTCTGCCAGAGTGTCGCCATGACGGTGCCACTCCCATCGGCTCAGCTCTTCACCGACGCCGAGCTCTCCCAGCGCCGGCTCTCAGCCGCCGAGCAGCTCGACCACCACCTCGCGCAACGAGGGGCGGTCGACGACTCCGGCCCAGAGCTCCGCACCATGATCGAGGTCAATCCAGATGCCATGTCGATCGCCATGGAGCGCGATGCCGAAGCCCGCGATGGACACATCCGCGGCCCGCTGCACGGGATGGCCATCGCTCTGAAGGACAACATCGACACCTCTGACGGCATGCTGACGACCGCCGGTTCCTTGGCGCTCACCGGCACTCGACCACGTCAGGACGCCACACTGGTCAGGCGACTGCGCGATGCCGGTCTGGTGGTGCTCGGCAAGTCCAACATGAGTGAGTGGGCCAACCTGCGCTCACCGCACTCGACGAGCGGCTGGAGCGCACGGGGTGGGCTCACCCGCAACCCCTGGGACCCGCAGCGCAACGCCGGCGGATCCTCATCCGGCTCGGCCGCGGCTGTCTCAGTCGGCGTGGTGCCGCTCGCCGTCGGCACCGAGACCGACGGCTCGATCATCTGCCCCGCCAGCTTCAACGGGGTCGTCGGGCTCAAACCAACCGTGGGACTGCTGCCGACCGACGGGATCATCCCGATTTCGCACACCCAGGACGCACCAGGCCCGATGGCCCGCTCGGTGCGGCTGGTCGCCGCGCTGCTCGACGCCATGACCGGCGCCGATCACTACCTGGCGGCCAGCACGGACGCAGACCTGTCCGGCGTGCGGATCGGGGTGGTGCGGGACCACTTCGGCGACAACGCCCCGACCGATGCCGTTGCAGAAGTAGCGGTGTCGCTGCTCGCAGCGGCCGGCGCGTCGATAGTGGATCCGGTTCCTGCCGTGTCCCTGCCCGTGCCTGCAAGCGACGACGAGGACGAAGGGCTGCGCGTCCTGCTCCACGAGTTCCAGCACGGCCTCAACGCCTACCTGGCAGGCCGCCCTGCAGGAGGGCCCAGGACCGTCGCCGACGTCGTGGCGTTCAACAGAGACCACGCCGACGCCGAGCTCAGCTGGTTCGGTCAGGAGTACCTCGAGCAGGCCATGGCGCTGCCAGGGCTCGACAGCGAGGCGTACCGCACTGCCAGGGCCAGCATCGTGCGTCAGGCGCGTGACGATGGTCTCGACGCAGTCTTCAGTGCCCACGAGGTCGACGTCCTGGTGGCTCCGGCCTTTCCTCCTGCGTCCATGACCGACCTCGTGCTGGGCGACTACGGGAGTGGCGGTGACTGCACGTCGGCACCAGCCATCGCCGGGTATCCGATCCTGAGCGTCCCGATGGGGTTCGTCCACGGGCTGCCGGTCGGGCTGGCGGTCACCGGACCGGCACACAGCGAGGGCGTCCTCCTCCGCGTGGCCGGCGCCCTGGAGACGAGCCTCGGGCTGCTGGCCGACGGCGGGCTCATCCCGCCGACGAGTACCGGGGGCTAGCTACGCAGATGCAGCTGCCGGGCAGCCTCTGACACCGAACCCGACAACGACGGGTACACAGTGAATGCATCGGCCACCTGGTCGACGTTGAGCCCGAGCCGCACGGCCAACGACACCGGGTAGATCAGCTCACTGGCTCGCGGGGCCACCACCACTCCGCCCAGCACGATCCCGGTACCCCTGCGGCAGTAGAGCTTGACGAAGCCGTCGTGGAACTCCTGCATCTTGGCGCGGGCGTTGGTGGCCAGTGGCAGCTTCACCTGGGCCGCCGAGACCTCACCGGCGTCGATCTGTCGCTGCGTGACGCCGACCGTGGCGATCTCAGGGTCGGTGAACACATTGCTCGACACCACCGAGAGGGTGAGCGGACTGACTGCCTCGCCCAGGGCGTGCTTCATGGCAATCCTGCCCTGCATCGCTGCCACGGACGCCAGCATGAGTACGCCTGTGCAGTCGCCGGCGGCGTACACCCCACGCGCACTCGTACGAGAGACGCCGTCGACCTGCACGAAGCCACCGTCGTCCATCGTGACGCCGGCCTCTTCGAGCCCCACCCCGATGGTGTTGGGAACCGACCCCACCGCCATCAGCACGTGCGAACCGGTGATCGTCCGTCCGTCCTGCAGCTCGACCACTACTCCGTCGGAGGTGCTCGTCGCCGACATCGCCCGCGAGCGGGAGAGCACGGTCATGCCGCGCCGCTCGAAGACGTCCTCGAGCACGGCCGCAGCATCGGCGTCCTCCCCTGGCAGCACCCGGTCGCGCGAGGAGATCAAGGTCACCTGCGACCCCAGCGCCTGGTAGGCCCCTGCGAACTCGGCACCGGTGACACCCGAGCCGACGACGATCAGCTCGGGGGGCAGCTCGGCCAGGTCGTAGAGCTGGGTCCACGACAGGATCCGGTCGCCGTCGGGCTTGGCGGCGTCGAGCTCTCGCGGATGCGCCCCGGTCGCGACCAAGACCGCGTCGGCGTCGAACTGCTCAACACCACCGTCGACCAGCTGGGCGACGACCCGATCTGGGCCGTCAAGTCGCCCGGTGCCGCGCACCACCCGGACGCCGTCGCGTTGCAGGTGCGCCTCGACATCGGCCGACTGGGCGGTGGCCAAGGCCTTGAGGCGTTGGTTGACCACACCAAGATCGACTCCGACGCCGCCGCCGAATCGGACACCGAGCTGGCGGGAGTCGGTGACCTCGTCCATGACGTCAGCCACGGTGATGAGCCCCTTGCTGGGGACGACGTCGGTGAGCACGGCCGACCCGCCCAGACCGTCGCGGTCGATGAGCGTCACCTCGGCACCGACCTGGGCCGCCACCAGGGCGGCCTCGTACCCGCCGGGTCCGCCTCCGATGATCACCATGCGCGCCACGTCCGACATTCTGGCGCACAGATCACCAGAACCCTCGGGCGCGGCCCCTACGCTCGTCGCCATGGCCCTCTACGCCGCCTACGGCAGCAACATGGATCCGCGGCAGATGGCCGACCGTGCCCCCCACTCCCCCTCGGCGGGAACCGGCTGGTTGGACGGCTGGCGGCTGACTTTCGGCGGCGAGGACCTCGGCTGGGAGGGCGCCCTGGCCACGGTCGTCGAAGAGGCCGGATCTCAGGTGTTTGCGGTGCTGTACGACCTCACCGACCCCGACGAGCGCGCGCTGGACGCCTGGGAGGGTGCGCTCGGGGTCTACGACAAGATCCGGGTGCGTATCCACACCCTCGACGGCGACAAGCTCGCCTGGCTCTACGTCCTGATCGCCTACGAGGGCGGCCTCCCCTCGGCCCGCTACCTCGGCATCATGGCCGACGCCGCCGAGCGGGCCGGCGCCCCCGATGACTACGTCCGCGACCTGCGAACTCGCCCCTGCCGAAACATCGGTCCGTGATCGTCGGGAATAGGGGCTCAACCTCTGCTCGGTTTCGCCCGATAGGCACACCATGGGTGTAGCACCGCGTGACGACGTCCGCATCATCAGGCCAGCAGCGATCCTTGACGAGCGCGCAGCCAACCGCGTCCTCGACGAGCTGAAGCGGCTCGATATCAGCTCCGGTGGCGTCTGGAACGCCACGTCGTCGCTGTGGCAGCGCTACGACACGCCCTGGGACGGCATGGGCGGTACGCGTGGCAACGCCCGCCTGCTCGGATCCATCGCCGTCATGTACGACGCCCCCAACCGCCACCAGATCACCATCTACAAGGTGACCGTGACTCCCTACGGGCTCGAAAGCTCCTGGCGTGTCGAATCGCTCGTCGACGATGCGCTCACGTGGGTCGGCTTGACCCTCGACACCTGCCCCCGTGCTGAGCTCGGCGACCCGCCGCGCCGCGACCCGTTCAAGTCAGCCGGAATGGTGGGGGCTCCCCCCAACTCGGCGCCGGCTCCCTCGCCGAACTAGCGCGCCGCTTGAGAAAGGTCGAGGAGCGCGACGGCGGCCATCAACCGCACACCCACGTCGATCGCTCGCTCATCGACGTCGAACGTTCCCTGATGCAGGTCGCCACCGTCATGTGTGCCCGGCACCTGCACGCCCAGGCGGAACAGCGCACCTGGCACATGCGGTAGGTACCACGCGAAGTCTTCACCGCCGAGGCTCTGTTCGACCGTCTCGACCCTGCCCTCGCCGAGCGCCTGACGTGCCACAGCCTCGATGAGCCGCACCGAAGCGGCGTCGTTGATGACCGGCGGAACCCCACGGGTGTAGTCGACGGTGACGCCGACGCCGTAGGCCACGGCGACATCTTCCACTGCGCGCGTCACCACGTCTTCGGCGTTCTCCCAGACCCGGGCGTCGAGCGAGCGGACGGTGCCGGCGATCTCTCCGTTCTGCGGGATCGCGTTCGCGGCGCCCCCCGCGCGCACGGTTCCCCACACGACGGACAGGCCGGCACGTGGGTCGACTCGACGCGACAGGATCGACGGGACGTCGGTGATGATCTTGGCCATGGCGTACACGAGGTCGCCGGTGAGGTGCGGCCGCGCCGTGTGCCCCCCGTCGCTGTGCAAGGTGACGCTCACGTGATCACTGCTGCCCGTGATCGCCCCGACCCGCACCCCGATGCTGCCGACGTCCTGGCGAGGGTCGCAGTGCAGTGCGAGGATGCGGTCGACCCCGTCGAGAGTTCCTGCCTCGATGACATCGATGGCGCCACCCGGCATCGACTCCTCGGCCGGCTGGAAGATCAACCTCACTCGCCCGTCGAAGTCTTCCCGCCGGTGGAGCTCGGCGAGGACGACTCCCACGCCGATGAGCACAGCAGTGTGGACGTCATGCCCGCAGGCATGGCACACGCCGGGCACCGTTGACCGGTAGGTGGCCGAACGCTTCTCGTCGTCGATCGGCAAGGCATCGATGTCGGCCCGCAACGCCACGGTGCGGCGCCCCTCGCCGATGTCGCACACGACCCCAGACCCGCCCGGCAGGACGACCGGATCCAGACCCGCGGCGGAGAGCCGGTCGTGGATGACTGCGGTTGTCCTGGTCTCGCGTCGCCCCAGCTCAGGGTGCGCGTGGAGGTCACGCCGGATCTCGACCAGCTCGTCAGAGATCTTGGCCACCAGTTCAGACAGCTCGCCGTCCAGTGCGCCGCGGTCGGATCCCGGAGTTGCCACAGAGCCGAGGCTAGACGGTCGGACGTGGGTCATGCTTCAGATCACCCGCATCAGAACGCGTCAACCGGCTGGTAGACGCCCCATACCTCGCGCAGAGCATCACTCACCTCGCCCACCGTCGCTCTGGCTCGGAGGGCTTCGCGCATCGGGTACAGGACGTTGCGGTCACTGCTTGCTGCATCAGTGAGCTCGGCAAGCCACCGATCGACGGCGACTTGATCACGTTCTGCTCTCAGCCGCTCCAACCGGGCCTTCTGGTCAGCCTCGATCGACGGATCGACGCGCAGTGGCTCGTACGGATCCTCGGACTCAGCGACAAACCGGTTGACGCCGACGACGACCCGGTCGCCTGCATCGATCTGCAACGCCACGTCGTACGCGCTGCGCTCGATCTCGGTCTTCTGGAATCCCTTCTCGATCGCTGCAACGGCGCCTCCGTGGCGCTGCACCTGGTCCATCAGCTCGATGGCCTCGGCCTCGACGGCGTCTGTCATCGACTCGACGACGTACGAGCCGGCGAACGGGTCGACCGTGGCAGTCACGTCGGTCTCGTAGGCGAGCACCTGCTGCGTACGAAGCGCGAGCCGGGCTGCCTTCTGCGAAGGAAGGGCAATCGCCTCGTCGTAGCTGTTGGTGTGCAGCGACTGGGTGCCCCCAAGCACTGCCGCCAGCCCTTGGACGGCCACCCGCACCAGATTGACCTCTGGCTGCTGCGCCGTGAGCTGGACGCCGGCCGTCTGCGTGTGGAAACGCAGCATCAACGACTTGGGCTTCTTCGCGCCGAACTCGTCGCGCATGATGCGCGCCCAGAGCCGCCGGGCAGCACGGAACTTGGCCACTTCCTCGAGCAGCGTCGTGCGCGACACGAAGAAGAACGCCAACCGAGGGGCGAAGTCATCGACCTCCTGGCCACTGGCGATCGCGGCCCGCACGTACTCGACGCCGTTGGCCAGCGTGAACGCCACTTCCTGCGCAGGCGTCGCCCCCGCCTCCGCCATGTGGTAGCCCGAGATCGAGATGGTGTTCCACCTCGGAATCTCGGCCTTGCAGTACTGAAAGATGTCGGTGATGAGGCGCAAGGACGCTGCGGGCGGGTAGATGTAGGTGCCCCGTGCGATGTACTCCTTGAGCACATCGTTCTGGATGGTCCCCCCGAGCTCGCTGGCGTCGATTCCCTGCTCCTCGGCAACAAGCTGGTAGAGCAGCAGCAGGACGGCAGCAGGCGCATTGATGGTCATCGACGTCGTCACCCGGTCGAGCGGGATCTGATCGAAGAGCACCCGCATGTCGTCGATCGAGTCGATAGCGACTCCGACCTTGCCCACCTCTCCAGCGGCAACGGGATCGTCGGAGTCGTACCCCATCTGAGTAGGAAGGTCGAAAGCTACTGAGAGTCCGGTGGTACCGGCCGCGAGCAGCTGGTGGTAGCGCTCGTTCGACTCCTTGGCGGTGCCGAACCCCGCGTACTGGCGCATCGTCCAGGGCCTACCCGTGTACATGCTGGGGTAGACGCCTCGAGTGAACGGGAAGCTGCCGGGCGCGCCGAGCTGGGCATTGGCATCCCAGCCGTCCAGCGCTTCGGGGCCGTACACCGGGTCGATCGGAAATCCCGATTCCGACTGACGTTCATCGCTCACTGCTGACTCCTGACGTGTGCCGCCCCAACATGGGTACGACCGAGGTCAGGGTACCGACCACATCTCGCGTTCGACGCGAGACCGGCGGACCCGCGTCGAGGTCGCCGAGTCCTACAGCGGGATGCCGAATCGCCGCACCGCGTCGGCGGCCGGATCGAAGCCAGGTTCGGCGGGCGGCGGTTCAGGAACCGACTCGACCATGTCGTCGGTGCTCACCGGTTCCGGCAGTCGACCGAAGCGACGTCTGCCTTCGGCACGAGCGGGATCCACCGTGACATCGGTGGTCCCTGCTTGCGGTCCGGACATGCCAACACGGTACGCCTGCCTCGCAGAGAGTGCAGACTGTCCGGGTGCGCATCCTTGTGGCCGATGACGACCAGGCCGTCCGAGAGTCGCTGCGACGATCCCTGACCTTCAACGGGTACGAGGTCACGGTGGCCGGAGACGGGGTCGAAGCGCTGGGCGCCGCCACCGGCGATCAACCCGACCTGGTGCTGCTCGACGTGAACATGCCGAGGATGGACGGGCTGGAGGTATGCCGTCAGATCCGGGCATCTGGTAGCGGGGTGCCAGTGCTCATGCTCACCGCGCGGGTCGAGGTGGGCGATCGAGTGCTCGGGCTCGACGCGGGCGCGGACGACTACCTCCCCAAACCGTTCGCCCTCGAAGAGCTCCTCGCCCGAATCCGCGCACTGCTCCGCCGGGTACGGCCGTCGCCCGAGGGACCCCTGGACGAGGCCCTGTCCTTCGCAGACCTCGTGGTCGACCCATCGACCCGTACGGCGCAACGTGGCGAGCGCTCGATCAGCTTGACCCGGACCGAGTTCGAGCTGCTCTGGGTCCTGATCCAACGCCCACGCCGGGTGCTGTCGCGCGAGCTGATCCTCGATGAGGTCTGGGGGTACGACTTCCCGACGACCGCCAACTCCCTGGAGGTCTACATCGGCTACCTGCGCCGCAAGACCGAGGCAGAAGGGGAGCGGCGGCTGATCCATACCGTGCGGGGCGTCGGCTACGTGCTGCGTGAGGAGGAGGCGTGAGTGAGTCGAGCGGTCGCCGCATCACTCTGCGCGCGCGCGTCGCGTTGCTGGCTGGCGTGGCTGTGGCTGTCGCTGTGGCGATCACAACCGTCGGCATCTACCTCACCGTGCGCGCCGAGCTGTACAACCAGCTCGACGCCGATCTGCTGGCTCGCGCACAGGCCGCCAGTCGTGCGCTTGCCGATCCGGACGTCGTGGCAGTGCTCCCGGCAGACGCACTGGGGGATGCACGCATCGGTCTGGTCACCGCCGACCGACGGGCGGTGGCTGCCAGAGGAGGTGCCCTCCCTCCGCTCGCCGAGCCCGAGTTCGCTGTGGCTGCTGGTGAATCCTCGGAGTCGGTGCGGGGGGTGACCGAAGATGGCCAGAGCTTCCGGGTCGCCGCCGTACCGGCCCGTCCAGGTAGTGCGCTGGTCTTTGCCGCCTCCACCGAGAGCGTCGACTCGACCCTGGCGTACATCGGCTTCGTGTCATTGATCGTCGGCTTCCTGGGCGTCGTCGGCGCAGCAACCGCCGGCTATGTCGTAGCGAGAGCGGGCTTGGCACCTCTGCGTTCACTGACAGCGGCGACCGAGCGGGTCGCCACCACCACCGATCTCACGCCGATCGAGTCGGTGGGGGGCGACGAGATCGGGCGCCTCGCTGCCAGCTTCAACGTGATGCTCGCGTCTCTGGCTGCCGCCAGAGAACGTGAACGCCAGCTGGTGGCAGACGCGGGTCATGAGCTGCGCACCCCATTGACCTCGCTGCGCACCAACCTCGACCTGCTGGCACAGGAGGGCTCATCTGGTCGTTCGCTGGGCGACCACGACCGGGCTGCTCTCCTGGCCGACGTCCGAGAGCAGATCAGCGAGCTGGGCCACCTCGTCGACGACCTCGTGCAGCTCTCCCGAGGGGTCCAACCCGGAGCACGTGGGAAGAGCTCGACTTCGCGGCCCTCGTGGATGACGCCGTCACGCGGGTACGTCGACGGTCAAGGGATTGCTCCTTCGAGGTCTCCCTTTCGCCCTGGTGGGTGGTGGGAGACACCACAGCCCTGTCCCGGGCCGTCACCAACTTGCTCGACAACGCCGTGAAGTGGAGTCCATCCGGCGAAGTCGTGGTGGTGCAGCTGCACGAAGGCGTCCTCAGCGTGGCCGACAGCGGACCCGGAATCGATGCTGCCGACCGACCCCACGTCTTCGAACGCTTCTACCGTTCGGAAGGAGCCAGGGCGCTTCCGGGTTCGGGGCTCGGCCTCGCCATTGTCGCCGAGGCGGTGGCCCAGCACGGTGGCGTGATCACCGTCAGCGACTCACCCACGGGCGGCGCCCGGATCGATGCGGCCCTCCCTGGACGCCCAGCCGTCTGACCACCAGCACTGAGACCACCGGCAGGTGCGGCAGCAAGAAGTCTTAGTCTGGCCATGGCCTTCTCTCAGGTGGCTCTCAGGGAGGTCGCGCACCATGGATCCATGACTGAGACTCCCGACATGCACCCCACCGCCCCCGTTCCCAGTGATCAGCAGGGCGCGCAGCCCGCGGCGGCCGACCCGGCCGCGACAACTGGCACCGGGCCCACCTACAGCACGCCCACGGCACAGATTCCCCTGCCTCCGCAGAATCCGTGGGCGCCCCCGGTCTCGGCCACCCCTGCCTCCAGCGCCCGTCGTCCCGCACTCGGCGTGGTCCTCGCCACCAGCCTGCTCGCGGGAACGCTGGGCGCCGGTCTAGGTGCGGCCGCGGTCATCGCCACCGATGACGGCCTCTCGACCTCGACCACCACCACCACCGGCGACGTGGGCGACATCTCAGCCGCGGTTCTGCCGGACGGCAGCGTGGCGCGGGTCGCCAACGATGTTCTTCCGAGCGTCGTCTCGATCCAGTTCACCGGGGATCAGGGCGGCGGCTCAGGCTCCGGTGTCGTCATCGACGACTCCGGGCTGATCCTCACCAACAACCACGTTGTCGAAGGCGCGGCTGACGGGGGCTCCCTCACTGTCGCCTTCCAGGACGGCACGTCCACCAGCGCCGAGATCGTCGGACGCGACCCCAGCTCAGACCTCGCGGTGATACGCGTTGACGGAGCCGAAGGTCTCAAGGCCGTTGCCCTCGGGTCGTCCGACTCCTTGCGCGTCGGCGAGACCGTGGTCGCGATCGGTTCGCCCCTTGGACTGAGTGGCACGGTCACCACCGGCATCGTCAGCGCCAAGAACCGGCCGGTGCTCCCCGGTGACGCGGCAGGAGACCAGTCAGTGCTGAACGCCATCCAGACCGACGCGGCCATCAATCCCGGTAACTCCGGCGGCGCCCTCGTCAACCTCAAGGGTGAGCTGGTCGGAGTCAACTCCGCCATCGCCACCCTCGGGGCGTCTCCCGGCAGTCAGGCGGGAAGCATCGGGCTCGGCTTCGCGATTCCGATCGACCAGGCGAAGTGGATCTCCGACCAGCTGATCGAGAACGGGTCGGTGCAGCATGCCCGACTCGGCGTCTCGGTCGAGAGCGCAGCGGGCGACGTGCGTGGAGCAGTGGTCAAGACCGTTGAGCCAGGCAGCACCGCCGATGACCTCGGGATCGAGGTCGATGACGTCATCACCGGATTCGACACCCAGGGAATCGACTCAGCCGATGCGTTGGTGGCCGCGGTCCGCTCAGCAGAGCCGGGTACGACAGTGACCGTGACGCTGGTACGCGGAGGCGACACCAAGAGCCTCGACGTCACGCTGGCAGCAGAGCAGACCAGCTGACCCCAAGTCCCTCGTCCGGAGCGGCGCCCCTCCCCTCGACAGGCGCCGCTCCGGACTTGGCTTGTCCGATAGGCGCTCTAGGCTCACCGCATGACGACCCTCTGGCTGGTCCGCCACGGAGAGGCTCATGTCAACCAGCCGAACGACGACGGCACCTACTCCCTGATCGACCGCCACGGCCTCACCGACCGGGGGGTCGAGCAGGCCACCAGGCTGCGCGACCGTCTGGTTCGCGACGAGGTCCGGCCCGATGTCGTCGTCACCAGCAGCTTCCGGCGCGCGCACCAAACGGCATCGATCGTGTGCGCCGGGCTCGAGGTCGAGCCCGTGGTCAACCACGACGTCCAGGAGTGGCGCCCGGGTGATGACGCCGAGGTGATCCCGGTCGACGACGCACTCGGGTCCTGGAGCCGGATCCTCGCCGGACACGACCACGACCTCCGGATCACCCCGGGCTCGGAGTCGCACAACGAGTTCCTCCGCAGGGCCGACCGGGCGCTGCTGCAGCTGGCCGACGACCATGCCGACAAGACGGTGCTCGTCTTCACCCACGGCGGCGTCATCGGTCGCTCGTTCGTCACCTTCCTCGGCCTTCCGGCACGCAGCTCGCTGGTCGGCATCCGCAGCCGGCACACCTCGATCACCGAGTGGCGACGCTCACCGGCGCACCCGGAGGCTGGCCACCCCGAACCGATCTGGCAGCTCAGCCGCTACAACGACGTCGCACACCTCGACGACGCCGAATGACGGCTCAGGAGGTCGGCATGCCCTTCTGCACCTGGTCCGAGGCGTACTGCACTGCCTCACCGACGATGTCGACGATCCGGCCCAGCATCTGCTCATCGGCGATCAGCGGCGGCGACAGCTGGACCACGGGGTCGCCTCGGTCGTCCAACCGGCAGAGCAGGCCATCGTCGTAGAGACGTTGTGACAGCACCCGGCGCAGCAGCCAGTCGGCTTCTTCGCCCTCAAAGGTCTGCTTGGTGTCACGGTCCTTGACCATCTCGAGCGCCCAGAAGTAGCCGACTCCTCGCACGTCACCCACGAGCGGGATGCTGCGCAGCTCGTTCAGCCGCTTCGCCAGATAGGCCTCGTTGGACCGCACGTTGTCGACCACACCCTCGCGGTCGTAGATGTCGAGCACCTTCAAGCCGATGGCCGCCGACACCGGGTGACCGCTGTAGGTGGTGCCGTGGTTGTAGAAGGCCCTACCCGTGACGAAGGGCTCGGCCACGCGCTCGTGGACGATGACCCCGCCGAGCGGGGCCATACCGGCCGTCGCGCCCTTGGCGAAGACGATGAAGTCGGGCGCGATGTCGTAGCGAATCGAGCCGAACCACTCACCGGTACGGCCGAAGCCGGTGATGACCTCGTCGGCGGTCAGCAGTGCCCCGTACTTGTCGGCGAGCGCTCGCAGCCCAGCCCAGTAGCCCTCGGGCGGGGTGAAGCATCCACCGGAGTTCTGCACGGGCTCGGCGATGATCAGGGCCACCTCGTCGGGGCCGGCATCGATGATCGCCTGCTCCATCTCCTCGAGCAGCGCCTGCGTGAACGCCACCGGGTCGTCACCCTTGGGGTGACGGTAGGCGTTCGTCGCGCTCACGTGGGTGACGTCGATCGGCAGCGGCTCGAAGGGCGTACGACACTCCTCGATCCCGGTGAAGGAGAGCGCGCCGAGACTCGTGCCGTGGTAGGCGGTGTCGCGGGCGATCGCCTTCGTCCGCTGCGGCTGGCCGTTCGCCTGGTGCCAGTTGCGCACCATCTTCCACATCGACTCGTTCGCCTCACCGCCCCCGGTGGTGAAGTAGACGCGGTTGAGCCCCTCCGGGGCAAGATTGCCGATTCGCTCGGCGAGCTCAGCGGCCCGAGGATGCGCCACATACCAGGTGGAGGTGTACGCGAGCTCTTCCATCTGAGCCTTCGCCGCGTCACCGACCTCGCTACCGAAGTCGTGGCCGATGTTGGCGCAGTAGAGGCCCGACAGGCCGTCGATGAACCGACGGCCGTTGACGTCGATCAGCTCGCACCCTTCGCCCTTGACGAAGATCGGGATGTCGGCGTCCTTGTAGTTGCCCATGTCGGTGAAGTTGAGGAACAGGTGGTCACGTACCTGCCGCTGGACCACTGCCGCGTCAACGGGCTGACCTGGACCTGACATGACTCCCACTTTCCCGACCACCGACCGGCGATCTGTTTGACCATTGGCTGACTGTTCAGTCAGGATACCCCCGCTGCCTTTCTCGGTATCCCATCACGCCAGATTGAGGAAACACGTGACCCACGCCGCGTCGGCCAGGGCCGACCTGTCACCCGCCCTCCGCGACCTGCAGGAACGGGCCAGGAACTATGTCGACGACGTCCTGATCCCCCTCGAGGAGAAGGCCGAGCGAGCCGGCGGCCCACTGCCCGACGATGATGTGCAGCACATTCGCGAGACGGCGCTCGAGGCCGGGCTGGCCGGGGGCCTGCACAGCCCAGATCACGGCGGACAGGGGTGGTCGACGACCGAGTGGCTGCTGGTCGAGGAGCAGTTCGGCCGGAACACCAACGGCATCAGCTGGTACATGCCCACCGCCTACAACGTCTGGAAGTCGGCCAGCCCGCAGCTGATCGACCGCTGGCTGCGCCCAGCCCTCAAGGGCGAGCTGCACGACGCGTACGCCGTCACGGAGGCCGAGGCCGGGTCAGACCCCTCCGGCATCGCCACCGTCGCGCACCGCACTGACGACGGCGGCTACGTGCTCAACGGCGAGAAGTGGTTCGTCACCTACGGCTCCGTCGCCGCAGTCATCATCGTGATGGCCAATGTCGTCGATGGAGACCGACGCCTTCCCACGCTCTTTGCGGTGCCGGCCGACGCCCCAGGGGTCTCGATCGTCGACGACCCCCCCTTCACCCATGCCTACCCCCACGGACATCCCACGATGCTCTTTGCCGACGTCAAGGTCGGCGCCGACGACATCATCGGAGGCGTCGGTGAGGGCGACAACCTGCAGCGCATGTGGTTCACCGAGGAGCGCATCGGCATCTCTGCCCGCTGTGTCGGGGCGATGCAGCGCCTCATCACCGAGACCACCGACTGGGCGATCAACCGCGAGCAGGGTGGCGCCCGACTGATCGATCACCAGGGCGTGTCGTTCCCGCTCGCCGACTCGGCGGCCGACGCCGCCGCCGGACGCCTGATGGTGTTCGACATCGCAGCCCTCAAGGAGTCGGGAGCCGATCCCAAGCTGATCCATGGCAAGGCCTCCATGACCAAGCTGTTCTGTTCCGAGGCGGCGAACCGCTGCGCCGACCGGTCGGTCCAGATCTTCGGCGGGCGTGGCTACATGCGCACCAACGTCGCCGAGCGCTTCTGGCGCGAGCTGCGTGTCGACCGCATCTGGGAGGGCACGAGCGAGATCCAGCGCCTCATCGTGGCCCGTAGCCTCGAGCGGCGCGGCGTCGACGCGATGCTCAGCTGAGCGGCACCATGCAGCTCGACCGCCTCTTCGGGCCGACATCCATCGCCGTGGTCGGCGCCACAGACCGCCCCGGCTCGTACGGCAACGCCGCCATGAGCAACCTTGTCGCTGCCGGGTTCGCCGGCCGCCTCGTCGGCGTCCACCCGACTCGCGAGTCGGTGCATGGCGTTGCATGCGTCCCGACCCTGGATGCGCTGGGCGAGCCCGTCGACGCGGTCGTGATCGCCACACCGGCCGACACAGTCCCCGACCTGCTCGACACCGCTGGTCGCATGGGATGCGGCGGAGCGGTCGTCTTCGCAGCCGACTTCGCCGAGACCGGCCGCACAGATCGGCAGGACGCGCTGGTCGATGCTGCAGCGCGTTACGACCTGCCGGTGATCGGCCCGAACGGCAACGGGATCGTCGCGTCTGAGCAACCGTGCGCCCATGTGGGGCGACAAGGTCGTCCCACGAACAGCCGGCACCGTTGCTCTCATCACCCAGAGTGGCAACGTCGGCGTGTTGGGACTCGCCAGCGACCGGGGTATCAACTGGCACACGGTCGTGAGCGTCGGCAACAGCGCCGTGGTGGACGCCGCCGAGTGCCTCTCGTACCTCGCGGGCGCCGACGGCGTCCGCTCCGTCGCCCTCTACCTGGAAGGCGATGGTGACGGCGCGCGCTGGGCCGAGGCGTTCGCGAGATGCGCCGAGAACGACGTTCGGATCGCCGTCCTGAAAGCGGGCCGAAGCGCGGCCGGAGCCGTTGCTGGTGGCGCACACACCGCCGCCGTCGCCGGCGACCACCGGATCTTTGCGGCGCTGGTGGCCGAGGCCGGAGGCGCGTGGTGCCATGACCCGCACGAGCTTCTGGAGACCGCCAAGCTGCTGGCCACACCCCGCCCTGCCACATCCGGTGGCCTCGCAGTCGTGACGTGTTCCGGCGGAGACTCGGTGATCACTGCGGACGAGGCCGACCGGCTCGACGTTCCCCTTGCCACCTTCACGTCCTCCACCCAGGCGGCTCTTGCCGAACTACTGCCCGACGGTGTGCAGTCCACCAACCCACTCGATCACACCAACATGCTGTGGGCCGATGTTCCGCGCGTTCGAGCGCTCGTCGAGACCTTGGCAGCAGACCCCGGCGTCAACCAGGTGCTCTACGTGCAGGACACCCCACCCGATCTTGACGACAGCGACGCTGCCGAATGGAAGGCCACCCGCGACGGCCTGGTCACCGCTGACATCCCGGGCGTCGGCAAGGCCCTGGCGTCCGGACTCCCCGAGATGCTGCCGTCGCCAACCGGCCAGTCCTGGGATGAGTACGGAGTCACCGCGCTGGCCGGGATACCGACCGCGCTGGCCGCGCTGCGCTCGCACACGCTGACGTCCGCCTCAGCCGAGCACCTGCGGGCGATCGCCGCGGTGACAGTTCCGGCCGAGCCGGGCGATTGGTGCTCAGAGCACGAGGGAAAGGCACTGCTCGCCTCGCACGGCGTCACCGTTCCCATCGGGCGGGTCGCCGCCTCGATCGACGATGCGGTGGTCGCGGCCGCTGAGCTGGGTGGCGCCGTGGCGATGAAGGTCAGCCACCCCGAGATCCAGCACAAGACCGACATCGGCGGGGTCGTGCTCGGTCTTGCCGACCCGCAGCGCATCGCCGTCGCCGCCGAGCAGCTTCTTGCGATCCACCCGGACGCCGTGGTGCTCATCGAGCAGATGGCGTCACCCGGAACCGAGATGCTCGTCTCGGCGACCAGAGCCGGCGTCGTGCCGGCGCTCGTCATCGGCACCGGAGGAATCTGGACCGAACTCATGCAGGACGTCGTCGTGATCCCGCTGCCCGCCGACCCCGCGCGGATCGGCGACGCACTGCGGTCACTGACGAGCTACCCGATGCTCGCCGGCGGGCGCGGGCGGCCGGCGCTAGCCGTCGGCGCACTGTGCGACCTCGCCTCTGCGGTCGGCAGGGCCCTGGTCGACGATGGCCTGAGTCTGGTCGAGCTCAATCCAGTCATCGTCACGGAGACGTCGGCCGTCGCGGTAGACGCCGTGGTGCGCCGCTAGCGACAGGAGCCAGCCCAGCCTCACCCAGCCTGTGGACAGTCGCCCGGCACCGCAGGGGTGCTTGTCAGTGGTAGGTGGCAGTGTCCGGCACATGAGCTCACCAGCTGCGGCCATCGACGATCAGGTTGTAGACCTGCTCGCCGGCATCTCTCCGATGGTGCAGCTGGACGATTCAGATCTCGTTGAGCTCATTGGTCAGCTCGAACGCGTTGTCCATGCAGCGCAGGCGGTCCAGGCCGACGCCATGTGCGAAGTTGCTCGCCGAGCCGGACAAGTAGATCGACAAGAAGCGGAGCGACGTGGGCGACCGTTGCTGCCGCAGGAGTCACGATCGGAGTTCGTGGCCGACGAGATTGCCGTCATGCTCGCCACCACCAAGGTTGATGCGTCACGGCGCTACGGCCTCGCCTTGTCGACGACCGACCATCCGGCCGTCCAGGACCGGTGGCGACGCGGAGCGCTCAGCGGCCGGAAGGTGCAGGTGATCTGTGACGGGCTGGTCGACGTCTCGAGCCCGGCGGTCGAGGCACTCGCCGAGCAGGCGTCCAGCTACGCCGAGACGCACACCGCGCCGGAGCTTCGGCGGTGGCTCGCACGCCGCGTCATCGCGGCAGACCCCGGCATGGCCGAGATCCGGCGCGCGAGGGCGGTTTCCGACCGCAAGGTGACCCTCACCCCGCTCCCCGACGGTGTCTCCGAGCTCTACGCCTTGCTTCCGAGCGTGGTGGCCCGCCAGATCTACGACTGCGTGAACGCCATCGCCCGGGCCAGCAGTGACAGCAGTGACAGCGGACGGTGTGGCAAGCCCGACGTTCGCACCATGGATCAGCGACGTGCTGACGCCCTGATCGACCTGGTGGTCGGCAGGGCCGAGCCACCTCAGGTCAATGTCCAGGTGGTCGTACCAGCCGACACACTCCTCGGCGAAAGCGCTGAGCCGGCCGACGTCGCTGGTGTGGGTCCGATCACCAGCACCGAGGCTCTCGAACTAGTGGGCGCCCCCGTGAGCGACATCGCGTTCCGCCGCATGCTCACCGACCCCGACAGCGGCTACCTGGTCGACGTCGCCGAACGGCAGTACCGACCTTCCACCGCACTCGACCGAGCCGTCCGTGCCCGCGATCGGGTCTGTCGTTTCCCCGGCTGCTCCCGGCCAGCGACCAGAGGTCAGGGCACCGACCTCGACCACACGACTCCCTGGCCCCGCGGTCAGACCACTGCGTCGAACCTGGCGGTGCTCTGTCGTCACCATCATCTGCTCAAACACTCACCGGGCTGGACGGCTGAGCTGCTTCCAGACGGCGTGATGCAGTGGACGGCGCCCAGCGGAAAGACCTTCCGCACCGAGCCATGGGTCTACGCCGACACCGGATAGTCCGATGACCTGGCTAGCCCAGCCGCTGGAGGACCACGCGCGCTGCGCTGCGCCCGCACATGCCGTGCACCCCGCCCCCAGGGGGCGTGGACGACGAGCAGAGGAAGATGCTGGGATCCGGAGTGGCCCAGGGCGTCACGGACAGACGCGGACGCGCTGCCATCTGCCGCCAGTCCGAGATGCCGCCAGCGATGTCGCCACCGACTTCGTTTGCGTTGTGCGCCTCCAGCGCCGCCGGCCCCATGACGTGCCGGGCCAGCACGCGGTCACGGAACCCAGGTGCGAAGCGCTCGATCTGGCGTTCGATCGCATCTGTCATGTCGACGTCGCACGCGTTGGGCACGTGGCAGTAGGCCCACAACGTGTGCTTTCCCGCCGGCGCCCGCGAGGGATCTGCTGCTGTCGCTTGAGCGACCAGGACGTACGGCCGCTCTGAGATACGTCCCTGCGCCACCTCTCGCTCAGCCGCGGCCATCTCGTCGAAGCTGGCGCCCAGGTGCACGGTGCCAGCGCCTGCCAGCTGTTCATCCGCCCACGGAACGGGGGCATCGAGCGCCCAGTCGACCTTGAAGACGCCGGAGCCGTACCGCCAAGCCGCCAACCGACGGCGATAGGGCTGCGGGAACCGTTCCCCGGCGATCCGGAGCACTTGCCTGGGTGTGAGATCGAACAGCACAGCGCGGGCCGCAGGAACGTCTGCCATCGACGAGACCCGGTGCCCCGTTCGTACCTCACCTCCCAGCGACTCCAGCCGGCGGACGAGGGCGTCGGCGATCGACTGAGAACCTCCGACGGCAACAGGCCAGCCGACTCCGTGAGCCAGCCCGCCCAGAAGCAGGCCCACCGCCGAGGTGAGGGGTGCCGCAAGATCGAGCGTGGCATGGGCTGCAAGGCCACCGAAGAGAGCGCGCGCCGGGTCGTCGCGGAAGACGGCACGGGTGAACCAGGTGCTGGGCCAGAGGCCGGCAGCGCCGAACAGACCGGTCGTGACGGGAGCGCGGGGTGGAACGGCGAGGGGTTCCAAGACCCCGTCAGCCATCGACGCCCAGCGTCGACCCATGGCACCCACCGTCCGCGACCACGCTGCTCCGTCACGACCGAGCTGCGCGGCGGTTGCCTCGACGTCCTGGTGCAGGAGAAGTGAGCGGCCCAGCGCCAGCGGGTGGCCCAGGGGCACGTCAGGGTGCACGAGCGCGAGGCCCTCGCGCTCAAGCCCGAGTTCTCGAAAGGCCGGCGATGCCAGGGCCAGGGGGTGTGCCGTCGAACAGACGTCGTGCAGAAAGCCGGGCAGTGTGAGCTGCTCGGTGCGCGTCCCACCGCCGTACTGCTCGGCGGCCTCGAGGACGAGCACCCGCCATCCGGCTTCGGCCAATGTGATCGCCGCCACAAGCCCGTTCGGCCCCGAACCCACGACGACCGCGTCCACGTCAGGTGAGGGGACGCGGTGCGGTGCTGGTGCGGCACTGGATGTCACGCCTCCACTCTCTCAGGTCGCTCGCCCGGCAAGGGTCAAGAGGCGATCAAGGACCCCTCGCCGGTACCATCAAGGCGGCGCAGCCACGCGGCTCGCATCGGCCCATCTGGCCGCTTCACCCATCGGTGGACGGCCACGGATCTCGACAACGGAGGCGTCAGGTGCCTACAGCACCAGCCGGCACTCTCTACCGCGGCCGCGAAGGCATGTGGTCCTGGGTGGCACATCGGATCACCGGCGCGCTCACCTTCTTCTTTCTCTTCGCTCACGTCCTCGACACAGCCTTGGTGCGCGTCTCGCCCGAGGCCTACGACACCGTGATCGCGACGTACAAGAACCCGGTCGTCAACCTCCTCGAGGTCGGGTTGGTGGGTGCAGTTCTCTTCCACGCCCTCAATGGTCTTCGCGTGATCGCCATCGACTTCTGGAGCAAGGGCCCGAAGTACCAGCAGGCGATGTTGTGGTCGATCGTGGCCGTCTGGATGCTCGTGATGATCCCGGGTGTCTACTTCATGTTGGAACACACCGTCAGCTCGATTTTCGGAGGCTCCTGACATGTCGCCCACCGAAGCTCCCGACATCAGGGCCCCACGGTCGCAACGCACCTTCGGCTCGAGCGGTCGCTCCAACTTCGAGCTCTACTCATGGCTCTTCATGCGCGTGTCAGGTCTCGTGCTGATCTTCTTGGTCCTCGGCCACCTCTTCATCATGAATATCCTCGATGGCGGAGTCCAGCGGATCAACTTCGCTTTTGTGGCGGGTCGCTGGTCGTCGCCGTTCTGGCAGGTCTGGGACTTGCTGATGCTCTGGCTGGCCCAGCTGCACGGAGGCAACGGCCTGCGCGTCATCATCAACGACTACGCAGAGCGCGACTCCAGCCGCATGTGGCTGAAGGCTGCCCTCTACGCATCGATGATTCTCGTCCTCGTCACCGGAACCCTGGTGATCTTCACCTTCGATCCGAACATCAGCTGAGGAGCGCTACCTCATGCCCCAGGTACACAAGTACGACGTGATCATCGTCGGCGCTGGCGGGGCCGGCATGCGGGCTGCGCTCGAGTCGAGCAAGCGCGTCCGCACAGCGGTTCTCACCAAGCTGTATCCCACGAGGTCCCACACCGGTGCCGCGCAGGGTGGAATGTGCGCTGCGCTCGCCAACGTCGAGGAAGACAACTGGGAATGGCACACCTTCGACACGATCAAGGGCGGCGACTACCTGGTCGACCAGGACGCCGCTGAGATCATGGCCAAAGAGGCAATCGATGCCGTGCTCGATCTCGAGAAGATGGGACTGCCCTTCTCGAGGACCCCGGAGGGCCGCATCGACCAGCGTCGGTTCGGTGGGCACACCCGCAACCACGGTGAAGCCGCCGTTCGCCGGGCGTGCTACGCGGCCGACCGCACCGGGCACATGATTCTCCAGACGCTCTACCAGCAGTGCATCAAGCAGAACGTCGAGTTCTACAACGAGTTCTATGTGCTCGACCTGCTCATGACCGATGGTGAGGTCTCTGGCGTCGTCGCCTACGAGCTCTCCACCGGAGAGCTGCATGTCTTCCAGGCCAAGTCCGTCGTCTTCGCCACCGGCGGCTTCGGGCGCGTCTTCAAGACCACGTCCAACGCGCTCTCACTGACCGGTGACGGAATGGGCGTCGTATGGCGCCGTGGACTCCCCCTTGAGGACATGGAGTTCTACCAGTTCCACCCCACCGGCCTCGCCGGCCTAGGAATCCTGCTCACCGAGGGAGCCCGGGGTGAAGGCGGGATTCTGCGCAACGACTCCGGTGAGCGTTTCATGGAGCGCTACGCGCCGACGATCAAGGACCTCGCACCACGCGACATGGTGAGCCGCGCCATCTACACCGAGGTTCGCCAAGGACGAGGCTGCGGTCCGCACAAGGACTACGTGCTGCTCGATCTCACCCATATCCCCGCCGAGCAGCTGGAGGAGAAGCTTCCCGACATCACCGAGTTCAGCCGTACCTACCTCGGCATCGACCCGGTGTCAGAGCCGGTGCCGATCTACCCCACTGCCCACTACGCCATGGGCGGTATCCCCACCGACATCGACGGCCGCGCACTGAGCAGCAACCAGACGGTGGTTCCAGGCCTGTACGCGGCAGGCGAGGCCGCGTGCGTGTCGGTGCACGGCGCCAACCGTCTGGGCACCAACTCACTGCTCGACATCAACGTCTTCGGTCGACGCGCCGGTCTTGCGGCGGCCGACTACGCAGAGACAGCGCACTTCATCGACCTCCCTGCGCAGCCGGAGCAGGACGTTCGCGGTCTCGTCGATCGACTTCTGGACGGCACCGGAGGTGAGCGCACCGGCGCGATCAGGTCCGAGCTGCAGCAGACCATGGACGACCACGCCTCGGTCTACCGCACTGACACGACGCTCAAGCAGGCCGAGGTCGACATCGCCGAGCTCAAGCGTCGGTACCTCGAGGTCACCGTCCAGGACAAGGGCCTGCGCTACAACACCGATGTCCTCGAGGCCGTCGAGCTGGGCTTCCTGCTGGATCTGGCCGAGGTCGTCGTCGTCTCAGCCAGAGCACGCAACGAGTCGAGGGGCGGCCACTTCCGCGAGGACTACCCGAACCGCGACGACGTCAACTTCATGCGCCACACCATGGCGTACCGCGAGGTAGACGCCGAAGGAAACCACGAGATCCGACTCGACTACAAGCCGGTGACTGTCACCCGCTACCAGCCGATGGAGCGTAAGTACTGATGACCGCAACGATCGACCACCCTGTCGACCACGCTCCCGAGAGCGGCTCGGGGCTGCAGCGCCGGATCGTCACACTGCGGATTCGTCGCTACAACCCCGAAGCGGGTGACACCGAGCCCGCGTGGCACGACTACCCGGTCGAGGTGCTCCCCACGGACCGCGTGCTGGATGCCCTCGGCAAGATCAAGAGCGAGCAGGACGGCACCCTTACCTACCGTCGTTCGTGTGCTCATGGAATCTGTGGGTCGGATGCCATGCGGATCAACGGTCGCAATCGACTCGCCTGCAAGACGCTGATCAAAGACCTCAACATGGACGCCGCCATCACCGTCGAGGCCATCAAGGGGCTCCCCCTCGAAAAGGACCTCGTCGTCGACATGGAACCCTTCTTCCAGGCCTACCGAGACGTTCAGCCCTTCCTCATCACCGAAGGCCATGAACCCACTCGCGAGCGCCTGCAGAGCCAGCACGACCGAGACCGGTTCGATGACACCACCAAGTGCATTCTGTGCGCAGCATGTACCACCTCGTGCCCGGTCTTCTGGACCGATGGCCAGTACTTCGGGCCGGCAGCGATCGTGGGTGCACACCGATTCATCTTCGACAGCCGCGATGAGGGGGCCTCACAGCGTCTCGACATCTTGAACGACCGCGAAGGCGTGTGGCGCTGCCGTACCACCTTCAACTGCACGGAGGCCTGTCCTCGCGGCATCCAGATCACCCAGGCGATTCAGGAGGTCAAGCGTGCCCTGATCTCCCGCCGGGTTTGATCGCCGCAGCTTGCCGGTAACCTCGTCCACGACATGGTCACCATTTCCCGAGTCGCCCTCGTTGCGGCGTTGACCGTCGGTAGCTGGCTGCCGGCAACCAACGCGGTCGCCTCGAGCGATCCCCTCGATGCATCCGGGGTCGTCGTCGACGGCCGGCAGCCGCCCAAGGTCCGCGCGGCGTCCTGGATCGTCGTCGACGCCGACTCCGGCGACGTTCTCGCCGCGAAGAACGCGCACGAGCACCTCCGGCCCGCGAGCACCCTCAAGACGCTGACGGCGATCACGCTGCTCCCCCGCCTCGACCTCGACAAGAAGTACCGCGTCCAGTGGGAGGACGCCAACACCGTGGGAAGCGCGGTCGGCATCGTTCCCGACTCCCGCTACACGATCGACGAGCTCTTCTACGGGCTGCTGCTGCCGAGCGGCAATGACGCCGCCGAGGCGCTTGCGTCGGCAGCCGGAGGCAAGCGGTCAACCGTCCGCGCGATGAACCAGCAGGCCATCGACCTGGGCGCCTTCGACACCCGGGCCAAGAACGCCACCGGACTCGATGCCAACGGGCAGGTCTCGTCCGCATTCGACATGGCCATCTTCGCCAGAGCTGGCCTGGGAAACCGCGACTTTCGCCGCTACGTCTCCACGGTCTCGACCTCGTTTCCTGCGGAGGAGCCCAAGCGCGACAAGCGTCGTGACACCTACATGATCTACAACCAGAACCCGCTGCTCCTCGACGGCTACCGAGGTGTCCTCGGGGTGAAGACGGGGTATACGACGCTGGCCGGGCGCACGTTCGTCGCCGCCGTCAAACGTGGGGGTCGCACACTGATCGTCGCACTGATGGGTCTCGTCGACCCCACTGATACGTCCGCTGAGCGGCTCTTTGCCTGGGGCTTCGCTCACGGTGACCAGGTGACGGCAGTTGGCTCGTTGGACGCCACAGCCGCAGAGCCCCAGCACCCATCACCTGTGGCCACGACGGCCGCCCCGCAGGCCGCCGGTGTAAGTGGCGACGCCTTCGACGGCAAGCCGGACAACGGGCGGGGTGACCGCGCTGTGGATCGTGGGCGCATTGGGGCTGCTTGCGGGCGGCCTATGGCTCCGCCGCCGGCGAAGCTAGCGGATCGCTGCTACTCGTCAGCCGATGTCGCGGCAGCGGCGACCGGGTCCTGAGCCACGGGCAGTTCGACATCGCCGCCCTTGAGCCGGTCCAGGTACGCGACTTCCTCCTGGGTGGCCGGAGCGCCTTCGCAGACAGCCACCCAGCTCGCGAAGTACAGAACGACCGCCGAGGCGGTGTACAAGAACACCAGCAGCGCGGCAGCTACTGCGAGCGCACCGTACACCGGGTTCGAGAGCGTCTTGCCGACCACCAGGAACGAGAGCTGGGTGAGCAGGACCAGCAAAGCGGTTGTGTAGAGCGCGCCCAGCATGGCCGTCCGCCACCGCCTGTGCGGCCGGTTCCACCACGCCAAGGCCTAGAGGGCGAGCACGACGATCCACACCAGAAGCCCAGGATCACCATCGCACTCAGCTGCACGACCCACGTGGACCCCCGCTGTCCAGGCCCAGGCAGCTCAGCGCCGAGGTGCCGAACGTCTCCAGGATCACGGCCCCCACCAGGGCCACCAGCAAGATCGTCCCCATCAGCAGCAGAGCGCCGGTGTCCTGGAGCCGCAGAAGCAGCCAGCTGCGGGGGCGGCGCATCGCGCCCTGCATGCGACGGACCCCCTCCATGGTCGAGTCAACCCACCCGAGCCCGGCGATGAGCAGACCAATCACGCTGACGATGCCGGCGTTCTTGGTGACCGTGGCGACCTTCTCGATGTCGACGGGCTGGTCATCGCTCTGTGGGTCGAAGAGCAGGGCAGTGCATCCTTCAGGAAATCCTCGACCTCGGCTCGAACGATCGGGGAAATTGGTAGCACCACACCGAACGCGATGAAGGCGAGCACGCCAGGGAAAGAGCGCCAGGTAGCCGAAGAGCGCGATGCCTGCCGCCCAGCGGGTGAACCGTAGACCGTTGGCGCGATCCAGCGCCGCAGATGGCGGGAGACGAAGCCGAACTGCTCGGCCCAGGCCCGCATGCGGGCAATACGTTCAGCCATGTCACCCGCCAAGACCGAAGTCAGTAACCGACTCCCAGACTCCGTGCTCGGCCAGCTCGTAGCGCTCGATCTGGGTGACCGCAAAGCGCAGCGCGAACTCGGCGAGCCGGCTCTCGGCCCGGTCGTGGGCATCATCGGCGAGATCCACCGCGATGGTGACGTGCGGGTGGTACGGAAAGGGCAAAGATCGCCGCACCGGACCGCTCCGAACCCGATCTGCCAGCCGCTCACACTGCAGCGCGCCCTCCGCGACCACGACGAACGACGTCTGGGTGACCGGTCGAAAGGTGTCGGTTCCCGACAGAGCCACGTCGAACACCTCGGCCTGCTGGGCCACCAGACTCAGGTGGTCGTCAACAGCGGCCAGGCGATCTCGGGGAACCTCGGTCGGTGGGAGCAGCGTGATGTGCGTCGGGACGGTCCACGCCAATCGATCACCGAATGACGCCCGCAACTCCTGCAGCTCGTCGCCCCACGGGTCGGGGACCGTGATGGCCACCCCGACGGTCGTTGACGTGACGCCTGGACCCATCAGAGTCGCGGGGCCAGGAACCCGACCCGCTCGTAGACGGTGTGCAGGGTCGGCAGCGCCAACGACCTGGCGCGGTCGGCGCCTTCGGCCAAGATCTTGTCGAGCAGGTCTGGATTGTCGAGGAGTTCCGACACCCGGCTCTGGTATGGCTCAACAAATGCCGCAAACGCCTCGCCGACGTCCATCTTCAGGTCTCCGTACCCGCGACCGGCGTACTCAGCGGCGACATCCTGCGGTGCTCGATCGGTCAGCGCACCCAGAATCGTCAGCAAGTTGCTGACGCCCGCCTTGTTCACCGGGTCGTAGACGATGTCACGTCCGCTGTCCGTGACGGCCGATCGAATCTTCTTGACGTTGACCTTGACGTCGTCGAGCAGAGACAGACACCCGGCACCCCCCAGACTCTTGCTCATCTGCTTGTCGGGTTGCTGCAGATCGAGGATCTTGGCGCGAGCCTTGATGATGTGCGGCTCGGGCACCACGAGCGTCTCGCCGAACGTACTGTTGAAGCGCTGCGCGAGATCGCGGGTCAGCTCGACGTGCTGGCGCTGATCCTCGCCGACCGGTACCTGATCGGCGCCGTACAACAAGATGTCAGCGGCCTGCAGGACCGGATAGGTGAACAGCCCGACAGTCACGCGGTCGAGCTGCTGGCGCGCTGACTTGTCCTTGAACTGTGTCATGCGGCTCGCCTCGCCGTACCCGGTCAGGCACCCGAGCACCCAGGCAAGCTGCGAGTGCGCGGCGACGTGGCTCTGCACGAACAAGACGCTCTGCTCAGGATCTACCCCTGCAGCGAGAAACTGGGCGGCGGTCACTCGCGTTCGGCGTCGCAGTTCGTCAGGGTCGTGGGGCATCGTGATGGCGTGTTGGTCGACGACGCAGTAGACACACTCATGGTCGTCCTGAAGCGCTACCCACTGCGTCAAGGCGCCGAGGTAGTTGCCCAGATGCAGAGAATCGGCCGTCGGCTGCATGCCGGAGAAGACCCGAGGACGAGATTGCGACATGTCGAGCAGTCTTTCAGACCGTGGAGCTGGTCTCGGGAGTGACCCGTATGCGCGAAACACGGTGTCCCTCGACCTCGACGACATCGAGCCGATGGCCGTTCACCTGCACCCGATCACCGACCAGCGGGAAGCGCCCCAGGGCGTTGACGACGTATCCCGTTGCGGTCTCGTAGGGGCCTTCCGGAAGCTCGACACCTGTTTCGTCCTGGAAGTCCTCGATGTTCAGCAGTCCGTCGACCTCGACGGACTCGCCCACCCGGGTGGTCTCGGGTTCATCGACGTCGTACTCATCACGGATGTCGCCGACGATCTCCTCAACGAGATCTTCGAGCGTCACGATCCCGGCCGTCCCGCCGTACTCGTCGACGACGATGACCAGGTGCTGCCCTTCACGCCTCATCTGCTGCAGCGACGAGAGGACCCGGTTGGTGCCAGGCAGGCTCAGGACCGAGCGCGTCAACTCACCCACCCGCACCGATCGACCCGACAGATCGGGATCGAGGAGGTCCCGTACATGCACAAATCCGGTGACGTCATCGGCAGATCCTCTGACGACGGGGTATCGCGAGTGCGGCATCTTGGCCGCGTCCTTGACCGCCTTGAAGACAGGCGTTGAGGCATCGAGGAAGTCGACCTCGGTGCGGGGAACCATCACCTCGCGGAGCTGCTGGTCGTTGGCGGTGAAGACCTGCTCGAGCAGCTCACGCTCCTCGTCGTCGAGATCGCTGTGTCCGGCGACGAGCTCGCGGAGCTCGAGTTCGCTGATCTGCTCCCTGGAGGCCTTGGGGTCGCCGCCTGCCAGGCGAACGACCAGGTCGGTGGAGCGTGAGAGCAGCCAGATGAGCGGGGTGGAGATCCTCGCCATGAGCTCGATCATGGGGGCTGCGAACAACGCCACACCTTCAGCCCGCTGAAGGGCGATGCGCTTGGGTGCCAGCTCTCCCAGCACGAGCGAGAGGTAGACGATGATGAGCGTGATGCCCACCAGTGCAGCGCCATCAGCGAGCCGCACAGGAAAGCCCCAGTCGACCAGAACGGGTGCGACGTCGCCGGCGATGGTCGAAGCACCGAACGCGGCCGACAGGAACCCCGAGAGGGTGACGCCGATCTGCACCGCCGACAAGAACCGGTTCGGTTGGTTGTGGAGTCGACGAACGGCCCGGCCACGGCTTCCGCGTTGAGCCAGCTGCGACACCTGGCTCTCGCGGAGCGAGACCAGCGCCATCTCAGCGGCCGCGAAGAAGCCTCCGATCAGCACAAAGAGGAGGACGATCCCGATGTTGACCAGCAGGGGGCTCATGACCGCATCACCTCGGGCCGAGCCCCCCAGGTACTAGGAGGTTCCATCCACCCAGCGTATCGGGGGACTACGTCGAGTGGCAGCAGCTGCCACCTCGATGGGCTATTGCCGAGTCCGACTGCGCACCAACCGCCACAGGTAGTTGACGACCAGGACACCCGCCACCGCGAGGGACGCGATGTACGCGACGTTGCTGGCATCTGCCAGTCGCTGGTTGCCCTCGGAGGTGAAGACACTGGAGGCGACGGCCGACCCCACCAGTGACCCCGCCACCAGGACCGCGATGACGATCATCGAGGTGATGGAGCGCGCTGCCTCCATCTGTCGGTCCAACGCGCTGGTGTCGACATAGACCGTGAGCCGGCCACTCTTGAGCTGGTCGCGCCAGGAGAGCAGCCCCTTCAAGTAGTCGGGCGCAGCCTGGAAGGCCTCGCTGAGCAGCTTGGACCCTTCGCGGCGAGCAGCGTCCTCAATCACGCCGTCTCCGATCGCCTGCTGCCCCAGCTCGATCGACGCCTTCAGCGCCTCCGTCGTGAACGGGTGCTCGGGATCGGCCAACGGCGTGAAGAAGGCCGAGGCCTGGGTGAGCGACTTCAGGGCGAGCGTGAGCTGAGGGTCGAGTCGATATCCGTTGTCGCGCAGGATCGCGACCGCCGTTGACATCACATCCTTGACGTCGATGCCTGTCCCGCGCCCGTAGCGCGCCATGCGACGTTCGAACTCCTTGTCGAACCGGTCGGGGTCGGCGTCGTCACGGAAGGGAACACTCAGAGCCCGTAGCTGACGCCCCATGCCGCTGGTATCGCCTTTGACGAACATCCACAGCAGCAGCACCAGATTCGCGCGTTGGGCGACCGTTATCTGACCCACCATGCCGGCGTCCAGGAACGTCACGACGCCGGTATCGAGATCGACGAAGAGGTTTCCTGGATGCGGATCGGCGTGGAAGTACCCATCGATCATCAACATCTTGATCGCCGCACGCAGAGCAGCATTCGCCGAAACCGCGGGGTCGAGGCCCGCCGCACGCATCGCGTCGATGTCGGAGATCTTGACCCCGCTGATGAACTCCTGAGTGAGTACTCGCTTGGCCGACAACGAGCGGTAGACCTTCGGGATGTGCACGCCATCGATGCCGCTCAGGTTCTCGGCGAGGCGCTCCATGTTGTAGGCCTCGGCGTAGTAGTCGAGCTCGTCCATCAACGAGGAACCGAACTCGGCCAACATCGAGCTCAGGCCGATCTCGCGGGCGTACTTGCTACGAGCCTCGGCATAACGACCAAACGTCCGCGCGACCCCGAGGTCGGCCTTCACCTGTGGCTCGAGCGCCGGGCGTTGGACCTTGACGACCACTTCGTCTCCGTCGAACGTCGTGGCGCGGTACACCTGCCCCAACGAAGCCGCGGCCAGCGGCGTGGTGTCGAACGACGCGTAGAGGTCTTCGGGAGGGGCCCCGAGCTCATCGATGACCACCTGCCGGGCCAGCTCGTACGGGGCCGGCGGCACGTCGCTCTGCAAGAGCTCGAGCTCGTACTTCCAGTCGTCAGGGAGCGTGCTGGCCTGACTCGACACGATCTGGCCGAGCTTGACGTATGTCGGACCGAGGTCTTCCATCAACAACCGGGTCCGCTGAGCCATCGAGAGCTCGGCCGGGGGGCCATCCGTCCGAAAGATCCAGCCCTGGATCCGACGCCTTGGACCGCCCCACCAGGTCTGGTCGAGCAGCGACTCGGTGCCGAACTGGACCAGCGTGCTGTAGATCTCCTGCATCCGCCGGTTCTCGTGGATCGTGTCGAGACCACCACTCATGACGTCTCCTCACGATCACTGTCGGTATCTCTGCTGTCCTGCACGGGAGGGCTCGTGCCGGCCATCGAGTCGAAGACCATGCTGAGCACGCCGACCAGTAAACCCCCGAGGATCAGCTGCCACAGGACAGTCGTAGGTGATGAGGTCGCTCAGCACCACGGTGAGCAACCAGAGCAGCACCGCGTTGACCACGATGTTGATCAGTCCGTAGGACGCGACCAGGAACCGCAGTGAGAAGAACTGCAGCGCCGGTTTCACGACAGCGCTGATGAGGGCGAAGACACCGGCCACCAGCCAGAACTGACCGGGCCGCCAGCCGCTGAAGGACAGCCCGGGAGTGAAAACGACGGTGACCGTCACGGCCAGCCCGCTCGTCACCAGGCGGACCAGCACCAATCGCCAGTTGAGGTTCTGGCCCCAGACCCGGGAGCGGCGTCGCTCGACCGCCGGAACAGCAAGAGTGGCATCCGTTCTCACCGAGTCAGCCATTTATGGCCCACTTCCTGATTGGGTCGGGAAGCCACATTGTGTCTCACCCTGCTGTGACGGATGGGGTGAAACCTGGTCCCGGCGGGGTGATTCTCACCGCCCTCACTCACCGCGCACCAGCGGCGGGGGGATCCCACCGACCCCCCACGCGTCAGCGCCGCCATCGACGGTCACCACAGTCCCGGTGACATAGCTGGCCGCGTCCGAGAGCAGGAACTCGATGACGCTGGCTACCTCTTCCGGGCGGCCCAGACGCTTCATCGGGATCGTCTCGACCCACTCGTTGACGACATCGCCGTACTGCTCGAGGCCCTCGGTCGCCACCGTCCCGGCGCTGACACAGTTCGAGCGGATCCCGTAGCGCGACCACTCCAGCGCAAGCCCGGTGGCCAGATTCTCGACGGCGGCCCTCGCAGATGCGGCATGCGACGCCTGGGGCATCCCACGTCGCGGACTGAACCCGAGGAAGACCACGGCTCCGGACAGCTGCGGGATGAAGGCCCGGTTGGCCACCTCACGAGTGACCGACCACGCCGCCTCGACGGCGAGCCGGTGCACGGCCCGGAACCCTCCCACCGAGATGTCCTCCGCATTGGCCGTGAACTGCCCACCGGCGTTGTTCACCAGGGCATCGATGCGGCCACCCTCCTCCAGCACGCGGTCGAGGAAGCGCGACACCTGGTCGGGGTCGCGTACGTCGCAGGGCTCAGCCAGACAGACCCCTCCGGCCACGGCAATCTGTTCACGCACCGCTTCGATCGGTTCCGGCCGGCGGCCGCAGATCGCCACCCGGTACCCGCTCGATGCCAGCCGAAGGGCAGTGGCACGTCCGATCCCGGTACCTCCCCCGGTCACCACAGCTACCTGGCTCTGAGCATGTGCACGATTCATTGGCTCACTGTGGCAGGAGGCGGACGGGGATGCAGCGACATCGACCAAACGCCGGCACGGGGCAGCACAACCCGTCGATAAGGTGAGGGCGATGACCGCCCAGCCACCCGCGACCGTGCAAGTCGCTCGTCGTGGCCCTCTCCGTGGCCGGCTGCGCGTTCCTGGCGACAAGTCCGTGTCGCACCGGGCGCTGATCCTCGCCGGCCTCGCCTCGGGTTCGTCCACCATCACGGGCCTGTCGGCCGGCCTCGACGTGCTGCACACGCGCCAGATCATGCAGGCCATGGGCGTTCGCATCGACGAGGCCGATGACAGACGCAGCGGCCACCCGATCGGCACCCTGGCTGTCACCGGTGGTGACCTCCAGGAACCTCAGCAGATCCTCGACGTCGGCAACTCCGGCACCGGTGCGCGACTGCTGGCTGGCGTCTGCGCGGGTCAACCCTTCAGGAGCGTGATCACCGGCGATGAGTCGATCGCCGGTCGACCCATGGACCGCGTCGTGGAGCCGCTACGGGCCATGGGTGCCGAGATCGACGGGCGCGAGGGTGGACGTTTCACCCCGCTGACCATCACCGGCGGAAACCTCCGCGGCATCGACTACACGCCACCTATCGCCAGTGCCCAGGTGAAGTCGGCCGTACTGCTGGCCGGCCTGTCCGCCGACGGATCGACCATCGTCCGCGAGACCGTCACCACCCGTCGGCACACCGAGGAGATGCTCGTCGAGCACGGGGTCGACGTCACGACCGTCGCCGACGGCCACGGTGGATCGATCGTGACCCTCGTGCCCGGCCCGGTGTCTCCGGGCACCTTTTCCGTGCCGGGAGACCCGTCGCAGGCGGCGTTCTGGATCTGTGCCGCGGCAGCGGTCCCAGGCTCCGACGTCACGGTCGAGAACCTCTACCTCTCACCCGAGCGCACTGGCTTCCTCCAGGTGCTGGAACGCATGGGGGCCGACCTCACGGTCGACGCGGCTGCTGGTGTGATTCGCGTGGTCGGAGCCGAGCTGACCGGTGTTGTCGTCGAGGCACACGATCTGCCCGACCTCATCGACGAAGTCCCCGCCCTGAGCATTGCCGGGGCTCTCGCAGCCTCCGGGGTGCTGGAGTTCCAGGGCGCGGGCGAACTACGGGCGAAAGGAGAGCGACCGCATCGAGACGGTGGCCGCGATGATTCGTGCACTTGGAGGACAGGTGAGCACCGGTCCTGAGTCTCTTGCTGTCTCCTCCGGAACGTTGCGCGCCGGGGTGGTCGAGTCGCAGCACGACCACCGCATCGCCATGGCCGCCGCCACCGCGACGTGCGGTCTGGTGTCCGACGGCGAGATCGAGATCTCCGGGTGGGACGCCGTAGCGACGAGCTACCCCGGCTTCCTCGACGACCTCAACACACTCACCACGAAACCCTAGGCCCCGCGCTTGGCCTTGAGATTGTCGTCGAGCGCCGCGAGGAACTCCTGCGTGTTGAGCCACGGTTGGTCCGATCCCACCAACAGGGCAAGGTCTTTGGTCATCTTGCCGCTCTCGACCGTCTTGATGCAGACCTGCTCGAGATCGGCTGCGAACTGCTGCAGAGCTGCGTTGCCATCGACCTTGCCGCGATGCTGCAGGCCCTGTGTCCACGCGAAGATCGACGCGATCGGGTTGGTGGACGTGGGGTTGCCCTGTTGATGTTGCCGGTAGTGCCGGGTGACCGTGCCGTGTGCCGCCTCGGCCTCGACTGTCTTGCCATCGGGCGTCATCAGCACCGAGGTCATCAGGCCGAGTGAACCAAATCCTTGCGCCACCGTGTCGGACTGCACGTCGCCGTCGTAGTTCTTGCAGGCCCAGACATAGCCGCCCTCCCACTTCATCGCGGCCGCCACCATGTCGTCGATCAGGCGGTGCTCGTAGGTGATACCGGCCGCCTCGAACTCTGCCTTGAACTCTGCTTCGAAGACCTCGGCGAACAGATCCTTGAACCGGCCGTCGTACGCCTTGAGGATCGTGTTCTTCGTGGAGAGGTAGACCGGGAAACTTGCGTGCCAATCCATAGCGCATCGAGGCACGGGCGAAGTCGCGGATCGAGTCGTCGTAGTTGTACATGCCCATCGCCACACCCCCGCCGGGGAAGTCTGCGATCTGGAACTCCATCGGCTCGCCGCCGTCATCGGGCTGATAGGTGATGGTGACCTTGCCGGGACCCGGAACGACGAAGTCGGTCGCCTTGTACTGGTCGCCGTGCGCGTGGCGACCGATCACGATCGGCTTGGTCCAGCCCGGCACGAGGCGTGGGATGTTGCTGATGATGATCGGCTCACGAAAGATCACGCCACCCAAGATGTTGCGGATCGTGCCGTTCGGGGAGCGATACATACGCCGAAGTCCGAACTCGTCGACGCGAGCCTCGTCGGGCGTGATGGTGGCGCACTTGACGCCGACCCCGTACCGCTTGATCGCCTCGGCAGCGTCCACGGTGACCTGGTCATCGGTCGCGTCGCGCGCCTCGATGCCGAGGTCGAAGTACTTCAGGTCGACGTCGAGGTAGGGCAGGATCAGCTGCTCCTTGATGAACGCCCAGATGATGCGCGTCATCTCGTCGCCGTCGAGCTCGACGACTGGGTTGTCGACCTTGATCTTGGCCATCAGCAGGGTGCCCCTTCGGCGTCAGTGCTCAACGGTGAACGGTGCTGACTACAGATCGACGACGTCGGCCTGCTTGGCGCGTACGGCCTCGGCGGCCTCCTTGAGCCCAGCCAGCTCGGTGTCTGTCAGGTCGTCCTCGATCACGCGACGGATACCTGTCGCACCGATCTCTGCCTCGACGCCGAGGTAGACGCCCTCGATGCCGTACTCGCCGTCCACCCAGGCGCAGACGGGCATGACAGCGCCGGAGTCTTCGGCCACGGCCCTCGCCATGCGAGCAGCGGCCGCCGATGGTGCGTAGTAGGCCGATCCCGTCTTGAGCAGAGCCACCACTTCGGCGCCTCCGTTTCGGGTGCGCACCACAAGTTCTTCGATGGTGTCGGCAGGCAACAGGTCGGTGAGCGGCTTGCCGTCGACAGTGCATCGGCTCGGTACGGGAACCATGGTGTCGCCGTGCGAGCCCAGCGTGAGGGTACGGACGGACGCCACGGGCACGGCCAGGGTCTCTGCGACGAAGTGCGTGAACCGGGCGGTGTCGAGCATGCCGGCCTGGCCAATGACTCGCTGCTTCGGGAAACCACTGGCCAGCTGCGCCAGGGCGGTCATCTCGTCGAGGGGGTTGGACACCACGATGATGACCGCGTTCGGCGAGTGCTTGGCGACGTTCTCGGCGACTCCGCGCACGATCTTGGCATTGGTCTCGATGAGATCCATCCGGCTCATCCCAGGCTTGCGGGGAAGCCCCGCGGTGATCACCACGATGTCGCTGTCGGCAGTCTTTTCGTAGCCCGCGCCAGTGGCGGGATCGGTCGAGACACCCACCACTTTGGTCTCAAAGCCCTCGACGGGCCGGGACTGGTTCATGTCGAGCGCCAAGCCCTCAGGCTTTCCTTCGACGATGTCAGTGAGGACAACGGTGTCGAAGATGTCGTACTCCGCCAGGCGCTGAGCTGTCGTTGAGCCGTAGAAGCCCGCTCCAACGACGGTGACCTTACGGCTGCGGCTAGCTGGCGTCATGAGAACTTCACCGGTCCTTGCTCTTGGAGTTTCTTGGGTGCCCTCAGAGGCTACCGGGCGGGTGGAACGAGCACCGCAACGGTGGTCAGCGCGATCCCGAGGCCGAACATGGTGACCAAGTCGATGGGGCGGCCACGGATCGCCAACAACCCTGCACGTTCGCGCGGAAGCACCAACCGCAGGGCGCCGCCGAAGATGATTGCCACCCCCAAGATGACCGAGCCCACGCGGAACTCAAAGAACGACAGGACGACGAGACCCGCTGCCAACCCAAGGAGCACCAGGGCCAACGGCCACTGGTCGATCGTCCGCTCGATCAACGGCTGGTCGTCAATCGGGTTGCCCTCACCGTCGAGGCGAACCTCGGGGGGCTCGTCAGCCACGACCGTCAGCCCGCCACCGCTCCGGCTTGCACCTCAGCGCGCTCGACGACATTGGCGAGCAACATCGCGCGGGTCATGGGACCGGTGCCGCCCGGCATCGGGGCCAGATGCCCGGCAACCTCGGCCACCTCCGGAGACACATCTCCGACGAGTCCGAGATCGGTGCGGGTGATGCCGACGTCGAGAACTGCTGCGCCAGGTTTGACGACGTCAGCGGAAACAAGCCCGGGAACACCGGCCGCGGCCACAATGATGTCGGCCCTTGCCAGGTGCGAATGCAGGTCTCGCGTACCGGTGTGGCAGAGAGTCACCGTCGCGTTCTCGCTGCGCCTGGTGAGGAGCAAGCCGAGCGGACGTCCCACTGTCACGCCGCGGCCGACAACGACCACCTCGGCACCGCCGATCGGCACGTCATAGCGGCGCAGCAGCTCAACGATCCCCCTGGGGGTACATGGCAGCGGGGCGTCCTCGCCCAGAACCAGGCGCCCAAGGTTCATCGGGTGCAGGCCGTCAGCGTCCTTGTCGGGATCCATCAAGGCCAGGACCCGGTGTGGGTCGAGGCCCTTGGGAAGGGGCAGCTGCACGATGTAGCCGGTGCAGGCCGGGTCGTCGTTGAGCTCGCGCACGGCCCGTTCGACGTCGTCCTGCGAGGCGTCGCCGGCGAGGTCGCGGCGAATGCTGGCGATCCCCACCTCCGCACAGTCACGGTGCTTGCCGCCCACATACGAGTGACTGCCGGGGTCGTCACCGACCAAGATCGTTCCGAGCCCCGGATGGACGCCGACCTGCTTGAGCGCTGCGACACGCGTCGCCAGCTCAGCTTTGATCGTTGCCGCTGTCGCCTTGCCATCAAGAATTATCGCTGCCACAGGCATCATCCTGTCACGCCGCCCGACCGCGGCGCCGCACGACCGCCAACCCGACCGACATGAAGGTCAGCGCGATTCCCACCAACAGGTAGCCGTTGACCGACGCCCCCTCGGTCGGTACAGCCAGGTCGACCGCAACCGCTCCCACAAGAGTCCCCGCCAACACCACGAGCGACAGCAGCAGAACACCCAGGGCACGCACCGACCAGGCCGATCCCGCGACGAAGAGCACCCCCATGGCACCACCGACCAGCAGCCACGGTTTCTCGGCCACGGGCGCCAGCGAGCCGACACGGTCAGGGGTCAGCAACCACTGCCCGGCAAGGATCAGCAACAGGGTGGTCAGCCCCACGACGAAGTTGACCAGGGTCGCGACCAAAGGTTGACGGGTCGCGGTCGAGACCCGACCGTTCACGGCCACCTGCGCCGCCCCGGCGGCTCCGGCTGCGAGAGCGAGCAGAAGGAACGGGATCGAGACCGCCCCCACATCGTCCCTTCCTCCCGATCCCACCCACACGGCAACAACGGCAAGAATGGACGCGACGACTCGCCAGGCAGTCACGGGAACTCGCCCGCCCGGTCCCAGCCCCACCTTGTCGACCAGCAGTCCCGCGCCGGTCGATCCAGCGACCGTCGCAACGGTGAAGAGCGCAACCCCGAGAACCGCGACGGTCGTGCTCTGCCCGGTGACATAGATGGCTCCGCCCACACCACCGGTGAGGGTCCACCAGGGCAGCCCGGGACCGATGAGCGCTGGCAACCCGCGCAGGGCATCCCTGGTGACTTGCCGCGAGCCGACGACCACGACGAGGAGCAGCAGACCCACGCTGAAGTTGAGAATGGCTCCGATGACTCCGTTGCCGGTGAGATCGCCGACCTCGCCATTGATTCGGCCCTGCACGGCGACGACGAGCCCAGCTCCGAAGGCGACAGCACCCGAGAGTTGGCGGCCTGGGTCTCTCACGGGGCGGCCGACATCGGCTCTGAGGTCACCCGCGCGAGACTACGGCAAGGCTCGGCGCACTCACGTGCGCTGCGGGGGGGACGACCAAGAGCCACCACCCTCGGCCTAGGTCTGTGGTTGCTGCTGCGTGATGCAGTGGACGCCGCCACCGTTGCGGAAGATCGGTTCTGCGTTCACCGAAGCGATACCTCGGTCGGGGAACAGTCCGGCCAGGATCGCCGCAGCATTCTTGTCGGCCTCTGCATCTCCGTAGACCGACATCACTATTCCGTCGTTGGCGAATGAGAAGTTGATGTAGCTGTGGTCGATCGAGACACCGTCGACCACAGTGTCCGGCGGTGCATCGATCGTGATGATGCTCAGTTCACGCCCACGTGCGTCACGGGCCGCTCTGAGTCTGGCCATGTTCTCCTCCATGACGGCGTGGTCATGGTGAGCCGGATCGGGTTGGCCGTGCACGACGACCACCCCCGGACGGACGAAGGCAGCCAGGACATCGACGTGGCCATTGGTGCCGAGGCCGGGCCGGTACTGCTGCATGTCGCCCATCAGCCCTCGTTCGAGCCAGATCACCGTTGTCGCACCGATCGTTCGAGCGAGCTCGTCCTCGACCTCGCTCTTGGACCACCCAGGGTTGCGCCTGTCGTGCAGCTGCACCGTCTCGGTGACAATGACGGTGCCCTCACCGTCGACGCAGATGCCACCACCCTCATTGACCAAGGCTGCTGTCGAGCGTCGGAACCTTGGCCAGGTCGGCAACGGTCCTGGCGATCTGCGCATCGCGCGAGTGGTCCTGGATTCCACCCCAGGCGTTGAATACCCAGTTCACAGCGGTAGGAGCGCCCTCGTCGTCGAGCACGAACGTCGGCCCGTTGTCGCGGAGCCACCCGTCGTCAAGATCCACCTCGACCACGTCGACACCGGATGAGGCCAGTCCTCGAACGTGGTCGGCCGACGATGGGTGGGAGAGCAGTGTCACCGGCTCGAACTCGGCAATCGTGTTTGCGGCTGTCACCCACGTCTTGAGCGCGGTCGGATCGTGGGTCGCGACGTATCCGCCGGGAGGGGGGAAGGCCATCCACGTCCGTATGTGCCGTTCCCACTCAGCAGGCATTCGACGACTCACGGCAGGAGTATGGCGTACTTAGATTTCGTCTTCAGGCGAGTACCTGTACAGGTTCCTCGATTAAGGAAGTGAATACTCGCATCCACTCGGCGGCCTGTGCGCCGTCGACGGCTCTATGGTCGACAGACAGGGTGAATCGCATCACCGTACCGACCTTTAGTCTCCCCTTGCTCACGATCGGCTCCTTTCTCGCAGCTCCTACTGCGAGAATTGCCGACTGGGGTGGGTTGATGATGGCAGCGAACTCCTCAGTTCCGAACATGCCGAGGTTGGTTACGGTGATAGAGCCACCTTCAAGCTCTTCCTGCCGGATCTCCCCAGCCCGAGTACGATCGGCCAAGTCGCGGGTAGCGGAGGCAATAACAGCTATAGGTAGGTTGTCAACGTTTCGCAGCACCGGAGTAAGCAGTCCATTGTCGGTCGCCACGGCAACAGCGATGTCCACCGACGAGTACTGGCGCATCGCGGTCTCGGTCCAGACAACGTTCATCCTCGGCACGAGGGCGTGGGCTCGAGCCACCCCCTTGATAACGAGGTCATTGACGCTGACCCTCACCGGAGAAGCTTGGTTCAGCTGGGCCCGAACCTTCAGCAACTTGTCGACCCTTGCGGAGCCACGGAGGTAGAAGTGTGGCGTTGTCTGCTGGCTCTCGGTGAGACGTCGCGCAATGGCACTCCTCATCCTTGAGTGGGGAACCTCGGTGAGCTCTCCACGCCCATCGACCACAGCTGGCGACGCAGCAGTGGATCGCCGAGAAGATCGAGTCTGCACTTGACCCGCGAGCGCTGCTTCGACATCACGCCGCAAGACACGGCCTTGAGGCCCAGTCCCAACAATCTCCTCTATAGCTAGATTCGCATCGCGAGCCAACCGGCGAGCCAGCGGGCTTGAGAACGTCCGCCCAGCCACACCATGGGAACCCGTTCTGTCCGGCGAAGTGGCCGGCTCGACAACGGCACCACTTTCGGTAGTCACCGGAGGAAGACCGGCACCCAGTTCAGCAAGCAGACCAGCCAGGTCAGTCACCTGCTCCCCTACTTCGCCGAGTAAGGCGATGGGCATTCCGCCCTCAAGGCGATCCCCAGGCGCGACAAGATGTCTTAGGACTGTGCCGCTGTCTTCTGCCTCGATCTCGATGAGCGCCTTCTCGGTCTCGACTGTTGCCAGCGGTTGCAGACCTTCAAACTGTCCGTTCTCATCAACTGACCACCCTTGCAGCACAGCCTCAGTGGCACTCGCGGCAATTTCAGGCATTCGCAATAGGCTGGCCATGTCTCACGCACTCCCCATCACCTTGAGCTTGGCCGCAACATCGTCGGCCCCCGCGATCGCTGCTCGTTCAAGCACCTTGCTGATACTCGGTGATGCCTCCCCCCCGGTAACCCGTTCGATCGGGTGATCGAGCCAGTCGAAAAGCCGCCGTTGAATCTCATCCGCCAGCCAACCGCCATAGGATGTACCCAAGGCTCCCTGCTCAGCGATGAGCACCCTGTTGGTCTTCTTGACGCTCTCCTCGATGGTGTCCCAGTCCAGGCTGGCCCGATCCAACCAGCGCAGATCGATGACTTCCGCGTCTACAGTGTCCGTCGCCTCAACGGCGTCCAGGACCTTCTGCACCATTGCCAGATAGGAGATGACTGTGACGTCAGACCCGGAGCGTCGTACCGCCGCCTTTCCTACTGGTAGGCAGTAGTCGAGGTCGTCGTTCGGCCCAGTACCCATTGACGTGTATAGATCGACGTGTTCGAGAATAACTACAGGATCCTGGCATCGGATGGCGCTGTTGAACAGCCCCACATAGTCGTACGGTGTGGTCGGCGCAACGACGCGCCAACCGGGAGACGTGACGAAAATTCCCGCCGGATCCATGGAGTGCTGCGAACCGTATCCCGTTCCCATCGCCACCTTGCTGCGAACAACAATCGGAACGTCGTTCGTGCCTCCATACATGTGTCGCGCTTTGGCAATCTGGTTGAAGAGCTGATCTGCTGCCACCCACAGAAAGTCGGCATACATGAACTCGACGACGGGCCTGAACCGTCCATCCAGAGCGATACCGCCACCAAGTCCGGAGAATGCGTTCTCGCTGATCGGGGTGCCGAGGATCCTGTCGGGAAACCGCTCCTTCAGACCGCGGGTTGCACCATTGGTCCCGCCGTTGAGTCGATGGATATCTTCACCCAGCACCACAACGGAGTCGTCGGTTTCCATTCGACGCCCAAGGACAGCAGCGACCACCTCAATGAACTTCACGGACTTGCCCGTGGAGGGAAGTACCGCATGTTCCACAAGTGGTGCGCCATCGAACTCTGAGAGGTCTCCCCGAACACCCACGTTGGCGAAAGCCGGATCGGGCCATTCCGAGTCCCGGATTCGTCGTTCACCCGGCTTGCCCCCGGGGACGGACTCAAGCAAGGACTCACCCAGATCGCCAATCACAACCTTGATTTCTGCGCTCGCTCCGTCCATTTCTGCTTGCGTGAGATACCCCAAACGCACAAGGTGCGACTCAACCTGCTTGAGGGGGTCTCGTTGGCGCCACTGCCCTTCCTCGGCTTTGGCGCGATACCCAAAGGCACTCCCCGGAAGCCCGCCGTTTTGGTGGAAGTACCGATAGGTGTCAGCCTCAACGAGGACTGGCCCGTCTCCAGTGCGCATGTGCTGAACTGCCTCTTTCATGGCGAGGTAGACCGCAAGGGGGTTCATGCCGTCTACTCGCCAACTCGGGATGTTGAACCCTGGCCCCCGCGCGGACAAGCGCGCCTCGCCGGTTGCCTCAGCGACCGTGGTGGATACCGCGTACTGGTTGTTCTCGACAAAGAAGCAAAGCGGCAGCTTCCAGGCGGCGGCCAAGTTAAATGTCTCCAGCGTCGAGCCAATGTTTACCGCTCCGTCCCCAAAGTAGGTGACGGCCACATCATCGGTCCCTGCCTGACGGTGAGCCCAGGCGTACCCCGCAGCAAGAGGCACCCCACCGCCGACAATGGCATTGGTTCCCACCGCACCTGCCTCCTTCCACTGCAGATGCATAGATCCTCCGCGGCCATGGCTCCACCCCCTGTCGAGTCCACAGATCTCAGCCAAGGTACGAAGCAGCACCTCCCGCACGTCGTGGGGAAGGGGCTCTGTCGGTTCCAGTCCCTTGGGGGCGATGTGGTGGAGAGCTTTGGCCGAGAATTGGTGATGCCCCCTGTGGGACCCATTCACGGTGTCGCTGGAGGCCAGAGCCAGCACCGAACCAACCGCTCCGCCCTCCTGACCAATGCTCGAATGCGCTGGGCCGTGGACGAGTCCAGCGCCGGCGAGCTCGAGGACGAACTCCTCGAAGCGTCGGACAACGGCAAGGTGGGTGAACATCGTCTTGAGGAGGACCGGATCGGCCTCATCCCAGTCCTGCTCCGTTGCCACCAGCTCGACCCACGGCGATGCGGCGGAAAGTGAGTGATGCACGGTCATGACGCTCCTAACGACCCTCCCAGGGTGACACGGCTTGGATCCAATTTCCATAGATGCTTGCGAGGATCTGGGAATTCTGAGCGTAATTATCGGAAATGAGCGTCCGACAGGGGGGAGGATCGGATCCGATATGGGGCTTCCAGGGCTTCGCCGTCTCGACCACATCGGCTTCACCGTGCCAGATCTCGACGAGGCCACGACCTTCCTGGTCGAGGTACTTGGCTGCGAATACCTCTATTCGCTAGGCCCGTTCCGTGCAGACGACGAATGGATGGCGGAGCACTTGAACGTGCACCCCCGAGCGGAGATCAGCGAGAATCGATTCTTCCGATGTGGCGACCAAGCAGTATTCGAGGTGTTCCGGTACTCGTCACCCGATCAGCAGGAGATTCCGCCGCGGAACAGTGATGTTGGGGGCCACCACGTCGCGCTTTACGTCGACGATCTCGATGCTGCTATCGGCCACCTGCACGAGTGCGGGGTAGAGGTGTTGGCCGGCCCAACCGCAAGCAAAGGACCCGCTGAGGGCAATCGGTGGATCTACTTCCTCGCACCGTGGGGAATGCAGTTCGAGCTCGTTTCCTACCCGCAGGGCAAGGCATTCGACCGTATCCGCCCGGGCGCCATACCTAGGAGCCCAGCGCAATGAGCGCTGCAAGCCCCGTCCCGCTTGACGCTGCGAGCACTCGGATAGCGGACTATTTGCGCCATGCCATCTTGAGTGGTGACCTGGCACCCGGCACGTGGATTCGCCAAGAAGACATCGCCGAACGACTGGGAGCAAGCAGGCTCCCAGTTCGCGAGGCACTCAGGATGCTGGAAGCCCAGGGGCTGACAGAGCATGTGTCCCGCAGGGGCTCTCGGGTTCCCAGTCTCACCATGCACGAAGTTGATGTCATCTACCGCATGCGGGAGCGGCTCGAACCACTGGCTTTGAATGAAAGCTTGCCCTTGCTCACAAACGAGCAGGTGCTGCAGCTCAACGCAGTTCAGCAGAAGATCGAGAACAATACAGACGTCGCGAAGTTCCTCGCCCTCGACCGGGAATTCCACTTGCTCAGCTACACGGGATGCCCAATTCGACAGTTGACCGCCATGGTTACGAGGCTCTGGCATTCCACCCACTACTACCGACGGGCCTACGTCTCACTCAGCGGTCCGGGTCGTATGTGGGTCGTCAACTCCGAGCACAGACTGATTCTCGATGCGATCGAACGTCGTGATGTGATCGACGCAGAGCGGTACCTCGGCGGACATATCCGCCGGACACGGATCGAACTGGGGCGTCACCCAGAAGTCTTCGAGCGAGACTCAAGGCTGACTTGAACTGTCACCAATCCACGGCGATGTACTTCGACTCCATGAAGTCGAGCATTCCGCCGTGACCACCTTCGCGTCCAATGCCACTCTGCTTCACTCCACCGAATGGAGCTGCTGGGTCGCTGACCAGTCCCCGGTTCAGTCCGACCATGCCAGACTCCAAAGATTCGCTGACGCGTAGCCCACGGTGCAGGCTGGAGGTGTACACATACGAGACCAATCCGAACTCAGTGTCGTTGGCAAGACGAATGGCTTCTGCCTCACTGTCAAAGGTCACGATGGGGGCGACAGGTCCGAAAATCTCCTCACGCAAGATTGCGGCGTCAGATGCGACCCCCGTGAGCACGGTGGGTTCATAGAAGTAGCCGTCGCGGTTCAGTCGATCACCGCCAATAAGCACCGTGGCCCCAGACTCTCGGGCTCCGTCCACGAGCTTCTCGACCTTCGAGAGCGTGTCCTCGTTGACAAGCGGACCAACCTGAACTCCATCATCGGCACCGGGTCCGACACGCAACGAGGCCATACGCTCGCCGAGTCGCCGCGCGAAGTCTTCTGCGACCGGTGACTCAACATAGAAGCGATTCGCGGCCGTACATGCCTCACCGCCATTTCGCATCTTCGCAACCATCGCACCATCGACAGCGGCTTCGAGGTCGGCATCAGCGAAGACCACAAAGGGTGCGTTCCCACCGAGTTCCATCGAGCAGTTCAAGACCTGGTCAGCTGCCTCTTTGATGAGTACCCTGCCGACTTCAGTGCTACCGGTGAACGAGAGTTTGCGTACCCTTGCATCATGCAGCATTGCGGAGACAGCTGCGCCCGATCGACGGGTCGGGAGCACGTTCACGACACCGGGCGGAACCCCGGCCTCCTCAAGAATGAGCGCCATCGCCAGAGCAGTAAGGGGAGTGTCACTGGCGGGCTTGAGGACGACAGTGCACCCGGCGGCCAGCGCGGGACCGATCTTCCGGGTGGCCATCGCCGCGGGGAAGTTCCAGGGAGTGACGAGTACGGCTATGCCAACCGGTTGATGAAGGACCAGGATCTTGTTGGCTCCGGACGGGGACGTGGTTACCGTGCCTTCCGCACGCACCGCCTCCTCTGAGTACCACCGGAAGAACTCAGCCGCGTATGCAACCTCACTCCGCGCATCCCTCAGCGCCTTGCCGTTCTCCAAAGTCACTAGGTGGGCCAGGCGTTCGCCCTGTGAGGTCATTGACTCAAACGCCCCCCGAAGAATCTCCCCCCTTTCGCGTGGTGAGGTAGAGGCCCACGCCTGAGCGCTCGAGGCTGCGGCATCGACAGCGGCGATGGCGTCATCGGTTGTGCCATTGGAGACAGACGCAACGACTTTGCCCGTTGCCGGGTCGAAGACGTCAAAGCGGCCACCATCGGAAGCGGGCACAGCCGCCCCACCGATGTAAAGGTCAGTAAGCAGGTCCCCGTACTCGTCAGCCATCGTCTGCGTCACCTTTCCACCTCGAACGAAACAGCGCCTGAAGTCAGTAGGGGTTGGCCACAACAAGATCTTGAGCCGGGAAGAGCGTCAGAATCCTTGGGCCGTCGCGCGTGACGACGACCTCCTCCTCGATCCGTGCAGCAGAGAATCCGTCGCTAGCTGGGCAGTAGGTCTCTAACGCAAAGACCATCCCCGTCTGGAGCTCCACGGGCTCTCGTATGCTGTTGAGCCGCGAGATGATCGGTCGTTCGTGCAGGCCCAGCCCCAGGCCGTGGCCGAACTGCAGTCCAAAAGCAGCCATCTCGCTCTCGAACCCAAACTCTTGAGCGGTCGGCCAAACCGCAGCCACCTCATCTGTGCCTATCCCCGGCTTGATCATGGAAATCGATGCATCCATCCACTCGCGGGCCTTGGTGTAGGCATCGCGTTGACTCGGCGTCGCGCTACCAACGCTGAAGGTGCGGTAGTAGCACGTGCGATACCCATTGAACGAGTGAATGATGTCGAAGAAGGCCTGATCACCGGGCCGTATCAGCCGATCGGAGAAGTTGTGTGGGTGAGGATTGCATCGCTCACCGGACACCGCATTGATTGCCTCGACCTGGTCCGAGCCCATCTCGTATAGCCGCTTGTTCGCCATAGCAACGATTTCGTTCTCGCGGATGCCGGGCTTCAGCGCCTCCACGATGTCCTGATAGACCCCGTCGACCATCGCTGCCGCTTGCGTGAGCAACATGATCTCGTCAGTCGACTTGATCTGTCTCGCATCAAGCATCAGCTGCTGGGCGTCGACCACGTGCAGCCCCTGGCGTTGCATCTCGAACAGAAATGCTGGTTCGACAATGTCAACTCCGACCGGTGAATCTGCAGCGCCGGCATCTGTGAGCAACTGCTTGATCTCCTGGACAGCCGATTCCATCAGCCCCGCTGATGGTGCGATGGCTCCACGCAGACCGAGCATGCCGGCGCGGCAGTCCTCCGGCTTCAACCATGGCGAGTACAGCCGGTGGTGTCGAGCAGCTGAGCCGAAATCCCACAACATCGGATCACCGCCCTTGGCAAGCAGCGCATAACGCGTCATCTTGTCGCCGAGGGCACCGCCTATCCACGTCTGCGTGGTGTAGCGGATGTTGTAGAAGTCGAAGAGCAAGAACGCGCCACATTCGCTGTCTTCAAGTGCTTTTCTTACTCGCGACAAACGGTAGTCGCGCAGTCGCGGGAAGTCGACCCTTTGCTCGTAGTCAACGCCCATGTGGCCAGGGGCCGGCAGCGGCGCAGCAGCCGAAAGAGCCCGCTCGGTCATGGTCTACTCCTTCTGGTCGGCCGCGTCCAAGCCATCGTCAACGACGACATTTTCCGGCTTCAACTCGAGCCCCGAGTTGGCAGCCTGCAGGTCCAGCAGAATCGCAAAGTCCTCATCGACACGACCACTGCCAACGCTGGCCTGAACCAGTTGGGCTGTCGCCGCTGCTAGTGGCATCGGTACGTCATGCTCACGTGCGAGGGCCAGCCCAAGGTCGAAGTCTTTCCGTAGCAAGATCGGAGTGAATGTTGGTGTGTAGTCAAGGTTTACAAAGGCAGGCGTCTTATACCGACTGAACACCGACCCCATGACACTGTCGTTGAGGAATCCCAAGAAGTCGGCTCTCGAGACACCGCCCTTCTCGGCGAGCACCGTGATCTCAGCCAGCGACTGAGTCACCACACCGAGGAAGAGGTTGTGACAGATCTTGACAAGTCGCGCCACGTCGTTCTCGCCAACGTAGGTGACCGACTTACCGAGATGCTCAAGCAGTGGTCGCATCTGAACGAAAGTGTCTTCAGGGCCCGATACCACCAACGACAGTTCGCCGGCCTTGGCGACTTTGCCGTTCCCGCTGACGGGGGCAGCGAGGAATGAAACGCCTCGTCGTTCACACTCCTGACGCACATGCGCCGAGGATTCAATCGACACAGTTGATGTATCGACGACGACGCCAGGTACCGAGTCTGGATCTTCGAGCAGACCGCCCTGGCCGAGGAGCACCTGCTCCAAGTCTGACGGGGTTGAAACCATCGTGAACACCACATCAAGGGGACGAAGATCGGCGATCGAGTTCGCGACAGCCACACCATGCGACGTGAGCGCCTCCGCCTTGGACCTCGTCCGGTTCCACGCCGTGAGGGCGACACCGGCCTTGGCCAGCTGAGTAGCCATGGCAGCCCCCATGCGCCCGGTGCCAATCCAGCCGACAGACACCGACTGGGCATCGACGTGATTTTCCGTCATCGAACCCACCTTTGCAATCGTTTGTGTTAGCCTACTCATCAGCTGCAAAGAGCGTCAAGGCAGGTTCTGCGGCGGCACCTAGTGCGTGCCTCTGGCGCTTCTGGTGCGATGCAATCGAATGCAGGTAACCTGTAGCCAGCACCGTACAGTGATCCAAGAGCAGTGATCGAGGGGTGACGTGCACTCTCACCTGACCGTTGGGACCTTCACCCCATCCGTCCTGCTGTCGGTGGCTCGCCGCACGGGGACGTTGGCAGCGGCAGGACTAGCCGTCGAAGAAGCCCCGGTGCCCTCGTCACCAGCCCAGTTCGAAGCGCTGCTCGACGGTGACCTGGCTGTCGCCTTCACCAGTCCAGACAACGTGCTGGCTTACCGGTTCAGCCGGCAGAACCCTCTGGGACGCACGGCCGATGTGCGCATCGTGAGTGGCGTCGATCGAGGGATGGGTCTGGCGTTGTATGGGCAACCGGGCATCCTCGACGCTGCAGAGCTCTCCGGCGGAACTCTCGCGGTCGATGTGCCCACCTCAGGGTTCGCCTTGGCCATGTACGCACTCACCGATTCCCTGGGGCTCCGCCGAGACGAGTACAGAGTCGACGCGATCGGATCGACTCCAAAGCGCCTGCAGGCTCTCCTGGCCGGTGAATGTGACGCCACCATGCTCAACGCAGGAAACGAGCTACTTGCGGAAGCTGCTGGGTGCCAGCCTCTCGTCCGGGTCTCAGAGGTCTGCCATCCCTACCTCGGGACGGTGCTGAGCATCGCGGGAGACACACACTTGGACACTTCCGCACGCCTTGCAGGCGCCTTGCGCGAGACGGCCATCGCCGTGTGCGCAGGCGCATTTACCCAGGAAGCGGTTGAAGAGGCTGGGTCCCTGCTAGCCCTGACTGAGCCGCTGGCGACGAAGTACGTCGCGAAGATGCGGGATGCACGGGAAGGACTGGTCCGCGGGGGAACGATCGACCGTGACGGGCTACGTACGGTCATCGACCTTCGTCGCCGATTTCTGCCTGAGTTGGTTGACGGCTCGGACGTCCTCGACACCGCACTTGACCAAGACTCTGGCCTGCTTGCCATAGCGCCGGATCCACCAGCCACGCCCTAGGATCGCGCCTGTGCGGACTCCAACCCTTCGCGACGTCGCAAAGGCCGCTGGCGTCCATGCGGCGACAGCCTCCCGGGCGCTGAATCCCGGGACGAGGTCTCTCGTCAACTCTGAGACGGCCAAGCGGGTGTTGCGGGCCGCGGAAGCCCTCGGCTACCAGCCGAATCCCATCGCTCGAAGCCTAAAGACTTCGAAGTCAGGCACGATTGGACTGATCTTGCCAGATCTGACAAACCCGCTATTCCCTCCGATCGTCCGCGGCATCGAAAAAGTCTTAGGCCCGGCAGGATTCAGCGCACTTATTGTCAACACCGACAACGACCCAGATCGCGAGCGATCCCAGATCGGCATTCTGCGTGCTCGCCAAGTCGAGGGGCTCATCGTAGCGACCGCCCGCTTGCATCACCCGCTGTTGAAGCAACTGCACGACCAGGGCGACAAGCTGGTACTTGTCAACCGGCGGGCTGATGACCTCGAGGTCCCGTCGGTCGCGCCCGATGACGCGGCCGGCATCGAACTTGCGGTTCGTCATCTCGCCGCTCTAGGACATCAGCGAATCCTGCACCTCGCCGGACCGCAAAACACTTCGACGGGCGTCGTGCGCCTACGCGCCTTCCGCAGTGCGGTCCGTGATCACGGACTTGCGACAGATCCGCAGTTGGTAGTTGCCTGTAACGCATGGAGCGAGGTTGAGGGATCACGTGCCCTCCGTGACGTTCTAGACAGAAAAATCTCGTTTACCGCCATCGTCGCGGGCAACGATCTCCTCGCCCTTGGCTGCTACGACGTGTTTGCCCAACACAGCGTCTCTTGCCCCGGTGATCTCTCGGTCGTGGGTTTCAACAACATGCCGTTCCTGGACAAACTCAACCCGCCATTGACGACGGTAGCCATCCCTCATCGACAGATCGGCGTCGAGGCTGCAAGGATGTTGATCGAGTCGATCAATGAGCCCCAACGACCCCCTCGCGCTGTGCTACTTCCAGTGTCGCTCGAGATCAGAGGTTCGACGGACTCACCTCGTCGGTGAGTCCGTCGAACGCCTCGTCACTCCTTGCCGTAGTACTCGTAGTGCGGACCACGCCACAGCGGGTTGACGATGAACTCAGTCAACCAGGCGCGGTATGGATAGGCGAGTCCTTCCTGTGCGGCGTAGATCCACATCGGGTCTTCGTACAGCAGTTGCTGCAGTTCACCGTAGATCTCGCGCCGCTCTGCTGGTTCCACCGTCGCTTTGCCGGCGTCAATGAGCTCGGCAATCGTGTCCGGATCTGCGTACGCATCGCGCATTCCGTGCTTGGTGCCCCAATCGCCGTCAGGGTGCTGCAGGGGGTCGAAGAACTGATGGGGATCAGCACCCGGGTCTGCGTTCTTGACCCACATCACGTACTCCACGGGGTCCGAGCCCAGTGCTTTGTCAAACTGCGTTTCAGCCTGGGTGACGACTTTGATCGAGAAGTTGGGGTTCAGGGCCTCGATGCCGTCCTTCAGCAGCAACGCAACCCCTTCGAACTCCGGCTCTCCAGACTGGACCAGAACCGAAGCCGTGAATCCGGAGTCCCAGTATGGAGTCTCCCGCAACAGCGCTTCGGCCTGCGCCGGGTCGTACTCGTAAAGGGGAGCCTCCGGGTCGTACCCGAAGACACCCTGCGGGATATACGCAGGGTAACGAGCACCGTAGCCATCGAGGAACTCGTTGATGTAAGTGTCGTAGTCGAATGCGTAGCTGAACGCCTTGCGGATATTTACATCATTGAAGAAATCGCCGGGGACCGTATCCGCGTTGGGTAGTGAGCCGGTCGGCGCACGCATGTTGAATCCGAGATGGATCGGCTCCAGGAGCAGACCATTCTCGTAGATAGCTACTCCATCGCTACCTGACACGTCACTCACGTTCGATGGCGAGATGTCGATGATGTCGGCGTCACCTGCGCGCAGAGCGAGCACCCGCGCGCTCTCCTCAGGCGTGATATCCCAACGCACATCGAGCTTTGCCGAGTCACCCCAGTAGTCATCATTGACGTTCATCAGCAACGACTCGCCCCGACGCCACTCGTCGAAGACATATGGACCAGTTCCAACCATGTTGGCGTCCATCCACTCATTGGGGGTATCCGCCTGAACCCCTCCGTTCTCCTCTACTGCTTCCGAGCTGACCACTGAGGCAACTGTGTTCAGCGCAACTGAGTAGAGGAACGACGCATCCGGTTCGACCAAGGTCACCGAGAAGGTCTGGTCATCGACAGCCTCCATGCTGTCGACACTGTCGACCAGCACCGAGGCCTGACCCTCAGGCAAGTTCATCGTCATCACACGGTCCCAGGAGAAGACGACATCCTCCGCAGTGAGGTCGGACCCATCGTGGAACGTCACTCCCTCGCGAATCGGGAAGGTGTACGTCAGCCGGTCCTCACTGACGAGTCCGTTCTCTTCCGTAGGTACCTTGGTAGCTAGCGAAGGAATCAGGTCTGGGCTGTCTGGGCCGACATCGACAAGTCGCTCATACACGTTGTCAATGAAGGCCTCGCCCTTTTCGCCCTGCTCTGCGCGAGCAGGGTCGAGAGAGGCTGGCTCTCCGTTCTGATGGTGCACGATCAATCCCGGGTTCCGAACCTCACCCCCACCACCGTCGTCGCCATCGTCACCAGAAGGTCCTCCTGAGCCCGTACACGCCGCCAGTGCGAAGAGGGGGACGACAGCGAACCATCGCAACCCTCGAGGCAGCCGTCTCGTCGACGTCATCTTTGCGCGGCTACTGAAACCCATCATGGTGATCCTCCAATAACGACCGGTGGCCTCGGTCTGGGTGGTGGCTGAGAATGCAAGCGCTGGCACGGCCGGGGGCTACTCTCAGCAAGAGCGGCTCCGGTACGTCGGCGAATCTCATATGCAGGGCGGGCCCGTCAACGTCTAGCTCCAGGGCAGCCGAGCCAAGAGGATCGGATTCATTCTTCAGGATCTGAGCGGCGAGACTGGCGGAATCGTAACCGTCGAACTGCACTACCGCGTCCGTTCGACTGCTTCGCTCCACCGTGACAATCTGCTCGAAGAGTGTGGTGTGGTTTGTCTCAAGGCGATCTAGTGCGTCATCAACCTCCCACCCACAAAGTGTCGTTGCGACCGGACATCTCGGGTGCAGCCGACATCCCTGGGGAGGCGAAATGGGGTTCGGCACTGCCCCCCTCAACGACGTGCTGAGAAGACTCGAGTGCTCCAGGGTTGGGTTGGCACCGCGCAGCACAGCCGTGTAGGGATGCTGCGGGTCCTCGAACACGTCAGCCGTAGGTCCGACCTCCGCGATACGACCCAAGTACATCACCGCGAGCCGGTCTGCCATGTGTTGCACAACGCCAAGGTCGTGAGTGATGAAGAGATACGTGAGCCCATACGAGCGCTGCAGTTCGACGAGTAGGTTGAGAATCTGAGCTTGAACAGAGACGTCTAGAGCGCTTGTCGGCTCGTCCAACACCACGAAGTCAGGTTGGAGCGCGATCGCCCGAGCAATCGAAATGCGTTGTCGCTGGCCCCCTGAGAACTGGTGCGGATAGCGGAGCAGATGCTCACGACCCAGGCCGACGCTTTCGAGAAGCTCGACGACACGCTCGGTCAGCACCGAACCAGAAGCCTCGTGATGGACGCGCAAAGGACGTCCAACAATGTCCTTGACCAGCTGGCGTGGATTGAGCGAGGAGAACGCATCTTGGAAGACCACCTGCGTGTTGCGTCGATACTCGCGTTTCCTCGTCTTGTCCAAAGCGCCTAGTTCATGCATGCTGCGGATCGTGGCGAGTCTCTGCTCATCGCCGGTTCCCCTGTTCGGTCCGAGCGACAACAGGCGATCGAGCTCGACTCGGGTTTGCGCATCGAGGTCGTAGTAGACGGCTCCGGACGTGGCACCGACAAGGCCAGCGACGACCCGGCCGAGGGTTGTCTTGCCGCAACCCGACTCCCCCACCAGGCCAAGGGTCTCTCCGCGGTGGATTGACAGGTCGACACCATCAACTGCCCGCAGGTGCTCGGAAACCCGCTGTAGGACGCCCTCTTTGATCGGGTAGTGCTTCTCGACAGCGCGCAGGGTGAGAACGTCGTCCCGGTCCGGCTCTCCGGCCATCGAGACGGCGATGCTGTCAGCAGTCGTCGTCATGCGCTCGCCTCCGCTTCAGAGCATGAGGCAAGCGGAAGCTCGGATCCCGCAAACTGGCTGCGCTGTCCGGAATCGGCGTAGCGCAAGCAGGCGACCTCGTGCCCCTCGTCAGCGGTGGACGTGAGTAGCGGAACAACTTGCTGACAGGCCTTCTCAGCGAACGAACAGCGAGAATGGAAGTGGCATTGGGGTGGTGGCGAAACGAGCTGTGGCACGGTCCCCGGGATCGCGGCCAGATCTCCACGTGCGGTTCGCGCATGTGGAATGGCTTCCAAGAGACCTCGGGTGTAGGGGTGGAGCGGATTGTGCAGCACCGAGTCGACAGGGCCGATCTCCGCAACTCGACCCGCGTACATGACAGCAAGTCGGTCAGCTAACTGTCGAACGAGGGAAAGGTCGTGGGTGATGTAGAGCACCGCCGTCCCCCGTCGGTCCTGTAGGTCGGCGATGAGCTGCAGAATCCGGGCTTGAATCGTCACGTCGAGAGCTGTCGTCGGCTCGTCCGCTATCAGCAGATCAGGATCGCACGCCAGGGCTTGTGCAATCATCACTCGCTGCTTCATGCCACCAGATAGCTCGTGCGGATAACTCTTCATCACCTTGCGTGGGTTCGGGATCCCAGTCTCCGCTAGCGATGACTCGACAGCGCGATCCAGCCCGTCACTCAGCCTTCGCGCAAGCCGACGGTTGGTCAGAGAGAGGAAATGGCGAGACAGCGAACCACTTCGTTGTTGTGCGACACCACGCGCCAAGCGACCCACCTGATCAGGGTCGGCTCCTGCTCCTTCAAGGAGCGCGCGCCACCGATGCTCGCCGAAGACTTCAGCTACCTGCCGCTTAATCGTCAGCGAGGGATTCAGTGCCTTCCCAGGATCCTGAAAGATCATCGCAATCTTATCGCCACGAATTCTTGTTACGTCGGACATCGGGAGCGTGAGAATATCCACGACATCGCCTGGGGGACCGGATTCGGCGCCTGCCCCCCGCAACAACACCGACCCAGTGGGGTAACTACCGGGAGGAGTCGGGATCAGCCGCATCAGTGAGCGCGCAGTGACGCTCTTGCCACAGCCAGTCTCCCCGACCAGTGCAAGTGTTTCTCCGCGTCGAAGGTCAAAGGACACTCCGTCAACGGCTTGAACAACTCCGCGGGGGGTATCAAAATGAACGCGGAGATCACGCACGCTCAACAACCAGTCTTCAGTCGGGTCAGCGGATTGTTCATGAGTCTTCGTCTCAGTGAGAGTGGAGTTTTCAGCTGGTCTAGCGCTAGTCATCAGCGGCCCTCAGTCTTCGGGTCCAGCACGTCGCGGAGGCCGTCACCAATCAAGTTGAACGCCAGGGCCCAGAACAGTATTGCTGCTCCGGCAAAGGTTGCCACCCACCACTCGCCAGCGATGATTCCCGACTGTCCCATGCTGACGAGAGCGCCCCACTCGGTCAGCCCTGCCTCGGCTAGACCGATGAAGCTCAGACTGGCACCGATTAGCACGACGACACCCATGTCGAGTGTCGCTTGCACCAGAAGGGGTGTCATGCAGTTCGGCAAGATGTCTCGGCGGTAGATGTTCCACTTTGAGTCACCCGTGGCTCGTGCCGCCTCCACGTACTCGTTCTGCCGCACGTGCATGATCTCGCCGCGAATGATGCGGGCATACTTCACCCAGAAGACCACGACTAACGCGAGCAGGATGTTGCGGAACGACGGCCCAAGGACCGCGGCGATTGCCAGTGCGAATATGAGCTCTGGAATGGCAAGGAAGACGTCAACGATTCGCATCAGGATCTCGTCCAGCTTGCCGCCGAACATGCCTGCCAAGCTGCCTACGATGGTGCCAATGACCAGGGTCGCCAACACGACCGTCAACGACAGCTGAAGCGAGAGTCGGGAACCCCATATAATGCCGTAGAGAACATCGCCGCCAGTGGCATCAGTACCAAGGGGATGGCCCGGCGTTCCTGGTGGTGCGTCAATGGCCTGCCAGTCCCTCGGCATCTGGTATGGGTCGGGCTGGTTGGCCTCGGTGATGAGCGGCGCGAACAGTGCGATCAACAGGTAGATCGAGATAATGACAAGACCGAACAGTGTGAGCGGATTTCGCAGCACCTCGCGGGCAACTTCAGCAAAACGTCGCGCTCGTACCAATGCCGCCGAAGTTGGACCAACAGGCGACGAACGCGGTAGTGACACTTGGGCTGTTGTCATCGTCACGACCCCAGGGCCACTCGACGGTCGAGGTAGGCATAAGTCACATCAACTGCCAGGTTGACCACCATGAAGATGAGGCTGGTCACCAGGACGTAGGCCATGATGGTTGCCTGGTCGCCGGAGAGGATCGCGTCTGTCACCCATTGACCGATTCCCGGCCACCGAAAGATGAGTTCGACAACGACAGAGCCCTGAAGAAGGAACCCAAAACTCAAGCCAATGACCGTCGCCGTTGGCACCAGCGCATTGCGGCGCGCATGACGACGCACCACCTGCTTCTCAGGAAGCCCTTTCGCGCGGGCGGCGTCGACGTAGTCCTCCGACATCTGCTCGACCATCGACGAGCGCATCATGCGGACGATGATGGCCATGGCCGAGAAACCTAACGTGATCGCGGGGAGGGTGAGATGCCAGAGGGCGTCACCGAAAGCTCCCATGTCGAAATTCAGTAGTGAGTCGATCGTGTAGATGTTGGTGAAGTGGTTGACTCGGTCATATACCTCCGGAGTGGAACGACCGAGTGGAAACCATGCGAGTAGCACATAGAAGGGGATCAGTAGCAGCAGCCCGAACCAGAAGGTAGGCGTGCTTGCGCCCCCGATCGAGAACAGGCGAGCAAAGTGATCGGGCCACCTGTTCCGGCGAACTCCAGCAAGCGTTCCAAGGGCGATTCCCCCGAGAATCGCGATGAGGGCAGCGAAGACAGCCAGCTCCAGTGTGGCGGCCAGCTTCAGCGGGACGACTTCGGTGACTGGCGCTACGGAGACTCCAGACCAGCCAAGATCCCCGCGGAACACACCACTCAGCCAGTAGAAGTACTGAACCGGAATAGGTTCGTCGAGGCGGTAGCGGCTCTCTAGTGCCGCAACCTGCTCTGGCGACATGTTGGGCGTGGCGTAGATGCCAACGGGCGAACCGCTGAATCGAGTCAGGGTGAAGACGATCACACTCACGCCGAGCATGATCAGGGGCAGCAGAAGAATCCGTCGAACGACGTACTGCCGGATCTGCATCCACGTCTCCTAGTGCCGGCTGTGGCTGCGCGGGTACTGCAATCGTTTGTATTCGATGTCCGCGATGGTAGTCACACTCCTGGGGCATGGCAAGCGGTACCGCTCACACCAAGGCGGCCCGAACATGGGGTGAAGAGGAGGGGACCCACGTGGTTGCCATGGCTTGGCGCCAGCAGGAACACGGAACTCGCCCTCGAAAGCGGACCCTTGGACCCTGGCCAGTCCGGTACGCAGGGCCGATCCTGGGGTCATGGGTACAGCAACCGGATCACACGACGTCCGAAGTCGGCTCGCGGAGCAGACTCTCGATGCACTCCCGCACGGTGGGAGGGACGCGATCACGCTTCGTGTTCAGTGCGGCAACAGCCACCATGTGGCGACGGTCTACGCCACCGATGCCGGGCTCGTCTATGCCGCCCCGGTCCGCGCCCGCAGCCACGGTGACTTCGACCTGCCCGACGCGCCGCACGGTGGACGCGACCCTACCCGCTGGCTCGACCTGCTCGAGCCGGCCGACCCGATGGTGGACGACACCCTTCCCGCCTGGTGCGACTGTGGCCACCGCGCGCTGTCGCGCGCGGACGTGCTCGCTTGGGTTGCTGCCGGCGAGCACCGCGTGATCGTGAACTGACGCCGACCGGCCGTCGAGTTGCGGCCTCCTACCAGATCGTGTTCGCCTTTCCTCCTCGGCACACCCTTCTACGTCACGCGTCGACTCACCGGCCCGCTAGTCGTCCCCATGGTCATCCAGGCAATCTGGGACTTCGGCGCCATCGGCACCGAGCACTTCGGTGCTCAGGCTTCAGGCGTAGGCGGGCTGCTTCTCTGGCCCACAGTGATCCTGGCTCTCGTCGTCGTCGCAAGGATTCTGCGGCCGTCAGCCAGCACGTCCACGGAACCGGTGCGGTGTGACCTCAAATCGGAGAGTCAATCAACATGCCCCGGTGGCGGATCACTTGCGCTCTTCGGCACCGGAGCGGCCGCGAAGCGTGCTGAATCCGCCAGTGGCGGATTCCATGCGGTGAGGCCGGCAGCTGGGAGACACGCGTCAGTGGAAGAAGTGGCGGGTCCCGGTGAAGTACATCGTGACGCCGGCCGCATCAGCTGCGGCGATGATCTCGTCGTCTCGCACCGAACCGCCGGGTTGTACGACGGCCCGGACACCTGCCTCGATCAACACCTGCAAGCCATCGGGAAAGGGGAAGAAAGCGTCGGAGGCCGCGACTGACCCTTCGGCTCTGTCGGCTCCGGCGCGGAGCACCGCAAGTTTCGCGCTGTCAACGCGGCTGACCTGGCCCATCCCGACACCGACACTCGCCTCGTCGCTGGCCAGCAAGATCGCGTTCGACTTCACCGATCGGCAAGCCCGCCAGGCGAACGCGAGATCACGAAGCGTCGCAGCATCGGCTCCCTCCCCGGCAGCCAGCGTCCAGGTCGATGGGTCGTCGCCCTCGGCCTGCAGCGAATCACGCACCTGCATGAGGAGCCCGCCGCTGACCGGACGCACCTCGGTCGCCTCCCCCTCTGCCACGGGCGCGCAGCGCAGCAGTCGCACGTTCTTCTTCTGCTGCAGCACGTCCAGTGCGCCGGCCTCGAAATCTGGAGCGACAACCACCTCGGTGAACACGTCTCCCATGGCAGCCGCCATTGCCGATGTCACCGGTCGGTTGGTCGCCACGACCCCGCCGAAGGCTGACACCGGGTCGCAGTCGAAGGCCTTCTGGTAGGCAGCGGCTATGTCGTTACCGGCATCGATCGCGATCCCGCACGGGTTGGCGTGCTTGATGATGGCAACGCATGCATCGACGTGGTCAAATGCGGCCCGGCGAGCGGCATCTGCGTCGATGTAGTTGTTGTACGACATCTCCTTGCCGTGCAGCTGATCAGCTTGAGCCAGCCCCTCGGCTCCGTTGTCGCTCGAGTAGAGGGCAGCGCGCTGGTGCGGGTTCTCGCCGTACCGAAGTGTGGCGGTGCGATTCCACGTGCCGCCCGCCCACGAGGGAAAGCGGTTGTCGTCGCCGTCTGGAGCCACCACGTTCTTCATCCACGAGGCCACCGCGACGTCGTAGCTCGCCGTGTGAACAAAGGCGTCCGCGGCCAGCCGCCCGCGCTGCTCGAGCGTGAATCCACCCGCACGTGTCGCATCGAGCACCTCCGCGTAGCGAGAGGGGCTCACCACGACGGCGACGGATGGATGGTTCTTCGCTGCCGCCCGCACCATGGACGGACCACCGATATCGATCTGCTCGATGCACTCATCTGCTGTCGCCCCCGAGGCGACCGTCTCGGTGAACGGGTAGAGGTTGACGACGACCAGGTCGAACGCCTCGATGCCGAGGTCGACGAGCTGCTGCTCGTGAGCTGGCTTGCGGCGGTCGGCCAGGATACCGGCATGCACGCGTGGGTGAAGGGTCTTCACCCGCCCCTCGAGGCACTCGGGAAATCCGGTGAGGTCTTCGACCTTGGTCACCGGAACGCCGGCATCGGCGATCCGCGCTGCGGTCGATCCCGTCGACACCAGGCTCACTCCGCAGTCGTGCAACCCGCGAGCGAGTTCGACCAAGCCCGTCTTGTCGTAGACACTCACCAATGCTCGGCGAACGGGGCGCTGCGTCACGTGCGAACGACCTTTCTTCCTTCGATGCGGTACGTACCGGTGACGAGCTCGGCCACCGTCTTGACGAGCAGCTCGCGCTCGCGCTCCTTGATCCGCTCATGCAATCTCACTGGATCGTCATCATCAAGCACAGGCACAGCCACCTGGGCCACGATCGGTCCGGTGTCAACGCCTGTGTCGACCACGAAGATCGTGCACCCGGTGATCTTCACGCCGTAGTCCAGGGCGTCGCGGGCTCCGTGCATCCCCGGAAATGCCGGCGAGAGCGCCGGATGCGTGTTGATGACCTGGTGGGGAAGCTGTTCGAGCAGAGCCGGGCCTACAAGCCGCATGAAGCCGGCCAGCACCACCAGGTCGGGGCGGTACGCCATGGTCGCTTCAGCCAGTGCCCTGTCCCAGGCGTGCCGATCGGGATACTGCTCAGGTGCCGCCACGAAGGTGGGGATACCAGCTGCTGTGGCCCGGTCCAGGGCAGCGATGTCGGGCCGATCCGCGCCGACGGCGACCACGTTCGCCGGGTAGTCGGCGTGAGCGGTGGCATCGATCAGCGCCTGCAGGTTCGTGCCTCCACCAGACACCAGGACGACCACGCGCGCTCGAGCCACGATCAGGCACCTTACTGGTGCCGACTACTTGAGGCGGAGGGCCGCCTTCACCCGGTGCGAGAGGCCGCCTGACACGGCCACCCGCTCCCGGAGATCGATCAGGCGCGACCCCGACGTGCCGGCCCTGCGGTGCAGCTCCCACCCGACGGCGGAAGCAACCAGGGACATCTCGAGGGCGGCGACGAGGCCCACCCGCCATCCGACGGGGCCGAGCTCGGTGAGGGCCGCGCTGCCGACGGATCCGGCGCTGAGCCAGCAGAGCACACCCAGCCCGACGCCGCCGAGCGCGCCAGCAACGGCCGACCGGCCCGCTATCTGCTCGCCGGAGAGACCACGCTGCCGGCGGTGCAGCACAACGGCTGCCGCGACGCCGCCCAACAGAGGGGCAGCGAGGGCGACGAAGGCCCACGGGCCCGGATCACCCTGCGGCGGCAACGCCGCGAGAGGGGGGAAGACGGGCAGCGCCCCGTACTCGATGCCTTGCGGCGACACCATCCCTTCGGCCCCGAGGGGAAACCCCACCCCGGTCGTGAAGGCGGCGGTCCACAGGACCAGATTGGGGATGAAGGCGACCGTGAGCAGAACCAGGACGGGGGCCCCCGCCCACCCAGCACCCAGTGCTCGAAACGCCTCGGCAGCATCGGGGAACCCGACGACCAAGGTGAGGGTGGTGAGCACACCGCTGACCAGCACGAGCGTGGCCAACCCAGAGACGGCGGCCGCCGCAAGATCTCGTACCGGTACGGGAATCAAGCGCACCAAGGTCGGCAGCAGCGTCTGACGCTCTGAGCAGTCCGAGCCCGCCACCGAGCGCCGCGATCGCCGTGCCGGCAAGGAACGCCGTACGGGGATCCGGCTGCACGACGTCTGAACGCACGACACCTGCCGCAATGGCTGCCAGAACCCCGTAGACCAGGGCGAAGGGGATGACCGCCCTGGTCACGTCGGCGAGCGAATGAGGACGCGCCACCCGCGCGACCTGGCGTCCGCCTGCATAGGTAAGGGCACCCGGGATCACCAGGAGCCCGAGGGGAACCAGGCCGAGCGAGACGGTCCCGATTTCGAGCGGCACATGCTGGGCGTAGAGCCACAGTCCGATGGCAACCCGGGCAGCGACGTCCGGCCCGGTCTCAGCCGCGTGAGGCGCCAGAGCCCACGAACCGAGAGTGACGATGAGCGCCAACGCGATACCGATGAGCGCAACCGTTCCGGCCGCCAGGGCCGCCGCCAGAGCGCCACGTTGACCGGGTCTTGGCGCTCACCGACCGGCGGCCGACTTCTCGGCCGAGCTTTCGCAGAGGAGCGCGGGCGCCGCGGGGTGGTCGACATCACGCCCATCGTTGCAAGTGAGCGGCATCAGACGCCGGAGGCGCGCCACGCCCGATCGCGCCGAGTGCTCAGCTGGTTGTCGTCTGGCGGCTGACGTGCGAGTGCGCACCGTCACGTCACGAACGTGCGCGGAGCACCGCTCGCATGAGGTCAGCGGTGGCACTGGGGGTCTTGCCCACCTGGACACCGGCCGCCTCGAGCGCGTCAGCCTTCGCCGCTGCCGTGCCGGACGACCCCGACACGATGGCGCCCGCGTGTCCCATGGTCTTGCCCTCGGGTGCGGTGAAACCGGCGACGTAGCCCACCACCGGCTTGGTCACGTTGGCGGCGATGTAGGCGGCGGCGCGCTCCTCGGCGTCGCCACCGATCTCACCGATCATCACGATCGCCTCGGTGTCGGGGTCGGCCTCGAACGCCGCCAGCGCGTCGATGTGTGTCGTGCCGATGACGGGATCTCCGCCGATCCCGATACCCGTCGAGAAACCGAAGTCACGAAGCTCGTACATCATCTGGTACGTCAGAGTTCCGCTCTTGCTGACCAAACCGATGGGTCCGGCACCGGTGATGTCGGCGGGGATGATGCCGGCGTTCGACTGTCCAGGACTGATGATGCCCGGGCAGTTCGGGCCGATGATGCGCGTGGATCCGGCGTTCTGCGCGTACTGGAAGAACTGAGCGGTGTCGCCAACAGGAATGCCCTCGGTGATGACGACGCAAAGGGGAACTCCCGCGTCAACGGTCTCGACGACGGCCGCTTTGGCGAAACGCGGCGGTACGAAGACCACCGAAACATCTGCACCCGTCGCCTCGACTGCTTCAGAGACCGAACCGAACACCGGGATGTCACCCGCGCCGCCGTCGACGCTCTGACCGCCCTTGCCGGGGGTCACTCCCGCCACGACTGATGCGCCGGACGCCACCATGCGTCGGGTGTGCTTCGTGCCCTCGGAACCGGTGATTCCTTGGACCAGGATGCGACTGCTCGAGTTGAGCCAGACCGACATGGGATCCCCCTACTTCGCAGCCGCGAGTTCGGCGACCCGGCGGGCCGCGGCGTCCATGGTGTCGACGAGTTCGACGACACCGTGTTCGGCCTCGTCGAGGATGCGCCGACCCTCTTCTGCGTTGTTGCCGTCGAGGCGGCAGACGATCGGTAGGTCGACGGCGTCACCGCGCTCGCCGAGCATCGTGAACGCTTGAACGATGCCGTTGGCCACCGCGTCACACGACGTGATCCCGCCGAACACGTTGACGAACACAGCCTTGACCTGCGGATCACTGAGGATGATCTCGAGACCATTGGCCATGACCTCTGCCGATGCGCCACCGCCGATGTCGAGGAAGTTCGCCGGCTTGACGCCACCGAACTCTTCGCCGGCGTATGCCACGACGTCGAGCGTGCTCATGACGAGCCCAGCCCCGTTACCGATGATGCCGACCGAGCCGTCGAGCTTGACGTAGTTGAGATCCTTGGCCTTCGCCGCCGCTTCAAGCGGGTCGGTCTCGTCGCTGACGGCGTACTCAGCATGATCGGGGTGCCGGAAGCCGGCGTTCTCGTCGAGGCTCACCTTGCCGTCCAGCGCGAGGATCTGGCCCTCGGGCGTCTTGACGAGCGGATTGACCTCGACCAGCGTCGCGTCTTCTTCGATGATGACGCGCCACAGCTTCTGCAGGACATCAGCCACCTGGTCGGCGACATCGGCCGGGAAGTCTGCCTCGGCGACGATGGCCCTTGAGCCTTCGCCTCGTCGACGCCAACGATGGCGTCGACCGGAACCTTGGCCAGTGCTTCCGGCTTGGTACGCGCGACCTCTTCGATGTCGATACCGCCCTCGACACTGGCCATGGCCAGGTAGGTGCGGTTGGCGCGGTCGAGCAGGAACGAGACGTAGTACTCGGTCTCGATGTCAGCCGCCGGTGTGATCAGCAGGCGACGAACCACGTGGCCCTTGATGTCGAGGCCCAGGATCTCGCCGGCCTTTGCCTCGGTGTCGTCGGGTGAGTCCGCCAGCTTGACGCCGCCGGCCTTGCCACGCCCACCTGTCTTCACCTGAGCCTTGACCACGACGGTCCCGCCGAACTGCTCGGCGGCACGTCTCGCGTCCGCCACCGAAAGCGCGACAGCGCCCGGCGTGACCGGGACACCATGCTTGGCGAAGAGCTCTTTGGCTTGGTACTCGAACAGGTCCACGCGGGGCCTCACCTTCGACTCGGGCACGTCCGGGCCGCCCCACCATGAGCTGGTCCCGGCGACCGCCTACCGACAGCGGCGAGCCTAGTGCCGGACATCGAGGCGACCACCTGCGGGGCGGCGCGGGGCTCTGCCTCTGCTGGGGAGCTAGGCGCTGTCGCCGAACGAGCCGAAGAAGAACATGGCCCCGCTGGGGTCGTTGGCGCCGGCAAACTTGCCGGGCCCCATCTCCATGGGCGGCATGAAGAGCTCGCCGCCGAGGCCTGTCACCGCCGCTGCGCTGGCGTCGCAGTCGCCGACGGCGAAGTAGACGATCCACATGCTCGGCGCCTCGGGCTGGGACGCCGTCAGGCATGCGCATGGCCCCACAGTTGGAGGTGTCGTCGGGCTTTTCATCGATATGGGCGATGTAGTAGTCCATGTCCATCGGCTGTCGGTCCCACCGCCAGCCGAAGACCTCGGACAGGAACGGAAGGGCAGCGTCAAGGTTGCGTGACTGCAGCTCGTTCCACGTCAGCGATCCTGGATCGTTGAAGACCTCAGCACCTTGGTGCTCATTCGGCTGCCAGACACCCACCGCGGCTCCGTCCGGGCCGGCGATCATGAGCATGCGGCCGGAGTCCATGACGTCCATGGCCGGCATCAGCACCGACCCCCCGGCGGCTTCGGCGGCTGCCGCGATCGCATCGGCGTCCTCGACGAACACATACGAGTTCCACATCGAGGGCGCACCGGCCGCCGCCATGGAACTCGGCTGTGGCCCCATACCGGTGACCATCTGTCCGTCGAGGTAACACAGCGTGTAGTCGATGCCCATCGGCGTCGGCATATCTTCGTAGGTCCAGCCGAAGAAGCCGGAGTAGAAGTCTTTGGCCGCCGCGACGTCAGTCGTCTGCAGGTCGACCCAGCCGAAGGTCCCGTGAGTCAGTCGCATGCCTCAGAACGGTAGTCCGCGACCAGGTCGCGCAACACCCCTGCGGGCCGATGATTCGGTCACTAGGCTGACTGATGAATCAGTAGGCGACCGCGCTCTCGGCGCGGCACCACCGCGAGGAGACCCGTGGACCACCGGCACGCTGTTCTCTTCGAGCCGATTCAGATCGGCCCGAAGACTCTCCCCAACCGCTTCTACCAGGTACCGCACGCATCTGGCTTCGGCGTTGAGAAGCCCCGCACGCAGGCCGCCTTCCGCGCCATCAAGGCCGAAGGCGGCTGGGGCGGAGTATGTGTCGACTACACGTCGATCTCGCTCGAGTGTGAAGAGGCGCCAGCCGTCTCGGCGCTCTTCTGGGACGACGCCGACGCCAAGGCGCTCGGGCTCTCGGCCGATGCGGTGCACCAGCACGGCGGGCTCGCCGGCATCGAGCTCTTCCACGGCGGCGCGCACAGCGAGAACGGTCAGTCGCGCGCCATCCGGGTGGCGCCCTCGCAGCAGCGGTCCCATGTCATCTGGGGCGGGCTCGCCAAAGAGATGGACGCCGACGACATCTCGCGCGTCCAGCGCGAGTGGGTCGAGGCGGCCAAGCGCGCCCGCGATGTCGGTTTCGACATCGTCTACGTCTACGGCGCCCACGGATACCTGCTCTCACAGTTCTTCTCGACGCACCTCAACCAGCGCACTGACGAATACGGCGGATCGCTTCAGAACCGGGGCCGGTTCTGGCTCGAAACGCTGGAGGCCGTGCGTGATGCCGTCGGCACCGACTGTGCGATCGCCACGCGCATTCCCGTCAATGGCCGCGACGGCCTGCCGGGGATCGAGACCGACGACATGCTCGAGCTGATCGGTATGGCATCCCCGCTCGTCGACCTGTTCGACGTCAACGTCGGTGTGTGGCCAGAGGACTCGGGCACCTCGCGCTACTACCCGGAGGGCCACGAACGACAGTGGACCGACCGTGTCCGCGAGGCCACCGAGAAGGCCATCGTCGGAGTCGGCCGCTACACGTCAGCAGACCTCATGGCTGAGATCGTCCGCACGCGGGCGCTCGACATCATCGGCGCCGCCCGCCCGGCGATCGCCGACCCCTTCCTTCCCACGAAGATCCGCGAGGGCCGGCTCGACGAGATCCGTGAGTGCACCGGGTCGAACGTGTGCATCGCGCGCGAAGAGACGTACAACCAAGTGGCCTGCATCCAGAACGCCACCGCAGGTGAAGAGTTCCGCCGCGGCTGGCACCCAGAGCTCTTCACCACAGCGGCCAACGCCGATCGGGCCGTGCTCGTCGTCGGTGCCGGCCCCGCCGGCATGGAGTGCGCCATCATCTTGGGCAAGCGCGGCTTCGAGGCGGTGCACCTCGTGGACGAGGCCGCCGAGATCGGCGGACGCCTGAGGTGGACGCGTCAGCTGCCGACGCTCGGTGACTGGGGCCGGGTCATCGACTACCGAGCAATCCAGCTCGACAAGCTCGAGAACGTCGAGGTCATCACCGGACGCCGCCTCGACGCGGCCGCCGTGCGCGACTACGGAGCGCAGATCGTGATCGTGGCTACCGGATCGACCTGGCGAGGCGACGGTGTCCAGCCTGAGCACGACGACATCGACGGAGCCGACATGTCGCTGCCGCACGTGATGACCCCCGAGCAGGTCATGCTCGCCGGAAAGCGACCCACCCCGGGCCCGGTCGTGGTCTACGACGCCGACGGCTACTACGTCGGCCCAGGGATTGCCGAACAGCTCGCAGGCGAAGGCTTCGATGTCCACCTGGTCACCCCGTTCGGCGTCGTGTCTCCGACATCTGATGCCTCCCTCGAGGGCGACATGCTGCGTCAGCACCTGCACGAGCAAGGCGTCACGGCACATCGCGGCGTCACCGTCACGGAAGTCACGACGGCTGGGGTCACCGGCGTCGACGAGTTCGGCCAACCCTGGTCGACGTCGTGCGCTGGCGTCGTACTCGTCACACAGCAGCAGTCGGAGGACACCCTGTACCGCGACCTGCTGGCCGACCCAGCGGCGCTGCGCGACGCCGGTATCGAGGCGGTCTACGCGACCGGCGACGCCGTGGCGCCGCGTCCGATCAGCGAGTCGGTGTTCGACGGTCACCGGTTGGCACGCGAGATCGACAGCGACGACCCCATGCGTCCCACGCCTTACGAGCGCGAACGCATCGCCCTTTAGCTCAGGTCCTTGGGGAACCCGCAGTCGTCACGCGAAGCGAGAGGTGACCCAGTCGACGATGTCGTGGGTCGGTGTTCCGGGCGTGAAGACCTTCGCCACTCCGGCGTCATGGAGTACGGCGATGTCGCCGTCGGGGATGATCCCGCCGCCGAACACCACGATGTCGGATGCGTCACGCGCCGCCAACAGGTCGACCACCTTGGGAAACAACGTCAGATGGGCGCCTGACAGCACCGAGAGGCCGATGGCGTCCGCGTCCTCCTGGATCGCGGCGTCGACGATCTGTTCCGGCGTCTGGTGGAGCCCGGTGTAGACCACCTCGACGCCGGCGTCGCGCAGCGCACGGGCAACGACCTTGGCACCACGGTCATGGCCGTCGAGCCCTGGCTTGGCAACGACGACCCGAATCGGGCCAGATCGTGCGGGTGACTCACTCAACTCCGACTCCTCGCGCGAGGTCCAGGTTCGGTTGATTCGCAGGGTAACGGACGCCCGCACCGGCCGATCGCAAGGTGACGTCGCTCACGGCGATGAGGGAGTGCATCGGTGCGAACGTGAGTCACATCACGAGTTCCTGGGCGGCGCATGAGGGGCTGGTCCACAACGTGGCGAGAGTCACAAGAAGACGACCGCAACTTGTCCACAGGCCCTCAGCGGGCTCTCAGCCTTGGTTGTTACCGTCGCCGGGCATTCGCGAACACCCCATCCACTCCCCCGGAGATCCACCTTGCCTGCACATGCCCAGCCGCGTGCGGTGATGGTCAGCCGACCACGCACCGTGCTCGCGCTCACCCTGGTGGTGGCAACGCTCACCACAGCCGCCTTGGTGCAGTCACCACACCCGGCAGGAGCCGCACAGGGCCCAGCACCTTCAACCGCCTCCGTCGTCGTCCCACCGCTGTCACAGAAATCTCTCCGTCGCTGGCCGAGATCGACTCGTCTCGGATCGCCCGGCTCGTCGCCGAGCGCGCTGAGCGCGAACGCGCCGAACGTCGTCAACGGCAGCAGGCACGTGAGAAGCGTCAGGAGAGGCGGGCCGACGCAAGAGCCGCCGCTCGCGCTGAGCGGCAGGAACCCGTCTGGACCTTGCCCGTCTCGGGCGCAGGCTGGTCGGCATCATTCGGTGAGTCAGGTTCAGCCTGGAGCAGCGGCTACCACACCGGGCAAGACTTCACGGCGCCGAGCGGAACACCGGTGCACGCCGTCGGGCCAGGCACCATCACCTCAGCGGCCTATGACGGCGCGTACGGGAACCTGGTCGTGATCACGCATCCAGACGGTTCCGAGTCGTGGTACGCCCACATGTCGGGGTTCGAACGCACCTCCGGTCGCGTCTCTGCCGGTGACGTCATCGGCTACGTGGGCTGCACCGGAAACTGCTACGGCAACCACGTTCACCTCGAGTACCACCCCGGCGGTGGAGACGCGGCCGACCCACTGCCCTGGCTGCGTAGCAACGGCGCCTACTGATACCTAGAGCTTCTCAACGGGCGCGTACCGCAGCAGCAGCCGCTTGACGCCCATGTCGCCGAAGTCGATCGTGGCCTCGGCCTTGTCGGCCGCGCCAGCGGTGGTCACCACGGTGCCGAGCCCGAAGGTGTCGTGGGTGACGCGGTCGCCGGCCGACAACGCCACCACCTCTCGCGTGCCCGGCGAACGGCCCCGGGTCGGGGTCGCGCTTGCGATCGAGGGAGGTGGAGCCGAGGCTCCGGTGTCTTCACGCTGCCAGTCGATCAGCTCGCTGGGGATCTCTTCGAGGAAACGCGACGGAGGGTTCCACTGGGGCGAGCCCCACGCCGAGCGCATGACCGCACGGCTGAGATGCAGTCGCTCGCGTGCCCGGGTGATCCCCACGTACGCGAGTCGTCGCTCCTCTTCCAGCTCTTGGCTGTTTCCGAGCGAGCGCATGTGTGGGAAGACACCGTCTTCCATGCCCGTCAGAAAGATGACGGGGAACTCCAAACCCTTGGCCGTGTGCAGGGTCATCAGAGTGACGACACCGCCGTCCTCGCCGGCGTCGGGGATCTGGTCACTATCGGCAACCAGGGCAACCTGCTCGAGGAAGTCGGCAAGAGTGCCGTCGGGGGCGGCATCTTCGAACTCGTGCGCGACCGCTTCGAGCTCGCGCAGGTTCTCGATACGCGACTCGTCCTGGGGGTCGTGCGACGCCTGCAACTCAGCCAGATAGCCCGTCTGGTCGAGCACCGCCTCAAGCACCGTGGCCGGGCCCGTACCGGCCTCGACGAGGGTGCGTAAGGCGTCCATCATGCGAACGAACCCGTTGATGGCGTTGACCGACCTCGCCTGCAGCCCAGGCACGATGCCTGCCTGCGCAAGGCCCTGGGCAAAACCAATGCCCTCACGTTGGGCAAAGACGTCGACCGCTGCAACCGCGCGGTCTCCGATACCGCGCTTGGGCGTATTGACGATCCGTCGCATCGAGACGACGTCGTCAGGGTTGGCGAGCACGCGCAGATATGCCAGGGCGTCGCGCACTTCGCGACGTTCGTAGAACCGGACGCCGCCGACCACCTTGTAGGGCAAGCCGACTCGGATGAAGACCTCTTCGAACACACGTGACTGCGCGTTCGTCCGGTAGAAGACTGCGACGTCTCGTGGCTTGGCATGGCCGGCATCGCCGAGTTCGTCGACCGTCTGTGCCACGAATGTCGCCTCGTCGTGCTCGTTGTCGGCCACGTAGCCGACGATCGGCCATCCCGAACCGGAGTCGCTCCAGAGGTTCTTCGGCTTGCGATTGAGGTTGCGGGCTATCACCGAGTTCGCCGCCGACAGAATCGTCTGCGTCGAGCGGTAGTTCTGCTCGAGCAAGATCGTGTGTGCGTTCGGGTAGTCCTCTTCGAACTGCAAGATGTTGCGAATGGTTGCTCCGCGAAAGGCGTAGATGCTCTGGTCGGCGTCGCCGACGACCGCGAGCTCGGCGGGAGGCAGCTCGGCGTCGGGCGGACCCACGATCTCTTTCACGAGCACGTACTGCGCATGGTTGGTGTCTTGGTACTCGTCGACGAGAACGTGGCGGAAGCGGCGACGGTAGTGCTCGGCAGCTTCGGGGAATGCCTGCAGCAGATTCACGGTGGTCATGATCAGGTCGTCGAAGTCGACGGCATTGGCCTCGACCAGCCTGCGCTGGTAGACGCGATAGACCTCGCTGAGCATCTGCTCGGTCGGTGTCGCAGTGTCACTTGCGAACGACTCCCAGTCGACGAGCTCGTTCTTGAGATTGCTGACCTGGGCGCTGAACGACCGAGGCGGATAGCGTTTGGGGTCGAGATCGAGATCGCGGCAGACCATGGTCATCAGGCGCTGTGAGTCAGCCGCGTCATAGATCGAGAATGACGACGACATGCCGAGTCGCTTGCTCTCGCGGCGCAGGATGCGCACGCACGCCGAGTGGAACGTGGACACCCACATCGACTTCGCCCTCGGCCCGACCAGATCGGCAACACGCTCTTTCATCTCGCCAGCGGCCTTGTTGGTGAAGGTGATCGCCAAGATCTGGCCAGGCTGAACGCCCCGAGCAGCGAGCAGGTAGGCGATGCGGTGGGTGAGAACCCGCGTCTTGCCCGAGCCGGCGCCTGCGACGATCAGCAGCGGGCTGGACTCGTGCTTCACCGCCGCCCGTTGCTGGTCGTTGAGGCCCTCGAGCAGAGCCTTGGTGTCAACCGCCGGCCGATGCGTCGACGAGGGCTCGGCCTGAGGCGCGAAACCCGGGAGATCGTCGAAAAGGGAGGTCACTGACGGGAGTCTAGGCGCCGTCGACGACAGCTCTTGGAACGCCTCAGCCCCGCCGGCAGGCCTGGGTCAGCGGAACGATCCGAGCACCGTGATGCGCACCTTCACGCCCTTGGCCCCGCTGTTTCGCACCCGGACGGAACGCCCGTCACCGACCCGGGCCACCACAGTTCCACTCACCGACTGACCGGGGGTGACCGACAGGTCGACCGAATCCGGCCGGGCTGTTCCGGCGCTCCAGAAGGTGAGCGTGCCAGGCTGTTTGGCCGCCTTGGCCGTGACCTGCAGCAGCACCGAGTCCGTTCCCTTCGGCGCCGCGTCGCTCACCGAGAAGTCCTTGGTGGCTCCGTCACCGAGATTGGCCAGCTGCAGGTCGGAGCCGGTGTCCACGACGGTCATCGGCCGCGCGCGAAGACCCAGGCTGTGCCCACCGGCGAGTGACGCCGGCTCGTAGGCGCCGGCCACGTCGACAGCGACCGAACGGCTCTTGTTCCCCTGGTTCTCGATCACGATGGCACCGCCACGCCCCACTGGCACAGACGTCTGGACCGTGGTGGCCGCCCTGGCGTAGGCAAGAACCGGAACCTTGGGCCGGTTGCCGCCAGCCGGGTAGGCGTAGAGCGACCCACGGCCCTCACCGGCCGCGACCGTGAGGCTCACGACCGCAGACGACGAGGCCGGGTCGGTCTTGGCCTGGCCTGCCACAGCTACCTGCTGGCGTCCCGTCGCGGCGAGCGAGAGGGTGGCCAGTCGTTTCGGAGCCACGGCATCGAGCTGGTCGCCCCCGTCGGCCGCAATCTTCTGGCGCAGCGACAACGGCGCATTGGGGTCGACGTAGTAGCCGACCACGCTGACGGCAAGGTCGGTGGCTCCGAAGCTGGTGAAGAAGCTGACCTTCCCGTCCGCCCCCACCGGAAGCACCATGGACGCAGAGCTGATCTTGTTCTGGTTGGCCGAGACACGCGTCACAGACGGGATCTGTCCGCCAGCGGGGCCGGCCGTGACGTCGGAGGTCCAGTTGGGACGGCGCATCGCGACGTTGAGGGCAACGGCCGCCACGCCACGACCGGGGACAGGTCCTGCTCCGGTCACCTGGACGTCGACACGACGACCGGAGCCGTTGATGAGTCGACACGGACCGTTCAGCATGCCGGTCCCCGAGTCGGTGGACGCCAGGCGCGTGGGAGGCACTGGTACGTAGCGCATCGGGTCGGTCTCGACCTTCGGCGCCGACGCGCTGAGCGAACCTGTGGAGCACGACGGCCCCAAGGGCTTGCGCTTCCAGTAGGACGTGCGTCCGGTTGAGCCGTCGTAGCTGAGACTGATGTGAATGTGGTCGGTGTGCGGGTTGGTGCCGCTGTACGAGCCCCATCCGGGGTCATAGGCACGCCAGATCCTGCGATTGAAGATGATGTACATGATTCCGAGCCGGCGAGCCATCGCATGCTTGTTGCCGTACTCATCAGTGGCCAGCAACCAGTCCAAGAAGGCGTTGGCCTTGTTCCGACCGGCCTTGGTCGTGGCATCCACCATCCAGTCGATGGCCCGGCCCTCGTTGTGCTCCGAGGTGGAGTAGCACGAGTCACGGGCGATCCCGATCGACTCGTCGCTGCCGTAGGTCTTGCGAATGAGGCCGGCGATCTTCTCAGCCCCTGGCCGGTTCACCGGGCTGCAGAAGCGTTGGGCTTCGTAACCGGAGTACGACTCGATGGCGCGCTTGAAGTTGGGCGCGACCGGCTGGGGTGGCGCCGCCTCCGCCTGGACGGTGAGGACAAGGGGAAGAAGGGTCGCCAGCAGGGCCAGTAGCACCAGGTGCACGGGCAGTCGCAGGGCGCGCGTCATCGTAGGCATCATGGGTACGTTCGGCGGCCGGTAGGCCGCACTGAAGTGACCTGCCTACCATGGCGAGGGGGCGATCACCCGATCGGAGCACCCAGAACCGGCCACGCGGCCGTGATCCCGCAGGAGGAGCCCTCGTGGCCGAACCCATCCCGGACGCAGAGATCGAGCGCGTCCTTGTGGTCACCGCGCATCCCGACGACGTCGACTTCGGCGCATCCGCCACTCTGGCGCAGTGGACGAAGCAGGGAATCGAGGTGACGCTCTGCGTGATCACCGACGGTAACGCCGGCGGGTTCGACCCGACTGTCCCCAGATCGGACATACCAGGCATTCGGCGCGCCGAGCAGCGAGCCGCAGCTGCGCACTGGGGGGCCGCTGACGTCGTCTACCTCGGCTACCGAGACGGTGAGCTGACCGTCTCGCACGACCTACGCCGCGACATCAGCCGGGTGATCAGGCAGGTGCGCCCACGGCGAATGCTGATCCAGTCACCCGAGCGCTACTGGGAGCGGATTCAGGCCTCCCATCCGGACCACCTGGCCGCCGGTGAGGCCGCGATCCAGGCGGTCTACCCCGACGCCAGGAATCCCTTTGCCCACACGTCACTGCTTCGCGACGAGGGGCTCGACGCCTGGACCGTCGACGAGGTGTGGGTCATGGCCGGACCCAATCCCACCCATCCTGTCGACATCACCGACACCTTCGACATCAAGATCGCTGCCCTTCGCGCCCATGAGTCCCAGACGGCGCACATGGACGACCTCGAGACGTTTCTCCGGGGATGGGGCGAGGCCGTCGCACAGCGCTTCGATCTGCCGGAGGGGCGACTCGCCGAGGCCTTCCAGATCGTGCGGATCGGCTGACCGTCGCCCCACACGCCCGCCGAGTGCTCAGTTGGTTGTCAGATTTCGACGTCGAGTGCGCACCTGGTGGTCGGAGGCTCAGCGCCAGAAGACAGCGATGACGATGTTCAGGACCGTCAGCCCACCGATGAGCCCCCACGCGGCGGTGGTGAGCACGTCACGCTTGCGGTTGGCGAAGACGAGGACAGCGACGACGACAGCCACGGCAAGCTTGACGCCAACCTTCGCATGGTCGACAGGAGCATCGTCGGACTCGGCCAGACCGACAAGCAGGATTCCTGTCACCAGCTGAGTGATGATGCCGTGCACCATGGCGCTGTTGACCACTCGCGGGGTCGTCTTGATCTGCACGAGAAACCCGCCCAGCAGGCTGGCGAGTCCAATGAAGTGCAGGACGACGAGAGTGTGCTCGAGAAACTCCATGGCGTCACTGTAGGGCGTCAGGTGAGCCGACGATCGGACGCCCACCGGGCTAGTTCATTGCGGTTCGACAGCTGCAGCTTGCGCAGCACACTCGACACATGCGTCTCGATCGTCTTGATCGACAGGAAGAGCTCGGACGCCGCCTCTCGATACGTGTAACCCCTGGCGATCAGACGCATGACGTCGCGCTCTCGCGGCGTCAGACGGTCGAGCTCTTCATCGATCTCGGCCACCTCGACGGAGCCGGCGAACGCGTCCAGCACGAACCCGGCCAAGCGCGGAGAGAACACCGCATCGCCGGCGGCAACCTGCCGGACGGCATCGGCGAGATCGGGCCCGCTGATCGACTTGGTGACGTACCCGCGCGCACCTGCCCGGATGGTGGCAATGACATCTTCGGCCGCGTCAGACACCGACAGAGCCAGGAATCGGGTGTCAGGTGCCTGTTCGCCGACCTGTTTGATCACCTCAGGCCCGTTGCCTCCGGGCAGGTGAACATCGAGAAGGACGACGTCTGGGCGAGTCCGCAGGACCACTGCCACAGCCGAGTCGACGTCCTCGGCCTCGCCGACGATCTCGACCTGGCCACCGAGCTCGGTGCGCACTCCGGTGCGGAACATCCGATGGTCGTCCACGAGGACGACCGTCGGAACGGCCGCGGCGTGAGTGTCAGTGATCATGGAGTCTCCATCACCAGCTCTACTCGGGTTCCCTCACCTGGTTCGCTGGTGACCGAGGCCCGGCCACCATGCCGCTCAAGGCGTCCGAGGATCGATTCACGGACGCCCATGCGGTCAGTCGGTACCTCGCTCAGCACGAACCCCACACCTCTGTCACGTACGTGGACGGTCACCTCGACGTCGGTCATCTCGGCGTACACCGACACCGCTTCGGCTCCTGAGTGACGGCCGGCGTTCGCCAGCGCCTCTCGTGTCGCCTGCAGGAGCGCCGAAAGCGGTTCGCTCGACACTACGTCCCCCACACACACCACATCCACCCGCACGCCGTAGGTGTCCTCGACGTCGGCAGCCATCTCTTCGAGCGCCACCCGGAACGACGAGGCCAGTGGCGAAGGGTCCGGGTACAACCATCGACGCAGGTCCCGCTCCTGAGCGCGGGCGATCCGGGACACAGCTTGCGCGTCGGAGGCGTTGCGCTGAATGAGGTTGAGGGTCTGCAGCACCGAGTCGTGCACCTGCGCCGCTATCTCGGCGCGCTCTTCACTGCGAATGCGCGCACGCCGCTCGGCGTCCCGGTCGCGCCACAGCCGCAAGGCGAACGGGCTCACCACCAGTGCGATCCCGACGACGACCACCACCACCGCTGCGAGCAACGCGCCGGCTTGTCCGAGCCCGACGCCGCCCACGCCGAATGCGATCAGTCCGACGAGCACCAACACGGCTCCGAGCCCGATCTGCAGTGGACCGGAGCGCCGTCCTTCCACACCGGAACGCAACCGTTCCCGTTGGCCATCATCGGCACGTAGCCAGATCAGCGCAGCCCCAAGGCCGGCGACCGCCAGCGGCCACAAGGTTCCGACGTCCATGCCCATGATCGACGCCAGCAGCAAGCCACCCAGCACGACACCGGTGGCGCCCAGGACCAGCAGCAGCGAGCTCTCGGCACCACGGCCATCGACCATGACAGGGCGCTCAGCACCCGAGGTTCGCGGCTTGGAGTCAAGGGGCACCAGCGCCCACAGGATCGCGTAGGCCAAGAACCCGGACCCACCGATGAAGGCCAGGCCCACGAATGCCCCACGCACCCACCACACGTCGACGCGAAGGTGCTCGGCAATGCCGCGTGCAACTCCTCCGACCATTCGTCCTGACGAGGCGCGGGTCAGTCTCGGCACGGCCGGGGCTACCTCGTCGGGCGATGCGGTGCTGGTCACCCCCCTATCGTGGCGTGTCCGGGTGGCGCGTGGCGTCCGGGACCGCCCTCGAGTTCGGCCACGATGCGTGGGGGTGGCATCTCAGGGTTGGTTCAGGGCTTTCGCCCGATGTGCGCAGCCCCGGCTCGCGATGGGATGGAGCCATGACAGAGAACGACACGGGGTACGCCCCGCCTCCGCCCGGATTCACCCCGCCCCCCTCCCCGCCTCCGGCACCACCGCGTCCTGCCCTGCGGCGCACCACCGGTGACGCCAACGTGCTGGGCGGCGTAGCAGGTGGGATCGCCCGCAGCCTCGGCATCGACCCCATCCTGGTTCGCGTCACCTTCGTCGTGCTCGCCATCTTCGGCGGCAGCGGCGTCGTCCTCTACCTGGCCGGTTGGCTCTTCATCCCCGAGGAGGGCCGCGCCGACTCCACCGGCGAGCGCTTCTTTCGAGAGCACAACGCGCTGGCCATCGCGGCCGCAGTTCTCGTCGGAATCTTCCTCGTCGGTCCGATGCTCGCGTGGGGTCTGTGGGGCGACGGCCCCGGATTCGGCGGGATCGTCCTGCTCTTCCTGGTCATTGCCGGAGTCGTCGCGCTGACGCGCCGGAGCGACCGGGCGACGACCTCTCCCCTGCACCCGCCGTGCCCCAGCCCCCGACGCCGCACTCCGGACAAGCCGTCCCGTACGCCGGAGCCGCCGGCCCGACGGCGCCAACTCTTGCTCTGCCGACAACTCCCCCTCCGCCGCCTCCTCCCAAGGAGAGATCAGCTCTGGGACGACTCACGTTCGGTCTCGCCCTCCTGGTCGCCGGCGCCCTGATCGCACTGAATCTCGCCGACATCGTCGCCGTCGACGCAGTAACCGTCCTGGCAGCGAGCCTGGGCGTGGTGGCCCGGGACTCCTGGTCGGAACCTTCTTCGGGCGCTCGCGGTGGCTGATCGCTCTCGGCGTCGCGTTGACGCTGGCCCTCATTCCCATGGCCGCGGTCCCGGAGGGCTTCTCCATCGACGGCGGCACCGGCGACCGCCTCTACCGAGTGACCAGTGAGACCGATCTGCTCGGGGCCTACGAGCTCGGTGCCGGGACGCTCGTGCTCGACCTTCGTCGCGTCGATATCACGACCTCGACCGATATCGATGCCTCCGTGGGAGCTGGCGAGCTGACGGTGCTGCTGCCCGATGACGTGCGGGTGGATGCCGCGGCCGACGTCGGCGTGGGAACGATCACGTTCCCTGGTTCGGGAGAGCAGAGTGGCTTCGGGATGGATCGCACCTGGTCCCGCTTCGCCCTCGCCCCACCACCGGTCCTCACCCTCGACCTCAGCGTGGGCCTCGGGGACGTGACGGTCATCGACGACACCCAGGAGGTCACCCCATGAAGCCGCATCCCTTTGACATGACGTCGTTCCTGTTCGCCGTGATCTTCGGCGGGGCCGCAGCGGTCTACCTGCTTGCTGATCAGCTCTCGTGGGACGTCGACGGACGCTGGGTTCTGCCCGTCGCGCTCATCGCCCTCGGAATCGCGGGAATCGCCGGAGCCCTGAGCACCTTCAGGTCCAGCGGCCGTGAGGCTCGCGCTGAACTCGTCACCTCGGAGTCGGCTGAATCAGCTGACAACGACGACGTAGCCGCTCAGCTCACCACGCCGCCATCACCCTGACGCACCAGTGAACTGCAGCCCTCGCGAGGCGATCGGCGTCAGCCGCAGCGACCTCACGTCGGCGAGCGAGTACCAGGTCGGGGAGTCAGAGCTGCCGTCTGCATCGATGACCGTGAGGGGGCCGTCGGAGTCAACGGTGACGCGGTAGAGGATCCGTACCGCGTGGTAGCGCTCGAGAACCTCTTGGTCGAGGTAGTGCTCCCGGAAGTGCGAGTCGACGTCGAGCAGTTCGACGACACGACCCCGCAGTCCGGTCTCCTCGTACAGCTCGCGCACCACCGCGTCGGCGGGGTGCTCACCGTGGTCAATTCCGCCGCCGGGCAGCGACCAAGAACCGGCGGAAGGAGTCCTGTGGGTCAGTTGGACCAGTAGCAGTCGGTCCGCGCGCTGCACCAGCCCGTAGGCAGCAACGCGTTGGATGTCCTGAACGGCCTGAACCACGGTGGTGATCCTGCCACGGACGGAGGTGGAGATGGGACCGGCCCGGGCGGGGCCCGCGCGGTCTACACCGAGCGGGCCCGCCAGCCGAGAAATCGGAGGTAGTTCCGCGAGCCGATCCGGGCCACCGAAGGCACCGGGCTCACGGTCCACCCACGACGTTCCAGGTACTCGAACCAGTCTTGATCCGGTTCACCAGACAATGCCGGCCAATCGAATCGCTGCCAGTCCATGGCACCTGACTTTCTGTGGAACTCTGGGTACTTCTGGAAGGGGCCCTGGGAAGGGGTAACTACTTCTTCGGACCGCTGGGACTAGTTCTTTAGGACTAGTTTGACCTTTCTTGAGCAATCCTGCCCGCGGGAGCCTCGCCCGGTCGGGGCGGCACAGGGGCGGTCGCCCCTGAGACGTCGAAACGATCGATGGCCGCCGAGAAGTCGCTGGCCAGCTCGGTGATCTCCTCCGCAGAAGCCGAGGTCTGCCGCGACTCCGCCGCGAACTCCTGCGACATCGCAGCCACCTGTGACATAGCCTGCACGACCTGCTCAGACGCCGCTCGCTGCTGATGGATGTCTCCATCGATGATGACCGCACCCGACAGCGCGTCCACGACCCTCAGGTGAGACTCGCTCCCAGACGCCGCCAGGGCCTCACGAAGGCTCTAAATGCTCCCTCGAAGTGCACCAGGGCCTCGGGCTTCCCGTCGACCTCGACGAGCGTGGCCGTGGCCACGACCCAGAGGCCGGTGTCTTCTGACACATATGGAAGCGACTGAAACGGAACCCCGACCGGTTGCTTGGAAGTTGGCTTGAAGAAGGTAGCCCCTGTTTCATCCGGCGAGAGGTCAGCGGGTGGGGCGACCTCACCGTCAACGATTCTCGCCAGTTCGCGCCCAGTGTCCAGGTCGATGAGACAGGCCTCGCTGACCGCCCCCGGATAGGTCATCTCGATCGCTGCCAGGCTCTGCTGGGCGTCCTGCAGGGCGGGGATGTTCGCCTCTGTCTTCGACTTGAGCGAGCCAGGAGCCTGGTAGGCGGCGGTCGAGAGACTCAGCGGCCCGAGACGACTCGCGCACCTCGACATAGAGCAGCCCAGTTCCGAGCAGGGTCATGCAGAGCCCAAGCGTCAGAGCGGCTACGGGCCATGAGCGTCCGGACATGTCTGCTCCCCCGTGCCGGCCCCGAACCAGCGCTGCTCGTGTTGACCTCCGAGTAAGGATCGGCCCTTTGGGGAAACCCCTGAGGACTCCTCGTGATCAGCAGGGGTTCACGTGGGCGGTTCCCAGGCGTACAGCACTGCTCGCAGCACATGCTCGATCCCCCGAGCAGAGTCACAATGGACTGGTGAGCAGAATTCTCCGCACCAGTGCCGTGAGTGCCGTGAGTGCCGTGATCCTTGCCGGCTGCAGCACTGACGATATCGGCTCATTCCGGCGAAGCGGCTGGGCCGAGTGCGCCAGCCGCCGTAGAGAGCACACGAGAACCGCCATCGGCCGAGCCCGACTCCACCGCGATGCAGGATGGAGCGGCCGAGGAGCAACCGGCGCGACCGGTCTCGGTGCTGGGTCTTGCCAACCAGCGCCACCGAGGCGATCGGCTGCGGATCGGGGCGGTAAGGAGCCAGGACGCCGCGTACACCTCCTACAACGTCCGGTACCGGAGCCGCGACACAACGCCCAAGGGTGAGGAGTCATACACCATCACGGGAGTTCTCAACGTGCCGCGGGGACCGGGTCCATTCCCAGCCGTCGTGTTGGCGCATGGGTACATCGACCCTGCGATCTACGTGCGCGGGCAGGGCATGACGCGGGAGCGCGACTATCTGGCGAACCGCGGTTACATCGCTCTGCACGTCGACTATCGAAACCATGCCAGGTCTGACGACGACCCACTGTTTCAGGTTCGTATGCGGCTGGGCTACAGCGCCGACGTCATCAACGCCGTCAAGGCCTTACGGGGCTCGCGCGATGTCCCCGTCGCCGACGACCAGGTGTTCCTGTTCGGTCGGTCCATGGGCGGAGGTGTGGTCCTCAAGGCACTCATCGCCGAGCCGGGGCTGGTGCGGGCGGCGGTCGCCTATTCGTCGGTCTCCTCCATGGAGCGTGACAACTACAACCAGTTCATCCGGCCGGATCCGGAGGACTCCGGATTGCGGGACCGCTTGTCTCGCCGGTACGGAACTCCGGAGGAGAACCCGCGTTTCTGGCGTGAGAACTCGTCGCGACCCTACTTTGAGCGGGTCACTGAACCCGTGCTCCTCGTTCACGGGCGCCGCGACACCACCTGTCCGCCCCGTTGGGCGACAGCGACCCAGCGCGCACTCAACCAGGCGGGGGTTGACTCCGCCTTAGCGTGGTACGACGACGAGCACGCATTCGTCCCCGCGTTCAACGCCTCGATGGACCGCGTCATCAGGTTCTTCGACGGCAAGTCGAGTTGAGCTCTAGTCGAAGGTCTCGGTTCGCACGAGCACGCCAACCTTGTCGATGCGGTGCTCCGGGTTGTTGAACCTGTCCGACCAGAAGTTGCCCTGAGCATGGTCTTCCGGCGTCGCACAGGTGGACAACGTGAGATGCGCCCGAGTCGCCGGTTGGCCAGGCTGGCCGGGCACCGCCGCACGTTGCTCTTCGAGTGACTGAGGCGACCGGAAAGACGTCTTGCGCGTGTCGCGGATCTTGTAGACGTAGCGGGTGTCCGCTGTCTCGACGACGGCGAGCTGACCGACGCGAAGATCCGGGAGCGTCAAGAAGGCCTGCGTCGACGACAACCGGTGCGCTGTGACCTGGTAGTTGCCCACCCCTCCAGGTCCGACTCCCCCCATCGGGCCGTGCGGGCTCGCCGCGAGTCCACGATCTTGGATCTTGGTACCTCGCGCGTCATCAGTCTTGCCGACGTACGGAACCACCGGCAGCTCACGGATGGCCAGCGCCGGGATGCTCAGAAGAGCCCGCCGGGGTCTCCCGTCGCTGGGGTTTGATGCAGAAGCCGAAGACGGCTCGGAAGCTCGGGGTGAGGCCGAAGAAGGCGTCGTGGTCGGCGTCGAGGTCGACGACTCAGGTGACACTTCGAACGCCTCGAAGGACGGTGACGGGGAGTCACTGCAGGCAGACAGTGCCGCCACCGCGCCAACTGTGGCGGCAGCAGCCTGAGCGAGTCGTCTACGCACTCAGCCACCCTACGCGGAATGCGCAGGGCACCGATCGGTGCTGCCCACGGATCCCGTCACGGCGATGGGGCGAAGACATCCTTGAGCCAATCGACGAGAGGCGGTGACAGGTAGCGTCCACCGTCCATCTCGAATCCGAGACAAGGCGGCGGAGGCGACCGCACTCATCGTGGGAACATCGTCCTGGGCGGGCAACCTTTCTGAGGGCCGCGACTGGCAGAGCTCCATGGCCCATGGCTCGTGCCTCTTGTGCCGGCATGGTGGTGGTGACGCCGGTGCTCTGCCGTACCAGCGCGACCGGAATCACCACCGCTCCGGTGATCAGAACAGCGGCAGGAACCAGCAACCACTGACGGTGACGTCTCCACCGGGGCGACTAGGAACCTCCGCTAAGGGCTGGGGGAAGAGGGGGAGGCGGCCCAACGGTTTCCGCCCGGTTTTTGGAAGAGGTCGCGCAGCTGCTGGTCCAGATCGCTCATGGCGACAACCGCCCTTCAGACACGTGTTGGGCCCGCAGCCTTGCCAGAGCCCTCGACGAGGTGGCTCGAACAGTGGAAGGGCGGCAGCCAAGCAGGTGTGCTGCCTGCTGATCGGTGAGGTCCTCGTCGAACCGCTGCATCTGCGCGCCAAGTCGCAAGAACCGCAGGTCAGCCTTGGCTGAACTACTCCCACTCGATCGTGCCCGGTGGCTTGCTGGTGACGTCGAGCACGACTCGGTTGATCTCGCGCACCTCGTTGGTGATGCGGGTCGAGATCTTGGCCACCACGTCGAAGGGCAGTCGCGACCAGTCGGCCGTCATTGCGTCCTCGCTCGACACCGGGCGAAGCACGACGGGGTGACCATAGGTGCGGCTATCGCCTTGGACGCCCACCGATCGCACCTCGGCGAGCAGCACGACGGGGAACTGCCAGACGTCGGAGTCGAGACCGGCACGGGTGAGCTCTTCGCGAGCGATCGCGTCAGCCGCCCGCAGGGTCTCGAGGCGATCATGGGTGACCTCACCAATGATCCGAATACCGAGCCCCGGCCCCGGGAAAGGGTGCCGCCAGACGATCTCGGAGGGAAGACCGAGCTGCTCACCGACTGCCCGGACCTCGTCCTTGAAGAGCGTGCGCAGGGGCTCGACCAAGGCGAACTGCAGGTCGTCCGGCAGGCCGCCCACGTTGTGGTGGCTCTTGATGTTGGCTGTACCGGTGCCACCGCCACTCTCGACCACGTCCGGATAGAGCGTGCCCTGCACCAGGAACTCGACCTGCTGACCGTGCGCTCCGGCATCGGTGACCACCTCAGCCGCAGCGTCCTCGAAGACGCGGATGAACTCGCGACCGATGATCTTGCGCTTCTGTTCGGGATCGCTCACGCCGGTCAGCGCACCAAGAAAGCGACTCTCGGCCTCGACGACCTTGAGCCTGACCCCTGTGGCCGCGACGAAGTCCTTCTCGACCTGCTCGGCCTCACCGGCGCGCAGCAGGCCGTGGTTGACGAACACGCAGGTGAGCTGCTCGCCGACGGCCCGCTGAACCAGTGCCGCCGCCACGGCAGAGTCGACGCCGCCCGAGAGTCCGCAGATGACCAGCTTGTCGCCCACCTGCGCGCGAATGATCTCGACCTGCTCGTCGATGACGTTGCTCATCGTCCAGGTGGGACGGCATCCGGCGATCTCGAACAGAAAGTGCTCAAGCACCTGCTGCCCGTGCTGTGAGTGCATGACCTCAGGGTGGAACTGGACGCCCGCCATGCGCTGATCGAGGCTCTCGAATGCCGCCACGGGCGCGCCCTCGCTCATTGCCGACACGGAGAAGCCGGCCGGGGCGGCGGTCACCGAGTCACCGTGCGACATCCATACCGACAGGTCGTCGGGCAGGTCTGCGAAGAGCGCAGACTCGAGGTCGACGACCTTCAGCGGCGTGCGGCCGTACTCAGAGGTGCCTGTGCGGGCCACCTCTCCACCGAGCGCCTGCGCCATTGCCTGGAACCCGTAGCAGATGCCGAAGGCAGGGACACCCGCCGTGAAGAGGTCGTTCTCGACCTGGGGCGCCCCTTCGGCGTAGACGCTGCTGGGGCCTCCAGAGAGGATGATCGCCGCGGGCTTCTTGGCCAGCATCTCGGCCACCGGCATCGTGTGCGGCACGATCTCGCTGTAGACCCGCGCCTCGCGCACACGTCGGGCGATCAACTGGGCGTACTGGGCGCCGAAGTCGACGACGAGGACGGTGTCAAAACTCTCCGCTGTCACCCGGTGATCCTAGCCACGTCCTCGCGGCGCGACCGGGGCGGGAAACTCGTTCGCCCGATCACACACGCCTGCTCTAGCGTGGGGGCGTCATGCTCACCCATCTGCCCTTCGTCGACCCCGGCACGCCCGATTTGTCGACGCCAGGGCGGTTCTTGCGATGGGTGGGTTTCCGGCAGAAGCGACTTCTGGCACTCGGCGTGTTCTGGGGGGTCGTGTGGATGCTCGGTCAGGCGCTGATCCCAGGCGCCCTCGGGGCCGGCGTCCAGGCGATCTCTGAGAAGGACGAGTCGCGTGCTCTCGGCTGGGCGGCGGTCGTGCTCGGCCTGGGTCTCACCGTGGCTGCGGCCGGCCTGGTCCGGCACCGCTATGCGGTGGCGAACTGGGTCACGGCCGGCGCCCGGGTTCAGCAGCTGCTGATCCGACGGGCTGCTCACCTCGGCGCCGACCTGCCGAAGCAGGTGGCGACCGGTGAGGTGGTGGCCGCGTCCGCCAACGATGTCGAGCGGATCGGCAACGCGTACGACATCCTGCCCCGAATGATCGGGGCCATCATCGCGTTCTTGGTCGTGGCCGCCATTCTTGTCTCCAGCAACGCCACCCTCGGGCTCATCGTCCTCATCGGGGTTCCGTTGCTGTCCCTCGCCGTCGCCCCACTCGTGCGGCCGCTCGAACGCCGCGAGCGAGAACAACGCACCTACCTCGGCCTCACCCAGGAGCTGGCGGCCGACACGGTTGCCGGCCTACGCGTGCTGCGTGGGATCGGCGGCGAAGACCTCTTCCTGCAGCGATTCCACGCTGAGTCGCAGAAGGTGCAGGCCGCTGCTGTTCGCACGGCGCGGATCCGCGCGCTGTTGGATGCCATGCAGGTCTTTCTCCCAGGGTTCTTCGTCGTGATCGTCACGTGGCTCGGGGCTCGCCTTGCGCTGCAAGGTGACCTCACGGTCGGCCAGCTGGTGGCCTTCTACGGCTACACCGCCTTCCTCGTGCTTCCCCTGCGCACGGTCACCGAGGCCGCGCACAAGTGGACAGCGGCGCGCGTCGCATCCGCCCGGGTGGTGCGGGTGCTGACGCTCGATCGCCTGTTCGACGAGGGCGGCGAGGAGTCCGCGGCTGCCGCCACCTCAGCGGCCGGCGAGATCACCGATCCTGAGACCGGACTGGTGATCACCCCTGGGCAGATGATCGCGATTGTCACCGACGACCCGGACGCCTCCGAGGTGCTGATCGACCGGCTCGGCCGCTACCGCCAGTCCGACGTGGTCCTCGATGGCACGCCCATGCAGAAACTGCCACTGCTGACGGTCCGCGAACGCGTGCTCGTCCAGGACAAGGACCCGATGATCTTGTCGGGCGCAGCCGAAGACCTCTTCGACATCCCGCGTACCGGACGCGTCGACGTCACCAGCGCGCTCACGTTCGCCTCGGCACTCGATGTCGTCGACGCACTGCCGGACGGGTTGGCCACCGACCTGCCGGAACGTGGTCGGTCGCTGTCGGGTGGCCAGCGTCAACGACTGGCGCTGGCTCGATCGCTCGTGGCAGACCCCGAGATCTTGATCCTCGACGAACCCACGAGCTCAGTCGACGCACACACCGAGGCCCGGATCGGCCTCTCGCTGAGAGAGGCACGTGCCGGACGTACCACCGTCGTCTTCACCACCAGCCCGCTGCTGCTCGAGCACGTCGACACCGTCGCGTTTCTGAAGGACGGCAAGGTGCGCGCCACGGGCCACCACCGCGAGCTGCTGCGCGAGAACCCCGACTACCGCTACACCGTGACCCGAGGGGAAGACGCATGAAGCCCCCCGAGTCGCTGGAGTTCACCGAGAAGAGCATCGAAGGCAAGCTGCCGGTGTCGTCACCGAGGTCGGTCCGCCTGTATGTGATCGCCCTCCTCAAGAGGCATCGCTCGCTCTTTCTCGCGCTGGTGGCTCTCAACGCAGTGGCAGCTGGTGCGTCCATCGTCGGGCCCCAGATCCTCGGCGACCTCGTCGAGCAGATCGGAAACGGCGTCGACGTCTCGTACGCCAACAAGGCTGCCCTCATCTTTCTCGGCGCTCTCATCGTCCAGACGATCTTCACGCGCTGGGCGCGGATCCGCGGGGCGATTCTGGGCGAGTCGGTCCTGGCCGATCTTCGCGAAGACTTCCTCACCCGAGTCGTTGCGCTGCCGCCGGGTGTCGTCGAGCGCGCCGGCACCGGAGACCTGGTCACGCGGACGACCACCGACGTCGACCGGCTGTCATGGGCGGTCCGGCTTGCCGTGCCCGAGATCTCCATCGGCCTGGTCACCGCGACTTTGGTCTTCGCCGCACTGGTCTTCACCTCGCCGGTGCTCGCTCTCTCGTGGTTGTTCGCCGTTCCGGTGATCGTGCTGGCCACTCGCTGGTACTTCAAGCGCGCGCCCTACGGCTACCGGCACGAGATGTCCAGCTACGCCGCTGTCAACGCCGGAATCGCCGAGACGGTCGAGGCCGGACGCACCGTGGAGGCCTATCGCCTCGGCGAGGCGCGGGTCGCTCGCACCGACGGCGCCATCAAGCGCTGGGTCAGCTGGGAGCGCTACACGCTCTATCTGCGGAACGTCTTCTTCCCCTCGATAGAGATCTCGTACGCGCTGCCCCTGGCGGCTGTCCTTGCCATGGGTGGCTGGCTCTACGCCGATGGTCAGGTCACCCTGGCCCAGGTCACCGCAGCCGTTCTCTACACCCAGATGCTGATCGAACCGGTCGACATCATCTTGATGTGGTACGACGAGCTGCAGGTGGGGCAGGCCTCTCTCGCCCGACTGATCGGTGTCCACGACGTGCCCGACCCAGAGACCGACAGCTCCCGTGAGCCCCAGGGGTCAGATCTGCACGCACATGACGTCCGCTTCGGGTACCGCGAGGACCGAGACGTACTGCACGGCGTCACGATGGACATCGAGCCCGGGGACCGGGTGGCGATCGTCGGCCCCTCCGGGGCCGGCAAGTCAACGCTGGGGCGTCTGCTCGCGGGTCTGCACGCGCCCCGAACCGGCACGGTCGAGATGGGCGACGTCGCGCTGGCCGCGCTGCCCACCGAAACCGTCCGTCGGCACGTCTCGCTCGTCACACAAGAGCACCACGTCTTCATCGGTACCCTGCGCGACAACCTGCTGTTGGCGCGCCCCGGCGCGTCCGACACCGAGTTGTGGGAAGCCCTCGGGGCAGTCGACGCAGCCGAGTGGGCTCACGCCTTGCCCAAAGGGCTGGACACCGAGGTAGGCACCGGTCGGGTCAAGTTGACCCCGGCGCAGGCGCAGCAGCTGGCCCTGGCCCGGTTGGTGCTCGCCGACCCGCACACCCTCGTCCTCGACGAGGCCACGTCACTGCTCGACCCGAGAGCCGCCCGCCACCTCGAGCAGTCGCTCGCTGCCGTTCTCGACGGCCGTACCGTGATTGCGATCGCCCACCGGCTCATGACGGCACATGACGCCAAGCGCGTGGTCGTCGTCGAAGAGGGAAAGATCTCTGAGGCCGGCACCCACGATGAGCTCGTCAGCGCTGATGGTGCCTATGCAGCCCTCTGGCGTTCCTGGCGCGACGAGGACTGACACCTCTGGGAACTTCCTCGCACCGATGGCCACGCGCGGTTTCCCCAAAGGTGTGAGGGCTACGGAAGGACCGTGACCGATACGCGCTGGAACTCCTTCAGGTCTGAGTAGCCGGTGGTCGCCATGGCCCGTCGCAGGGCCCCGAAGAGGTTCATCGAGCCGTCCGGCATCCGCGAGGGACCGACCAGTACCTCTTCGAGCGTTCCCACCACCCCGACGCGAACACGCTCGCCACGCGGAAGCTGGTGGTGATGTGCCTCAGTACCCCAGTGCCAGCCAGAGCCAGGGGCGTCCGAGGCCCGCGCCAAGGGCGACCCCATCATGACGGCGTCTGCGCCGCAGGCGATCGCCTTGGCGATGTCACCACTCTTGCCGACCCCACCATCGGCGATGACGTGTACATAGCGACCACCTGACTCATCCATGTAGTCGCGTCGCGCCGCCGCAACGTCAGCCACGGCCGTGGCCATCGGCACCGCGATGCCGAGTACGTCCCACGTGGTGTGGGCGGCGCCGCCACCGAAGCCGACCAGCACGCCGGCGGCGCCGGTGCGCATCAAATGAAGTGCCGCTGTGTACGTAGCAACACCGCCGACCACGACAGGCACATCGAGCTCGTAGATGAACTGCTTGAGGTTGAGGGGCTCTGACTGGCCGGACACGTGCTCGGCCGACACGGTCGTGCCTCGAATGACGAAGAGGTCGACGCCGGCGTCGACGACGGTCTTCCAGAACTGCTTCGTGCGCTGCGGTGACAGGGCCGCCGCCGTGACGACGCCGGAATCGCGTACTTCAGCGATTCTCTGCACGATGAGGTCCTCGCGAATGGGCTCGTCGTAGAGCTGCTGCATGCGCCGCGTCACCTGCTCGTCGTCGAGCCCGGCGATCTCAGCCAGCAGAGGCTCTGGGTCTTCGTAACGGGTCCACAGACCTTCGAGGTTGAGCACCCCGAGTCCGCCGAGCTTTCCGATCGTGATCGCCGTGGCCGGCGAGACGACCGAGTCCATGGGCGCCGCCATCAGCGGCAGCTCGAAGCGGTAGGCGTCGATCTGCCAGGCGATCGAGATCTCCTGCGGGTCTCTGGTGCGCCGATGCGGGACAATCGCGATGTCGTCGAACCGCCACGCTGAACGGCCGCGCTTGCCGCGCCCGATCTCGAGTTCACTCATGCCAAGACTCTCCCTGATCTTCACTGGTGATCACGGGGTTGAGGCCGCCGATGGCCCATCCCACCCATGAACAACAAGGCTTATCGCGTGGTGTAGTTCGGTGCTTCCACGGTCATCTGAACGTCGTGCGGGTGACTCTCCTTCAAGGAAGCTGACGTGATGCGCACGAAGCGGCCCTTCTGCTGAAGCTCGGGCACAGTAGCGGCCCCCACGTAGAACATCGACTGGTTGAGTCCACCGATCAGTTGGTGGGCAACGGCCGCCAGCGGCCCTCGATAGGCGACCTGGCCTTCGATTCCTTCGGGCACGATCTGGTCGTCACTTGCGATTTCTGCCTGGAAGTAGCGGTCCTTGGAGTAAGACTTCTTGCCACGGCTCGACATCGCGCCAAGAGACCCCATGCCGCGATACGTCTTGTACTGCTTGCCGTTGACGAACACGAGGTCTCCGGGAGACTCCTCACAGCCGGCCAAGAGCGATCCGACCATGACGGTGTCGGCACCGGCCACAATCGCTTTGGCGATGTCACCGGAGTGCTGCAGGCCACCGTCGGCGATCACGGGTACACCTGCCGGGCCGCAGGCCAGCGACGCCTCGTACACGGCCGTCACCTGCGGTACTCCGACGCCGGTGACGATGCGCGTGGTGCAGATCGACCCCGGCCCGACTCCGACCTTGACAGCGTCGGCACCGGCGTCGACGAACGCCTGGGCGCCCTCGCGGGTGGCGACATTGCCGCCGATCACCTGCACGTGGCGCGTCGCTGGGTCGGTCTTGAGCCGCTGAACCATCTCGAGGAGCATGCGGACGTGCCCATGTGCGGTGTCGGCCACGAGAACGTCGACGCCCGCGTCTACGAGAGTGGTGGCACGCTGCCAGGCATCACCGAAGTAGCCGATCGCGGCGCCGACCATCAAACGACCGTGGGTGTCCTTGGACGCGTGCGGGAACTGCTCGGACTTGACGAAGTCCTTGACGGTGATGAGACCACCTAGTCGGCCGGCCTCGTCGACGAGCGGCAGCCGCTCCCTCTTGTGCTGTCGCAGGAGAGTGGTGGCCTCGTCGCGCGAGATGCCGATCGGCCCGGTCACCAGCGGGCTCGGAGTCATGACCTCGTCGACCTTGGTGGTCGCCCACTCCGCTACGGACACAAAGCGAAGGTCACGGTTGGTGATGATTCCGAGCAAGATCTGGTCGGCATCGACAACGGGCAGCCCGGAAACGCGGTACTGACCGCAGACCCGGTCGAGCTCCTCAAGCGTCGCATCGGGGCCGATGGTCACCGGGTTGGAGATGATGCCGGTCTGGGTGCGCTTGACGAGGTCGACCTGGTACGCCTGGTCGTCGATCGACAGATTGCGATGAAGCACGCCCAGCCCGCCTTGGCGGGCCATCGCGATCGCCATACGCGACTCGGTGACTGTGTCCATCGCCGCCGAGACCAGAGGCACCTTCAGCGAGATGCCGCGGGTGAGCCGAGACGTTGTGTCGATGTCTGACGGGGCCATGTCGCTCGGCCCGGGAAGCAGAAGCACGTCGTCGTACGTGAGGCCAAGGGGGGCGAACTTCTCGGGGACCTCGGGGGAGCCGGGTCGCGAACTGCCGGTGTCGTCCATCGCGCCTTCCGAGTGCAGGAGTCCGGCGGGATGCTGAGCCGGGGCACCAGTCTACCGACCTGACCGCGTGTGACTCCCTGGCGAGGCGGTGCCGGGCAGCACCTGGTCGGACTACTGGTCGGCATCCGCAGCGCTGGAGCCGTCCTTCCACCCGTTCTGGGACCCCGTCGACGCACTCCCAGAATCCTTGTCCCCGGAAGCGTTGTCGGGCTTGCTGCCCGGATCAGGCTTGTTGCCCCGGTCACCAGGCTCCGCACCCGGATCAGGCTTGTTGCCCCGGTCACCAGGGTCCGCACCCGGATCAGGCTTGTTGCCCCGGTCACCAGGGTCCGTACCCGGATCAGGCTTGTTGCCCCGGTCACCAGGCTCCGTACCCGGATCAGGCTTGTTGCCCCGGTCACCAGGCTCCGCACCCGTGCCACCGGACCGACCGGGTCTTTCGGGCAATGCGTTGGTGAGTGCGTCGATGAACTTCTGCTGCCCCGGGTTGACGTCGTCGCCGAGAAGGACCTTGGCCTCAGCGAGCAGACGCTGGGCCTTGACGGGATGGTCTTGGGCCATCGCTCGGCGGGCGTCAGCAAGAAGCTTGTTCGCCTGAGCCTTCGTCGGAGTGGGGTTCGGAAGCCGATCGCCGGCGTTCGTCTCATCTCCGGAGAAGGGGTTGACCGTGCCGAGCGCATGCAGCGGGGCCTTGACGACAGCGAGGGGGTCACCGGTCACGGCGGCGGCGGCTCCGCCTGAGACCACCAGAGCGAGAGCAGTGGACCCTGCCACCAGCATGGTGCGGCGCCCTCGGCCGGCGTGGGCTGCCCGCGCGGCACCCGCCGACCCGGGCATGACGAAGGTGACAGCGTCGTCGAGGCCGTCATCCACATACTCGCCCCACTCGGCCAAGGCACGCACGACTGGGTCATCGAGATCGCTCGCGCCCACAGACCGCGTCGCCAGAGCATCCACAAGTGCCGCATCGCCTTGGACGGCGACCATGTCCAGTTCGTCGCGGCTCATCAGACGTACACCTCTTCAGCGGCGTGCATCCGCAAGCGAGCGAGCGCACGGTGCTGGGCAACGCGCACTGCTCCGGGTGTCATACCCAGGGCTCGACCGGTCTCTTCGGCCGAAAGGCCAACGGCCACGCGCAGCAGAAGCAGCTCACGGAGGTTGGAGGGCAGGCGATCCAGCAGCGCATTGGCCAGCTGGACGTCGCCGGCTTGAAGCACCCGGTCTTCAGGCGTCATGCCGCCATCGACCGCATCTGGCATCTCGTCGGTCGGGATGGCAGCTCGGTAGGCCGCCCGCTGAAGGTCGGCCACCTTGTGCGCAGCGATGCCGAAGACGAACGCCTCGAACGGGCGTCCCTCGTCGCGGTAGCGGGGCAGCGCTTTCAGCAAGGCGAGCAGCACCTCCTGCGCCGCGTCGTCTGCAGCGAAATCAGCTGCAGGAGCGCGTCCAAGGCGTCCCCGGCAGTAGCGAACCACCAGTGGACGGAGATGCGTGAGCAGCACCTCGGCCGCTGAGTCGTCGCCCGCGGCGGCTGCGCGCACGAGGGTGTGCAGATCACGATCCTCCGTTCTATGGAGAATCGCTCCCGCTGGCTTCGCTGTTACATCGCTGCTCATGCCACGTCGCAGACCACGGAGCGGTCGGCGCTGACCCCCTCAATCCCTAGCGCACCAGGCCCCAACGGAACCCCATCGCCACTGCCTGCGCCCGGTCGGCGGCTCCGACTTTGCGGAACAGGCGACGTGCGTGCGTCTTGACAGTGTCTTCTGAGAGGTAGAGCTCACGACCGATTTCAGCATTGCTGCGCCCACGGGACATGCCCCCGAGCACCTGCAGCTCGCGTTCGGTGAGCGTGGGGGGCGCACCCATCTCAACGGGTTGTGCCCGCCGCGGGGCCCGACGCCAGGACGCTTCAGCGAGGGCGTACGAAACGGTGGCGGTGAGTTCCTCGCGGGTGGCGTCTTTGACCAGATAGCCACGCGAGCCGCCGGCGACCGCGCGCGCGACACCATCTTGGTCCTCAGCCATCGTCAACATGACGACGGTGGCATCCGGGTAGGTCGCGACCAGTCTGCGCGCAGCCTCGACCCCGCCCAAGCCAGGCATACGGACGTCCATCATGACCAGTTCGGGTCGCTCTCCAGCCCAACGACTGAGCACCTCTTCGCCGCTCCCCGCCACCGTCACCCGATCTACTCCAGGCACAGCAGCGACGGCGCGACGCAGCGTCTCGCGTGCGAGCGGTGAATCGTCGCACACCAGAACCGTGGTCACAGCGCCTCCTTGCAGCGCTCGCCGTTCGAGCGCATTGCGGTGTTCGGGTGAGGGGGGCCCGACTGTCTTGCGTTCTCCTTCGGCACGTTTGCCACGTAGCGTGAGGGGTTACTTTGAGCAACTGCCCCTTCGTTCGGCGGCATCTGGTCACCCTCCCAGCAGCGCGGCGACGTCTGGGCGGTCCAACCAGACGCCCCGCAGCCCGTCAGGGAGGTCGTCGGCGATGGCAATGACCCCGCCACGAGCCGCTGAGAGCGCCTTGGCGGACTCCGCCGGCGCGCTCTCCTCCAACAGGGCTCCGAGCAGGGCCCGCGAGGGCCACAGGGTCGGCAGGGCACCGAGGCTCTCGGCCAAGGTCGCAGATCTGCGAAGGGTGTTCTCGGCCTGGCCCAGGTCACCGGCCTGGACGTGGGCGACTGCCAGGAGCAGAAGGGTCTTGGCGACGTGGCGAGGAGCGCCGGACACCTCTGCCAGCTGAACGGCATGCAGCAGGATCTCGCGGGCGACCGCAGGATCGTCTTCCACCATCGCCACCTCAGCCTCGACCCATGCCAGCCGCACCCGCTGTCGCCACCAGTCGTGGTGGCCTTCAGTGAGTTCTCGGGCTCGGGCGATGTGTGCCCGGGCGCCCGGTGCATCCTCAGAGATCACGGCATCGGCCGCCAGACCGATGGTCGCGTCGAACGCGGCCTCCGGAGCCCCGCCGGCGTAGGCCAGGGCCGACTCGTCGAGCTGGCGAGCCGTCTCGGTCTGTCCGAGCTGACGCCGCACAGCTGCCGAGGTCGACGCGGCCAGTGCCGCGAACAGCCGACGCTCGGGCGCGTCCGACGTGCCTGCGGCCACCAAGGGTTCGAGCACGGCGAGCGAGCCACCGAACTTGCCGGCGGCTGCCAGACACACGCCCAGCAACCATGCGGCAGCCGTGGCCTCCGCCCCCAAGCCGTCCGTCCTGGCCTTCTCGAACGCCGACTCAAGGGCCACCACGCCGCTCGCGGGACGACCGTGGAAGGCCGCCCGCTCGCCGGTCGCGAGCAGTTCAGCGAGGTCGTCGGACAAGAGGCACCCCAAGGCATCGTGCGATGGCGGACGCCGAACGACGTCCCCGCACCATCGTCGGCACCTGGAGGGCGGTTGTTAACGACGGCCCGCGACCAAAATGCCGGTCTACCCCCCTGCCGGGCCGTTCATCCCCCGGCGGCGCGCTGCAGAACCGTGACGGCCTCACTCAGCGAGGTGACGTACTCGGCGTCGGGAACCGACTGCTCGGCCCAGCCAGGACCTCCGACGACGATCCGAACCGGTGGTCGCATCGCCGGAATCGACGTGACTTGCTCGAGGTCGGCGAGCTCGGCCCGATGTGCCCACACGAACACTGCGCTGGCCCCGCCCCTGCGGACGGCCGCGGCAAGTGCCTGGCTCGGGACGCGTGCTCCCAGGACTCGGGCGTCAATCGCTCGCTCGGCCAAGGCGGCCGCCAACGCCTGCAGGGGAAGAGTGTGGAGCTCTTCGGGAGCGCCCGCGAGCAGGACGGGTCGCGCATTTCGAGGGGTCGGGGCTGACGCCACCACAGACCTGAGCGCTCCCAGGACGCTCTCGGCCATCATGTGCTCGACGTCGACCCCGTTGCCCGTCTCCTGCCAACGCTCTCCGATGCTCGTGAGCACTGGCATCAGCAGGGCGTCCCAGGTCCACAGCACGCCGTGCTTCTCGAACGCCTCCACCAATGTCTTGTCGATCGCTCGGGCGTCCAGCGACAAGGCGGCGCGGGTGAGTCCGCGCACCGCGGCGTCCGTGCTGCGCAGGGGCACAACCCTGGCCCGCGTGCGATCGGGCTCGAGGGCCACGTTGGCCAAGGAAGGAGCAGCGAGGGCGGCCCGGGCCGCTTCGGCCGGTGAGACACCCTCCAGGGTCAGCCGACGCATCACTTCCAGTCGGTGCACGTCAGCCGGCGTGTAGCGGCGGTGGGCACCGGCTGAGTGACCACTGGGGCCCACGCCGTATCGACGATCCCAGGTACGCAGGGTGGCGGGTGCGACTCCCAATCGACGGGCGAGAGCCGAGACCGTCAACGCGGGAGCGGAAGCATCTGCGTCGCCGGCCGGTTGTTCCATGCAACGGATTGTGGGCCCCTGGCACTGCTTTCGCACGTCGACACCCTCGAAGGCCGTTCACTCGAAACTTGTTCAGTCGAAAGACTTGACCAACTTATGAAGCGGTTGTACGGTGATCCCAACGCTACTGACCGCGCACCTGGAGGACCTCATGGCCGACATCTCCCGTCTCCCCGGGCCCGTCGCCGATGTATGGGAATGGCAGTTCGACGGCGCCTGCCGAGATGCCGACCCCACGACGTTCTTTCACCCAGAAGGTGAGCGCGGTCCCTCTCGCGAAGCACGCGACCGGGCGGCCAAGGCTGTGTGCGCCACCTGCCCCGTCATCGCGCAGTGCGCTGCCCACGCTCTCGCCGTCCGAGAGCCCTACGGGGTTTGGGGTGGCATGACCGAGGAAGAGCGTGAGGCGGTCTACCGTCGCAAGTCGCTCAAGCTTGTCGGCTAGCTCGCCGCGGCTACCTCGCTCAGTGGTGGTGCCCGCCCGGTCCGTGGCTGTGTCCATGGCCTGACGACTCGGACTCCGGCTCGACGGGCTTCTCGACCACGAGGGCCTCAGTGGTCAGAACCAGGGCGGCAATCGACGCGGCGTTCTCGAGCGCCGACCGCGTCACCTTGACCGGGTCGACAATCCCTTCTGCCCGCAGGTCGCCCCACGTGCCCGACGACGCGTTGAACCCGTGGCCCACGGCCTGCTCGGCCGCCTTGGCGACGATGACGCCTCCCGCTTCACCGGCGTTGTCGGCGATGGCTCGGAGCGGCCGCGACAGGGCCGCGCGCACGACGCGCACGCCGGTGCGCTCATCGCCACCCAGCCCGAGACCGTCATCGAGGATCGCGCCGGCGTGAACAAGCGCGCTGCCGCCGCCCGCGACGATGCCCTCCTCGACAGCAGCCTTGGTCGCCGAGACTGCATCTTCGATCCGGTGCTTGCGCTCCTTCATCTCGACCTCGGTGTACGCACCAACCTGGACGACCGCCACACCGCCTGACATCTTGGCGAGCCGTTCACTGAGCTTTTCCCGGTCCCACTGGGAGTCGGTGACCTCGATCTCGCGCCGAAGCTGCGCGATCCGGTCTGCGACAGCGTCTTCGGAGCCCGCGCCATCGACAACCGTTGTGGTGTCTTTGGTGACCACGATGCGTCGGGCAGAGCCGAGCACCTCCAGGCCCACCTCAGCCAGCTTGAGGCCTACTTCAGCGGCGACCACCTGGCCCCCGGTGAGCACGGCCATGTCTTCCAGCATCGCCTTTCGTCGGTCGCCGAACCCGGGAGCCTTGACGGCGACGACGGCGAGTCCGCTGCGGATCTTGTTCACCACGAGTGTCGAAAGCGCCTCGCCATCGACGTCCTCGGCCACGATCACCAGCGGACGTCCAGCTGACACGACCTTCTCCAGCAACGGCAGCAGTTCGGAGATCGACGAGATCTTGCCTTGGTGCAGCAACAGATAGGGCGAGTCGAGTGCGGCTTCCATGCTCTCGGCATCGGTGACGAAGTACGGCGAGATGTAGCCCTTGTCGAACTGCAGGCCTTCGGTGATCTCGAGCTCAGTCGTGGTCGTCGAACCCTCTTCGACGGTGATGACTCCATCTCGGCCGACGGCGTCCATGGCCTTTGCGATCAGCTCTCCGATGCTTCGGTCCTGGGCGGAGACCGCCGCCACGTCTGCGATCTGCGTCGAGTCGTCGACCGGCGTCGCAAGTTCATGGAGGCGTTGAACCACAGCGGCCGTCGCCTGCTCGATGCCTCGCTTCAGCTCGATCGGGTTGGCTCCGGCGGTGACCACGCGCAACCCTTCGGCGATCATGGCCTGTGCCAGTACGGTCGCTGTCGAGGTGCCGTCGCCGGCCACGTCGTTGGTCTTGGTGGCGACCTCTTTGACCAGTTGTGCGCCCACGTTCTGCTGCGGGTTCTCCAGATCGATCTCGCGCGCAACGGTGACGCCGTCGTTGGTGATGGTGGGAGCCCCGAAGGAGCGGTCGATCACGACATTCCGGCCGCGCGGGCCAAGAGTGGCCCGTACCGCATCTGCGACAGCGTCGGCGCCGTCCAACAAGGCGTGGCGGGATTCTTCGTCGAACGAGATGAGCTTGGCCATGGTGGCTGATGCCTTCCGGACGGTGCGGCGGAGATTGCTGGGACGTCAGAGGGGCCACGTGCGTGACGCCCCGGCACCCGATGGTGCGGGTACACGGGGCGTCACGACGAGCGGTCGAGCGAGTGAGTTGACCTACTTCTCGACGATCGCGAGCACGTCGCGCGCCGAGAGGATCAGGTACTCCTCGCCGTCGTACTTGACCTCGGTGCCGCCGTACTTGCTGTAGACGACAACATCATTAACGCTGATGTCGAGGGGAATGCGCTTCTCGCCGTCCTCGTCAAACCGACCCGGGCCTACGGCCAGGACCTTGCCCTCTTGGGGCTTCTCCTTGGCGGTATCGGGGATGACGAGACCTGACGCCGTGGTTTGCTCGGCGTCGAGGGCCTGGACGAGAATGCGGTCCTCGAGCGGCCTGATGGAAACCGACACTGAGATGACCTCCGCCTTGCGGCTAACGAACCTGATGGGGACTGCGCCGACCTTCCGCCGTCGCGGGGTCGGACGGGCGGCGCGTGCTCGTCCACGAGGGACGGGCTGGCACACTCAGGGTGAGAGTGCCAACGCCCAACCTAGCCAGCCGTTAGCACTCCGTCAACCCGAGTGCTAGCAGTCAGCCGCGGGCGAACATGCCAGTGGCCGGCAGGAAGGAGCCGGGGTGCGCCAGAGTGACGTCGCCCTGCTCACCAGCGCCGAGGGCAGACACCTGTTGGAGCAGCTGCCCCCCTACGACGAGCGCGAGGCCCTGCGCCTTGGTGACACGCTGCGCCGCCAAGGACACTCCCCCGATCTCGTCGCTGCCGCCCTGACACAGGCGCGCCTTCGGACCACCGTTGGCCGGCGGTGGGGCACACCTTCCGCCTCGTTGGTGCGCCGCCTCCTCCTGACACCTGATGGGGCCGAACAGGCCACGAGACCAGCGGTGGCCGCACTCCGGGCCCAGCGGTTCAGATCCGTCGGGGGTGATGCAACGGTCGTCGATCTCGGTTGCGGCATCGGCCTCGACGCCCTTGCCCTGGTCGAGAACGGCATGCACGTCGAGGCCTTCGAATGCGACCGGCTGACAGCGGCTGTGGCCGGAGCCAATGCTGCGGCCATGGGGTACGCCGACCGGCTCACCGTGACCCATGGTGACGTCACCCAGATCTCCAGCAGCCAGCTGCTGCGCTACGACGCGGCCTTCGCCGACCCGGCCCGGCGACGCAACGGACGTCGCCTGTCACGACCTGAGTCCTGGTCACCGCCCCTCTCCTGGGTGCTCGACCTGCCCTTTTCCGATCTCGGGGTGAAGGTGGCTCCCGGCCTCGACCACGAGCGAGTTCCGCCCGACACCGAGTTCGCGGTCGTCTCTGCTGGTGGCGACGTCGTGGAGGCCGCGCTGTACCGGGGTGCCCCTCGGGCCGCCGGCGTTCTCCGTAGCGCCACCGTTCTTCCGTCGGGCGCGCACGTCACCGACGCCGACCTGCCCACTGGTCCACCCACCAGCGATCCCGTGGGCAGATACCTGCACGAGCCGGACGGTGCTGTGATTCGCGCAGGACTGGTGGCAGCTGTTGCGCATCAGATCGGCGGTTGGCTGATCGATCCGCAGATCGCCTACGTGAGTAGCGACGAACCAGCCCGTTCACCGTTCCTGACGAGCTATGAGGTGCTCGAGGTAATGCCGTTCTCTCTCAAGCGACTCCGTGCACACCTGCGCGTGCACGACGTGGGGCACGTCGTCGTGAAGAAGCGAGGGTCGGCCGTCGACGTCGATGGCCTTCGGCGGTCCCTCCGCCTCGATCGAGGCGCACCCGGTCGGCGAACAATCCTTCTGACCCGGATAGGCAACGATCCGCTGGCAATAGTCGGCCGGCCGCTGGTGCCAGCGCCGGACGTCTAGCGCGGGCGTCTAGCTCGGTGAGTCAAAGGTCGTGACGAGATCCCAGTGGTCGACGAAGGGCGACCCGGCGAGCAATGGCTCCTCGGCAGTCACCGGCGTCATCTGGTGCGCTTGCCAGTCTGGGCCGAGGAATCCGGAAAGCGATTCGGTGTCTTTCCACCGCGTCACGAGCAGCAAGCGGTCGCCGCCCTCGCCGAACGAGCGCAGCACTTCACCGCTGACAAAACCCTTGGCCGCAGTCACGCCCGGCCACACCTCGGCCTTGACGTACTCGATGAGGGCATCGATCTGTCCGGACTTCACGGGGGTCTCCCACATACGCACAATCACCGGGTCATCATCCCCGATCAAGGCGCGTTCCACCACGGCGGGTCCGGCTGAGGCTCTGCGGAAGAGGTCAGCGAGCGGTGCGGTCGCCTTCGACTCGTCAGTCCCGACCACGACGCGAGTCGCTCAGGTCACAGTGACCTGCTCGACCGACAGACCTGAATCCACCGCAATACCCAGATTCGAGGCCGGCCGGCCCGACTCGACAAGGGCAGACCCCAAGGCAGCCACCATTGCGCCGTTGTCGGTGCACAGCGCCGGCCGGGGCACCCGCAACGCAATGCCCGCACGCTCACACCTTTGATCCAGCACCGCGCGCAACCGCGAGTTCGCCGCAACCCCGCCACCCAGCACCATGTGCTCGATGCCCTGCTGTCGACAGGCGTCAACAGCCTTCCTGCTGAGGACATCGACCACGGCCTCTTGAAACGACGCCGCAACGTCAGGCATGGCGATGGGTTCGCCCTCTCGCTGGCGCAGTTCGACCCAACGGGCAACAGCGGTCTTGAGACCCGAGAACGAGAAGTCGTAGCGATGGCGGTCGAGATCTCGCGGACTGGTGAGCCCGCGCGGAAAGTCGATGGCCGCCGGATCGCCTTCCGCCGCCCATCGGTCGATGTGTGGCCCCCCGGGGAAGGGCAGACCCAGCAGGCGCCCGACCTTGTCGAAGGCCTCACCGGCTGCATCGTCGATGGTCGCGCCGAGCGCGGTGAGGTCCGACGTCACGTCGTCGACCCGCAGCAGAGACGAGTGTCCACCGCTGACGAGCAGGGCGATGGCCGGCTGCGGCAAGGGGCCGTGCTCGAGACGATCGACGGCTACGTGCGCCGCGAGATGGTTGACCCCATAGAGCGGCTTTCCGGTGGCCAGCGACAGCGCCTGTGCAGTGGCCGTACCGACCAGCAGGGCGCCGACCAAGCCTGGTCCTGCCGTCACAGCGATCGCGTCAAGGTCGGACAAGGAGACCTTGGCGTCCGAGAGAGCGCGCTCCACCGTCGACCGCATCGCCTCCAGGTGGGCGCGACTGGCGACCTCCGGAACGACACCGCCGAATCGCGCCTGCTCGTCGACACTTGTCGCGATGGAATCGGCGAGCAGAGTCGATCCGCGCACGATGCCGACCCCTGTCTCGTCACATGAGGTCTCGATGCCGAGTACGAGCGGCTCGCTGCTCACGACAGGGTTCCTTGGTTCTCTACGACCGGTGTCGCGGCGGCGAGACGCCGGCGCATGATCAGCGCGTCGACGCCGCCGCCGTAGTAGCTGGAGCGCCGACCAATGATCTCAAAGCCACGGTCTCGGTAGAGCCTTTGGGCGTCCTTGCCGGTCGACGCCACCTCGAGCGTGACGCGCGAGCAGCCGCGCCGTCTTGCCTCGTTGAGCAGCTCGTCAAGGAGTCGAGCCCCCAGTCCGGCTCCCCGCGAGTCCGGGGCCACCGCCAGTGTCTGGACGTCGGCGTCCCGCCCGACCGTCATGAGACCCGCGTAGCCGATGATCTGCTCGCCACTTGCGGCCACCAGGTAGTGCCTTGTGTCCGGTACTCCGGCCAGCTCTGACCAGAACGACTCCACCGACCATGCGGTATCGGGGAACGCCTGCACTTCAAGGTTGTGGACCCTGTCGATGTCCCACCAGCGCATGGGACGCACAACGGCCCGATCCGGGTGCGTCATGACAGCACCGACTTCGGGCCTGCGGCAGGCATGACGTCCGGCCGCCGCAAATAGAGAGGCGCAGGGAGATCATTTGCTGATCCCGCCGCCAGCCGACGAAGGACAAGAAGACAGAGCGCCACAGCGCTCGGCTCCTCCCCCTCCTGCATCTGCACCCCGTCGACCTCGGGGGTACCCGGCGGGCACACGACGTCCAGGCCGGCAAGCGCCGAATGGGCCGCCTCAGGAGTGCCCACCGAAGCCTCGGACCGACGCTGGTCAAATCGGCTGTAAGTCGCCCAGAAGAGCTCGCGCCGCCGAGCATCGGTGACCATGCCGAACGGCTGAGTGCGCTTGGTGGCAAAGGCCAGCACATCGAGAGTGTTGGCGCCGTAAACGGGGATCTGAAGGGCCAAGCCCAGCGCCTCGGCTGTTGCCAGACCTACCCGAAGCCCGGTGAACGCGCCAGGACCGATGCCGACCGCGATCGCATCCAGGTCCGAAGGCGTTTCCCCAGCCTGGCGCAGCGCATCTGCGATCTGCACCGGCAGCACCTCGCCATGTCGGCGGGGATCACGCTGGGATCGCTCGCCCAAGATCTCGTTGACGCCGTCGACCCCCGACCGCACGAGACCAACGGTCGTCACCGCAGTGGCGGTGTCGAACCCCAACAGCAACACCTGGCGACCCTATCCACCCGCAAATGGGTGAACCCCGCCAAACAGCGGGGGCAACGTCACACTGCGTCCAGGTGACGAAGTCGATGCCGCCCTCATGGACGCCCCTCCGGCCATTCGACAGTGACGAGTCGGGTCTCTGACGTGGCATCGAGCTTTCCGGCCGTTGGTGCGGCGTCGCGCTCGATCCTGACAATGATCGGCTCACTCCCCCAGTAGTCGGCGTGCTCGGCGCCCCATTCGACCACCGTGACGGACGCGGCCAACGATGAGTCGAGGTCGAGGTCGTCGAGCTCGGCAAGGCTGCCCAGGCGGTACGCATCGACGTGCACGAGGTCTGGCCCGTGCGCGACGGAGCGATGCACACGCGCAATGACGAACGTGGGAGACGTCACCGGGCCGGCCACTCCGAGGCCGGCAGCGAAGCCCTGCGTGAAGGTGGTCTTGCCGGCACCCAGCGGGCCACCGAGGAGAACAACGTCACCGGCACGGCAAACGCTGGCCACGCGGGCGCCCAGCGTTCGCATGGCGGGGGCGTCAGGGACCGACACAGGGGACGACGCCGGCTGACGGACGGTCACTCCTCAACGCCTCGGGCAACTCGCTCCAACAGGTCAATGAGATGTGAGTTGACGTCGTCGGGGCGCTCCAGCATCACGAGATGACCACCGGGATCGAGCACCTCCAGTTCCGCACCGGGGATCCCCTTCACCAGCTGGCGGCTGTGCTCAGCCGGCGTCAGAAGATCTTGCGCGCCGACGACCACCAGTGTCTCGGTGCCATTGAGTGCCTCTAGGGCCCCGAACGCGTCGTGATCGCTCAGCGCCGGGTAGAAGTCGGCCAGAACATCGATGGGAGTCGCGTTGATCATCTCGAGGCTGAAGTCGACGAGCTCAACGGGGACGTCGTCGGAGAAGGCATAGACCTTGGTCACCATGACAGCAAGGTCGCTGCTGAACTGACGACTGCGTTCGAGAAACTCGGTGGTGCGTCGTCCCAGCTGCATCACCGTTGGAGCCAGATAGCGCAGTCCACGCGCCGCGAACGCCGGCAGACCCAACGTGACACCTGACATCTCTCCGGCCGACGTCGAGATCAGCGCCACGCCCATCACCCGGTCACCGAACAGCTCGGGCTCTCGGCTCGCGAGCTCAAGAATCGTCATGCCACCCATGGAGTGCCCGACCAAGACGACCGGCCCACTCGGAGCCACTTCGTCGAGGACGCTGTGGAGGTCGGCAGCGAGCTGCTGCATGGTCGCCGACTCAGCAGTGCCTCGCCCTGAACGACCATGCGAACGCTGGTCGTAGTACACGAGGCGAGCAGATCCGCGCATCGCCAGTCGCTGGTAGTGGAAGCAGTCCAGATTCAGTGCGTAGCCATGGATGAAGACCACGGTGAGACCACGCCAGGGGGCCGTCGAATGCGGCTCATCGACCTCGACGTGGAGCTCGACGCCGTCATCCATGCGCACGGTCTGAGCCGCACCGCGCAGCTGCCCGAGCCCCAGCCGCCCGCCCGGCGTCTCACCACGCCGCAGTGAGCGCCCCACCACTACTCGCTCGGCCGCCAACCCTGCGGCCGCCCCGACCGCAGCAGCCACCAGGGCGGCGCCAGCAACACCGGCGCGGTGTGCGGGATTCATGACGTCGAACCCCCGACGTAGCGGCGGCTGACACGCGACCCCATCCGCGCGACGATCTCGTACGAGATGGTTCCGGTCGCGTCGGCCCAGTCCTGCGCTGTCGGCTCTCCGGCGGTTCCCGACCCAAAGAGCGTGACGACGTCACCGGCGGACGCCGGGTCGTCACCGAAGTCGACGACGAACTGGTCCATGCACACGACGCCGGCTACGGTCCGGCGGCGGCCACCAGCGAGCACCGGGCCCACATTCGTGGCACTGCGTGGCACTCCGTCGGCGTAGCCAAGCGGAACCAGGCCGAGTGTCGTCTCGCCATTGGTGACGTAGCGGTGCATGTACGAGACCCCGTGCCCGGCAGGGACTCGCTTCACGAGGGCCAAGGGGGCATGCAACGACATCGCCGGCTCCAGGCCGAGCGACTTCGAGGGGGCGTCGGCCAGGGGGGACAGCCCGTAGACGGCAAGTCCGGGGCGGGTCAGATCGAAGTGAGTATCGGGACGCGTCAAGGTCGCTGCCGAGTTGGCCAGATGCCTGACATCAGGACGCAGGCCTGCGCGCTCGGCGACCGCCACCGCTTCGCGGAAGGCGTCAACCTGACGGTCGATGGTCGGATGCCCGGGAGCATCTGCGTAGGCGAAGTGCGACCACACCCCGACGACACGGACACTGCCGTCGCTCTCCGCTCGCCGCGCCGCCTCAACGAGGCGAGACCAGTCAGCAGCGGGAGCCCCAGACCTGCCAAGGCCGGTGTCGACCTTGAGATGGATGCGAGCCGTTCGACCCTCTGATGTGGCGGCGTCCGAGATGGCGGAGAGCACCCATCGGGCTGACACCGACAAGTCGATGTCGGCGTTGATGGCCTCTGCCCATTCGTCATCGACACCGAGGAGCCATGCGAGCAGGGGGCCCTCCACCCCGGCTGCGCGCAGCGCCAACGCCTCCTCAAGGAGTGCCACCCCCAACCAGCTCGCGCCACCGACCTGCGCGGCACGAGCTGACGGAACCAGGCCGTGACCGTAGGCGTCGGCCTTGACAACGGCCATCAACCCCGAGCTCGCCGAGCGCTGCGCCAGGACAGCTGTGTTGGCGGCTATGGCGTCGAGATCGACGATCAGCTCGCGAGCGGGGGCAGACACTTGTTCATCCTCCCACCGTCGACCGGGTCAGTAGGTCAGACACCCGTGACGGCGCGTATGGCGTCGGGGAGAGCTGCCCCAACCGCCGCTGACGTCGTGGGTGCCCCGTCGGATGCCAGACGCCCCGCGATCCCGTGCAGAAACGCCCCCCCGGACGCTGCGTCAAGCGGCGAGGCCCCGCTGGACAGGAGGGCCGCAATGACGCCCGTGAGAACGTCACCCGTGCCTCCAGTGGCCAGCCAGGGCGTGCCCGTGCGGTTGAGCCGCACCTGGCCATCGGGATCGGCCACGATGGTGGTCGCGCCCTTCGCGAGCACCGTGCAGTTCAGTCGTGACGCAAGATCGCGGACCGCCGCCACCGGGTCCACGCGCAGATCAAGGTCGGTGGCCAGCCGGGCGAACTCGCCCGCATGCGGCGTGATGACGGTCGGCGCAGCGCGCGAACGCAGAAGCTCGGGGTCGCGCGCAATGACTGTCAGAGCATCTGCGTCGGCCACCACGGGAACATCGGTGCCGAGCACATCGGCCACCACCTGGTGTGCGTCATCCCCAACGCCCAGACCGGGGCCGACACCCCACGCTTGGACGCGTCCGGCTGCACCCACACGACCGGTCGACACGATGGCTGATGGCCACGCGTTGACGACTTCGGACGCCGCGTCGCCGACATATCTGACGAGACCGGCCTTGGTGTGCAGCGCGCCTGCGACCGCGAGGACGCCGGCGCCTGGGTACTTCTTCGAGCCGGCGGCGATACCGGTCACGCCTTGGGAGTACTTGTGATCGAGCGGGCCTGGCCTGGGCACGATCACTGCGAGGTCTGGGGCGTCCAGACATGTGATGGACGGCTCCTCGGCGTCAGCGACAAGACCGATGTCGACGACCTCCAGAAGGCCCGCATGCACGGAACCGGGCGCAAGCAGCAGACCGGCCTTCATCAGGCCGAATGTCACGGTGACGTCGGCCCACACCGCTTCGTCGTCGGCCACCCCCGTGTCAGCGTCGACCCCTGATGGCACATCGACCGCCACCACCAGGGCGTCGCTCACCGTCGCCTGCTCTGCCAACTCGGCCGCGACGCCGCGCAACGAACCTGAACCCCCGATGCCAACAATTCCGTCGATGACGAGATCGGCCGACGCGACAGCACTGCCTGCCTCGCCATGGTCAAGAATCCGACCACCCGCCCGTTTCACCGCCTGAACACCGTTGTCATGCATGCGCGAGCCGGTCGGGACCACGTACACCTCGGCTCCACGCTTGGCGAGCTGGGCTCCCGCGAAGAGGGCGTCGCCCCCGTTGTTGCCAGTGCCGCAGAGCAGCACGACGCGGGCACCGTAGACACCCCCACGGTGCAGTGTGAGCAGCTGTGCACACCGCCGCGCCAACCCCGCCGCTGCCCTGAGCATCAGCTCGCCGTCGGCCGTTCGGTCGAGCACCACGCCCTCGGCGGTGCGAACTTCAGCCACCGTGTAGATGCCGTGCACAGCGCGACCCCCTATGCCTCAGCCACAACCACAGCCGACGCGATGCCGGCATCGTGGCTGAGGGACAAGTGAATACTGTGCGCACGCAGCGCGACCGCCCGCGCGTGCACCGTGCCCTGGAGTTCGAAGACGGGGCGGCCGTCGGAGTCGTTCGCCACCTCGCAGTCGTGCCACTGCAACCCAGCGGGCGCTCCCAGGGCCTTGGCGAGAGCTTCTTTGGCCGCAAAGCGCGCTGCAAGGGACGCCAAAGGAAGTGCCCTCTCGGTAGGAGTGAAGAGGCGAGCACACAGGGCTGGAGTGCGTTCCAGGGTCTGCCTAAACCGCTCGATGTCCACGACGTCGATCCCGATGCCCACGATCACCCGCTCAGTCTTTCACCTCTGCTCTCGCGGTGGGTAGGGCGAACCGTGCGAGGCTGCACCGATGGCTCTATCGTCGAACGACGACCACCGACGTCTCGTCGTCGTGCGCGCTCTGTGGCGCATGAGTCGTCCCGACCAGATCGCGCTGGTGGTCGTGGTCTTCATGGTCGGTGTTGCGGCAGCGACCGCTCTGGGCGGTGAACCGACGGCGGACGCCTTCGCGCTCGGTCTCGTGGCTGTGATCACCACAGCGACGAGTGTGCATATCGTCAACGAGTACGCGGACGCCGAGACCGACGCTCTGACGCGGCGGACCGCCTTCTCGGGGGGAAGCGGTGCCCTGCAAGATTTCGGCCTGCCCCCACGGATGGCCCTCAGGTGGGCAGCTGCTGCCGGTGTTGTCTCGTTGGCGGTCACCCTGATCGCAGTGGCACGCGAGTCACTGAGTGCCACCGCTGCACTCTTGCTCGGTCTCGGCCTCCTTGGGGGCTGGCAGTACTCCGTCCGGCCTCTGGCCTTCTCGCGCCATGGGGTCGGCGAGGTCGCAAATGCCCTGCTCGGCGGTCTGCTCCTGCCACTCTTCGGAGTGGCTGCAGTCGTGGGCGACGCCTCGTTCGAGGACGCCGTCCTGTTCGTTCCCTTCACACTCTTGGTGTTCGTGAACCTGCTCGAAACCCAATGGCCTGATCGCGCCGCCGACCTGCAGGTGGGCAAAGCGACCCTTGTGACGCGCCTGAGCCCACGAGCTGTCCGTCTCCTTGCAGCAGCATGCACACTCACTGCCTACGGAGTTCTGCCACTTGCCACGCCGACGCCAATCCCTGTGCCGGTATCGATCTCATCGGCCGCTGCGTTTCCCGTCTCGCTATGGGCGCTGTGGCGCATCACCCGTGTCGAGTCACCGCTGCCGGCAGTCCTTGCGATGCTGACGATGATCGTGGCGCAAGGGGCTGCTTGGGTCTACCTGGCCACCGCTTGACCCGTGCGCCTACTCGACCGTGACGGACTTGGCCAAGTTGCGCGGCTGGTCGACGTCGTACCCCTTGGCGCTCGCCAGCTCGCAGGCGAACACCTGCAACGGGACGGTCGCCACTACTGGCTGGAGCAACGTCGGCACTGCCGGAATCGGTATGAGAGTGTCGGCATACGGCGCCACGGTGTCATCGCCTTCCTCGGCGATCACGATCGTGCGTGCGCCCCGAGCTCGGATCTCTTGGATGTTGCTCACGATCTTGTCGTGCAACACCTTGCGACTCAGCGGGGGTACGACGACGACGACGGGCAAACCCTCCTCGATGAGCGCTATGGGGCCGTGCTTGAGCTCACCGGCAGGGAAACCTTCCGCATGCATGTAGGCAAGCTCTTTGAGCTTGAGGGCACCCTCGAGCGCCACCGGGAAACCGACGTGGCGACCGAGGAAGAGCACGGCCTTGGCATCGACGAGTTCGCGCGCAAGCGCGCGAACTGGTTCAACCGTGTCGAGGACCCGGTCAACAGCCGCAGGCATGCCGGCCAGCTCATCGACGTGGCGGGCGATCTCGTCGCTCCACTTCATGCCACGCACCTGGGCGAGGTAGAGCGCAACGAGGTTCGCCGCAATGATCTGCGTCAAGAACGCCTTCGTCGATGCGACGGCGATCTCGGGCCCCGCGTAGGTGTAGACAACGGCGTCCGACTCGCGAGGGATCGTCGATCCGTTGACGTTGCAGATGGCGAGAACACGAGAGCCCTGCTCGCGGGCGTGACGGATGGCCATCAGCGTGTCCATGGTCTCGCCAGACTGCGAGATCGCGATGACGAGGGTACGGCGGCCGAGAATGGGGTCGCGGTAGCGGAACTCCGACGCCACCTCGACTTCGACCGGGATCCGAGTCCAGTGCTCAATCGAGTACTTCGCGATCAATCCGGAGTGGTATGCCGTGCCACACCCAATGATGACGATCTTGTCGATGTCGCGGAGATCTTCGTCCGAAAGCCTCATCTCATCCAGTCGCAGAGAACCTTCGTCATTGATCCGACCCAGCAAGGTGTCGGCAACCGCCTTCGGTTGCTCATGGATCTCTTTGAGCATGAAGTAGTCGAAACCGCTCTTCTCGGCGGCCGACGCATCCCAGTCGACGTCGTACTCACGGACATCTGCCGGCTGCCCGTCGAATGTCGTCACCTCGACGCGATCGGCACGAAGCTCGACGACCTGGTCCTGCCCGAGCTCGACCGCCTGACGAGTGTGGGCGATGAAGGCCGAGACATCGCTGCCCAGGAAGTTCTCTCCGTCGCCACGACCGACAACCAAGGGTGAGTTCCGCCGGGCACCCACGACGACGTCCGGCTGGTCGGCGTGCACCGCCACCAGGGTGAATGCACCCTCGAGTCTGCGGCATACCGAGCGCATGGCGGCGGCAAGATCGCCCTCGAACTCTCGGGCCAACAGGTGCGACACCACCTCGGTATCGGTGTCGGACGTGAGCGTCACACCCTCGTCCTCAAGGTCCGCCCGCAGAGCAGCGAAGTTCTCGATGATGCCGTTGTGCACGACAGCAACCTTCGCCGCCTCGTCGAGATGCGGATGCGCGTTGCGGTCGTTCGGAGCCCCGTGGGTGGCCCACCGGGTGTGTCCCATGCCGAAGGTCGACGCCGGCAAGGGTTGCTCAGCCAGCAGCTTCTCGAGATTGGCCAACTTGCCCGCGCGCCGCCTCACCTGCACTTCGTCAGCTGACACCACGGCAACGCCGGCGCTGTCGTACCCGCGGTACTCAAGGCGCCGGAGACCCTCGATGACGACGTCGATCGCGTTCTGCTGCCCGACGTATCCGACGATTCCGCACATGGTCTACACCCTACGGTCTGAGGTCTGAACTCAGCGCAAGCTCGACGGCACGTGCCACCGGCTCACCCGATCGTCCTGCGAACAACGGCCGCGAGCCGGTCGGCCACGTCTTGGGCACGCTCGGCGGAGTCGGCTTCGACCATGACGCGGACGAGCGGTTCGGTGCCGCTGGGGCGCAGCAGAACGCGTCCGTCATCGCCGAGCCCTCGCTCTTCCTCGGCCACCGCAGCAGCGATGGCGGGGGCGTCGACTCTCAGCTTGTCGACGTCAGGGACGTTGACCAGTACCTGTGGGAAGCGCTGCATCACCCCGGCCAGGTCTGCCAGCGCGTGCCCGGACGCCGCCACCTGGGCGCCAAGGTGAAGCGCGGTCAGCAGGCCGTCGCCAGTAGTAGCGTGCTCGGCCATGATCAGATGACCCGACTGCTCGCCACCCAATGTGTAGCCGAACGAGCGCATGGCCTCGAGCACGTAGCGGTCTCCGACGGCCGTGGCGACGACGGCGACGCCCTCGCGCTGCATCGCCTGCCGAAACCCGAGGTTCGACATCACCGTCGAGACGACGCTGTCGTGGGCGAGGCGTCCGGAGTCGCGCATGGCAAGGGTCAAGATGGCCAGAATCTGATCGCCATCGACCAGTGCCCCACTGGCGTCGACGGCCAGGCACCGGTCGGCGTCACCGTCAAGCGCGACGCCAAGGTCTGCCCCGTGCTCGACGACGGCCGACTGCAGCGACTGCAGATGCGTTGAACCACAACCGTCGTTGATGTTGAGTCCATCAGGCGCATCGTGGATGGCGATGACGTCTGCGTGAGCGCCGGCGAAGGCGGCATGTGCGACCGAAGACGCAGCGCCGTTCGCGCAGTCGACGACGACCCGAACACCGTCCAGGGACTGACTACCGAGGGTGCTCAGGAGGTGGGTGACGTAGTCGCTCCCCGCGTCGGCGTCGTCGCGAACGCGGCCGACCCCGCCTCCGGTGGGCCGATCCCAAGGTTCGCCGAGACGCGACTCGACGGCGTCCTCGATGGCGTCGCCGAGCTTGTGTCCCCCTCGGGCGAAGAACTTGATGCCGTTGTCGGGCATGGCGTTGTGTGATGCCGACAGCATGACGCCGAGGTCAGCACCGCGAGCAGCGGTGAGGTGTGCGACCCCTGGCGTGGGCAGAACCCCCACTCGACTCACATCTACTCCGGCGCTGGCCAGACCCGCCACTACGGCTGCCTCCAGGAACTCGCCAGAGGCACGGGGATCGCGTCCGACGATAGCGACGGGGCGATGCCCTTCGAAGGCGCCGGTCTCGCCGAGCACATGGGCGGCCGCAACGCTGAGGTCGACCGCGAGCTCAGCGGTGAGATCGCGATTGGCGAGGCCGCGCACACCGTCAGTACCGAAGAGCCGGGGCACAGCACCTCCTCATGCGCGCGCCCCGCAAGCCGTAAGGCCGACGGGGCGCAGCGAAAGCAACGGGCGCGTCAGCGCTTGCTGTACTGCGGAGCCTTACGGGCCTTCTTGAGCCCAGCCTTGCGACGCTCCTTGGCCCGCGGGTCACGGGTGAGGTAGCCGGCCTTCTTCAGCGACGGGCGGTTGCCCTCGGTGTCGATCTCGCTCAGCGCGCGCGAGATGCCGAGGCGGATTGCGCCGGCCTGGCCGGAGACGCCGCCCCCATGGACGCGGGCGATGACGTCGTAGCGCCCTTCGACCTGCAGCACGCGGAACGGGTCGTTGACGACCTGCTGGTGCACCTTGTTGGGGAAGAAGTCGTCGAGCTCTTTGCCGTTCACCGTGCACTTGCCCGTGCCGGGAGTGATGCGGACGCGGGCGATCGCCTCCTTGCGTCGGCCGGTGGCCGCGCCCGGGGCGTCAGAGATCTCGCGCGGCGCAACGGCCACGGTCGACTCGCTGGTGAAGTTGCCCGTAGGCGGAGCTGCCTCGTCGGAGGGGGCGTCCGCCTCGGGGGCGGTTTCGGTGCTGACGGTCACGTCGGACATGGTCCTCTCGATACCTTCTGTGGTCCCGGCTGCGCTACTGCGCGACCTGTGTGATCTCGAACGGCACGGGCTGCTGTGCCTGATGGGGGTGCTCAGTGCCGGCGTAGACCTTGAGCTTCTTGAGCTGCTGACGGGCGATGCGGTTCTTCGGCAGCATGCCCCAGACGGCCTTCTCAACAGCCTTGCGCGGGTTCTTGGAGAGCAGCTCGTCGTATCCGGTGGCGCGCAGGCCGCCCGGGTAGCCCGAGTGGTGGTAGGCCAGCTTCTGCTCACGCTTGGCGCCGGTGAGCGCGATCTTGTCGGCGTTGATCACGACGACGAAGTCGCCGGTGTCGACGTGCGGCGCGAAGACCGGCTTGTGCTTGCCACGCAGCAGCTGAGCAACGTGCGTGGCGAGACGTCCGAGGACGACATCTTCAGCGTCGATGACGTACCACTGACGCTGGACGTCGCCAGGCTTGGGGCTGTACGTGCGCACGGGCGGAACCTTCGTGAGTCGAATCGGGTCAGGACGCGCTCTGCATGAGTCAGGTCGTTCCGCAGGGCGCATCCGGCGCCAACGATCTGGGGCCGACCAGCGACCCCGACAGATACAAGGCGCAACAGCCGCTCAGGTTACCCGTGCCCAGGGGGGACGGTCAAAACCGGGTCCCCACTACGTTACGGGGCGTGACCCCGCCGCCCTCCCGCTCGGCTCGCACCGGACGCCGGATCAGCCGGCTGGTGCTCGTGCTGTCCATCATCGCCCGGATGCCCCAGGGCCTGGCGCCGTTGGCCGTCGTCCTGCTCGCGCAGGAGCGCACCGGGTCGATCGCGGCAGCCGGTCTGGCCGGAGGCGCCTGGGCGATCGGGTCTGCGGTCAGCCAGCCCCTGTGGGGCGGCTTCGCGGGCCGGGGGCGCGCCCACCGCGTCGAGGCTGCAACGGCGTCGAGCCAGGGCATCGTGCTGCTGCTGCTCGCGTCCGGGGTCGGGGGCTCCGAGTCGACGCTCGTCCTGTTGGCCGCTGTGGGAGGCCTGCTCTCCGCACCTACGTCGCCGATTTCACGCACGCTCTGGCCAGAGCTGTCCGAGGACCAGAAGGATCTGGATGCCCTCTACGCTCTCGACGCCACGTGGCAAGAGATGGTCTTCATCGCCGGACCGGCCCTGGTCGGTGTCCTCGTGGCGCTCTCAGGTCCCGGCGCCGCACTCGTTGCGGCGGCGACCTGCGGGGTCACGGGCGGGCTGATCTTCGCCTGGGTGGTGCGGCCGCTCTGGCAGCCACATCCGGCGACCGCAGCCCGGATCGGCCTGGTCACCGCGCTCGTCAGGTTGGCAGGACCCTACGCCGCGCTCTGCGTCATGGCCCTCGGCCTCGGCCTCGTCGAGGTGGGTGTCCCTGCCGTCGCCATCCTCGAACAGAATCGAGCAGCCAGCGGATGGCTGCTCGCCCTCTGGAGCCTTGGCTCACTCGTCGGCGGGCTGCTGGCATCTCGGGTCACCTGGCGCCACGGACCGGCTCAGCGATGGCCCTGGCTGCTGGCGGGGGTCACCGCTGGCACGGCCACCGTTGTCGTGGGGTGGCACTTCGGCCTCGGCTGGCTCGGCGTCACCCTCTTTGTCTCGGGCCTGGCGCTGGCCCCTTCTCTGGCTGCCGGCTATGGCGTCGTCGGTGAGCGCGCGGCACCCGGACGCCGCACGGACGCGTTCGCGTGGACGACCACCTTCTTGCTGCTCGGCTTCGGCAGCGGAGCCGCTCTGGGCGGCGCCCTCGCCGATATCAGCCCGACCTGGGCCTTTGCCGCCGGCACTGTGGTGACCGCCCTTGCCGTGGGTATAGCGGCCCTTGGTGCCCGCTCCCGCCACACGCCTTGGGGGTAGCTTCGCGTCGCCTTTGGTGCCCAAGGTCTCCCCAATGGTGTGCACTAACGGGTGCGCTGAACGCGACCCTCGTCCCAGACGGGTTCGGACGCCTCGTACACCTGGCCGTCCGACCCGAAGACCAGATAGCGATCGAACGAGCGGGCGAACCAGCGGTCGTGGGTGACCGCCATCACGGTTCCGTCGAAGGCCTCAAGGCCCTCCTCCAACGCCTCCGCACTCGCCAGGTCGAGGTTGTCGGTGGGCTCATCGAGCAGCAGCAGTGTGACGCCGGAGAGCTCGAGCAGCAGGATCTGGAACCTCGCCTGCTGTCCACCCGACAGCGTCTCGAAGCGCTGCTCCGCCTGATGTTCGAGCTCGTACCGCCGCAGGGACGACTTCGCCGGCCCTAGTTGCAGCGAGTGCTGGTCCCAGAGCAGCTCGATGGGCGTCCGGCCGGTGAACTCGGCGTGGTCGTGGGTCTGGGCGAAGTGCCCAGGGACAACGCGGGCGCCGAGCTTCCACTTCCCCGTCGTCGCAACGCTCGGATCGACGGCGACACCCTGCCTGGCATCCCATGATGCAAGCAGCCGAAGGAAGTGCGACTTGCCCGAACCGTTGCTGCCCAGCACAGCCACCCGCTCGCCGTAGAACACCTCCAGATCGAAGGGCTGCATGAGCCCGGTCAGCTCGAGCTGCTGGCACTCGACGGCCCGGACGCCGGTGCGTCCACCCCGGAGCCGCATGCGCACGTTCTGTTCTGGTGGCGGAGCCTCCGGGGAGCCGGCCTCCTCGAACTTCCGCAGCCTGGTCTGCATGGCCTTGTACTTCGACGCCATGTCGGGGCTGATGGCCGCCTGCTGCTGCAGCGTGCGCACGAGGTCCTTGAGTCGTTGGTGCTCCTCGGTCCATCGTCGCAGCAGCTCGGCCAACCGGTCGTGTCGGTTTCCGCGCGCCTCGTGATACGACGCGAAGCCACCGCCGTGCACCCATGCAGTACCGCCCTCGACGGTCACGATGCGGTTGGCTGTGCGGTCGAGCAGCTCGCGGTCGTGCGAAATGAGTAGCACTGTCTTGTGTGTGGCGGCCAACCGCTCCTCGAGCCACTGTTTCCCTGGAACGTCGAGGTAGTTGTCGGGCTCGTCGAGAAGCAGCACCTCGTCGGGGCCCCGCAGCAGCGCCTCCAGAACCAGTCGCTTCTGTTCGCCGCCGGAGAGGGTGCGCACCTCGCGATACTGCGCGCGCTCATAGGGGACACCGAGCGCCTCCATGGTGCAGGAATCCCAGACGACCTCGGCGTCATAGCCGTGGGCATCACCCCAGTCGGCGATCGCCTGGGCGTACCGCATCTGCGTCTTCTCGTCGTCGCGCTCCATCATCTGCAGCTCGGCGGCATCCAGCTCGACCGCGGCGTCGTGGATACGGGGTGGCGCCACCGACACGAGCAGGTCGCGCACCGTCGAGTCGTCGCGCACGCTGCCCACGAACTGCCGCATGACGCCGAGCCCACCGCTGCGCGCCACCGAACCCTCGAGCGGCTCCAGATCGCCGGCGATGATGCGCATCAACGTGGTCTTGCCGGCCCCATTTGCACCGACCAGAGCGACAACGGCACCGTCCCCGACGCGGAATGAGACGTTGCCGAAGAGGGTGCGGCCATCCGGCAGCGCGAAGCTGACTCCGTTGACGTCGACGTGTCCCACAAGGCGACAGTCTCACCTACCCGGCACCACCACCGCCAACGGGTTTCCCGTCCACCCCCAACAACGTGAAGCTTCTCTGGGGCTATGACCCCACGAGACTTTGACAATGCTGGCAGTTGGTCAGCGGTAGTCGAGGACACCCTCGCCAAAGACGACGACGGTGCCGGCCTCACCAGCGAGGACCGCCGGTAGTGCGGCGAGGTCGCCGATTCTGGCCGGGCGCTTGGTGGTCAGGACGAAATCGCACGCCGCGCCCACCTTCGGCCCCATCGACCCGTCGGGAAAGGCCAGCTGCCCCAGAACGTCGGGGCTCACCCGAGCGATGGCCCGTTGCTGCTCGGTGCCCCAGTCGACGTACACCGCATCAGCATCGGTGGCCACCACGAACTCATCAGCGTCGATCAGCTGTGCCATCAGGGAGCTGGCCAGGTCCTTGTCGACGACCGCCTCGACGCCCACCAACGTGCGTGTACCAGGCAGGTACATCGTCGGGATGCCGCCACCACCGGCGGCGATCACGACGGCGCCCTGCTCGAGCAGCCAACGGACCGGCCTCAGCTCGAAGATCTGCTTCGGCAGCGGCGAGGGAACAACGCGACGCCACACCTGGCCGTCCATCTTGAAGTGCCATCCCTTGGCCACCGCCAGCGCGTCAGCATCCTGTTTCTCGTAGACGGGACCGACGAACTTCGTCGGGTTGGCGAACGCGGAGTCGCCCGGGTCAACCTCAACCATCGTGAGCAAGGTGGCGAGCGGCTTCTCGAAGGGCAGCAGGTTGCCGAGCTCCTGCTCGATCAGGTAGCCGATGAGACCCTCGGTCTCAGCTCCGAGCACGTCCAAGGGGAACGCCTCGTCCGGGTGGTACGCAGCGCCCTGAAGGGCAAGCAGCCCTACCTGCGGTCCGTTGCCGTGAGTGATCACCAGCTCGTGCTCCATGGCGACCGGTGCCAGGGCCACCGCGGCTACCCGCACGTTGGTGCGCTGGTTCTCCAGAGTCATCGGCTGCCCGCGTCGCAGCAGGGCGTTGCCGCCGAGAGCCACCACGAGTCGCATGTGGGGAGTGTGCCTCGAACCACACGCCAGCGCACTGCAAGTGGGCACCCCGGCGCGTCGATCCGCCCTCCCACTGTCCCAAGAGGCGCGCCGCAGCTGTCGGACTCCACCCGGACTCGGCAGACTGTGCGCGTGTCCCACGTCGCCCCCGGTCGCCACCGCGCACCCTCACCTGAGGCGCGACCGTTCCCCTGGGTGATCGCTGCGGCCATGGTTGCCGGTGTCGCTCTGGCGATCGGGGCCATCGCGTTCCTGTGGCCAGACCCGGCGTCATCCCCCGTGGCATCAGATCCCACGCCGACCCTCACCAACCGGACGCCGACTCCGACAGTGGCGGAGGTAGCAGCCACGGTCGAGAGCTCACGCGAGGTGAGCGTCAACGGCAGCACGGTGACCATCGAGGAGCTGTCTGAGCTGGTCGAGGGTGAGAGCGCGCTGGCCGAACCAGCTCGAGGCACCCCACTCGGGCTACGGCTCGTCGATACCGCTGTGATCACTCCTGACGGTCGAGCGAAGATGTTCGACGCCCCGATCACGTTGACCGCGAGCGGGTCACTGACCGTGCGCAACCGCTATCGGCTCACCGGCTGTCCCGACATCCTCCCGTCCCAGTGGCCGTCGCCTGCAGAGTTCCCCGGCGCCACCCGGACGTATCTGCGACTCGACGGTCCGCTGCACACCGCTTTCGCCCTCTGTCCCAGGGCGGAGTCCAAGGCCAAGAAGCTCCCGCAGCTGACCGGTGTCGTCGTCGACGGCAGCGGCGTAGCGGTGCGACTCAGCTGGCGGGGGCCGGACGACCTCACGATCCGAGCCATCGGCTCGGCGTCCGGCGTAGCAGCCCTTGCCACGGACCCCCAGTGCGACAGGTCGTGCATCGCCACCATCGCCGGCGGTGGCAGTGCGTTGGTTCAGCTTCAACCGGTCGACCCCTGCCCTCCGGCGACGCGCGACGACTCCCTGACCCTCGTCGTGGGCGCCTCCGCCCAGCAGGTGTCCGTCGTCATTGTGCGCGTGCCCGCCCTGCATCGAGCTGTCTGCCGCTAGCTACCCGTTGGTACTCGTTGCCATGGGCCGACTCAGGCCTCATGATCAGCACCGGTGGGCGCGGTCGACGAGGTCGCTCCGGCCGGATTCCGCCCAGTGGTTTCCGCCGGATCTGGCCACTCTGACGCCTGCCCATCGGCTCGCCAGTAGAAGTTCGGTTTCTTGTCAACCAGGGATGGGTGCCTGAGCGACTACTTGGTGTGGATCTACGACGGGACCCTCCGCTGGAAGGGGGCGCCTTGGACGTCTCCGATGACGCCCCACGGGTCGTCGGCGAGCCCGTGGTCCGCCTGTCCGACGTCGTCTCGTTCGCGGCGGTCTTCCGGGCGGAGTACCCAGGTCTGGTGGCGATCGCCTGGGGCCTGACCGGGTCACGCGAAACAGCCGAAGACATCGCCCAGGAGGCGCTACTGGGTTTGCACAAGCAGCTCAAACGCGGCGCGGGGATCGAGAACCCGGCCGCGTACGTCCGACGGACCTGCTCCAACCTCGCGGTCTCCTGGGTCAGACGCCGGATGGCCGAAGCACGCGCACTGCTGCGCAACGGGGCACCACAGGGGAGTGCCCCAGCGTTGGAAGCCAGTGATGAGACCTTCTGGTCCGAAGTCCGCCGGCTCCCCCGGCGCCAGGCTCAAGTTGTGGCCCTGTTCTACGGCTACGACATGAGCGTGGCAGACGTCGCCGCGATCCTGGAGATCTCCACCGGTACCGCCAAGACCCACCTCCACCGCGGACGCCACACCCTCGCCGCACGCCTCGGCCTCGAACCACCCGAAGACGAGGAGGTCACCTGATGTCCATCGACACCCTCGCCCACCAGGCAAGCCAAGGGCTCAAGGACGCCACGCGCGACCTCGACCTGGATGACGCACTGCGCACCACCTTGGATCGGTCCGGAGGCCGCCGCAGAATCGTGCCAGCCCTGGTGATCGCCACCGCCATCCTCGTTCTCATCGTCGGCTGGTCGCTGAGTGGCGAACTGCGTCGGTCGGCCGTGCCCGTGCCGCCCGCCGACGCGCCAAGCCCTGTGCTGGTCGGGCAGAAGCTTGGGGCTCCGATGACTGCGGTCGCTCCGGACGGCTGGGAGGTGCTGAGGAACGGCTCCTACGTCGAGATGCACCCCGCCGACGGATCACCTGGGGTGCACCTCTTCATGCTCGTCCCTCGCAAGGTCTACGACCCGCCGTCCTACGAGCTGGCTCCACTCAGGGACGACCCCATTATCTGGATGACCACCCATCCAGACCTGACGACGAACGGTCAGTTCGGCGTTGACGGCCCGGGTTTCGCCTGGATGGGGACCAAAGTCGACGTGTCGTTGAAACCGAACGCCGACGAAGGGGGGCTCCACCTCATGCCGCTGTCGAAGGCACCTGGTTCGCCCCCGCTCGCGATGACCGCAGACGACGCCATGTTCCGCTGGATCGTCATCTACTTCGAAGACTCCGACCCGCTCGCCATCGCCGCGACATCTCCCACGCCCGACGACCCGCGCGTAATCGAGGCCATCAATGAGCTGCTGGCATCAATTCAGATCCAGCAGCAGTAGACACAACGGGAAGGGAACCCATGAAGAGATCGAAACGGCACGCTGCAACTCTGGCTGCTGCCGGGATCGCAGCGTTGTCGCTCACGGCGGCACCAACGGCCAATGCGGGCCAATGGGAGTCGGGCACGTTCGACGACAGCTTCTCGGAAACCTTCGACGAGTGCGGGTACGACGTCACCGAGGAGGCACACTTCGTCGGGAGGTACACGATCAGCAAGGGCACCAAGAAGACCGGCGGACAGTTCTTCCGGTTGCGTCAACAAGTGTCGTACGAAGGAACCTTCACCAACGAAGAGACCGGGGCCTACTTCACTGAATCATGGAAGACCAACTACCGCGAGATGCCGGCAACACTCGTCGATGGAAGTGACTCAATCGTCACCGTCCAGACCAAGGAGAGCGGCGTCTGGGACACGATTCGCGACTCCTCCGGCAAGGTGCGCTACCGCAGCGCCGGAAATCTCGTGTGGTCCTACGTCTTTGACACCCGCGGGGACAGTACGCCAGGCGGGGAGGGCATCTCTGACGAGTTCGTCAGGACGTCCGGCAACTGGCAGACATGGGACGCCGACTTCTGCGCGATTGTCGACGAGCTGATCGGCTAGCTCAGCCGCGAAAGCGCCGAGCCCTTCGGGCCCGTTCCGCCAGTTCGGCGTTCGGTGGGTAGGTGACTTCCTCCAGAGTCAGGCCGTGCGGTGGCATCACCATCACCGACGACGAGCGCTCGACCTCACCGAGGACGTCACCTACCCACACTGGACTCCGCCGCCCCTCCCCCACTGCCACACACGCGCCCACGATCGACCGCACCATGTTGTGACAGAACGCATCAGCCACGACGGCCGCCTCGACCTGACCCCCTAAGTCGCGCCGCCACTCGAACACTCGCAGTGTCCGCACGGTGCTCGCACCTTCTCGGCGCTTACAGAACGATGCGAAGTCATGCTCACCAAGCAGCCGGGTGGCTGCCGCGTTCATCGCGTCGACGTCCAGCGGGTGACGGTTCCAGACAACATCTGACCGGCGGATCGGGTCGACCCCCACCGGGTCGTCACAGAGTCGGTAGGCGTAGCGACGCGACGTGGCACTGAACCGGGCGTCAAACCCGGGCGGCGCCTCTGTCACCTGACGAACACGTACATCTGAGGGCAGGAGCCCCCTCAGTCGGTAGGTCACTCGCCCACCGTTCTCGGCCCACGCGGACTGCGAGACGTCGCTGTGCACCACCTGTCCGCGAGCGTGGACGCCGGCGTCGGTGCGCCCAGCCACCGTCAGAACGGGCGGCTCGGGAAGCCGAAGCGCTAGGGCAAGAGCCTCTTCGAGCACGCCCTGGACGGTGCGCAACTCAGGCTGCCTCGCCCAACCGTGAAAACCCGAGCCGTCGTAGCCCAGGTCGAGGCGCAAACGCACGAGCCCGCTCCCCTCAGAGGGAACGGGCTCGTGGACGGGCAATGAAGTCGTCAGGATTCCTTGGCCTCTTCAGCCGTGTCAGCCTCGTCGGTCGACTCCTCGGCTGCCTCAGCTTCGGCCACCTCAGGAGCGTCGGACTCGGCCTCGACGGCCTCGTCCGCAACCTCATCAGTGGCAGCCTCTTCGGCTTCGACGGGCGCCGGAGCAGCCGACTCCTCCTTCTTCGGCTTGCTCGCACGCGTCTTGCGCTTGCTCTCGTCAAGACGCTCAACCAGCTCGATCACAGCCATCGGGGCGTTGTCGCCCTTGCGCGGCCCGATCTTTGTGATGCGGGTGTAGCCGCCGTCACGGTTGTCGTAGGTCGGAGCGATCTCGGTGAAGAGCTCGTGCACGATGCTCTTGTCACGGATCACCGTCATCACCCGACGCCGCGAGGCGAGGTCGCCGCGCTTGGCGAACGTGATGAGGCGCTCGGCCAGTGGGCGTACCCGCTTGGCCTTGGCCTCGGTCGTGGTGATGCGACCGTGCTCGAACAGCGCTGTGGCGAGGTTCGCCAACATGAGCCGTTCGTGCGCCGGACTGCCGCCAAGACGCGGGCCCTTGGTGGGGCTTGGCATTTCTCGTTCTCCTTGCGTTCAGTCAGGCGGTGGCTAGAGCTGCTCGTCCTCGACGAAGCCCTCGTCGTCGTCGTAGTTCTCGACGATCGCGGACGGGTCGAATCCGGGGGGGCTGTCCTTGAGGGCGAGTCCGAGGCCGACAAGCTTGGCCTTGACCTCGTCGATCGACTTCGCACCGAAGTTACGAATGTCCATCAGGTCTGCCTCGCTGCGACTGGTGAGCTCACCAACGGTGTGAATGCCCTCGCGCTTGAGGCAGTTGTATGAGCGAACAGTCAGATCGAGCTCTTCGATCGGCAACGCCATGTCTGCCGCCAGGGCAGCGTCGGCAGGTGACGGTCCCATGTCGATGCCCTCGACCTCGGCATTGAGCTCGCGGAAGAGCCCGAAGAGCTCGACGAGCGTCTTGCCGGCTGACGCGACAGCATCGCGGGGACGCATGGACGACTTGGACTCGACGTCGATCACGAGACGGTCGAAGTCGGTGCGCTGCTCAACTCGGGTGGCCTCGACCTTGTACGAGACCTTGAGAACCGGTGAGTAGATCGAGTCGACCGGGATGCGGCCGATCTCTTGGCCGGCCTGCTTGTTGAGCTCGGCGCGCACGTAGCCACGGCCGCGCTCGACGGTGAGCTCCATTTCGAGCTTGCCCTTGCCGTTGAGCGTGGCGAGAACGAGGTCGGGGTTGTGCACCTCGACGCCGGCAGGAGGCGCGATGTCGGCAGCGGTGACGACGCCAGGGCCCTGCTTGCGCAGGTACATGACAACGGGCTCGTCGTGCTCGGTGCTGACGATCAGCTCCTTGATGTTGAGGACGAGGTCGGTGACGTCCTCTTTCACACCGGGAACCGTCGTGAACTCGTGCAGCACACCGTCGATGCGAATCGACGTGACCGCCGCGCCGGGGATCGACGACAGCAAGGTGCGGCGGAGCGAGTTGCCGAGCGTGTAGCCGAAGCCGGGCTCGAGCGGTTCGAGAATGAACCGCGAACGGTTCTCGTTGACAACCTCTTCGGCCAGGGACGGCCGCTGTGCAATCAGCACTGGTAACTACCTCCGGGTCAGGACGCCCACTATTTGACGTCTCGAACTGGTGCAGTGCTCAGCGGATGCCGAGCCCTGCTGTGTCGAGCTGCTACTTGGAGTAGAGCTCAACGATCAGCTGCTCCTGCAGCTGAGAGTCGATCTGCTGCCGAACCGGCAACGTGTGGACGAGGATGCGCATCTGCGAGGGGATGACCTCGAGCCACGCGGGCACCTCACGCTCGCCGGCCTCGGCGCGCGCCACGACGAACGGCGTGAGCTCGACCGAGCTCGGTCGAACCTCGACGATGTCGCTGTCAGAGACGCGGAACGAAGGAACGTCGACCTTGCTGCCGTTGACCATGATGTGGCCGTGGCGGACGAGCTGGCGTCCCATGTCGCGTGACTTGGCGAAGCCGGCGCGGTAGACGACGTTGTCGAGCCGCGACTCGAGGATGCGCAGCAGGTTGTCGCCGGTCTTGCCCTTCTTCTGGTTCGCCTCTTCGTAGTAGCCACGGAACTGGCGCTCGAAGATGCCATAGATCTGCTTGGCCTTCTGCTTCTCACGAAGCTGCAGCAGGTACTCGCTGTCCTTGCTGCGTCCGCGACCGTGCTGGCCGGGGGGGTAGGGGCGTGCCTCGAACGGACACTTAGCGCTGTCGCACTTGCTGCCCTTGAGGAAAAGCTTCTGCTTCGCGCGACGGCACTTGCGGCAGTCGGCTCCGGTGTACCTAGCCATGAAAGATCTGCTCCTGCTTCGAAGTCTCGGGGATCAGACGCGACGGCGCTTGGGCGGCCGGCATCCGTTGAACGGAACGGGGGTGACGTCCTGGATGGAGCCGACCTCGAGGCCAGCAGCCTGCAGGGCGCGGATCGCGGTTTCGCGGCCAGAGCCGGGGCCCTTGACGAACACATCGACCTTGCGCATGCCGTGCTCCTGCGCACGGCGGGCGGCAGCTTCAGCGGTCATCTGCGCAGCGAACGGCGTCGACTTGCGAGAGCCCTTGAAGCCGACCTGGCCGGCGGACGCCCACGCGATCACGGCACCGGTTGGGTCGGTGATCGAGACGATCGTGTTGTTGAACGTGCTCTTGATGTGAGCGTGCCCGTGGGCAACGTTCTTCTTTTCCTTCCGGCGCACCTTCTTGGCGCCGGTCTTTGCCTTTGGGGGCATGTTTTTCTACTCCTGGAGGTGATCGGTCCGCATCGTTGCGCCCGCTTGTCGGGCTGCGGAACGTGCGGCTACTACTTGGTGACCTTCTTCTTACCGGCGACAGCCTTGCGCGGGCCCTTGCGGCCCCGAGCGTTGGTGTGGGTGCGCTGCCCACGGACGGGGAGTCCGCGGCGGTGGCGAATGCCCTCATAGCTGCCGATCTCGACCTTGCGGCGGATGTCGGCGGCCACCTCACGGCGGAGGTCACCCTCGATCTGGTACTTGTCCTCGATCCAGTCGCGCAGCTTGACCAGCTGCTCGTCGGTGAGGTCTGCAGAGCGCATGTTGGGGTCGACGCCGGTTGCGGCGAGCGTCTCCTTCGAGCGCGTACGGCCGATGCCGTAGATGTACGTCAGGGCGATCTCCATGCGCTTTTCGCGCGGGAGGTCAACGCCCACAAGGCGAGCCATGTTGCTCCTCTTTCACTGCCGAAGGTCTGTCAGCTGCATCGGTCCGCTGGCCGTTGCCGGCGAGTGGTCTCCGGCCTTCGTCCGGAGGTGGCGTCCTGCAGGGGTCGGTGCCGTGGCACAGATCCCGCAGGGGTCGGGTGCAGCCCTGGTTGACTTGCTGGGACTTGCAGGTTGTTCAGTTGTGGAATGCTCGGAGGTGCGTCCGGTCAGCCCTGGCGCTGCTTGTGGCGCAGGTTCTCGCAGATCACCATGACGCGACCGTGCCGGCGAATCACCTTGCACTTGTCACAGATCGGCTTGACGCTCGGGTTGACCTTCATCGTGCTTACTCCGGGGCGTAGAGTCGGCGCGTCGGCCTGGCGGTCGACGCTCGAGGCGTGTCGTTGCTGTTACTTGTACCGGTAGACGATGCGTCCACGCGTGAGGTCGTACGGGCTGAGCTCCACCACGACGCGGTCCTCGGGGAGGATCCGGATGTAGTGCTGGCGCATCTTGCCGCTGATATGCGCGAGGACCTTGTGACCATTGGTGAGCTCGACCCGGAACATCGCGTTGGGCAGAGACTCAACGACGGTGCCCTCGATCTCGATGGCACCTTCTTTCTTGGCCATGGTTCCTTTCGCGCCCTCATGGGCGTTCACTTCGGGGTTCTGTACAAGGGCTCGTGCTTGTGGTGCTGATCGAACTGCTGACGAAGGCGGTCGACACCGTTCGCGCGCCAGCCCCAGCCGCGGGGCGCGACGATACAGCGGCGTAAAGCCGACAAGCACAGGAGTCTACGGGACAGTGCAGGTCAAAGGCCAATCCGGCCCCCGCCTAGGACTGCGGCGCCAGGGCGGTCTCATCTGCCCCACCGGAAGTGCGCGCGGATCGCTCAGCCTTGTCGTAGCCGTACGCCCCCTTGGCGATCACGCCGGTGGCGACGATCGCCGCCGCCAACATGCCCCACCCAGCCAACGAGGGCAGACCAGCGGCGAGGAGCAGGACCTGGCCGTTCACGATCAGGATCAACCCACCCACCAGGGTGCCCATCACGTGCTGTGGCAGCCGACCTGCGAGACGGGCCGCGAACGGGGCCACGATGACGCCGCCAGTGATCAGGCCCAGCACGGCAAACCACGGCATGTCGTTCTCGAGCTTCTCGGCTCCCGTGAGGAATCCGGCGGACGCCGCCAGGGCGACCACGAACTCCGAGGCGCTCACGCTGCCCACCACCTTGCGGGGCTCGTGCTTGGTCACGGTCATCAGCGACGGCGTCACGACCGGGCCCCACCCACCACCACCGAGCGAGTCCACCAGCCCGCCCACCGCGCCGATCGGCGACAGCCACCATGCCGTGTGTCCGCCTCGCGGAGCAGGTATCAGACGGTAGTTGAAGCCAAAGCGAAGCAGGATCACCAGCCCGAAGAAGAGCAGCAGCCCGGCCATCCAGGTCTTGGCTGCCGCGAGGCTGAGGTTGACCAGGACAACAGCCCCAATGAACGCCATGACCGCGCCAGGAATCGCCAGGCGGAGGAAGGTGGCCCCGTCGACGTTGCCCTGCCGCCAGTGCGCGATTCCGCTGACGAAGGTGGTCGGCAGCTTGGCGGCGTGCGTGGCCGCCGACGCCGCGGCCGCCGTGACGCCCATGGAGAGCAGGATCGTGGCCGAGGTGACCCCGAACCCCATGCCCAGCGTCCCGTCAACGAGCTGGGCAGCCCCACCGGCGAGGGCGAACACGGCGAAGAACCACATGATTGACACCTTTTCCTAGTGACTTAGTAGGAAACTGTCTCACGTCGATCCAAATAGCGCAATCCCGACCGTCAAACTTGGGAACGCCTTCTACGGGCCACGCTTGAGGAAGAGTCAGGCAGGGGTGGGAACGCCGAGCGCGGCGAGCCGCTCCGCTCCCCCGTCGTGCGCGGTCGTCACCCAGGGACCGTCGGCGGTGATCGCGACGGTGTGCTCGAAGTGCGCCGACCAGCGGCCATCAACGGTGACGACGGTCCACTCGTCGTCGAGCGTCTTGGTGTGCCGACCGCCGAGGTTGACCATGGGCTCGATGGCCAGTGCCATGCCTGCCACCAGCTTCGGGCCGTGACCGGGCTGCCCGTAGTTCGGGACGCTCGGATCCATGTGCATCGACGAGCCGATCCCGTGCCCGACGTACTCCTCGACGATGCCGAAGTCGCCGGACGCCCTGACGTGCGACTCGACAGCGTGCCCGATGTCGCTGAGCCGGGCCCCGGCGCACGCCTTCGCGATCCCCCGCCAGAGGGCGGTCTCGGTGACGTCGAGCAGCTGGGCCACCTCGGCCGCAGGCTCGCCCACGACCACAGACAAGGCCGCGTCGCCGTGCCACCCGTCGACGATGGCGCCGCAGTCGATCGAGACGACGTCGCCGTCCTCGATCACGCGTGGTCCGGGGATGCCGTGCACGATCTCGTCGTTCACCGAGGTGCAGATCACAGCGGGGAAGCCGTGGTAGCCGAGGAATGAGGGCTTGGCTCCGGCGGACGCGATCGACTCTCGAGCGATGGCATCGAGGTCGAGAGTGGTCATTCCCACGGAGACGACATCGCGAAGCTTCTGCAGCGTGTCCGCGACGACCAGCCCAGCAGCACGCATGCGGTCGAACTGCTCAGGGCTCTTCAGCTCGATCGTGTTCTTGCGGCCGAACATCTCAGGCCTTCAGCGCCTCGAGAATCCGCGCCGTGACCTCGTCGACGGAACCAAGCCCGTCGACGCTGTGCAGCAGCCCGCGCTCTCGGTAGTAGCCCACCAACGGTTCGGTCTCAGACGAATACACCTCGAGTCGATGCCGGATGACATCTTCGGTGTCATCAGCCCTGCCCTGGCCCCTCGAAAGGAGGCGCTCGATGACGTGCTCTGCTTGGACCACGAGCTCGACAACCGCATCGAGGGCAGCGCCGGCGCTCTGCAGGTTCTGGGCGAGCACATCGGCCTGGCTGACGTTTCGGGGGTATCCGTCGAGCAAGAACCCATGCGCGGCATCGGCCTCGGTCAGGCGGGCGGCCACCATGTCGTTCGTGATCTCGTCGGGTACCAGCTCACCGGCATCCATGTAGGCCTTGGCCTGCAGCCCAAGTGGCGTGGCTTGGCCGACGTTGGCCCGGAAGATGTCTCCGGTCGAAATCTTGGAGATCCCAAGAGTGGCAGCAATGACCTCTGCCTGGGTTCCCTTGCCGGCACCAGGTGGGCCGACCAGTACCAGCCGCACTACCGCAAGAACCCTTCGTACGAACGCTGCTGAAGCTGGCTCTCGATCTGCTTGACCGTGTCGAGCCCGACGCCGACCATGATCAGGATCGAGGTTCCGCCGAAGAGGAAGTTCTGACCCTGTCCGAAGCTGGCGAAGACCACGATCGGGATGACCGCGATCGACGCCAGGTACACCGCACCGACCGCGGTAAGTCGCGTCAACACGTAGTCGAGGTACTCGGCCGTGGGACGTCCGGCCCGGATGCCCGGGATGAATCCGCCGTAGTTCTTCATGTTGTCGGCGATGTCGTCGGAGTTGAACGTGATGGCGACGTAGAAGTACGTGAAGAACACGGTGAGGGTGAAGAACAGCACCGCGTACCAGGCACCGCTGCCGTTGACCAGGTTGGCCTGGATCCAGGTGTTGACCGGTCCGGTGTTGTTGCTGAGCGTGGTGAAGAGAACTGGCAGATAGAGCATCGACGAGGCGAAGATGACCGGGATAACGCCGGCCTGGTTGACCTTGATCGGGATGTAGGTCGATGAGCCGCCGTACTGGCGTCGCCCCACCATTCGCTTCGCGTACTGCACAGGGACGCGTCGCTGCGCCTGTTCCATGAGGACCACGAAGGCGACCACCGCAAGGCCAACGACGATGACGACGAGGAAGGTCCAGGCTCCACGGCTCTGGTAGATCGCGCTGAGCTGGCCGGGGAAGCCAGCGATGATCGACGTGAAGATCATCAGCGACATACCGTTGCCGATGCCGCGGTCGGTGATGAGCTCGCCCAGCCACATGACCATGGCCGTACCCGCGGTCATGATGGCGATCATCATGAAGGTGATCGTGATCGAGCTGTCCGGGATGATCGGTTCAGGACACCCCTGCAGCAGCTGACCGGAACGGGCCAAGGCGATGATGCCGGTCGACTGCAGAATCGCGAGCCCGATGGTGAGGTAGCGGGTGTACTGGGTGATCTTCGCCGTACCCGACTGCCCCTCCTTCTTCAGGGTCTCAAGACGAGGGATGACGACCGTGAGCAGCTGCAGAATGATGCTCGCGGTGATGTACGGCATGATCCCGAGCGCGAAGATCGACAGCTGCAGCAGTGCTCCACCGCTGAAGAGGTTGATCAGCCGGTAGAGGCTGTCACCCTCGACCGCGCTGAGACAGCGCTGCACCGCCGGGTAGTCGACGCCCGGGGTCGGAACGAATGCCCCGATGCGGTAGATCGCGATCATCGACAGCGTGAAGAGCATCTTCGTGCGCAGGTCGGGCGTACGGAACGCCTGACCGAACACTCGCAGCATCACAGCTGGTCCTCCCCGCGCATGGTCATCTCACGGACCCTAACAGCCGAGCCTGCACACGAATGCGGGGCTCGGCACGGGCCTAGAGCTCGGTCGTCGAACCGCCAGCGGCGGTGATCTTGCTCTTGGCGGTCTCTGAGAACTTGTGCGCCGTGACCTGAAGTGCGACCGACAGGTCGCCGTTGCCCAGGATCTTCACGGGACGGTCCTTGCGTACCGCACCGGCGGCGACCAGCTCGTCGACGCCGACAGCTCCACCCTCAGGGAAGAGAGCCTCGAGCTTGGCGAGATTGACGACCTGGAACTCGACGCGGTTGCGGTTCTTGAAGCCGCGGAGCTTCGGAAGCCGCATGTGCAGCGGCATCTGTCCACCCTCGAAGCCTGCAGGAACCTGGTAGCGCGCCTTCGTGCCCTTGGTGCCGCGTCCGGCGGTCTTGCCCTTCGAGCCCTCGCCTCGACCGACACGGGTCTTGGCTTTCTTGGCTCCGGGAGCCGGACGCAGGTGATGAACCTTCAGCGTCATGTCAGTCGACCTCCTCAACGGTGACGAGGTGCGACACCGTGCTGACCATTCCCCGGATCTCGGGGCGGTCTTCCTTGACGACGACGTCACCGATGCGCTTCAGCCCAAGCGAGCGCATGGAGTTGCGCTGGTTGCTCGTGCCGCCGATGACCGACTTCCTCTGTGTGACCTTGACGCGTCCCATCAGGACCCCATTCCTGCGGCCCTGGCCTTCAGCAGGCCCTCGGGAGCGACGTCTTCCAGCGGTAGACCGCGGCGAGCAGCCACCTGCTCGGGGCGCTCGAGGCTCTTCAGCGCCGTCACCGTGGCGTGCACGATGTTGATGGCGTTGGACGAGCCCAGCGACTTGCTGAGCACGTCATGGATGCCGGCAGCCTCGAGCACGGCGCGCACCGGACCACCGGCGATCACACCGGTACCGGGTGCGGCGGGCTTGAGCAGCACGACGCCGGCTGCTTTCTCACCCTGCACCGGGTGCGGGATGGTGCCCTGGATACGAGGAACCTTGAAGAAGCTCTTCTTCGCCTCCTCGACGCCCTTGGCGATGGCCGCGGGCACCTCCTTGGCCTTTCCGTATCCGACGCCTACCGTGCCGTCACCGTCGCCGACGACGACCAGGGCGGTGAAGCTGAACCGACGTCCACCCTTGACCACCTTGGCCACACGGTTGATGGCGACGACGCGCTCGACGTACGTCGTCTTGTCGGCGGCGTCGCCGCGACGACCGCGACGTTCGTTGCCCCCAGCATTGCTGCCGCGGCGCGAAGGTGCGCTGCTCATGTGGTTGCTTCCTCTTCTTCGGTGATCGGGATCAGAAGTTCAGTCCGGCTTCGCGGGCGCCGTCTGCAAGGGCAGCGACCCGGCCGGTGTAGCGGTTGCCGCCGCGGTCAAAGACCACGGCCTCGACGCCGGCTGCCTTGGCGCGCTCAGCGACCAAGGATCCGACTTTGCGTGCCTTGGCCGACTTGTCGCCGGACGCGGTGCGCACGTCGCTCTCCATGGTCGACGCCGATGCCAGCGTACGGCCGGCCTCGTCGTCGATCACCTGAACGAACACGTGGCGGGCCGAGCGGTTGACGACCAGGCGCGGACGCGCGGGCGTGCCTTCGACCTTCTTGCGGACACGCAGGTGGCGACGGGCGCGAGATGCCTGCCGCGCCGTACGACGCCCTGGCTTGGTGGACAGTGCCATGACTACTTACCAGCCTTTCCGACCTTGCGGCGGACGTGCTCACCGGCGTACCGGATGCCCTTGCCCTTGTAAGGCTCAGGCTTGCGGATCTTGCGGATGTTGGCGGCCACCTGGCCCACCTGCTGCTTGTCGATGCCCGAGACCGAGAACTTGGTCGGGCTCTCGACCGCGAAGTCGATGCCTTCGGGCGGCGTCACGACGACCGGGTGGCTGTAGCCGACAGCGAACTCGAGGTTCTTGCCCTTGGCCATCACGCGATAGCCGACGCCGACGATCTCGAGCTTCTTCTCGTAGCCCTCGGTGACGCCGGTGACCATGTTTGCCACCAGGGTGCGGGTGAGTCCGTGCAGCGACTTGGCCAGGCGCTCGTCGTTCGGTCGGTTGACGACGATCTCGCCGTCATCGGCACGCTCGACGGTCAACGGCTGGGCAATGGTGTGGCTCAGGCTGCCTTTCGGACCCTTGACAGTGACGTCCTGGCCATCGATGGCGATGTCGACGCCCGAGGGCACCGTGATGGGAAGCTTTCCGATTCGCGACATGTCAGACCCCGCTTACCAGACGTAGGCGAGGACTTCCCCACCTACGCCCTTCTTGGTCGCCTGCTTGTCGGTCATGAGGCCCGAAGAGGTCGAGATGATCGCAATGCCCAGGCCGCCGAGAACTCGCGGCATCGCCGTCGCCTTCGCATACACGCGCAGACCGGGCTTGGAGATACGGCGGATTCCGGCGATCGAACGCTCGCGCTGAGGACCGAACTTCAGGTCGATCACCAACGTCTCGCCCGGGGCGCCCTCTTCATGCTCGACGCGCCAACTGCGCACGTAGCCCTGGTCCTGCAAGATCTGGGCGATGCCCTGCTTGATCTTGCTGGACGGCATGGCTACGTCTTCGTGGAACGCCGAGTTGGCGTTGCGCACACGCGTCAGCATGTCTGCGATCGGATCGGTCATCGTCATGATTCGTTTACTCTCTCTCGCCGCGGTTTCCGCTGCAGTTTCTTGGGGACCTACGGCGTAGGGATGGTGGTTACCAGCTGCTCTTGGTGATGCCGGGCAGCTCGCCGCGGTGCGCCATGTTGCGCAGGCACACACGACAGAGCCCGAACTTGCGGTACACCGAGTGCGGACGACCGCACACGCTGCACCGGGTGTAGCCGCGCACCTTGAACTTCGGCTTGCGCGCCGCCTTGTTGATCAAAGACTTTTTCGCCACGCTCAGTTCTCCTTGAACGGGAAGCCGAGCGACCGCAGTAGCGCGCGTCCCTCGTCGTCGGTGTTGGCAGTGGTCACGACAGTGATGTCCATGCCACGGACCCGGTCGATGGCGTCCTGGTCGATCTCGTGGAACATGCTCTGCTCGTTGAGACCGAAGGTGTAGTTGCCACGCCCGTCGAACTGCCGCGGCGACAGGCCACGGAAGTCGCGGATACGAGGCAGGGCAACCGACAGCAACCGGTCGAGAAACTCCCACATGCGATCGCCACGAAGGGTGGTGTGAGCGCCGATCGGCTGACCTTCACGCAGCTTGAACTGCGCGATGGACTTGCGGGCCTTGGTGACGGCGGGACGCTGGCCGGTGATCGCCATGAGGTCACGAACAGCGCCCTCGATCAACTTGGAGTCACGAGCGGCATCGCCCACACCCATGTTGACCACGATCTTGGTCACGCCAGGCACCTGCATGATGTTCGCGTAACCGAACTCCTCGCGGAGCTCGGGCACGATCTCATCGCGGTACCGCTGCTTGAGCCGGGGAACGGCCGGGGCTTCGACTGTGCTCGTCATCCTAGAGTTCCTCGTTCGTACGCTTGGCGATTCGGACTTTGGTGCCGTCCTCGTCAACTCGGTAGCCGACGCGACTCGGCACATCCTTGCCGTCGACCTTGACCACCGGCAGCACATTGGAGATGTGAATCGCTGCCTCCTGCGTGGTAATCCCGCCGGTCTTGGCACCTCGGTTGGTCTGCCCGATCTTGGTGTGCTTCTTGATCAGGTTGACGCCCTCGACGATGACACGGTCTTGGGTCGGGAAGGCGGCAATCACCTTTCCGACTGCTCCCTTGTCTTTGCCTGCGATCACCATGACGGTGTCGCCCTTCTTGACGTGCATGACTAGAGCACCTCCGGTGCCAGCGAGATGATCCGCATGAAGCGCTTGTCGCGCAGCTCTCGACCCACCGGGCCGAAGATGCGCGTGCCGCGCGGGTCGCCACCGTCCTTGATGATGACAGCGGCGTTCTCGTCGAACTTGATGTAGGAACCGTCGGGACGGCGGCGCTCCTTGGTGGTGCGAACGATGACGGCCTTGACGACCTCACCCTTCTTCACGTTGCCACCAGGGATGGCGTCCTTGACCGTCGCCACGATGATGTCGCCGATGCCGGCGTAGCGTCGACCGGAGCCGCCGAGCACCCGGATGCACAAGATTTCCTTGGCACCGGTGTTGTCGGCGACTTTGAGTCGCGACTCCTGCTGGATCACGTCAGCTCCTGCCTACTTGGCCTTCTCGAGGATCTCGACGAGACGCCACCGCTTCGACCTGCTCAGCGGGCGCGTCTCCATGAGGAGGACGCGGTCGCCGACGCCGGCCGAGTTTGTCTCGTCGTGAGCCTTGAGTTTGTTGGTGCGACGGACGACCTTGCCGTACAGCGGGTGCTTGACGCGGTCTTCCACCGCCACAACCACGGTCTTGTCCATCTTGTCGCTGACGACAAGGCCCTCGCGGACCTTGCGCGCGGAACGCTCTGGGCTCATGCTCGCCTTCTGCTCACTCATGCCGCACCCTCCGGTGTCTCGACCGAGGTGATGCCGAGCTCGCGCTCGCGCAGCACCGTGTAGATGCGGGCAATGTCTTTACGGACCACCAGCAGGCGCCCGTGGCTTTCCAACTGACCGGTGGCAGCCTGGAATCGCAAGTTGAACAGCTCTTCCTTGGCGTCCTTGAGCTTCTCGACCAGTTCTTCGGTCTCAAGGCCCCGGTACTCCGTGGCTGCGGTGCCGACTGCCATCAGAGCTCACCTGCCTCACGCTTGACGAAGCGGGTCTTGATGGGCAGCTTGTGCTGCGCCCGCTGCATGGCTTCACGCGCGAGCGGCTCAGAGACACCTGAGAGCTCGAACATGACCCGGCCGGGCTTGACGTTGGCGATCCACCATTCCGGCGAACCCTTGCCGGAACCCATACGGGTCTCGGCCGGCTTCTTGGTGAGTGGACGGTCTGGGTAGATGTTGATCCAGACCTTCCCGCCACGCTTGATGGCACGGGTGATAGCGATACGAGCGGACTCGATCTGGCGGTTGGTGATGTAGCCAGGCTCCATGGCCTGGATGCCGAACTCACCGAACGTCACCTTGGTGCCGCCCTTGGCCACCCCTCGGCGTGAGGGGTGGTGCTGCTTGCGGTGCTTGACCCGCCGCGGAATCAGCATGGGCTAGGCCTCCGTCGTGGTCTGGTCGGGTGCGGACGGCGCAGACTCAGCACCGGCTGTCGTCGACTCGGCAGGCGCCTCAGCGGTGGGTGCAGGGGTGGTAGCCGTGGTGGGTGCCGCAGCGCTCTCGGTGGCAGGTGCCGCATCGCGACCACGGGCCGGACGAGAGGTGCGCGCCGGCGGCCGGGCACCACGCTGACCGATTCGAGCGGCCGCCGCGGCAGCCTCGCGCTCAGCGCGGGTGCCGGTCACGTCGCCCTTGTAGATCCACACCTTGACGCCGATGCGTCCGAACGTGGTGCGGGCCTCGTAGAAGCCGTAGTCGATGTCGGCGCGCAGCGTGTGAAGCGGCACGCGTCCCTCGCGGTAGAACTCGGTGCGAGACATCTCAGCGCCGCCCAGACGACCGCTGACCTGGACACGAATTCCCTTGGCCCCGGCCTTCATCGCACTCTGGATCGCCTTGCGCATGGCTCGCCGGAACGAGACGCGGCTGGAGAGCTGCTCAGCAACACCCTGAGCGACCAGCTGCGCATCGACCTCGGGGTTCTTGACCTCGAGGATGTTCAGCTGCACCTGCTTGCCCGTGAGCTTCTCGAGGTCACCGCGAATGCGGTCGGCCTCAGCCCCTCGGCGGCCGATGACGATCCCTGGCCGCGCAGTGTGGATGTCGACCCGGACGCGGTCGCGCGTGCGCTCGATGTCGACCCGGCTGATACCAGCACGTTCCATGCCCTTGGAGAGCATGCGTCTGATCGACACATCCTCTTTGACGTAGTCCTTGTACCCCTTGTCGGCGTACCAACGAGAGGTGTACTCAGACGTGATCCCGAGACGGAAGCCGTGCGGGTTGACCTTCTGACCCACGGTCAGCCCTTCTTTCCAGCGGGCGTCGCGTCTTCTGACACGACGACGGTGATGTGACTCGTACGCTTGCGGATGCGGAAGGCCCGACCCTGAGCGCGAGGACGGAAGCGCTTGAGCGTGGGGCCTTCATCGACGTAGGCCGAGCTGACAACAAGGGTGTCGGTGTTCAGCCCATGGTTGTTCTCGGCGTTGGCGATTGCGCTGTTCAGCACTTTGCCGACGGTCTCGCTCGCCGCCTGCGGGGCGAACCGGAGCACGGTCTGCGCCTCGGACGCCGGCAGGCCGCGGATGAGGTCGATCATGCGTCGAGCCTTCTGCGGCGTGATGCGGACATAGCGCGCGGTGCTGCGCGCGCTGGCCGTCGTAGGAGTGGTAGCCATCAGCGGCGCCGACCCTTTCGGTCGTCCTTCTCGTGACCACGGAAGGTGCGGGTGGGGGCGAACTCGCCCAGTTTGTGACCGATCATCGAGTCGGTGACGAAGACCGGGACGTGCTTGCGGCCGTCGTGCACCGCGATCGTGTGGCCGATCATCGACGGCACGATCATCGAGCGTCGGGACCACGTCTTGATCACGTTGCGGGTACCCGCTTCGTTCTGGGCGTCCACCTTCTTCACGAGGTGGTCGTCCACGAAGGGACCCTTCTTCAGACTGCGCGGCATCGCGAGTGACTCCTAGCGCTTCTTGTTCGACTTGCGGCGGCGGACGATGTACTTGTTGCTGGCCTTGCCCTTTTTGCGGGTACGGCCTTCGGCCTGGCCCCAGGGTGAGACCGGGTGGCGTCCACCGGAGGTCTTGCCCTCACCACCACCGTGCGGGTGGTCGACCGGGTTCATGGCCACACCGCGAACGGTGGGACGCTTGCCCTTCCAGCGCATGCGTCCGGCCTTGCCCCAGTTGATGTTGGACTGCTCGGCGTTGCCCACCTCGCCGACCGTTGCGCGGCAGCGAGCGTCGACATTGCGAATCTCGCCGGACGGCAGGCGAAGCTGCGCGTTCGGACCGTCCTTGGCCACCAGCTGGATGCTGGATCCGGCAGACCTGGCCAGCTTGGCACCGCCACCGGGGCGAAGCTCGACCGCGTGAATCACCGTTCCCACGGGGATGTTGCGGAGGGGCAACGAGTTACCGGGCTTGATGTCGGCGCTCGCGCCGTTCTCGACCTTGTCACCCTGCTTGAGCTTGTTGGGAGCCAAGATGTAGCGCTTCTCGCCGTCGACGTAGTGCAGCAGGGCAATACGCGCGGTGCGGTTGGGGTCGTACTCGATGTGCGCGACCTTGGCCGGCACGCCGTCCTTGTCGGAGCGACGGAAGTCGATGACCCGGTAGGCGCGCTTGTGCCCGCCACCCTGGTGCCGGGTGGTGATCCGACCCGAGGCGTTGCGGCCGCCCTTCTTGGGGAGCGGGCGCACCAACGACTTCTCCGGCTCGGAGCGGGTGACCTCGACGAAGTCGGCCACGCTCGAGCCACGACGGCCCGGCGTTGTCGGCTTGTACTTACGGATTCCCATAGCTCTTTACAGTCCTTAGTTAGCTCTCGCCGGTCAGGAGACCGGACCGCCGAAGATGTCGATACGGTCGCCAGGAGCGACGCTGACGATGGCTCGTTTGGTGTCCTTGCGCTTGCCCCAGCCGTTACGGGTGCGACGACGCTTTCCCTGACGGTTGAGCGTGTTGACGCTGGTGACGGTGACGCCGAAGACCTTCTCGACCGCGATCTTGACCTCGGTCTTGTTCGCGTCCGGGTGCACCTCGAAGGTGTACTTGTTCTCGTCGAGGAGCCCATAGCTCTTCTCCGAGATCACCGGCTTGATCAGCACGTCGCGGGGGTCCTTCTGGATAGCGATGTTCATGCCGACGCCTCCTCGAGCTCAGCCTCAGTGGACGTCGCCACGGCTTTCGCGGACTTGCCGCGAACGGGCCCCTCGATGACGACATCGAGCGACGCCTGTGTGAACACGACGTCGTCGCTGACGAGCACGTCGTAGGTGTTCAGCTGGTCGGGGGTGACGATGTGGACGTTGGTGAGGTTGCGCAGGCTCAGCCAGGCAACATCGTTGCCACGCTCGAGAACGACCAGAACATGACGGCGATCGGTCAGCGCCGCGATGGTGGCTACGGCCGCCTTGGTCGACGGGGTGTCGCCGTCGACGATGGCGGTGACCACGTGCACGCGGCCATTGGCTGCTCGGTCGGAAAGGGCGCCACGCAGAGCGGCGGCCTTCATCTTCTTGGGGGTGCGCTGTTCGTAGCTGCGCGGCGTCGGTCCGTGAACCACGCCACCGCCCGCGAACTGGGGGGCCCGGATGGAGCCCTGGCGGGCCCGGCCGGTGCCCTTCTGGCGGTACGGCTTGCGGCCACCGCCGGCCACCTCGGCGCGGGTCTTGGTGGAGGCGCTGCCCTGACGGGCGGCGGCCAGCTGTCCCACAACCACTTGGTGGATCAACGGAATGTTGACCTGAACCTCGAAGATCTCGGCAGGAAGCTCGGTCGTACCGCTCTTGCTGCCGTCAGGTGTCGTGACGTCGACGGTGCTCACTGGCTGACTCCCTTCGCGGCGCTCTTGACGAAGACGAGACTGCCGATCGAACCCGGAATCGCTCCCTTGATGAGGAGCAGACCCTTGTCCATGTCGACGGCGTGCACGGTGAGGTTCTGCACCGTCACCGAGTCGCCACCCATGCGGCCAGACATCTTCAGACCCTTGAAGACGCGGCTTGGGGTCGAACCCGCGCCGATCGAACCCGGCTTGCGGTGGTTGCGGTGGGCACCGTGGCTGGCGCCGACACCATGGAAGTTGTGGCGCTTCATGGTTCCGGCGAAGCCCTTGCCCTTGGAAGTGCCGGCGACATCGACCGTCTGACCGGCCTCGAACACGTCCGGGCCCAGTTCTTGGCCGAGCGTGTACTCGGACGCGTCGTCGGTGCGCAGCTCAACCAAGTGGCGACGGGGGGTGACCCCGGCCTTGGCGTAGTGGCCGGCTGCCGGCTTGTTGACCTTGCGGGGGTCGATCGCCCCGAAGCCCAGCTGCACGCCTGCATAGCCGTCGGTCTCGGCTGACCGCACCTGCGTAACCACGCAGGGCCCAGCCTTGACGACGGTGACCGGGACGATCTTGTTCTCCTCGTCCCACACCTGGGTCATACCGAGCTTCTCGCCCAGGATGCCCTTCACGTTCTTACTCATGTGGCCGCGTCCCTCTACAGCTTGATCTCGATGTCGACACCGGCAGGAAGGTCGAGCCGCATGAGCGAGTCGACAGTCTTCGGTGTCGGGTCGATGATGTCGATGAGCCGCTTGTGCGTTCGCATCTCGAAGTGCTCGCGGCTGTCCTTGTACTTGTGCGGCGACCGAATGACGACGAAGACGTTCTTCTCCGTCGGCAACGGCACTGGGCCGGCGACGTGCGCACCCGTACGGGTGGCTGTCTCAACGATCTTCCGGGCCGATGAGTCGATGACCTCGTGGTCATACGCCTTCAGCCGGATGCGGATCTTCTGTCCCGCCATGTCGTTTACCGAAATCCTTCTCTTCGTAAGTGCCGTTGGTGGCTACCGGTGAGTGCCACAGGCGAACTGCGACTCTCGTGGCTCCGACCCCCGCGGTCGGGTGTGTCGCGTTAAGCGCACACAGACGTCCTACAGCGATTGCGCCGAAGGGACGGGGTTCGAAGCCCGGCTGGTGCCGGGCGCCGGGCAGGGACTGGAGTCCGGGTCAGTCTTGCGACTCACACGTCTGGACCTCAGGCCCCTGCCCAAGCAACCTGGACAGGATAGCCCCAGAGGGGCCGATTACCGAAATCGTGCCTTACTTGCTGATCTTGGTCACACGACCAGCGCCGACGGTGCGGCCACCCTCGCGGATGGCGAACCGAAGACCCTCGTCCATGGCGATGGGCTGAATCAGCTCAACAGCCATTTCGGTGTTGTCACCAGGCATGACCATCTCGGTGCCCTCAGGGAGGGTCACCACGCCGGTGACGTCGGTCGTGCGGAAGTAGAACTGCGGACGGTAGTTGTTGAAGAACGGCGTGTGACGGCCACCTTCGTCCTTCGACAGGATGTAGACGTTCGCGTCGAAGTTCGTGTGGGGCGTGGTCGTTCCGGGCTTCACCACGACCTGTCCACGCTCGACGTCTTCGCGCTTGATGCCACGGATGAGCAGACCGACGTTCTCACCGGCCTGGCCCTCGTCGAGCAGCTTGCGGAACATCTCGATACCGGTGACGGTCGTCCTGGTGCTGTCGGGCTTGATGCCGACGATTTCGACGTCCTCGTTGACCTTGACGATTCCGCGCTCGATGCGACCGGTGACGACGGTGCCGCGACCGGTGATCGTGAAGACATCCTCGACGGGCATGAGGAAGGGCTTCTCGGTCTCACGCTCGGGCGTGGGGATCGCTTCGTCGACCGCGTTCATGAGCTCGACGATCTTGTCGCCCCACTCGGCGTCGCCCTCGAGCGCCTTCAGCGCCGAGACACGAACGATCGGGATGTCGTCGCCCGGGTACTCGTACTCGCTGAGGAGCTCGCGCACCTCGAGCTCGACGAGCTCCATGATCTCTTCGTCGTCGACCATGTCGGCCTTGTTGAGGGCCACCACGATCGAGGGGACGCCAACCTGACGAGCGAGGAGCACGTGCTCCTTGGTCTGCGGCATCGGGCCGTCGGTGGCGGCCACGACCAAGATCGCGCCGTCCATCTGGGCCGCACCGGTGATCATGTTCTTGATGTAGTCGGCGTGACCTGGGCAGTCGACGTGTGCGTAGTGCCGGTTCTGCGTCTGGTACTCGACGTGCGCGATCGAGATGGTGATACCGCGCTCGCGCTCTTCAGGAGCCTTGTCGATCTGGTCGAACGCCGAAGCCTCATTGAGGTCGGGGTACTTGTCGTGCAGCACCTTGGTGATCGCCGCGGTCAGAGTCGTCTTACCGTGGTCGATGTGGCCAATGGTGCCGATGTTGACGTGCGGTTTGGTCCGCTCGAACTTGGCCTTCGCCACTGGAGTCCTCCTCTGGACTGATTTCTCTTACGCCGTTCGACGTAGGTCTTGGGTGGTTGATGAAAAACTACTCGCCTCGCACCTTCGCGATGATCTCCGTTGCCACATTGTTCGGTACCTGGGCGTAGGAGTCGAACTGCATCGAGTACGAAGCGCGGCCCTGCGTCTTGCTGCGCAGGTCGCCCACGTATCCGAACATCTCCGACAGCGGAACGGTTGCCGTGACGATGCGCACACCTGAGCGCTCGTCCATCGACAAGATGTGGCCGCGGCGGGAGTTGAGGTCGCCGATGACGTCACCCATGAAGTCTTCCGGGGTGATCACCTCGACGGACATCATCGGCTCGAGCAGCACAGGCTTGGCGCGCTTGGCGCCATCCTTGAATGCCATCGAACCGGCGATCTTGAACGCGAGCTCGGAGGAGTCGACGTCGTGGTAGGCGCCGTCCTTCAGGGTCACCTTGACGCCGACCATCGGGTACCCGGCGAGAACGCCGTACTCCATGGCCTCTTGCGCACCGGCGTCGACGCTGGGGATGTACTCACGCGGGATACGACCACCGGTGATCTTGTTCTCGAACTCGTAGCCGGCCTCTTCACCGGCGCCGAGCGGCTCCATGCTGATCTGCACCTTGGCGAACTGGCCGGACCCACCGGTCTGCTTCTTGTGCGTGTAGTCGATGCGGTCGACCACGGCCGTGATGGTCTCGCGGTAGGCGACCTGTGGGCGTCCGACGTTGGCCTCGACCCGGAACTCGCGCTTCATGCGCTCGACGAGCACCTCGAGGTGCAGCTCGCCCATGCCGGCGATGATGGTCTGGCCGGTCTCTTCGTCCGACCGGACCTGGAAGGTCGGGTCTTCTTCGGCGAGGCGCTGAATGGCCGTTCCGAGCTTCTCCTGGTCGGCCTTGCTCTTCGGCTCGATCGCCACAGAGATGACCGGTGCCGGGAAGGTCATCGACTCGAGAATGACCGGCTTGGCGTTGTCACACAGTGTGTCGCCGGTCGTGGTGTCCTTCAGCCCCATGACGGCCACGATCATGCCTGCAACCGCCGAGGGCTTCTCTTCACGCTTGTTGGCATGCATCTGGAAGATCTTGCCGATTCGCTCCTTGCGGCCCTTGGTGATGTTGAGCACGGAGGTGCCGGTCTCGAGTGTTCCCGAGTAGAGGCGGATGTAAGTGAGCTTTCCGAGGTGCGGGTCGCTCATGATCTTGAAGGCAAGAGCCGAGAAGGGCTCGTCCTCGCTCGGCTTGCGCTCGATCTCGACGCTCAGGTCTTTGACATCGTGACCGGTGATCGCGTCGACGTCGAGCGGGCTCGGCAGGAAGCGGACCACGGCGTCGAGCATGGGCTGGACGCCCTTGTTCTTGAACGCCGAGCCGGCCAGGACCGGGGTCAGCTTGGCAGCCAGGGTCGCGCGACGGATAGCGGCGATCAGCTGCTCCTCGGTGGGGGTCGTCCCCTCGAGGTAGAGCTCCATCATCTCGTCGTCGGCCTCAGAGATGGTCTCGATCAGACGGTCGCGCCAGTCGCGGGCGGCCTCGGTGTGCGTGGCCGGGATCTCCTCGACGTTGTACATCTCGCCCTTGGTCGGCCTCGATCGGCCAGATGAGCGCCTTCATGGAGATCAGGTCGACGAGACCGCGGAAGTCAGCCTCGGCGCCGATCGGAATCTGTAGCACCAGCGGGATCGCACCGAGTCGGTTCTCGATCATGTCGACGCAGCGGTGGAACTCAGCGCCCGTGCGGTCGAGCTTGTTGACGAAGCAGATACGCGGAACGCTGTAGCGGTCGGCCTGACGCCAGACGGTCTCGCTCTGTGGCTCGACACCGGCGACACCGTCGAAGACAGCAACGGCGCCGTCGAGAACCCGGAGCGATCGCTCGACCTCAACGGTGAAGTCGACGTGGCCAGGGGTGTCGATGATGTTGATGAGGTGGCCGTCCCACTCGCACGTGGTGGCCGCCGAGGTGATGGTGATGCCCCGCTCTTGCTCCTGTGGCATCCAGTCCATGGTGGCTGCGCCCTCATGGACCTCGCCGATCTTGTAGTTGATGCCGGTGTAGAACAAGATGCGCTCGGTCGTCGTGGTCTTGCCAGCATCGATGTGCGCCATGATGCCGATGTTGCGGACCTTGGCGAGGTCAGCAGCGGTGTCGGTGGACACGGTCGGGGTCTCCGTCGGTCGATGCGATCAGGGGGCTGTGGGCGGGCGGTTCGCGGGCTGGAGGTGGACTACCAGCGGTAGTGGGCGAATGCCTTGTTGGACTCGGCCATCTTGTGGACGTCTTCGCGCCGCTTGACCGAGGCACCGAGGCCGTTGGAAGCGTCAAGGAGCTCGTTCATGAGGCGCTCGGTCATGGTCTTCTCGCGGCGCTGGCGGGCGTACATCACGAGCCAGCGGATCGCGAGGGTGTTGCTACGACCTGGCTTGACCTCAACTGGTACCTGGTAGGTCGCGCCACCCACGCGGCGGCTGCGCACCTCAAGGGTGGGCTTCACGTTGTCGAGGGCGCGCTTGAGCGTGACGACGGGGTCGGTGCCCGTCTTGGCTCGACATCCCTCGAGGGCGCCGTAGACGATCTTCTGCGCGGTTGAGCGCTTGCCGTCGACGAGGATCTTGTTGATCACCGAGGTGACAACCGGGCTGTTGTAGACCGGGTCGGCGACGACCGGGTGCTTGGGGGCCGGGCCCTTGCGGGGCATTAGCTCTTCTCCTTCTTCGCGCCGTAACGGCTACGGGCCTGCTTGCGGTTCTTGACACCCTGGGTGTCGAGCGCACCGCGAATGATCTTGTAGCGAACGCCGGGGAGGTCCTTCACGCGGCCACCACGCACGAGCACGATCGAGTGCTCCTGCAGGTTGTGACCGACGCCCGGGATGTACGCCGTTACCTCGATGCCGGAAGTAAGGCGAACGCGGGCCACCTTGCGCAGCGCGGAGTTCGGCTTCTTCGGGGTGGTCGTGTAGACGCGCGTGCAGACGCCGCGGCGTTGCGGACTGCCCTTGAGGGCTGGAGTCTTGGACTTGTCGACCTTGTCCTGACGGCCCTTGCGGACCAACTGCTGGATCGTAGGCACCGGTGCGTCTTTCCCGTTCGTCGTGTGTGCTGAGTCGGGCAGCGAGAGCCCCCGACGGGAGCTCCCACCCCCGCGGCCGGGCGTGTCGCGCTGTCTGCACAGCACGATCACCCGAAGTTGGGGGGTGAAACGTGGGACCATGCGGCGCCCTGGGGCGTCCTGTCCGGGGGTTCGCACCGAAGTGTGGACCGGTTCAGGGGCGTGCGGGCAGGCACGGCAGCCTGGTCTGACCCAGGCACAAGGGAAGAGACTACCGAGTGGTCCCCGCAACGGTCAAAACGGGGGCCGCGCTTGCTGCCAGGTGCCCCCGCCGAGAAGTCGCTCCGTGCCCCTAACGCCCGATCCACACCGCGATCACAAAGGCCGCGATGAAGGCGATGACCATGGCCACGACCACCAGATGGGTCCACGCCACCCATCGGGCGGCGGTCACCAGTCCCCGGCCGCTGACCTCAAGGGGGGCAGCCTCGATCGACCGCTCGGCGCTTCTCGCCAGAACCAGGGCCACGACGGACCCGACGATCGGGAGAAGGAACCACGAAAGAATGGCCACAACCAGTGCGGCGACAGCCGAACCGTCTGTTCGAGGAGCGGCCCTCGGTGCGGGTGCCGTGACGGAGGGGATCGGAGGGGCGCCGGCATCCTCCCCGTCAAGAGGCGTCACCGGGTCGTGGGGGGTCGGGTCGGTGCTGTCAGTCACGCCCCCATCTTGCTGCACCGCCCCAGGGAGACCCGCGGCGGTGACGAGAAGGCAGCGACCGAGCTGGTGCTGAGGCTCCGCAGGAGGACGGTCGAGGGGGTGCAGGTTCGGGCGTTCCTGTGGCGGCCGTCGCCTTCCAAGGGGCGTCAGCTGGCTCCTGACCGTCGTCTGCGGGCTAGCTAGCTGCGGTAGCCCATGTCGTAGTCCTCCAAGGGTACGGCATCGCCCGACGCAGTACCGAAGCCGTAGGCGTAGTCGTCGTACCCGACCATCGAGTACATGGCCGCCTTGGCCTCTTCGGTCGGCTCGACCTTCACGTTGCTGTACCGGGCGAGGCCGGTACCAGCGGGGATGAGCTTTCCGATGATGACGTTCTCCTTGAGACCGAGCAGCGGGTCCGACTTGGCGTGGATCGCCGCGTCGGTGAGCACCCGGGTCGTCTCCTGGAACGAGGCAGCCGAGAGCCACGACTCGGTCGCGAGCGACGCCTTCGTGATACCCATCAGCTCTGGCCGTCCCGACGCCGGCTTGCCGGCCTCGGAGACCAGCCTGCGGTTGTCGGTCTCGAAACGAGCCCGCTCGACGAGCTCACCGGGGAGCATGTCGGAGTCGCCGGACTCGATGATGGTGACCCGACGCAGCATCTGGCGAACGATGACCTCGATGTGCTTGTCGTGGATCTGCACACCCTGGCTGCGGTAGACCTCCTGCACCTGCGCGGTGAGGTACTCCTGCACCTTGCGGGGGCCGAGAATGCGCAGCACGGTCTTCGGGTCGACAGCACCGACGATCAGCTGCTGTCCCACCTCGACGTGGTCACCCTCGCCGATCAGCAGACGGGACCGCTTGCTGACCTTGTAGGGGAACTCGTCCGAGCCGTCGTCCGGCGTGAGGATGATCTTGCGCTCACGGTCGGAGTCTTCGATGCGGACGCGTCCCGCCGCCTCGGCGATCGGTGCGTTGCCCTTCGGGGTACGGGCCTCGAAGAGCTCGACCACGCGGGGAAGACCGTGCGTGATGTCTTCACCGGCCACACCACCGGTGTGGAAGGTACGCATGGTCAGCTGGGTGCCTGGCTCACCGATCGACTGGGCCGCGATGATGCCGACTGCCTCGCCGACGTCGACGAGCTTGCCGGTGGCCAACGAACGGCCGTAGCAGTAGGCGCAGATGCCCTTCTTGCTCTCGCAGGTGAGCACTGAGCGCACCTTGACCTCGTGGACGCCGGCCTCGACCAGTGCGTCGATCAGGACATCTCCGAGCAGCGTGGTCGCCTTGGCGTCCGCCTTCCCGCTCACGTCCTCAGCGAGTGCCCGCGAGTAGATGCTGTTCTCGACGGACTCGACCTTGGCCCAACTGCCGTCGGCAGCCTGGGTAGCGATCGGGAGCACGAGCCCCGATCGGTTCCGCAGTCTTCCTCGCGGACGATGACGTCCTGTGACACGTCGACCAGACGACGGGTGAGGTAGCCGGAGTCAGCGGTACGGAGAGCGGTGTCAGCCAGTCCCTTACGCGCGCCGTGCGTCGAGATGAAGTACTCGAGCACGGACAGACCTTCACGGAAGTTGGACTTGATCGGACGCGGGATGATCTCGCCCTTGGGGTTGGCGACCAGTCCACGCATACCGGCGATCTGACGCACCTGCATCATGTTTCCGCGGGCGCCGGAGTTGACCATCATCCAGATCGGGTTGGCCTCAGAGGCCACGAAGTTGATCTCCATCTGACGCGAGACCTCGTTGGTGGCTTGCGTCCAGATCTCGATGAGCTCTTGGCGACGCTCGTCGTTGGTGATCAGGCCCTTCTCGTACTGGCTCTGGACCTTCTCGGCCTTGCCCTCGTACGACTCCATGATCGTGGACTTGTTCGGAGGCGTGACCACGTCGTCGATCGAGATCGTCACACCAGAACGCGTGGCCCAGTGGAAGCCGGTGCTCTTCAACGCGTCGAGCGTCGCGGCAACGGTCACCTTGGGGTAGCGCTCGGCCATGTCGTTGACGATCGTCGACAGCCGCTTCTTGTCGACGCGGGCGTTGACGAACGGGTAGTCGACGGGCAGAGCCTCGTTGAACAGGGCGCGGCCGAGCGTCGTCTCGACGGTGAGTGGCTCACCCTCGCTCCAGTCGTCAGGCGTGGTGATCTCAGCCGATGCCACAGCATCGCGAAGCCGCAGCTTGATCGGTGCCTGGATGTCGAGCAGGCCACGGTCGAACGCCATGACGGCTTCGGGGATCGACGAGAACGCCTCTCCGGCCGCCGTGCCCGATGGCTTGTCGGTGGTGAGGAAGTAGATGCCCAGCACCATGTCCTGCGTCGGTGAGGCGATCGGACGACCGTCAGCCGGCGAGAGGATGTTGTTGCTCGAGAGCATCAAGATGCGGGCCTCAGCCTGAGCCTCTGCCGACAGGGGCAGGTGAACAGCCATCTGGTCACCGTCGAAGTCGGCGTTGAACGCGGTGCAGACCAACGGGTGAATCTGGATGGCCTTGCCCTCGACCAGCTGTGGCTCGAACGCCTGGATGCCGAGACGGTGCAACGTCGGTGCACGGTTCAGCAGCACCGGGTGCTCAGCGATGACCTCTTCGAGGACATCCCAGACGACGGGGCGCTGACGCTCGACCATGCGCTTGGCGCTCTTGATGTTCTGCGCGTGCGAGAGGTCGACGAGACGCTTCATGACGAACGGCTTGAAGAGCTCGAGCGCCATCTGCTTGGGCAGACCACACTGGTGCAGCTTCAGCTGCGGACCGACCACGATGACCGAACGGCCCGAGTAGTCGACGCGCTTGCCGAGCAGGTTCTGCCGGAAGCGCCCCTGCTTGCCCTTGAGCATGTCGGAGAGCGACTTCAGTGCCCGGTTGCCCGGCCCGGTGACCGGACGTCCGCGACGTCCGTTGTCGAAGAGCGCGTCAACGGCCTCCTGAAGCATGCGCTTCTCGTTGTTGACGATGATCTCGGGAGCACCGAGGTCGAGCAGTCGCTTCAACCGGTTGTTGCGGTTGATGACGCGGCGGTAGAGGTCGTTGAGGTCGGAGGTGGCGAACCGGCCACCGTCGAGCTGCACCATCGGACGAAGGTCCGGCGGGATGACGGGAACGGCGTCAAGCACCATGCCCATCGGGCTGTTACGCGTCGACAGGAACGCCGAGACCACGCGAAGTCGCTTGAGCGCACGCGTCTTCTTCTGGCCCTTGCCGGTGGCGATGATCTCGCGCAGACGCTCGGCCTCGGCTTCGAGGTCGAACGACTCCAGGCGAGCCTGGATCGCCGCAGCGCCCATGCCGCCCTTGAAGTAGATGCCGAAGCGGTCACGCATCTCGCGATAGAGCATCTCGTCGCCCTCGAGGTCTTGAACCTTCAGACCCTTGAAGCGATCCCACACCGCGGTGATGCGGTCGATCTGCAGATCGGCACGCTTGCGGATCTGGTTCATCTCACGCTCGGCGGACTCGCGGACCTTGCGCCGCTGGTCAGCCTTGGCGCCCTCGGCCTCAAGGGCAGCGAGGTCGGTCTCGAGCTTCTTCTGCCGGGTCTCGACGTCGGCGTCACGCTTCTTCTCGAGCTTCTCGCGCTCGAGACCGATCTTGGTCTCCAGCGAGGGAAGGTCGCGGTGGCGTGCGTCCTCGTCGACCCAGGTGATCATGTACGCCGCGAAGTAGATGACCTTCTCGAGGTCCTTCGGAGCGAGGTCCAGCAGGTAGCCGAGGCGACTCGGCACACCCTTGAAGTACCAGATGTGGGTGACTGGAGCGGCGAGCTCGATGTGGCCCATGCGCTCGCGGCGCACCTTGGCCCGCGTCACCTCGACGCCGCAGCGCTCACAGATGATGCCCTTGAAGCGCACCCGCTTGTACTTGCCGCAGTAGCACTCCCAGTCACGGGTCGGCCCGAAGATCTTCTCGCAGAAGAGGCCGTCCTTCTCTGGCTTCAAGGTGCGGTAGTTGATGGTCTCGGGCTTCTTGACCTCGCCGTGCGACCACTGACGGATGTCGTCAGCGGTAGCAAGGCCAATTCGCAGTTCGTCGAAGTAGTTGACGTCGAGCACGGTTTACCAGTCCTTCGTGGATCTAGTCGTCGTCAGGTCCGCCTGGGGTCGGCCGGTGCACGCTGAGTGCTCCGGCACGACCTCAGACCTCTTCGACACTGCTCGGCTCGCGCCGGGACAGGTCGATACCGAGCTCTTCCGCGGCGCGGAAGACCTCATCATCGGTGTCACGCATCTCGATCGAGCTGCCGTCACTCGACAGCACCTCGACGTTGAGGCAGAGCGACTGCATCTCCTTGATGAGCACCTTGAAGGACTCAGGAATGCCGGGCTCCGGAATGTTCTCGCCCTTGACGATCGCCTCGTAGACCTTCACGCGGCCGAGAACGTCGTCGGACTTGATGGTGAGCAGCTCTTGGAGGGCGTAGGCGGCGCCGTACGCCTCAAGCGCCCACACCTCCATCTCACCGAAGCGCTGACCACCGAACTGCGCCTTACCGCCCAGTGGCTGCTGCGTGATCATCGAGTACGGGCCGGTGCTGCGGGCGTGGATCTTGTCGTCCACCAGGTGCAGCAGCTTCAGGATGTAGATGTATCCCACCGAGACCGCCTGCGGCAGCAGCTCGCCGGTGCGACCGTCGAACAGCGTCGCCTTGCCGGACTTGCCGATCAGCTGGACGCCGTCGCGGTTGGTCCGCGTCGACCCCAGGAGTCCGGTGATCTCTTCTTCGCGGGCACCGTCGAAGACCGGGGTAGCCACCTTGGTGCCCGGTTCGGCCGAATGGGCCTCCTTGGACAGGCGAGCGGCCCACTCTGGATCGCCCTCGATCGCCCAGCCGGTCTTGGCGACCCACCCCAGGTGAGTCTCGAGCACCTGACCGACGTTCATGCGGCCAGGAACACCGAGCGGGTTCAGCACGATGTCGACGGGAGTTCCGTCCTCGAGGAACGGCATGTCTTCTTCAGGCAGGATCTTGGAGATGACGCCCTTGTTGCCGTGGCGTCCGGCGAGCTTGTCGCCCTCGGTGATCTTGCGCTTCTGCGCGACGTAGACGCGCACCAGCTCGTTGACACCTGGGGGCAGCTCGTCGCCGAGCTCACGCTCGAAGACCCGGACGCCGATGATGACGCCGGACTCGCCGTGGGGAACCTTCAGCGAGGTGTCACGAACTTCACGCGCCTTCTCGCCGAAGATGGCACGCAGCAGCCGCTCCTCGGGCGTGAGCTCGGTCTCACCCTTGGGCGTGACCTTGCCGACGAGGATGTCGCCGGGCCGAACCTCAGCGCCGATCCGGATGATGCCCCGCTCGTCGAGGTCGGCGAGCACGTCTTCGGAGACATTGGGGATGTCGCGGGTGATCTCTTCAGGCCCGAGCTTGGTGTCGCGGGCGTCGACCTCGTGCTCCTCGATGTGGATCGAGGAGAGGACGTCGTCCTTCACCAGACGCTCGGAGAGGATGATCGCGTCTTCGTAGTTGTGGCCTTCCCATGACATGAACGCCACGAGCAGGTTCTTGCCGAGGCCGAGCTCGCCCTTCTGGGTGCTCGGGCCGTCGGCGATGACCTGGCCGGCTTCAACGCGTGCGCCTTCGTTGACCAGGGGCTTCTGGTTGTACGACGTGCCCTGGTTCGAGCGCGTGAACTTGGCCACCCGGTAGGTGCGGTGGACACCGTCGTCCTGCTCGATCGTGACGTGGTCAGCCGCCACCTCTTCGACGACGCCCGCAGCCTCAGCGGTGATGACGTCCCCGGCGTCGACGGCGGCGCGGTACTCCATGCCGGTGCCGACCAACGGTGACTCCGGGCGCAGCAGCGGCACAGCCTGACGCTGCATGTTGGAGCCCATCAGCGCGCGGTTGGCGTCGTCGTGCTCGAGGAAGGGGATCAGCGCGGTGGCCACTGACCAGATCTGGCGCGGCGAGACGTCCATGAAGTCGACGTCGGTGCCGTGGACGTAGTCGACCTCACCTGCCTTGGTGCGCACAAGAACGCGGTCTTCGGTGAACCGGTTGTCGGGACCGAGCAGCGCGTTGGCCTGAGCGATGACGTGGAGGTCTTCCTCGTCGGCGGTCAGGTAGTCGATCTGGTCGGTGACCTTGCCCTTGGTCACCCTGCGGTAGGGGGTCTCGATGAAGCCGAACGGGTTGACCCGCCCGTAGGTGGAGAGCGAGCCGATCAGGCCGATGTTCGGACCTTCTGGCGTCTCGATCGGACACATGCGGCCGTAGTGCGACGAGTGGACGTCACGCACCTCGAACCCGGCACGCTCACGCGAGAGACCACCGGGGCCAAGCGCCGACAGTCGACGCTTGTGGGTGAGCCCCGCGAGCGGGTTGGTCTGGTCCATGAACTGCGACAGCTGGCTGGTGCCGAAGAACTCCTTGATGGAGGCAACGACCGGCCGGATGTTGATCAGGGTCTGCGGCGTGATGGCCTCGACATCCTGGGTGGTCATGCGCTCGCGCACCACCCGCTCCATGCGAGCAAGACCGGTGCGCACCTGGTTCTGGATGAGCTCGCCAACCGTGCGGAGGCGACGGTTGCCGAAGTGGTCGATGTCGTCGGTCTCGACGCGCACCATTCCGCTGGTGCCAGGTACCTCAGTCTCGCCGGCGTGCAGCGCCACGATGTACTTGATCGCCGCGACGATGTCGTCGACGGTCAGCACCGTGTCACTCAGCGGGCGCTCGAGTCCGAGCTTCTTGTTGACCTTGTAGCGGCCGACCTTGGCCAGGTCGTAGCGCTTGCCGTTGAAGTACAGGTTGTCGAGCAGCGTCTGCGCGGCCTCGCGGGTGGGGGGCTCACCTGGTCGAAGCTTGCGGTAGATGTCGAGCAGTGCCTCGTCCTGCGTCGTGGTGTTGTCCTTGTCGAGCGTCAGGTTGATGGACTCATAGGCGCCGAGCTCTTCGCGGATCTTGGCGTCGTCCCATCCGAGGGCCTTGAGCAGCACAGTGACGTTCTGCTTGCGCTTACGGTCGACCCGCACCGAGACGATGTCTTTCTTGTCGATCTCGAACTCGAGCCAAGCGCCGCGCGAAGGAATGATCTTGGACGTGTAGATGTCCTTGTCGGACGTCTTGTCGACCGAACGCTCGAAGTAGACACCTGGCGAGCGGACCAGCTGCGACACGACGACGCGCTCGGTGCCGTTGATCACGAACGTGCCCTTGTTCGTCATCAGGGGGAAGTCGCCCATGAAGACGGTCTGCGACTTGATCTCGCCGGTCTCGTTGTTCATGAACTCAGCAGTCACGAACAGCGGAGCCGAGTACGTGAAGTCGCGGTCCTTGCACTCCTCGACCGAGTTCTTGGGCGGCTCAAAGCGGTGGTCGCGGAAACTCAGCGACATCGTGCCCTGGAAGTCCTCGATCGGACTGATCTCTTCGAAGATCTCCTCGAGGCCAGACTTGTCGGGGATCGGCTTTCCGGCGGCAGCTGCCTCGTCGACCCGACCCCGCCAGATGTCGTTTCCAAGGAGCCAGTCGAAGCTCTTGACCTGCAGGTCAAGCAGATCCGGCACTGGCAATGATTCAGAGATCTTGGCGAAGCTCAGCCTCGGCGTCACGGGCGCTGGGGTGGTGACAGAGCTGTGGGCGTTACTAGAGGGGGCCAAGAGGCGTCCTTCCGGGCTCGACGTACCGCGCGCAGCCGGTCGGACCCCCATCCGCGGCGGCTCAGCAGCATCTATCGGCCACCTCGGGTGCGGGCACGCTTGGTGCACGCACGCTCGGGGCGCGCGAGGGACAGACTGAGAGAGGGGTCAGGGCAGCGCAAAGCGACAGCGTAGCGGCATGCGGCCGCGGCTGTCCAGTCGCGCCTCCTTCGGCCGGACCCAGAGGGGCCGACCAGATTCGGACGTCCTGGGCCGCTGACCCCGAAAGGTCCACTCGACTCGGGAACGCAACGAGCACTGCGGACGACTATGGCGCCAGGAATGGTGACACGTCAAGCACATCCGGGCTCTTGTGGCTTCTTTGAGCCGTACGGCTGACGGACGCGGGTAGCCGGGCATGGCCCCGAAAAACCCGCATGGCCCGCTCCCCGGGGGGGACGGGCCATGCGGGTTGTCGAGGAACCTACTTCAGGGTCACCGTGGCGCCGGCGCCTTCGAGGGCCTCCTTGGCCTTGTCGGCTGCCGCCTGGTCGACCTTCTCCAGGACGGCCTTCGGGGTGCTCTCGACGAGGTCCTTGGCCTCCTTCAGCCCGAGGCTGGTGAGCGCCCGGACCTCCTTGATGACCTGGATCTTCTTGTCGCCGGCCGCCTCGAGGACGACGTCGAACTCGTCCTGCTCGGCGGCGGCTTCGCCGCCTCCGGCGCCACCAGCGGCCGGAGCCGCGGCAACCGCGACGGGGGCCGCAGCGGTCACGTCGAAGGTGTCCTCAAACTGCTTCACGAACTCGCTCAGCTCGATCAGCGTCATTTCCTTGAATGCGTCGAGCAGTTCATCGGTGCTCAGCTTCGCCATGATTGGCGTCCTTCCATGTCGTCGGCCCGGGAGGGCTCTGTTGTGAAGTGGGTTCCTACCGGGCGGTCAGCCCTCGGGGGTCGTCTCCTCGGCGTCAGCAGCAGGGGCTTGCGCCTCGGCGGCTGATGCGTCGTCGACAGGTGCCTCGGCCTCGGCGTCAGGGGTGGCGTCCGCCTCAGCGGGAGCCTCCTCTGCTACCGGGGTCGTGGCTGCGGCGGGTTCGGCGGTACCGGCCCCGCCAGCGAGGACCGACGGGTCCTGCTGTGCTTTCTCCTGCAGTGCGCCCAGGACGCGCGCTGTCTGCGACAGCGGAGCGGCGAAGAGCGCGGCGGCGCCGGACAGTGACGCCTTCATGGCACCGGCGAGCTGGGCGAGAAGGACCTCGCGCGACTCCAGCGATGCCAGCTTGTCGATCTCGGCCGGGGTCAACGACTCACCGTCGAGCACCCCACCCTTGATCAGCAACTGGGGGTTGGCCTTGGCGAAGTCACGCAGACCCTTGGCCGTCTCCACCGGGTCACCGGTGATGAAGGCGATGGCCGAAGGACCGACGAGCATGTCGCTCAGCCCCTCGACTCCGGCGTCCTTGGCCGCAATCCTGGTCAGCGTGTTCTTCACCACGGCGTAGGTGGCGTTCTCACCGAGCGCAGTGCGCAGCTCTTTGAGCTGCTTCACGGTCAAGCCGCGATACTCGGTGAGCACGGCGCCGGAGGAGTCACGGAATTGATCCGCGATCTCTGCAACGGCAGCTGCTTTGTCAGCCCGCGCCATGGTTCTCCTTACGTGGTCGGATCGCCGGCTCTGGGTCCCGACACGACGAACGCCCCGGCGCAGGCGCACGGGGCGTGACCGGACGCACACGGCGTCTGGGCAGGACTCTCGTTCACCTGGGCGGGCCGCCCGCTGCTGCGGGCCTTCGACCTTCGGGACGAGCCCGGAAGATCACCAGCGGTCTTTGGCAAGGGGCAGCGTACGGGGCTTCTTGCACCCGGGTCAAAACGGGGCCAACAAGGTGGGCCAACAATGTGAAAGTTCCCTGGGGGTAGACCCCAGGGAACTTTCACATTGTTGCTGAGGGTCAGGCGTTGTCGTCGACGGTGACGTTCCGCGTCCGGTTCGGGTCGATCAGAATTCCGGGGCCCATCGTCGTTGAGATGGCAATCTTGCTGATGTAGCGGCCCTTGGCGCTGGACGGCTTCAGACGCAAGATCTCCTCGAGGGCTGCCGCGTAGTTCTCCACCAGCTGCTGTTCGCTGAACGAGCTCTTTCCGATGATCAGGTGAAGGTTGGAGTGCCGGTCGACGCGGAACTCGATCTTGCCGCCCTTGATGTCTTCGACGGCCTTGGCGACGTCCATGGTGACAGTGCCGGTCTTGGGGTTCGGCATGAGTCCACGCGGACCCAGAACCTTGCCCAGGCGTCCAACCTTGCCCATCAGGTCTGGCGTGGCCACCGCTGAGTCGAAGTCGGTCCACCCGCCGGCAACCTTCTCGATCAGGTCATCGGCACCGACCTCGTCAGCTCCGGCGGCCGTGGCCTGCTCGGCCTTCTCACCGGCAGCGAAGACGATCACGCGGGCGGTCTTGCCCGTGCCATGCGGGAGATTGACGGTGCCACGCACCATCTGGTCGGCCTTGCGGGGGTCGACGCCGAGCCGCATCGCGACCTCGACGGTCGCGGGGTTCTTCATCGGCGAGGTGTCCTTCGCCAGCCGAACGGCCTCGACAGGGGTGTACAGCTTGTCGGCCTCGATCTTGGCGGCTGCTGCCTCGTAACCTTTGCTGCGCTTCATCGTGCTGACTCCGATCTGCAGCGCCCGGTCGGGTCGCTGCGTCAGGTGTGGTGCGTGGGCCAGCGCTGGCCCTCCCACATTTCTGGTGGTGGTGCGTGAAGCAGAACTGCTGGGACTACTCAGTCACCGTGACGCCCATGGAGCGGGCGGTTCCGGCAATGATCTTCTCGGCGGCGTCGAGGTCGTTGGCGTTGAGGTCGGCCATCTTCTGCTCGGCGATGCCGCGAACCTGCTCGCGGGTGAGCGAACCCACCTTGTCGGTGTGCGGCACGCCCGATCCCTTGTCGAGACCGGCGGCCTTGAGGATCAACTTCGCGGCTGGCGGTGTCTTGGTGATGAAGGTGAAGGAGCGGTCTTCGTAGACCGTGATCTCCACCGGCACCACGTTGCCGCGTTGCGCCTCGGTCGCCGCGTTGTAGGCCTTGCAGAACTCCATGATGTTGACGCCGTGCTGGCCGAGGGCCGGGCCCACGGGTGGCGCGGGGTTTGCCTGGCCGGCCTGGATCTGAAGCTTGATCAGACCGGAGACCTTCTTCTTGGGGGGCATTGCGTGGGTCCTTCTCTTCGGTAGCTGTACTGCGGGCAGTCTGGACGGGTTAGAGCTTCTGAACCTGGTCGAACGAGAGCTCAACGGGGGTCTCGCGTCCGAAGATCGACACCAACACCTTGAGCTTCTGGGCATCAGCGTTGATCTCGTTGATCGAGGCGGGCAGGGTGGCGAATGCACCGTCGATGACCGTGACCGACTCGCCGACCTCGAAGTCGACGAGAGTTGCCTCCGCCTTGGTGGCGCCACCGCCGGTAGAGGGCTGGCCGGGTGCCGCCTCTGGCTCGACGTAGAGGATCGAGATGACCTCGTCGGAGGTGAGCGGGGTCGGCTGGTGGGCGTGACCCACGAAACCGGTCACACCAGGGGTGTGGCGCACGGTCGACCACGACTCGTCGCTCAGGTCCATGCGCACCAGGACGTAGCCAGGGAACTTGTTGCGCTTGACGTGCTTGCGCTGTCCCTGCTTGATCTCGATGACTTCTTCCTGCGGCACCTGGACGTCGTGGATGAACTCTTCCATCGACAGCGAGGTCCGGCGGTTCTCGAGGTTGTGCTTGACGCGGTTCTCGTAGCCCGCGTAGGAGTGCACGACGTACCAGTCGCCGGGGAGGCTCAGCAGATGCTCGCGGAACTCATCACGCGGGTCGACCTCGGGCTCGGTGGCGGCCAAGTCAGACTCGCCGGCGTCAGCCTCGGGCTCGGTGGCGTCCGACGGTGCGTCAGCCGCTGGGGCGTCGACAGCCGGCGACGCCGCCTCGACGGTGGGCTCGTCGGTGACCTCGACGGCTGCGGCGGTTTCCTGCTCGGACACGGTACGGAACTCCTGACAATCAGTGGATGGGGTCAGCCGAAGATGGCTTTGACGACCTTGGACACGCCGATGTCGAACACCAGCACGAGAGCGGCGAAGGAGGCCACGAACACGACCACGACCACCGTGTACGTAATCAACTCATTGCGCGTCGGCCAGACGACCTTGCGCATCTCCGCGACGACCTGGCGGTAGAACAGCAGAATGCGGGCGATGAAGCCCTTCTTCTGCGGCGACTGGCCGTGTTCGGGCGTAGCGGTCGAACCACGTGACTCCGCCACCAGCCTCACCTGACCTTGATCACGCCCGCCGGAGCGGACTTCCGTTGACCTGACGGCGGACGCCGTCACGCGCAGGGCAGGAGGGACTCGAACCCCCAACCACCGGTTTTGGAGACCGGGACTCTGCCAATTGAGCTACTGCCCTCCAGGTGGCGTAGGCGTCCGATCGAGCCGCTCCCCCAGCATGTGAAGCGCGTCACACACTTCAGGGCATGGCAAGACCATGGCAAATGCCACCGGCGGTGAGTGTACGGGGTGAGCGTGGGCGCAGTCGAACTGCGCCCACGCTCACCCACGGGCGCACGGCCAGGAGCGCCTCTCTGTCCGTCGAAAGTCAGTCGAAAAGCCCCATGGAACGCTCTGTCGAGAGCCGACCGGTGGGTGGGACAATGGCGCCATGACTGCCCCAGCCACGCCCCCGTCCCACTCCCGTCTGTCCGCACGCGTCGCGAACATCGCCGAATCAGCCACCCTCGCCGTCGATGCCAAGGCCAAGGCCCTGAAGGCGGCCGGGCGCCCAGTGATCGGGTTCGGCGCCGGAGAACCTGACTTCCCCACGCCCGACTACATCGTCGAGGCAGCCGCCGCGGCCACTCACGACCCCCGCTGGCACCGTTACACCCCAGCCGCTGGACTCCCGGCCCTGCGCGAGGCCGTGGCCGCCAAGACGCTGCGCGACTCGGGGCTCGCGGTCGAGGCGTCCCAGGTACTCATCACCAACGGTGGCAAGCACGCCATCTTCAACGCCGTCGCAGGGTTGATCGACGACGGTGACGAGGTGATCATCCAGGCCCCCTACTGGGTCACGTACCCCGAGGTGGTCTCCATCTTCGGCGGTGTTCCCGTTCCGGTCGTCACCGATGAGAGCACGGGGTACCGCGCCACGATCGAACAGCTGGAAGCCGCGCGCACGCCACGTACCAAGATGCTGATCTTTGTCTCACCGTCCAACCCGACGGGAGCTGTCTACCCCGCCGAGCAGATCCGGGCGATCGGGCAGTGGGCCGTCGAGCACGGCATCTGGGTGCTCACCGATGAGATCTACGAGCACCTCGTCTACGGAGACGCCACCTTCGCGTCGCTTCCCACACTTGTGCCAGAGATCGCTGACCGCTGCGTCGTCGTCAACGGTGTAGCGAAGACCTTCGCGATGACTGGGTGGCGCGTGGGCTGGGTGATCGGCCCCAAGGACTTCATCAAGGGCGCCACGAACTTGCAGTCGCACGCGACGTCGAATGTCGCCAACATCTCGCAGGTCGCCGCCCTGGCTGCGGTTTCCGGCCCGCTCGACGCCGTCGCCGAGATGCGCGTCGCGTTTGACCGTCGCAGGCACACGATCGTCTCGATGCTCAACGACATCCCTGGCGTCACCTGCCCGGAGCCGGAGGGTGCGTTCTACGCCTACCCCTCAGTCAAAGGAGTGCTCGGCAAGAGCATCCAGGGCACCCTCATCGACTCGTCGCTCACCTTGGCCGACGTCGCGCTCGACGTGGCCGAGGTCGCAGTGGTTCCCGGAGAGGCCTTCGGGACGCCCGGTTACCTGCGTATGTCGTACGCCCTGGGTGACGACGACATCGTCGAAGGCGTCACCCGCCTCGACAAGCTCCTCGCCGAGGCCCAGTAGCGGCTGCCTTCAGGCTCAGCGTCGCGGCGGTCCACCCCCTCCCCGCCTCCGGACGCCTCACTCTCACCGGTTCCGCCGGCGGCTGGCGAAGCGCGTCAGCGCGGTGCCGGTGGCCTCATGCCACGGCAAGACGCGGCCCCGGCCGGAGGGCTCCCCCACGGAGCCGGCCGGGGCCGCCGCACGTTGCTTGGGGTGCCAGTCATAGCCCCCACAACGGCGTTCCTGGGCCGCAGCGCCCGGATCTGGGTCCGGGCGCCACAGTCGCGGCGCGCTAGACGAAGATCACTTGCGCGCCGTCGGTCATCTCGATGAAGTCCGACGCGTTGATGATCGCCTCGACTCCGTCGTACAGGTCTTCCTCGGCGAGCTTGTTCATGTCTGCCGACATGCGGCAGGCCCAGAGCTGCCCACCCGAGGCGACGATCTGGTCGAGGAACTCGGGCACCTCGGGGACACCGAGGGCTGCGATCTGTTCCTTGATCATCTTGGTGGCCATGGGCTGCATCCCCGGCAACGGCGCCAGCGCCTGAGGAATCCTGACGTCGCCGACCGGAAGGTGCATGGCGGTGTTGCCCACGGGGCTGAACTTCAGGTCGTGCATGCGTGACTTCGTGATCATGTCGAAGCCCCAGAAGGTGAAGAACAGGTGTGTCTCGATACCTTCGCCCAGAGCGGCGTTGGCGAGGACCAGCGCCGGGTAGGCCATGTCGAGGTTGCCCTTGCTGCAGATGAAAGCGATCTTGCGGTCGGGCTCGTCGTCGCCAAAGTTCGGGACGAGTGTGGCTTCTGTTGTTGTCATGTCGGACACTCCTTCGCGGGTCGTCGCGCTCACACGCAGCCGTGTGGCTTGGGGACACCAGCGATGTACGACATCTTCTTGGCTGGCTTCTTCGGGAAGAGCTGGAACAGCTTCTTGGTCTCGATCCCGCCGACTGTCGACACCCGACGAATCGTGGGTGTCTCACCCTGCGCCTTGAAGTCGTCGCGGACGAACTTGATGGCGGCCCAGTGGTCGTCGGTGAGGTCGACGCTGATGTTGGACGCGAGCACCTTGGCAAGGTCTTCGTCCCACTCGTCGTACTCGGTGAGGAACCCCTCGTCATCGACGTGGATCTCACGGCCGTTGATCGTTGTGACTGGCATGGTCTTACCTCTCTGTGTGGGTGGTCTCGGCCGCTGACTGGTCAGCGCCGACGGTGCGGAGCATGGTCATCACTCGACCAAGGCCCCTGCGGGTCTGTGGGTCTCGCATCTGCTTGAGCAGGGCGAACATCGAGGGAGCATCGGTGAACTCGTCGTCGACGTCCTGAGCAGTCAGTGCAGTGCGCTGCAGCAGCGTCATGACCTCTGGCTGTGTCATCTCTTTCACGGTGTTGAGGATCAGGACGACGTTGTCGCCAAGAGCCTCGATGTCGTCCTCGGTGAATGACGTCACCACCTTGTCGACGATGCTCGCTCCACCTTGGGCGAACGCGAAGTAGCCCTTGTCGTCAAGCCCTTGAAGAGTTGAGGTCAGCGTCGCCATGGCAGGCGTCGCCAACGGGACGACGTCGCGGCCAATGCGTTCAGTGAATCGACCTGGCGCAGCAGAGCTTCCATCGTCGGTATGGCCCTGGCCAGCGTTCGCGCCAGCGCCACGGCGTCTTCGATGTTGACGTCGTCGCTGAGCGTCTCGAGCTCGCGGGTCATCATGTCGAACGCGCCGCTCACGACAGGCGATGAGTCTGCGACGAGGTCGGCCCACTGCTCACGCTGCAGTCGCTGGCGACGCATTTCGTCAGCCATCTCGGCGACTTGCTCAGCGAGCAGATCGAGTCGCTCATCAGTGGTGCGCTCGGCGGCGACTGCGGTCATGACGCCTCCTCGTCGGGGACGTCCTTACCGGCCATCGACATCAGGGCCGGCAGCGGAAGCTCTTTGCCGGGAAGCAGCACGTTCCAGTAGATCCAGCGGAACATCAGCTTTCCCCAGTGGTTGAGCTCGGTCTCCTTGAGCAGACTGAACGGTCCAATACCCGGCAACGGGTACTTGCCGGTCATGGGCTCGGTGTCGTAGTTGAAGTCGATCAGCATCCCCTTGCCGTCGCCCGACTCGATGAAGCAGTTGGCGTGGCCGTCGAACTTCTCATCCATCGGGAGTCCGTCGATGTGGCGGAGGAAGTTGTGGGTGAAGATGTCGACCGCGAAGTGCGCCACAGAACCGGCCTTCGACGCCGGGATGTTCGATGCATCGCCGATCGCGAAGATGTTGTCGTGCTGCGTCGACAGGAAGGTCTGCTTGTCGACCTTGACATAGTTCAGGTCGTCGCCGAGCCCGGACCGGGCCACGAAGTCGGCACCCATGTTCAGCGGGATCGTCACCAGCAGGTCGAAGGGCACCTCGCGCTCGTCGTACGACACAAGGGTCTTCGCGTCTGGGTCGATGCGCTCGACCATGAAGTCTGACTCGAGCTCGACCTTGCGCTCATCGAGCATTCCACCGAGATGCTTGGACGCGATCGGCTTGGTGAACGCTCCAGGGAGCGGGGTCACATAGACGATCTCGACCTGGTCGCGGATCCCGTGCTCACGGAAGAACGAGTCAGCCAGGAAGGTGAACTCAAGCGGAGCCACCGGGCACTTGATGGGCATGTCCACGATGTGCACGACGAGGCGTCCACCGTCCCATGTCTTCAGCTTCTCGCCCAGGGCCGTCGCACCTTCGTGCGTGTAGAACTCGTGGATGCTCTTGCGCCACTCGCCCTCGTCCATGCCCGGGGTCTCGGCGGGACGCGGCGTGGTGCCGGTCGCGATGACCAGCTGGTCGTAGTCGAGGGAAGTGCCGTCGGTGAGAAGGACGTTGCCGGCTTCGGAATCGACGCGATCGATCTCGCCATGGACGAGGTCGACGCCCTCGGGCATGAAGCGTTGGGTGGGCTTCACGACCTCGTCGGGCGTGTAGGCGCCGAACGGGATGAAGAGGTAGCCGGGCTGGTAGTAGTGAACGTCGCGCTGGTCGACGACGGTGATCTGCCACTCATCGCGTGCGAGGCGGGGGCGGAGCTTGTTGACGACCATGGTGCCGGCGGTGCCACCGCCGAGGACGAGCAGGCGCTTCATCGTGCCCTCCGGGTCTTTGTGGTTCTTCCACCAGGACCGGAATCCGTGGGGGACTTCCAAGGCCCACACTAAGGGGTGGGGTACATACCCCCCAGGGTATATAGTCCTGGCGGCCAAGGGACCAAAGTCCCTATGCGCGCTGTCAGTGCCTACGCTGGCCCTGTGGCGGCACCGAAGCAGGACGCAAGCAGCCGTCGAGACCTGAGATCGTTGCCCAAAGCGCACCTGCACCTTCACTTCACCGGGGCCATGCGCCACACCACGCTTCTGGAACTCGCTGACCGCCACCACGTGCACCTGCCGGAAGCCCTCATGTCGGACGAGCCCCCGGAGCTCCGCGCCACCGACGAGCGAGGCTGGTTCCGGTTCCAGCGCCTCTACGACACAGCCCGGTCGGTGCTCCGTGACCCGGACGACATCTTCCGTCTCGTGCGTGAGGTTGCCGAGGACGAGGTTGCCGACGGTTCGCAGTGGCTCGAGATCCAGGTCGACCCGTCGGGCTACGCCGCCAGGTTCGACGGACTGACGGCCACCTTTGATCTCATGTTGGACGCCGTGCGGGCGGCATCGGCGTCCACCGGCTTGGCGATCGGTGTCATCGTGGGCGCGAACCGCACCAGACACCCGCTCGATGCGCGCACGCTGGCGCGGCTGGCGGCCCGCCACGTAGGCGATGGCGTGATCGGCTTCGGTCTGGCCAACGACGAGCGACGAGGGCGCGCGGACGACTTCGCCGATGCCTTTCGCATCGCACGCGAGGCCGGCCTGCGGGGCGTCCCGCACGGTGGGGAGCTCCTCGGGGCCGACAGTGTTCGCCGCTGCCTCGACGTGCTCGACGCATCTCGGGTGGGACACGGCGTTCGCAGCGTCGAAGACCCCGATCTCGTCAAGCGGATTGCAGACGAAGGTGTCGCTCTCGAGATCTGCCCGGCCTCCAACGTGGCTCTCGGCGTCTTCGACACGGCCGCCACAGTTCCTCTGCGGACGCTGGTCGACGCCGGTGTTCAGGTGGCGCTCGCGGCCGACGACCCACTGCTCTTCGGGTCGCGGCTCACCGAGCAGTACGAGACGGCACGAGACGTGCACGGATTCGACGACAGGGCGCTCGCCGACCTCGCCCGGTCATCGGTGAATGCGTCATTTGCTCCCGACGCGCACCGCGAGCAGATGCTCGAGGCGATCAACCAGTGGCACTCCGGCTGACCTCACAACTCGACGCCGACCAAGGTCGGCTCAGCGCGCAGGGCCACTCCGAAACGTTCGTGCACACCAGCTCGCACCGTCCGGGCCAGCAGAAGGACGTCAGCGGTGGTCGCCCCACCACGATTGGTGATGGCGAGCGTGTGCTTGCTCGAAAGAGCAGCGGCACCCGTCCCGAGATCGGCGCCGAAGCCTTTCGGGAAACCAGAGTGCTCGATCAACCAGGCAGCGGATGTCTTCACGCGTCCGTCGGTCTGGTCCCACCGCGGCGCATCCGGTGGAACATCGGACGCCTCGAGCACCGGGTTCATGAAGAACGAGCCGGCCGACCACGTGTCGTGGTCCACATCGTCCAGCACCATCCCCTTGCTTCGGCGCAGGTCGAGGACAGCCTCACGCACGTCAGATAGCGAAGCGACAGCTCCGACGTCGACGCCCAGCCGCCCAGCCAGCTGGGCGTACTGCACCGGAGCACCTACCGGCGATGCCCTCAGCCGGAAGCTGACAGAGATCACCACAAAGCGCTGCGGCTCGACCTTGAAGACGCTGGACCGATAGCCGAAGACACACTCAGTGGCAGACATGAGCTGCACGTTCTGCGTGCTTCGGTCGAAGACCTCAACGTGCGAAATGACCTCGGCAACCTCCTGACCGTAGGCACCGACGTTCTGGATCGGCGTTGCGCCCACCGAGCCGGGAATGCCTGACAGGGCCTCGACACCGCTCCAGCCCTCCGTGACACAGCGCTCAACCAGCGTCTCCCACGGTTCTCCGGCAGCCACGTCCAGAACGACCTCTTCGGCGTCCCGGGTCACGGTGATGCCCGCGGTCCTCACGGCGACGACCGGAACGTCAACTCCGGCGTCGGCCACCACGAGATTCGACCCGCCGCCCAGCACGAGGCCCGCCTCGAACCGCGGGTCGCTGACAGCGTCGATCAGCTCTGCGCGAGTGTCGACCTCGACGAGCTGCCGTGCCGCACCGCCCACGCGTAGCGTCGTGAGCGCTGAGAGCGGGACGCCGTTTCGCTCGAGCATCAGGCGAGCTGGACCACTGCGCGCGACATGCCGAGAACCTTGACGCCCTCACAGGTTGCCAGCAGCTCGACCTTCACGCGCCCGTTGTCGAGCAGCTCGATCACCTTGCCGGACACCTCAACCGTGGCGCCGGCGTCATCATCGGGAACGGGAACGGGCTTGGTGAACTTCGTGCCGTACTCGACGACGGCCCCTGGGTCGCCGCACCAGTCCGTGACCACGCGGATCGCCTCAGCCATTGTCAACATTCCGTGAGCGATGACGTTGGGAAGGCCGACTTCGGTGGCGACTCGCTCGTTCCAGTGGATCACGTTGAAGTCGCCGGAGGCTCCGGCATACTTCACAAGATCGACACGTCGCAGCTGAAAGGACTGCGCCGGCAGCTCGGTGCCCACCTCGACGTCGGATGCATGCACAGTTGCGGTCACGGCTCAGCTCTCCACTGCTCGGGCCACGAGCGTGGCGAATACCGATACCACCGGGGCACCGGATTCGTCGGCGACGTCGCTGCGGATGGTCAGGATGTCGTTCCCAGCCACCGTTCGCGCCGAGCTCACCGATGACGTCGTGGCCAGCACGTCACCCGCGACGATCGGCCTGGTGAAGTGGAACTTCTGGTCGCCGTGCACGACGCGCGTGAAGTCGAGGCCGAGCTCAGGGTCGTCGATCACCGCGATCTGCGGTCCCCGGGTCACGACGACAGCGAAGGTGGGCGGTGCCACAAGATCGGAGTTCCCGAGGGCGCGTGCGGCGTCGACGTCATGGTAGGCGGCGTTGGTGTCGCCCACCGCGTCGGCGAACTCGCGGATCTTCTCGCGTCCGACCTCGTACGTCTGCGGCGGATACTGCTTGCCGACCAGATCAACGTTGAGCGCCATGCTCAGCCCATCCCTCCGAACTGGCCCCCGGTGACCGGAAGCGTGACGCCTGAGATGTAGTCGCTGTCGGGCGACACCAAGAACGCCGTAGCAGCGGCCACGTCCTCGGGCTGACCGAAGCGGCCAAGACTGATCATGCCGCGAATCCCCTCGCGGATGTCATGCGGGATGCCGATCGGGGAGTCGACCGACTTCTCTGCAGTCAGCCTCGTCTCGATGAAGCCGGGAGCAACCGCGTTCACGTTGATGCCGAACGGGCCAAGTTCTTGCGCCAGGGTGCGGGCGAGCGCAATGAGCGCACCTTTGGCTGCCGTGTAGTTGGCCTGGCCCGGGTTACCCGTCAGCGCCGCCACGGACGAGGTGAACACGATCTTGCGCTGGTGGGCCACCGCCCCGCTGACCGCCAGCTCGCTCTTGGCCGCACGGCGCATCACGTCCACAGCCGACTGCGTTGCGTTCCACGCGGTACGCAGATTGGCGTCGAGGGCAGCGTCCAGGTCGGCCGCGTCTTGACGGTGAAACATCCGGTCGCGGGTGGTGCCGGCGTTGTTGACGAGGATGTCGACAGTGCCGAAGGCCTCCGTTGCTGTTGACACCAGGGCGTCTGCTTGTGCGGCGTCGGAGGTGTCACCGACGTGCAGGGCCAGAGCGGCGTCAGGGATCTCGCTGACCAAGCTGCGCAGGGAATCTTCATCGAGGTCACCGATCACCACTGAGGCGCCCTCGGCCAGCAGACGGCGTGCCGTCGCGCGGCCGATCCCGCGCCCCGCGCCAGTGACGACGGCGACGCGGCCATCGAGGCGTCCCGTCATAGGCGAACGGTCACACCGTGCCGCGTCACGTTCGGTGACTAGCGGGTCTCGCGGTGCTCGGTGTGCTTGCCGCAGTTCGGACAGAACTTCTGCAGGGCGATCCGGTCTGGGTTGTTGCGGCGGTTCTTCTTCGTGATGTAGTTGCGGTTCTTGCAGTCCGCGCAGGCCATCGTGATCTTCGGCCGAACGTCGCTCTTGGCCACCGGGACTCCTTGGGTTGAGGTGATGCTGGAACGCTGACTACATGGTGCTGAGTAGCGGAGGCCGGATTTGAACCGGCGACACAGCGATTATGAGCCGCTTGCTCTGCCAACCTGAGCTACTCCGCCGACCGAACCTGACGCCACCCGCCGGTGAAGACCGATGGCCAGGCCCCGAGCCCCAATACGGAATCGAACCGTAGACCTTCTCCTTACCATGGAGACGCTCTACCGACTGAGCTATTGGGGCATGCTCGACTTCCCGAGCGGAGACAGGCTACATGGGGCGAGCCGACACCGAGAAATCGGCCTCACCGACCGCACGGCTCCGGGGGCTTCCGTGCACCCATCACGACCCGAGGTTTTGCCGAAGGTCCGGCAGGTGGGACGACGGAGGCCCCCGACCGTGGTCGGGGGCCTCCGCTGCGTGGCAGGTGTTGGGTTCGAACCAACGTAGGCTGAGCCGGCGGATTTACAGTCCGCTCCCTTTGGCCACTCGGGCAACCTGCCAGGGTGCCGCGCTGGGCGGCGAGCGCCCACAATACCGCAGCACGACGGACGCCCTACGCTGACCTACGCGTCCCCTGACCCGCTCGAAAGGAACCCCCATGGCCTCGGAATCCTCGTTCGACATCGTGAGCAAGGTCGACCGTCAGGAGATCGACAACGCCCTCAACCAGACCGCCAAGGAGCTGAGCCAGCGCTACGACTTCAAGGGCACCGGGGCGTCCATCGCCTGGCAGGGAGAGATGGGCATCGAGGTGCGCGCGAACTCAGAGGAACGGGCCAAGGCGGCCCTCGACGTGTTCAAGGACAAGCTCGTCAAGCGCAAGGTCTCGCTCAAGCACCTCGACGCCGGTGACCCCGAGGCGTCCGGCAAGGAGTACAAGATCAGCGGGACCCTGTCCCAAGGCATCAGCCAGGAGCACGCCAAGAAGATCGGCAAGATCATCAGAGACGAGGGGCCCAAGGGCGTCAAGGCGCAGATCCAGGGCGACGAGCTGCGGGTCACCAGCAAGAGCCGCGACGACCTGCAGTCCATTCAGCGGCTGCTCGACGGCAAAGACCTCGAGGTGGCGCTGCAGTACGTCAACTACCGCTGACCGGCGCTCCTGGCGTCAAACCGTGTGACACCAGTTCGCAATGACCGAACCGGTGTGACATGGCCCCCAGGGGGGTCGACCTGGGGGTGGCCCTGGTGGTGGTCAGGCTTTGTCGCGCCTGATCTCGCGGACGACGTGGTGGCCGGGCATCCCGGTGACGCCGCCGCCGGCGTGGGTGGCGCTGGAGCCTTGGTAGAGCCCCTTGATCGGGGTGCGGTAGTCGGCGTAGCCGACGGCTGGGCGCATGTGGAAGAGCTGGTCGACGGTGAGCTCGCCGTGGAAGATGTTGCCGCCGATCAGGCCGAAGTCTCGTTCCATCTCGTGCGGGCCGATGATCTGCTCGTGCAGGATCGAGTCCTTGAAGCCGGGCGCCACGTCGTCGAACCGGTCGTAGAGACGGTTCGCGTAGGCCTTGAGCTCGTCGTCGTGCGGCTCCTTGCTCCACGACTCAGGAACCCACTGGGTGAACATCGACATGATGTGCTTGCCCTCAGGAGCCAGCGTGCGGTCGAACACCGTCGGGATCTCGGTGTCGGAGAACGGCAGGGTCGCCGGCTTGCCCGCCCTGGCTTCCTGGAACGCGGTCTCGAGGTACTCCAGGTCGTCCATGATGAACATGGCACCGCCGTGGATGTCTTTGTCGAAGCCGGGGTCAGCGGTGAACTCGGGGAGCCGGTCGAGCGCCAGGTTGATCTTGACCGTGCCTGAGCGCGACCGCCAGTTCTCGATGTCGTGGACGAAGTCGTCGGGCAGGTGGTGCCGCTCGATCTGGTCGAGGAAGGTGATCTGCGGGTGGCAGGTGGTCACCACCAAGTCGGCGGAGATCTCTTCACCGTCGGCCAGGACGACACCGGTGGCTCGCCCGTCCTTCACCGTGACCTGGCTGACCGGGGAGTTCACCCGGATCTCGGCGCCGAACGACTCCGCCGCCATCCGGCAGGCGTCCGAGACCGCACCCATGCCGCCCTCCGGCATCCCCCACGACGACACCTTGCCCTCGGCCTCCTCGCCAACGGAGTGGTGCATGAGCACGTAGGCAGTACCTGGGCTCATCGGGCCGGCCCAGGTGCCGATGATCCCGTTGACCGCCAGCGAACCGAGTACGACCGGGTTCTCGAACCATCGGTCGAGCAGGTCGCCGGCGCTCATGGTGAAGAGCCGGGTGATGTCGGCGACGGTCTTCTCGTCGACGTCTTTGCGGAGCGTCCAGGCGAGCTGGCCGAGGTCTTTGATGTCGCTGAGCTTCTTCGACCCCACGTGCGGCGGCGTCCGGTCGAGCATCGGGTGCAGGATGCCCGCGATCCGGCCGATCCACTCGAAGTACGGGCCGTAGGCGTCGGCGTCCTTCTTCGAGAACTGTGCGAACGAGTCGTACTGGCGCGGGCCATCGCTGATCAGTGAACGCCCATCAGGCGTCGGCAGGTAGCCGAGGCCGAGTGGGTTGATCTTGTAGCCGTACTTCGCGAGCTGCAGATCGCGGAGGATGTACTCCGGCATCAGGCTCATCGTGTACGAGAGCGTGGTCACCTTGAACTCCGGCGCGTCCGGCCACGGCTGACTGGTGTCGGCCGCTCCCCCGGTCTTGTGCCGGGCCTCGAGCACCACGACCCGCTTGCCGTACTTGGCGAGATAGGCCGCGGCGACCAGGCCGTTGTGTCCACCCCCGATGACGACGGCGTCGTACCGCTGAGCCATGAAGACCTCCCAGATCAGTGCGTTGACCCTACTGACTGACTGATCAGTTAGTCAATCATCGATAGCCGGCCATCTCCTCCAGCCGCGCCACCCGGTCGGCCGTCGCCGGGTGGGTCGAGAAGAGCTTGGTCATTCCGCCGACCCGAAACGGGTTGGCGATCATCAGTGCGCTGGCCGTCTCGAGCTCTGGCTCCGGACGCAGCGGTGCGGCCTGAGTTCCCGCCTCCAGCTTTCGGAGGGCAGAGGCCAGCGCCATCGGGTCACCGGTGTACTGGGCCCCCGACTGGTCTGCCTGGAACTCGCGCGACCTACTGATGGCGAACTGGATCAGGGACGCCGCGATGGGCCCGAGAATCATCAGCGCCAACGAGCCGATGATATTGCCCCTGTCGCGGTTTCCCCCGATCGGCAGGAGCCACGCGAACTGGGCCACGAACATGATGACCGACGCCATCGTGGCGGCCACCGACGCGATCAGGATGTCCCGGTTGTAGACGTGCGCCAGCTCGTGGGCAAGGACGCCGCGCAGCTCACGCTCGTCGAGAAGCTGCAGGATTCCCTCGGTGCAGCAGACCTTGGCGTTCTGCGGGTTTCGGCCGGTCGCGAAGGCATTGGGGGCCATGGTGGGTGACACGTAGAGCTGCGGCATCGGTTCCCCTTGCTGCATGGCCAGATTCTGAACGATCCGATACATCGTCGGTTGTTCAGCTTCGGTCACCGGACGCGCATGCATCGCGCGAATGGCCAGCGAGCCGCTGTTCCAGTACGAGAAGGCGTTCATTCCGATCGCGATGACGAACGCGATCACCAGGCCCGTCATCCCACCGAGCCAAACCCCTATGACCATGATCACAGCGGCCATCAGGCCCAGCAGGAAGGCTGTCTTGATGCCGTTTATCGAGCGGTTCATGCCTTCACTTCTATCACTCGCATGACCGGCTCGCCTCGAGACGTCACAGCCGGTCAGCGAGGCCCAGCGCGAGCGATGGCGCGACCGAGAACAGGACCGTGACCACCAGGCACACGACAACGGCGACGCTCGACGTCCACGGGCTGCTCAACGCCGGGACCGCGGGCGTTGGCTCGCTCCTCGGACGCCGGAACAGCTGGGCCGCCCAGGTCAGGTAGTAGGCGAGCCCAATCACCGTGGCGACCGCCATGACGGCAGCCAGCCACCACAGGCCGGCGTCGACGGGACGATGAGCACGCGCACCTTGACCAACAGACCGATCAGGCCCGGTGGCAGCCCAGCCAAGCTGGCCAGGAAGAACGCCAAGGCAACGGCGAGCCATGGGCTTCGCCACGCCAGTCCGCGGTAGTCGTCGAGCGTCACCGCGCCCATCCGACGGGCGACGACAGCGACGACAGCGAAGGCACCGAGGTTCATCGCTGCATAGGCCACCAGGTAGCCGACAACAGCACCAGTCACACCGTACTCCCCAAGCAACCGAGCCAGCGACGGCGGCGAGTGGAACGAGGATGTACCCGGCCTGCGCGATCGACGACCACGCCAGCAGGCGAACGGCCTGTCGCTGTCGAAGCGCCACCAGGTTTCCCACCAGCATGGTCAGCGCCGCCAGGACAGCGACGACGGGGGCCCAGACCTGGCTCCATCCGGCGAAGGTCCAGGTGATGAGGAGCAAAGCACTGAACCCGGCCGTCTTCGAGACCACCGAGAGGTAGGCCGCGACCGGCACCGTAGCCCCTTGGTACGTGTCAGGAGCCCACGCGTGGAACGGAACAGCAGCGATCTTGAAGGCCACGACGGCCAGCAGCATGACGAGGCCTGCCGTTGCCAACGGTGTCGGGGCGCTCACGCTCGCCACGGTCGCCAGCTGGTCGAAGGCGACAACGCCCGTGCTCCCGTACAAGAGCGCGATCCCGTACAGCGACACGGCCACGGACGCAATCGAGAAGACGAAGGCCTTCAACGCCGCCTCGGCCGCTCTCGGCTCGTCCTTCCGCAACGCCACCAGTGCAAAGATCGGTAGCGAGACAACCTCGAGAGCGACGATCAACGTGACCAGGTCGTTGGTGGCAGGGATGAGGACCGCTCCGGACACCGAGCAGAGTGTGAGAAACACGAACTCACCGCCCGGCACGCGACGGTCCGTGACATCGGCCGACGCCATCAGCAAGACGACTGCGCTGCTACCCAGAACAATCAGCTGCAGCGCGACCGAGAGCGGCGACACCACGTAGGCGCAGGTGGAATCGGCGCCCGTGCACAGCGTCTGCTCACCACTTGCCCCTATGGCGAGCGGCACTGCCACCAGCAGAGCGACCAAGCCAACGGCCACTGCGACCTGGCCCCGTCGCGTCACGAGCTCGGCGATAAGAGCGACCAAGGCGCCCAGCGCAACGACGAACGTCGGGGCCAGCGTCAGGAGGTCGATCGACTGAATCGTCATGGCAGGGCACCTGCCACTGACTCGACCACGAGCCGCACCGCTGGCTCGGTGAACTCGAAGACCAACACAGGAGCCACGCCCAAGATCACGGTGAGCGCGATCAGCGGAGTCCACGACAGCCACTCATCGGCCGCCACGTCTTCAACGCATGTGCCGGGGCTGGCCCTTGCCCGACGCGGCGCAGAACTCTCAGGAAGTAGGCGGCGGCCAGCACCATGCCGATCGCCGCAAGCACGAGCATCGCACGGTAGAACTGCCGCTCAGGAAGGGCCGGATGGTAGGCGCCAACCAGGGCCAAGAACTCGCCCCAGAACCCGGCGAGTCCCGGCATCCCAAGGCTGGCGACTGCTGCGAATCCGAGCAGGAAGCCGAGGCGGGGCGCTGAGGCATAGAGACCTCGGGGCAGATGTTCGAACGACGTGGTGCCCGTGCGTTGCTTGATGCCACCCACCACGAAGAAGAGCAGCCCGGTGATGACCCCGTGGGCCACGTTTCCGAAGAGGGCGGCGTTGATTCCGACGACCGAGAGCGTGGAGATGCCCAGCAGCACAAACCCCATGTGTCCCACCGACGAGAACGCGATCACTCGCTTCAGATCGTCCTGTCCGTAGCTCGCAACCGCCCCGTAGAGAATGCCGATCACGGCAAAGGCCGCCAGGTAGGGAGCGATCTGCACCATGGCGTCGGGCAGCGTGGGCACGACGATTCGCACCATCCCGTAGGTGCCCATCTTCAGCAGGACGCCGGCCAGCAAGACCGAGCCGACGGTCGGCGCCGCGGTATGCGCATCGGGAAGCCAGGTGTGGAATGGCCACATAGGTGTCTTCACGGCCAACCCGCCCAGGATCAGCAGAGCTGCGGCCAGCTGGGTGCCGCCGGACATCTGCGCCCCCAAGCCCGCGGCCAGGACGACCATGTCCGACGATCCGGTTTCGACGATGATGATGAGAAATCCCACCAGCATCACCACCGAACCAAGCACCGTGTACAGGATGAAGGTGTTGGCTGCTCGGCGTCGCTCTCCGCTGCCCCAGAACGCAATCAGGAACCACATCGGCGCAAGCACGACTTCGAAGAAGATGAAGAAGAGGATCAGGTCGAGCGCCATGAAGGTGCCCACCATGCCGACCTGCAACAGCAGCAGAAGACCCACGAAGGCTCGGGCTCGTCCCGGCTCGGGAACCCGCCGAACTGTGTAGACCGCGGCGCACCATCCGAGCAGCGACGTGAGTGCGACCAGGGGTAGTGAGATGCCGTCGACGCCGATCCGGAACCCGACCAGCAGCTCGGGAATCCACTCGGCCTCGACGACCAGCTGCATCGAGGCGGCACGCCCTTGGCTGAACTGGACCAGCACCACCAAGGTCAGAAGAAGGCCCAGCGACTGGACCGCGACGCCCATCCAGGCAGCCCACCGGTCAGCGCGGGCACCCGCGATCAGAAGGAGGAGGGCGCCGACCAGCGGAACGACAATGAGGGCGGGCAGCAGCCAGGCAGACGTCATGTGGCCACCGCCACCAGGACGATGACGACTGCCACGATCAAGGTCGTGAGTGCTGTCGAGACATAGCGTTGAACATCGCCGTGGTACCCGCGCTGCAACCGTGACCCGGCGCCCGTCGCGCCAGACCCCACACCGGCGACTGCGCGTTCGACGACGCGACTGTCGAAACGGGTGGTCCACCGGACCACGACCAGGAACGGCTGCACCACGAGGCGGTCGTAGGCAACGTCTACACCCAACCCCTGGGCCAAGAAGGATCTGGCAACGCCCTGTTCCACGGCACCTCGACGGCCCGCACGTACCCCGAACACAGCTCCGACCAGCACCGCGACCACCGAGAGCACGATGGTGAGGGCCTCGGGTGTGAGCGCCTCTGGCACGCCCAACGGCTCGGTCGCTGTGGCCTTGATCCAGGTGGGCAACGCATCGGCGTCAAGAGCCACCACGCCGAAGAGCACCGCGGGTACCGCCAGGACGATCAGCGGAACGTACATGACGGGTGACACCTCGTGGGCGTCACGGCTCTGGTCTCGGCGCGTGCCGGACCAGGTGAGCAACCACAGCCGCAGTGCGTACGTGGCAGTCACAGCAATCGTGAGCACCGAGGCAACGAGAACGGTCCAGCCGACCCACGACGCAACGACTTCATCTCCGTGGGCGGCATGCTCAGCCGCCACGAGCACAGACTCCTTGCTGAAGAATCCAGCGAGAGGGAACACGCCTGCGAGTGCCAGCAACCCAACGGTCATGGTGGTGAACGTCACCGGCATTGCTCTACGCAGACCACCGAGGTCGCGCAGAGAACTGGTGCCGACGCTGTGAATGACGGCTCCGGCAGCCAGGAAGAGCAACGCCTTGAAGAACGCGTGGGACAGCAGATGGAACACTGCTGCGTCCCGGGACCCAACAGCAAGAGCTGCGACCATGTAGGCCAGCTGGCTCACGGTCGACCACGCCAGCACCCGCTTCAGGTCAGACTGCACCACGGCGATCGCCGCAGCACCCAGCATGGTGACGCAGGCGATGACAGCCATCGCGGTGAGCACCTCGGGGGCCGCCAAGAACATCGGGTACAGCCGTGCCACGACGTACACGCCGGCCGCGACCATCGTCGCCGCATGAATCAGCGCACTCACGGGCGATGGTCCCGCCATCGCATCGGGCAGCCACGCATGGAGCGGGAACTGCGCAGACTTCCCGAGGACTCCTAGCAGGATCAGCCCTGACGCGACCGTGGCGACGGTGGGATCGGCTGCCGCCGCCTGAACGGCCTGCGGAATCATCGTGGTCGCCGTCGCTCCGATGAGAACGACCACGCCGATGATGAAGCCGATGTCGCCGATCTTGGTGACCAGGAACGCCTTGACGGCGGCTTGACGTGCCTCTTCCCTTTCCCAGTGCTGGCCGATCAGCAGGTAGGAGCAAAGACCCATGACCTCCCAGCCGATGACCAAGAGCAGAAGATCGCCAGCAACCACTACCGCCAACATGGCCGCGGTGAAGAGCGAGACGAACGCCGCGTAGCTGGCATAACGCGGCTCGTGCTTCATGTAGCCGATCGAGTACACCTGCACGAGCGTCGCGACGAAGCAGACCATGAGCGCCACCGAGATGGCGAGCCCATCGACGACCGTTGCCGCTGGCAGAGGTTGCAGAACTCCTCCGAAGCCGACATCGACGATCGGGATGTCCCACGGTCGTTGCGCGGCCAGAGAGATCGCCACGGCGAGCGCTGCGAGGGGTCCCACGACAGCAACGACCGCTGCCGCTCTTCGCGAAACGCCACCCACCAGGAGGCCAACGAACGCCGCCAGTGCAGGCAGCAAGACCATGATCAGTGGAGCCGTCACGACGCTTCCTCGTGAAGGTCGGTTGCCTCATCGACGGCGATGGTGCCGCGCATTCGGTACAGCAGCAGAAGGATGGCCAGTCCTAGGCCGATCTCTGCCGCGGCGATCGTGATGACAAAGATCGCCAGCGACTGACCCGCCCGCAGCGCCTCTGCCCAGTAGACGTCGAATGCGACGAGGCTGATGTTGACACCGTTGAGCATCAGCTCAACCGACATCAGAACGAGAATCGCATTGCGTCGCACCAGCAGGCCGTACGTGCCGATGCCGAACAGGGCTACAGAGAGAAGCAGCGGCAGCGAGAGGTGCACCTAGGCCTCCCCATCGGTCTTCGAGAGCGCAATCGCGCCGACGAGCGCCGAGAGCAGCAGCACCGAAAGCGCTTCAAAGGGCAGCACCCAGTAGCGGAACAGTGCCTCCCCCATCACCGACGCCGTCGATGGCTGACCGCCCACATCGATCATCGTGGTCGCATACGCGTCCACCACGAGGACACCCAGCACCGCAGTTACCGCAACCGCTGCGAAGAGTGCCGCCACACGATTGGTTCCGGTCAGATCATCAGAGGGCCCGATCGGTGCACGCGTCAGCATCATTCCGAAGAGGAGGAGCACAACGACGGCGCCCAGATAGATCAGTACCTGCATCCACGCCACGAACTCAGCGGTCATCACGAGGTAGCACCCAGCGACCGCGCCCAACGCCACGACGAGCCAGAGGGCAGCGTGGACAACTTGCTTCGTGGTCACCACCGCCAGGGCAGCAACGATGGCGACGGCGGCGAGCAGGGCAAAGACGATGTCGACGCCCGTCGGCGAAAGCAAGGACTGGTCGCTCACGGGGCGTCGGTCCCGTCAACGGAGGGCGGATTTGCGGCAGCCTTCTTGCGGACCCCCTGCAGCTCCTTGGCCTCGGGGGCGGCGGGGTCGAGTGCGGGTGGGGGCGGCACGGTTTGCATCCACTGCCCTAGCCGCTCCTTCTCATGGGTCATGGTGCGGATGTCGAACTCTGCGTACTCGAACTCAGGAGACCAGAAGAGAGCGTCGAATGGGCACACGTCAATGCAGATGCCGCAGTACATGCAGAGCGAGAAGTCGATCGCAAACCGGTCAAGGACATTGCGGGTGCGCTCGCGCCCGCCCTCCTCAGGGGCAGGAATGACTTCTTTGTGCGAGTCGATGTAGATGCACCAGTCCGGACACTCACGGGCGCACAGCATGCACGACGTGCAGTTCTCCTCGAGAAGAGCAATGACCCCCCTGGATCGCGGTGGCAGCTCAGGTTTGACATCCGGGTACTGCTCAGTGATCGACCGCCTCGTCATGGAGGTCAGCGTGATGCCAAGGCCCTTGAGGAGACCGACACCCTTTTCGTCGCGTCGACCGGCACCACTCACCATGCGACCGTCACCACCCCTGTGAGCAGCAGCTGGGCCAGCGCCACCGGAATCAGAATCTGCCAGGCAAGCTTCTGCAGCTGGTCAGCGCGCAGCCGGGGATAGCTGACCCGAAACCAGACGACGACGAAGGCGAGAACCGCTGCTTTGGCGATGGTCCACAGCCATGAGTCGACGAATGGCCCATGCCATCCCCCGAGGAAGAGCACCGAGGTGAGAAGGCACAGCAGCACAATTCCCGCATACTCGGCGAGCAGGAAGAGGGCAAACCGCAGGCCTGTGTACTCGGTGTAGGGACCGAAGATGATCTCGGCGTCTGCGACCGGCATGTCGAACGGTGGTCGGTTCAACTCGGCAAGGCCGGCCACGAAGAAGACCACAGCTGCCGGCAGCTGCCAGAGAAGCCACCACGGCTGCCACGCATCGACGATGTCGGTGAACCCCAGGGATCCAGCAGCCATGACCACCGACGCGGCGGCCAGCACAAAGGGAAGCTCGTAGGCCATGAGCTGTGAGACCTGACGGACCGCCCCCAGCAGTGAGTACTTGTTCGCGCTGGCCCAGCCGGCCATCAGGGTGCCGATGACGCCAACCCCCATGACGGCGAGAACGAAGAACACCCCGGCGTCGATGTCTCGGCCGACAAGGTCGGGCCCGATGGGGATCGCGATCATGGCGACGAAGTACGGAATCAATGCCAGCGCCGGCGCGAGACGGAACACCGTTCGGTCGGCTGCGGCAGGAACAATCTCTTCCTTCTGTGCGAACTTCACACCGTCGGCAACCAGCTGCGCCCACCCGTGAAAGCCGCCGGCGTACATCGGCCCGACCCTGGACTGCATGTGGGCCATCACCTTGTGTTCGAGCTGGCCGACCAGGAGTGGCAGGGTCAGGAAGGCAACAAAGACGATCAGGAGGCGAAGGGCAGCCTCGAGCACCTCAGCCACGATCACCGCCGACCGGGTGGGGGCCCCATTCAGGGTCGGGAACACCAGGCGGCTGCATCTTGCGACGGCTTGGCGATCCGTCACCCGACCCACCCGGCTCCTTGGCCCCTGGCCACGACTTCGACACGCGCGCAGTGAGAACGAAGTCTTTGCGAAGCGGGTGGCCCACGAACTCGTCCGACAACAACAGCGGCTTGAGATGAGGATGACCGGGAAAGGCGATTCCGAACATCTCGTGGGTCTCGCGCTCATGCCAAGCAGCCCCGCGGAACACACCCGTCGCCGTGTCGAGAGCCGGGTTCTCGGCCGGGAGCTTGGTCAGCACGAGCACATGGCCGAGCCGGTCCGGCGCGTAGAGATGGCAGTAGATGCTGAAGGAATCCCCTTCGTCCACCGCCGACAGCCAGTCGAAGTAGGTCAGTCCCACGGAGTCGCGCAGCGCAGTCAGCGCAGCGACCCACTGGTCGGCCGGCACACAGACGGTGACATCGCCGAAACCTTCACTCACCGTCGCCTCGGCGGAGACCGCGGCCACAGCCGCTCTGAGCGAGTCGAGGTCGGGCCATCGACAGGTGGCGCCCATCGACTCGGTCATGACGGCTCCACCAGGGGTCGTGTCAGAGCGCGTGCTGATGGTCGGTACCGGACTCCCATGTTCTCGTCGGCGATCTTCTCCTGCAGCTTCATGATCCCCTGCAGCAATGCCTCCGGGCGCGGAGGGCAACCCGGTACGTAGACATCAACGGGAATGATCTGGTCGACGCCCTTCGTCACCGAGTAGCTGTCCCAATAGGGCCCACCACAGTTCGCGCAAGCACCGAACGAGATCACGTACTTCGGTTCGGGCATCTGCTCATAGAGCCGTTTGATCGCAGGCGCCATCTTGTCGGTCACCGTGCCCGAAACGATCATGAGGTCGGCTTGACGAGGGCTCGGGGCGAACGGAATGACACCGAGACGGATGAAGTCGTATCTGCTCATGGACGTGGCAATGAACTCGATCGCGCAGCACGCGAGACCGAAGTTGAAGACCCAGAGGCTGTAGCGCCGCCCCCAGTTGAGCACCAGCCGCACCGGCTTGGGCGCCATTGCGGACAGCGGCCCGATGCGCGGTGCGGGAAGGTCGATGGCGGTCACCTCACACCCACCTCAGGACCCCGCGTCGCCAGGCATAACCGATTCCGGTAGCCAGGAAGCCGATGAAGATCACCATCTCAATGAGCGTGACCAGCCCGTAGCCGTTGGCGTCGAACACCGTGGCCCAGGGAAAGAGGTAAACAGCATCAACGGCAAAGATGACGTAGAGGTAGGCGAACACGTAGTAGCGGATGTGGGTCTGCGCCCAGCCGTCGCCCACCGGGTCGAGACCACACTCATACGTTGTGTACTTCTCAGCGGATGGAACGTTCGGCCGAAGAAGTCGGTTGGCGACGATCCCGGCGACCACGAAGACCGCTCCGAGTGCGATAGCAGCAGCGATCACGCCGTAGGTTCCGCTGTTCCCACCGTCCACGTCGCCCTCCTCCGCTCGGTGTCCGATCCTGGGTGTCCGACTCCGGGTGCCCGGCGTCCCATCGTAGGGGGACAACTCCACGTACCATCAGACCGTGGGCAAGCAAACTGTTGGTAAGCAAGTAGTACAGATAGATCGGGTCATCATCCGATTCGCAGGCGACAGCGGCGACGGCATGCAGCTGACTGGCGACCGCTTCACGAACGAGACCGCGCTGCTGGGCAACGATCTGGCGACCCTGCCCGATTTCCCGGCCGAGATCCGCGCCCCCGCCGGCACTCTCCCGGGGGTTTCTGCCTTCCAGCTGCACTTCGCCGATCACGACATCATGACCCCCGGCGACGCCCCGAACGTCCTCGTCGCCATGAACCCGGCGGCGCTGAAGGCCAACCTGCCCGACCTGCCACGTGGTTCGGACCTGATCGTCAACACCGACGAGTTCACCAAGCGAAACCTCCAGCGTGTGAGCTACGGCGAGAACCCCATTGAGGACGGTTCACTGGACGCCTACCGCGTCCATGCGATCCCGCTCACCTCGATGACGGTCGGGGCACTCAAGGACGTCGAGGTCACGCGGAAGGAGGCGGAGCGGGCCAAGAACATGTTCGCCCTCGGGCTCCTGTGCTGGCTCTACCACCGTCCGACCGAGGGAACGCTCGAGTTCCTCACCAAGAAGTTCGCCGACAAACCCCACCTGCTCCGTGCCAACACGATTGCATTCGAGGCGGGCTGGAGCTTCGGCGAGACCACCGAAGACTTCTCGATCTCCTACGAGATCAAGCCTGCCCCGGTTCGGCCGGGGCACTACCGCAACATCAGCGGCAACCTGGCCATGGCATACGGCCTGCTCGCCGCTTCGTGGCGTTCCTCGCTCCCACTGTTCCTCGGGTCGTATCCGATCACTCCCGCCTCCGACATCCTTCACGAGCTCAGCAAGCACAAGCGCTTCGGCATCCGCACGTTCCAAGCCGAAGATGAGATCGCCGGTGTCGGGGCCGCGCTCGGGGCGGCATTCGGTGGTCACCTCGGGGTGACGACGACCTCCGGTCCTGGCTTGGCCCTCAAGGCCGAGACCGTGGGGCTGGCAGTCTCGCTCGAGCTCCCCCTGGTCGTCTGCAACATCCAGCGCGGTGGTCCTTCGACCGGGTTGCCGACCAAGACCGAGCAGTCCGATTTGCTGCAAGCTCTTTTCGGGCGCAATGGCGAGGCCCCCGTGCCGGTCGTTGCGCCCCGCTCGCCGAGCGACTGCTTTGATGCTGTCGTCGACGCGGTCCGCATCGCGATCACCTACCGAACCCCTGTGATCGTGCTCTCCGATGGCTACCTCGCCAACGGTTCCGAGCCATGGCGCCTTCCAGATCTCGACGCCCTCCCCACCATCGACCCGGCCTTCTCGACCAGTCCCAACCACAGTGCCGACGACGGCAGCGACGAGTTCTGGCCCTACCTGCGCGACCCCACGACGCTCGCTCGGGCATGGGCCACCCCAGGGACTCCGGGCCTCGAGCACCGAGTCGGCGGCCTCGAGAAGCAAGACGGCAGTGGCAACATCTCCTACGACCCGGCCAATCACGATCTGATGGTTCGCACGAGGCAGGCGAAAGTCGATCGAATCGCTGCCTCGATTCCTCCCTTGGAGGTTGACGACCCGGACGGCGATGCCGACATCCTGGTGCTCGGCTGGGGGTCGACCTATGGGCCGATCGGCGCCGCAGTCCGAAGATGCCGTGACTCAGGTCTGCACGTCGCCCAAGCCCATTTCCGGCATCTCAACCCGCTGCCGGAGAACACCGAGCAAGTGCTCAAGGGATACCGAAAGGTGCTGCTGCCCGAGATGAACCTCGGGCAGCTCGCCCTGCTGCTCCGTGGGCGATTCCTCGTCGACGTCATCTCGTACACCCAGGTGCGCGGTCTCCCGTTCAAGGCCGCCGAACTTGCCTCGGTCATCCAGGAGGCCGCCACCGATGAATAGCCCAGCGCCCGGATTCGGACTCATCGCGGCAGCGGCCGGCAAAGACTCCCACCTTGATCCACTGTCCGGCATCCCAACCGTCGACGAGCCTCTCAAGACCAAGGACTTCAAGACCGACCAGGAGGTGCGCTGGTGCCCCGGGTGCGGCGACTACGCCGTCCTCGCCGCCGTTCAGTCATTTCTGCCCGAGCTGAAGATCCGTCGCGAGAACATCGTCTTCGTCTCAGGAATTGGTTGCTCATCGCGCTTCCCGTACTACATGAACACCTACGGGATGCACTCCATCCACGGTCGCGCACCCGCGATCGCCACCGGTCTGGCCATCTCGCGCCCCGACCTGTCGGTATGGGTCGTCACTGGTGACGGCGACGCACTGTCGATCGGTGGCAACCATTTGATCCACGCGCTCCGCCGCAACGTGAACCTCAAGGTACTGCTGTTCAACAATCGCATCTACGGCCTCACCAAGGGCCAGTACTCGCCAACGTCTGAGCAGGGCAAGGTCACCAAGTCGACGCCGCTCGGCTCGCTTGATGTCCCTTTCAACCCGGTCTCGCTTGCACTTGGAGCCGAGGCGTCGTTCGTGGCGCGAACGATCGACTCTGATCGCAAGCATCTGACCGGCGTGCTCCGTGCCGCGGCTCACCATCGGGGCACGGCGCTCGTCGAGATCTACCAGAACTGCAACATCTTCAACGATGGAGCCTTCGAGCTGCTCAAGTCACCCGACACCCGCGACGACGCCGTCATCCGACTCGAGCACGGCGAGCCCATTCGCTTCGGTGCCGAAGGTCAGCACGGCGTCAGCCGAATGCCTGACGGCACCCTGCGCGTCGTTGACGTCGCCGAGTACGGCACCAAACGACTGTTGGTGCACGACGCACATGCCCCGAACCCAGAGGTCGCCTTCGCGCTCTCTCGGTTGGCCGATCCCGCAAGCCTTCGCACCACCGCCATCGGCATCTACCGCGATGTCCACCGAGCAACCTACGACGACTTGCTGCACGAGCAGATCGCGGCAGCGGTCGACGACCAGGGGGCGGGTGACAGGTCCACCCTTGAGCAGCTCATCGCCGGCAAGGACACCTGGACAGTCGATTCCTGACCCGAAGTGACCTCGTTGCACGGGGTGACAGGATGGCCTCGTGTCGGAGCGGCGTCGTGGCCTCATCTACGGTCTCTCGGCCTACCTGCTGTGGGGACTCTTCCCGCTCTACTTCCCGTTACTTGATCCCACACCACCCATCGAGATCCTGGCCCACCGGATCGTCTGGTCGCTGCTGGTCCTGGTCGTCGTTCTGCTCGTTGCTCGGCGGTGGTCATGGATCAAGCCTCTGCTCCACGACCGGCGTCGCATGCTGCTACTTCCTGCCGCGGCCGTCACCATCGCCCTGAACTGGGGTGTCTACATCTACGGTGTCAACAGCGAGCAAGTGGTGCAGACATCATTGGGGTACTTCATCAACCCCCTGGTCAGCGTTCTGTTCGGCGTCGTGCTGCTGAAAGAGAGGCTTCGACCTCCCCAGTGGGTCGCTGTGGGCCTTGGGGCCTTCGCCGTCGTGGTGCTGACCATCGACTACGGCGGGCTCCCCCTGATCGCTCTGACGCTGGCGGTCAGCTTCGGCACCTACGGACTGATCAAGAAGACGCTCGACATGGGCGCCGTCGAGAGCCTTTCGGCCGAGACCGCAATTCTGGCCCCGGTCGCCTTCATCTATCTCGCTTTCCTGGCTTCGACGGGCTCCAGTGCTTTCGTGACCGAGGGGCCACAGATGGCCGTACTTCTGGCGTCGCTGGGCGTAATCACCGTTGTGCCCCTTCTCTTCTTCGGAGCGTCAGCCACCCGGATCCCGCTGACCTGGATCGGACTGCTGCAGTACACGGCCCCGGTGCTGCAGTTTCTGATCGGCGTCTATGTCTACAACGAGCCCATGCCAGCGTCCCGCTGGATCGGATTCGCTCTGGTGTGGTCGGCACTCGTCGTACTGGCCATCGACTCGCTGATCGCTGTTCGCCGAGGACGAGCCCGACCAGACCTGGAGATCGACGAAGCTGCGCAAGAGGCTCGCTGAGACTGACGCGTCGCTAACCAACGCGTGAGATGACCGCATCGCACAGGTACTCGAGGGAGGCCTTGGCCGGGCCCGATGGCAACGGCTGAAGCGCAGCGCGCGCGGCATCAGAATGACGCTGCAGATCGGCCCTCGCGCTTTGCATGGCCGAACTGGCCCGCAAGAGCTCAAGAGCCCTGGCATGGCGGCGGTCGTCAGCAAGGTCGCCCCGCAGCAGATCCTGCAGCTCGGCATCGGATCCGTCAGTCGACGCAAGGGCATGCAGCACCGGCAGGGTGCGGACACCCTCACGCAGGTCGGTCCCGGGGGTCTTTCCGGAGTCGTGGCTGTCGCTGCTGACGTCGAGCACGTCATCGGCGAGCTGAAACGCCACCCCGATCAGTTCGCCGTAGGTCGTCATCACCTCGACGATGTCGTGATCGGCGCCGGACATCAGGGCGCCGAATCGTCCAGAGGTGGCGATCAGAGATCCAGTCTTGTCGGCGACGACGCTGAGGTAGTGCTGCACCGGGTCGTCCTCGTCGCCCGGACCCACGGTCTCCTGGATCTGCCCGACCACGAGGCGAGCGAACGTCTGCGCCTGAATGCGCACTGCTTCGGGCCCGAGGTCGGCGAGCAGCTCAGAGGCTCGCGAGAAGAGGAAGTCGCCGGTGAGGATGGCAACACTGTTGCCCCACCGAGCGTTGGCCGACGATGCTCCCCGACGCAGCTCGGCCTCGTCCATCACATCGTCGTGATAGAGAGTCGCCAGGTGCGTCAGCTCGACCACGGCCGCCGCAGGAACAACCCCCACGGCGCTCGGGTCGCCGAAATGCGCCGCCAGAAGAACGAGCAGTGGCCGAAAACGCTTGCCCCCCGCGTCAACAAGATGTCTGGATGCCTCTGTGACGAACGGGTACTCAGACTCCAACGAGCTGTGCAGCAGCTTCTCGACGTCGTCGAGACCATTGGTCAGCGACGAAGCCAAGGCCGCGTCGATGTCACCGAGTTCGAAGTCGCTCATGTCAGCGGACGAACGTCGCGGCTTCCTGAGCCAGGTCGATGACCGGGCCCGGGATCACACCGAGAGCCACGGTTCCGGCCGCGCACACCGCCAAGGTCAGGGTCGTGGCCGCGCTTGGCAGCGCGATGGACGGCGCGTCGTCCGGTGGATCGGAGAAGTACATCAGCACGATCACCCGCACATAGAAGAACGCAGCCACTGCGCTGAACACCGCACCGACGATCACCAGCGGAGTGGCGCCGCCGTCAACGGCGGCTTCGAAGACGAGGAACTTGCCGATGAAGCCGCTCGTGAGCGGGATCCCGGCAAAGGAGAGCAAGAAGAGTGACAACGTTGCCGCCACCACGGGGGACCTTCGACCGAGGCCAGCCCATCGCGACAGGTGGGTGGCCTCAGACGTGCCGTCGCGCACCAGCATGACGAGGGCGAATGCTCCGATGGTGGCGAAACCGTAGGCGGCCAGATAGAACATGGTGCTCGACAGACCGGCGTCGGAGGCGGCGGTGACGCCGATCAGGATGAACCCGGCCTGGGCCACCGACGAGTAGGCGAGCATGCGCTTGATGTCGGTCTGGGTGATGGCCAGGATCGACCCGACAGCGATCGTCAAGATCGTGACGACCCAGAACATGGGACGCCAGTTCCAGTCGTAGTCGCCAAGGGCCACGTAGAAGATCCGCAGCATCGCACCGAATGCAGCGACCTTGGTTGCGGCGGCCATGAAGGCGGTGACGGGCGTCGGCGCGCCTTGGTAGACGTCTGGTACCCACGAGTGGAACGGCACCGCCCCCACCTTGAAGAACAGCCCGATGGCCACCATTCCGGTGCCGATGAGCAACAGTGGATCGAGACCGACTCCGCTGGACAGTGAGTCGTAGATGCCTGCGAACGAGATAGACCCGGAGTATCCGAAGAGGAAGGCCGACCCAAAGAGCAGGAACGCTGAGGAGAAGGACCCAAGAAGGAAGTACTTCAACGCCGCTTCCTGGCTCAAGAGTCGTCGCCGACGTGCCAGGCCCACGAGCAGATAGAGCGGGAGTGACATCACTTCCAGGGCGACGAAGAAGGTCAGCAAGTCGTTCGAGGCGACGAAGAGCATCATGCCGCCGACCGAGAAGAGGGCCAGTGGCCAGATCTCGGTCTGTGTCACCCGAGCGGCGACCAGCTCGCGCTCTGAGGCGCTTCCCGGAATCGTCGCCCCTGACGGTGTGAATGCGTCGCCTGCTGAGTCGACGCCACGTTCGATGAAGAGCATGAACGACAGGAAGGCCAGCACCAGGATCGTGCCCTGCAGGAACACCGTTGGCCCATCGATGGCGACAGTTCCCGCGGCGGCGAGGTCGCCAAGGTCAGGACGGGTGAACACCATGAGCGCGGCGAAGGCAGCCACGAGAGAGAGCAGGCTCAGACCGATCTGAACGTTGCGCCTGGAGCGACGGGGCGCGAAGGCCTCCACCAGGACTCCGATGATGGCTCCGACGAAGACCACGAGCATGGGGGCCAGCAACTGGTACTCAAACGATGGCGACGTGAACTCTTCCGCGAGGCGAGGCATCACTCGGTCTCCTCCCCCTCGGACGCGACGTCACCTGTGGTGACATCACCCACCGGCACGTCGGGCTCCACGGGCGCCAGCTGCAGGTAGCTGTATGTGCGCTCGATGGCGGGATTGATGACATCGAAGACGGGCTTGGGGAAGACACCGACCGCGATAGTGAGCGCGATGATGGGAGCGATGGCCACCACCTCGCGCGGGATGGCATCGCGCATTCCCTTGACGTTCTCGGTCTCAGGACCTTGGGCGACCCGCTGGTACATGATCAAGACGTAGAGAGACGACAGCACGATGCCTATCACCGCGATCACGGCGGCTACCGGCCAGCGCTGGTATGAGCCGATCAGCACCGTCAGCTCTCCGACGAAGCTGGCCAACCCCGGCATCGCAAGACTGGACAGCCCGGCAAACAGGAAGAACCCGGCGAGCAAGGGGGCGACCCGCTGAACGCCGCCGAACGACGGGATCAGGCTGGAGCCACGCCGCTTCACGAGGAAGCCGGCGACCAGGAAGAGCGCCGCCGTCGAGAGACCGTGCGCCACCATGTAGACGACCGACCCCGAACCGCCGATCTCGGTGAAGGCGAAGACTCCCAAGATGATGAAGCCGAAGTGCGACACCGACGTGTAGGCAATCAGGCGATACATGTCGGTCTGGCCGATCGCCACCAACGCCCCATAGACGATGCTGATGACAGCCAGCGTGACGACGAACGGGGCCGCCCACTCCGAGGCGTCAGGGAAGATCGGCAGAACCAGGCGCAACATGGCAAAAGTGGCCACCTTGTCGAGCACGCCGACGAGCAGAGTCGATGTTGCTGGTGTGGCCGAGGAGGCCGCATCTGGTAGCCAGGTGTGCACGGGAACCATCGGCGCCTTGATGGCGAATGCGAAGAAGAACCCGGCGAACAGAATCTTCTGGGTGTCGGCGTCGATCGGCATACCAGCAAGGAGCGTCCAGTCGAAGGTTCCGGTGCCCAGCTCCTGGGCTGACACGACGTACAGCCCGATCATGGCGGCGAGCAGCAGGAGCCCACCGAAGAGGCTGTACAGCAAGAACTTGACCGCCGCGTACGTGCGCTGACCGCGTCCGAACATGCCGATCAGGAAGTAGACCGGTACGAGCATGACCTCAAAGGCCACGTAGAACAGGAAGAGGTCGGTGGCGGCGAACACGTAGACGATGCAGCCGAGCAGCGCCAGGAGAAGGGCGAAGTACGTCTGCGGCCGGTGCCGCTCGTTGTCGTCGGCATCGTTCCATCCGGCAAGGATCACCACCGGGGCCAGCGACACTGCCATGGCGATCAGGACGAGGGCGATGCCGTCGACCCCCAGTGCGTAGCTGATGCCGAACTGCTCGATCCACGGGGTCTTCTCGACGAACTGGAAGGGCTCAGCCGCGCCTGGCTCGAACGAGAACGCCATGGCAACCGTGAGACCCAGCATGACCAAGGACACAGCCAGCGCGATCTGCTTGGCAAGCAGTTCGCGGCCACGCGGCAGGACAGCGACCACGAGTGCGGCCGCAAAGGGCAGCAGGCCGAGGGTGCTCAGTACCGGGAAGTCGTTCACGTCAGAGCCTCACCAGTACGAGAACACCGACGACCAAGACGGCGCCGGCAAGCATGGACAGCGCATAGGAGCGCACGAACCCGGTCTGCCAGCGGCGCATGCGCGCTGACCCACCACCGATGAGCGCGGCCGAGCCGTTGACGAAGCCATCGACGACGCGGTTGTCGAAGAAGACCAGGAACCGGGTCAGGTACTGGCCCGGGCGCATGAAGACCGACTCGTTGAACGCGTCCTGGTAGAAGTCGCGTCGAGCCGCCCGCGTGAGCACCGAACCCGTCGGAGCCTCGACCGGCACCGGCTCCCGAAGGTACATCGCATACGCGATAGCGACCCCCACCAGAGACACCGCCACGATGATGGCCGTGATCGCGAGTACCGGAATGGCGAGCTCGTGCTCCTCTTCTGGGCCTACGACGGGCTCGAGCCAGAGCACGATCCGGCTCCCGGAGTAGAGGACATATCCCAGTACGACCGAGCCAATGGCCAGCAGCACCATCGGCACCGTCATCGACCGGGGCGACTCGTGTGGGTGCGCGTCATCGGCCCAGCGCTTCTCGCCGAAGAACGTCATGAAGACCACTCGGCTCATGTAGAAGGCCGTGATGCCGGCCCCGAGGATCGCCGCGACACCGAGCCAGACATTGTCGGCCAGAGCGGCCTCGATGATCTTGTCCTTGGAGAAGAACCCGGCGAACGGCGGGATGCCGATGATCGCCAGATAGCCGATGAAGAACGTGACGAAGGTCAGCGGCATCGCTTTCCGCAATCCGCCGTAGCGCCGCATGTCGACCTCGTCGTTCATGCCGTGCATGACCGAACCCGCGCCAAGGAACAGACCGGCCTTGAAGAAACCGTGCGTGAGCAGGTGGAAGATCGCGAAGGCGTAGCCGGCCGGCCCCAGACCCGCGGCCAGGATCATGTATCCGATCTGGCTCATGGTCGATGCGGCCAGAGCCTTCTTGATGTCGTCCTTGGCGGTACCGACGAACGCACCGAAGAGCAGCGTGAGAACACCGACCAGCACGACAGCGAGCCGGGCGCCATCGGAGAGGTCGAAGATGGGGTTCGAGCGCACGATCAGGTAGACGCCGGCAGTCACCATGGTCGCTGCGTGGATGAGCGCCGAGACCGGGGTCGGGCCGGCCATTGCGTCGCCGAGCCAGGCCTGCAGTGGGAGCTGGGCGCTCTTGCCGGTCGCCGCCAGGAGGAGGAGCAGGCCGAGCGCCAGCAACACGCCCGAGCTGGCCTCCTCGACGCCGCTGAAGACGCCCGAGAAGGCCGTGGTTCCAAAGGTCGCGACCATGAGCATGATCGCCAGCGACATACCGATGTCACCGACCCGGTTCATGACGAACGCCTTCTTCGCGGCCGTGGCGTACTCGGCCTTCGCGTTCCAGAATCCGATCAGCAGGTACGACGCCAGACCGACGCCTTCCCAACCGACGTACACCAGCACGTAGTTGCTTGCCAGCACGAGCAGCAACATGGCGGCGACGAACAGGTTGAGATAGGCGAAGAACCGTCGCTTGTCGGGATCGTCAGACATGTATCCGAGCGAGTACACGTGGACAAGGCCGCCGACGAAGGTGACGAGCAGAACAAAGGCCATCGAGAGCGGGTCGAGCTGGAAACCCACATCGACACTGAAGTCGCCGATCGGAGCCCAGGTGAACAGCGACTGTCCGAAGGAGCGCTCGCTAGCGGGTTGTCCGGCCATCTGCAGGAACTGGACAAAGCCGAGCAGGAAGGAACCACCCACCAGCAAGGTGGCGAAAAGAGGTCCGAAGCTGTTGGTGCGACGGCCCCCGATCAGCAGCACCGCCGCCCCGAACAGGGGCAGGGCAATGAGCAACCACGTGAGACCGAACACCCCCGTCGCCTCGGTGATCACCTGTTCACCGCCTTCGCTCAACCGAACGACTGCAGCGGCGTTCATCGAACACTCTCCGAGGTCAGGGGCGTGAGCCCACTTCGATCACAGACCGATGCCATGGCGATCAGAGCTTCAGCAGGTTGGGGTCGTCGACAGAAGCCGATCGGCGGGTACGGAAGATCGTCACAATGATGGCAAGCCCGATGACCACCTCGGCTGCCGCCACGACCATGACGAAGAATGCGATTACCTGCCCATCGATGTTGCCGTTGAGGCGGGCAAACGACACGAACGCCAGGTTCGAGGCATTGAGCATCAACTCGATGCACATGAACACGACGATGGCGTTGCGGCGCAGCAGGACACCGACCGCACCGATGACGAAGAGGATGCTCGCCAGGTAGAGGTAGTTCTCGGGGTTCATCGCGTGTCACCCCCCTCTTGCTCGCTCTCGCGAGCCGCCTCGAGCTCGGTGTAGCGCACCGTTCCCTGTCGCCGAAGCTCCTCAGGCACTGAGTCCTCTGCGGGTGATCCGTCCGGCAGCAGCGCAGGCGTGTCAACAGCGTTGTGCTGGGCATAGACACCCGGACTGGGATAAGGCGTCGGGTGGCCACCACGGATGCGTTCGACGGAGAGCTCGGGCTGGAGCTTGCGCGGCGTGAGCCGCTCCTTGTGGGTGAGTGTCATGGCGCCCACCGCTGCCGTCACCAGAACGATGCTGACGATCTCGAAGGTGAACACGTACCTGGTGAAGATGGCCTCGGCGATGGCCTCGACATGACCGCCGGCGGCATCGTTGGCAGCGCCCACGCCAACGGCTTCCTGGAAGGTTGCCCGACTGACCCCAGCGACCATCAGGACTCCGAACCCTGTTGCCAGCAGGATGGCCGCCACTCGCTGCCCTCGAAGTGTCTCGACGAAGGAGTCGGACGCGTCGACGCCGACCAGCATCACGACGAAGAGGAAGAGCATCATCACGGCGCCGGTGTAGACAACCACCTGCACGACACCGAGAAAGATGCCTCCCTGCATGATGTAGAGAACCGCAAGCACGATCATTGTCGTCGCCATCCACAAAGCACTGTGAACAGCTTTGCGGCTCACCACGATCATGACGGCTGCGATCACAGTGATGGGCGCCAGGAACCAGAAGGCAACGGCCTCGCCGGTCGAGGTGGGTGGCGTGGTGGAGAGCAGCTCGATCATGGCTTCCCCTCGGCCGAGGGTGTCGCCCGCGAGTCTTGCGGGTGGTCGAACTCGCCCGCATAGTAGTTCTGCTCATCGGTCCCGGACGCCATGGGATGTGGCGGTGCCACCATGCCGGACGTCATGGGTGCCAACAGATCCTGCTTCTCGAAGATCAGATCGGCCCGGTTGTTGTCAGCCAGCTCGTACTCGTGGCTCATGGTGAGGGCACGCGTGGGGCATGCCTCCAGGCACAGGCCACAGAAGATGCAGCGTAGGTAGTTGATCTGGTAGACGCGCCCGTAGCGCTCACCCGGGGAGTAGCGCTCTTCCTCGGTGTTCGCCGCGCCTTCGACGTAGATCGCGTCGGCGGGACATGCCCATGCGCACAGCTCGCAGCCGATGCACCGCTCGAGACCGTCGGTGTAGCGGTTGAGCACGTGCCTGCCGTGGAATCGCGGCAGCATCGGCTTTCGCTGCTCTGGGTACTCCTCGGTGGTCACCTTGCGGAACATGGTCGTGAAGGTGACGCCGAACCCCGCGATGGGGTCGAGGAAGCTAGGCATCGAGCTCCTCCTTGTCGGGCTCGGAGGGGTTCGTCGACGCAGCGACCAACACTGGCGCCTGCCCAGGGAGCGGAGGAACCGGGTGCCCCCCGCTGAACGGATCAAAGGGGCCCGACTCGACGTCCGGCGCCTCCGGCTCGCGGCCGGCCACGAAGTCCCAGACGACGCTGACAACCAGCAGAATCGCCAACGTCACCCCGCCCCAGATCAGGATGTCTTGACGCTCGACGGTCGCTTCGTTCGAGATGGCGCGCACAGTGGCCACGATCGCTATCCACAACAGCGAGAGCGGGATGAGCACCTTCCATCCGAACTTCATGAACTGGTCGTAGCGCATACGAGGCAGCGAGCCGCGGAGCCAGATGAACATGAACATGAAGATCCAGAGCTTGCCGACGAACCACAGCACCGGCCACCAGCCGTCGTTGGCGCCCTGCCAGATCGGACCACCGAGAGGCCAGGGTGCCAGCCAGCCCCCGAGGAAGAGCGTCGTCGCCAGCGCCGCGACCGTGAACATGTTGATGTACTCGGCCAGGAAGAAGAGGGCGAACTTCAGCGAGCTGTACTCGGTGTGGAACCCACCGACCAGTTCGCCCTCGGCCTCCGGCAGGTCGAAGGGGGCGCGGTTGGTCTCGCCGACCATCGAGATGACATAGATCAGGAACGATGGCAGCAGGATGATCGCGAACCACAAGCGGTCTTGCGACGAAACGATGTCAGACGTTGACATGGAGCCGGAGTACAAGAACACCGCAACGAACGACAGACCCATCGCGATCTCGTAGGAGATGACCTGAGCGGTCGAGCGAAGTCCACCGAGCAGGGGGTAGGTGGAACCACTGGACCAACCCGCGAGAACGAGTCCGTACACCCCGATCGACGTGACTGCGAGCACGTAGAGCACCGACACCGAGAAGTCGGTGAGCTGGAGCGCGGTCTCCTGGCCGAAGACGCTGACGACTGGACCGAACGGGATCACCGCGAATGCGAGAAAGCAGGTGGTGGCCGAGATGATCGGCGCGAGAATGAAGATGGCCTTGTCGGCGGCCGTCGGAATGATGTCTTCCTTGAGAGCCAGCTTGATGCCGTCAGCGAGACCTTGCAGCAGACCAAACGGCCCGACGCGGTTGGGCCCCACCCGCTGCTGCATGCGCGCGACAACGCGGCGCTCGGCCCAGATCATCACCAGGGTGCTGACAACGAGGAACCCGAAGATGACGACCGCCTTGATCGCCGACAGCCACCACGGCGTCTCGGCGAGCGCGTCGGTGACGCTCAGTTCGAATCTCATCCCTGTCCTTCCCCTGCCAACTGCACACGCACACCGCTTGCTCCCAGCACACGATGAGCGTCTCCGGTGACAACGACGGTTCCTTCTGCCACCTCGGCGATCACCAACGGCGCTGCGACGCTACCGCTGGCACCGGTGACGGTGATCATCTGCCCCTCCACCACGCCCAGCGCGGCAGCCTCTGCGCTCGACAACCAGACCTCCTGGGGTCTTGCTGTGGCTGCCAAGTAGGGCTCGCCGCTCTGCAGGACCGTGGGTTCCAGCAGGGGCCGCCAGGTCGCCAGGAGCAAGCCGGGGCCGGCCTCAGCGACGTCCGACGCCACCTCGGGCGGCTCAGCACGAGCGCCTTCCCACCCGGTGAACTCGGCGAGCTCGGCGTTGAGCTCGGAGACCTCGGACCGAAGGCCGACAACTCCGAGCTCAGCTGCGAGTACGGCCAGCACCCGGGCATCACGCATCAGAGAGGTCCTCAGAACCTGCGACGAGTGGCGTTCACGGCACCCTTCCCAGTTGACGAACGACCCAGCCTTCTCGGGGGCTGCCGCCACCGGGAAGACGACGTCGGCGAACTCGGTGATCTCGTGAGCGTGGGTGTCGAGGACCACCACGAAATCGGCGGCCCGAACGGCGGCCTCTGCCCCGTCTGGCAGGTCGTCCAGGCGGACACCGCCCATCAGCAGTGCCGAAACCTGGCCGGCCTCGATCGCCTCGAGCATGCCGACACTGTCACGTCCTGGCGTCTCGGGGATCTCGACTGCGCCCCAGATCGCGGCGGTGTCGACGCGGGCAGCCGCATCGGACACCGGACGACCGCCGGGCAACAAGGTGGGGAGCAAGCCGGCTTCGACGGCGCCGCGGTCGCCTGCACGTCGGGGAACCCACCCGAGCGCGGCCCCCGTGGCGTCTGCCAGGCGACCCACCTCGGTCAACAGCCCGGGGCTGGCGGCGGCGCGCTGACCCACAAGGACGACCGACCCAGACTGACTGAGCAGGTCGCGGGTGGTCGCATCGAGGCTGGCAACGACCTCAGCCTCACTTCCCGGCGCGGCCGGGATCCAGGTGCCGTCCGTCTTCGCGAGGCCACGACTGGCTGCTGGAGCCACCGAGAGCACCCGCGTGCCGGCCTTGGCCGCCTTTCGTAGACGCAACAGGACGATGGGTGACTCGTCTTCCGGCTCGAAGGCGACGAGCAGCACCGCGGGCGCCTGCTCGAGGTCTGCGTACGTCGGCCCAAGCCCTTGGCCGGCCACTCGAGCCGCCAGGAACTGTTCCTCTTCGGTCGAGGACCCCTTGGGCCTGAAGTCGATGTCGTTGCTACCGAGGACGCGACGAACGAAGACCGAGTAGGCGTAGGCGTCCTCGACCATGAGCCGCCCGCCCGTGATGGTGGCGGTCCTACCCTGACTCGCCTTGAGCCCAGCCGCCGCGGCGACAAGAGCCTCGTCCCATGACGCGGGGCGCAGCTCGCCGTCCTCGCGTACGAGCGGAGTGCTCAGCCGAGCATCCGACTCGAGGTACCGGAACCCGAACCTGCCCTTGTCACAGTTCCACTCCTCATTGACCTCGAGGTCGACCGCCGCCATACGTCTCATGACCGCATTGCGGCGTGAATCGGTACGCAGGGAGCAACCCGAAGCACAGTGCTCGCAGATCGTCGGGGTCGAAACAAGGTCGAACGGTCGTGACCGGAACCGGTACATCGCGCTGGTGAGCGCACCCACGGGGCAGATCTGAATCGTGTTGCCGGAGAAGTACGAGTTGAAGGGGACATCGTCAGCGATCCCGACCTGCTGCTGCGACCCGCGCTCGAGCAGCTCGATGAACGGGTCGCCTGCGATCTGATCGGCGAAGCGCGTGCACCTGGCGCAGGACACGCAGCGCTCACGGTCGAGAAGTACTTGGGCTGACAGGTTGATCGGCTTCGGAAAGGTGCGCTTGGGCCCGTCGAACCGCGTATCACCCTGACCGTTCGTCATGGCTTGGTTCTGCAGTGGGCACTCGCCGCCCTTGTCGCAGATCGGGCAGTCGAGCGGGTGATTGATGAGCAGGAACTCCATGACGCTGCGCTGCGCCTCTTCGGCGACACCAGACGTCATCTGCGTCTTGACGACCATGCCGTCCGAACATGTGACGGCACACGCGGGCTGGGGCTTGGGCATGCCCTCGACCTCGATGAGGCACATCCGACAGGCCGCAACAGGATCAAGCAGGGGGTGATCGCAGAAACGAGGAACGGCGACGCCGAGCTGTTCGGCCGCACGGATGATCAGCGTGCCTTTGGGGACGGACGTCTCGACTCCGTCGATGATGAGCGTGACGAGGTCGGCGCGCGGCTCGACGGTGTCGCCGCTGGCGGACGCTGTGGTGATGGTCATCAGGCGTTCACTCCCGCAAACACGGTGGCGGCGACCGGGTCATAGAGCTCACTGGCCGCGGTGTGCGTGCCCAGCTCGATCTCGTCGGCGAAGTACTTGATCGCACCGGGGAACGGCGTAGCTGCGGCGTCACCAAGGGCACAGAACGAGCGACCGGCAATCTGTTCCGACACCTCATTGATCTTGGTGATGTCGTCGTGGGAGCCGGCGCCGTTCTCAAGACGCCGCAACAAGTCGACCAGCCAATAGGTGCCTTCGCGGCAGGGCGTGCACTTGCCGCACGACTCGTGCTTGTAGAACTCCAACCACCGGGTGACTGCGCGAGTGACGCTGGTGGTCTCGTCGAACACCATCGGAGTTCCCGTGCCCAGCATCGAACCGGCTGCTGCGATGTCTTCGTACGTGTAGGGCGTGTCGAGGTGCTCCTCGGTCAACAGGGGAACGCTGGACCCACCAGGCACCCAGAACTTGAGTCGGTGGCCCTTGCGCATACCGCCCGCCCATTCCAGCAGCTCGCGCATGGTGGTACCCATCGGAGCTTCGAAGATGCCTGGGCGCTCAACGTGTCCGGAGACCGCGAACAACTTCACACCAGGCGACTTCTCGCTGCCGTACGAGGTGTACCAGTCGGCTCCGTTGGTGACGATCGACGGCACGCTGGCGATGGTCTCGACGTTGTTCACAACTGTCGGCGATGCGTACAGACCCGCAACTGCCGGAAAGGGCGGCTTCAGTCGCGGCTGGCCTCGGAACCCCTCGAGCGAGTCGAGCAACGCCGTCTCTTCGCCGCAGATGTAGGCGCCGGCGCCGGCGTGCACCGTGACCTCGAGGTCGAAGCCCGACCCCTGGATGTCGGTGCCGAGCAGGCCGGCCGCGTATGCCTCGCGCACAGCCGCACCGACTCGCCGAATGGCGTGAGGAACCTCGCCCCGGATGTAGATGAATGCGTGGTTTGCGCGAATGGCGTAGGACGCGATGACCACGCCTTCGACGAGCGAGTGCGGATTCGCCAACATGAGCGGAACGTCTTTGCACGCCCCGGGTTCGGATTCGTCGGCGTTCACGACCAGGTAGTGCGGCTTGCCGTCACCCTGCGGGACGAAGCCCCACTTCATACCGGTGGGGAAGCCTGCGCCACCTCTGCCGCGAAGCCCGGAGTCCTTGACCAGCGAGATGACGTCGTCCGGCTGTTTCGCGAACGCCAGGGCGAGCGCGTCGTAGCCACCGTGGCGACGGTATCCCTCCAGCGTGTAGCTGTCGGGCTCGTCCCAGTGCGCCGAGAGTACGGGGGTCAGTGGCATGTCAGCTGCCCCTCACTTTCTCGGCAGCCTGCCGTTCGGCGGCAGCGCTGCGTTCAGCGTCACCGTTCGCTTGAGCGAGCCGGAGCCCAGCGAGCATCCGATCATCACGGTGGTCACCCTCAGAGTTGAGCTGGTCATCGACGCCGGCGATCGTTCGCTCGGCGTCTGCAAAGCTTCGGACAACAGGACCCCGCGTGCTCATGATCGGTCGACCGGCGCGCGCATCATCGACGACCTGCTTCGCCTTGGCGACGGTCATGTCGTCGAGGAACTCCCAGTTGGCCGTCATCACCGGTGCATAGGTGCAGGCTGCCTGACACTCGATACGTTCGAGAGTGACGGCGCCGTCGTCAGTCGTCTGGTGGTTGCCAACGCCACAGTGGTCGGCCAGGGCTTCCCAGATCTCGTCGCCACCAAGCACGGCGCACAGCGAGTTGATGCAGACACCGACTCGCACGCGCCCGCCCTCACGCTTGAGGTACATCGTGTAGAAGCTCGAGACCGCCGTGACTTCAGCCTCACTGAGCTCTGTCATCTCAGCAACCAGAGTCAGGCCCTCGCGGCTGACATGCCCATCGTCGGCCTGCACCAGGTGCAGCAGTGGCATGAGGGCCGACCGTTTACGGGGATAGCGATCGAGCACCTCGCGCATCTGCGCCCTGGTGTTCTCAGCGATGGCCATGGGTGTCCTCTTGGAGTTCGTGAGTGGGAATCAGCGGTCCACGCCGCCCATGACGGGGTCGATCGAGGCGACGGCAACGATGACGTCAGCGATCTGCGCGCCCTCGCACATGGCGCCAACCGCTTGCAGGTTGGTGAACGACGGATCGCGGTAGTGGACGCGGTAAGGCCTGGTGCCACCGTCGCTCACCACTGAGACACCAAGCTCGCCCTTTGGTGACTCAACGGCCGAATACACCTGCCCGGCCGGGACCGAGAAACCCTCGGTGACCAGCTTGAAATGGTGAATCAGAGCCTCCATGGACTCATTCATGATCTTGTTGATGTGAGCCCTGCTGTTGCCCTGGCCATCGCTGCCGATCGACAACTGCGCAGGCCACGCGATCTTGGGATCGTCGACCATGACCGGGCCGGGCCCGGCCTCTTCCAGCCGGTCGGCGACCTGCTTGACGATGCGAAGCGACTCGATCATCTCGTCGAGCCTGATGCGGAACCGGCCGTACGCGTCGCAGGTGTCCCGAGTGGGCACGTCGAACTCGAACTCGTCGTAGCCGAGATAAGGCTGGGTCTTGCGGAGGTCCCACGGCAAGCCGGTCGAGCGGAGGATCGGACCGGTGATACCCAGCGCCATGCAGCCGGCGAGGTCGAGGTAGCCGACGTCGACGAGGCGCCCCTTGAAGATGGGGTTCTCGTTGCAGAGCTTGATGTAGTCGAAGACCCGCTTGCTCATCAAGGTGTGGAAGTCGCGGATCTTCTCGATGCCATCGGCTGGCAGGTCGTTGGCGACACCCCCAGGGCGGATGTACGCGTGGTTGAGACGCAGGCCAGTGATGAGCTCGAAAAGGTCGAGCACCAGCTCGCGCTCGCGGAACCCGATGGTCATCACCGTGAGGGCGCCGATCTCCATGCCACCCGTCGCGATGGCGACCAGGTGAGAGGAGATTCGGTTGAGCTCCATCATCAAGATCCGGATCAGGCGAGCGCGTTCAGGGATTTCATCGGTGATACCCAGTAGCCGCTCCACGCCCATGCAGTAGGCGGTCTCGTTGTAGAACGGTGACAGGTAGTCCATGCGGGTCACGAAGGTGACGCCCTGGGTCCAGGTGCGGAACTCGAGGTTCTTCTCGATGCCCGTGTGCAAATAGCCGACACCGCAGCGGGTGTCGGTGACGGTCTCGCCCTCGATCTGCAGAATCAGCCGCAGCACTCCGTGTGTGGACGGGTGCTGGGGCCCCATGTTGACGACCAGCGATCCTTCGGCCATCTCGGCCGCTTCAGCGGCAAAGGCGTCCCAGTCGCCGCCACTCACGGTGTAGACGCGACCTTCGGTGGTTGCCCGGGACTCGGCGTACGGGTCGGCGTCGGTGTCCGCGGCGCCCTCGGTCTCGTATGGGCCGGTGGTGGTCATCAGGAGTAGTGCCTCCGCTCGTCCGGCGGTGCGATCTCGGCGCCCTTGTACTCGACCGGAATGCCTCCGAGCGTGTAGTCCTTGCGCTGAGGGTGGCCCGACCAGTCGTCTGGCATCAGGACTCGTGTCAACGACGGGTGCCCGTCGAAGATGATGCCGAAGAAGTCGTACGTCTCGCGCTCGTGCCAGTCGTTGGTGGGGTAGACGTCGTAGAGCGACGGAATGTGCGGATCTGAGTCGGGGCAGGAGACCTCGAGCTTGATGCGCCTGTTGTGCGTATATGACAGCAACGGATAGACGGCGTGCAGCTCACGGTCTGTGTCACCTGGCCAGTGCACACCGCTGACGCCCATGCACATCTCAAAGCGCAGGGCGGCGTCGTCGCGCAGCACCTGGGCGACCTCGCGGAGGTGCTGACGGCGGATGTGCAAGGTGATCTCGTCGAACTCGACAACAACCTTCTCGATGGCTTCGGCGAACTGCGGGTAGGCGCGCTCGAGAGCGTCTGCCACCTCGTCGAACCACCCTCCATAGGGACGACTCGCAGCTGGTGCCACCGACACGGTGCGCACCAGGCCGCCGAACCCCGAGGTGTCGCCGCCATCACCGGCACCGAACATGCCGGATCGGACATCGACGACATCGATGGTGGGCGTTCCGGCTGGGACGACCTCTGGCGTGGTCTCGTGCTCGCTCACCGGAGCAGGCCCTTCATCTCGCTGGTGGGAACAGCGGTGAGAGCCGACGCCTCGAGCTCGCGCTGCCACTCGACCCGTTGGGCGCCGAGCTTCTCGTTCTTGATCTGCTCGTGAAGCTTCAAGATGGCGTCCAGCAGCTGCTCGGGCCGCGGAGGGCACCCGGGAAGGTAGATGTCGACGGGAACGATGTGGTCGACGCCCTGCACGATCGCGTAGTTGTTGAACATGCCGCCGCTGGATGCGCAGGCGCCCATGGAGATGACCCACTTGGGTTCGCCCATCTGGTCGTAGATCTGGCGCAGAACCGGAGCCATCTTCTGGCTGACCCGGCCGGCCACGATCATCAGGTCAGCCTGACGTGGTGAGGCCCGGAAGACCTCCATGCCGAAGCGAGCCAGGTCGTAGCGTCCGGCACCGGTCGCCATCATCTCGATCGCACAGCAGGCCAGTCCGAAAGTGGCCGGCCACAGTGAGCCGGACCGGGCCCACCCGGCGAACTTCTCGACCGTCGTGAGCATGAACCCACTCGGCAGCTGTTCCTCAAGACCCATCGTGGTGCCTCTCGCTGTGAGGTCGACCGTGCGCCAAATCAAATCGAGGTGCTAGTCCCATTCGAGTCCCCCGCGTCGCCACACGTAGCCGAACGCAACGCCCAGCGTCAGGATGAACAGCAGCATCTCGATGAGTCCGAAGATCGCCAGCTGGTCGAAAGCGACCGCCCATGGGTAGAGGAAGACGATCTCGATGTCGAACAGGATGAAGAGCATCGCGGTCAGGAAGTACTTGACGGGAAACCGGCCGCCCCCGATGGGCTGCGGTGTCGGCTCGATCCCACATTCATAGGAATCGAGCTTGACGCGGCTGTAGCGCTTGGGGCCAGACAGCGACCCGGCCACGATCGAGAAGGCTGCAAAACCAAAGGCCAGGAGGCCAAGAAACAGGATCGGAACGATCGGGTTCACAGCGCGCTACTCCCTTCGGATCCAGCGTCGACCCCAGACGTAGGCCACGGACCGCCGTTCATCCTAGGGCGGCGGCTGCTGACATGTCCCGGGGTGGGGTGGTGAGCGCCTGTCACGCGGCCGGAGCAACCTTCGTCATGGCGTTGATCACCTTGTCCATCGCATCGCCGTCGCGAGGATCGGTGAGGTTCGCCAGCAGTTTGAGGGTGAACCGCATCAGCACCGGATGTGGGAGCCCATGGCGCGTGGCGAGCTTCATGACGTTCGGGTTACCGATCATCTTCACGAACACCCGGCCCAGCGTGTAGTAGCCGCCGTAGGCGTCCTTCAGCGCCGCAGGGTAGGCCTCGAGCGCGCGCTCTCGGGCATCATCGGTGGGGCGTCCGAGCGCCTGCACGATGGTCTCGGCAGCCATGGCTCCGGACTCCATGGCATAGGCGATGCCCTCGCCGTTGAAGGGGTTGACCATGCCGCCGGCGTCGCCGACCAGCACGAGACCGCGGGTGTAGTGCGGCGTCCGGTTGAAGCCCATGGGCAGTGCGGCGCCACGGATCGGCTGAGTGCGGTTCTCTTCGCGGAAGCCCCACTCCTCGGGAGTGGTGTCGAGCCACCTGCGCAGCAGGTCCTTGTAGTCGACCTTTCCGAACGCGGTGGAGGAGTTGAGGATGCCGAGCCCGGCGTTCACGGTGCCGTCGCCGACGCCGAAGATCCACCCGTAGCCGGGGAGCAACCGGTCGCCGTCCCACAGCTCGAGCCATGACTCGAGCCAGTCGTCGTGGGTGCGCGGGCTGGTGTAGTAGGTGCGGACGGCCACACCCATGGGGCGGTCGTCCCTCTTGCGGAGGCCCATCGCGAGCGACAGCCGGGTGGAGTTGCCGTCGGCCGCGACCACCAGGGGCGCCCGGAACTCGAGCTCGTCGCCCTTGCTTCCGTCGGCGTCCGAGGTGCGGGCCGAGACGCCCACGATGCGGCCGAGGGCGTCCAGCACGGGGCCAGTGACAGCAGTGCGCTCGTGCAGGCGTGCGCCCGCCTTCTGGGCCTGCCGGGCCAAGATCTCGTCGAAGTCCTCGCGGGTGCGGACCAATCCGTAGTCGGGAAAGGACGCCAGTTCTGGCCAGGGCAGCTCGAGGCGCATGCCGCCGCCGATGATCCGCAGGCCTTGGTTGCGGATCCACCCGTTGGCCGGGTCGGGGTCGATGCCCATGGCAAGGATCTGCTTGACGGCACGCGGAGTGAACCCGTCGCCACAGACCTTCTCGCGCGGGAAAGCCGTCTTCTCGAGGAGAAGGACGTCAAGGCCGGCCTGCGCGAGGTGGTAGGCAGTGGCGGAGCCGGCGGGGCCGGCCCCGACGACGATGACGTCGGCGCTGCGGTCGCTAGTGGGGAGTGGCACGCGGCGTCCTCAGGAGACAGGGGTGATCGGCGGGATGATCGACTTTGTGAATGCATTCACGAGCGAACGCCAGTGTATTGCCCTCCACGGATTTCCGACAATGGACAGCGACCCCAGGGCTACCCGCCCCCACCCCAGTTTCGGGGCCATGACACACCGGTTCGGTCATTTCGAGCCGCCGCGCCACCCACCCGTCGCCCTGAAGAGATCTGTGGATCGATGATGACGCAGATAGTTCGGTCTTTCCGAACGGGTGTGTCATGGCCCCGAAATGTGGCGAGGGGCGCCGCAGGGGTTAGAGGGCGAATCCGCGGTGCAGGGCCACGATGCCCCCGGAGAGGTTGCGCCAGGCGACCGACGACCACCCTGCTTGCTGCATGAGCGCAGCCAGGTGCGGTTGGTCGGGCCAGGCCCTGATCGACTCCGCGAGATACACGTACGCCTCGGGGTTGCTGGACACCGCCCGGGCTGTGGGGGGCAGGGCGCGCATCAGGTACTCGCTGTAGACCGTGCGAAATGGGCCCCATACCGGCTGGCTGAACTCGCACACGACGATCCGCCCGCCCGGACGCGTCACGCGCAACAGTTCAGCGAGCCCTGCCTCGGTGTCGTGCAGGTTCCGCAGCCCGAACGAGATCGTGACCCCGTCGAAGCTGGCGTCAGCGAACGGCAGCTGCAACCCGTCACCGGCCACGAAGGCCAGCTCTGGACGGCGCTCCTTCCCCACCGCCAGCATGCCCTGCGAGAAGTCGCACGGGACGACGAACGCTCCCCGCCTGCTCAGCGGCTCGGACGACGTGCCCGTCCCCGCCGCCAGGTCGAGGATCCGCTCGCCCGCCTGCGGATCCAGCGCCTCCACGACCGCACTGCCGCCACCGACGGTCCTGACCCAGCGAAAGGATGTCGTTGGTGACGTCGTACTTGGCGGCGACGTCATCGAACATGCGCGCAACGTCGAACGGTTGCTTGTCCAACTGGGCGCGAGTCACACCCGAAGTCTGCACCGTGATTGCCCCAGGCGCCGTTCCGGGTCGCGCCTTGGGTCCCGTCGATGCGACGCCGGTGCCGTTCAGCCTTAGGCTATTGACCTGTGAGCACCACCGCGCGTACCCGCACCCTTGCGCGCTCAGTGCCCGTTGCCGATCCCGGCCCGCTCCTCGACACCCTCCCTGACAACCAGGTCGTGACGTGGACGCGAGGAACCGACGGGTTTGCCGCCTGGGGTGAGGCCGCCAGACTCACGGTCTCCGGCCCCGACCGCTTCGCCCAGGCTGCTCGCTGGTGGAAGGAGCTCTGCGCGTCGCTCGAGATCGACGACCAGGTCCATGTGCCAGGGTCAGGGCCGGTGGCGTTTGCCTCGTTCACCTTCGATGACGGCCCGGGCACGTCGATCGTCATCGTCCCCAGCGTCATCGTCGGACGCCGCGACGGCGCCTCCTGGGTGACCACGATCGGCGACGCCGACGCAGCACTTCCCGACACCAGGCCCATCAGGGCAGCGGGACAGGTGCGGTACAGCGACGGCAGCGTGACGTCGGCCGGCTTCGAGCGCGCCGTCGAGGCTGCGGTTCGAAACATTGCCGCTGGAGCTCTCGACAAGGTGGTCCTTGCGCGCGACCTGGTGGCCAGCACGGAGAACCCGATCGACGCGCGCGCACTGCTCGGCCCCCTCTCGCGTATGTACCCCAGCTGCTGGACCTTCGCCGTCGACGGCCTGGTCGGAGCGACCCCAGAGCTGCTCGTCCGCCGCACCGGTGATCACGTCGTCTCACGCGTCCTGGCAGGAACGACCCCGCGAAGCAGCGATGCCGTGGTCGACGCACAACATGCGGCCGACCTGCTGGCGTCCGACAAGGACCGCGTCGAGCACGAGCTCGCCGTGCAGTCGGTGTCACAGACCCTGGGGCCGTTCTGCTCCGACCTCGTGGTGCCGCGTGCACCCGAGGTGGTCCGACTGGCGAACGTCCAGCACCTGCAGACCGACATCACCGGCCGACTCGCGAACGGCGAGTCGGCGCTCGACCTCGCAGCATCACTGCATCCCACCGCAGCCGTCTGCGGAACGCCCACCGGGCGAGCACGCGCGCTCATCCGCGAGCTGGAGGAGATGGACCGCGGCCGGTACGCGGGCCCCGTGGGCTGGATCGACTCCCGGGGCGATGGAGCCTTCGGCATCGCCCTGCGATGCGCGCAGATCGACCCGGACGACGAGCGCACGCTGCGCATGTTCGCAGGCTGCGGAATCGTGGCCGGGTCCGTTCCCACCGACGAGCTGGCCGAGTCGCAGACCAAGCTGTTGGCGATCCGCGAGGCACTCGAGTCGCGCTGACGGTCTAGAAGCGACCACGGTGGACGATCTTGTCGACCGTCACCACCGACCAGGCCAACAAACCGATCGCCAAGATACGGATCCAGGTAGTGGCACCAATGGGAGCGGTGTCGAACAGCCGCTGCATGACCGGTAGGTAGGTGAGGGCCAGCTGTCCCACGGCCTGCACGGCCAAACCACCGAGTACCCACCGGTTGCTGAACCAGCCAATGCTCCAGATGGACGCGTTGAGGCTGCGGCAGTTGATCAGGTAGAACGCCTCGACCACGACGAACAGGTTCACCGCAGCGGTACGTGCCGTCGCAACGGACGCGCCCTCGGCCAGCTCCCAGGCGTAGACCGACCACGATCCGGCCACCAGCACGGCCGACACCAGCAGGACCCGCAGCACCAGAGCGCGACTGAGCAGCGGTGCATGTGGATCTCGGGGAGGCCGAGACATGATCCCGGCCTCCTTCGGCTCGAACGCCAGCATCAGCCCGAGCGCCACCGCCGTCGTCATGTTGATCCAGAGAATCTGCACGGGAAGGATCGGCAGCGTCGCGCCGACCAGGATGGCCGTGAGCACCACGAGCCCCTCGCCCATGTTCGTGGGAAGGGTCCAGACGATGAACTTCGTCAGGTTGTCGAAGACGCCACGGCCCTCTTCGACGGCCGCCTCTATCGTGGCGAAGTCGTCATCGGTGAGCACCATGTCGGACGCTTCCTTCGCCACTTCGGTGCCCCCGTACCCCATCGCCACACCGATGTCGGCCTGCCGCAGGGCTGGAGCGTCGTTGACGCCGTCGCCGGTCATCGCCACCACGTGGTGTCGCTGCTGCAACGCACCGACGAGGCGCAGCTTCTGCTCTGGCGACACCCGCGCAAAGACGTCGGTCTGCTCGACCTGCTCGGGCAGGTCGGAGTCCGGGATCTGCGCAAGCTCCTCGCCGGAGAGAACCCGGTGATCCCCGCGATCGATGACCCCCACTGAACGCGCGATGGCCAGAGCAGTGGACGCGTGATCACCAGTGATCATCTTGACGGCTACGCCAGCCGCATGACATGCCGCCACCGCTGAGGTCGCGGCAGCGCGCGGCGGGTCGTGCATGGCCAAGAGCCCGACGAACGCCAAGCGGTGCTCGTCGGCAAGCGCTCGAGAGGACCCACCGTCCCCTCGCTCCCCGATCGCAAGGACGCGCAGCCCGCGGGACGCCATGCCTTCGGCCTCACGCAGAACGGCCCCTCGATCGAGCGCCTCCGCCTGCCCGTCACCCACGAGCTGGCGGTCACAGAGGTCCAGAAGACGTTCAACGGCTCCCTTGACGATCACCCGGTCGACACCTCCGTGGGCACACCGCACACGCATGCATCGCTCTTCAGAGCTGAAAGGCACGACGTCGCTCCGCACCCATTGCTCGCGTAGCTGGGTGGGCTCGATCTGCGCCTTCTCCGCAAGCACGAGCAGCGCACCCTCGGTGGGATCACCGACGGGCCGACGCGCTGCATCCTCTGCGAGGTGGGCATCGCTGCAGAGCACTCCGGCTTCGACCAGCGACCGCAGAACTGGGGCGTCCTTTGGCGACACCTCGTGCCCGGCGACGTCGGCTATGGCGCCACCCTCGGCGTACCCGACGCCCTCCACGCGGTAGCGAGCAGCAGGCGTCCACACCTCGACCACCGTCATGACGTTCTCAGTGAGCGTCCCGGTCTTGTCCGTGCAGATCACCGTCGTGCTTCCCAAGGTCTCGACAGCCGGTAGCCGGCGGACAACTGCCCGGCGACGCGCCATCCGACCAACCCCGATCGCCAACGTGATCGTGACGGCGGCGGGCAGCCCCTCGGGAATCGCCCCGACGGCCAAAGCCACCGCGGCGTTGAACATCTCGGGCCACGGCTCGCCTCGCCACACGCCGATGCCGAAGGTCACCCCCGCGAGGGCAAGGATGATGACGGTCAGGACCTTGCTGAACTCAGAAAGACGGCGGGTCAGAGGTGTCGCCAGCGGATCGACCTCACCGACCAGACGGTGGATCTGGCCGAGCTCGGTCGCGCCCCCTGTGGCCACCACCACTCCCTCACCCGAGCCACGGGTGACCAGCGTGCCCGAGTAGAGCATGTTTCGACGATCGGCCACCACGGTCGCGCTCTGCAGCGTCACCTCGTCCTTGACCACCGGCTCTGACTCCCCGGTGAGCATCGATTCATCGGCCTCGATGTCCGTCTCCGTGGTGAGCCTGACGTCGGCCGGCACCTTGTCGCCGGCCGCGACCTCGACCAGGTCGCCAGGCACCAGGTCTTCTGAGTCGACGACCGACGTCTGACCAGCTCGCCTGACTCGCGCGATGGTTCTCACCAGGTCACGCAGGGCGTCCAGAGCCGCCTCGGCTTTCGACTCCTGCAGCAGACCCACCGAGGCGTTGACAGCGACCACACCGAAGATCACCACCGCCTCGACGACGTCCCCCAGGACCGTCGTCACCGCACCGGCCACCAGCAAGACGTAGATCAGGGGGTTGTGGAACTGGCGGGCAAGGCGCCTCAGCCAGCCTGCGCCGGCCCCCGAAGGCAGGCGGTTGACGCCGTACTGCTCGAGGCGGCGCCGAGCTTCGGCGTGGCTCAGCCCCGCCTGTGGGTCGGTGCCCAGCAGGAGGAGGACCTCATGCGCACCCAAGGCATGATGGTCGTCTCCCCTGCCAACGTCAGAGTCCCCCATGACCCCTCGATCGATCAGTCGCCAACCGTCGCCAGCTGCCCCTCGATGACCGCCCTGTCGTCAGGGTCATCGACGCGTTCCAGCAGTTCGCGCGCCTTGACCACCCATGCATCGCGCTCAGCAGTGTGACCCGCTGCCGCGTGCGCTCTGGCCAGCCCCTCGCACGTGGATGCCTTGAGCCACAGCGGGACGTCAGCCGTCGTCGCCCGCTCGTAGGCGGCAGCAGCGAACTCCAGTGACAGGCTGGCGTGTCCAGTGAGTGCGGCAACGTGGGCGACCTGCCAATCACCGGTGATCCACTGCTCGTCGCCGCCGATGTCGTCCCAGAGCGCCCGGCTCGCTACTGCCAGCATCAGGAGTCGCCTGTCGTCGGCGGGCGAGCGTCCTGACTTGTCGATCAGGTCCCACGACTGGTTGTAGTACTGGACAGCCAGGGCTCTTTGGGCGTCAACCATGCTGGCCACACTAGGGCGGATCTGACCAGAGGTCTAAGCGTGGAACCAACGTCACGTCCTCGCAACGTTCCCTTGACGGCGGGACGCGGTCACAGCAGGGTGAGGGGCACCCGCGGCCGAGAGGAACCGAGTGCCCGACTTCTTCATTGGTGGAATCTGGACCAGCGCGCGTGACGGCAACACGCGCGAGATTCGCTGTCCGGCGGACGGCTCACTGGTCGCCACTGTCGATGAGGGCGCGAGCGAAGACACCGAGGCGGCGATCGAGGCCGCCCGCACGGCGTTCGATGACGGGCCATGGGCTTCGACGCCTCCGGCCGAGCGCGGCGCGCTGCTCGACCGAGTGGCGGACGCCCTTGAGCGACACCGCGACGAGTTCGCTCGCGCTGAGGCGCTCGACACCGGAAAACGCCTGGTCGAGGCTGAATACGACCTCGCCGACGTCACGGCTGTGTTCCGCTACTACGCCAAGCTCGCGGCCGAGGACGACGATCGCGACGTCGACGTCGACCGACCCGATGTCCAGAGCCGCATCGTGCACGAGCCCGTGGGGGTCTGCGGGCTGATCACGCCCTGGAACTACCCGCTCCTGCAAACGTCGTGGAAGGTGGCGCCGGCTCTCGCCGCCGGAAACACCTTCGTCCTCAAGCCCAGCGAGCTGACCCCTTCCACGGCCATCCTGCTCATGCGCGAGCTCGAGGCTGCCGGGCTGCCCGCCGGTGTTGCCAACCTCGTGCTGGGCACGGGGCCAAACGTCGGAGCGCTGCTCTCGTCGCATCCCGATGTCGATCTCGTGTCGTTCACCGGCGGGCTCGTCACCGGACGCCTGATCATGGCGTCGGCCGCCCCGACCGTGAAGCGGGTGGCGCTCGAGCTCGGAGGCAAGAACCCGAACATCGTCTTCGCGGACGCCGACTGGGACGCCGCACTCGACATGGCACTGACGGCGGTCTTCCTGCACTCCGGCCAGGTCTGCTCCGCCGGTGCCCGACTGCTCATCGAGGAGTCGATCCATGACGCCTTCGTCGACGAGGTCGTCCGAAGAGCCCAAGAAATCCGCCTCGGCGGGCCGTTCGACAAGGAGGCCGAGACCGGTCCTCTGACCTCCGAGGGGCATCGAGCCAAAGTCGAGGCGTACGTCGCAGCGGGGGTCGCCGAAGGCGCCGAACTGCGCTGCGGTGGGCGTCGGCCGGACGATGCGGAGCTGGCCGACGGCTACTACTACCTGCCCACCGTGTTCGACCGCTGCACCCCCGACATGCGGGTGGTGCGCGAAGAGTCCTTCGGTCCCGTCCTCACGGTCGAGACCTTCACCGACGAGGCCGAGGCGCTGCGCCTGGCCAACGACACCGACTACGGGCTCGCCGGTGCCGTGTGGACGTCGGATGCGGCCAAGGCAGACCGGGTGGCCGCAGGTCTTCGCGCAGGCACGGTGTGGATCAACGACTTCCACCCGTACGTGCCGCAGGCTGAGTGGGGTGGATACAAGCAGTCCGGGTTCGGGCGCGAGCTGGGCCACCACGGCCTGGCCGAGTACCGCGAGACCAAGCACATCTGGCGGAACATCGCGCCGGCTCCCCAACACTGGTTCGGCGCCAAATGACCCTCAGTCCCTCACACCCCGGAGCCGCCGCATGAGCGACGACCGCTACGACATCGTCATCGTCGGTGGTGGCTCAGCCGGGTCAGCCCTTGCCAACCGGTTGAGTGCCGACCCCGGCACCTCGGTGCTGGTGCTGGAGGCCGGACGTCCCGACTTCATCTGGGATCCGTTCATCCACATGCCGGCCGCGCTGCCCTTCCCGATCGGCAGTCGACTCTACGACTGGCGCTACGAGACCGACCCAGAGCCCTACATGAACAATCGGCGCATCTTTCACGCGCGCGGCAAGGTTCTTGGGGGCTCCAGCAGCATCAACGGCATGATCTTCCAGCGCGGAAACCCCATGGACTATGAACGCTGGGGCGCCGACAAGGGTATGGAGAACTGGGACTTCGCCCACTGCCTGCCCTATTTCAAGCGCATGGAGAACTGCCTCGCCGGCGCCGACGAGTGGCGCGGCGGCAGCGGTCCACTGGTTCTCGAGCGCGGGCCGGCCAAGAACCCGCTCTTCGGGGCATTCTTCGAAGCGGCGCAACAGGCCGGCTTCCCGCTGACCGACGATGTGAACGGCTACCGCCAAGAGGGGTTCGCCAAGTTCGACCGCAACATCCATCGTGGGCGCCGGTTGAGCGCCGCACGCGCCTACTTGCACCCCGTCATGGATCGCAAGAACCTCGACGTCGAGACGCTCGCTCACGCCACGAAAGTGGTCTTCGACGGCAAGCGAGCAGTCGGCGTCGAGTATCTCCGCGCCGGACGCATGAAGCGCTCGGTGCAGGCCGGCGAGGTCATCCTGTGCGGTGGAGCCATCAATACCCCGCAGCTCATGCAGCTGTCAGGTGTCGGCGATGCCGCTCACCTGCAGTCGCTCGGAATCGACGTGGTCGCAGACCTACCGGGTGTTGGCGCGAACCTGCAGGACCACCTCGAGGTCTACATCCAGTACGCCAGCAAGCTTCCCGTCTCAATCGCTCCGGGGCTGGCGTGGTGGAAGCGCCCTGGCATCGGTGCGCAGTGGCTCTTCCAGCGCAAGGGTCTCGGAGCCACCAACCACTTCGAAGGTGGCGGCTTCGCGCGCAGCAACGACGACGTCTCGTACCCCAACCTGATGTTCCACTTCCTGCCGATTGCGATCAGGTACGACGGCACGTCGCCCACCGAGGGCCACGGCTACCAGGTGCACATCGGCCCCATGTACTCCGACGCGCGAGGGTGGGTGAAGATCCGTTCCACCGACCCGCTCGAGCACCCCTCGATGCAGTTCAACTACCTGTCGACCGACCAGGACCGTCGCGAGTGGACCGAGGCCGTTCACGTGGCACGCGACATCCTGACGCAGCCTGCTTTCGAGCCCTTCAACGCCGGCGAGCTCTCCCCCGGCCCATCCGTCGAGACGGACGACGAGATCCTCGAGTGGGTGCGCAACGATGCCGAAACGGCGTTGCACCCCTCCTGCACCGCGAAGATGGGCGTCGATGACGACGCAGTCACTCGATCCCGCAACGATGAACGTCCATGACATTGAGGGTCTGCGCGTCGTCGATGCGAGCTCCTTCCCGTACGTGACCAACGGAAACATCTACGCCCCGGTGATGATGCTCGCCGAGAAGGCTGCCGACCTGATCATCGGCAACACTCCGCTTGCCCCCTCCGAGGCACCCTTCTACCGCTACGACGAAGGCTCCCCGCTCTACCCACCTGGTGACCCCCGCAATGAAGGAGCATCCTCATGACCGCCACGGTCGACGACGTCGGCGAGACGGCGTCCACGAACGGGCAATCCGCCCTCACTGTGACCGATCTCTGGAAGGTCTTTGGTCCACGGGCGGACAAGGTCGTCGGGTCGCCTGACGCAGACCTCTCGCGCTCCGAGCTGTTGGCCAAGACTGGGTGTACGGCCGCCGTTCGTGACGTTAGCTTCGACGTTGCTCCTGGTGAGGTGTTCGTCGTCATGGGTCTGTCCGGCTCGGGCAAGTCGACTCTCGTCCGTTGCCTCACCAGGCTGATCGAACCCACGGCGGGCCAGGTCATGATCGACGGCGAAGACGTCGTGGCCATGTCGGACGCCAGGCTGCGTGAGCTGCGGCGCCATCACGTCTCGATGGTCTTCCAGCACTTTGGTTTGCTGCCGCACCGCAAGGTCATAGACAACGTGGCGTACGGCCTGGAAGTGCGAGGCGCGTCCAAGACCGACCGCCGCGACCGCGCCCAGGAGATGGTCGACCTCGTCGGGCTGTCTGGCAACGAGAACGCCTATCCCGACCAGCTCTCCGGCGGGATGCAGCAGCGAGTGGGCCTTGCCCGGGCCCTCGCGGTCGACCCGTCGATCCTGCTCTTCGATGAGCCGTTCTCTGCGCTCGACCCGCTCATTCGTCGAGACATGCAGAACGAGGTCATTCGGCTGCACCACGAGGTCGGCAAGACCATGGTCTTCATCACCCACGACCTCGCTGAGGCCCTGAAGCTGGGTGATCGCATTCTGATCATGCGCGACGGAGCACTGGTGCAGATGGGGACGCCGGCCGAGGTCGTTGCCACCCCCGCCGACGACTACGTGCGCGACTTCGTCAGCGAGGTGCCACGCTCGCACGTCTTGACGCTTGCCTGGGTGATGCGGCCACCTCGACCCGACGAGGCCCTTACCGGCCCCGAGATGGCGCCGGACACGATCGTGCGTGACGCTGCGCGTCGCGTCATCGACGCCGTCGACCCCGTCAAAGTCGTCGACAACGGAGAGCTTCTCGGCATCGTCGACCAGGACGACATCCTGCGGGTGATCGTGGCCGAGGAGAAGCCCTCGTGACCATCGAGCTCACCGAGGTGGAGCACCCCGTCGAGGAGACTCCCCCGCCACCTGAGGACGAGAGCGGCAGCCGACTGCGCTGGATCGCCCTTGGTGTCGTCGTTACTGTCTGGGTCGTGCTCGGGGTGATCTTCCAGGGCAAGGGCACTCAAGACCTCCCCGTCTCACAGCTGACGGCGTTCCAGGAGTGGCTCAACGAGCTGCGCAACACGATCGAGACGGCGAAGTTCAACGGCAACCCGATCTTCCTGCCCATCGACTGGATCAGCGAGGCTCTCGACTGGACGGTCACCCAGCTGCAGAACATCTTCGTCTCCGACTCGAGCCGACCCCAAGGTGTCGCCCAGGTGGGCTGGGCCGGCGTCGTCGCGCTCGCCGTCTGGGTCGCCTACGCGTTCTCCGGCCTGCGCATTGCGATCTTGGCCTTGGCCGTCATGCTCTCGTTCGGCTGGCTCGGCTACTGGGAGAAGAGCATCGACACCCTGATCATCACCGGTGTCTCGGTGGTGATCTGCGTACTCATCGGTCTCCCGACCGGCATCTGGATGTCGCGTAGCAAACGTGTGACCTCCGCGCTGACGCCCGTGCTCGACACGATGCAGACGATGCCGTCGTTCGCCTACCTCGGACCGCTCGTGCTCATCTTCGGAATCGGCAACCCTGGCGCAGTCGTTGCCACCTTGATCTACGCCCTTCCGCCGCTGATCCGCATCTCGGCCTACGGGCTGAGCACCGTCTCGCCCAGCACCATCGAGGCGACGACCGCCCTCGGGTCGACGTCGTCGCAGTTGATGACCAAGGTGCAGCTGCCCATGGCCAGGCGCACGATCATCGTGGGCCTGAACCAGACCATCATGGCCGCACTCTCGATGGCCATCATCGCCGCATTCATCGCCGGTCCTGGCCTCGGTATCCCGATCATCGAGGCACTGAGCGTCCTGAACGTCGGAATCGCGTTCGTCAGCGGCATGTGCATCGTATTCATGGCGATCATGCTCGACCGGGCCACTGCAGCCGCCGGAGAGCGTTCGGAGGCAACCTCGCGACGGAACGTCGACGAGAAGCGCCGACGCCTCATTCTCGGCATCTCCGCTGCCGTGGTTGTCGTGGTGGCGGTCATCTCGCACAACCAGTTGCGATGGAACGTGTTCCCCGAGAGCGATCTGGGACGGAACATCGCGAACTGGATGAACGACGTCACCGACTCCATCGCCAGTTCCATCGGCTCGTTCACCCGTTGGCTCAGCGACGCGTTCACCGAGGTCTTCCTGAACCCACCCCTGGGTCTGGATGCCTGGTTCGTCGAATCGCCCTGGTGGCTCGTGTCACTCGGCATCCTGGCGATCGCGATCCTGCTCGGCGGTGCCGGCAAAGCCCCCACCCCCCGACTGGCAACGGCCGTGGCGCTGGGCGCGGTCGCAGTCTTGATGTCGGGCTACTGGGCAAACAGCCCATTGGACATGTCCTGGGTCATCTACTGGGGTGTCGTCCTGGCGCTGCTCATCGGCTCGGCTGCTGTCGGTGGTGGCGGCGCCCTGATCCCGGCCGCGTCCTGTCTTTCACTGATCTTTGCCGTCGGCCTCTGGAACGACTCGATGGTCACGCTCACGATGACACTGGTGGCCACGCTCTTCGTCATGATCTTCGGCATCGTGATCGGGGTGTGGATGGGTCGCAGCCGCCGGGTGGACGCGATGGTGCGTCCCTTCCTCGATGGGCTGCAGACTCTGCCCTCCTTGGTCTACCTCGTGCCGGCCCTCGCTCTGTTTCCCGCCGGCCGGTTCCTGGCCATCATCGCGGCGGTTCTCTATGCCTCACCGGTGGCGATCAAGATCACTGCCGACGGCGTCCGCAGTGTGTCAGGGCCCACCGTGGAGGCCGCACAGGCGCTCGGCACCAGTCGCTGGCAGATGATCCGCAAGGTGCAGCTGCCGATGTCGAAAGGCTCGATCGTGCTGTCAGCGAACCAGGGCCTGCTCTTCGTGTTGTCCATGGTCGTCATTGGCGGCCTGGTGGGTGGCGGCGGACTCGGTTTCCTCGTCATCAACGGCTTCTCACAGAGAGAAGACTTCGGGAAGGGCCTCGCCGCCGGGATCGCCATCACGGCGCTCGGGATCATGCTCGACCGCATCACCGTCCATACCGCAGCGCGCTACGGACGCGCTGAAAGTGCCTGACCCACGCCGCACCCCTGCGGCCCGAATAAGAGGAGTTCGAGTGCGAATCACGAGAAGACGGGCCGGACGCGCCGCCGCCTTGGCTGCCGCCGCGAGCCTGGTGCTCGCCGCCTGTGGCGGCGGCGACATCGAAGAAGCTGACAGCGGTGGCAGTGCCAGCGGTGCCGACTGCGGTGACTTCAACATGGCGATCAACCCATGGGTCGGCTACGAGGCATCTGCCTACGTGGTCGGCGAGGTGGCCGCACAGGAGCTGGGGTGCAACACCAACTACCTGAAGCTCAAGGAAGAGATCGCCTGGCAGGGCTTCGGCTCTGGCAAGGTTGACGTCGTGATCGAGAACTGGGGCCACGACGACCTCAAGAAGGAGTACGTCGAGAAGCAAGAGACGGCGGTCATCGTCGGACCCAACGGAAACGTCGGAGTCATCGGCTGGTACGTGCCACCGTGGCTCGCCGAGGAGAACCCCGACATCACCAACTGGGAGAACCTCAACAAGTACGCGAGTGACTTCTCCACTGCCGAGACCGGCGACAAGGGCACGCTGTGGGACGGCGACCCGTCGTTCGTCACCAACGACGAGGCTCTGGTCGAGAACCTCAAGCTCGACTTCGAGGTCGTCTACGCCGGAAGCGAAGCCGCACTGATCCAGGGCTTCCGCAACGCCGAGGAGAACAAGGAGTTCTACATCGGCTACTTCTACGAGCCACAGTGGTTCCTCTCCGAGGTGCCGCTCGTCAAGGTCGACCTCCCGGCGTGGGAGGAAGGCTGCGACGCCGACCCGGCAACCGTCGCGTGCGACTACCCCGAGTACATCCTCGACAAGATCGCGAGCGCCGACTTCATGGCGTCCGGCAGCCCGGCTGCCGATCTGGTGTCGAACTTCACCTGGACGAACGACGACCAGAACCAGGTGGCGCTCTACATCGCGAACGACGGCATGTCAGGTGAGGACGCCGCTCAGCAGTGGATCGACGACAACCCCGACAAGGTAGCTGCCTGGATCGACGGCGGCTGACCGTCAGCAGTTCGTCACGCGGAAGTTCCCTGGGGCTATAGCCCCAGGGAACTTCCGCGTTGTGGGGTCTAGTCGCCGAGCTCGGCGCGTCGCCTGATGACGTAGTCCTCGAGCTCTTGGCGGATGGCCTCGTCGAGTGGCGGCTGCTCGTACTCGTCGATCTTCTGGTGGTAGATCTCGTTCGCCCTGGCCGCTGTGTCTTTGGCGCCGTTCTTGTTCCACCGCTCGAAGTTGTCCGACGACGACAGCCACGGCCGGTAGAAGCAGGTGCGGAAGCGTTCCATCGTGTGCATGGCGCCGAGGAAGTGCCCGCCGTGTCCCGACTTCTTGGTGGGCGTCGAAGGCGAGGTCTTCGTCGGTGATCTCGAGCGGCGTGAACTCCTTCTGCAGGATCTCGAGCACCTGGACGTCCATGACGTACTTCTCGAAGCACGAGACGAGCCCGCCTTCGAGCCAGCCGGCGGTGTGCATCACGAAGTTCGTGCCCGACAAGAACGTGGGCATCATCGTCATGAGCGCCTCCCACGCCGCCTGCGCATCGGGCATCTGCGACGAGTTCAGGCCACCCCCACCGCGGAAGGGGAGTCCGAAGTGGCGGGCGATCTGACCGGTGCACAGCAAGCCCATGGCCGACTCGGGAGTTCCGAACTGCGGGGAGCCCGACTGCATGTCGATGTTCGAGAGGAACGATCCGAACACGACCGGCGACCCTGGCCGGATCAGCTGTGAGAGCGCGATACCCGTCAGAGCCTCAGCGATCTGCTGTGCCAGGGCGGAAGGGATCGTGACCGGCGACATGGCACCCATCAGCAGGAACGGAGTCAGCACAACCGGCTGCAAGGCAGCGGAGTACTCGAACTGCGCGTCCAACATGCGGTCGTCCCACCGCAAGGGTGAGTTGCAGTTGATCAGCGAGATGCTGGCCGGCGTCTGCTCGAGCGCCTCTCGGCCACCGAAGACGATCTCTCCCATGGCGATCGTGTCGCGGGCGTTCACCCCGCTGACCACGTTTCCCATGTACATCTTGTCGGTGAGGGTCAGCGTCGCGTAGAGCATGTCGAGGTGCCTGGAGTCGAGCGGCGTGTCGTTCGGCTCGGCGACCACTCCCCCGACGCTGTCGATGGCGCTGAACGACTGGGCCAGCTTGGCGAAGTTGCGGTAGTCGTCAAAGGTGCCCTCGCGGCGCACCGCGCCTTCGCGCACGAACGGTGGTCCGTAGACGCTGGAGAACACCATGTGGTCGCCACCGATGTGGACGTTGTTCTCGGGGTTGCGGGCCTGGATGTCGAACTCGCGCGGAGCCTTCGCCACCTGGGCCAGCACCCACTCGGGGTCGAAGAAGACGTTGTCCCCCTCGACCTTCTGACCAGCCTCGCGAAAGAGGTCGAGCGCCTCGGGCTTCATGAACTCGACGCCGATCTCACTGACGATGCGTCGCCATCCGCGATCCAAGGTGGCCATCGAGTCCTCGGACAGGACCTCGTAACGCGGCATGCGGTTGACGAACATCGGCGCACCCTCCAGGCATCCGTGCGATTTCGCGCGGTCACTTGACCGCTCGGAGTCGGAATCCTACTATCGCAGCGTGGAATCTGAGTTCCACATAGTAGAACATCGTGTTCCGTTTCTCGGCGCCGAAGCAGGCGCCTCACGCCACCACCCCGTCAGCGCACCAGTATCCGTCAGCCCCAGAACAGGAACCCAATGGCTCCTCCCACCGGTACGCAGGCCGTCGACCGGGCGTCGACCCTGCTGGTCACCGTCCTCCAAGCCGATCACCCTGTGCCTTTCGCTGAGCTGGCAGCCACCGCTGAGCTTCCCAAGAGCACGGCGTCCCGCATCCTCACGAGCCTCGAGCGTCACGGGCTTGTGCGACGCGGCAGCGACTCGGCGGTTCGACCGGGCCCGGTGCTCGCTCGGTACGCGGGATCGGGGCGTTCTGACGCACTGCTTCGGCTGGCCCAGCCGCACCTGGCTCGTCTCGGCGAGCTCACGGGCGAGACGGTCAACCTTGCGGTTCCCGGCCCCGTCGCGGTCGACCAGATCGCTCAGGTCGACTCCCGGTTCCTTCTCGGTGCCACCAACTGGGTCGGACGCGACGTCCCGTTCCACTGCTCGGCCCTCGGCAAGGTGTTCCTTGCCTACGGCGCCGTTCAGATGCCCCGTGGACGTCTGGATCGACGTACCGACCGAACGATCACGACACGCGAACGCCTCGAGGCCGACCTCGAGGGCGTGCGGCGTCGCGGATATGCCGTTGCCGACAACGAGCTCGAGCCCGGTCTGATGGCCGTGGCTGCTCCCATCACTGACGCCGAAGGAACTGTGGTGGCGGCCATTGCGGTCACCGGCCCCTCGGTCCGCCTCACCGGCAACCGCATTGCCGGGGTGGGGCGTCTGATCATCACTGAGACCCGCGCCATCTCGCGCGCGCTCGACCCAGCAGAACGCCCCCGCAACCGGAAGGTGGTCGTGGCATGACGCCTGAGGAGATTTTGAAGGGGTTGTTCGACGAGACGTTGGTGGGTAATGCGCCGGCGGTGTTGGAGTTGACCAATGATGGTCTTGGGTTGGGGATGGGTCCTGAGACGTTGTTGTTCGAGGCGTTGATTCCGTCGTTGGAGGAGGTGGGTGCCCGGTTCGAGCGGGGTGACTTCTTCGTGCCGGAGATGTTGATCGCTGGTCGGGCGATGTCGGGGGCGTTGGAGGTGTTGCGGCCGTTGTTGGCGGCGACCGGTGCTGAGACGGTGGGCAAGTTCTTGATGGGCACGGTCAAGGGTGATGTGCATGACATCGGGAAGAACTTGGTGAACATCATGTTGGAGGGTGCGGGGTTTGAGGTGATTGATCTGGGGGTGCAGGTGGCTCCGGAGAAGTTCGTCGCCGCGATCGAGGAGCATTCCCCGGACATTGTCGGGTTCTCGGCGTTCTTGACCACGACGATGCCGATGTTCAAGGCGAACATCAATGCGTTGGAGAAGGCTGGGGTGCGCGATCAGGTGATCGTGATGGTGGGTGGTGCTCCGGTCACTCAGGAGTACGCCGACGCGGTGGGTGCTGATGGGTACGCAGCTGACGCGTCAACCGCGGTCCGCCGCGCCAAAGAACTCCTCGAAAACCGCCGCGCACTCACCGCGCCTGACGTCATGCCCAAGCTGCTGCCCGTCATCGAGCACGCCATCAAGGGTCCGGTGTGGGACTGCCGCATGTGCGGGCAGTGTGTCCTGCACTCAACCGGCATGACCTGCCCGATGACCTGCCCGAAGACCCTGCGCAACGGTCCGTGCGGCGGCGTTCGCGAGAACGGCCACTGCGAGGTCGTCCCCGAGATGCGGTGCGTCTGGGTCAAAGCAGAAGAGCGAAGCCGAACGCTGCCGCTGCTCCCCCGGTCGTGGCGCGAGCACATCCACGATCTTCGCCCTCCGGTGAACAACCAGCTGGAGGGCGACGCGTCCTGGACGAACCTCTTCACCGGCCGCGACCGCAGGACCCCTGCGGGCTGGCAGGGAGAAACCCTCGAAGCCCCCGACGACACCGACCCTGAACTGTCCCTCGTCGAGTACGAGGGCCCCTCGAGACACCCTTCCACTCGCCGCGTCGATAAGTTCGCGGCACGATACGTGCCATCGCGTCAGCGTCGGCACACATGGAGAAACAGGAGCATCATGCAGACGGTTCTCAGCTCAGCCAGCAAGCAGGTCATCATCGGCGATGACCAGCCTTTCTGCATCATCGGCGAGCGCATCAATCCCACCGGGCGCAAGGCGTTCCAAGAGCAGCTGCGGGCCGGAGATCTTTCGGCCGTCGAGACCGACGTTGCTGCGCAGGTGGCCGGCGGCGCGATGGTGCTCGACGTCAACATGGGCGTTCCGCTCACCGATGAGGCCGAGCTGCTCGCAAAGGCCGTCACGCTCGTGCAGTCGCTCACCGACTTGCCGCTCTGCATCGACTCGTCCGTGGTCGAAGCGCTGGAGGCCGGACTCGGTGCCTACGAGGGCAAGGCGCTGGTCAACTCCGTCACCGTCGAGGACGACCGCATGGAGCTGATCCTGCCGCTGGTCAAACGCCACAACGCGGCGATCATCGCGCTGCCCAACGACGAGACCGAGATCCCTATCGACCCGGTGCGCCGCGTCGAGCTGGTCAAGAGGTTCGTCGACATCGCGACATCGAAGTACGGCATCCCACTCGAAGACATCGTCATCGACCCGCTGGCCATGCCGATCGGCGCCGACTCGCTGCACGCCGACCGCACCATGGAAGCGATCTCGATGATCCGCGACCAGGTCGGCGTCAACATGACCCTTGGCGCGTCCAACGTCTCGTTCGGCATGCCCGACCGGCACACGCTGAACGCGGTCTTCATTCCCATGGCCATGCGTGCTGGGCTGACCAGCGCGATCATGGACGCCCGCACGCCGCAGGTGGTCACGGCCGTCAAGGGCGCCGACCTGATGCTCGGTCACGACGAGTGGGGTGCTGCGTGGATCCAGCAGCACCGCGCCAAGAAGGCGGCCGAAACGGCGGCAGTCGCCTCCGAGTTCTAGCCTTCCGCGACGCCCCGGCCGGATGTCGGGCGAGTGACGCTGCTTCCACCTTGTGGAACGGTCTGGCCAAGGGGTATACACAGGCCAGCGAGATTGATATATCTTTCAGGTGACCTCACCGGTCGAGATCCTTCAGCCTGACGCCCGCTCCCAGTCCGAGCAGGCGTACTACGCCGTGCGCGAGCTGATCGTCACCCTCGAGCTCCCCCCAGGCAGCCTCGTCGACGAGCGCGAGCTCATGGATCGGCTCGGGCTCGGCCGCACGCCGGTGCGCGAAGCGCTCAGAGCACTCGCCCAGGCCCATCTGGTCGAGGTCTACCCACGTCGCGGCATGTTCGTCGCCCCGGCTGACGCGCGTGACCTGGCGTCGCTGTCCGAGGTGCGCTGCGTCCTTGAGCCCTTCGCCGCTCGCTTGGCCGCCGAGCGCCTGACTGACGGCGACCGCGTCGAGATGGAGGCCCTCTTCGACGAGCTGGCCGCCGTCAGTGTCAAGCCTGCGGGACGTCGACTCATCGAGATCGACCAGCGCATTCACCGCTTCGTCTATCACGCGGCGCACAACGCCTTCCTCGAGTCGGCACTCGATGCGCAGTACATGCACGCACTGCGTATCTGGTTCCTGGCACTCGACAAGGTGAGCCACCTCGAGGACGCTGTCCTTGAGCACCGCGCGATCCTCGAGGCCATCCGAGACGGCGACGCCGACCGCGCCGCTAGTGCCATGCAAACCCACGTCGACGGATTCGAAGGGTCGATCCGCCGGTCGCTGTAAGCAGACCTGTCCACCGCAACCGAAGAGAACCACGAAAGGGACGCCGACATGAGCACCCTCCCCTCACGAGCCAAGGCCGTCATCATCGGTGCCGGGATCGTTGGCAACGCGATGGTGTACCACCTCGCCCGGCTCGGCTGGACCGACCTGGTGCAGATCGACAAGGGCCCGCTGCCGAACCCGGGTGGTTCGACAGGGCACGCGTCCAACTTCATCTTCCCGGTGGACCACTCCAAGGAGATGGCGCTGCTCACGTTCGACAGCGTGCACCAGTACCAGGAGATGGGCGTCTTCACCGAGTGCGGCGGCATCGAGGTTGCTCGCACCGAGGAGCGCATGCAGGAGCTGTGGCGACGCATGCAGTCGGCCAAGTCATTCGGCATCGACGGCTGCAAGATGCTCACGCCCGCCGAGTGCATTGAGCTCGTCCCCTACATGGACCCGGACGTCATCCTCGGCGGCTTCTACACCCCCGGCGTCGGCGTCGTCGACTCGCTGCGCGCGGGCACGATCATGCGCGAGAGGGCGCAAGAGATGGGCGCGCTCCAGACCTTCGCCAACACCGAGGTCACCGACATGGTCGTCAACGACGGGCAGATCACCGCCGTCGAGACCGACAAGGGCACCATCGAGGCCGAGTACGTCGTCATCGCGACGGGCCTCTGGGGACCGCGTCTGGCCAAGATGGCCGGCGCGAACATTCCGTTGACACCGGCCGTGCACCAGATGATCGACGTCGGTCCGGTTCCACGCTTCGCCGACGCCAAGGGCGACATCGAGCACCCGATCGTGCGCGACATGGACACCAACATGTACGAGCGCCAGCACGGCAACGGCCTTGAGATCGGGTCGTACGCCCACCGCCCGATCCTGCACGACCCCGAAGAGCTTCCCTCGGTCGAAGAGGCACAGCTGTCACCGACCGAGTTCCCGTTCACCGCTGAAGACTTCGAGCTGCAGTACGAGCACGCCCTCGAGCTGATGCCAGAGATCGTCGGCGACGAGACCGTTGGTCAGAAGTACGCGATCAACGGCCTGCTGTCGCTCACGCCTGATGGCCTGCCGCTGCTCGGCGAGACGCCCGAGGTCAAGAACCTCTGGTCGGTCTCCGCCGTCTGGATCAAGGAAGGCCCCGGTATCGGCAAGGCCGTGTCCGAGTGGATGGTGCGCGGCGAGTCCGAGATCGACCTGCAGTCGTCCGACATCGCCCGCTTCTACGACCACCAGAAGACCCGCAAGAACATCAAGGACCGCACCGCCGAGGGCTTCAACAAGACCTACGGCATCGTGCACCCGAACGAGCAGTGGGCGTCCAACCGCAACGTGCGCCTGTCGCCGTACTACGAGCGTCAGAAGGCGCTCGGCGCGGAGTTCTACGAGACCGCCGGCTGGGAGCGTCCCTTCTGGTACGAGACCAACGCGGGCCTGGTCGAGAAGTTCGGTGACGCCGTCATGCCGCGTACGGCGGAGTGGGAGTCGCGCTGGTGGTCGCCGATCATCAATGCTGAGCACCTGCAGATGCGCGAGACGGCCGGCCTCGTCGACCTCACCGCGTTCGTCGAGTTCGACATCCAGGGCCCCGGTGCGCTCGACACGGTGCAGCGCGTCTGCATGCGTCAGATGGATGTTCCCATCGGTCGCGTCGTCTACACCCCGGTGCTGTCGGACAACGGTGGCTTCAAGTCTGACCTCACCGTCATGCGTCTCGCCCATGACCACTACCGCGTCGTCACCGGTGGCGCACACGGCATGGCCGACCTCAAGTGGTTCCGCGACAACCTTCCAGAAGACGGCACGGCACAGATCACCGATCTGACGTCGGCGCTCACCACGCTCGGCATCTGGGGTCCGAATGCTCGCCAGATCCTCGAGTCGATCACTCGCGACGACGTCTCGCACGAAGGGTTCAAGTTCGGCACCTGCAAGTCGATCGAGATCGGCTCGCTGAAGGTGCTGGCGTCCCGCATCTCCTACGTCGGAGACCTCGGCTGGGAGCTCTACGTCCCGATGGAGCAGGGCGCGCAGCTGTGGGATGCGCTGTGGGAAGCCGGCCAGGAGCACGGGCTGATCCCCGTCGGCATCGGTGTCTACGGCACGACCGGCCGCATCGAGAAGGGCTACCGAGCCTTCGGCACAGAGCTCGAGACCGAGTTCAACGTCGTCGAGGCCGGTATGGCACCGCCCAAGGTCAAGGAGGCCGACTTCGTCGGCAAGGCGTCGCACCTCAAGCACCGCAGCGAAGACCCCGTGGCCACGCTGTGCTCGCTGACCGTCGACGACCACACCAGCAGCACCGGCGAAAAGCGCTACATGATGGGCAAGGAGCCGATCCTCACGCTCGACAAGGGGCCGATCACTGATGCGCACGGACGCCGGTCGTTCGTCACCAGCGCCGGCTCAGCGCCGTCCGTCGGCAAGCACGTGCTCATGAGCTACCTGCCGCCGGAGTACGCCGTCGAGGGCACCAAGCTGATCGTCGAGTACCTCGGCGACCACTACCCGGTCACCGTCGCCGTCGCCGGCGCCACTCCCCTATTCGACCCCAAGAACGAGCGGATTCTCTCCTGATGGATGTCTTGGTCTGCATCAAACGCGTCCCCCTCTCCGGGGGCAAGTTCACGATCACCGAGGACGGTCTCGACATCGAGTCGGCCAAGCTCGGCTTCACGATCAGCCCCCACGAAGAGGTGGCCGTCGAAGAGGCGGTTCGTATCGCCGAGAAGGAGGGCGGCAGCGTCACGGTGCTGACGCTCGGCCCTCCGGACGCCGAGGAGCAGATCCGCGAGCAGATGGCGATCGGTGCCGACCGCGGAATCCTGATCGAGACCGACGGGCAGGAGTGGGACCCGCAGGGCACCGCGTCCGCGATCGCCGATGCCATCACTGCCGACGAGACCGACTTCGACCTCATCATCATGGGCAACGAGTCGGCCGACGCCAGCGGCTACCAGGTGGGTATCCGCGTCGCGCACAAGCTCGGACGTCCGATCGCCACCGGGGTGAAGGGCATCACGATCGCCGACGGCAAGGCGACCTTCGAGCGTCCGGTGAAGACCGGTCGCGAGCTGTATGAGGTACCGCTGCCGGCGGTGGTGACGGTGCTCGACGGGCTCAACATTCCGCGGTACCCATCGGTGCCAGGACGCATCCGCGCCAAGAAGAAGCCGATCGAGCGGTTGAACCCCGAGCGACCAGAGCCAAAGCTCGAGAAGACCCGCCTCGAGGTTCCGGCGATGAAGGCGAAGCAGGCGCAGGTGCTGGGCAACGGGCCCGATGCTGCTCCCGCCGTCGTTGAGATCTTCAAGCAGATCGGAGTGATCTGACATGGTGCTGGTACTGGTCGACCACGAGAATGGCGAGATCGACGAGGCTTCGTTGCAGACGGTGACGTACGGGCGCGAGCTCGCGGCGTCCACCGGTGAACCACTGGAGGCGCTCGTCGTCGGCGACGCCGGCGTCGCGGCTGCGCTTGGTGCGCAAGGCGTGGCCACGGTGCATGTCGCTGTGCACGATGTGTTCACCAGCTACGCCCCAGTTGCCGCAGCGCGCGCGGCGTCCGAGGTGGCGTCTCGGACCGGTGCATCGGTGGTCCTCGCGGCCGGCTCTCCACGCGGCAACGAGGTGATGGCTCACCTGGGCGCGCTCACCGACCTGCCGGTGGCAGCCGACTGCGTCAAGGTGACGCCGGGCTCGCCCACGCAGGTGGTGCGCGCACGCTGGGGTGGCAGCCTCATCGAAGAGGCGAACCTGCACGGCGCACCCGCGCTCGTAACGCTCGTGCCGCACACGGTGGCCGCCGAACCTGGCGGCTCCGGCGCCGGTGAGGTCGCCGAGTTCACTCCCGAGCTGGCCGACGCCGATCTGCTGGTCGTGGCCAAGCAGGCCGAGGCCACCGACGAGTCGTCAGGCGTCTCGCTGGCCGACGCCAAGGTGGTCGTGGCCGGCGGACGGGGAGTCGGCAGCGCCGAGGGCTTCGCACCGCTGGAAGAGCTTGCCGAGCTGCTCGGCGGCACGATCGGCTGCTCGCGCGTCGTCACCGGCAACGGCTGGCGTCCGCACATCGAGCAGGTGGGCCAGACGGGCACCAAGATCGCGCCCGACCTCTACATCGCCTGCGGCATCAGCGGAGCCACGCAGCACATCGCCGGGTGCCGTAACTCCAAGACGATGATCGTCATCAACACCGACCCCGAAGCCGCGATCATGGGCTACGCCGACTACGCCATCATCGGCGACGTCAGCAAGGTTCTTCCCGCGATCATCGAGGAGACGAAGAAGGCCTCAGTCGGCTGACCCGTCCTGGCACCACAACGTGTGAGTTGGATGACGCTATGGCCTCAGCACACTCACACGTTACTTCTGGGTAGTCGCTCCAAGAGGGCAGAGTCGCGTCCGGTGAGGCGCTTGACCTCGCGCACTGCGGTCAGGATCGCGCCGTCGACGAAGCCGGTCCTCGCCGCACCGGTCGCCTCGCCCGCGAAGAGCACGCGCCCGGCATGTGGCCTGCCCAGGGTTTCGAGGTCGTCGTACGTCGCACCCTCCTTGAGGTAGGTGTACGCCCCTCGGGTCCACGGGTCCCGCCACCACTCGCTGCGCAGCGACTCGACGGGCGGAGGAAGCTCCTTGCCAAGCGCGCGACAGAGCAGATCGTGTGCCGCGGCCGTCACCTCCTCCAGTTCACTGTCAGCCAGCCAGGCGTGCGTTGATCCGAACGCGAAAGCCATGATGATCGGTTGACCGAGGATGCCGTCCTGGCTCAACAGACCCTGAGGCGCAGGCGAGCCGTCCGACGGGGTGCAGACGAGGTGACTGACGTCGATGTCCTGCCAGTAGGAGTGGTCGTAACGCATGACCAGCTTGTCGAACCTGCCGAACCCAAGTCGATCGATGGCGTGGGACCTCGACGAGTCCAGGGCTGGACGGAAGTCAATCGACCTTCCCTTGAGCACGCCCAAGGGAACAGTCACGACCGCATGGGAGGCGGCAAACTCCGACCCATCCTCGCAACCGACCCGGACACCGTCGGCTCCGACTTCAATCCATGTGACGGCACAGCCCAGCTGGACGTCGAGGCCAGCAGCCAGGGCACCCACGAGCTCGCGGTAACCACCCACCGGCACGTCCCCCATGGGCGAACCGTCAAACTCAAGGGTGTTCGCCGGAAAACCAGGGACGGTCAGCTCCTCCAGCCACCCGGATGAGTCCGCTTCGGTGAACACGCGAGCCAGCGCCAACACTCTTGCACGCGACCGCTCGGGGAAGTCTAGTTCAGCCGCGGCCTTCTCGATTCCAGTCTGCAGACGAACATCCGGGCCCTCCAGGGCTTGTGCGAGCACCTGCTCCGCCGTTGCGTACAGATTCCGAAACTCGGCGGACGGCACCCGGTCACCGGAAGCCGGATCCCACCCGCACGCTTCGTCAAAGGCCTCGAAGGGAACCTGCGAGATCCCAAGGGAGCGGGCGAGGTCGCTTAACGGGTTGTCCCGAGGGTTGTGAATCCAACTTGCGCCGAGGTCGACCGGCGCGGAACCGAGGTCAACGGTGTGGATCCGACCACCAACGCGGTCCCGGGCTTCGAGAACTACGGTGGGGACCTTTGCACCCGTCAGGGCGTTCGCGACCGTCACACCTGCAGCGCCAGCCCCGACCACGATGACGGAGTCGACCTCACCTGTCAGCGTGCCGAGCAGTGGCGCGCCGGCGCCGACGTGCACGTAGCCCACCATGCGATCCAAACGCGATGACGGCCAGCCGTCAACCCGCACCAGACAGTTCGGACTCAGGTGTCAGTCAGGGCTGCTGCGACCGCCACTCGAAGTGCTGATTGTGCCGTCCTGACCGCGTCTCGTTTGGTCCGTACCTCGACGACGCGAATACCTCCACCGCGCGGATCCATCACCGCATCGAGCGCCGCTCCCACGGACGCCGCCCGCGTGTGCGGAGTCTGGGTGGCCCCGCACCAGGCAGCGAAGTCGACGCCGTGCGGCGTACCGAAGACGCGCTCGTGGGCGTCGGCGTACTCCTCCTGGCCCTGCTCCAGCAGAGCGAAGATGGCGCCACCGTCGTTGTTCACGACGACGATAGTGAGGTCGGGTTCGGGCTCGTCGGGACCGAGGACCAAACCGTTGGAATCGTGCAGTGCGGTGAGATCGCCCATCAGCGCGAATGCGCGTCCACCACCGTCGCGCTGCCACGCGAGCGCGGCCCCCACCGCGCTCGAGACCGTGCCGTCAATGCCGGCAGCGCCCCGGTTGGCCAGCACCGTCACGCCATCGCGAGGGGCTGCAGCCGTGAACACATCACGCACCGGCATCGACGACCCGAGGAACAGCAGCGAGTCGGCCGGCAACGCCGCATGGAGGGAGCGTGCCAACCCGAGCTCTGCCGCCTCGGCACTGTCGAGCACATCGTCGATCGCTGCGCTCGCCGAGACCTCGGCGTCCTGCCACTGCTTGAGCCACTCAGCATCCGGCTCATGGTGTCCGTCTGCGGCGGGCAGGGCCGGTAGCACCTGCATCGCGGTGCGCGTCGCATCTGCCCAGTTGGTCGTGGTCGCCACCACCGAGACCGATGAACGCGGGTCGCGCAGGAGAGCGAGCACTGCACGAGACAACGTGGGACGCCCCACCACCAAGATCTGGTCTGGACGCGCGGCGTCCAGAAACGACTCCGTTTCCAGCAGCAGGCCACCGGTCGATATCGCGTTCGGACCGCGACGCGCATTGCCGCTGGGCTCACTGATCACGGGCCAGCCGTGCTCTTCGGCAAGGACCGAGGCCGCACGACCAACGGCAGGGGTTGTGTCGCCGACGACGACCAGGGTGCGCGCCGGCAGTCGGACGTTGGGCGCCACCGGCGTGGGGGCCTCAGCCGACGTCCAGACCGCACCGTGCTCGCGGCCGCCGAGTGGCTCGGGCCAGTCGTATGTTCCATCCGGAACGAGCGGCTCGCGGAAGGCGAGGTTCAGGTGCACCGGCCCCGGGTTGTGAGTCAGCGTGCCGGCCGCCGCGGCCCACGCACGCCCTGCCAACGCTCGCCAGTAGGCGGTGAGACCAACTACTGGCTCGGGGGTGCCAACCTCGGCGAAGAGGCGAACGGCATCGCCGAAGAGCTTCACCTGGTCGATCGTCTGGTTCGCGCCCGTCGCCCGTAGTTCGGGGGGACGGTCGGCGGTGAGCAGCAGCAGCGGGACACCGGACTGGTCGGCCTCGATCACCGCGGGATGCAGGTTGGCCGCGGCCGTCCCAGACGTGGTGACGACGGGCACCGGGCTGCCGGACGCCTTCGCGAGCCCCAGCGCCAGGAACCCTGCGCTGCGCTCGTCGATGCGCACGTGCAGCCGGACGCGTCCCTGCGCCTCGAGCTCGTAGAGCGCAAGTGCGAGCGGGGTCGACCGCGATCCTGGCGCAAGCACTGCCTCGCGAACACCGCAGCGCAGCAACTCGTCGACCAGGACCGTGGCCAGCGCGGTAGACGGGTTCATGGTGCTCCGGACGTGTCGGTGAGGGCGGCCAGGGCGGCAGTGAGCCGCTGCCTCCAGGCTGCCAGGTCTGTGGTCGCCATCGCTACGGCCGCGTGGGTGTCGGGTTCAGGAAGTCGTACCCGTAGGTGGCCGTCCTGTGGGAGCAGTCGGTCACTCGTGACGTCACTTGCCAACAGACGACCCGAGCCGAGCCCGCAGGCGTACGGCAGCTCCGGTAGCGATGCCGCCAGCGCCAGACCGGCTGCAAGGCCGATCGACGAGTCAAGTGCCGATGACACGACGCAGGGCAGACCGTAGGTCTCGGCGATCGCCAGCGCCGGGCGGACACCACCGAGTGGCGGCACCTTGAGCACCAGCAGGTCGGCCGCCTCGCTCAGCCCGACGACCCGGTGCGGATCGTCCGCCTTCCGCAGCGCCTCGTCGATGGCCACGGGAACGTCGACGACAAGTCGAAGCGCCGCACACTCGGCCAGTGATGCACACGGCTGCTCCACGTACTCGAGGTCGTACTTGGTCAACGCGCGCAACGCATCGCGGGCGACGTCCGGCGTCCAGGCACCATTCGCGTCGATTCGGATGCGCCCAGCAGGACCAAGGGCGTCGCGAACGGCGGCGACGCGGGCGACGTCATCGGTCACCGACTGGCCAGGCTTCGGCCACCTTCACCTTGACGGTCGTGCAGCCGGAGTCGCGCACCATCGCCGCCGCGACGTCGGGGGCGACGGCGGGGACGATCGCGTTCACCGGCACGACCTCGCGCCGTGCAGCTGGCCAACCGATCCACGCTGCTTCGATCGCAGCGGACAACCAGCGCGCCGACTCGTCGGCGCCGTACTCCGGGAACGGCGCAAACTCGCCCCACCCCGCCGGGCCCTGGAGTAGCAGTCCTGCGCGGACCTTCGTCCCGCGAAAGGTCGTGGTGAGCGGGATCGAGAAGCCGAGAGCACCATCGAGCAGCTCGTCCGCGGTGGGAAGCACGAGGACTACGGGCGCTTCGGGAACTTGCCGAAGTCGGGCTTGCGCTTGGCCACGTAGGCGTCGCGCCCCTCTTGGGCTTCCTGCGTCATGTAGAAGAGCAGCGTCGCGTCGCCGGCGAGCTGCTGGACGCCCGCAAGGCCGTCGTCGGCAGCGTTGAGCGACGCCTTCAGCATGCGCAGCGCCAGAGGCGAGTGCTCGAGCATCTCGCGACACCACTGCACGGTCTCGATCTCAAGGTCTTCGATGGGAACAACAGCGTTGACCAGACCCCAGTCGAGGGCCGTTGCGGCGTCGTACTGGCGGCAGAGGAACCAGATCTCGCGCGCACGCTTCTGACCGATGTGCCGGGCCAGAAGACCGGAACCGTACCCGCCGTCGAACGAACCGACCTTCGGACCGGTCTGCTGGAAACGCGCGTTCTCAGCGGCGATCGACAGGTCGCACACGACGTGCAGCACATGCCCGCCACCCACGGCGTAGCCAGCGATCATCGCCACGACAGGCTTCGGCGTCCGACGGATCTGCACCTGCAGGTCGAGAACGTTCAGCCTGCCGATGCCCTTGTGCGCGACGTCGTCGTCACCGATGTAGCCGTCATCACCGCGGATCCGCTGGTCGCCACCGGAGCAGAAGGCCTTGTCTCCCTTGCCGGTGAGGACGATGACGCCGATCTCGTCGTCGTCGCGGGCGCGGTCGAACGCGTCAGTGAGCTCGAAGAGCGTCTGAGGGCGGAATGCGTTGCGCACCTCAGGGCGGTTGATCGTGATCTTCGCAATGCCCTCGGCAATGTGGTACTCGATGTCGTTGTAGTCGGCCGCCTTCACCCAGTTGGCACCGGGCTTGATCGTGGTCGCCGCGTCGGGGTGCTCTGGTGTGGCGGCCTGGCCGGGCTGATCAGTCATCGGGGCGCTCCTGTTCGATCGGCTCCCCAGCGTACGGGCGGCGCACTGGAGGTGCCCGACCGGCTCATCAGGGCCGGACGCGCAAGAATGCAGCCGTGACGCCCACCGCTGCTGTCGAGCTCGAGCTCGTGGACGCGCCGCGCACCCCGGCAGAGGTAGCTGCCTTCTTGCCACGATTGGCTCAGGCACTCCGGGGTGGCACGCCGCTGGTGCCCGTTCCCGCGTCCGGCGTCGAACGTGAGCGGTTGCTCGAGGTGGGCGCCGGCGTCCGGGTGCCGCCCGAGACCGCGCTTGTCATGCCCACGTCCGGAAGCACGGGCGAACCCCGTCTCGCAGTGCTCTCGCGGTCGGCGCTCACCGAGTCGGCAGACGCGACTCATCTGGCCCTCGGTGGCCCTGGCCGTTGGCTGCTGGCGCTCCCGACGACCCACATAGCCGGGATGCAGGTGCTGGTGCGGTCTGTTCGTTCCGGCCAAGACCCCGTCGTGGTCGACTCGACCGAGGGCTTCACGGCCGACTCGTTCGTGCAGGCGGTCGCGTCGCTCGACATGGCTGCGTCAGAGCTTCCGCACTACGGCGCGCTGGTTCCGACGCAGCTGCAGCGGCTGCTCGACGACGGCGCCGGCGTCGAAGCGCTGTGGGCGCTGGATGCAGTGCTCGTGGGCGGAGCTGCAGTGTCCGCCGCCCTTCTCGATCGTGCACGCGATGCGGGCGTCACGGTGGTCCGCACCTACGGCATGACCGAGACGTGTGGTGGCTGCGTGTACGACGGCGTTCCGCTGCCTGGGGTTGACGTTGCGATCGATGCCGACGGGCGCGTGCGCATTGCTGGACCGGTGCTGTTCGACGGATACCTCGACGCGTCCCCGTCCGCCGTCACCGACGGCTGGTTCACGACCAGCGACATCGGGCGCCAGGTTGACGGCGTCCTGCACGTCGACGGCCGGGCAGACAACGTGATCGTGACCGGCGGCGTCAATGTCCCGGCTGAGGCAGTCGAGCGCGCCATGCTCAGGTCCGCCGGCATCGACGAAGCGATCGTGGTGGGAGTGCCCGACGACGAGTGGGGCGAGCAGGTCGTCGCGATGGTGACGGCAGTGGAGGCAGTCGAAGTCGACGACATGCGCGCGGCTCTTGCCGGCGTCCTGCCGGCGACGTGGATGCCGCATGACGTGGTCACGCTGGAGGCGCTGCCAATGCTCGACAGCGGTAAGCCTGACCGTGCCGCTGTGCGGCGGCTGGCCGTCTACCTGACACGATGACCGTCGCTCGACGAGAGGGCTGACCATGGCGACGCCGCAGGAGTGGTGGCAGGGCGCGCGACCGCGCACACTGCCGCTGCTGTCGCCCCGGTTGCCGCGGGCACCGGCGTCGCTGCGTACTACTCGTCATTCGACGCGATGCTCGCGCTCCTGGCGCTGGTCGTCGCGCTCGCCTTTCAGGTGGCCGTCAACTTCGCGAACGACTACAGCGACGGCGTACGGGGAACCGATGATGAACGCGTAGGGCCCATGCGGCTCACCGCAACCGGTGTCGCTGCGCCGGAGGCGGTGAAGCGCGCCGCCGGCGTCAGCTTCGGGGTCGGTGCGTTTGCGGGCCTGGCGATCGTGGCACTGACGGCGCAGTGGTGGCTGCTCGCGGTGGGCGCGGCGTGCATTGCGGCGGCCTGGTACTACACAGGCGGACGGACGCCGTATGGATACCGCGGCCTCGGCGAGGTCAGCGTGTTCGTGTTCTTCGGTCTCGTGGCCACGATGGGGACGGCCTACATCCAGACCGAGCAGTGGACGTGGCTGGCTCTCGTGGTGGCGTGTGGCGTCGGGGCACTGGCAGTGGCCCTGCTGGTCGTCAACAACCTGCGCGACATCCCGACCGATGCCGCGGTCGGGAAACAGACCCTGGCGGTTCGACTCGGCGACCGAGGTACCCGCGTCCTGTACGTCGCCCTGACTCGGGGTAGCCCTGGCCGTCGTCGTCGTCGTGTCCGTGGGTTGGACTCCGGCCGCCCTCATCGCCCTGGTGGCCTTTATCCCGGTGGCGCCGCCGATCGGAGCCGTGGTCTCGGGGGCGTCCGGCCGCGACCTGGTCTCGGTGCTGGCCGCCACCGGCCAGATCCAGCTCATCTATGGCCTCATCCTCGGCATCGGTCTCGCCCTGCCCTAACCCCCTTCAGGGGCCATGACACACCGATTCGAAATGACCGAACTATCTCCACCACCATTGGTCCACACGCTTCGATTTCTGGGGATCGATGGAGTGACCACCGGTTCGAAATGACCGAACCCATGCGTCATGGCCCCAATTGGTTGGGGTCCCCAACCTGGTGGGGAGAGCCGCGCTGCGGAGTTGAGGCTGCGCTTCGGCGTTGAGGCGGCGTTGCACCTCGATGTGGGCATCGGGTAGAGTGGGGCATTCGTGTTCCGAAATGGAACTGAAGTGTCCCACCTGGACCACCTATCACGACCGGCTATCTGGAGAGCAGCATGGGACGCCCCGACCACACCCGCCGCACCCTGCTCGATGCCGCCGTCGTCGTGCTCAGCAAGGACAGCACCGCCTCACTCTCGATCGTTGCCGAGACCGCGGGCCTGGGACGCACCACCTTGCACCGCTACTTCCCCACCCGCGAGCTCCTGATCCGAGCCCTGGTCGAGGATGCCCTCGACCGCGTGGCCGAGGCCATTGCGAGCGCTCACCCCGACGAGGGCCCGGTGGTCGACGCCCTGCAGCGCGTCACCGACACCGTCGTCCCCCTCGGACCCAGCCTGTCGTTCCTGCACGCCGAACCCGAGGTCTACAACGCCCGCGACCTGATCCGACGCTGGTACGAGGCGCTCGAGCCTGTCTCCGACGCGATCGAGCGCGGCCAGGCCGACGGATCACTGCGCGACGACCTTCCGGTGAAGTGGGTCGTCGACGCCTACGCGGGCGCCATCCTCACGGCCTGGGGCACCGCCGATGAGGGGCGTATCTGGCTCCAGGACGCCCCCAGGCTCGTCATGACCACGATCGTCAGCGGGATCGCCACGCCACCGCAGGACGCGCCATGACCCGCACCCGTGTCATGCCGTTCGTCGCCCTCGAGGGATCGACGCTGCTCGCCGGTCTTGCCAACGGCGTCTCGATGGTCGCGCTGCCGTGGCTGGTCCTCGACATCACCGGTCGCGCAGACGCCGCCGGTCTCGTTGCGCTCGTCAGCGGCCTTCCCACGCTGCTCGCCTCACTGTTCTCCGGCACGCTCGTCGACACCCTCGGACGCCGCCGCACGTCAGTCTTCAGCGACCTGATGTCAGCCGTGTCGGTTGCTGCGATCCCGATCGTGGCGCTCACCACCGGTCTCACCTTCACCTGGGTGCTCGTCCTCGCCGTCCTCGGCGCCGTGTTCGATCCTGCAGGGGTCACCGCGCGTGAGTCGATGCTGACCGGCGTCTCACAAGCCACCGGCATGCGCCTCGAACGCGTCAACGGAATCCACGAAGCCGTGTGGGGCCTGGCGTTCCTGGTCGGTCCCGCTTTCGGCGCCGGTCTCATCGCCACCATCGGCGTCGAGTCAGCCTTCTGGGCGATGGCCGTGGCGTTCATCGCGTCAGCGGTCCTGCTGGCTTTCGTCCACGTACCCGGAGCCGGGCGGCCGCACTACGACAACCGTCCGTACTTCTGGGCGGGAACGGTGGACGGGCTGCGCCTGGTCTTCAGCGATGCCCCGCTGCGCACGGTGGTCCTGCTGTCGACCGGTGTCGTCGGCCTCGCCTACCCCGTGATCGGGATCGTGCTACCGGTGATCTACCAGGGCAACGACGACCCGGTCGGTCTCGGCGCTGTCGTCATGGCCTTCAGCTTCGGCGGGGTGATCGGCGCCCTGCTCTACAGCTCGTTCGGACACCAGACACATCCGCGTGGAACGTTCGCGGTCTCGCTCTGGGGAGCTGCACTCTCACTGGTCGTGTTCGCGATTTGGCCCGAGACGGGCGTGATGATGGCGGCAGGCTTCGCCGGCGGCATCCTGCTCGGCCCCATGAACCCGATCATCAACCTTGCCCTGCAGCGCAGGACACCTGAGCACATGCGCGGCAGGGCACTGGGCGTCGTCACTGCACTGGCCTACGGCATCTACCCCATCGGATACGCCGTGGCTGGTCTTGTGGTCGAGACCTACAGCGTCGAGACGGCACTGGCCGCCTTCGCACTTGGATCGGTCGCTCTCGCTCTGGCAGCATCCGTGGCACCGGCGCTGAAACGTCTCGATGAAGAGCCCCTCGAGGTATCAGTCGGCGCGTCCGTCTGACGGGTCCGGTTCGCGTTCGGCTTCGTCCCACGAGTCTTCAACGGCCGAACGCTCGGCCATCTTTGCGTTGGCGCGGGCGGCGCGCGTCGCGATCGAGGCCGACATCGCCTCTCGCTGCTTGCGGAGCAAGAAGATGCTGGCAACCGCCGAGACGAGAAAGGCCACCAGAAGCGCCGTGAAGAAGTCGGCGAAGAAGTACAAGATCGCGAACGGGACGGCAAAGAGCACCAAGCGTCCCAGCGAGTACGCAGCCATCGGATGCCGGGAGACCCAGGATTCCTCAAAGGGCGTGGCCGACTCGTCAGCAGGCACAGGCTCCGGCGCGGTGTCGCTCACGCTCAGTCTCCTTCGAGGGGCAGTGCGGCTCGTCCTTCGAACCGAGTCGAGAGTACGACGGTGGTGTGCGTGCGCGAGACCCCGGGGATCTTGCGCAGACGACCCAGCGACTTCTCGAGGGCATCGATGTCGGCCACCCGCACCTTGACGATGAACGACTCGTCGCCAGCCACGAACCAGCAGTCCTCGATCTCCTGCAGGTCCGGGAACGACTCGGCGATCGCATCCTGGTCGGCGTCGTCGGCCTGTTCGATGCCCACGATGGCGACCACGCCGAGCCCGAGGGCGGACGGCGCCAGCGCCGCGTGGTAGCCGGTGATCACACCGAGCTGCTCGAGTCGCTTGACCCGGTCGGCCACGCTGGGGCCGGAGAGCCCGACGAGCCGGGCGAGGTCCGCGTACGGGATCCGGGCGTTGGCCCGCAGCGCGGACAGGATCGTGCGGTCGACGGCGTCCAGCGAGTCTTTGCGGCGGGCACCCCGCCCAACTGCCGGAATTGTCCCCGTTTCCGAAGAGTCGGTCGCGGTTCCGGGACTATTTTCCCTTTGCAAGGCGTTAACCCCTCTGTCGGCTAGTATTCATTGGACAACTGCCGGTGTTAACCTTAGTATTATAGCCATCGAGGTCATCAGGGCCTCGAATCGAAGAGAAAGTACACGGAGTTGAGAATCATGGTCCCCTCAGTCGAGATCGCTCGCGCCCATGTTCGCGTGCTTGAGCTTGAAGCGGACCGGCTGCGGAATCGTCACCACAGCCCGACCACGTTCAAGCGCATGCGGAAGGCCCTCATGGGTCGCACCCTCTGACGCTGACATCACAGACACTATGACCCCTCTTCCGCGGCGTCCCCTCAAGTAGCCGCCAAGAGGGTCTCGGGGGCCTCCTCGAGAACCCCCGGCACCCCCGCCGCCGCAGCCTTCGCTCGGTGTCCGGGGGTGTTGTGAATTCTGGGGCGCCGACCTGCGACTGCGGGACGGCACGGCGGCAGTTACCCTGGCTGGGCAGGGGGCGCAGCCGGGCGCACCCTTGCGACCGACAGGAGGTGGTGGTCATGCCACGAGTGCTCCTCTTCATCGCGCTCCTGGGCATCGTCATCTACCTCATGGTTCGCATGATCCAGCGTCGTGGCGATGGAGGTGGCGGCCGCACCTTCGGGCGCCGGCCAGTCGCACCAGATGACGACCCGACGTTCCTGCGCGACCTCGACAGCCAGCTGTGGGAGAAACAGCGTCGCGAGCAGACCGACGATCCACCGACGTCCTGAGCGTCACGCTGCCCGGTCAGACTCCGCCGTACGAGTGGAACCCCACGAAGAAGATGTTCACGCCGAAGTAGCTGAACAAGAACGCCGCAAGCCCCACGATCGCAATGATCGCGGCCGGACGCCCCCGCCATCCGGCAGTTGCCCGTGCGTGCAGGTACGCGGCGTAGATCACCAGTGTGACGAACGACCAGGTCTCCTTGGGATCCCATCCCCAGTACCGACCCCAGGCGTCTTCGGCCCATACCGCTCCGGCCACCACGGCAAAGAACCAGAGCGGGAAGGCAAAGGCGATGGTCTTGTACGCCAGAGTGTCGAGCTGCTTCGACGCGGGCAAACGTGCACCGACGGCGTCGCGGACGCCGCCGAGTGTGAGGGCAGCAGCCCGACGCTCGTACCGCTCGGAGAACAGATAGAGCACCGAAGCGAGCGAACCGACGGTGAAGACCGAACTGGCGATGATCGCCGACGTGACGTGGATCCAGAGCCAGTACGACTTGAGGGCCGGCACCAGTTCAGCCGACTCGGTGTAGAGCACGAGGACGGCCACACCCAGCAGGAGCAGGTTGAAGAGCACCACGATCAGGCCGAGGTCGCGCCATTCGGGACGCCGAGGCAGCATCGCCACCCAGATCACCATCAGTGTGGCCACGGCCGTGACCGTGAACTCGTACATGTTTCCCCAGGGGGGACGCTGGGCCGAGATCCCGCGTGCGATCACGGCCCCGACGATGAGCACTGTCGCCAGCGTGCTCAGCGACACCCCGACGCGGGCCCACCGCTGGTCGGCCGGCAGCTCAGGAGGGGCGTCTTCAGTGATCACGGCGCCGGACGCGCCCTGTCGCTGCCCGACCGCCTTGCGCTTCCTGCGTTGTTCGGCGCGCTGGCGACCGGTTCCCATGGCGAAGTCGGCGGCGAACGCCACCAATGCCACCGAGAGAACGATGATCGTGCTGTAGACCAGCGCGTTGCTGACGTGGGCCCAGGTCTGGCTGCTCACACTTTCTCCTCTTCGACCGACGGCGCCCCAGGAAGAGCAGCCGTGACGGCGTCCACCTCAGCGCCGAGGGATGCCCATTCCGTCTGGGCCAAACCGGCGACTTCGACGAGGGTACGTCCCGCATGGTCCGGCGTCACGCGCACCCACACTCTGCGACGGCGGACCACCAGCGACAGCGAGATCCCGATCATGGCCGCCACGGCCGACACAAGGGCCAGCCAACGACCGGGGTCGTGGGCCACCTGGACGTTGGCGAACTGGGAGAGCCCGTCGAAGGTGATCGACCCGCGGTCGTCAGGCAGATCCCAGGTCTCGCCGACCCCGAGGTCCTCACGGCCGATCTGCTCCATCGCCGACGTGTCCAGCTGGTACACGTTCTGCGGGGTACCGCCGTCGAGACCCAGGTCTCCGGCCCATGCCCCGAGGTACACCCGAGGGTTGTCCATCTCCGGAAAGATCGAACGCGGGCCCGTGGCCGGGTCGACGCGATCGGGTGCCGTCGGAGTGACCGTGACGTTGAACCCGAGCTGCTCTGGTTGGGCGTCCGGCACCTTCACGACTGTGTCCGACGTGAACGACGGATCCTTCGGCAGCGCAGGGATCGCGCCAGAGAACGCGACGTCGCCGTTGCCGTCGCGCACCGTGAACACGGGGGCGTAGCCACTGCCGAGCAGGAACACCTTGCCCCCGTCGACCACCAGCGGCTTGTTGACCTCGATCTGCTGAGTCCGAGGCTCTGAGTCCGGGGTCTCTCGGAACGTGACATCAGCGGTGAAGGTGTCAGGCTGGCCCCGATTCGGACCGTCTGCCAAGAAGGTCGCGTCGAACGCATCGAGCGTGAACGAGAAAGGGGCCATCGCGTTCGGCGAGAACCCCCGGCCAGGGGTGAAGTCGTCGTACTGCGTCAGCGTGTTGGCAAAGCCCTCGCCCTCGACCACCACGATGGTGCCGCGGTAGCCGAACCATGACCCCCACGCGACGCCGACGAGAAGCGTGAGCAGCGACACGTGGAACACCAGGTTGCCGAGCTCGTGCAGATAGCCCTTCTCCGCGGCCACAGCATTCGTGGGTTCGGACGCGGCGGCCGGCCGCAAGCGGAAGCGTGCACCACGAAGAGCATTGACGGCCGCATCGGTAACCTCCTGCTCCGACGCATCACAGGTGTACGTGCGGTGCTCGGGCATGCGTGAGAGGTTGCGCGGCGTCGGCGGCGGAACTGCGCGCAGGTTGCGCGCGTAGTGAAGGCAGCGCGGCACGATGCAGCCGGTCAACGACACCATGAGAAGCAGGTAGATCGCCGCGAACCACGGAGCCGCGTAGACGTCGAAGAGGCCCAGTCTGTCGAGCCACTCACCAGCGGTCGGGTTGTCCTGGATGTACTCGCCCACCCGCAGCGGAGACACGCCCCGCTGCGGAAACACCGAGCCAGGTACCGCCGCAAGCGCGAGCAGGAAGAGCAAGATCAACGCAGTCCGCATGGACGTCAGCTGGCGCCACATCCAGCGCAGCCCACCGATGAAACCCAACGATGGTTGCTGAACGGGGGCGGACGCCGGCTCGGGGTCGGCGAGCGCGTCGATGACGTCAGCGGGCATCAGGGACGATCCACCGAGCCGCCAGAGGCCGCCCTCTTCTGTTGCTGCTTGTACTCGCGAACTTTCACAAGCGACTCGGCGCCTTTGACGTCGGCAACCGATCGGTAGCCCTTCAATGCGTAGTCGCCAGCGACCGTCTTCCAGCCCGTGGGTCGGACGCCGAGCTGTTTGGCGAGCAGAGCGACGAAGATCTGGGCCTTCTGCTTGCCGAAGCCCGGCAGCTCCTGAACGCGTGTGAGGAGCTCCTTGCCGGTCTTCGCCTCGCTCCACAACCGGGTCACGTCACCGTCGTACTCCGACTCGACGAGCGCAGCGAGCTGCTGCAACCGGGCAGCCATCGAACCGGGGAACCTGTGGATCGCCGGTGGCTGGCTGCACAGCCGCTTGAACTCGTCGGGGTCAGCAGCTGCGATGTCGCTGGGGTCGAGCGAGCCGAATCGACTGAGGACCTTCCACCCGCCTCTGAAGGCGTGCTCCATTCCGTACTGCTGGTCCAGCATCATCCCGATCACAACGGCGAACGGGTAGTCGTCAAGTACCTGATCGGCAGCTGGCTCGTTGGCGATCTGAAACCCCATCACGTCACGTCCTGTCTCGCTGGCGTATGCATCTCACTAGAACGGCACCCCAAAGTTGGCGGTCCAGATGCGCATCTGGATCGATAGATCGGCCCACGCGCCACTCACCATCAGCACGCCGAGAAGGACGAGCATGCCTCCGCCGATACGAATCAGCAGCGTGTAGTGCCGCTTCATCCAGTTCATCGCCCCAAAGGCCTTGCGGAACGCAAACGCGACGAGCAAGAACGGCAGGCCCAGCCCGAGGCAGTACACAGCGGCGAGAGCGGCACCTCGTCCGGCGCTCGCTGAGTCGATGGCCAACGTCTGCACAGCAGCGAGTGTGGGTCCGATGCAGGGCGTCCAGCCAATCCCGAAAAGCACTCCGAGCAGTGGGGCGCCGACCAGACCCATGGACGTGTTCTGAGTGGGGTTCCACGAACGGTTGAGCCATGGGATCAGGCCCATGAACGCCAGACCAAAGACGATCGTGAAGACGCCGAGCACTCGAGTGATGACGTCGGTGTACTCGATCAACACTGAGCCGAGTCCGCCGAAGAGTGCGCCGTACGACACGAAAACCACGGTGAACCCGCCGATGAAGAGCGCAGTCCCGAGCAGAAGGCGTCCGCGTTTGGCCTCGCCGAGATCGATTCCCACCATCCCCGTGACGTACGAGAGATAGGCAGGAACGAGAGGCAGCACACAGGGCGAGGCGAACGAGACCACCCCGGCGGCGAAGGCAAACACCGCAGCCAGGACGAGCGAGCCGCCGACGACAGTCTCGGCCGGGTCGAGCAGCAGCGCCGACGGCATCAGCGCTCCGATGCGACTTGGTCGACGAGATCAGTCAGCTGCGAGTAGGTAGTGGCGCCGAGCACTCGGGCAGCAACTCGGCCGTCCCGATCGATCACCAAGGTCGAGGGAATCGAGTTGGCCGGCAAGGATTCGCGGAAAGCCAGCTGCAGCTCGCCACTCCTGTCGACCAGGCTCGGGTAGGTGATCCCGAAGTTCTTCTCGAAGGCGATCGCGGCGGCTTCCTGGTCGCGGGTGTTGATTCCCACAAACTGCACGCCATCGTTCTCGGTGTCGACTGACACCTGCTGCAGCGCCGGCGCCTCAGCACGGCAAGGAGCGCACCACGACCCCCACACGTTCATCACGACCACGTCGCCGGCGAAATCGTCCAGCGACAACGGGTCACCTTCGAGAGTCGTCCCCGATACGTCGCCAACTGCGACCCGGTCGCTGGGATCAATCACCTGCGCAGAGCCGTCACCCGACACGAAGCCCTGCCCACCGCCCGACTCGACGTCGGCCGCGCCTCCGGTACATCCGGCCAGTGTGAGGAGCAGCGGCGCGACGAGAGCCATGGTCGCCCAGCCTCCCCGCGGCAAAGGCACGCTACGCACCAGACTTCTGCTTCTTCACCGACGCCGGCAGCAGGTCGCGCGCGGGCTCGGTGTATGCGACCGCCACGATGTCGTCGCCGCGGTAGGTGAACGAGGTAAGGCTGGCCAAGGAGCACTCTCGGTTGCGAGGGTCGTGCCAAAGTCGGCGTCCCTCGACGTGGGTGCGGGTTGTCCAGATCGGCAGCTGGTGGCTGACGAGCAAGGCCTCGTGACCACGCGCCGCATCGCGGGCCGTCGCCATGGCCGCCATCATGCGTAGCGCTTGGGCCCGGTAGGGCTCTCCCCACGACGGGCGGAATGGATTGCGGAGGTGCTTCCAGTGCTGTGGACGGGTGAGCGCACCGTCGCCGACGCCGAACGTCAGGCCCTCAAACACGTTGTCGGCCTCGATCAGGCGCCCGTCAACAGCGATCGACAAGTCATGGGCCTTGGCAATCGGCTGCGCGGTCTCCTGCGCGCGCTCAAGTGGCGATGCACCGACATGCGCGATGTCGGCGTCAGCGAGGTGGTCGGCGACCCGTTGGGCCATGGCGCGTCCGAGCTCAGAGAGCTGATAGCCAGGAAGGCGCCCATAGAGCACGCCTTCGGGGTTGTGGACCTCACCGTGCCTAAGCAGGTGGACAACGGTGTGCTCGGTCATGCGGTCTCCGAGGTTGCGGACGCGGCGGCTGCAGCGGCGGCGGGCAGAGCTTCGACGACCCGTGAAATGGCCGCATCATCGTGGGCGGCGCTGAGGAACCACGCCTCGAACGCTGACGGGGGCAGGTACACGCCTTGGCTGAGCATGGAGTGGAAGAACGCCTTGTAGCGAAAAGCTTCCTGGGTCTGCGCACTCGCGTAGTCGGTGACGGCATCTTCGGTGAAGAAGACGCTGAAGAGCGAGCCGGCGCTCTGGACGCGGTGTGCGACGCCGGCCTCGGCAAGTGCTGTGGAAACCGCTTGTGACACCTCAGCCGACCTCCGATCGACCGTCGTGTACACAGCGTCAACGAGCTGTCGGAGCGTGGCCGCACCCGCAGCTGTAGCAATCGGATTTCCGGCGAGCGTACCTGCTTGGTACACCGCTCCCACCGGTGCAAGGAGCGCCATGATGTCGGCGCGTCCACCAAAGGCCGCAGCGGGGAGCCCACCGCCCATCACCTTGCCGAAGGTCATGAGGTCAGGTGTGACTGGTTCAAGCCCGAACCAGCCCGAGCGGCTTGCCCGGAACCCCGTCATGACTTCGTCGCTGATGAAGAGAGCTCCGTTGCCGGCACAGAGGTCAGCGATCGCGGCGTTGAACCCCGATGCCGGTGGCACAACGCCCATGTTGGCGGCGGCAGCCTCGGTGATCACGCACGCGATCTCGTCACCGGCGTCTGCGAAGACCTTCTCGAGTGCGGCAACGTCGTTGTAGGGCAGCACAATCGTGTCGGCGGCGGTGCCAGACGTGACACCAGGAGTATCGGGCAGCCCGAACGTGGCAACCCCCGACCCGGCGGCAACGAGCAACGAGTCGACGTGGCCGTGGTAGCACCCGGCGAACTTCACGACCTTGGCGCGACCGGTGAATCCGCGGGCCAGCCGAATCGCCGACATCGTTGCCTCGGTGCCGCTGGAGACCAGACGCACCTGTTCAACGGGTGTTCGGCCGACGATCAGCTCGGCGAGCTCGACCTCGCCCGGCCCTGGCGTGCCGAAGGTGAACCCCCGGCTGACGGCCTGCTCAACGGCCTCCATGACCGCAGGGTGCCGGTGGCCGAGGATCATCGGCCCCCACGAGCACACGAGATCGACGTACTGGCGGTCGTCGGCGTCCCAGAGGTAGGGCCCCTCGCCACGCACCATGAACCGTGGTGTGCCGCCGACGGCCCGAAACGCGCGGACGGGGGAGTTGACGCCGCCAGGAGTCACTGCCTGGGCGCGCGCGAACAGGTCGGCCGATGCCGGCGCCTCGAAGGGGTACGTCACAAGGCGAGATTCTCTCAGGACCCGGCCGCGAGGCCGAATCGGGCGTCCGAGTGGCAGCAGATCTCGCCGGGTGACCGCCGATGTCAGCTGCTCGGCGTTCTCGGACGCCGTCAGGCACCCACGAGGTCTCGGCGGTGGAAGGCGACCCATCCCACAGCTGTGGCGACCAGGGCCAGCCCGATCATGATCAGGCCCTGCGTCAGCGCGAAGTCGTTCACCGGCACCAGGGCCACGTGGTAGAAGGGCGAGATCCCGACCACCCAGCCAGGCAGGTCGAGCGCCGGACCGACGAACGACAGGACGTAGGCCACCACGACTGCCCCGACCGGGACCCCGATCGTCAGCCGGGGGGCCAGACCGAACATCGCCACAGCCAAGCCTCCAAAGAGCAAGATGACCGGCAGCAGGTTGGCGCCGGCGTCGATCGTGTCGAGGAGGCTGACGTCCGCACCCGTGACGGCCGCACCCACCCAGGTCGCAGTACCGGTCAGCAGGACCAGCAGCACGACTGACACCACCGCCAGTACCAGGTGCCCGCCGAGCCACCGCCCGCGGGTGAGCGGCCTGGTCAGCAGGTGCTCGGCCCGCTCGGCGTCCTCTTCGTTGCGGACGGCCCCGATCCGCCAGGCCGCGTACAGACTGATGATCAACCCCGTGACAACGGCCATGACCGCCACCATGCCGAGGGAGATGTCCTCCTTGGTCATGCCCAGCAGATCCAGGTACTGCTCGTACGCCGGATCGTCGGCGAGCACCTCTCCCATGGCCTTGACCAGCGACCCGATGAAGAAGGAGTACACCGCGATCCCGACTCCCCAGGCCACGAGCGTGCCCCACGTCAGGCGCCAGGCGAACCGGATCGAGGACTTCAGCAGCAGGGGTCGTGAACGGACGTCGCCGTCCCTGACCAGCACCGCCGCGCCGAGATCGCGGCGGGCCCGCAGCGCCAGGGCCACACCGAGCAGCACACCGGCGACCGCGAGATACACGCCGAGGACACCGACGTTGTTGTCCCCGAAGGGCCGCAGTCGGTCCATCCACCCGAAGACCGACAGCCAGCTGACCCACGACCGGCCGTCACTGCTGTTCGCGATCATGCGTAGGACGAATGCGATGCCCAGGAACGCCGCCCCGACGGCCGCGGCCTGACGCCTGACGCCGAGCAGCTGAGATGCCACCGCGGTGGCAGATGCCATGACGACTCCGAACCCGGCCACCCCAAGGGCGAACAGTGCCGAGCCGAGAAGATCCTCACTCGGAACCACGATGGACACGAACACCGCAATCCCAGCAACCAGGCATCCAGCCGTGACGGTCAGCAGAGCCGACGCGGCGACCTGAAGGCCTGAGACCGGACCGGACAGGGGGAACTCAGCGCGCCCGCTGTCCTCCTCGCCGCGGAGCAGCCGCGAGGTCGTCAGGATGGCCCACACGCCGATGATGGCCTGGAGAAACCACCCTCCGTCCCAGACCACGAAGCCGCCGACGGTCTCCACGGCGTGGGGAATTCCCTGCAGCATCCGTACCGCAGGCTGGTCACCGAACTCCGAGAGTCGCATGCGGGATGCTTCATCGGGGTACGTCTGCACGAAAGAGACTGCCTCGACGAGGACGTAGGCGACAACTCCCACTGCCAGCAGCACGATGCCCCGGCGGGTGAGCCGGGCGAACAACCGCAGGACGGCAGCCACGTCACCTCTCCGATCAGTAGTAGCTGAGGAAGATCTCTTCCAGCGACGGGGTGTGCGTCCGCAGGTGAGTGACGGACAGGGGCGCGAGCGCCGCCAGCAGCGGTGCGGGCGAGCCCTTCACGGTGACGCGCGTGCCGTCACCGTTCGACTCCACCTTGATCACGCCCGCAACCGCATCGAACGTCGGTGGCGACCCATCGAACTCGATGTCGAACACGGTGGTGTCGAGCTCCTGAAGCTGATCCAGCGTGGCCACCTCGATCAGCTGCCCTTCACGAAGGATGGCCACGCGGTGACAGAGGTCCTCGACCTCGTCGAGGATGTGCGACGACAAGAAGATGGTCTGTCCGCGGCCGGTTGCCTCGCGCGCGAGCGACTGGAAGATGTCCTCCATCAGCGGGTCGAGTCCGGCAGTCGGCTCGTCGAGCAGCAGCACGTCAGGGCGCGTCATGAAGGCGGCGACAAGAGCGATCTTCTGCCGGTTGCCCTTCGAGTACGACCGCACCCGTTTACTGGGGTCAAGCTGCAGTCGTTCGATCAGCTCATCGCGGAAAGGCGAGTCGACGTTGCCGGAGATGTTGCCCAGCAGGTCGAGGGTCTCGGTGCCGGTCAGCTGTGGCCACAGTGCGACGTCACCGGGGACGTACGTGACGTGGCGGTGGGCCTTCGCGACGTCGGCCACCGGAATCCCCATGACCCAGGCCTCGCCAGCGGTCGGGCGGATCAAACTGAGCAGCAGGCGGATCGTCGTGCTCTTTCCGGCGCCGTTGGGACCGAGAAAGCCGAAGATCTCGCCCTGCTGCACGTCGAGCGTCAGATTGTCGAGCGCCACGACGTCGCCGAAGTGTTTGGTCAGCCCTGCCGTGCGGATGGCCGGTTCACCCATGATCGACACCTCCACCTCCACCGTATCCGTCCGCACTCGCCTGTTGGACGGACCTTGGTCCTCTCCACCGCGGTACCTGGTATCCACGCGGACCCGATCCTGAAGTCTGGCGACACCCTCAACGCCTTCGAGCCGGCGGCCGCCTCGTGCCCGTACTGGTTCGGTCGCTACTACAACCTGTTCTCCGCAACCTCGCGGGACGGTTCGACGCCACTCATGGGACAGGGAAACATCGGAGTCAACGTGCTGGGCGCTGACTGCACCTTCCAGCTGGTCACCTTCGGCAGCAAGAGCTGTCGCTGCGCTGGTTGACGTCAATGGCGATCAGCGCAGCGACAACGCCAGCTCGGTCGCCCAGTACGTCAGGATCGTGTGCGCGCCGGCACGCTTGATCGACGTCACCGACTCGACGATTGCCCGCTCGCGCTCGATCCACCCTTGCGCCGAAGCGGCCTCGATCATCGCGTACTCACCGCTCACCTGGTACGCCGCAACAGGCGAATCGACGACGTCGCTCACGCGGGCGATCACGTCGAGGTAGGCACCGGCCGGCTTCACCATCACGGCGTCGGCGCCCTGGTCGAGATCGGCAAACACCTCGCGCAGCGCCTCGTCACCGTTGGCCGGGTTCATCTGGTACGAGCGGCGGTCACCGTACGAGGGTGTGCTTTCAGCGGCATCACGGAATGGACCGTAGAAGGCCGAGGCGTACTTGGACGCGTACGCGAGAATCGCGCGGTCTGCATAGCCGGCAGTGTCGATGGCGTCACGGATGACGCCGACCTGTCCGTCCATCATTCCGCTCGGTGCCACGATGTCGGCTCCTGCCTCGACCTGTGCCCGCGCAACAGCCGCGTAGCGCATGAGTGTGACGTCGTTGTCGACGGTTGACTTGTCAGCCGTCAACGGGCCGCAGTGCCCGTGGTCGGTGTACTCACAAAGACACAGGTCGGCCATCAGGACGGTGCTGTCACCAAGATCTGCTCGCAGACCACGCAACGCCTGCTGCACGATGCCGTCTTCGTCGTCGGCTTGCGTGCCAGTGGCGTCCTTGTGTGTGGGGATGCCGAACAGAATCAGCCCCCCGACCCCAGCCTCCACCGCATCGTTCGCGGTCTTGCGCAACGAGTCGAGGGAGTGCTGCTGCACCCCCGGCATGGACGTCACAGCGTGCGGCTCAGTGAGACCTTCCTTCACGAAGAGCGGCAACACGAAGTCAGCTGGGTGCAGCCGGGTCTGTTCCACCAACCGGCGCAGCGCAGCGGTACGCCGCAGACGTCGCGCCCGGTCGGTGGGAAACACCATGGCTACTTGCTCACCTTGCGACGAGCAGCCGCACGACGAAGACTCGGGCGCCATACCGTCTCACCGGCGTCGAGCAGCTCGAGTCGCTGAGCCGCACCGAACGCAGCGAGCCCCTCAGCCAGCACGCCGACGGCGGGCTTGTCAGCAAGAACGTCGACCCGCAGGCCATGCTCCTCAGCCGTCTTCGCCGTTGCCGGGCCGATGCATGCCACCACGGTCGTCGCGTGCGGCTTACCGGCGATTCCGATCAGGTTGCGCACCGTGCTGGACGACGTGAACAGAACGGCGTCGAAGCCACCGGTCTTGATCGCCTCACGGATCTCAGCAGCCGGCGGTGCAGCCCGAACAGTGCGGTAGGCCGTGACGTCCTCAACCTCCCAGCCGAGCTCGATCAACCCGGCAACGAGAGTTTCGGTAGCGATGTCGGCGCGCGGAAGGAAGACGCGGTTGATGGGGTCGAAGACATCGTCGTACGCCGGCCAGACCTCGAGCAGGCCCACCGACGACTGGTCACCGGTGGGAACGAGGTCGGGCTTGACGCCGAACGCCACCAGGGCTGCGGCGGTCTGCTCGCCGACGGCGGCCACCTTGATACCGGCGAACGCGCGGGCGTCGAGGCCGTACTCCTCGAACTTCTCGCGGATCGCGCGCACCGCGTTGACCGAGGTGAAGGCAATCCACTGGTAGCGACCCGAGACCAGACCGTGCAGCGCGCGGTCCATCTGCTGAGGGGTGCGCGGAGGCTCGACGGAGATGGTCGGCACCTCGACCGGCACGGCGCCATAGCGCCGCAGCTGGTCAGAGAGTGAGGCGGCCTGCTCCTTGGTGCGGGGCACCAGGACGCGCCAGCCGAAGAGCGGCTTGGACTCGAACCACGACAACCGGTCGCGTAGCGCGACGCCCTCGCCGACAACTCCGATCATCGGCTCAGGCAGCTTGGCCGCCTTCAGCTCTTTGGCGACGAGCTCGAGCGTCGACACGATCGTCTTCTGCTCGGTCACCGAACCCTGCGACGTGACCGCGATCTCGGTGTCGGCATCGCGCCCGGCGTCGATGAGTCCGGATGCCGCGTCAGCGATTCTTGCGCCGCCACCGAGGATGACGACAGTGGTGTGCGAGTCGGTGTGCGTCGACCAGTCGGGCTTGGTCTCCACGGCAGAGACGACGTGGACCGCGCGAGTCTTGGCGGTCGTGAGAGGAACCCCGGCGTAGGTGGGAACCGATGTCACCGTGGATGCGCCCGGAACGACCTCGAACGGAATGCCGTTCTTGTCGCACGCCAACGCCTCTTCGGCGAACCCGTGGAAGAGCGCAGGGTCACCGTCCATCAGTCGGACGACATACCCGCCCTTCTTGGCGGCCGTCGTCACCAGCTTGGCGCGGGCCGCATGGGTGAGCGGCTGTCCGTCCTGACCACAGGACGCGTCGACGATCTCGACCTCGTCCCGCCCGTACGCAGCAACGGCTGCGCGTGAGGCCTCCTGGTCGACGACGACGATGTCGGCACGGCTCAGCGTCTCGACCGCTCGCATCGTGAGCAGCTCGGGGTCGCCTGGTCCGGCGCCGACGAACGCAACGCTGCCGACGGGCTTCTTCTTGGTCGTGCGTGTACTCACAGGTGTTCCCTTGATGTGGCGGTTACGCCGCTGTCGAGCAACCGAGCAGCGAGCTGGCGGCCAGCTGCGTCGGCCTCGAGCAGAGGCGCGGTGATGGACATCCGGGCGACGGACGAGCCGTCCGGTGAGGCGAGAAGTGCCTCGAGGGTGAGCTCGGGTTCACTGAACCCGAGCTCTGAGACGACGCCTAGGGCGCCGACCGGCGCTGAACAACCCGCCTCGAGGGCGGAGAGCACAGCACGTTCTGCGGTGACGGCAGCGCGCGTGGCGGCGTCATCGAGCTGGCGGAGCGGAGCATGACGATCGTCACCGGCGAGATCGCGGAGCACCTCGACGGCAAGGGCTCCCTGCCCTGGGGCTGGCAGCATGACCGACGGATCGATGGTCTCGGTGACCGCGTCGAGCCGATCGAGGCGGGAGAGCCCGGCCTTGGCCAGCACCACGGCGTCGACGCGGCCGGAGTCGACGAGCTCGATCCGGGTGTCGACGTTGCCACGGATGTCGACAACGTCGAGGTCTGGCCGCAGGGCCTTGAGCTGGGACGCACGGCGCGGCGAGCCAGTGCCAACCGTGGCCCCTGACGGCAACAGCTCGAGCGTCAGGCCGTCGCGCGCTACCAGGGCATCGCGTGCGTCCGCCCGCTCGGGAATGGCGATGGTCTCGATTTCTGGCAGCTCAGTGGTCGGCAGGTCTTTGAGTGAGTGCACGGCGACGTCGATCTGCCCCATCAGCAAGGCGTCGCGCAACGCGCTGACGAAGACGCCCGTTCCGCCGATCGACACCAGCGACGCAGCAGAGACATCGCCAGCCGTGGTGACGTGCACCAGCTCGACGTCGCGCCCGGTCGCGGTGCGAATGGCATCAGCGACAAGAGTCGACTGGGCCAACGCCAAGGCGCTCTTGCGGGTGCCGAGTCTGAGAACGGTCATCGGGCACCGTCCTCGAGGTCGGGCGTCCGCAGTGCCTCGACGGTGCGCAGGTCGAGGTTGAAGAGCCGGTGCAGGGCTTCGGCGTACGCCTCTCCGTCCGGTTCGGAGGCGAGCTCTTTCACGCGGACCGTGGGCACGTGCATCAGCTTGTCGACCACGCGTCGCACCAGGTGCTCGACATCAGTTCGGTCGGACTCGTGCAGGTCAGGACGCTTGGTGGCGAACCACTCGAGCTCGTCGGCCACGATCTCAGAGGCCAACGCACGAAGGGCCACCACCGTCGGTGACACCTTCTCGGCCACTCGGGCGCTGAGGTAGTTCTGCACCTCGGTACCGACGATGCGACGTACGCCTTCGACGTCCTGTTCATACTGCCCGTCGGACAAGAGTGCCCCGAGGTCTTCGAGGTCGATCAAGGTGACGCCGTGCACGCCGAGCACCTCGGGGTCGATGTCGCGCGGAAGCGCAAGATCGAGCATGACGTGGGGGCTGTTGCCCGCACTGGCGCGAGCGGGGCCGGCGACCTCGGCCGTGACCAGGTGCCCGAGAGCGCCGGTGCACGACACCACGAGGTCTGACTCAGCGATGCCCTCGCCGATATCCTCGATCGCCAGCGAGCGACCACCCACTGCGGAGGCCAGGCCATCAGCACGAGACGCCGTACGGTTGGTGACGATCACGCTCATGCCCTGGCGAGCGGCCGTGGTGGCTGTCAGAGCGGCCATCGAGCCGGCGCCGACGATGAGCGCGGTGCGTCCGGACAGACCCTCAAGGGAACGAGCAGCAAGGTCGAGACCCACCGACACCAACGACGCTCCGGCTTTGTCGATGCCCGTCTCGCTGTGTGCACGCTTGCCGACCCGCAGCGCCGTCTGGACGAGATCGTTGAGCTCGCGCCCCAGGCTGCCCTCGTCTTGCGCCGCCCGTAGCGACTGCCGGACCTGCCCCAAGATCTGCGCTTCGCCGACGACCATCGAGTCGAGTCCACTGGCCATGGAGAAGAGGTGCTGCACAGCACGGTCTTCGTAGTGCACATACAGGTGAGGCACGAGCTCGTCGGCCAGGACCCCGGTTGCACGCGCGAGACCCTCGGTGGCGGCGTCGACGGCAGGGTGGAACTTGTCGGCCTCGACGTAGATCTCGACCCGGTTGCACGTGGCCACCACCATCGCCTCGTCGACGGCGGAATTCTCGGTGAGCTCGTGAAGCAGCTTGGACTGCGCATCGGCGGGCAGCGCGAGGCGCTCGAGCATGGGTACGGGAGCCGTGCGGTGCGAAACTCCGAGGGCAAGCAGACTCACGGCGCCACCCGCCCGAGCTCGTCGCTGCGCCGCTGCTGGTGGAAGGCCAGGATCTGCAGCTCACTGGCGAGATCGACCCGACGCACATCAACTGCCGGCGGGGCGGTGAGCACGACGGGGGCGAAGTTCAAGATGCTGTTGACGCCGGCGTCGACCAGGGCATCGGCCACCTGCTGAGCGGAGGACGCCGGAGTGGCGACGACGCCGATCAGGACGCCTTCGGCGCGCGCCACCTCCGCCAGGTCGGTGAAGGGCATGACGGCCAGCCCGGCGACCTCGGTGCCGACCAGCGCGTCGTCGTCGTCAAAGAGCCCAGCGAGACGGAAGCCACGCGAGACGAATCCGCCGTAGTTGGCGAGCGCGTGCCCGAGGTGACCGATGCCGACGATCACGACCGGCCACTCTGACGCGATACCGAGCTCGGCGCCGATCTGGTCGATGAGCACTGAGACCTCGTACCCGACGCCACGCGTGCCATAGGAACCAAGGAAGGAGAGGTCCTTGCGAAGCTTGGCCGGGCTGACCCCAGCGGTGGTGGCGAGAGCCTCCGACGAGACAGACTCGACGCCGGCGTCCGCGAGGTCGACGAGCACCCGGTGGTAGAGGGGCAGACGTCCGACCGTGGCCTCCGGGACCCCGCCACGGCGCGCGCCGAGGCGGCGTCCGGTGTCGGAGCGGTGCGTCACGAAGGTCTCCTGCGGCTACGGAACATGCCCGGCCCCTGTCGTGGATCCCGCTGCCTGCACGGGGCAGGCCGGGCCAACGCTGGGGTACGGGCTCGCCGTCAGGGTAAGCGCTTGTGAAGGAGCGCACAAAGTTGCACAGCCGCCGGTCTCACGCTATGAGACCGGCGGCTGTGGAGGTACTGGGGGTGCTCAGCCGTACTGGTTCTGCCCCGGCGTGCTCGGCAGCAGCATCAGGATCAGGTACCAGATGCCACCGATACAGGGCACCAGGACGATCCAGTACCACCAACCGGAGCGGTCGGTGTCGTGCAGGCGCCGGACGGACACCGCGATCGACGGAAGGATGAAAGCGAGCCAGATGACCAGGAAGATGACCCACCAGATCACCGAGGCTCCACCGCTGCTCCCCGAGACCGAGCCGTCGCCGCTCGAGGACCAGTCGACACTCGCGAGAATTCCGATATATGGGATGAAAGAGATGATCCATACAAAGAGGAACCACCACCAGTACTCGGCCCTCGTCGAGCGTCCAGACCATGTCTGCCAGCCCGCAAACGCACGCTTGATCGCCTCGCCGAACCCAACCATTGTCCACTCCTCTTGACGGTGTGACTTCGGTCAGGCTCCCAGCCGCGGCCAGGGCAGCGGAACCCGACACGCCGCCGACCCGTGGATCAGGAAGCCAGCGCTTTGCGCAGCCTCGCCTCGTCCACCCGCCAGAAGTCGTGCTGGACGCCGTCGACCAGCGTGACCGGGATCTGGTCCCACCACTTCTTCTGCAGCTCGGGGTCACCGGTGATGTCGACCTCCGCGTACCCGACACCGACGTCTGCGGCAACCCGTTCGATGATCACCCTGGCGTCGTCACAGAGGTGACAGCCCGGCTTGCCGAGCAGTGTGATGCGCGCACGCTGTTCACTCACCGGCTGCCTCGTTCTGCTCGCGGGTGACGCGCCCGCGGGCGACCTTGCCGGTGAGTGAGTGGGGAAGGTCGTCGACGAACTCGATCACCTGTGGCCGCTTGAACCGCGCAAGTCGCTCGGCCGCATGCTCCTGCAGCTGGTCAACCGTGGTCGAGGGGTCAGCGAGCACCACGAGCGCCTTGACCGCCTCGCCCGTCCGGTCGTCCGCGAGACCAATCACGGCAACCTCTCGGACACCTGGGTGCTGCAGCAGCACCTGCTCGACCTCATGTGGATACACGTTGAATCCGCTGACGATGATGACGTCCTTGCGACGGTCGACGATGTGCAGGTCGCCGTCGTCGTCCACGAAGGCGACATCGCCGGTCGCGTACCAACCGTCGGAGTCGGGGCCACCGGCTCCATCCGGCCAGTAGCCGCTGAAGAGGTTGTCGCCCTTGATCCAGATCTCGCCTGGGTCGCCGTCCGCAGGGTCGATGTCGACGCCGTCGTCGTCGACAAGGCGCAGTTCGACGCCAGGGAAAGGTTTGCCGACCGACCCCGGCTTGGCGTCGCCCGACACGACGGTCGAGCTGACCCCGGGTGCCGCCTCGGTCAGCCCGTACCCCTCGTGGACATACCAGCCGGTCAAGGTGTGGACGCGGTGCTGCACTTCCGGAGGAAGTGCAGCCGACCCGCTGAAGGCGATGCGCAGGCCGTCGAGCATGTCGACAGCCCCGGAGGATGCGGCCCACGCGGCCCACAGCGCGGGGGCACCGGGAACGTTGGTGATGCCGTACTGGGGCACGAGCGGCAGAGCGCGAACGACGTCCACGCCGTCGATGAGCACGGCAGTGGCCGCGGCACGCACGACGGCACCGATCGTTCCGGCGAGGGAGTAGATGTGCGTCAGCGGCAGCAGAACGAGGACGACGTCATCTGGTTCAGCCACCGAAACCTGCGCCGCGGCGACCTGCTCGACGTTTGCGATCAGGGCTCGGTGCGTCAGCATCGCCCCCTTGGCGTCGCCGCCCGTGCCCGATGTGTAGACGACAACGGCGAGGGCCTCACCGCCTTCCGGATCGGCCACGGTGCGTCCGGCGCCTGCGGCGACCAGCGCATCAAATGAGTCGTCACCGACCCCTGCAGCTGCCACCACCTGAGGCACCTGCGGAGCGGCCTCCCTGGCCACCGGCGCGGTGTGACGGTCGACAACCACCAGCGAGGGCTCGACGTGGGCGATCAGCTGGGCCACCTCGGACGCCGTCAGTGCCGGGTTGACCGGCACCACCACGAGTCCCGCACGCAATGCCCCGAAGTAGCCAATGACGAACTCGGGCCGGTTACCGAGGAAGAGGCCCAGTCGCTCGCCCGGCTCGAGTCCGCGGGACTGCAGGCCCGCGGCGCAGGCGGTGGCGGCCCGATCGACGTCCGCCCAGGTCATCCGGCTGGCGCCGACCACGAGCGCGGGATGGTCCGGCCGGGTCGCGGCGGCGCGCGTCAGATAGTCGCCAAGGTGCGTGGGGCCATTCACATCGGCGAGTCTGGCACAGCGGAGGCGCCTGTTCTCGGGAGTCCACGGATAGGAGGTCCCGGTCCGGCACCAATGGCCGCGTCTTCCCTGACTAGGCCGAACGGGTGAACGCCCGCTCAAGAAATCCCACCTGGCCCCGACACCACTAGGACATCCCCGACGAGAGCGGTGAGAGTGTGACTCCGGTGCGTCCCTGGCGGAAGCGCCTTGCAACGACCCTGGCCGGCCTCGTGGCGGTGTCCCTTGCGGTGATCGCCCTGCCCGGAGTCGCACATGCGGGGCCCAACGAGGGCAGCATCTTCTCGGCAGTCAACTCGGCGCGATCCTCAGCTGGCCTACGGCCCTATGCGTACGCGGGAGACCTCACCGCTGCCGCCCGCGGGCAGGCGGAGCGCATGGCGGCGTCCGGCGAGTTGTACCACAACCCGAACCTCGGAGGTGCCGTCGGAGGCTGGTCACGCATCGGCGAGAACGTCGCCTTTGCCGGCGACTGGCGCGGCGCGCACCAGGTGCTGATGAACAGCCCCGACCACCGCGCTCAGATCCTCGACTCCGGCTACACGCAGATGGGTGTCGGCACCGCCGTCGGCAAGGACGGCACGCTCTGGGTCGCCGAGGTGTTCCGGACGCCCAGTGGCTCGTCGGCACCGTCGACCGGCGGGTCCGGCGGTGGAACACCCGGCACATCCAACGGTGGGTCAGGTGGCGGCACGACGACCACGACGACCGGTCCGGCTCCGTCGACCGCCGCTCCGCAACCCACTCCAGAGCAGATCCTTCGGAAGAACCTGCGCGACGCGCGCGAGAAGATGAAGGACCGCGCGAAGGCTCGTCAGAGCAACGACCCCATCGTCGGCGCCCTCGACTTCACCACCGTGATGGACACCCTCACCGGCTGACCGGCGCTCTAGGCTGAACCCGTGACCCCCACGGATCCCACGGACCCCTTCGGCCAACCAAGGCGCCCCCCTGCCGTCGTCGCAGGCGAAGCAGCCGCACAGCGCGCCGAGACCACCCAAGAGCTCAATGTCGATCCGTACGCTGCTGCGTTCTTCGACATAGACAACACGATCGTGCGTGGAGCCTCTCTCTTTCACCTGGCCCGGGGGCTGGCCAAGCGCAAGTTCTTCACCATGGGCGATGTCAGCTCGTTCGCGTGGAAGCAGGCGAAGTTCCGAGTCGCCGGTCGCGAAGACACCGACGACATCGCCTCCGTCATCGACGCCGCGCTCAGTTTCGTGGCCGGACACGAGGTGGCCGAGGTTGTTTCACTCGGCGACGAGATCTTTGACGAACGCATCGAGGACAAGCTGTACGCCCAGACCATCGAGCTGACGCGCACCCACCTGCGGGCCGGCCAACGCGTGTGGCTCGTGTCGGCTGCGCCTGTCGAGATGGCCTCACTCATCGCGCGCAAGCTCGAGCTCACCGGCGCCCTCGGCACCGTGTCCGAGATCGCCAACGGCGTGTACACGGGCAAGCTCGCCGGGGCACCGCTGCACGGCCCGGCCAAGGCTGAGGCAGTCCGCGCGCTCGCTGAGCGCGAGAACCTCGACCTGGCCCTCTGCTCTGCCTACTCCGACTCGTCGAACGACATCCCCATGCTGTCGCTCGTCGGCCAGCCGGTGGCCATCAACCCGGACGCAAAGCTGCGTCGGCACGCCAAGGCTCTGGGCTGGCACGTGCACGACTACCGCACCGGACGCAAGGCCGCGCGCATCGGCGTCCCGTCGGCGCTTGTTGTGGGCGCGGCGGCCGGCGTCGCCGCGGGAGTCGTCTCCAGCCGCCGCCGCAAGTGACCGGCAACTTAGGGGCCATGTCACATCGGTTCGAAATGACCGAACCATGCACCTACCCATGAATGAAGGAATGAGGATCCGTCGGAGGCATGATGGGGCGCTGGTTCGAAATGACCGAACCCATGTGACATGGCCCCAAGGACGTTGGGGTCAGAAGAAGACGCTGCGACGCTGCATGAGCAGCTTGTAGAGCGTGTGCTGGATGGTCTCACGCACCTGGTCGGTGAGGTTGAACATCAGCATGGGGTCGTCAGCGGCGCCGTCGGTGAAGACGTCAGTCATGATCGGCTCGCCGAACTCGATGTGCCACTTGCTCGGAAGCGGGATCATGCCGAGCGGCCCCAGCCACGGAAACGTCGGGGTGATCGGGAAGTAGGGAACGCCCAACATCCGGGCCAGCAACTTGGCGTCGGCCAGGATCGGGTAGATCTCTTCGGCCCCGACGATGGACGTCGGGATGATCGGCACGCGTGTGCGCAGTGCGGCCGACACGAATCCGCCACGGCCGAAGCGCTGCAGTCGATACCGCTCGGAGTAGGGCTTGCCGACCCCCTTGAACCCCTCGGGCCACACCCCCACGAGCTCGCCCGCCTCGAGCAGCCGCTCGGCGTCCGGGTTGCAGGCCAGCGTGTGGCCGGCCCGACGCGCCACCGTGCCCACGAAGGGCAGGGCGAACACCATGTCGGCGCCGAGCATTCGCAGCTCGCGATGTGCTGGGTGATGGTCGGCAAGAGCCACCTGGGTCATGAGCGAGTCGAGAGCGATGGTGCCCGAGTGGTTGGCAACGATCAGCGCGCCGCCGTCAGCTGGCACGTTCTCGATCCCGTGCACCTCGACCCGGAACCACTTCTCGTAGAGCGGGCGCATCGCGGGCACAAGGACGTCGCGGGTGAGCTCTCGGTCGAAGCCGAAGTCGTCGACCTGGTACGACCCCTCCAGCCGACGCCTCAGGAAGCGCAGGGCACCGGCCAGCTGCTGCTCTCCTGGGAACGACGCACCCCGTCGTTCGGCTCGCGCTCGGGATTGAGCGGGATCACCCTGGCATCGCTCACGCCAAGCCACCCCCGATGCTCGACACCGGGGCCGGTTCGTCTGGCGCGTCCCACGGCATGATGCGGCCCAAGGGGTGCGCACGCAGGAACGCATCGAATGTCTCGAGCGTCGAGTACTTCGGGACGAAGCCGAGCTGATCTCTGATCAGACTGGTGTCGACGCCGCGCCCGTACTTGAAGTACTCGATCTGCTCGGACGTGAAGTCGATGAGCCCAAAACGCCTGACGACGTCGCGTGTCACCGACGCCACGGGCGTCGGCAGCGGCAGATTCAACCGCCCCGCCCGCGCGATCGCCTGCGACAGCATCAGGACGCCGTCTCCCGACACGTTGTACGTGCCCGGAGCGTTGCCGAAGGTAGCGGTCTGTACGGCGTCCAACGCGTCGTCCTCGTGCGTGAGCTGCAGCCGGCCGTCGAAGCCCATCACGGTCGGCACCACGGGCAGCGAGAGGTAGCGCGACAGCGGTGTGTCGATACCCGCGCCAAGGATGTTCGCGAAACGCAGCATCGTGACGTCGACGTCGGGACGACGACGCGCGAATCCGCGGACGTAGCCCTCGACCTCGACGGAGTCCTTGGCGAATCCCGAGCGCGGCAGCCGAATGGCCTCCATGTCTTCGGTGAAGAGTGCTGGGTCCTTCGGCGAGACGCCGTAGACCATGGCCGACGACTTCACCACGAGCTGGCGCACCGATGGCTCCCGCTGACACGCCGCCAGCAGCTGCATCGTGCCGATGACGTTGATCTCTTTCATCGCCGAGCGCCCTCCGGCGCCCATCGGCGTCGCGATGACGTTCATGTGCACCACCGTGTCGACGGCGGCGGCCTTGATCACCTTGGCAATGACCGGGTTGCGGATGTCGGCGCGCACGAACTCTGCGTGACCGAGGTCGTCCGGAGGGGGAATTACGTCGACGCCGACAACGCGCTCGATGTCAGGGTGACTGGCAAGCAGGCGAGCCAGCCGTCCACCCAGGTACCGCGAGACGCCGGTGACCAGCACCACGCGCGCCATGGGTACCTCCTGCCGGCTCAGCGCTACTTGCGACTACTTCTTGTTGCGACGCTGGACGCGCGTCTTGCGCAGCAGCTTGCGGTGCTTCTTCTTGGCCATCCGCTTGCGGCGCTTCTTGACGACAGAACCCACAGTGATCTCTTCCTTGGACTGAACGGTCGCGGCAAGGACGCCGCGCACCGGCCCCAGAAGGATACCGGGGCAGGTCAGGCGTCGATCAGGGCGGGCTCAGCCGGCCTCGACGAACGAGTCTCGCAGGTAGCGCCGCACAGCCTCTTCCGGGACGCGGAACGAGCGCCCCACCCGCACTGCCGGAAGATCGCCGGCGTGAACCAGGCGGTAGACGGTCATCTTCGAGACGCGCATCAGCGCCGCGACCTCGGCCACCGTCAGAAAGGCTCCCCCGAGCGGCGCGTCCTCGGGCGGCCGGTTCTCGTCCCGGCTCTCATCCCGGTCCTGCTCCATGTGTCCCCATTCCGTGCCGCACGGGCCGGGCGCCGGCTTCCCCTCCGGCGCCACGGCGACCCGTGCGTTCGGCACAGCGTAGTGACGGATGTGACGCGAGGGAACTCCTGTGACGATTTGATCACCCGACAGGTGGTCACTCGATCGGCCCCGACACTTCCGCGCGGACTGGCCCTGGTCCCCTAGTCGCGCTCCGGATCGAGCCCGTGGTGTGCGAAGACGGCCCGCCTCGTGGCAAGGATTGCCTGGTCAATGGGGTCATCCGGGTCGTACCCGGTCGACCAGTCGACGACGGTCGGCTCGCCGCCGTCGGTCATCGACGGGAAGGGGCGCTTCCCGGTGCGCTGCTGGACGTACTGACTCCACTCCTCCGGTACCGGCGTTCCTGGTGCTATCGGGCATCCCGCCAGCTCCGCCATCACCAGCGTCCAGATGCGCGGGACCACGTCGACCACCGCGTAGCCACCGCCGCCTGTTGCCACCCAGCGCCCCTCGGCGTACGAGTGCGCCCAGGTGTGCAGCGCCTCGGCCGCCATTCGCTGGCCGTCGACGCTCAGTGCGAAGTGGGCCAACGGGTCGAGGTAGTGCGTGTCGCAGCCGTGCTGCGTGACCAGCACCTGCGGATCGAAAGCCCGCAGCAGGTGCGGAACCACAGAGTGAATCGCTCGCAGCCAGCCGTCGTCCTCGGTCCGGGTCGGCAGAGCAAGATTGACCGCAAAGCCCTGAGCCGCTGATCCGCCCAGCTCCGACGGTCGCCCCGTGCCCGGATAGAGCGTGCGCGGGTCTTCGTGAATCGAGATCGTCAGCACCCGAGGGTCGTCCCAGAACGCTGTTTGGACGCCGTCGCCGTGATGGACGTCGATGTCGACATACGCCACCCGCTCGGCACCGGCGTCCAACAGGGCCGCGATTCCGACGGCAACGTCGTTGTACACGCAGAAACCGGCCGCGGAGTTGGGCATCGCGTGATGCAGCCCACCCGAAGGGTTGAACGCATGTGCCACCTCGCCGCGCCACACCGCGCGGGCGGCATCAACCGTTGCACCGGTGATCAGCGACGAGATCTCGTGCATGTCGGTGAAGGTCGGGACGTCCGGCGTCCCAAGTCCGTGCGCAGGGTCGCCGGGCGAGTGGGCCTGGCTGCACTGCTTCACGGCCTCGATGAACGCCGGGGTGTGCACCAGCTCGAGCTCGGCACCCGTGGCCGATGTCGGGGCGACGACTTCGATCGTGTCGAGAACTCCGAGCGATCGCGCCAGCCTCATCGTGAGGTCGAGGCGCAGGGGGTTCATCGGGTGGGAGGGGCCGAAGTCGTACCCGGTCATCACGTCGTCCCAGTAGACCCGCGCGGCTCCCGTCACATTGGCACGCTACCGAACGCCTGAGCATTCACGACTTGGCGGTTCCCATGGGTCGGCGCAGCCAGTGGCCCCTGAGCTACTCGCTGCGCAGGGCCTCCACGGGCTCCAGCTTCCCCGCTCGCCGGGCGGGAACGACGCCGAAGAAGACGCCGACCGCCACCGACACCGTGAAGGCAAGCACCGGCGACCACCAGGCAATCACGGCGGGCAGCGGTGAGAAGGCGTCGGCCAGCAAGGCGACGCCGACCCCGATCGACATCCCGATGACGCCGCCCACAGTGGTGAGCAGGACGGCCTCGATCAAGAACTGCACCGTGATGTCGCGGCGCCTGGCACCAAGTGCCTTTCGCAGCCCGATCTCACGTGTTCGCTCGCGAACGGAGACCAGCATGATGTTGCTCACGCCGACACCACCGACGAGAAGCGAGATGGCGGCGATGGCCGCCAGCACCAGGGTCAGCAGCCCCAGGATCTCGCCAAGGGTTCCAAGGATCTGGCTCTGGGTCACCGCCGAGAACTCGTCGTCGGGGTACTGCTCCTTCAACGCGTCCAGGATCTCTTTGCGCAGCGGTTCGACGTCGTCGATCGTCGACGCCTTGACCGCCAGTGCGTCGATGCGGTCGACGCCGAAGAGCTGCTGCGCGGTCGTGACAGGAATATGGATCTCGTCATCCCGGCTCACGCCGAAGGTCGATCCCACCTCCTCGAAGACCCCGATCACCCGGAACCGGACGCCGGCAATCGTGATCTGACGCCCGAGCGGCTCGACGTCACCGAAGAGCGCGTCGGCGACACCGCTCCCAAGGACGGCAACGCGTCGCCGGGTGTCCACGTCGGTCTCTGTGAGGTACTCACCTCGAGCGATCGGACGGGTGAAGACGTTGGGGACGTTCTCGTTCGTTCCCGCGATCGTGCTGAAGACCTCCGTCGACCCGACAGTCACCGTCTCGCCACTGGACACCGTGGCCGCCACCGACTCCGGATTCCCGATCACGCGGCCTAGGTAGCCGACGTCGTCGATCTGCAGGCGACTGATCGACGGTGCCGATCCGAACTCGACAGACCCCGGCACCACGAAGATGATGTTCGACCCGAGCCCCTCCACCTGAGCCTCGACCTCTTGCTTGGCGCCGCTGCCGATCGCCACCAGCACCACGACAGCGGCGACGCCGATGATCACCCCGAGCATGGTCAGCAAGCTGCGCAACCGATTTGCTCGCAATGCCCCCAGCGCGACCCGGAACGCCTCCGCCAGCCTCACGTGATCATCGCCGACGACTCATCGCGTTCGATCAGGCCGTCGCGAACGTAGATCTGCCGCTGCGTGCGGAGCGCGATGTCGCGATCGTGGGTGACGAGGACGACGGCCACTCCGCGCTCGGCGTTCAACCGCTCGAGAGCCTCCATCACCTCGCCGCCGGTGCGCGTGTCGAGGTTTCCCGTGGGCTCATCGGCCAGCAGCAGCTGGGGCTCACCGACCAGTGCACGCGCAATCGCCACGCGCTGCTGCTCGCCCCCCGACAGCTCGGTGGCCTTGTGGCCGGTGCGGCCCGACAGACCGACGGCATCAAGCGCAGCTTCCGCGCGGTCGCGACGTTCGCCCTTGGCGACACCTCGGTACAGCAGCGGCAACGCAACGTTGTCGATGGCAGTTGTGCGTGACAGCAGCTGGAACGACTGAAACACGAACCCGATCGTCTCGTTGCGCAGCGTCGCCATCTCAGAATCGGACAGCGAATGTCGCATCACGTCCCCCGACCGTGATGACTCCGCTGCTGGGTCGGTCGAGCAGACCGAGCAGGTGCATCAACGTCGACTTCCCCGATCCCGACGGACCAACGATGGCTGCGTACTCGCCGGGCGCGACGCGCAGTGAGACACCGCGGAAAGCCTGCACCTCGGCGCCACCCAAGGAGTAGACCCTCGTCACATCGACGGCCTCGATCGCCGGTGTCGTCACGGCAGTTCTTCGCCCTCGACCACTTGGTCGGCACCCCGCACGACGACGGTGTCGCCTTCGCTGAGTCCGTCGACCACCTCGAGGTACTCCTCGCCCTGCGCGCCAAGAGCGACGTACTGCTTCTCAGCCACGTTGTCGTTGACGACCCACACTGCATCGCGATCACCGTCGCGGAACACCGCAGCCGCCGGAACCGCGGTCGTGTCTTCGGAGGTGATCACCCGCAGCGACGCCACCGCCGACATGCCCGGCCGAGGGGTCGGGGCGGGCGAACCATCGGCCAGAGTTCCCCCACCAAGGGCCAGCCGCACGACGTAGCTGACGCCTCCCCGGCTGGACGTGCTGGGCGACAGGTCAACGTTTCGCACAACAGCCCGGTACCGCGCCCCAGGAACGGCGTCGAGCTCGACGTCGGCCCTGACTCCCTTGCGCACCAGCAAGACGTCGGTCTCGTCCACCTCTGCGCGCAGCGACAGCTCAGAGGTGTCGGTGATCGTCAGAATCGGGTCGCCGTCGCTCACCGGGCTGCCTGCCGACACGATGCCGGACGAGCTGCCGCTGCCGGCACCTCCCCCACCGCCCCCAAGGAGCGACTCAGCCTGTCCGGCAAGGGAGGACGGCAGCTGGTCGACGAGGCCTGACAAGTCGTCGCCGCCACCCGACCCTGCGGACGCCCCGAGCACGACGCGACCGCCGATCGGGGCCTTCACCGTGAGCGCGACCACCGCCTTGCGGGCCGCCCCGACGGCTGCCTGTGCCTGCGCCTGCTGCGCCTCGGTGAACGAGCCCAGCGTCTGCTCGAGCGACGAGACGCTGCTGTTGATCTGGTCCACGGTCGACTGTGCCTGCGCCTGCGCCGCCGCGAGCTGCGCCTCAGCGGCAGCGACCTGCTGCAACGCCTGTTGGCGCAGGTCCTTGTCCTGGATCTGCTTGGCGGCTTCCCTCGCCTGTGCGAACGCCCGCTGGGCGGCGGCCGCTGCCTGCTGCGCCGATGCTCCGGTGGACGCCTGCGGCAGGTCGACCGGAGCCGGGGCTCCGGACGCCGCCTGCTCAGCCTGGGCCAACCGCTGCTCGGTCTCAGGCGAGTCGACGACGAACAACGTCCTGCCGCGCTTGACCCGCTGTCCGTCGCGCACGACGACCCGGGCAACTGTGCCATTGGCCGGCGAGGTCACGACCGCCGTTGCTGCCGCCACGACCGACGCAGGAGCCTCGACGCGTTCGATCACCGTCTGCTGACCGACCGCCCCGGTCTCGACGGTGGGAGCCTCGTCAGACGAGCACGCTGACACCACGAGGACGGCGGCAAGCGCAACACCAAGACCCATTCGGGACGTGCTCAAGGCTTCTCTCACTGCTTCATCGTAGGTTTGCCTCTGGGTCTCGCACGCCAGAGGCCGTTGTCGATGGGTGGAGGTCCGGTGGCGTCAGGCGCCGATCGCCCTCCACGGCAGGCACCAATCACCCGATTGGTGCGTCCGGCCACCTACGTGGCCACCGCCTTTCTCGGGTTGGTCGCGGTCGGCACGGCCCTTCTCCTGCTGCCCATTTCGCGTAGCGGCCCGGGCGGCACGGACGTCGTCACGGCCTTCTTCACATCGGCCTCGGCGGTCACCGTCACGGGCCTGACCTCGGTCAACACCGCCGAACACTGGTCAGGCTTCGGCGAAGCCGTGATCTTGGTGCTGATCCAGGCCGGTGGCCTCGGCATCTCGACCGGTACTGCCATCGTGGCCGTCGTCGTCTTTCGTCGTCTTGGCCTGCGCGCTCGCCTCTACACGTCGACCGAGAGTGGCAACGTCGCGCTCGGCGAGGTCGGACGAGTCGTACGCGGAGTGGCGATTCTCACCTTCACGGTCGAAGCCGTGCTGATGGTCACCTTCACCTTGCGATGGTGGCTCGGATACGACTATGCCTTTGGGGAGGCGAGCTGGCTCGGCCTGTTCCACGCCGTGTCGTCGTTCAACAATGCCGGCTTCACCCTGTTCCCGGACAGCCTGGTCGGCTTCGCCGGCGACCCCTTCGTCCTGATGCCGGTGTCGTTGGCCGTGGTCCTCGGCGGTATCGGCGTCCCGGTGCTCTACGAGTTGAGCCGGCGACGGCGTGACCGCGGCCCGCTCAGCCTGCACTCGCGCGTCACGCTGTGGATGACCGGCACGCTGCTCATCGGCGCCGCTCTGGTGTTGGGTCTCACCGAGTGGACCAACCCGGGCACCCTCGGCGACCTGTCGATGCCCGAAAAGCTGATGAACGCCTGGTTCGCCGGATTGAACCCGAGGTCTTCGGGGTTCAACTCGATCGACTACTCCGCGATGCGTCCTGAGTCGTGGCTCATCACCGACATGCTCATGTTCGTGGGTGGTGGCTCGGTCAGCACAGCTGGCGGTATCCGAGTGACGACGCTGGCCGTCCTGCTGCTGGTGATCAAGGCGCAGTCTCGAGGCGACCGCGACACCACCGTGGCCGGCCGCCGCTTCAGCAAGGACCTGACCCAGCAGGCCCTGCTCGTGATCGTGGTCTTCGCCTCGCTCACGATCGGTGGCACCTTGCTGCTGATGGCCATGAGCGATCTCGACACCGGGCAGGCCCTTTTCGAGGTGATCTCTGCTGTCGCGACCTGTGGCCTCAGTACCGGTGTCACCTCCAGCCTCGGCGCACCCGCCGAGGTGCTGCTCGCGATGCTGATGTTCATCGGCCGCGTCGGACCGGTCACCCTCGCCACGGCGCTCGCGTTGCGGCAGAGTGACACGCGGTACCGCTATCCGGAGGGACGTGTTCTCCTTGGTTAATCGTCGACTCACCTCACCGGTGCTGGTCGTCGGGCTCGGCCGCTTTGGTTCGTCAGTCGCCCTCACCATGGTCGAACGGGGCCGCGAGGTACTCGGTGTGGACGCCTCGGCAGAGCGCGTCCAGCACCTCGCCGAGCGGCTCACCCACGCGATCCAGATCGACACCACGGACGAAGAGGCGATGCGCCAGATCGGCGCTCCCGACTTCGAGCAGGCGATCGTCGCCATCGGCACCGACATAGAGTCGAGCGCGCTGACCACCAGCTTGCTCGTCGACTTCGGCGTCAACGAGATCTGGGCCAAAGCCATCTCACGCGACCACGGACGCATCCTCGAACGCATCGGCGCCCACCACGTCGTCTACCCGGAGGCCGATATGGGCGAACGGGTCGCTCACCTGGTCTCGGGCGCCATGCTCGACTACATCCAGTTCGATGACGGCTTCGCCCTCGCCAAGCTCGAGATGAAGGATTCGCTGGGCGCTGGGGCGCTCGGAGACCTGCAGCTTCGCAAGCGCTACGGGATCACGGTGGTCGGTTTTCGCGCCCCCAATGCCTCGTTCACCTACGCAGACCGCGACACCGTGCTCGAACCGGGGTCGTTGATCGCCGTCGCTGGTCGGATCGAGGACGTCGACCGGTTCGCCCAAGAGATCACGAGCCTGACCTAGCTCTCGGGCTACTCCGCAGGCTACTCGTGGCCGCTGGCGAGCTCGCGACTGCGGTCGCGGGCCGCTTCCAAAGCCGCGAGAAACGCTGCCCGCACCTTGTGGTCCTCCATCTCGCGGATCGCTGCGATCGTCGTTCCGGCCGGCGACATCACCGCCTCGCGCAGGGCCTGTGGCGACTCACCTGAGTCGCGCAGCATCACCGCGCTGCCGATCGCGGTCTGCACGATCAGATCGTGCGCGACCGAGCGCGGAAGGCCGAGCAGGATGCCGGCATCGATCATCGCCTCGACCAGGTAGAAGAAGTACGCAGGCCCGCTGCCCGACAGCGCCGTCACGGCGTCCTGCTGCGACTCGGGAACGCGCAGCGTGCGACCCACCGGCTTCAGCAGACCCTCGGCCAGGGACAGGTGGTCCTCCGTGGCGTGCGAGCCGGCCGAGAGCGCACTCATCGCCTCATCGACCAGAACCGGCGTGTTCGACATGACCCGAATCACCGGGATGTCGACAGGCACTCGGCGTTCGATGAACGAGGTCGTGATGCCGGCCGCGACCGAGACGACCAGCTGGTCGACCGTGAGGAGGGTCGCGATGTCATCGAGCAGAGCACCCATGTCCTGCGGTTTGACGGCGATCACGACCGTCCGGGCCGACTTCACGGCAGTCGTGTTGTCGCTGATCTCGACGCCGTAACGCTCGCGCAGTGTGTCGGCCCGCCCGCTCTCATGCGTGGTGACGACCAGATCGGACGTCGGACGTCCCGCCCGCACCATGCCCGAGAGCAGAGCCTCGCCCATCTTGCCTGCACCGAGAATGGCGACCCGGTCACTCATGGCCTGCTCCTCTGCCCCGCGCGTCACTGACGGTCAAGGATGGCACGAAGACCCAGACTCAAGTTGGCGGGACGCTCGGCCATGCGTCGAACGAGGTACCCGTACCACTCGGTGCCGTACGGCACGTAGACACGGATCGCCTCGCCGGCGCCGAGCAGACGGCGCTGCTCGTCGCGCCGGACGCCGTACAGCATCTGGAACTCGTACGTATCGCGCCCACGGCCGTACCTACGGGTGAGCGCCTCGGCGATGGCGATGAGGCGGTCGTCGTGTGTGGCGAACATCGGGTACCCCTCGCCCGCCAACAGCACCTTCATGCACCGGACGTACGAGCGATCGATATCGGCTCGGCTCTGGTAGGCCACCGACTCGGGTTCGCGATAGGCCCCTTTGCAGAGCCTGATCCGCGACCCAGATGCCGCCAGGTCGCGGCAGTCGGCCTCGGTGCGATGCAGGTACGACTGCAGGACAGCCCCCGTGTCAGGGAAGTCGTCGCGCAGGGCAGCAAGAGTCGCAAGCGTGAGATCGGTCGTGGTGTGGTCCTCCATGTCGAGCGTGACCGTCGTTCCGGCGTCCTTGGCCGCCTCGCAGATCGCCAACGCATTGTCGGTGGCCAGCGCCGCTGCCTTCACCAGGGAGCGCCTGCCCGACCGCCGACAGCTTGACCGAGACCTCGGTGCGAGGGGCGAGTCCGGCGTCAGCCAGTCGGCTCAGGATGCGGACGTATGCTCCCGCCGTCTGCTCAGCCTGCGCGCGGTCGAGGGTGTCCTCGCCGAGATAGTCGAGGGTGACGTCAAAGCCCTCATCCTGAAGGTCGCTCGTGGCTCTCAGACGCGTCATCGTCGGACTCACCAGCGGCGAATCTCGTGACGATGTCGCCAACTCCAGGAGCTGACGTGACTGCGTCCTTGACGGCCTGGCCACCGGCCAGTCCGAGTAGTGCAGCGCGGACGATCATGCGGCCAGCGTACGACGTGTCCGCCGAGCAATGGCCGCGCCTCACCAGGAACTCAACAAGCGTTGACTTATTTCGCTAGACTGTCTAGCCTCACCGGCATGCGAGCGATGATCCTCAAGGAGTTCCGCGAACTTCGACGTGACCGCCGCACCCTGGCGATGCTGATTGCCATGCCGCTGCTGTTGCTGGTGGTCTTCGGGTACGCGGCCAACTTCTCGGTCGACACGGTCAGGACGGCGGTGGTCGGACCGCAAGCCGAACAAGCGACCACGCAGCTCCCGGCCTTCTTCGACGTGACCACGGTCGAGCCCGATGGCAACCGGAGCACCGCAGAGGACTTGCTGCAGCGCGGTGAGATCGACGTTGCCTTCGTGAGCTCGACGGGGTCTGCCGTTGCACTGGTGGACGGCTCGAACCTGTTCGCCGCCCAGAGCATCGTGTCGGTACTCAACCGCCTCAGTGACCAAGTGACGACCGAGGTCCTCTACAACCCTGAGCTGAAGACGTCCTGGGTGATGATACCGGCGATCATCGGACTGATCCTGACCTTCATCGGCACGATCATCACGAGCATTGGGCTCGTGCGGGAAAGGCAGACCGGAACCCTCGAACAGCTCGCCGTCATGCCGATCAAACCGAGCACGGTGATCTTCGGCAAGATCGCGCCGTACTTCCTGGTCGCCTCAATCGACATGGCCCTCATCACGGTGCTTGGCATGTGGCTCTTCAACGTGCCGTTCAACGGGAACCCCCTCGTCTTTGCGCTTGGCGGGGCCCTGTTCCTGTTCGTGGTACTCGGTCTTGGGGTCTTCATCTCCACCGTCTCGCAGAATGCCGGGCAGGCAATCCAGCTGGCCTTCTTCTTTCTTCTGCCACAGATCCTGCTCTCAGGAATGATCTTCCCGCTTGATGCGATGGCCGCGGGCGTCCGCTGGATCGCGTACTTCCTGCCGCTCACCTACTTCACGATGATCTCTCGCGGTGTCATGCTCCGGGGCGCACCGCTCGACTCGTTGTGGCTGCCCATCGGCGCGCTCACGGTGATGGCGTTGCTCGTGTTCACCGGTGCGGTCCTGAGGTTCCGGCGTGATCTCGCTCCGACTCGCCGTAAGCGCGTCAGCACGTCCGAGGCCGGCACCGAGACCGACACACAGGCCGGGTCGACATGAGCTACGGCGTTTCCGATGCCTGGGTGCGGTTCGGTTCTCAGGCCGCTCTGCGCGGGGTCAGCGTCGACGTGCCCACCGGCCAGGTCACGGCTGTCGTGGGTGGTGACGGAGCGGGAAAGACCACGCTTCTGCGGTCGCTGGTCGGCCGAGTCGGCCTTGACCAAGGATCGGTGGCGGTGCCGGCGCGGGAGCGGATCGGCTACCTGCCGGCGACCGCCGGAAGCTGGCTCGACATGTCGGTTCAGGAGAACATCGACTTCGTGGGCGGCGCCTATGGCCTAGCGGGTCAGGCGCTCGCCCGGCGAGCCGACCCGCTCCTTGAGCGAGCCGACCTCGCCGGCGTACGAGACCGGCTCTCCGGTCAGCTGTCAGGTGGCATGCGGCGCAAGCTCGGATTCTGTCTTGCGATGCTCCCCGACCCCGAGCTCTTGGTGCTCGATGAACCCAGCACCGGGGTCGACCCCGTCAGCCGGGTGGACCTGTGGCGACTGATCTCTGAGGCGGCGGCCAACGGCAGCGCGGTCCTCATGTCCACGACCTACCTGGATGAAGCAGAGCGATGCGCGTCGTTGCTGGTCCTGCATGACGGGCGAACACTCCTCAGCGGAACACCCCACGACGTGGTGGGCTCGCTGTCAGGGACGATCGTCTCCACGGCGACGCTGTCCAGACCCGACTTCGGCTGGCGTCACGGCCGTGAGCTTCGCGAGTGGTTCCCGGAGGGCCGGCAGCCGACAGGCGGCGTTGCCATCACCCCTGGCCTCGAGGATGTCGTCATCGCTTCCTCACTGAAACTGGCACTGGACGGTGAGGAGCAACCATGACAAGGCAATCGACGGCCTCTCCCACCCTCCTCACCGAGTCGAGAGCGGTGAGCAAGCGGTTCGGCCACTTCGACGCCGTCGTCGATGTCTCGATGAGCGTCGCCGGCGGCGAGGTCGTCGGGCTGCTCGGTGCCAATGGCGCGGGAAAGACCACACTCATCCGGATCCTGCTGGGGCTGATCGGCGCGTCAGAGGGAGAGGCGCTACTCATGGGGGCACCGCCGTCCCGAGAACAGCGCAGCTCGATCGGCTATGTGCCGCAGAGCCTGGGACTCTACGACGACCTGACCGTCAAGGAGAACCTGGACTTCACCGCGTCTGCGTACTCGCAAGCGCGTCCGTCCGTCCCAGCGGACCTGGCCGACCACGCGGACACGCTCGTGGGTGACCTCGCCCTGGGGACGCAGCGACGGTTGGCCTTCGCCTGCGCCCTGCTGCACCGACCGGCCCTGCTCGTCCTCGATGAGCCGACGTCCGGCGTCGACCCGCTGTCGCGCGCCCGGCTCTGGGACACCATCCACCAACAGGCCGACGCTGGCGTCGGTGTCCTAGTCACGACGCACTACATGCAGGAGGCCCAGCAGTGCCATCGGCTCTTGCTGATGTCGGGGGGCCGCCTGGTGGCGCAGGGAAGCGAGCACGATGTGATTGGGGGAACGACGGCCGTCGAGATCAGTACCGATGACTGGGCAGCGGCGTTCTCGGTCTTGGAGCGGGCCGGCGAGGCGGTGACTCTCGACGGAACCGACGTTCGAGTGGCAGATGGGGATGCTCATCGGCTCCAGCTCGTCCTCGAAGCCGCCGGCGTTCCGGCCCGGATCCGATCTGTACCAGCCACGATCGAGGAGCGCATGACAGTGCTTGCACGGGCCGAACGGGTCAGCTCGACCCCCACGAGATCGTGACCCCCCAGAGCCCCCGCCCGAAGGGGCGCCGGCCCGGTGACAGCGGGACGAAGGAGCAGATCCTGGACGCTGCTCGAGACCTGTTCGCAGAAGTCGGCTTCGAGCGCGCCACGATCCGGGCAATCGCCAAGAGGGCGCGTGTCGACCCGGCCCTGGTGCACCACTATTTCGGCACCAAGGACGACCTGCTCGTGGCGGCCCTCCAGCTGCCGGTCGACCCGGTCGTGCTCTTCGCTGGGATTGGCACCGAACAAGGCGATGACACGGGGGTGGGCCAGACGATTGTCCGCAGGGTGCTCGCGCTGTGGGACGACGCCGACACGCGCGCGCCCCTGCTGGCCCTGCTACGCACGGCCGTCTCCCACGAACGTGCTGCCGCAGCACTGGGCGAGCTGTTCGCCAACACCTTGCTCGCACAGGTGGAGACACTTGCCGACCGCCAGGACGCATCAGTGCGGGCCGCACTGGTGGCGTCTCACATCGGTGGCCTTGTCATCGGTCGATACGTGCTGCGACTACCGCCCTTGGCCGGAGCGCGACCGGACGAGATCGCCGGGATCGTCGGTCCGGTCCTGGACCACTATCTGTCCGGTGACCTCGGCCGTCCCGCGCTCTAAGTCGTTTTCGTCCGATCCGGCTACGGCCCGGCGGAGTCGTGCACCGCTGTCGCAAGGTGGAGTCGCGTGAAGGCCAGGGACTCGGCGAGGTCGTTCTCGCGCTGCTCCTTGCTCATCGCCTTGCGCGTATTCACTTCGAGCACGACGTGTCCCGAGTAGTCGATCGTGGCGAGGTGTTCAAGCAGCTCTGCGCACGGCTGGGTTCCGCGGCCGGGTACGAGATGTTCGTCCCTGCTTGCGCCAGAACCATCGCCGAGGTGGACGTGGGCGAGCCGTTCGCCCAGGCCTCTCGCCATGGCCATCGCGTCGTCACCGGCAACCGAGGTGTGCGAGAGGTCGAGCGTGACCGAGCTGTACTCCTCATCGGTGGGATCGTGATCGGGCAGATAGGCCTGGATCTCGCGATTCCGCGCCCGCCAGGGAAACATGTTCTCGACCGCAAAGCGCACGTCGGTCTCATCGGTCATTGCAGCAACGCCTCGGACGAATCCCTTGGCGTACTCGCGCTGCCAACGGAAGGGCGGGTGTACCACCACCACCTCCGCTCCAAGCTGCTCGGCGGTGCGCTGAGCCGTCTGCAGCTTGCCCCAGGGCTCAGTGCCCCAGACGCGCTGAGTGATCAGCAGGCACGGGGAATGGATTGCCACGATGGGGACCTCGTAGTAGTCGGACAACCGCTGCAGCGATGCCACCTCTTGGCTGACCGCATCAGTCGACACCATCACCTCGACGCCGTCATAGCCCAGCCGGGCAGCGAGCTCGAAGGCAGTTGGCAGTCGACTCCGGATAGACCGAAGCCGTCGACAGAGCCACCGACGCCCGCGGAACCTTCACGCTCACCTCGTCAGCCACGACTACCCGCCCATCCAGTCGAGGCGACGCAAGATCACACCCTCGCGAAGAGCCCATGGGCAGATCTCGAGCACATCCGCGTCTACCGCATCCATCACGAGGTCGGCCACGATGGCGCCTGCCAACAGCTGCGGCGCACGCCCCACAGAGATGCCCGGAAGGTCGCCGCGCTCGGCAGCCGACATCTTGGCCAACTTCGGAATCCACTCACCCAACGCACCACGGTGAAGACGTCTCTGGACGTACGGGCCGGCCGAGCTCGGCTCAGCCCCGGTGAGCCGAGCCAGCTGTTTGAAGGTCTTCGATGTACCCACGACGTGCGATGCATTGGCGGTCTCTTCAAGGACTGCGCTCTCGTCGGCCAGGCGATGACGCACGTGCTTGCGCAGGTGCTTGACCTCCGAGGCGCTGGGCGGATCGCCGGTCAGGAAGTCGCGCGTCAGCCGCCCGGCGCCGAGCGGAAGCGAGAAGGCGGCATCCGGCTCCTCGGTGTTGCCGATCGCAACCTCCAGCGAGCCACCGCCGATGTCCAGCACGAGCAGGCGCCCACTCGACCATCCGAACCAACGACGCACGGCGAGGAAGGTCAGCCTGGCCTCGTCCGCACCGGAGAGCACCTCGAGGTCGACTCCCGTGGCCTCCCGCACGTTCTTCAGGACATCGTCACCATTGGGCGCCTCACGGATCGCCGACGTGGCAAAGGCGAGCATCTCTTCGGCGCCCACCTGCTCGGCGATCGTGGCCGCCTCACCGACGAAACCGGTGAGCGCCGCAACGCCCTCGTCGCCGATCGACCCGTCGTCGCGCAGGAACTCGGCAAGCCGCAGTTCGCTCTTGTACGAGTAGGCCGATCGCGGCGCGGCTCCGTGGTGCGCGTCGACGACCAGCAGATGAACGGTGTTCGACCCGACGTCGAGGACCCCGAGCCGCACATCTTCACCTGTCGCGACGTCCATGCCGATGACGCTACCCGCCCGGCGGCGCCGTACGCTGACCCCCGTGCCAGAAGTAAACCTCGACTTCCCGCGGGCGTGGGTGGAGTTCACCGACCCCGTCGACAGCGACCAGGTCTTTCGTTGCGACCTCACCTGGCTGACCAGCAACTGGACGTGCATCTTCGGGTCCGGGTGCAAGGGCATCTACGCCGACCGCCCCGACGACGGCTGCTGCACCCTCGGCGCACACTTCTCCGACAAGGCCGACGAGAAGCGCGTCAAGAAGTGGGCCAAGGAGCTCGGCCCGGACGACTGGCAGTTCTACGGCGCCGAGAAGATCACGGAGAAGGACGACGAGGGTGGTCGCAAGACGCGCGTCGTCGACGGTGGCTGTGTCTTCCTCAACCGCCCTGGATTTCCCTCCGGTCCCGGATGCGCGCTGCACAAGCTTGCTCTCGACCGTGGCGTCAGCATCGTCACGACCAAGCCGGACGTCTGCTGGCAGCTGCCGATCAGGCGCACCTACCGCCACGTCGAACGCCCCGACGGCACCGAGTACCTCGAGATCATCGTTGGCGAGTACGAGCGAGCGGCGTGGGGCCCTGGCGGCCACGACCTCGACTGGTACTGCACCGCAAACACCGAGGCGCACGTCGGTAAAGAGCCGGTCTACCTGAGCAACCGCGACGAGCTGGTGGCCCTGATGGGCGAGGCGGCCTACGCCGAGCTCAGCCGACTGTGCAAGGACCGACTCAAGGGCGGCAACCGGCCAGCCCCCCACCCCGCCACCGTCGAGTCCCCCTAGGGCCCGTCGAGTGCGCACCTGGTTGCGCCCCGGGCCCGTCGAGTGCGCACCTGGTTGACAGTACTGCTCGCCGAGTGCGCCGGCGGCACTCGGGAGTTTCCCTAGGCTCTGCCTGGGAAAGTGCTCGGAGCTGGACGATGGTGGCAGACCCTGGTGGCACAGTGCAGGTCATGGACTCCTCGTACCACCGGCATCGCCGAGCAGGTTGATACCTTGCTGCGGTCCTCCGCCGAAGCCTCCGATCTGCGCGACGACGCGCTGCGTTCCCGAGTGGTCGAGTGTGAGAAGGCGATGCTGATGCTTCAAGCAGCCCAAGCCGAAGCCATGGTCCAGATCGGAATCAGGGCCCGCGTCGCTGATATGGCCGAGAGCACCTCCAGCCACCAGCCGCTCTGGTCGCGGGAGTGCCGTGAGGAGTTTGTGGCCGACGAGATCGCTGTTCTCCTGTCGTGCACCAGGGCTGCGGCCGCCGCGAGGTATGACACGGCCTGCCGGGCCGCGGATCTCCCGGTGGTCCAGACGGCGTGGCGCGCAGGGACCCTCGACGGACGCAAGGTTGAGGTCATCGCGGAACAGGTCTCCTTCCTGCCGTCCACCTCCGTCAACGACGTCGCCGCCGCCGCTGCCGAGTTCGCGCAGAGCCGCACCGCTCCGCAACTCCGGGAATGGTTGCGCCGGCGGGTCATCGCCGCCAATCCGGACGCGGCCGAGGAGCGCAGGCAACGCGCAATTGCCGATCGGCGGATCGTCATCACCCCCGGCGACGACGGCATGTCCGAGCTGTGGGCGTTGCTGCCATCGGTGCAGGCGCGGCAGATCCAAGAGGGCCTCACCACAGCTGCCCAGGACGCCGGTGCTGACGACGCGCGGACGATGGACCAACGCCGCGCCGATGCCCTGGTCGACCTCCTCCTCGGGCGGTCTGAGCCGCCGGCTGTCGATGTCCACCTCATCGTCGGTGCCGACACCATCTCTGGAGACCGCCAACGACCAGGATGGGTTCCCGGTCTCGGTCCGGTAACCGCCGACACGGTGCGTGAACTCGTAGGCGCTGGCAGTAGTGATCAGCACGTCACCTGGCGGCGGTTGCTCACCGACCCAACCACCGGGGTCCTCACCGATATCGCCGAGAAGCAGTACCGCCCATCGGAGGCGCTCGACCGCGCTGTCCGTGCCCGAGACGTCACCTGCCGGTTCCCCGGCTGCCGCCGCTCAGCCGACGGTGCCGGGACTGATCTCGACCACACCATCCCCTGGCCCGCCGGCCCTACGGCCGCCGCCAACCTCGCAGTCCTCTGCCGCCGCCACCACCGCCTCAAACACACCGCCGGCTGGTCAGTACTCCTCGAACCCACCGGCGTCATGACCTGGACCACCCCCACCGGACGCACCCACACCACCCACCCCTGGCGCTACACCGACCCCCACCCACCTGACGACGGTGACTCCTGAGACAGCCGGCTAGTCAGGTGCTGGCAAGCCGTAGAGAAGAGACCTCATTACGGAGATGCGCGTGGAATAGCCCTTGACCCCTGCCTGTGCAGCCAGCCATGTGGTGGACTGCCTCCGTGACTGCACATGGCCGTGAATGGTTCTTCAGGGTGGATGGTGAACGATTCCGCGTGCAACTGCGTCCTCGGCATGGGCATCTCTTCGAGTACGACTACACATGGTTGACCAGGCCGAACGAACGCTACGGGTTTGGTGAGTCAGGGCCCTTCGAACGAGGTGAGGCAGAGCACAGAGCCCGGATCCGGTGGTTCCTTGGTGAGATCGACCCATCCACCGGATACCTACCCGAGGTTTGAGCCGAGCACCACGTTGGTGATCCCGGGCAGGGGCCCGCTTGCCCAGGATCAGCCGCAATGTCGGTGCCCTTGGAAGTAGGCCCGTCCGTGCTAGCCAATGACGCGTGCCCCTCCATTCTTGTCCTGCTCGTGGGCGGCAGTCCCGACGAGCCCACACCACGAGTCCGTGCTCCCGGACAACGTCGCCCGGAGCGCACGCGCGGGGCCGCGCGATGCTGCGTTCGGAGTGCCTTGGCCCTGGCCACAGCGCCTGCCGGTGGCTTGTCGATGTTCTGTCGGCGGCATGTCATAGCGTCCTGTCCAGACCGAGGAGGTACCAGTGACCACAAGCCCCCGGCCAAGCGCCAAGAAGGCACGACCCGACTATCGCTGTGCCGAGTGTGGGTGGACCACCAGCAAATGGGTGGGTCGGTGTGGCGAGTGCCAGGCATGGGGCACCGTCGATGAGACCGGACCCAAGGCTCGAGGGGTCACCGCTGGTCCCGTCAGCGCACCGGCACGTCCGATCCTCGAGGTAGACGTCGACGCCGCGCGCAGCCGCAGCACCGGTGTCGACGAGCTCGACCGGGTCCTGGGTGGCGGCCTGATCACCGGGGCCGTCGTTCTCCTCGCCGGTGAGCCAGGTGTGGGCAAGTCCACCCTCCTTCTCGACGTCGCCGCCAGGTCGGCCCGTAGCGGAGTCACCACCCTCTACATCACCGGCGAGGAGTCAGCCGCCCAGGTGCGGCTGCGCGCCGATCGCATCAACGCCGTCAACGCCAATCTCTGGCTCGCCGCAGAGACTGACCTGTCGGCAGTGCTCACTCAGATCGACACGGTGGCACCCGGCCTCCTCGTGCTCGACTCGGTCCAGACCGTCTCCTCCCCCGATGTCGACGGCACTCCCGGCGGGGTCACCCAGGTGCGCGAAGTGGCCACGGCCCTCATCCGGCTGGCCAAGGAGCGCGGTATCGCGACTGTGCTCGTCGGTCACGTCACCAAGGACGGCTCGGTCGCCGGGCCGCGCCTGCTCGAACACCTCGTCGATGTGGTGCTCACCTTCGAAGGAGATCAGCACAGCACCCTTCGGCTTGGACGCGCGACCAAGAACAGGTTCGGCCCCACCGACGAGGTCGGGTGCTTCCTCATGAGCGACCACGGCATCGAAGGAGTCGCCGACCCCAGCGGCCTGTTCGTGGGCAGGCATACATCTCCGGTGGCCGGAACGTGTGTCACGGTCACCCTTGAGGGTCGACGTCCACTGGTCGCCGAGGTCCAGGCGCTGGTATCGCCCACCACCGCCAACAATCCCCGTCGCACCAGCGCCGGGCTCGACCCCTCCAGACTGGCGATGGTCGTGGCCGTCCTCACTCGGCGGGGACGTGTGCCGCTCGCCGCCTCCGAGATCTACGCCGCAACCGTGGGCGGCGTCCAGCTACGCGAGCCCGCCTCCGACCTCGCGCTGACCATGGCGCTCGCCAGTGCGTGCATGGACCGGCCGCTCGCACCAGACCTCGTGGCGTTCGGCGAGATCGGTCTCGCCGGTGAGGTCAGAACGGTCCCGGGCATCGAACGTCGCCTCGTCGAGGCCAGTCGGCTGGGCTTCACCCGCGCGATCACCCCCAGCTACAGCGGATCCGTTCCCGAGGGCATCGCCATCTCACCGGTGGCCGATATCCATGATGCGCTGGCGATCGCACTCCACGAGGCCTCTCACGGCTAGACTCGGCCCGCTCCGGCAGTTCTCCAGCGCCGTAGGTTTCGCTCCTCCATCGACCCGAGAGTGCTTCTGTGCCCGCCATCGACAAGACACCGAGCGCCGCTGATACCCAGCTGCTCGTCACACTTGCGACAGTGGCGCCGGGCACGGTCTTGCGCGACGGACTTGAGCGGATCCTGCGCGGGCGCACGGGTGGGCTCTTCGTCCTCGGCTACAACAAGGACGTCGAAGCACTGTGCAGTGGCGGGTTCACGCTCGACATCGAGTTCTCGGCAACGCGACTGCGCGAGCTGGCGAAGATGGATGGCGCCATCATCCTTGGTTCAGGCGCATCCAGCATCCACCGAGCCGCCGTCCACCTCATGCCAGACCCAAGCATCACCTCGGACGAGACCGGCACCCGACACCGCACCGCTGAGCGGGTCGCCAAGCAGACGGGCTTCCCGGTGGTGTCAGTCAGCCAGTCGATGAACATCATCGCCCTCTACGTGGGCGGGCGTCGATACGTGCTCGAGGACTCGGCAGCCATCTTGTCTCGCGCCAATCAGGCACTCGCCACACTTGAGCGCTACAAGCTCCGTCTCGACGAGGTCTCGAGCACCCTGTCCGACCTCGAGATCGAGGATCTCGTGTCGGTGCGCGATGTTGCGGTCGTCACGCAACGGCTCGAGATGGTGCGCCGCATCGCCCGAGAAATCGACGAGTACGTGATCGAGCTCGGTTCCGACGGACGCCTGCTCTCGCTCCAGCTGGTCGAGCTGATCGGCGGGGTCGACACCGATCGCGAGCTGATAGTCCGTGACTATCTGCCCTCCGGGCGTCGATCACGAACGACCGAGAAGGCGCTCGCTGATCTCGATGCGTTGACCGACGTCGAGCTCCTCGAGCTCTCCCTCGTCGCCAAGGCCCTGGGCTACCCCGGAGCCTCCGAAGACCTGGACGCCACGATCAGCCCGCGCGGCTACCGCCTGCTGGCGAGAGTCCCGCGCCTGCCGAACTCGGTGGTCGATCGCCTCGTCGATCACTTCGGCGGCCTCCAGCGACTTCTCGCTGCCAGCATCGGCGACCTGCAGGCGGTCGAAGGCGTCGGCGAAGCTCGGGCACGCACCGTGCGCGAGGGGCTCTCGCGCCTCGCCGAGTCGAGCATTCTGGAGCGCTACGTCTGACCGCCTCGGCTGCCGCCGGACGCCTCCAGGCCAGCGAGAGTCCTCAGCTCGACCAGCATCACCGGGGCCTTGTCGGCGGGGCGGCGCAGCACCCGCGTCACGTACGGAGGGAGACCAGCCGGCGCCTCGCCCTTCTCGACGACGAGTTCATCGTCGCTGACAACGGCGAGCACCCGGTCGACCGCGACGCCGTAGCTACCGCCGTCGAGCGGATTGAGAACCAGAACGTCACCCTCTTCGCCCGGGTATGCGTCCGAGCGGAGATCGATCACCGGCAACGGATCATTGCGTAGTTCAATCATGCCGCTGACCGGCGCCCGCGTACCGGCCAGCGACTCGATCCCGATGGCCCGTACCACCTCGCGCACCTCTTCGAGCTCGCACGCAAGGTCACGACCATTCATGCGAAACGTGATGTAGCCGCTCACTGGCGTCTCCGTCCATCGTCGTGAGAAGCCGCACCCGCACTCACCGGCGCCTCAGGGCCGGTGCCGATCGAGACAGCCAACTGTTGACATAGGTCTACCAAATCTGAGACGGCACGACCATCGAGCAGCTCCGAAAGCGTCTCAGGTGACGCGGCCGGCAGGGTCTGCGCCGCCGATGCGAAGGAAAGCGCAGCACCACCGGGGTCACCCACCCGCGCAAGAGTGGTCGCCAACAGGAAGTGCGCATGCGCGGCAGCTGGGTCGAGGAACACGGCTTTGCGAAGGGCCACGATTGCCCCGTCGTCATCACCTTGGTTGCTGAGGGCACGCCCCTCCAAGATGTAGCCCTCCACGAGCATCGGATGAGCGGCAGTCGCGCGCTCCGCAAGCGATGCGGCTTCGGCGTACTGACCGGCGCGCAGTGCCTCTCGTGCCCTGATGAGGTCCTCAAGGGGCGACGGCAGCTCCGGAGCCGCGAGTGAAGGGTGCCGCGGTTCGGGGGGCCGCTTGGGCCGGAGCCCAGGTACGCGCAGAACGTCGCGCATGACCCGCCGCGGCTGAGACACGTGCGGGGTTGGGGCTGGTGGCCGAACCGGCGCAGGACGACGTCCGCTCGCCGGAACGGCATCCTTGCGATAGACAAAAGCTTCGCCGACGGGGAGGAGGCTGAAGTCCTCAGAGATCTGCCAGAGCGTTTCGGCGTGTCCCAGAAGCAGATAGCCGCCCATCGTCAGCAACCGGTGGAATCCGCGGACCAGGCGGGTCGTTGTCTCGCGCCCGAAGTAGATCGTGACATTCCGGCAGACGATGAGATCGGCCTCTCCCGTGCTCAGCGGAGGTGCGTCCGTCACCAGATTCTGGAGACGGAACTCCACGAGGTCACGCACCGGCTGTGCCACCGAGTAGCTGCCGTCACTGCGCGCGTCGAACCACCGGTCAACGGCGCCGGGCTCAGCCAGCTGGATGGTCCGCCCCGAGTAGACACCGGCCCGAGCAACATCGAGCGCCGCCTCGGAGACGTCTGTTGCGATGATCTTCACAGGGAATGGGGCGTCCTCCTCGAAGAGCTGCACCAGCAGCATTGCCAGCGTGTACGGCTCTTCGCCCGTCGAGCAACCGGCCGACCAGATCGTCAAGGGGCGCCCACTGCTCCGCGTGCGTCGAATCAGCTCAGGGAGTACGTCCTTCCGCAGCGCTTCGATTTGCGGCAGGTTTCTGAAGAAGTGCGTCTCTTGGATCGTCACGGCGTCGAGCAGCTGTTGACGCTCGACCGCGCCTCCGGTGGACTCGACGAAGCCCAGATAGGAGCCGATGGAGCGATGGCCAGTCTTGTCGATGCGCTCGTGCAGGATGGCGCTGATCGCACTGCGACGACTGACGTCGAAGACGAGGCCGGCCATTCGCACGAGTGCGTCGGTCACCATCGAGTACTCAGAATCTGACACAACATGGGTGGTCACAGGACCACCTCCGCCACTTCTTCGACCGCATGCTCGACGGCCGTGACAATGGCTTGGCCGATCGCCGCAAGGGGGAGCTCGAGATCGACCGCATCAGCCTCCTGAGCCGCGGCCGGCATACCCCACACAACGCTTGTCGACTCGTCCTGACCGATGGTGAAGGCCCCGATGTCGCGCAGCACCTTCAGGCCGGCTGCGCCGTCGCGCCCCATGCCAGTCAGCAGTGCTCCCACGGCGTACTGACCGGAGACCTGGGCCACCGAGCGGAAGGTCACATCTACGCCGGGGACGTGGTACTGACCGGGAGGAGGGTCGGTGAGTCCGACCCGGAATCCAGGTCGGACGACCAAGTTCTGGTTGGCGGGTGCGAGGTAGACCTGCCCGGCGAGCAGCCGTTCACCCTCCACCGCCACAACGACGGGAATCGCGCACACTCCGTCGAGCCACCTTGCCAGGCCCTCGACGAATCCCTCCGCCATGTGCTGGACCACCACAACGGCTGCCGGCAGTCCGGCCGGCAGCTCGGAGAGGATCGTCGCAAGGGCAGGCGGCCCGCCCGTGGACGCCCCGATCGCCACCACCATCGGGCCCTGCCGTGGGGCAACCGGCCGAGGGCGCGAAGTGACGTGCCGACGCACCCGCTCAGGCGAATGCGCCCGTGCGGCAGTGGAGTCATCGCGACCCGGAGTGCGATCTCTCTCGCTCGACGCCGTTGGTGGCCGCGCGATCCTGCTCGGCCGGAGGTGGAGGTACCTGGCCTGCTCGACCACGCGATCCCCGACCCTTCAGCCGACCGCGAGGGTGAGTGATCACCCGCACCCGACTGGCGATCTTGAGGTGACGCATGACCATGTGGGCGTACTCCGCCGACCCTGGAGCGACGTCAAGAGCGCCCACCACGTCCACCGCTCCGGCGGCAATCGCCGCTTCGGGATGCTTCGGCTGCCGGACCGATCACGACGATCGGAGTGGCACGGTTGGCCATGATGCGCTCGATCGCCTCGAGGCCACCGGACCAGAGGTCGAGGTCGAGCAGCACCGCCGAAGGACGCGCAGCCACGATCAGCTCCTCGGCTGCCACCGGCTCCTGGGCGCCACCGCAGACCACGACACCGGGTTGATTGAGCAGCTTCTCGAGGACCTTGATGCGGGTCTTGGTGCCAGCAACGATCGCCACCAGGACCGGAGCGCCTCGAGAAGTGCCCACGGGTCCCGGGTCATGGGTCTCATGGGACGCCGGCACCGGTCCTCCTGCCACGGCGCGCTTTCTGGCTGACGGCACCGTCTCGTGTACAGGTTTGTCGTCCAGTCCCGGCCCCACCTTGAGCGTCGCGAGCGCCCGGGCCAGCCCCTACTGCAGCTCGAATGCGACCGGCTCGCTGAGCAAGTCGCCGTTGCGCGCCAGCACCTGGTAGGTGCCAGGACCCGCCGCCTCTTCCGGGGTGGGGCACCCTTCAGCAGACTTCACGCGCGCCCAGTTGACGCTCTGCACGAAACGGTCGCCGGGACCAAGGTTGGATCGATCGACCGCACCACCGGGATTGCAGTCATCTGATGACCACACCTCTACCCCGCCGGACGTGACACGCAGTTCGTTGGCGAGCTGACCGACGTCGCGACTGCAGGCGTTCTTTGACACGTTCTCGACGGCAAATGTGAAGGATGGATTGCGGTCGGCAGCGTACGTCTCGGCATTGGTGGAGACGGTGACTTCGATCGCATCATCGGAGCAGGCGGGTTCGAGGTCTTCCTTGGGCTTCTTCTTCTTGGTCTTCGAAGGAGTGGGCGATGCTGACGCGGTGTCGGTGGGTGAGGCTGAAGGCGAGGGATCAGAGGCAGTGGTCTCAGTGGTGTCGGCACCAGATGGCCACAGCCACCAGACGATGGCGACGACGACCACCACCACCACGACCAGGAGTCCGCGGCGCACCCAGTAGACGCTGGGTGGCTGATCACCAACGGGTCGAAGCACCACGGGCCCACTCTAGTGATTCCGACCGACCAGACGCTCGCTCTTGGGCCGTGCCACGATGGCGATGATGTCTGGTCCTCATCTCTCCACGCGCCCCACCAAAGAGCCCCTGGACGCCGTGATGACCTGGTACGAGGTCTCGGCGCGAACTCTCCCTTGGCGAAGCGATCCGGAGCCCTGGGCCGTGCTGGTCAGCGAAGTCATGCTGCAGCAGACCCCGGTGGCCCGGGTCCTGCCGGTGTTCGAAAGCTGGATGACTCGGTGGCCCACCTCGACCGACCTGGCCACGGACTCGCCAGGGGAGGCAATCAGAGCATGGGGGCGCCTCGGTTATCCCCGACGCGCTCTTCGTCTCCACGCGGCTGCAGTGGCATGTCGAGACCACTTCGCAGGCGTCGTCCCCTCCGACGTCGCTGACCTGCGCACGCTCCCCGGCGTCGGCGAGTACACGGCATCCGCGGTGGCCGCATTCGGCTTCGGCCAACGTCAGGCGGTACTCGACACCAACGTCAGGCGTGTCCATGCGAGGTGGCTCGACGGTCTGGAACACCCGGGCACCGCAGCTCCCAACAACGGCGAGCGGCAACGCGCTCTCAACCTGCTGCCGGACGATCCACCTCTCGCAGCGCTCGCCTCCATTTCCGTCATGGAGCTCGGCGCACTGGTGTGCACGTCACGCACCCCCGACTGCGACGCGTGTCCGCTGCTCACCTCCTGTGCGTGGCGATCCGCCGGCTATCCAGCATGGTCGGGCGCACCACGACGACGGCAGAGCTACGAGGGAACCGACCGCCAATGCCGCGGGCGCCTGCTCGACATCCTGCGGAGAGCAGGCTCGACGGTCTCGAAAGACGAGCTGGACCGTGCCTGGACCGACGTGGATCAGCGCGAGCGCGCGCTGAGCAGCCTGATCAAGGACGGGCTGGTCAGCGGCACACCGACCTCGGGGTACCGCCTGCCCGACTAGGCCTACTCGTCAGCGCCCGGTTGGGGGGTCGACTCACCGACGTCACCTGAATCGACCGTCTCGACCGGAGGAAGGTCAGGGTGGTCTGGAAGGTCAGGCAACGTGGCGCGCGGCTCACTCTTGAACGTGAACGCGGCGTCTTCTCCCTCACCCTCGACGTCGACCAGCACGATCGAGCCCGGCAGCAGCTCACCGAAGAGGATCTGCTCGGACAGCTGATCCTCAAGCTCGCGCTGCATCGTGCGCCGCAGTGGTCGAGCACCGAGCACCGGGTCGTATCCCTTCTTCGCCAACAGCTCCTTGGCCGGAGTCGTCAGTTCGATCGCCATGTCCTTGTCCTTGAGCCGCTCTTCGAGCTTTGCGGCCATGAGGTCGACGATGCTGACGATCTCGCCCTCACTGAGCTGGTGGAACACGATGATGTCGTCGATGCGGTTGAGGAACTCAGGCCGGAAGTTCTGCTTGAGCTCTTGCTGCACCTTGGACTTCATCGCCTCATAGGCGGTCGTCAGGTCGTTTCCGGCCGAGAAGCCCAGGTTGACACCCTTCGAGACATCACGGCTGCCCAAGTTGGTCGTCATGATGATGACCGTGTTCTTGAAGTCGACCGTGCGTCCTTGGGCGTCGGTAAGGCGCCCTTCCTCCAGCACCTGAAGGAGCGAGTTGAAGATGTCGGGGTGGGCCTTCTCGACCTCGTCGAAGAGCACCACGGAGAACGGCTTGCGGCGCACCTTCTCGGTGAGCTGTCCGCCTTCTTCGTACCCGACATATCCGGGAGGCGATCCGAAGAGTCGCGACGCCGTGTGCTTCTCGCTGTACTCACTCATGTCGAGCGCGATGAGGGCGTCTTCGTCGCCGAAGAGAAACTCCGTGAGTGCCTTTGACAGCTCGGTCTTTCCAACACCGGACGGGCCGGCGAAGATGAACGATCCAGCTGGCCGCTTCGGATCCTTGAGCCCTGCACGCGTGCGGCGGATCGCCTTCGAGAGAGCCTTGATGGCCTGTTCCTGCCCAACGACGCGCTTGTGCAGTTCTTCTTCCATCCGCATGAGCCGCTTGGCGTCATCTTCAGAAAGATCCGACACCGGGATGCCGGTCATCAGACCCACGACCTCGGCGATCAGCTTCTCGTCGACATCGGGCAGCGTGTCCATGCCCCCGCTACGCCACTCGCGCTCGCGCTGGGCTCGCTCACCGAGAAGTTGCTTCTCCTGATCGCGCAGCGAGGCCGCCTTCTCGAAGTCCTGGGCGTCGATCGCGGCTTCCTTGTCGCGGCGGACGTCACCGATCCGGTCGTCGTACTCACGCAGGTCGGGCGGCGCCGTCATACGACGAATACGCAGACGCGACCCCGCCTCGTCGATGAGGTCGATCGCCTTGTCGGGCAGCTGCCGGTCTGAGATGTACCGGTCTGCAAGACGCGCAGCAGCCTTGATCGCTTCGTCGGTGATGTTGACGCGGTGGTGAGCGGCGTAGCGATCACGCAGACCCTGCAGAATCTCGACGGTCATGTCGACGTCGGGCGCGTCTACCTGGATCGGCGCAAACCGGCGCTCGAGGGCGGCGTCCTTCTCGACGTACTTGCGGTACTCGTCGAGCGTGGTCGCTCCGATGGTCTGCAGCTCACCGCGTGCGAGCATCGGCTTCAGAATGCTGGCGGCGTCGATCGCGCCTTCAGCGGCCCCGGCCCCGACAAGGGTGTGCATCTCGTCGATGAACAAGATGATGTCGCCGCGGGTGCGGATCTCCTTCAGCACCTTCTTCAGGCGCTCCTCGAAGTCACCGCGGTAGCGGCTGCCGGCGACCAGAGCGCCGAGGTCGAGTGTGTAGAGCTGCTTGTTCTCGAGAGTGTCCGGAACCTCGCCCTTGACGATCGCCTGGGCGAGACCTTCGACGACGGCAGTCTTGCCAACGCCGGGCTCTCCGATGAGCACAGGGTTGTTCTTGGTGCGGCGCGACAGCACCTGCATCACGCGCTCGATCTCTTTCTCACGTCCGATGACGGGGTCGAGCTTGCTCTCACGCGCTGCTTGCGTCAGGTTGCGACCGAACTGGTCAAGGACGAGCGATGACGAGGGCGCATTCTCGCCCTGGGGGCCGCCAGCCGTAGCCGGCTCTTTGCCCTGGTAGCCCGAGAGCAGCTGGATGACCTGCTGGCGAACACGGTTGAGGTCAGCGCCAAGCTTGACGAGCACCTGGGCGGCGACACCTTCGCCTTCGCGAATCAGCCCGAGCAGAATGTGCTCGGTGCCGATGTAGTTGTGGCCGAGCTGCAGCGCCTCGCGCAAGGAGAGCTCGAGCACCTTCTTGGCACGTGGTGTGAAGGGGATGTGACCCGACGGTGCCTGCTGGCCCTGGCCGATGATCTCTTCGACCTGCTGACGGACAGCTTCGAGAGAGATTCCGAGCGACTCAAGCGCCTTGGCTGCGACGCCCTCGCCCTCGTGGATCAGTCCGAGCAGGATGTGCTCGGTGCCGATGTAGTTGTGGTTGAGCATGCGGGCCTCTTCTTGGGCCAGCACGACCACCCGCCGGGCGCGGTCGGTGAACCTCTCGAACATCTTCGCGTCTCCTTCTGGGTGATCCGCGGACAGCGCGGGCACAGCCCGCTACGGCACTACCTAGGCCTGCTCGAATGCTAACCCTGGAGAGCGAAGGCTTCTCGTTCTCCACGGCACTCAGACCTGCCTTGCGCAGTGTCTCCCCTTCAACGTCGGCCGCTGACCTGGCGTTCCGTAGGGCGAATGCGTCTTCCTACGCCAACAGCGAACGACACGGTCTTGTGATCCCAGCCCGAGTGAGCCGCCTCGAACTTGGCGGCCAGGTCGGCGGGGATCCGGCCTCGCTCATTGACGGCGAGGCCCTGCTGACGCGCCCACGCCCGGATCTGGGCGCTCTTGCCGGAACCGGAGTGACGCGGGCGCCGGGCTGCAGAGCGGCTGGGGGCCTTGCGGGCGTGGCCCACGAACTCCGCCATGTTCGAGCGCAACCGCGAAGCGTTCTGGGTCGACAGGTCGATCTCGTAGGACGTGCCGTCGAGGGAGAACTGAACGGTCTCGTCGGCATTCCCGCCATCGATGTCGTCGATAAGGACGATCTGCACTTTCTGCGCCATAAGGCTTTCTCCGGATTTCTACGAGTGTGCGTTGGTTGGTGACCGACGACTTATTGAACAGTAAATACTTCTCATTCAATCGCCCGATCGGGCGTCTATTCATCATGACATAAACACAAGTGCCCATTTCTCTCCGTCAGCGCGCCGCTTCAGGGGCGCGCAATGCCCGGTCCGGGTGTCGCGCCATGCCGCACGCGAGGCAGGGATTAGGGTCTCAGTCATGACATCGGTACGCGTCGAGGCGCTGGATCCCACTGACCCCAGAAGTCAGGCAGCGATCAACCAGTTTCTGAACGAGATGGTCGAACTGGTCGGCGCCGACGTCCTGGAGATCGATGTGGCCCAAGAGGCCCGCGACGACTCGGGGCGCAACTTCTTCGTGGTCGCCCTCGACGACCGCGACAACGTGGTCGGCTGCGGGTCCCTTCGCGAGGCGGGGCCCAAGATCGGCCAGATCCGCCGGTTGTGGGTCAACCCGGTGATGAGGGGACGAAGCATCGGGCGCCGAATGCTCTCCGCGCTTGAGGGCGCGGGGGCAGTGGCCGGGTTCGAGTTCATCCGCCTCGAGGTCTACGACGCCCTGTCGCAGGCAATCCTGCTCTTCGAGACCAGCGGCTACGTGCACGTCGAGCCGTTCGAGGTGTCACCCCCCGACCTACGCGCCTACCAGAAACAACTCGTCCCGGTGGAGATCGACGAGGCGTGAGCGCCTAAAGAACCAGCAGCATCCGCGCATTACCGAGCGTATTGGGCTTGACGCGCTCCAAACCCAAGAACTCCGCCACACCCTCGTCGTACGACTCCAGAAGCTGCTCGAAGACGTCGTGAGACACCGGGGCACCCTCGATCTCGGCGAATCCGTGACGACTGAAGAAGTCGACTTCAAAGGTGAGGCAGAAGACCCGGGCCACTCCGAGGTGCCGGGCCTGCTGCAGCAGCCGGCGCAGCAGAAGGTCACCGATCCCGCGCCCCCGGTACTCCAGGTCGACCGCGAGCGTCCTCACCTCGGCCAGGTCTTCCCAGAGCACGTGCAACGCCCCGCAGCCGACGATGACGCCGTCGACCTCAGCGACGTAGAACTCCTGGATGTCCTCGAAGAGCGTGACAGTCGCCTTTGACAGCAGGATGCGGTCGGAGGCGTACGTGTCGACGAGATGCCGGATGACCGTGACGTCTGCCGTGCGAGCCTCGCGGAGCTCGACGGGGGTAGCGCTCACTCCGGCTTCACGAGAGGAAAGAGGATGGTGTCGCGCACCCCGAGACCGGTCAGCGTCATGACGAGTCGATCGATCCCCATGCCCTGACCGCCGGCGGGTGGCATGCCATGTTCGAGGGCCCGGAGGAAGTCTTCGTCGAGCCGCATCGCTTCGTCATCGCCACTTTCGGCGCGCGCCGCCTGGGCGACGAAACGCTCACGCTGGTCGATCGGGTCGATCAGCTCGGAGTAGCCGGTTCCCATCTCGGCCCCCCAGCCGACGAGGTCCCACTTCTCGGTCAGTCGCGGGTCGTCTCGATGAAGTCGGGTGAGCGGTGCGTTCTCCTTGGGGAAGTCCTTGTAGAAGACCGGGGTCGTTGTCTTGCTTTCGACGAGCTCGACGTACAGCTCTTCAAGAAGCATGCCGACCGAGGCGTCTACCGGCTCTTCGATTTCGAGCCGTTCGCAGTGTGCTCGGAGGACAGCGGCGGGGGTGTCGAGGCCGACCTCTTCGCCGAGCGCCTCAGACAGTGCACCGATCATCGTCTTGACCGGCCAGTCGCCAGACAGGTCGAACTCTTCGATCGAACCATCGGGCTGCACCCGCCGCGCCACTGGCTCGCCGAACACGTCGATAGCCGCGTTCTGGACCAGGTTTTGGGTGAGCAGCCGCATCGTGTCGTAGTCGCCGTACGCCTCGTACATCTCGAGCATCGTGAACTCGGGGTTGTGTGACGAGTCGGCGCCCTCGTTGCGGAAGTTGCGGTTGATCTCGAAGACGCGATCGACGCCGCCCACCAGCAACCGCTTGAGATAGAGCTCGGGGGCGATGCGGAGATAGAGGGGCATGTCGTACGCGTTGATGTGCGTCACGAAGGGACGCGCATTAGCGCCGCCGTGCATCACCTGAAGCATGGGAGTCTCGGCCTCGATGTATCCGCTGCCGTGCAGCGTCTCGCGCAGCGACCGCACCACACCGGATCGCAGGTACACCATGTCGCGGGCTTCCTGCCGCACGATGAGGTCGACATAGCGCTGGCGCACGCGTGCCTCGGGGTCGGTGAGCCCCGCGTGCTTCTCAGGCAAGGGATGCAGGCACTTGCTCGTGATCTCGAAGTCTGATGCCAGACAGACTGAGCTCACCACGCTTGGAGGTGATGACCTCGCCGGTCACTCCTACGTGATCTCCGAGGTCGACGTCGTTCTTCCATCGGTCGAGCAGCCCTTGACCGCTGGCGTCCAGTGTGAGCATGACCTGAAGATCAGCAGCAGCACCTCGGAGCGTGGCAAAGATGATCTTGCCGCTGACGCGATTCAGGACCACGCGTCCTGCGACGCCGGCCATCTCACCGGTGAACGTGTCCGGCTCAAGGTCTGAAAACCGGGCGCGCAGCGACACGACGTCGGTGGTGCGCGGATAACCGGAGGCGTAGGGGTCGTTGCCCTCCGCCTGCATTCGCGCCAGCTTCTCGCGTCGCACCTGCTCCTGCTCGGTGCGTGCGGCGTCGTCAGCGGTACTCGAGGCTTGAGGGGCGACCATGCGCGCAAGAGTATCGACCGCCCCAGAGCCGCCGAATGTACATCTGGGCGTGGCCGGCGGCCGCCGAGTGGCTAGTTGGTTTCGCCTGCCGCTGACTCGCAGGCCTGGCTCTGCGACTCCAGATCGGTCTGGGCGGTCTCAAGCTGGCTGACCACATCGCTGAGGGCACCGGCGTCCAAGTCGCCGACCGCCGCCACGGCCTCGTCGATCAGGTCGAGGATCTCTTGGGTGTTGTCGGCGAGATCGAGGCACTCAGCCGGCACCGTCACCTCGAGGTCGGTGGTCGTCGAGGTCGTCGTCACCGTCGGTGCCGCGCCAGTGGGGGTGGCATCGGCGGTGGTGCTTCCGTCGTCGGAGCCGTCCATGGTGACGAGCCAGACCAATCCGCCACCGAGCAGCAGCCCGAGAACCAGCATCATGGCGGGGATCCAGAAGTCGTAACGACCGGACGCCTGGACCGACTCGCTGCTCGGCTCGCTCACCGCTGCCCGGCTCATCCGCAGGCAGGCTGACCGTGTCGTCAGTCGCCCCGCCGTCTTCGGGGGGAGTGTCATCGTTCTGCACTGGTGACCGCCTCGCTGCCTGGTTGTCCTCGACCTCACACTGAACAGCAGCGAGGCTACTAGAGAAACAGCGAACAGTGAGGTACACACAACGGGTGACCTCACCAAACTGGCACGTCAATGACCGGACGCTGCGACGATCTGACGCCGCAGCCGCGGCGTGGATCATCACCTGGCTGGTCGTAGGCCTTGCCGTCGCCTACGAGATCTGGCGATTCACCGCGCTGAGCGAGAGCACCATTGACTCCGGGCAGGCCCTCGCTCGTGCAGGTGAGGGCCTCAGCGGTCTCGCCGATGTACCGGTGATCGGCCCACGCACAGACGAGCTCGGACAGCAGGTCACGACCACAGCCGGACAGATCGTCACCAGCGGAGAAGAGGCCGGTGCCAGCATCCGCGGCCTCAGCATCCTCATCGGGCTGGCCGTCGCACTGATCCCCACGGGTTCGGCGCTCTTCCTGTACCTGCCGTTTCGTCGGCAGCGCAGCCGTGACACCGCCGCCATCGTGACGGCACTGCGACGCGACGGGCTCTCGCCTCGTGTGACGCAGTACCTGGCCGATCGCGCGGTGTCTCACGTCCCGGCAGATGTCCTCCTCGCCGGAGGTGGCGACAACGCGGTCGATTCGGAGCATCAGAGCTACCAGCTGGCGAACGCCGAGCTGGCACGCCTCGGCATCTCGCCGGCGAAAGCGGGCTGATCGGTGCGTGCGCTCGCCGCCTTGCGCAAGCGGTGGAACGCACGTCCGGACCGAGGCACGATCCCGCGAAGCTACGCCTCCTGGATCCGCCGCTATCGCTGGCTCGTTCTGGTCTTCTGGGCGGTCACGGTGCCCCTCCTGACGGTCACAGCGCCTTCGTTGGGCGCTGGTGGCGACCAGCTGGCCAACGTCATCCCCCTCGACAGCCCAGCGATCCAGGCCGAGATCCGTTCGGTCGAGGAGTTCGGCTTTCCCCTGTCCAGTCGCACGGCGGTTCTCCAGCACAACCCCGACGGGCTCTCCGTCTTCACCCGAACGCAGTCGGTGCTCGACGCCCTCTCTGTCGACCAGGGTCCACAGCCCTACCCACTCCTCGGGGCGATCCCCGTCCCGAACGGCCCACCGCTCTTCCGCGAGTCCGGCGAGCGCGGAACGGCGGTTCTCACCTACCTCTTCATGAAGCCGAGCAGCGGCTTCGCGCGCCAGCAGGATGCCGCGCAGGACTACATCGACACCTACCTCAGCGGCCCCAACGACAGCGTGACCGGCGTCGTCGGATCGATTCCCGCCCGGGCCGAGCAGGCCGAGCTCGTGGAGCGCTGGCTGCCCGTCCTTGAGATCTTGACGGTGATCGCCATCGCCCTGCTGGTGGCCGTCAACTTCCGATCGGTGTTGGCTCCGGTCGTCGCGCTGGCCGGGTCGGCGCTGGCCTTCGTCGTCATGGTGCGGGTGGCGGGACTGGTGGGTGTTGTGCTCGGGATCGCGGTTCCCTGCCGAGCTCGAGCCCTTGCTCGTGGCGCTGCTGCTCGGCATCGTCACCGACTACACGATCTTCTACATCTCGGCGCTGGCGGCGCGCAAGCGAGCAGGCGACGACTGGAACCACGGGTTCATCGAAGCCATCGGGTCATTCACACCCATCATCATCGCTGCAGGCGTGACCGTGGCCGCCGGCACAGCTGCACTCCTCGCTGCCACTTCGGACTTCTTCCGAAGTTTCGGCCCACCGATGGCGCTTGCTGTCCTGGTGGGCGTGCTGGTGTCGATCACCTTCATCCCAGCGCTGCTCGCGGTCATCGGGCCCCGCGTGTTCTGGCCGAACCCACTGGGTCGGCCGAACGTCCCAGACGAGGCCGCGCCCATCCCCTGGTCGGACCGCGTCGAACCGGCCACCGGAAGCTGGCTCGTCGAGCGACTCACGAGAAAGCCCGTGGCAGGCGCGGTACTCGCTCTGTGCACGATCGTTCTGCTCCTGATGTCGCTCCCCCTGACGCAAGCGCGTCTAGGGATCGGGTTCACCCAGTCGCTGCCGGAGAACAACCCGGTCAAGATGACGTCCTCCGTGGCAGGTGAGGCCTACGCCCCAGGCATCACCTCGCCGACGACCCTCCTGCTGGAGGGCGAGGATGTTGCGACCGAGTTCGATGCGCTCCTGGAACTGCAGTTCAAGATCGAGGAGCAGCCTGGCGTAGCTGCCGTCGTCGGACCGTCACTCAACCTGACCCGGCGGCAGCTCGGTGTCTTCCTGTCAGACAGCGATGACGCAGCCCGCATGCTGATCGTCTTCTCCAATGACCCGCTGGATGCCGTCGCGATCCAGGACATGGGGCAGCTGGAGGAGAACTTCGCCTCACTTCTGGATGGCACACCTCTTGAGGGCACCACCTACAGCTTCGCCGGAGACACCGCGCTCGGCAACGGCCTGATCAGTACCACGTCAAGTGATCTCCGACGTATCGCGCTGGCCGCTCTGGTGGTCAACCTGCTTCTTCTGATGGGATTCCTCAGAGCGGTCGTGGCCCCTGTCTACCTCCTGGCATGCAGCGCCCTGGCCCTCACCGCTTCCCTCGGCATGACCACGCTGTTCTTTCAAGGACTGCTTGGCTACGACGGGCTCACCTTCTACGTACCCTTCGCCACCGCGGTGCTCCTGGTCGCCCTCGGCTCCGACTACAACATCTTCGGCGTCGGACACGTGTGGGAGATGGCTCATCGACGACCCCTGCTCGAAGCCGTACGGGTGGCGGTGCCGCAATCCACCCGTGCCATCACCGCCGCCGGAATCACGCTGGCGCTGAGTTTCGGGCTGCTCGTCGTGATTCCGCTCCGGTCGTTCCACGAGCTGGCATTCACGATGGCTCTGGGGATCATGATCGACGTTCTCATCGTGAGGTCACTCATGGTCCCGAGCCTGCTGACGCTCGTTGGCTACGTCAGTGGTTGGCCGGGAGGTCACCTGAAGCACGCACGACACGTTGAGGAAGAAGAGTCTGCCGAGCGGGCACTCCAGGCTGCCGAGTCGGCAGCCGAGCCGACCTAGTCGGTGTTGCGTTCAAAGACGAGTTTGAGGCCGCGCAAGGTGAGCCATGGATCATGGGCGTCGATCACATCGGACTCATCGATCACCATCGGAGCGAGCCCGCCGGTAGCAATCACCGTGACGGACTCAGGGTCGTCGGCGAGTTCGGCTGCCATTCGATGCACGATTCCGTCAACCTGGCCCGCGAACCCGAAGAGAATGCCTGACTGCAATGCCTCAACGGTGTTGCGCCCAATCACCGAACGCGGACGTGCCAGCTCGACCTTTCGAAGCTGCGCCCCGCGCGCGCCAAGCGCCTCGACCGAGATCTCGACACCGGGGGCGATTGCACCTCCGAGGTACTCACCGCTGACAGACACAGCATCAAACGTCGTGGCTGTTCCGAAGTCGACGACGATCGCCGGTCCGCCGTGAAGGGTTGCGGCGGCTAGTGAGTTGACGATGCGGTCACTCCCCACCTCCTTGGGGTTATCGGTCAGGATCGGAACCCCAGTGCGGACGCCCGGTTCGACAACCACGACGGGAACATCGTCGTAGTAGCGGACGCACATCTGTCGCATCTCGTGAAGTGCCACAGGCACCGTCGAGCACAGGGCGATTCCGGTGACCGTGGTTCCTCCCTCGCGCTGCGACAGGAGCGACGTGATGAGAACCGCGAGCTCGTCAGCGGTACGGGAGTCGTAGGTCGCCAGTCGCCATGTGTGGTCGAGGTCGTCCCCGTTGAAGAGACCCAATACGGTCTGGGTGTTGCCGATGTCGATCGTCAGCAGCATGGCTTCCTCATTCCTGATGCGCTCCAACGCTCAGCCGGACGTTGTCGATGAGTCGCGTTGACCCAACATGCGCCGCGACCAGCAGCAGAGCCGTCCCCGGCCGGTCCAGCACGGTGAAGCCCTCGGGATCGACGAGCGACACGTAGTCGGCCTTGACTCCGGACGCCGCCAGCCTCGCCTCTGCCGCCGAGACAACCGCCTGTGGGCCCTTCGCTGCTGCCGCGGTCCCCGCCTCCAACGCTTCATGAAGGGCGAGCGCGTCGGCTCGGTCGGCTTCGACCAGGTAGATGTTTCGGCTGGAGAGCGCCAGACCGTCAGCATCGCGAACCGTTGCGACCTCAACGACGTCGACCGGGATGTCGAGGTCGCGCACCATCCGGGTGATCAGCCATAGCTGCTGAGCGTCCTTCTGCCCGAAGTAGGCCCGGTGTGGTGCCGTGAGGTGCAGCAACTTCGCCACCACGGTGAGGACACCGTCGAAGTGCCCAGGACGCGCCTCACCTTCGAGCACGTCGCCTACCGGACCAGCGGCCACCCGGACGATCGGGTCACCTTCGGGGTAGACCTCCGATGGGCCTGGTGCGAAGAGCAGGTCGACCCCCTCTGCGCTGCACAGCTCAAGATCAGCCGCGAACGTGCGGGGATACTTGTCGAGGTCTTCCCCAGGGGCGAACTGCAATGGGTTGAGAAAGTCCGTCACGATCACGCGCTCATCACGCGTGCGGGCCTGTCGAATCAGCTCTGCGTGCCCAGCGTGCAGTGCCCCCATAGTCATGACGACAGCAACGGATTCACCTGATGCCGCCCAGTCGGATCGGATGGCGGACAGCTCGGCGCGCGTGCGCGCAACGGAGGTCACGCGTCACCCTCCGCGCCCTCGATCGCGTCCAGGACGACGTCGCCCTCGGCCTCCTTGAGGAGACCCGCATCGACCGCTCGTCGAGTGGTGACACGGGCCAGGGCGACGTAGAGGTCTGCCGACTGCGGAGACACGTTCCCGATCTCGTCGATGTGGCGCGCCACAGTGTCGGCGTCCCCACGCATCGCCGGGCCGGTGAGTGCTTGGTCACCGAGCCGCAGGACGTTGTCGAGTGTCGCGCTGACGAGTGGGCGCAGCAGGCGTCGTGGTTCCTCGATGCCTGCGATCTCGAGCAGCTCAGCGCTAGAGGCCACCAGCGTCACCAGGTGATTTGAGGCATGCGCCAGGGCCGCGTGGTAGAGCGGACGGGCACTTTCATCGATATGAACCGGGTCGGCCTCCATCTCGAGTACCAGCGCATCAGCGACGGGAAGAAACGCCGAGGGGGCGGTCACGCCGAAGAAGGCACCCGCAAGACGATCGATGTCTATTGAGGTTCCGGTGAATGTCATCACCGGGTGGAGAGCAAGCGGAACCGCTCCCGCGTCCTGAGCCGGAGCCAGGACCGAGATACCGAAGCGTCCACTTGAGTGCGCCACGAGCTGGCCTGGACGCCAGGCGTCGACGGCGGCCAACCCCTCGACCAGGCCGGGCAGCTGATCATCGGGAACCGTGACCAGAACGAGGTCAGCCGCAGCACACACCTCGGGGGGCGACATGACCTCCGCCCCTGGCAGCAGGGTCTCGGCCCGCGACCGTGAGGCGTCAGAAACCGCCGAGGCGGCAACTACCCGGTGACCCACGCGCTCGAGCGCCGCACCCAGCACACCGCCCACGCGCCCCGTCCCGATGACGCCGACAGCGAGCCGACCTGGCCGAGTCGGCGGTGCGGGCTGCGGTGCTGAGTTCACGAGGCGTTCCAGTCCTTGACGGGTACCGGACGAGGGTGAGTACAGCGTAGTCGGTGAGGAGTCGGACTGGCCCTGGGCCGCCGATAGCTAGCCTGATCCAATGCATCTGGAGTACGCGAGCTTCGAACGGTCCCAGGGCCGAGCGTTGGCCGAGTTCCTCGCAGGCTCGACATGGCCCTTTCACGTCGACGCTGACCTGGCCTTGGAGGACGCTGTTGCACGCATAGAGAGCGGCGAGTTCGACGGGCCTCACGACCGCACCTACTGGGTGACCGGCCAGCGGCACCGCGTCGGTGTACTCCACCTCCAAGACCTTGACGACGACACTCCGCTGTTCGACATTCGCATTCGTCAGTCCGACCGCGGTCAAGGGATAGGGACGGCTGCGGTCACCTGGCTGACCGCGACGGTGTTTGACGAGTTTCCGGAACTCCACCGAATCGAGGCCAACACACGCCAGGACAACGCAGCAATGCGACGGGTCCTGCACCGTTGCGGCTACGTCAAAGAGGCTCACTACCGTCAAGCCTGGCCGTCACGGAGCGGCCAAGCCTACGACAGCATCGGCTACGCAATTATCCGCAAGGACTGGGAGCAACACGAGACAACCCCGGTCGACTGGAACGATGGCCCCTAACCAGGAGAGTCGATTCCGGCCGCTACGGTCGGGCTGTGCAGACCTGGTCGGACGCCATGGCGTCAGCGCTGTACGGTGCCGATGGGTTCTACCGCAGGAACTCCCCAGAACAGCATTTTCGCACCAGTGCAAACGCTTCTCGACTGCTCGCTGAAAGCCTCGCCCCGCTGGTGGCGTCGGTCGACCGAGCTCTGGGGCATCCGACTCGTTTCGATCTTGTCGACGTGGGCACCGGAGACGGTCAACTGCTCGCTGACACCTGCTCCCTCCTTCCCGAAGAGCTGTCGGACCGACTCGCGCCGCTGGGCGTCGAAGTCCGACCGCGCCCTCCCCACCTGGCCAACACCGTCGGCTGGACGGGCTCCCTCCCTGCACGCTTGACCGGACTCGTCATTGCTCATGAGTACCTCGACAACGTGCCTTGCGACGTGGTCGAGGTAACGGAGGGCGGCCGTCTCTCGCTCGTTGAGGTCGAGTCAACAAGTGGCGAAGAGTCCACTCCTCATCCGCCCAGCGACCAGCAGGCGGCATGGATCGCCCAGTGGTGGCCCCTGGGTGAACGGGGTGACCGGGCCGAGATCGGTATCGAGCGCGATGCTGCATGGTCCAAGGTCATAGGCGCACTCGATCGCGGCGTCGGCCTCGCCATCGACTACGGACACATCGCCAGCGAACGCGCAAGCGGTGCGTTCGCTGCCAGGAACCCTCACCGGCTACCGCGAAGGCCACCAGGTCATTCCGATCCCTGACGGGTCCTGCGACATCACCGCACACGTGGCAGTAGACGCCTGCGCGGCTGCGGGGCGGGCGGCCGGCGCGGAATCGACGGCGTTGATGCGTCAAGCGGATGTGCTACGCGCGCTCGGACTCACGGCACGGCGGCCCCCGCTGGAACTCGCACACTCCGACCCCGCCGCCTACGTCAACGCTCTGTCGCGTGCATCACAGGCGGCCGAGCTGCTTGACCCTTCGTCCCTTGGCTCGTTCTGGTGGCTGATGCAGGCAAAGGGGTGTCTCCTCCCGCTTCCCGGTATCAGCTCGACCTAAGTCAAGGAGCGAAGACCCTGGTCGAGTGGCGTTGATCGCAGCATGGTGTTGACATGGCGACGGCCGCAAACGAGCCCCTGATCGGTCTCACCGACGCTCAGGCGATCGAACGACGGGCCAGGCTGGGCGACAATCGGCTCCCTCGCTCACAGTCGGTTCCGGCCTGGCGGCGCCTAGCGGCCGAGCTCACTCACTTCTTCGCGGTCCTGCTTTGGGTGGCGGCTGGATTGGCCTTCGTCGCTGGGTTACCGCAGCTCACCTTCGCCATCGCTCTCGTCGTGGTCATCAATGCTGTCTTCGCCTTCGCCCAAGAGCGGAAGGCAGAACACGCGGCAGCAGCGATGCAGGACATGGTCCCTCGCACTGTGCTGGTTCGTCGAAACGGCCAGCAGCGCCAGCTCCCTGCAGCCGAACTCGTCACTGATGACATCGCGTTCCTGACGGCGGGAGATCGGGTCCCTGCGGACGGGATCGTGGTCGACGCGTACTCGCTGGAACTCGACACGTCGATCATCACCGGCGAGAGCGTCCCCATCGAGCTGGATGTCGGGGACGGTCTGACCTGCGGCACATTCGTGGTCCAAGGTGAAGGGCTCATGCGCGTCACCGCAGTTGGGATCCATACCCGCCTTGCGGGCCTGGCCGACCTCACCCGCTCGGTGACTCGCCCCACCAGCCCACTCGCGCTGGAGATGAGGCGGGTCGTTCGGACCATCGCAGCGATCGCGGTCTCGACGGGAGTGGCCTTTCTCATCGTCGCACTAGTCGCACAGACTGACCTGCAGAACGCGGTCACGTTTGCCATAGGAGTGACGGTCGCTCTCGTCCCCGAGGCGCTGTTGCCCACGGTCACACTTTCCCTGGCGCTCGGGGCTCAGCGGATAGCGAAGCGTCATGCGGTCGTTCGCCACCTTGAGTCCGTCGAGACCTTGGGGTCGGTCACCTACATCTGCACGGACAAGACCGGCACCCTCACGCGAAACGAGATGCAAGTCGTTCACGTCTGGACGCCAGTGGGGTCCGTGGAGGTCGACGGAGATGGCTACGCGCCGGTGGCGACCATCGTTGGGTCAGACCAGGCCCGTGAAGCAGCTGACTGCGGTCGCTCTGGCGGCACGTGCCTGCTCCAGCGGAAGTGCCGTCGAGGAGAGCGGCTCGTGGGTCGCGCACGGCGACCCGATGGAGGCTGCTATCGATGCTCTCATTCGTCGTCTTGGGCTGACGAAACCAGACTCGCCGAGTCGGCTCTTTCCGTTCGACCCACACCGGCGTCGAATGTCAGCACTGCTGGACGACCAAGTCCTGGTCAAAGGGGCGGCGGACGCGGTGCTGCCCGTCTGCCGCCCCGAGACAGTGAATCTCACCGCAGCCGACCAGGGTGCTCACGCAATGGCATCAGCTGGCCTGCGGGTGCTGGCCGTCGCCTGCCGCAGTATCGAGGACGGCGAACCGCAGGATGCAGACGGCGCTGAGCGCGATCTCACGCTGCTCGGCTTGATCGGTCTGTCGGACCCCGCGCGCCCCGACGCCAGCCGTGCGCTGGCCGCATGTCGCGAAGCCGGCATCAAGGTCTCGATGGTCACCGGTGACCACCCGGCAACGGCCTGGGCGATCGCCGATCAGGTCGGTTTGGCAGTTGGCGAGCGCCGAGTTGTCACCGGGGACAGTCTCCCCAGCGACGCCGCCGGCCTCGGCGAGCTGCTCGACCATGACGGCGTGGTCGTGGCCAGGGTGACACCCGAGCAGAAGCTCGCAATCACCTCAGCCCTTCAGTCGCGCGGACACGTCGTTGCCATGACCGGCGATGGCGTCAACGACGGCCCCGCCCTCCAAGAGGCCGACATCGGGATAGCCATGGGCGCCAGCGGAAGCGACGTGGCCCGCGAGGCATCCGACTTGGTTCTGCTCGACGACGACTTCTCCACGATCGTGGCCACCGTTGAGCAAGGACGCGGCACCTTTCTCAACGTTCGCCGGTTTCTGACGTACCACTTGACGGACAACGTCGCCGAGCTCTTCCCGCTCGTCATGTGGGCACTCTCGGGCGGGGCTTTCCCGCTCGCACTCGGTGTCCTGCAAATCCTTGCTCTGGATCTCACAACAGACACGCTGTCGGCCGTAGCCCTAGGTGGAGAGCAACCCCATGGGCGGGTCATGCGCCGGCCGCCCGTCTCGGGCCGTCTGCTGAGCGGCTCCGTCGCCAGGCGGGCATTCGGGTTGTTGGGGCCGCCGAGGCGCTGCTGGCGATGTCGGCCTTCGTGGCGGTCTTGATCGCCGGAGGCTGGACGTGGTGGTCAACCCCTCCGTCATCCCTCTTGGCTCAGGCATCCGGCGCGTACTTCCTCACAGTGGTCACCGCGCAGTCAGCGAACGCCTTCGCCTGTCGCAGCAGCACGCTTACACCCAGGGCGCTGGGATGGACGAGCAACCGCCTTCTGCTGATCTCGGTCGTCGTCGAGTTCCTCTTCGCGATGACGCTTCTGCTCGTAGCGCCGATCGCCGGAATTCTTGGCCAAGCCCCACCGACCATGTGGGGGTGGGTCCTCGCAGGGTTGGCGCCGGTGGTTCTGCTCGTGATCGACGCTGCTGACAAGAAGTTGCGGCTCCGGAGCTACAGGCGGTTCGAGTCAGTCACGGTTTGATCGTCGGCCGGAAGCGGCAGGCCCTCCGGCTGGCCGGGGCCCCCGAGCCGACGCGCCAAACCAGCTCGCTCCGCCTGTTCCTGCGCCATCATCCACGCCTGATGAGCCTCCTGGTGCAGGGCGACAATCGAGACCGGGCCAGGCGTCGAGTCGACATGCACCGACGCCACCCCCAGCCAGCGTTGCCACGGCCCCTGCGTCACACGCACGCTTTGGGTGCGAGCGTGTGGCACCACGTCCCACTGCGGCACCAGCCAGCCACGTCGGGTTACGAAGACGGACTCCGTCGCTCCTGCGCCGAGCTGTTTGTGCTGCAGTGGGGCACGCCATCTGGCGGTCGGCGCCGCCGGCTGTAGCGAGACCGCAAAGGGGTCGACACCGGGTAGGACACGTTGCAGGACGGCTCGGGCGACCGGGAGCGGCGCGACGGGCAACACCACCGATGGCCTCTCTTCGGACTCGCTGCCACCTGCCGCCCCTGCGACGTTCACCACGACGCGTACCCATCCCCACGGTTTCCACATCAGCGGCCGCTCGATGCGCACTGCTTGAACACGCCCAGGCGGGACGGTCTGCGAGCGATGCGACGTGAGACCGAACCGCAGCCGGAGCCCATCTGAGGACTGGGCAACGGTGAAGCCGAAGTACTTCAAGAACTGCCCGCCGACAACGGTGACCGGCGCGAAGACGAGGAAGAGGCCACTGAGCCCTAGCTCCCACACTCCCGCCACACCGGCGAACGCCACAACGGTCGGAATCAGGAGAACAAGGAAGACAGTGATGGGCTGCAGGACGAGCGACGCCAACAGATGCGGAGAAGGCACCTGGACAAGCACCTGCTCGGGTGCAGTCTCCACAACAGCATCTGGCTCACTGCGGAGTCCTGCGGCATGCGCGAGAAGCTCGGCGCGCAGTTGCTGGGCATCACTGAGCGAGAGGTACCGAAGGGTGGTCCCCTCAGCCGACGAGCCCGCCACGTCGGGACGCAGCTCTGCGAGCCCGAACAAGCGGGCAAGCAACGGCTGGGTGATGTCGACCGACTGCAGCCGCGACAGCTGGACGCGGCGTTCGTTGCGAACCAGAATTCCCGACGTGATACGCAGATCTCCGTCGTCGTCGTAGAAAAACTGCAACCGCGTCCAGGCAAGGTAGGCGTAGAGGCCGACGGCCATCAGAATCAGAGCGATCAACGCTCCTGTTCCGACGTCTCCGACGATCGAGGTGGCAGCGCCATCACCGATCACGAACACCCCGATGATGAGGACGGGGGCGGCACGAACCGCCGTGACGAGCGGCGTCACCGGATGCGTGCGACGCGGTGGTGTCACAGGCCGGCGCTCCGTTGCTCGCCAAGCGCAGCCAGCTGGTCGCGCAGACGTCCGGCCACGTCAGGCGGCAAGCCCGGGATCGTGGCGTCAGTGGTCGCCGCCGCCGTGTGCAGCTGTACCGTGGCCAGACCGAGATAGCGCTCAAGCGGCCCGCGTCGGACGTCCACCAGCTGCATCCGGCCATAGGGCACAAGGACGAGACGCCGGAAGAGAATCCCCGACACAACGAGCAGATCGTCTTCGCGCTCGGCATAGCCGATTGCCCGCACTTGGCGGCCGATGAGCCACCAGACCCACAGGGCAGCAGCAATTCCCAGCAGTAGTGCAACAAAGCCGAGCTCGGGATAACCGGCAACCGCCAGTATCGCGACAACCAAGATCGTGACGAGCCCGACCAGGGTCATGCCGACCACCCGGCGACCCGTTGCGAGGCGTGGGTTGACAGGAACCCACCCGTGTTCGTCGGCGACAAAAGGATCGTTGCTCATACTCGGCAACCTACCTTCCGGCCGCCGCTACCCCGGCATGGAAGGATCGCCCCGTGACCGAGGAGCGGGTAGTCAGCACCGGAGGCGGCATCGTCGCCACCGACATGGTGCTCAACATCGGCCCGCAGCACCCTGCGACGCACGGCGTCCTACGGCTACGACTGGTCCTCGACGGCGAGCGGATCGTCTCGGCAGAGCCGATCATCGGCTACATGCACCGCGGCGCCGAGAAGCTCTTCGAGGTGCGCGACTACCGGCAGATCATCATGCTCGCCAACCGGCACGACTGGCTCTCGGCCTTCTCCAACGAGCTCGGCGTCGTTCTTGCGGTCGAGCGGATGCTGGGCATGGAGGTGCCCGAACGCGCAGTATGGGCGCGCACGCTGCTGGCAGAGCTGAACCGCCTCCTCAACCACCTGATGTTCCTCGGCTCCTACCCGCTCGAGGTCGGTGCGATCACGCCGGTCTTCTACGCGTTCCGCGAGCGCGAGGCGATCCAGGAGGTGATGGAGGAGATCTCCGGTGGGCGCATGCACTTCATGTTCAACCGGGTCGGCGGCCTCAAGGAAGACCTGCCCAACGGATGGATCAAGCCGCGTGCGAACGGCCGTCGCCGGCGTCCGCGATCGGTTGCCGCAGCTCGAGAACCTGGTCTTCGGCAACGAGATCTTCGCCGCGCGCACCCAGGGTGTCGGCGTCCTGACGCAGGAACAGGTGCTGCAGTACGGCCTCTCCGGACCGATCGCGCGGGCGTCCGGCGTCGACATCGATCTCCGCCGCGACGAGCCCTACCTGGCCTACGGCGAGCTGCAGGATGTTCTGCGTGTGGTCACCCGCACCGAGGGCGACTGCTACGCGCGCTTCGAGGTGCTGCGTGAGCAGGTGCACGTGTCACTCGACCTCGTCGACGCCTGCCTCGAACGTATGGAGCAGCTGCCGCAGGGGCCGATCAACCAGCGGCTCCCCAAGGTGCTCAAGGCCCCCGAGGGATACACCTACGCATGGACCGAGAACCCGCTCGGGATCAACGGCTACTTCTTGGTGTCGCGCGGCGAGAAGACGCCCTACCGCCTCAAGCTTCGCTCGGCGTCGTTCAACAACGTGCAGGTCTTGGGCGAGATGCTCCCAGGCCAGCTCGTCGCTGACATGGTGGCCATCCTGGGATCGATGTTCTTCGTCGTGGGCGACGTCGACAAGTAACCACACGTCTCGCCGAGTGCACACCCGGTTGCCGGTTTCAGACATCTAGCGCCGTGCGCACACCGCCCGCGGTTGCGGCGGTCAGGGACGGGTCAGTTGGCGGGGCGGAGCCTGGCGATCTCGGACGCCGTGAGGTCGAGCAGCTGACGTGGCGGCCGCGCCTCACCACCGGTCGTCGACTCACGCGGCAGACCTGGGGCCGGGTGGTCGCGGTGTCGCGACTGGGGTTGTCGGCAACTCGGTCGAGAAGGCGGCGCGCACCAAGGGGAGATGGAGAGACGGGTAGACGGGGTCGAGCGAAGGGGCACGCGGCTGGAGCATCTGCCGCATCAGCGCGCGCTGTTCAGCATCATCACTGGCGATCCGAGCAGCCTCTTCCGAGAGCTGCATCCCTTCTTCTCGCATCGTCCGGATCTCAAGCAGCAGCTCAAGGTGCTGCCTCTTCAGCTCGGCGAGCTCTCGGTGGGTCTGAGCCGTTTCGCTCCGTCGCTGCACCGCCTCGTTCCAATGCTGCTCGGCCTGCCTCGACGAGGAGCGAGTCGTGATCCACAGCGCCACAAGAGCAAGCACCACAATCCCAGTAACGCCTGTACGCAGCGCCCACGCTTCGTCGACGAGCCACACCGCGGCCACTGCCACGGCCGCCACCATCACGGCGACGAGCAAGACGGGCGTATCGGAACTGGGCGGCGCTGGCTGCGCGTGGCGTCCTCGTGACATGTCCATAGCGTACGCCGAACGGGTGAAGAGAACCGGTGATTCACGGTCTGAGGCCCGGTCTGGCTCAGGCAACAGCAGAAGAGGGCCCGCCTGGCTCGTCCTCATCGTCCTTGACGCGACAGATGCGCTCGAGCCACAGGGCGGCCAGGGCGAGTGCGATTCCCGCCAGGGCAGCGGCCAAAGCGATCACGACCATGCGCCGCCGGTAGTCGTTGGCCAGGTCCGCCAGCAGGAAGCCCGCATATCCGAGATAGACCCCGGCCACCGCCGCACCAGCCCTGGAACCGGCCAGCGCAAGGACTGCGGTGCGCGCCGCGGTGAAGGGGTCGAGCGGCTGGTGCCCCTCTCGACGCTGGATGCGGGGACGCAGCGTCCAGCCGGCCACCGCGAAGCCAATTGCAAGAACCAGCAGCATGAGGGGCGCCGCCCACGGGACTGCCGGCGGCGAGCCCGTCCACAGATCCCAGAAGCGCGCCCCAAGGAACCCGATGGCGAAGCCGACCACTCCCGTGGCCAGCAGCAGCCGCCAGGACGTGGGATGCATCAGCCGCGCACCTGGTCAGCCAGGAGCCGAACGCCGGAGTGGCCCACAGCGGCTGCCCATTCGGCGACCGGACGTCCAGCAAGCACGAAGGTGGGGTCGACCTCTGCCCACGGGACCAGGACGAAGGCGCGCTCGACCGCGCGAGGGTGCGGCAAGGTCAGCTCAGGCGTGTCGTCGATCACGTCGCCGAATGCCAGGACATCGACGTCGAGAGTGCGTGGCCCCCAGCGCTCGGTGCGCTCGCGACCAGCGTTGGACTCGCATCGATGAGCGAGAGTCAGCAACTGGCGGGGCGTGAGAGTGGTATCGAAGGCGACAACTGCGTTGACGTAGTCGTCCTGCTGCGGGCCCCCTACTGGCGCAGTCTCGTAGAGCGACGACATGGCGAGAGACGTGATTCCCTGCTGGCCCTTGATGGTGTCAACCGCATCGCGCAGGTGTGACAGCCGGTCGCCAACGTTCGACCCAAGCGCGAGGGCGGCGCGAACAGCTGGAGTCATCGCGATCGCTCCACCGTGACGGCGATGTCGGCCACGGGGACTCCCACCGGTGCCCTGGGCTTGTGAACCGTCACGCGCACGCTCACCACACGCGCATGAGTCAGCACCTGGTCAGTGATTCGAACGGCCACCGTCTCGATCAGGTCGCACGGTTCGCCCTGGAGGATGTCGACGACCTCATTGGCCAGGACCGAGTAGTCAACAGTCTTGGTGAGGTCGTCGCCAGCGGCGGCCGACGAGACGTCGGTGCACACCTGCAGGTCGACCACGAATGGCTGGCCGTTCGCCCGCTCCTCCGGCAGGACGCCGTGGTATCCGTAGCCCTCGATGCCGCGAATGGCGATGAGGTCAGGGCCCATCACAATCGGTCTCCTTCAGTAGTGCCAATCACCGGCGAGGCGTGGTGCAGCCACATTCGCCAGGCACCGTCGACGCGAATGAAGCTATTGGTCGTCACCGCGTGACTGGAGACGAACGGATCGGGCCCAGCCCCAGGGCGAAGAATAATCTCGGTGCAGTTGACCGTGGCGACCTCGCCCTGCACCAGCGTCTCGACGTCAGTGAGGATGAACTGCAGGTCTTGCGCGTTGGCCATCACCAGGGCCCACGACCTCAGCACCGCCTCGACTCCACGAACAAACTCGCCGCCCGGGTGTACGCATTTGGCCAGAGCACCATCGGGAGGACCGATCCAGAGTGCCGCCATACGGTCGAGATCACCGGCTTCGAAAGCTGAGTACAGCTCTTCGTTCGCAGCGAGGACGCCCGCTCTGTCGCTGCTCACGCGTGCCCTGCCGTCCACGCCTCAGCCACGCGGACCGCGTCGACGTTGCCGCGTGCGTCATGCACACGCACACACCAGGCGCCCGCCGCCGCGGCAAGCGTGGTGAGGGCAACGGTTGCGTCATCGCGTTCGTCCACCGCGCGGGGCTCACCGCCAGTCGCCAGCAGCTCGCCGAGAAAACGCTTTCGGGACGCCCCGACGAGCACCGGCTGGCCGAGCTCCGACAACGCAGCAAGGGACTCAAGAAGTGCCCAGTTGTGGTCGGCCTCCTTGGCGAAGCCCAAGCCGGGGTCGAGCACGACACGGTCGGCCGCGATGCCAGCCTTCGTCGCCGCAGCCAGTCGTGCGTTCAGTTCGTCGCCCACTTCGCGCACGACCCCGGTCGGATACTGCGCGCTCCTGTGCATGTCGCGGCTGTGACCGCGCCAGTGCATGAGCACCACCGGCACCCCTACGTCGGCAACCAACGGCAGCATGGCGATGTCAGCGAGGCCGCCGGAGACATCGTTGACGACCACCGCTCCGGCCGCGACAGCCGCTCGAGCCACCTCGGCCCGCATCGTGTCAACGGACACGAACACCCCCTCCGCCACCAAGGAACGAACGACCGGCAGAACACGGTCGAGCTCGTCGGTCACCGGTATCCGCTCGGCGCCAGGTCTTGTCGACTCGCCACCGACATCGATGAGGTCGGCACCCAGCTCGACCTGGTGAAGAGCCCGCTCAACCGCGCGGTCGGACTCTAGGAACCGGCCTCCGTCTGAGAACGAGTCGGGCGTGACGTTCAGGACCGCCATGACAAGGGTTCGCCGCCGCGATGCCAATGCTGGGGGAAGACCCGATGGAACGTGACGAGGGGGCACGACGTGAGCCTAGAGGACGCCCGCGCTGAGACCTTGCGGTCAGCGGCCGTCGAGAATCAGGGACATGGCTTCGGCGCGCGTCGCCGTGTCGCGCAGCTGACCCCGCACGGCGGAGGTCACGGTGCGCGCCCCAGGTTTGCGGACACCACGCATCGACATGCATAGGTGCTCGCACTCAAGGACAACGATGACACCAAGGGGCTCGAGGATCTCTAGCAGCGAGTCAGCGATCTGTGTGGTGAGCCGCTCTTGCACCTGAGGCCGCTTGGCATAGACGTCGACGAGCCTGGCCAGCTTCGACAGGCCGGTGATGTGCCCCCGTTCGCTGGGGATGTAGCCCACATGCGCGACCCCGTGGAACGGGACAAGGTGGTGCTCGCAGAGCGAGTAGACCTCGATGTCCTTGACCAGGACCATTTCATCGTGGCCGAGATCGAAGGTCGTCGTCAGCACGTCCTCGGCCCGCAGGCGGAGGCCGGCCAGGGTCTCGGCATACATCCGGGCTACCCGCTGGGGGGTGTCCCGGAGCCCTTCGCGATCGGGATTTTCGCCGATCGCCAGCAGCAGCTCGCGGATGGCAGCCGCCGCCCTGTCGTGGTCGAAGGGTACGGAGACGGCGTCGTCGTCAGACAGGCGCAATGGGGTCGACCACGAGGGTCAGCCTTCTGTTTCGGTCGTGCCGCCGACTGACTCGTCGGTCGGCTGTTCGTCTGTGGGCGCGCCACCATTTGAGCCTGTGGCGCCGTGACCGTTCTCGCCAGCCAGCTCCCGGCGGCTGCGGACCGGACCACGGTCTGACACAGGCCGGTCGGCCGACGAGAGCCAGACCTCTCGGTAGTCGCGCTTGCGCAGGTCACTGAAGACCTCGGCGACCTCACTTTGATCGAGGGTCTCCCGATCGAGCAGCTCCACCACAAGACGGTCGAGAACATCATGGTTCTCGCTGAGAATCTCGTACGCCTCTTGGTGGGCTGTCTCGAGGAACGTGCGCACCTCGGCGTCGATGACTTCAGCCATCTGCTCGGAGTAGTCGCGCTTATGACCCATGTCACGGCCGAGGAAGACCTCGCCCTCACCTTGACCGAGCCGGACGGCACCGACCCTGTCGCTCATGCCGTACTGCATGACCATGGCGCGAGCCAGCTGCGTGGCCTTCTCGATGTCGTTTGAGGCACCTGTGGTCGGATCGTGGAAGACCATCTCTTCGGCCGCGCGACCGCCGAGCATGTAGGCCAGTTGGTCGAGCATCTCGTTGCGGGTGGTCGAGTACTTGTCTTCGGTCGGCAGCACCATCGTGTAGCCGAGTGCGCGTCCACGCGGCAGGATCGTCACCTTGTGCACGGGGTCGGTGTGGTTCAGCGCAGCCGCAACCAGAGCATGACCACCCTCGTGGTAAGCGGTGATCTTCTTCTCTTTCTCGTTCATCAGCCGGCTTCGCTTCTGTGGTCCGGCCACCACTCGGTCGATGGCCTCGTCGAGTGCGTCGTCATCGACCAGCACCTTGCCCTCACGAGCGGTCAACAGCGCGGCCTCGTTCAGGACGTTCGCCAGGTCGGCTCCGGTGAATCCGGGTGTACGGCGGGCCACGGCGACCAGGTCGACGTCTTCGGCGAGCGGCTTGCCCTTCGAGTGCACCTCAAGGATCTGCTGACGTCCGGCGAGATCAGGACGTTCGACAGCGATCTGTCGGTCGAACCGTCCAGGACGAAGAAGGGCCGGGTCGAGAATGTCGGGCCGGTTGGTGGCGGCGATCAAGATGACCCCGCCCTGGACGTCGAAGCCGTCCATCTCGACCAGCAGCTGGTTGAGGGTCTGTTCGCGCTCGTCGTGCCCACCCCCGAGCCCCGCCCCACGGTGACGTCCCACCGCGTCGATCTCGTCGACGAAGACGATGGCAGGGGCGTTGGCCTTGGCCTGCTCGAAGAGGTCGCGCACCCGGGATGCTCCAACACCGACGAACATCTCGACGAAGTCTGACCCCGAGATGGAGTAGAACGGGACGCCGGCCTCGCCTGCGACAGCACGCGCCAGCAAGGTCTTACCGGTTCCGGGCGGTCCATAGAGCAGCACACCCTTGGGGATCTTTGCCCCGACCGCTTGGAACTTGGCCGGATCCTGCAAGAACTCCTTGATCTCTTCGAGCTCCTCCACCGCCTCAGCAGCACCCGCCACATCGGCGAAGGTGGTCTTGGGCATGTCCTTGCTGACGATCTTCGCCTTGGACTTGCCGAAGTTCATGACACGCGAGCCGCCGCCTTGCATCTGCGTCATGAAAAAGAAGAGCAGTCCGAGGATCAAGATGATGGGACCGAAGGTGAACAGGAGGGTGACGAGCCAGCCCTGCGCGGGAACCTCAGACACCTGTCCCCCGGGCGGCGGCACCTCCTGCACCAGGGTGGACAGCAGCTCGCCTTGCTGAAGGATGTAGTTCGCCTTGATCTTGTCGCCGTTGTCGAGCTCGACCCGCACCTCTTGGTCACGGTCGATCAGGGTGACCTTCGCGGCGTCGCCGTCCTGAATGGCGGAGATGACCGTCGAGGTGTCCTTTTCCTCGTAGCCGCCCGACGCCGTCATCACCTGGGCAAGGACGAGGGCGAGCATGACGACAACGACGATCCAGAAGATCGGCCCACGGATGATGCGCTTGATGTTCATGGCGAGGGCGCAGGCGCCCTGGACCTCCTACAACGGGGGAGACATGGGCTTCGACGGTACACCGCTGCCGTGACAGCTGCGCCCACAGATAGCGCTCTCGGCCTAGCGTTCGCCGCCAGCGATCACCCGCCGGGGCGGTAGACGTGGCGCGCCAGGCTGCCAACGAACGGCAGCGAACGGTACTTCTCGGCATAGTCGAGCCCGTAGCCGACGACGAACTCAGGCGGGATGTCGAACCCCACGTACTTCACCGGTGGCGGGCTCCCCTTGCCACCCCCCGCCTGGGCGCCCGGTTTGCGGAGCAACGTGCAGACCTCCAGCGAGGCGGGGCCGCGGGACGACAGGTTGCGGAGCAGCCACGAAAGGGTCAGCCCGGAGTCAACGATGTCTTCGACAACCAGCACGTGACGGTCGGTGAGGTCGGCGTCGAGGTCCTTGATGATGCGCACCACGCCGCTGGACCGCGTACCCGATCCGTAGGACGACACCGCCATCCAGTCCATCTCGACGGTGGTGTGCAGAGCGCGCGCCAGGTCGGCCATGACCATCACAGCGCCCTTCAGAACGCCGACAAGGAGTACCTCTTTGCCTTCGTAGTCCCGGTCGATCTCGGCGGCCAGCTCACGCAGCCGGCTCTGAATCCGATCGGCGTCGATCAGAACCGCCGCGAGGTCGTCACCTATGTCATTGGCGTCCACAGCGGGTCTGCCTCCTACGGGGCGTCGGCCGCAGCCTGCGGCCCGAGTCGGAGCCTGCCACAGTCGCGAACCGCACGGACACCGCCGGGTAGGTGCACGGGGCCTTGACCGCGCCACTGGGACACCAGGGCATCAAGGTCAGCGAGATGGGAGGCCCTCAGGTCGCCTCCGGGAACCCCTTTCTGCAAAGCCTCAGCGCGCAGGACACGACGGCGCACCGCAGCGGGAGCCTCAGCCAGAGCGGCGGTATCTAGGGCCGTCGACCCGTCGGAATCGACGCGTCGCACGCCTTCTCGTACCTCCTCGGCCCATTGCTCAAGCGCTGAGTCGTCCTCTCGCAACAGCTGGGCAGTGCGAGCGAGGGCAGCCGCAACACCAGGACCTACCTCGCGCTCGAGCACGGGCAGTACCCACTGCCGGACCCGAACCCGGGCATAGCGGTCGTCATTGTTGTGAGGGTCGTTCCAGAAGGCGACGCCCTCGGCCTCGCAGGCGGCCAGTGTGGTGGCGCGATCGAGAGCGAGGAAGGGACGCCGAAGGCGTCCACGGCGCGACGCCATGCCGCTGACCGAGCGGGCGCCGGAGCCCCTCGCCAGACCCAGCAGGACCGACTCGGCCTGGTCGTCACGGGTATGTCCCAGCAGCACTGCCACAGCGTCCAGCTCGGCCGCCACGTCTTCGATGGCCGCATAGCGGGCATCGCGCGCCGCGGCCTCCGGTCCCCCCGCTGAGCCGACGTCGACCGCACGAATGATCACCTGACCAACGCCGAGCTCGGTGAGACGGCGAGAGACCTCGGCGGCCACTGCTCCGGATCCTTTCTGCAGCTGGTGGTCGACCACGACGGCCGCACAGCTCCAGCGCGCAGTGCGGGCTTCGAAGACCGTGGCTGCAGCAAGCGCCATCGAGTCGGCGCCGCCACTGACCGCCAGCAGAATCTGCGACCCGGCCGGGACGTCGGCCAGCTGCTCGCGCACCGCAAGCCGCACCTGCGCGACGGCCGGGCGCGGACCGGTCATGGCGTGGTCGCTACCCGGGCGATCCACAGTGCAGGGGCATGAAGCTCGTCGCGGGTCGGCAGCTGATCGGGCGATTCCCACACCTTGTTGAAGCCGTCGATGCCGACTTCGTCGACAACCGAACGAACGAACGCCGCGCCATCGCGATATTGGGCCAGTTTCGACTCCATGCCCAGCAGTCTGCGGACAAAAGCCTCTGTGGCCTTGGGGTTCGTGCGGCGCTCTGTCATCCGGTCCCGCAAGACATCCACAGTGGGAATCACGTCGGAGCCGACGGCGTCCATCATGACGTCGGCATGCCCTTCGAGGAGGGACATGACGGCGGTCAACCGACCGAAGAGCTCTTGGTCTTCTTCCGACATCGACTGCTCAAGCGCCTTCGCAACGTCGAGGCCGCGCAGAGCGCCGATCACGGCAGCGAACACCTGGCGGAGTCGCTTTCCGAGCTCTCCGGGCTCGGCGGTCAAGCCATCGAGCGACAACAGGATCTGCTCGCGCAACCACGGGCCCAGCCAGGGAACGGCAGTGAACTGGACGCGATGTGTCTCCTCGTGCAGGCACACCCAGAGCCGGAAGTCGGATCCGTTGACACCGATGCGCTGTTCGACGTCGACGATGTTTGGCGCCACGAGCAACAGCTGAGGTTCTGCGTCAGCCGCGGTGAACAACTCGTACTGACCGAGCACTCGCGACGACAAGAAGCCCAGCGCCGCACCAATCTCAGCGCCTGCCACCCGCGAACCAATCGCCCCGACAGCGCTGTCGCGGCGCAGCTTCTGCGTCAACGGTTCGAGCACCGTGCCGAACGCCGCAGTGTTGGCGTCCACCCACCGAGAACGATCGACGACGCGCACTGCGTCGGGGTTCGGGTCGGCACGCAGACCCGTGAGGTCAGCCACGACGTCGACGGCAACGCCAGCACCCAGACGCAGTTCTTCGACCGCCTGACGAGCGCCCTCGCGGCCGATCGTCGGACCGCGCCCACCAACGCGACGTGCCACAGTGCGGGCAAGGCCCCAGTCGACCACGGACAACTCGCTCATCGGTCCACCGTACGTGGCCCTGTCACTGCTGCTTCGGGCATGTCGCCAACACGGCAGCGGCGTCGTCCAGCGCCTGACGCGCAGAATCAGTGTCAGCCACGTCATCAGCGAGGAAGGCGAAGGCCACCAGATCGCCGTCACAGGTGGTCACGACACCGGCCTCGGCTGAGATCCCGGTGAGGGTGCCGGTCTTCGCCCGTACAACGCCTGCCCCTTCAGCAGCTGAGCCGGTGGCAAACCGCTCGGCCAATGTTCCGTCAAAGCCGGCGACGGCCAGACCCGACAACACCGAGGCCAGCTCTGACTCGTTGCTCGCCGCGTGCAAGGCGGCAACCAGGGAAGACGGGGGAACCGCGTCATCGCGCGCAAGACCGCTGGCATCGTTGATCTCAGCGTCCCCCAGGTCAACGTCCCGCTCGGCTGCGGCTTGCTTCAGGGCGGTGGCGACGCCGGCAAAGCTGCCGGGCTCACCCTGTGCGACTGCGGCCAGCCGCCCCAGCGCCTCGGCCAGCTGGTTGTCGCTGTCGCGCAGCATGCGCTCGACGAGGTCGTTCATCGGTGGCGACGTCACCGTGGCGATGGGTTCAGCGTCTGGCGCCCGGACCTCTTGCACCTTGCCACGGACGGTGACGCCCGCATCGGCGAGCTGGTCGGCGAACAGCTCGGCTGCGCCCACCGCCGGGTCGGCCAGCCGCGCATTCTCGTCCGGCGTGACGCGTCCCTGATCAACCATCAAAGCCGTCACCGGCGCAATCACACCCGATGACACATACGTCGGCTCCCAGGAGCGCGACTGCGTCGGTCCCCTGAACAGGCTGTTGTCGTAGGCGAGCCGCACAGCCGTGACGCCATCACCTCGCAGCGCCCGCGCGGTCGATCGAGCCAGAGCGGCGAGTGACGCAGTCGGCTGCCCCTTGACCGGCTTGCTCGTGAGCGTGGCATCGCCACCGCCGACCAGCACAACACGTGAGGCATCGGCGTCCCACACGGCTGCGGTCTCGAGCCGCCCCTGCGGCGAGTAGCCGTCGAGCGCGGCGGTGGCGGTCCACAGCTTGATGGTGGACGCGGGGGTGGCGAGGCCGTCGGCATCGATGTCGAGCCACGGGCTCGTCGGATCGGCGAGCGGTGCGACGACACCGTGCACAGACTGGCCAAGAGCCTCGGCGCCGAGGGCCTGCTTCACCCTTCGGACAAGTTGTCGATCAGGTGACGCCGACTCCGGCACGACGGCGGCCGGCACAGCCAGTGCAGCGTCTCGCACAGAGGGTAGGGAGAGCGGTGGAGGCGGGACGGCTTCACCTGGTCCCTTCGGGTCATTGAAGATGACCCCGGTGGCGTCCAGCACAACGACGAGGAGCGTGACCACCGAGAGGGCCCCGATCACCCACCACCGTGCTCGAGGCATCACGACCCCCTCGCGGTGGCTGGCTCGACATACGGGACACTGAACGACACGCGAAAGCGACCCTAAGCCACCGCCCGAACCACCTCACGAAGGGACCGTCGTGGAGTTCGACGTCTTCATCGAGATCCCGCAGGGACACCGCAACAAGTACGAGCTCGACAAGGAGACCGGCCGAATCCGACTCGACCGGATGCTCTTCACCTCGACGCGGTACCCATCCGACTACGGATTCATCGAGAACACGCTCGGGCTCGACGGAGACCCGCTCGACGCCCTGGTGCTCCTCGACGAGCCCACCTTCCCTGGCTGCGTGATCCTCTGCCGTGCCATCGGGATGTTCCGGATGACCGATGAAGCCGGCGGCGACGACAAGGTGATCTGCGTCCCGGCGCACGACCCGCGCAAGGAGCACCTCCGCGACATCCACCACATGCCGGAGTTCGACCGCCTCGAGATCCAGCACTTCTTCGAGGTCTACAAAGATCTCGAACCTGGCAAGTCGGTTGAGGGCGCCACCTGGGAGGGCCGCGACGCAACCGAACGAGAGATCAAGGCGTCCTTCAAGCGCTACGTGCCGTAAGACACCGCGTCAACGCCATTTCTCGCTGCCAGTCGTCCACAGCCATTGTGGATGAGCCTGGGGACGTCTTGGGGATACAAGCGTGCGCCACTGTGGACGACTCTGTGGATGCCGGATCGGGTCGAGAAAGTTCAAGAAAACGCTTGCGTGGCCTGGTGTTCGGGGCGTAGAACTCTCCTACGACGCCGCGAGGCGCACCCGACCCTGAAGGGCAACTGACGGGTCGATCCGGAGGGGCAACCCACCGGATCATGCCAGCGGGCAACCGCTGGCCGAGCCAGATCGCAGGGGCAACCCAGGCGAACTGCTCGGGGTCGCGAATTGCGCTGTCGGGCCTGGCCTCGGCCAGGTCGTCGGCCCTCGGGTCGACAGCAGAAGGCCCCTCCAATGCCTAGTTGGAGGGGCCTTCGTGCGTCTGCGTACATTCTGCGCGGACGCGGCGTCAAACCACGGCAACGACACGGGACGACCGAAACACCGACGACGCGCCGGCAACGGGTCAACTACGTACGAGGAACGCGCACGACTCGACGAACTCTCCGATCTCAAGCCGCCATACATAGCGACCGCTCTCGAGGGGCATGGGCCCGAAGCTGACGACCAGCGGGGCATCGAGAGGAGTGCCGTCCGGGAGTCCGGCCGGGCGCCCGACCTCGAGCTCACCGGTCACCTCGACGGCGCGCTCATCCGACGTCTGGACCGCCCGACCGTCGGCGTCCACCAGAGCGAGACGCCAGTCATGGCCAACATTCGTGCGATCCCATGGCACTTCGATCTTGATCGCGACCGCCATGGGCGGAGTGGGCGATCCAGTGGTCGACCATCCTCCACCGAGGATGTAGAGCTTGCCGCCCACCTGCTGGGCGGCGTCGGCGAGCATCATCGTGATCTTCACACGGCACATTGTGCCGCCTGTGCTGCCTGTCGCCCCACGTCTCGTATCGCGAGACAAGTGACCACCAGATGGACAAACGCGTTGAGCTCCCTCTACTCTCGCCGCATGAATGATGCCGCGACCCTCGTGACGCCGATGAGCTCGCGAATGTGTTGTCGCTGCATGTGTCCCTGCATGGTCTGACGGACCCGGGATCCACCCTCGCCGTCTGCGCCGCGAGCCTCGCTCGTCGGCCAACCCGGGTTCGTGCCGAACACGACATGTCTTCACCTCCACCCCCCACATTCACCCCAGAACCTTTGAGGAGCCCCCATGAGCACCGACCCCACCGCCTGGTCGTTCGAGACCAAGCAGATCCACGCTGGCCAGACACCTGACTCCGAGACCGGCGCCCGCGCGCTGCCGATCTACCAGACGACGTCCTACGTCTTCCGCGACTCCGACCACGCCGCAGCCCTCTTCGGCCTTGCCGAGCCGGGCAACATCTACACGCGGATCATGAACCCCACCCAGGACGCCGTCGAGCAGCGCATCGCGGCCCTCGATGGTGGGGTCGGAGCGCTCCTGGTCTCCAGTGGTCAAGCCGCAGAGGCGCTCGCCATCCTCAACCTCGCCGAGGCTGGTGACCACATCGTGTCGTCGGCTTCGCTCTACGGCGGCACGTACAACCTCTTCCACTACACGCTGCCCAAGCTCGGCATCGAGGTGAGCTTCGTCGACAACCCCGACGACCTCGATGCATGGCGTGCAGCGACCCGGCCGAACACCAAGGCGTACTTCGGTGAGTCGATCGCCAACCCGAAGACCGACATCCTCGACATCGAAGCGATCGCGGGGGTCGCCCACGAGATCGGCGTGCCGCTGATCGTCGACAACACCGTGGCGACGCCGTACCTCATCCAGCCGCTCAAGCATGGCGCCGACATCGTCGTGTACTCCGCCACCAAGTACCTCGGGGGTCACGGCACGGCGGTGGCCGGCGTCATCGTCGACGGCGGCACGTTCGACTGGGCTGCCAACGCCGAACGCTTCCCAGGGTTCAACGAACCCGATCCCAGCTACCACGGGCTCGTGTACACCGAAGCACTCGGCAACATCGCCTACATCATCAAGGCGCGCATCCAGCTGCTGCGCGACCTCGGACCTGCCGTGGCTCCGTTCAATGCCTTCCTGATCGCCCAGGGACTCGAGACGCTCAGCCTCCGCATCGAACGCCACGTGCAGAACGCGACGGCAATCGCTGAGTGGCTCGAGAGCAACGAACAGGTCGAGGCCGTCAACTACGCGGGGTTGCCGAGTTCACCGTGGTACTCACGTGGCCAGAAGTACGCCCCGAACGGAACCGGCGCAGTGCTGTCGTTCGAGATCGCCGGTGGGCTCGAGCGCCGGCAAGCGCTTCGTCGACTCACTCGAGCTGTTCAGCCACGTTGCCAACATCGGCGACGTGCGCTCGTTGGTGATCCACCCTGCCTCCACGACGCACTCGCAGCTCACGCCGGACGAGCAGGCGGCGTCCGGCGTGACACCGGGGCTTGTTCGCCTCGCCGTCGGACTCGAGGGTCTGCCCGACCTGATCGCCGACCTCGAGGCAGGGTTCCGCGCAGCCAAAGAAGCCTGACGCCCATGTCTCCGGAACATCGGGACGCTCCCTCCTGCCAGCGCAGCCTGGCGGGAGGGGGATCGCCCCTGGACAACGGCAGTTCGTCGACGTCGGCAGCGTCACCCTCGAGCTCGGCGGCGAGCTACCCGACGTCCGCGTCGCCTACGAGACCTACGGCTCGCTGAACGCCGACCGGACAAATGCCGTGCTGGTGTTGCATGCGCTGACCGGCGACTCGCATCTGTCCGGGCCCGCCGGTCCCGGGCACCCGACGCCTGGCTGGTGGGACACCGCTGCTGGCGCCCGGCGCACCGCTTGATCCTGCCGACTGGTTCGTCGTGGCGCCCAACGTGCTCGGCGGGTGCCAAGGCACGACCGGCCCGGCGTCGGACTGCCCCGGACGGTCGCCCCTGGGGATCACGGTTTCCGCGCATCACCGTCCGCGATCAAGTTGCCGTCGAGCGACGCCTTACCGAAGCCCTCGGCCTCGACGCCTGGGCGGCCGTCATCGGCGGCTCGATGGGGGGCATGCGATCGCTCGAGTGGGCGATCAGCCACCCCGAGAAGGTGCGTGCAGCCCTCGTCGTCGCCGTAGGGGCAGCCGCCACCGCCGACCAGATCGGCACGCAGTCCGCTCAGATCAACGCCATCACCGCCGATCCCAAGTGGCGCGGCGGCGACTACCACGACGCCGCACCCGGAGATGGTCCGCACATCGGCATGGGAGTGGCTCGCCGCTTCGCCCACCTCACCTACCGCACCGAGTACTGAGCTCGACGTTCGTTTCGGTGGCGCCGCGCAAGATGACGAAGATCCGTTCGACGACGGCCGCTTCGCCGTGCAGAGCTATCTCGACCATCACGCCGACAAGCTTGTCCATCGCTTCGACGCCGGAACGTACGTCGCACTCACCGATGCCATGAACACCCACGACGTCGGCCGGGGGCGGGGCGGCGTCCCTACCGCGCTGGCCTCCGTCACCGTTCCTGTGATCGTCGGCGGTGTCGACAGTGACCGCCTCTACCCCCTGCGGCTTCAGCGGGAGCTGGCCAACCTCATTCCCGGCGTAGACCAGCTTCACGTCATTGCATCCCCCTACGGGCACGACGGCTTCCTGTTGGAGATGGACGCCGTCAGTGCCCTTGTCCAGCGCACTCTCGCTCACGCCGAACAGTCCACCTGCGACAGCAACAGACTTGCTGGCTAGGCAGAGTCGCTCATCGCGTCCGCGACCGCCCGGACGTGGCGAACATCGGTGCCACAGCATCCACCAAGGATCGTGATCGAGGGCGCCAGCTCGTTCACTTGCTGCATGGCCGATGCAAACTCGGCAACGTCGCCTGGGTCGAGCGGTTGACCCTCAGGTGGCTCGACAAGTCCCAACGGTGATGCGTTCGCACGGATGCCTCGGATGCGTTCGCGCCACGCGCCTGCCCCCGTCAACATGCCTGTGACGTGCTGCGGATGTGTGCAGTTGAGCATGTAATACGCCGGGGGTGTGACCGCTTCCAAGTCGATGCGTTCGATCGCCCGCGCCACCGACGTCCCATCGGGCAAGGCTCCCTGATCGTCGGTGGTGAACGAGATCACACACGGCACGTGTGCGCCGGCCGCCGCGCGCGCTATCCCGACGCCTTCCTCGACGTAGTCGATAGTGAATGCAGAGACGACGTCGACTCCGCTCGTCGCCAGCACCCCGACCTGCCACGAGTGGTAGTCGGCAGCCTCGTCGATAGACATCACTGCGTCCGGGTCGTAGCCGTCGTGACGCGGTCCGACGGTGCCACTGATGATGAAGGGCCTGTCGGTGCCTGCCTCGTCTCGCAACTCGCGCAGAAGCGCGACTGCCTCGCTGTTCAGGGCGGCGAGCTTCGACAGGTCATAGCCAAGTCGAGTTCCCCAGTCGGGGCTCGCACGCCAGGTCGGGGTCTCGAACACGACACCCATTCCACGCTCGGAGGCCACGTCAAGATGCTCGCGAAAGTACTGCTCCAAGGTTGCCCTCCCCTCAACCGTCTCCAGCAGCGGGAAAGGGGCGAAGTCAGGCAGATCGATCCCGTGGTTGTAGATCAGATCCGTTTCAATCCCACTGTCGGTGAGAAAGACCGCACCGCTCAGCTGCGGAAAAGGGGCTTCCGAGTTCGCCATCTGAACACCTCCGTCGCCTTGCCTGTCACCCTGGGTGCTAGAAACCTATCGGGGGTCAACATCGGCGAATCGATGCAGCACACGACGGGGTGACGATGAGACGGCTGGTCGCTGGGCTCCTTGCCGCCCTGGTTCTTGCGTCATGCGCCGCTCCTGACCTCTCGCAGGACGGCCCAGCCGAGCGCGTCAGGAAGACCGAGACGAAGGGGCCAAACCCACAGCAGCCGGACGCCACCGCGAGTGTGCGACGGCTCGCCAAAGGGCCAGTGAGCACAGGATGGCGTGTCTCACGCATCGTCGATGGCGACACCGTCGATGTCAGTCGCGGCGGTCGCACCCTGACTCTTCGACTCATCGGAATCGACACCCCCGAGACCGTGCATCCCACCGAACCGATCGAGTGCTTCGGCCCGGAAGCCACACTCTTCGCGCAACGGCGCCTGCTCGGTGAGCCCGCCGCTCTTGAGTTCGATCGCTCTCAGGGCAGGCTCGACTACTACGGGCGAACCCTTGCCTACCTCTGGACCACCAAGGGCTCGGCGCGCCAGTTCAATCTGGACGCAGTACGCCGCGGATACGCCCTCGAGTACACCTACGACGATCCCTACCTCTGGCAAGGCGAGTTCCGGCGCGCTGAGGCATTGGCCCAATCGGCACGCCTCGGCGTCTGGCGTTGCGCGCGCCCAGGAAGCTGAGGCTCCTCGATCACTCACGACACGGTAGGAATAGACCCGTGATCGACGTGCACAACCACCTCGGCCGCTGGCTCTCCGCCGACGGTGACTGGTTGGTCGACGATGCGGGTTCCTTCGTCGAGATGCTCGACGAGGTGGGCGTCGAGACCATCGTGAACCTTGACGGTCTTTGGGGTGACGAGCTGGCGGCGAACATCGCCCGATACGACGTCGCATACCCCGGTCGCATCCTGACCTTCTGCCAGGTCGACTGGTCGATGCTGGCCCTGGACATCGAGCCACTCACAGCTGTCGACCAGATGGTCGACCAGCTGGAGGCCTCTGCGGGTGCGGGGGCAAAGGGCGTCAAGGTGTGGAAGGACCTCGGTCTCGACGTCCGCGACGCTTCAGGTGAACTCGTGATGCCGGACGACCCGCGCGTGGCAGCGGTCCTGCGCGCCTCTGGCGACTTGGGCCTTCCCGTGCTGATCCACACCGCCGACCCGGTCGCCTTCTTCGAGCCGCTCACTCCCTCGAACGAGCGATGGGACGAGTTGCAGGTGCACCCCGAGTGGTGGTTCGGCCGACCGGGCTTGCCGACCTTTCGCGAGCTGATCGATCAGCTCGGTCGACTGGTGGCGCTCTGCCCCGGAACCACGTTCATCGGGGCGCACGTGGGCTGTTGGGCGGAGGACCTCAGGGGCGTCGGGCGCATGCTGGCGAGCATCCGCACTGGAACGTCGACACGGCCGGACGCCTCGGCGAGCTGGGGCGACGGCCGAGTGACTTTCGCCGCCCTTGTCGAGACCTACCCCGATCGTGTGCTCTTCGGAACCGACTGCTTCCCGCCGACCGCCAGACGACTACCTCAGGCATCGACGATTCCTTGAGTCCGATGACCGCGGCTTCGCCTACTCCGGAGAGGCCGACACCTCCCCAGGGCAATCTGGACGATCGACGGCGCCGCCATCGACTCGCGTCTGCTGCCAGGCGTCTATCGCGAGAACGCCAGACGTCTCCTTCGTCTCACTGATTGACGAGTCAGTTAGTTTTCGCCAGGGTGGTGCCATGGCTGACGCACCGATTCGCTCCGTCCTGTACGACGTCCAAGACCGGCAGGGCGGCACCTTCGACGACTTCGGCGGGTGGATGTGGACCCTCGACTTCGGCGACATCGCCGGCTGAGTACGAGGCGCTGAGGTCCGGCGCCGGCATGTGGGACGTCTACGCGCTGAACAAGTGGCACGTGACAGGACCCGACGCCATGTCGGCCCTGCAGCGCGGATTCACGAACAACCTCGCGACCCAACAGGTCGGGCAGGTGCGCTACGGCGCCTTCGTCGACGCCGATGGCGTCTTGCTGGACGAGGGGACCATCTACCGCCGAGCAGACGGCTCGTACTACGCCTTCACCAACACCGACACCTTCGACGAGTACGTCAGAGAGCACTCACCTGACGCCGACGTGACCATCGTCAACCTGCTCCACGAGATGCCGCTGGTGTCGGTGCAAGGCCCACGATCGCGCGAGATCCTGCAGTCGCTCAGCGACTTCGACTTCACCAGCCTTCCCTACTTCCGTTTCGCCGAGCCGGTCACGGTGGCCGGCATTCGACGTCTTCCTGTCACGTACCGGGTTCTCCGGAGAGCTCGGCTACGAGCTGATCCCTGCGCGCGCCGACGCCGAGCGGCTGTGGCTCGCACTGGCCGAAGCCGGCGTCCGCCCGGTCGGGTTCAACGCGATCGACATCGCGCGCATCGAGGCCGGGCTCATCGTCTTCGAGTACGAGTACGAGCCCGGCCAGCGGACGCCGTTCGACCTCGGCATGGACCGGATGGTCAGCTTCGCCCCCGAGATCGACTACGTCGGGAGGGCTGCACTGCAGCAGGTCGCCGACGCACCGCCACGTCGCCTGAAGACCCTGAGACTCGAGGCGGGAGAGCTGCCGGAGGCGGGCTCGGACGTCAGCAAGGACGGCGCGGTGGTCGGCACGCTGACCAGCCCGACGAACAGCCCGCGCTTCGGCGTCATCGCGCTCGCGATGATCGAGTCGACGTGCCGCCGACAACGACACCGTCGTCAGCGTCGCCGGGTCAACCGCGACCGTGGCCGACCTGTCGATCTTCGACCCGACGAAGGCAAGCCCCGCGCCTGAGATCTCGCGCGTCGACGCAGCGTCATCCAGAGCCCGGCAACGCCGGCGCCCAAGGTCCCGAGCACCTCGTCGACGAGAGTGTCCTCGTAGGCGGTATCGAGCTCGGTGCCGTGCCGGATGAAGGTGTACCACTCGCCCAGCTCCCAGCCGATCGCCGAGGATCGCGCCGATGCCCACGGTGAGCCACCCCAGTGCCCAGGGTGGAAGGTCTCGAGGTGCCGCGACAGGATCAGACCGGCGCCGGCCGCGAGCAGGAACCAGTTGACGAAGTGGTTGGCGTCGTCCCACCACGACACCGTGTCGTAGAGGTCGAGCGTGTTTCCCGTGACGTCGATCAGGAAGGGCGCCCAGAGGAACGCGTAGGCGGCCCACGGCGTAGCTCGGCACCGGGTCGCTGGCGCCGCGCCCACCAGCCGTAGATGGCCGGGACGATGAGCATCATCGCCGGGTAGCCGACCAGTCGGGCGCCGAAGGCCTTGCCCTCGAACTGCTCGAGCCCGGGCACGAAGGTGGCGACGCCAGCTGGACCACCGTGAGTCCGAAGATCGCCAGCGCGACGGGCGATGCCGCGCGGCTTCGTCACGTCGGCAGCGTGGGTCACGACCGGATCATGAGTGCCGCTCGACACCACGCCTGCGTTAGGATCCGATGCGACGAGAGGTGGTGCCATCGATGAGCGACGTCCTGAAGCAGCGTGACTTCCTCAAGGAGATCGACTTCACCCGCGACGAGCTGCAGCACCTGATCGACCTCGCCGCCGAGCTGAAGGCAGCCAAGCGGGCCGGACCGAACGGCGCTCCCTCGCCGGTCGGTCGATTGCGCTGATCTTCGAGAAGTCGTCGACCCGCACCCGGTGCGCCTTCGAGGTCGCCGCCTACGACCAGGGCGCCCATGTCACCTACCTCGACCCGTCGTCGTCGCAGATCGGCCACAAGGAGTCGGCCGCCGACACCGCGCGCGTGCTCTCGCGCATGTTCGACGCCATCGAGTTCCGCGGCAAGGCTCAGGCCACCGTCGAAGAGCTGGCCGAGTTCTCCGACGTCCCCGTCTACAACGGCCTCACCGACGAGTGGCACCCCACGCAGATGCTCGCCGACTTCCTCACGATGGAGGAGCACGCCGTCGACCAGCACAACCCGTCCGAGCTACTGCTTCCTCGGAGACGGTCGCTTCAACATGGGCCGCTCGCTGCTCGTGATGGGCGCGATCATGGGCTCCGACGTGCGGATCTGTGCTCCCAAAGCGCTCGTGGCCCGACGACGAGGTGCAGAACATCGCGCGCGACGCGCCGAGCAGTCGGGAGCAACGATCACCCTCACCGAGGACCTCGATGAAGGACTTCAGGGCGTCGAGTTCGTCCACACCGACGTGTGGGTCTCGATGGGCGAGCCCAAGGAGGTCTGGCGGTCCCGCGTCCAGGAACTCATGCCGTACCAGGTGAACGCGACCGCCCTCGCCAGACCGGGAACGCCGACGCAAAGTTCATGCACTGCCTGCCGGCCTTCCACGACGAGCGCACGACGGTCGGCCGCGAAGTCGCCGAGCTCACCGGGGTCACCGGCGGCCTCGAGGTGACCGACGAGGTCTTCGCGTCGCCTGCCAACATCGCCTTCGACCAGGCCGAGAACCGCCTGCACACGATCAAGGCGCTCATGGTGGCCACCCTCCGCCGGTGATGGGAGCATTTCAGCGGCGTAGGAAGACCGCTCAGGGGGCAGAAGTGACTGAGCTGCTCCGATCACGAGTCCACCAGGCGGCCAGGGCGAGGTTGGGTATCCAGCAGAGCCAGGCAATCGCCGCGTAGGCGACTGCGAACGGGATCGGCGCGAGTCCGGCGGCGTCCAGACCAGCGAACGAGCCGAGCATGAGCCGCAAAGTCACGGCCGCGAACGACAGCGAATAGCTCAGCACCATCCAACGACGATGCTCGTCGTAGTCGCCGTTGCGCACGGCCACCATCGCTTGGACGGTGGTGCCTGCCCAAAGCAGACCGAGGACGGCGAACCCAAGTGTCGAAGCGACTCCGCCGTAGGCCGTCGGCGCGAGGAGCAATCCACCGAGGGCGCCGGCCCCGACGCCGGCGACGTACCCACGCCCCGTGACTCGATGAACACGGGGCCATCGCGACCGAAGCCCCTGCACGAACTGCCACGGGCCGAGAAGCAAGGCCAGCATCCCGCCCCCGATGTGCAGCCCAAGAATGGCCTCGCGTTGCACGTACAGGGCGCGCTGCTGCTCGAAGTAGGTACTCGAGTCGAACGCGAGGTAGCGCGACGCCACCACGACCACGAGGAGCGAAAGCCCAGTCATCACGAGCCAAGACGTGCGTCGAAGAATCATGAGTCAACGATCAGGTGATCATGGCTCATCGGGGATCGGGGAGAAGCCCCGAGATCTCCCCCACGAGGCCCCTAAGGCGTCTAGGGGTCTAGGTGCCAGTCGCCTGGCTAGGCGCCGTGACGACGAACAACCCTTCCCGCTCCGCGTGCGCCGCCCAACCGAGCAGCTCGGTGTCAGCGCCGGGGCGTCCAATCAGCTGCAGGCCCATGTGCAGACCGGACGCGTTCGTTCCGGCCGGCACGGACATCGCCGGCAAGCCAGCCAACGTTGCCAGTGTCGTCACCTCCATCCACCGGTGGTAGGTGTCCATCGCGACGCCACCAATGGACTCGGGCCAATGCAGAGACGACGGAAACGGCCAGCACTGAGCGGTGGGCAGTGCCAGCAGGTCGAAGTGTTCGAGCGCCGAGAGCAGAGAGCGGCGGATGCCGTCTCGAACCAGCCGTGCGTGTGCGAGCTGCCGTTCCGAGAGAGCTCGGAAACCCGCTAGCTCCCACTGAGCCTCGGGCTTCATGGTGGCGATCTCGGCCTCGTCGAACTCCGCGGCGAGCCACCCACCGACTTCGTGATGCCGGAGCGACTGCCAGGCGGGCCACAGCTGGTCGGGGCTCGTGAAGGCACCGACACCGGGGAGAGTCACGCTCACAGCGTCCTCGCACCATCGACCCACCGCTTCGCGACACACGTCGATGACACCGTCTTCGAATGGCAGGTATCCACCCAGCTCACCAAGCCACGCAATGCGCACGTTCGCAGTCACCGGGGGCAACGACAAGGGACCGACTCTGCCGGGCCCAGCCATCGTTTCCAGAAGTGCATGGACGTCGGCAACCGTGCGACCGATGGGACCGTCGACCCCGCTGCCCGGAGCCCCAGCATCATCGGTGGTTTCGGGCACGAGGCCCGCAGTGGGCCGCAGACCCAGCACGCCGTTCCACCCTGGCGGATTTCGCAGGGAGCCCATGAAGTCACTTCCGTCCGCGACCGGGACCATCCCGGTCGCGACGGCGACAGCCGCTCCCCCGCTACTGCCTCCAGCGCTCAACGCCGGGTCAACGACATTGCCGGTCGTGGGGCCGATTGCGTTGTACGTGTGCGACCCAAGACCGAACTCTGGGGTATTGGTCTTGCCGATGAACACCGCTCCAGCCGATCGGATGTGCGAGACGAACAGGTCATCCGCTGTGGCAACAGGCGTGTCTTCGGCGCGCCGAAACCCTAGCGTCGTCGGTAGTCCCCGCACGTTCGAAAGATCCTTGACCGCGTGTGGCAGGCCGTGCATCCACCCGCGTCGTATGCCTTGTTCGAGCTCGGCGTCACGCTCAGCCGCAGTCGCGATCACGACCTCGGCCGGACGCCGGCTGCTGAATGCATGGAAGGTCGGATCAAGGGTGTCGATGCGGTTCAGCATCGCGGCTGCTACTTCGCGGCACGTCACCTCACGTCGCTCGATCGCTGCACTGAGCTCGAGCGCGGAGCGGTCAATGATCTCGGTCAAGTGGTCGACTCGATCAGCTGGTCGCGCAGGAGGCCCTTCTGCACCTTGCCCATGACGTTGCGAGGAAGGCTCTCCACCACCACCAGGCGCTTCGGCGTCCGGTAGCCGGCCAGCTGCTGGCGAGCGACGGTGCGAAGCTCATCAGGGTTCAGCTGAACACCTGCCTCAGCGACGACGACTCCCACAACGATCTCACCCAGGTCTGCGTCAGGAAGACCGATCACTGCCGACTCGCGAACCCCTGGCAGTGCGTCAAGGACCTGCTCAACGTCCTTCGGATAGACGTTCAGCCCCCCAGTGATCACCAGGTCTTTGGACCGGCCCACCAGCTCGAGGTACGCGTCGGCGTCGAACCGGCCCAGGTCGCCAGTGCGAAACCACCCATCTGCGGTGAACGTCTCAGCCAAGAGGTCCGGACGCCGCCAGTAGCCGCCGAACACGTTCTCGCCAGACACCTGCACGTTGCCGACCTCGCCGTCGGCCACGCGCTCATCGCCGTCGCTCACGAGTCGTATCGACACACCTGGAAGAGGTGGACCAACTGTTCCTGGACGACGTTCGCCATCGAGCGGGTTCGACGCCAACATCGATGTCTCGGTCATCCCGTAGCGCTCCAGGATCTGTGCACCAGTTCTCTCCGTGAACTCGGCATGGACCGCAGGCGTCATGGGCGCCGACCCCGACACGAAGAGGCGCACGCCCTTGCACTGCGCGGCACCAAACCGCTCGTCGGCCAGAAGTCGTGTGTAGTGCGTGGGCACGCCCATCATCACCGAGCAGGACGGCAGCTCATCCAGTACCTCGCCCACATCGAAGCGGGGGAGCAACACCATCGACGCCCCGCTCGTCAGCGCGCAGTGAGCTGCCACAAAGAGGCCATGGGTATGAAAGAGCGGGAGCACGTGCAAGAGCACGTCGGAGGACGAGAAGCCCCACGCCCTCACCAGCGTCTCGGCATTGGCCGCGAGGTTGGCGTGGGTCAGTAACGCCCCTTTCGGACGCCCGGTAGTGCCGGACGTGTAGAGCAGCGCCGCCCCGTCGCCAGGCGCGATCTGCGGCAAAGCAGCTTCGCCGTCACCCTGGATGGGAAGCTCACCTAAGGATCCTCCGCCGTCTGCGTCCAGAGTCAACGTGTGCCAGGGGCCGGACAACACGTCGCGGTCGGTCGCACGGATCAGCATCACGGGCTCGGCATCATCTAGCAGCACCCGTACCTCCCGGTCGGAGTAGTCCGGGTTCAGAGGCACCTGGATGGCGCCGCAGCGCAGGAGCGCCAGATGCAGGACGACGGTGCTCGGTGACTTCTGCACTTGATAGGCAACGCGATCTCCGGCGCTGACTCCAGCCCTCACAAGACCGAGGGCCAACAGCATCGAATGCCTCTCGAGCTCGTCGTAGGTGAGGACGGTTCCCGACGGGTCGCGAACAGCCGTGGCCTGCGGGTCCACCGTCGCCAGTCGATGGGCCAGTGTGCCGCTCATCAGACACCGAACTCTGCGGCGTACACATCGATCACGATCCGGCTCTCGTCCACCTCATGACCCATGCCCACGAAGACTGTGCGTCGCAGCCAGTCATGCGGACCGTCACCAACGACAAACACCGGAGACGTGACGAAATAGGGAGTGCTTCCTGGTCGCTCACGCCAGCGCCCCACGTTGTCGACCTCGATCATCTCGCCATCGCTGGCACGAACCAGATAGTGCGCATGAATGTCCATGGCTCCGTCGGCTCGTTCCAGCGCCCAGTCTCCTCCTCCCTCGAGGATCGTCGCCTCGAGACGGCTGCCAGAGATCGACCCACCCACGATCGGAATGAACGTCCGGCGCCCGACCGCTGAGTCGGACAACACGATCGGAGGGCGCAGCAACACGTCGAGGGTGAACACCTTCGACATCGTGGGCGGCTCGGCAGCGATGGCGCTCATGCCACCTCGAAGATGTCGAACTCCACGGCACCGGCGACCTTGCGGCCGTCCGCGACGTAGACAGTTGATGACGTGGCGTCCCCGGTGCCGCCCTCGAAGAACAAAGAGGTGCGAAAGCGTCCATCACTGCTTGCAGCAGGACGCGAACCACGCGCAACGAAGCACACGGCACGTCCATCGCTGAGTGCCACCGGATACCGCGCTGCCAAGGTGACCGAGCCGTCAGCGTGAATCTCTTGCCAGTCAGCTCCACCTGCAAGAACCACGCCATCCCAGGCGCCGGTGACGCGACCGCCAGTCACTGGCACGACGCGTCGCTCGCCCTGCGGGCCGAGGCCCAAGCTCACCGGTGCCGACACCTCTACCCGGGCATGGCCGACCCACCGCAGAACCGGGGCCTTGATCTGGCTCACCGTAGGCTCCACGATGCACGCTCGTTGAGCTCGTCCGGGTGAAAGCCAGCCACTCGCTTGTACTCAGCCGCGACAGCTTCGAGCTCGCCGGTGGCAAACACCTCGTCGACCGAGGCGAAACCATCAGGAGCCCGTTCGTACGCCATCTGCATGACGATCTCGGGCCCCATCGAGCGGTTGGCCCGTTGCAGTGCGCGGGTAGACGGCAGCCGCAGCTCGACGTAGCGAGCCAGCGCATCATCGACGGGCAACGTCGCCAGGCAGTGAGCAAGAACCCTCGCATCGAGAATCGCCTGCGACGACCCGTTCGACCCGATGGGATACGTGGGGTGCGCAGCATCTCCAAGCAACGTGACGCGCCCAGACGTCCAGTCTTCCAAGGGAAGCCGGTCGACCATGGGGTACTCGTAGGCAGCCGATGCGGTGTCAATCAGGCGAGGCACATCGAGCCATGGAAACTCCCATGCCTCGAAGTGATGAGCGAAGACCGACGTGTCGACCTTCCGGTTCCAGTCTTCGCGAGCGAAGTTCTCGTCGGGCGCGCGGCGCTCGGCGATCCAGTTGATCAGCTGCTGATCGTCACTGACGGCACCGATCGGGTAGGCGACGAACTTCACGTCACGATGGCCGGCCATGATCATGCTGCGCCCAGTGAGGAACGGTGGCGCCAGCGACGTGCCCCGCCACAGCACGGCGCCGTTCCACAGCGGAGCTCCCTCAGCGGGATGCCATTGGGCGCGGACGGTCGAGTGGATACCGTCTGCCGCAATGACGACGTCTGCCCGTAGCTGCTGCTCGGCCCCGGTTGCACCCCAGGTGACGGTGGCCTCTTCGGCGGCACTGCTCACCGATCGCACGCGCGCTCCGCAGGTGACGGCGTCAGCACCGAGCCTCTGGTGGACGGCGTCAAGCAGCATCATCTGCAGGCGTCCCCGGTGCACGGAGTACTGCGGCCACAGGTACCCCGCGGCGCGTCCCCGTGGCTCGGCCCAGATCTGGGATCCGTGGCGGTCGAAGTAGGCCAGCTCAGCCGTACGGATGCCGATCGCGGCGAGTTCGTCTGCCAACCCGAGCTCGGTCAGCTCACGGACGGCATGTGGCAGGACGTTGATACCCACGCCGAGCGGTTCGATCCTATCGGCGGACTCCAGGATGCGAACCTGGTCGAAACCGGCGGCCTGCAGGCTCAGGGCAGCGGTCAGCCCGCCGATACCACCACCGATGACCACTATCTCCACGTCTGCTGCTCCGATACGTCGACGACCACCCGACCCTATGGGAGCAAGCCTTCGCCGCCCTGCTGATCTTCCGCAACCCCCTGACCACGAGGTATCCTGCCTTCACTGACTGATTGACCAGTCACTTGACCGGAGGAATGATGACCGCCGTCCGCCACACCCTGCCCGCTACGCACTACTACTCCCTCGAGCACTACGCAGTCGAGCAGGAGCAGCTCTGGTACGAGCAGTGGGTCTTCGCGGGGCGCGCCGAGCAGGTGGCCGAGCCCGGCCAGTTCCTCACCATCGACGTTGCTGGCCAAGGTGTGCTCATCACGCGCAACGACAACGGCGAGCTGAAGGCCTTCTACAACGTGTGCAGCCATCGTGGAGCCGTGCTGTGCGACGACACCCGCGGCGAGACCAAAGCCGTCTTCCAGTGCCCGTACCACGCATGGTGCTACGACCTCGACGGTGCACTGGTCGCCACACCGCGCGTCGGCAAAGACGAGGTCGACCGTTCAGAGCTTGGCCTCAAGACCGTGCACGTCGACGCCTGGCAGGGATTTCTCTTCGTGAATCTCAGCCGGACGACACCTACCCCGCTGCGCGAGGCATTGGACGCCCACTACGACTCACCGCTGCGCTTTGAGAAGCACGAGATGGAGCGACTTGTCACCGTGCACCGCACCGAGTCGGTGGTGGCGGCGAACTGGAAGATCCTGATCGAGAACTACAACGAGTGTCTGCACTGTCCGATCGTGCACCCCGAGCTCGTCGAGGTCGTCCCCACTTACAAGAAGGGCATGACCGGCGATCGCAGCCGCGCCGACGGTGGCGTGGCGTTGCTGACCGGCGGCACCAGCTACTCCGACGATCCCCGCGCGCGTAAGGCCGTCCTCCCCGGCATGAACGAAGAGATGGCCCACTCCATCTACGGCAGCCAGATCTTCCCCAACATGTTCCTCGATATTGCAGGCAGCAACGTCGTCGCGACACGGCTGGTACCTGAGGGCCCCACGCAGACGCGGGTGCTCACCGAGTACCTCTTCATGCCAGAGGACATCGCCGAACCCGACTTCGATCACCAGCCAGTCGTCGACTTCTGCGAGCTTGTCGCCGGCCAGGACTACACCGTTTCAGAACGCGTCCAACGCGGCATCACCTCGCGCGGCTTCGCTCATGGCGTCTATCCCGAGAAGGACGACTACGTTCACCAGTTCAACGAGTACTACCGCACGGTGATGAACGAGGCCTGACGCAGCTGAACGTGTTCCTTCGGTGGCGTGATGGTGTTCACTAATGCGATGACGACGTCACGTACTCTCTGCCGAAGCCTGCTCGAGGCGCTCGACAACGCGTGGGAGCCCATGCACGGTCGGCTACAGGGGATCCGTGAGGACGAGTACGCGTGGCAGCCTGTTGCCGGATGTTGGGCCGTTCGCGCCGAGAGCGGCTCGTGGCACGCCGACTGGGCAGATCCAGACCCGGACCCCGCCCCGGTCACGACGATTGCGTGGCGCACCTGGCATGTCGCTGTTGATGCTCTCGACAGCTACTCCGAGCGGCTCTTCGGAGCAGGTGGCACGGGGCTCGCGGGCACGAACTGGGTGGGGACCTGGCGAGAAGCACAGCCGCTCATGCTGGCTGCGTTCGGCGTCTATCGCGAAGGGGTCGCAGGCTGGAGCGACGAGGCCCTTCTCGAACAACTGGGGCCTGGCTGGGGGCCTTTCGCCAACCACACGCATCTCGATCTTGCCCTGCACGCAAACCGTGAGGTGATCCACCACTTGAGCGAGATCGCGCTGTTGCGCGACCTCTTTCGCGCATCACATGACCAGTACGGAAGTGACGTTCGGCCCTGACGCACTGCCCGATGATGCACATAGCCTTGCTGTGACGACCGCACCTCGGTCGTCGACGGGGATCGCCAGTCGCCCCGCCTCTCGTAAGCGAGAGCGTCGGAGGTTTGACATGACAGTTCATGCGTACCAAGACATCCCTCTTCGCGATGGCTGCTGTTGCAGCACTCGCGGTCGGGGGTACATCCGCACTAGCAGCCGAGGAAGAAACACTCGGCAACAACCTCTCCATGCCGGTCATCTTCGCCGAAGGCTACGGAATCACCGGGATGCAGACCCAGACGTACACCACGTACCCCACCGCAACAGAGGATGACGGGCTCCGGCCACGCACAGAGGCAGAAGCACTTCCGTTCCTCGAGGACGGGACGCCAGCTCCGTATCTGGACGAGGCTGACATGTACATGCTGGACGGGACGAAGTACTACATGCAGAAGGGGCAGAGCACCTGGAAGGCGTACGCCAAGGACGGAAACCCCAAGAGGAAGGTCGCGTCCCTCGTCTACTTCGGCGACAACCTCACCGGACACCAGTGGACGACGAACGTCAAGATCATCCACCTGGAGATGGGTCTGCAGAAAGAGTTCACCACTCCCAAGCTCACCTACCCGATGACATCGCTCTACGGCGAGAAGAGGAACGAGGTCTTCGGCACCACCGGCGAGCCCGGCACAGGCACGACCGCCAAGGTCTTCACACCGATGGGCAAGCTTGTCATCCAGAAGCTAGACAAGAACCACAAGCCGATCGGCAAGATCTTCAGTCAGGCGATCTACCGAGGCTTTGCCACAGATGGCAGCGGAAAGTTTGCCACCGAGGTCACCGGATCCGGAACGCTCTCTTACGGGTACAACTGGTTCCTCAGTGACACCGGCGACTTCGCGAAGGCCGGTTGGTGGCGGATCACCTTCAAGATCAAGGACATGGGCACGTGGAACGACGGCGTCCAAGACGTGACCGTTGACCGCAACGCCAAGATCGTAGGCAAGATCGTCAGCTCCGAGACGGAAGGCGAAGCACCGCTCTTCCCGATCAAGATTGCTGACAAGTACACCGCCTACGTCGACATCCAGATCACCAGGTAACAGCCCGGTACGTCAGGGAGAGAGCCCTTCTCGACTCTCTCCCTGGCCCCCGGCCATCGACACTTTCCATTCAGTGCTGGCGCGAGGCGCATCGCCGACATCCAGTCCAGAGTGAGGCACCCCATGAGACACCGCAGACCACATCTACTCCTCCTGGCTGTCGCCGCCCTGGCAGTTGGCGTCACGCCTGCCTGGAGCTCCACAGCTCTTGCCGACGGGCAAGCGCCCCCTGATACCAGCACCACCAGTCCGCTGGCCCCAGGGTCAACAATCCCGACCGACCCCGACCCGATGGCCGACGTGGCTGAGCCAGTAGAGCCATCCACGCCGGCCGAGCCGGTGGCTACCGATCCCAGCACCACCAATGACGACCCCTCGCCGGCACCGGCTGACGACGTCACCGACCCGACGGTCACGCCTGAGGATCCCTCACCCTCCAACACCGGCGGGAGCCAGCCAGCCGCCACCGAGAACGCAGACGAAGGCGGTGGGCATGAAGGCGGTGGGCATGGCGAGGGTGGCACGCTCCCCGCTGGCGTCACTGTCACCGTCGACGGCCGCAGCATCACGGCGACCGACCCTGAAGGTAGCTTGCCCAAGATTGCCAGCTGCACCTTCGATGTCACCGCCAGCGGTCTCACGATCGATCCACCGGACACCGTGGGTGTCCGCATCGTGGCCTGGCCACCAACGGCTCCCGGTGAGAGCCGCGTCAAGCTCGTTGACGTCACCGAGACCTCAGTTGACGGAGCGTGGGCCGGCAGCTTCCCCCTCGACGAAGCCGTCCAGCAGTTCGACCGCAAGGGGAACGGGTACCACATGCGGCTCGAGATCCTGATCAACGGCGAGATGGCTGCGATGAAGATGTACTGGCTCGGATGCGGCGAACCACAGACCGGAAATCCACGCCGGATGCTCTTCGACGTCCAGTGGTACGACACCGGCGGAAGCCTGGTCACCACGGCCCTTGACACCGCTCTTCCAGCGGGGTGGCGCAACGGCTTCGTGCTGAACGCCGCAGGCGAACGTGGTACCGCAGAGTGCACGTATCCGCCTGGCTCAGACCTACTGACCTGCCGCTACGTGAACCCTGGGCACGGGGATGAACCCGGTCTGGTTCTCCCCGGCAAGCCGGGTACCAGCTACACGGTAGAGGTGACCGGCGAGCCCAAAGGCTGGGTCGTCGACACCGAGACCATCGGGAGCTTCCTCGCTGACGACACCTGCCCCAAGGGTGGCGGCGGTCATGACGATGGGCACGAGGAGACGGCAGCAGCGCTCGCCGCTGACGAAGGCGATGGAGGCCATGCGCCGTGCGTGCACACAGTTGTGATCAACCAGCAGACGGTCCAGCCCCCGCCTGACGAGGGCGACGGCGGGACCGCCGATCCCCCGGACACCGGAGGCGGTGGCAACGCCAACCCGACCGAGGTCGACGCTGCCGCACTTCCGACGACCGGCACCACCTCGCTTCCGCTCATTCCGGTGGGACTGGCCCTGCTGGCTCTCGGAGCGGCTCTGGTGCTCAGCAGCAGACCGGTCCGAGTGGCGGTCAAGACCTGACGCAGCTGACTAGCCGGTGAAGCCCAGGTGGATGTGGTCCTGATGGGTGTCGTCCGCGAAGAACGACGCACCCGATCCGTCGAGATCGACGGGACCACCCACCTGGTAGGCGCCGGCGTCTCGCGCTGCACTCATGAAGTCAGCGACCATGGTGCTGATTCCTCCCTTGATGATCGGCTGCCCATCGAGAGCCCAGATGTCGACCGCACGCCCGTCGGTGTGGTTGCTCGTCCGATCGGTGCCGAACACCCGCATCGGATGACCTGACTTCAAGATGCTTACGTCGAGGCGATGCAACTCTGCGAGCGACGAGAGAGCCCGGAGAACTGAGTCGTCGATGGCTCCGGAGCGAACATCACGCACTGCAGCTCGCGGCAGAACCACCCGGTTGTTCCCGAGCAGGCGCCGTGCCGCTCCCGTGATCTCGGAAACACGCCGCCCTGGACGCGCAGGACGGACCGTCGTCACGATCCACTTCGGCTCGTCAGCAACCAACCGAACATCGAAAGTGGTGCCGCGGCGCCCCACATGACCGTTCTCATTCCGCACCCACTGATCAACGACGACAAGAACCGACGCGCTCGCGCTCAGGATTCCTCCGTACTGCGCTACCACCACGTGAGTCGCCGCCGCGTCGTCGCTGGTGATCAGTGGCCCGAGGTCGTCGACCAGGTTGGGGTCGTACCCCGCGAGTCGCAACCTGCGCTTCGACTGCTTGACGCCTCCTTCGCCCGAAGGCCAAGAACCAGCTACCTCCACCAGGAGTACGGCAGCCTGCTTGACCTCCGGCGCAACATCCCTGGGCGCGGGTCGCCAGGGGCGGGTCTCCGGCAAGACGTCATGCGTCCCCGCCGAGGAATCAGAAGGGGAAGGTGCAGCACCATCCGCAGCCTCCGGTTCACCAGCAGGCGGCCGATTGGCCGGCTCTGTGCAGGCAAACAGCCCGGCGCCGACGCCGACCAGACCTGCTGAGCGCAGGAGCTCGCGACGTGTGGTGATGGTCAGTGGTCACCCCTCCCAGTGCAGGAACACTCGCGACCTGCGGTACGAAAGAACGTACCCCGGCGTCGATAGGTTGCCAGCGTGACAACAGAACCGAATGAGCTCGGACTTCTGCTCGGCGGCAGGGTCCGCGGCTGGACGGCAGCACGCCCTCCCTACGGTGAGCCGATGGTCGGTGCGTACTGCAGGGTCGAGCGATCAGAGTGGCCAGCAACCTGGGCATCTCGACCGATGACGGCTCCATCGAGGTGGAATACATCAACTGCTCACCTCGGTTGTAGCGGACTCGCATGGGTACGGAGGCGATGTACCTATTGATGGCCCGCGTCTTCGACGACTGGGGCTACCGCCGCTACGAGTGGAAGTGCAACGCCCTCAACGCGCCCTCCATGGCTGCCGCTCGTCGCCTTGGATTCAACTACGAGGGCATCCACCGCAAGGCCAAGGTCGCCATAGGCCGCAACCGGTACACCGCCTGGTTCTCGATCACCGACGACGAGTGGCCGACCATCAGGCAACAGTCCCACGCGTGGCTCGCCCCAACCAACTTCGACGAGGCCGGACGACAGCTGACCTCGCTCCCGACCTGAACCTGCCCACCCGGCGGCACCGGTCGTATTGCAGAAGATTCCTTCGTATGTCATGCTGAGCGCCCCGCTGAAAGGACACCTATCGTGAGCCCGCTGACCTGCCCCAAATGCCACGGAGACATGCGTCAGTACGAGCGCAGCGGTATCCACGTCGACCAGTGCACCGAATGTCGCGGTATCTTTCTCGACCGCGGCGAGCTCGAGGGCATGGTCGACGCCGAGCTGCGCTGGGCGTCTCAGTCCAGTCCCCCCATCCAGGCGCCCCCAGCTCCGGCTCAGGTCCCTGTCTCTCCAGCGCAGCACGGCTACCAGCAGGCCTACCCACCCCAGCCCCAGGCCTACCCACCGCAGCAGCAGTACGGCCGGCCCCCCAAGAAGCGGAAAAGCTTTCTCGAAGATCTTTTCGGCTGATCACCCCTCTGGCGTCAACGCTCAGAACGTCAGACACAGTGGCTGGGACTCTCGTAGCCTCGAGAGGCTATTGGTTGGCCGCTCTCAAGAACGAACGTCACCGACGGATTCGCGGCGGGCTTCCAACAGGCCGTCCCCGTCTGACGAATGTAGGTCATCACACTGGTTAGTGGACCTCTGGGAGCAGACATGAAACGGGCAATAGCTGCATCGCTGGTCGCAGCTGGACTGGTCCTCAGCGGATGCTCTGACACTGGCGAGGACGATGAGGGCGAGGACGACTAGCTGCGCCCGACTTGGCGGCCGAGGTCGGACTGCAGCTCGCTCAGTGACCGTTGGATCTCGGCAATTCGCTCCAGCGTTTCATCGTTGGGAGTTCGCGGTTGTACCTCTGCCTCCTGTTTCCGCGCCTTCTCCATCGACGTGATCACGATGCCGATGAGCAGGTTGAATACCAGAAAGGCAGCCAGCACGACGTAGGAGATGAAGAAGGCAGTCGCGAACTGACTCACCGCCTGCGCCTCAGCCATGTAGGTGGGGAAATTCTCCAGCGTCACCAGGATGAACAGCGTCAGCATCGCCTGGCCGATCGTTCCCCATGTCTCTGGCAACTCCTCTCCGAAGAGCGACCAGCCGGTCATGCCGTAGATGAACATGAGCACAAAGGTCAGGATCACCATGCTGAATACCGATGGAATCGCCTTCACGACGGTCAGGATGAGCATGCGCGCGTCCGGGAGGAACCGAATGAGCCTCACCACTCGCGCCAACCGCAGGAGTCGCAGTAGCTGTGTCTGCTCCCGAACGATTGGGATGGCTGCCGCACCGATGATCACGAAGTCGAAGACGTTCCAGCCACTCGTGAAGAAGTCCTGCGGCCGTCGTCCGTAGGAGGCGATCCGAAGGACCAGCTCGATGACGAAGACCAGGTAGAAGGACACGTTGAGGCCCACTAGGAGCGCCTCATACTTCGCCATGATCCCGGGATAGGTCTCGAGTCCGAGAACGATGGCGTTCGCCACAATGACCACGGCGATCACGCCATCGAATCGTTCGGAGTCGACAAGTCGTGCAAGCCGCCTGGTGCGGTCGATATCGGTCACGACTTCCTCTGCTGCTCATGCTCGGCCATCAACGGCCGGCCATCTTCATCGAGGAGAGTGAACGGGCCGGCTACCTGTTCAACTGGGCGTCTTCCCTGCCCCCGCGTGGCTCTCAGGCTGAGACCTATCGACGCCGAGATGATGGTCGCCACCACGGCCAGCGAGATCGTCGTCGGAATGTAGAAGACGTCGATCTTGAGCAGCATCTTGGCTCCCACCCACATCAGCACCAGGGCCAGGCCAGCCTTCAAGTAGATGAATCGGTGGATGAGATCGGCCAGTAGGAAGTACATGGCTCGAAGTCCCAGGATGGCAAAGGCATTCGCCGTAAAGACCAGAAAGGGCTCGCTGGTCACAGCAAAGATCGCGGGGATGGAGTCGACTGCGAACACTATATCCGTCACTTCGACGATGACGAGGACTGCCAGCAACGGAGTGGCAACCCACTTGCCTGCTTGCTTCACAACGAACCGGCGACCGCGGTACTCATCCACCATGGGCACGAGCCGGCGGAAGAGCAGGTAGGTGCGCGACTCGGCAGGATTCACGTGCTCGTCCCGCGTCCTCAGCATGCGGTATCCGGTGTACAAGAGGAAGACAGCAAAGACGTACAGAATCCAGCTGAACGACGCGATCAGCGTCGCCCCGGCCGCGATGAAGATGGCACGGAAGACAAGCGCACCGATGACTCCGTAGAAGAGCACTCGGTGCTGATACCTGCGGGGCACCGCGAAGTAGGTGAAGATGATCGCCCAGACGAAGACATTGTCAACCGCAAGTGACTTCTCGATCAGGTAGCCGGCGAAGTACTGCTGACCGAACTCCGCACCGTAGTTCAGCCAGATCGTGACTCCCGCCGCAATACCGACGGTCACCCAGATACCACTCCAGACGGCCGCCTCCTTCACACCGATGACGTGCGCGTCGCGATGAAGGAACAAGTCGATCGCCAGCATGACCAGGATCGCCGTGAGGACGAGTCCCCAGGCGAACAGTGAGACGTCCATGGGTGAGCCCCTCGTGACCGGTCGAGGCCACTGCCTCGAGACGACGGTCTCCCTCACCCGCTGACGCGGGCCGCGCTCCGGGTGGCATGGGCCACCGAAATGACGAAGTGCATTTCGCGAGGTACTCCCCGCATGAAATGGTAGGGGCTGATCCTTTGCGAAGCAAGTTCGCCCCTGAACACTCAGCCGGACAGGTGCATAATCACCGTGAGCC
>CAWGPZ010000005.1:0-238270 GCA_963824605.1 uncultured Actinomycetota bacterium | reverse complement strand
GCGGATGCTGGCGTAGTAGTCACGGTCTACTTCGACGCCGTTGGAGGGCGGATCCACGATCTGGGCCAGGTCGACGATGGCATCGAGGTCATCAGTGGAGCCGAGACGGACGTCCATCACGACATTCTGTCTGTGGCTGGAAAGGCAGTGGTTGTGCGTAAACATCGCGAAACAGGCCGCACAGCCTCGACTAGCCGTGGCTACACTAAGCCGCCACTCCAGGGAGGGTTCGGCTCAGTGTCTGCATCGGCTTCAACGTCTCCGGTGATGCTCCACATCGGCGCGTTCAAGACGGGGACCACCTACCTCCAAACCGTGTTGTGGGAGAACCGGGATGCGCTGCGCGAAGAGGGTGTCTTCTGGCCGGGCGGCACGCGCCAAGATCAGATGGCTGCCGGGCGCTCGCTGCTTGGGTCCCAGAGCCGAGACCCTGTCAACTGGATGAAGATCGCCAGGCAGATGAGTCAGTGGCAGGGGCCCAGCCTGTTCTCGATGGAGGGGATGTCGCTCCTCGATGATGAAGCCATACATCTGGCGGTGGAGTCGCTGGCAGGCCGTCGGGTGCGCATCATCTTGACGTTGCGGGACCTGGGTCGGGTAATCCCGTCCCAGTGGCAGGAGTTGGCGAAGAACAAGCCGGTGTCGGGGTATCGCGAGTATCTGGCGGCCATGATGCGTCCGGGCGACGAGGAGTCGCAGCACTCTCGTAGTTTCTGGGCGCGCCAAGATGCACCAGTGATCCTGTCGCGCTGGCTGCAGCACTTGCCGGTCGAGGACGTGATCGTGGTGGCGGTTCCTCCCGCGGGGGCGCCGGGAGGTCTGTTGTGGGAACGCTTCTGTGAAGCGACGGGATTGTCCGCAGGTCGGTTCGACTCCTCGGTGCGAGTCAACGAGTCGTTGGGTGCATCCGCCGCGGAAGTCATGCGCTATGTGTCGATGAATGTCCCAGACCCCAAAGACCGGCGCACGCGCAAGTTCCTGAAGCGGAACCTGGCCAACGGGCTCTTGGCGTCGCGCCAGCCGCGTGGGCCGGCGTTGGTGTTACCGGAGGAGTACGAGTCGGTGGTGGCGGCGAAGTCGGAGCGGGTCATCGAGCAGATCGAAGAGTTGGGGGTTCCGGTCGTGGGTGAGTTGTCGGATCTGCGACCGGTGTTTGCCAAGCCGAGTGGGCCATGGACTGACGATCCTTCGAGCATTCCGGTTGAGGATCTTCTGGCCGTCGCGGGTTACGCCCTGGGGCACCTGTGCGCGCAAGCCGCCCGTGGTGAAATGGAGGAAGCTACTTAACGCCCGTCCTACATATCTTGTCGGTCAGCGATCCAAACCGCATATGTGCGCGAGGGGGAGTCGAACAAGAACAGGGCCTTCCTAGACCAGCACCTACTCTGTTGCGGCCACATGAGGCGTAGGGCCAGGTCGAGGCATGACGATGCTTCGACAGGCTCACTGAGCGCCGTCGCGTCCGCGGGGCAGTTATGACCACGGCTGTGACCACTGCGACTCCGTCATCCAGTTCGCACTTCCAGTCCACGGTACTCGGGACGGCGGTATGCGGTGGTCCACACACGTTGCGGGTGCGGTGCGGCAGTATTCACAAGCAGGGCAGTCGGCAAGGATCGACTTGCCTGCCTGCGTCCGCAGGAGACGTCACGGGGGTCTCGCGCACGGTGAACTCACCCGTCGACCCAAACACGCATCCCGTGCTCTCCAGACGCCAGCTCTCTGCCTCAATCGCGCCGAGCGTCTCGCCGGACCGTTGCTCCGAGCGGTCACCGGAATCGGCATGGCCGAAGCGAACGTCCCGCGTGGACTCGCCGACCTCGAGCTGGATCTCGAAGAAGCGGTCGCCACGTTTTCACGCCTGCCGCCCCCCTTGTCGACTTCAGCGGACCCCGAAGGCGCCACATGAGCCCGGTGTTGGACGCCCGTCGGGGACGGCTACCAGGTGGCGGTCTGCGCGTTCGGGGTCGTCGGTTCTCAGGGAGCCAAGCAAGGTCGCCGCCGTGCCGAAGGTGATCGAGACCAAACAGCGGTACCAGCGGGCACTACAAGTTGTTGTCCTTCGTGGCAAGGCCGTGTTGGAGCGAGCCAAGCGAGTCGTCACTGCGCAGTCCGCGAAGATCGCTCCGGCGTCGGGGCCGCCTACAGCTCGAAATCCTCTAAGCAGTCACTGCTGTCTGCACTGTGACCTCGAGACTGGATATCCTGCAGAATGGTGGCCCCTCATTCGTCCTCTCTGTCAGTGGTCCTGGGCACGCATAGGCCGTCAGTCGTCTTTGCCGGGAGAGTGACTGAACCCCACCTTGGCGTGCGAACCGTCACACAACGGCTTGTTCGCGGAGGCGCCACACCGACATACGGTGACGCGGTTTCTTGATTCAAGTGCGACCCCGTCTGAACGCTCCACCTTTATGCCCCCTGTCACGAGCAGGGGGCCATCGGGGACGAGGAAGATCTGGGTCGGCAGGGTCGGCTCGACGTCGGACCCCTCGAGAGTCAAGGTCAATGCGCCCGAGGGGCAGTGAGCTGCCATGGCGGCGAGCTGGGCGCGTCCCGCGGTGTCCAGGTCGTCCCGTGAGGACAGTTTCCAGGCGTTGGTGAGTTTCGTGCCACAGAATCCCGCATGTGCGCACACGCTTCGGTCGTCGGCAAGCTCGGTCTTGTCGTCGCCGTAGGTCTTCGTCCGGTCCGAGCGAGCATCAGGACTTGCAGCATCTTCGGCTGAGAATCCGACTCGTCGGTGGCTGCCGTCGCAGAATGGCTTGTTCCCCGAGTTGCCGCATCGGCAGAGCCAGTACTCCTTGTCGGCGTCCGTGACGACCTCACCGTCGGCCCAGGCGATCGGTTCGCCTTCGCCCGTCTTCACCGGCACGCGCCAAGCGATTCGGCGGATACCGCTCACCTGATAAGGACCATCCTTTGTCGCCTTGACATGCGGAGCCGGCGGGGGGAGTTCTTCGGAGGTATCGGTCATACGGTGACGCTAGCCCGGTGAGGCGAGTTAGGCACGTCCTGTGTCCCTTCGGCCGGTTAGGCTCGACGGACGACCGACAGGGAGGGGTGGTGAGGCGATGAGCGACGCCAGAGGCGAATCCGCCGTCCCCACCGTCTCGCACCGGGTCGTCACGATCCCCAACGCGCTCTCAGCACTTCGACTCCTTCTGATTCCGCTCTTCATCTGGGTGGCGTTGGGTCCTGAGAACGACCTGGCTGCCTTTGGTCTGCTGGCGTTCAGTGCGGTCACCGACTGGCTGGACGGGGTCATCGCACGGCGTTTCAACATGGTGTCGCGGGTCGGGCAACTCCTGGACCCGATTGCAGACCGCCTCTTCGTCGTCAGCACCATCGTGGTGCTGGCCTTACGCGACATCGTCCCCTGGTGGCTCGTGCTCGTTCTTGTTGCGCGAGATGTCGTTCTGTTCTTCGTGCAGCTCTACGTTCATCGGCGGGGTGTCGAGCCGCTGCCGGTCCACTACGTGGGGAAAGGTAGCGACCGCCTGCCTGATGTACGGGATGCCGCTGTTGTTCCTCACCACAGGCGACGGCAGGGTCGCAGAAGTCGCCATTCCTGTCGCCTGGGCGTTCATCGTCTGGGGCGCCGCTATCTACTGGTGGTCTGCGGTCTTGTACATCGAGCAGGCATCGGCTGTTCTGCATGGTCGCAGGCTGGAGTTGAACGCGTGAGCTCGCCTTCGAAGGTTGAACCGGACGCCTCGCTGTCATTGCTTGAGCGGCTGGTCGACGACGCCATGGACCCCGGTTACCAGCAAAACGCAAAGAAGGCGGACAAGCGATCGGTGGACTGGCGTCACTCGGTTGTCTTTGCCGCTGCCATTGCCATCACAGCAGCCTTGGCAACGGCCGCAGTCATGCAGGTGCGGGCTGGCGCGCCTTCCGACGGTCGGACGCGCACCGAGCTCACCGAACGTGTCGTCGGTGCGAACACTGTGGTGGAGGGTCTGGACGTTCGACTCGACGAGCTTGCGAGTGAGGTCGAACGGCTTCGTGAGCTGGCGCTCGATGGCAGCACTTCCGACCGGGCTCTGGCCGAGGACACCGCGGCGTTGGAACGCGAGGTCGGAGTCGCCCAATGACCGGACCTGGCGTCCAGATCACCATGGCTGACGGCCCGCCGGCGCCCGTGGGGGACGATGGCCCAGATCTGGCAAGGGTCCTGGACACTGACATCCAGCTAGTGGTCAACGGTCTGTTCGTAGCGGGCGCCGATGCCGTGGCGGTGAATGGGCAACGGATCACTGCACTCTCGCCGATTCGATCGGCAGGTCAAGCGGTCCTGGTGGGATTCCGACCCCTGACGCCTCCCTACGTCATCACGGGTGTGGGAGAGGAGTCGCTCACCGACGACTTCCAGTCGGGAGCGGCCCGTTCTGAACTCAGTCAGCTGGAGGCGTCCTACGGCATCAACGTCGACGTCGCCGCGCAGCAAGAGGTCACCGTTCCGGGTCGTGGTGAGCTGCAGCTCAGGTACGTCAAGAAGGGGGAGAAGCCATGATTGCCCTGCTTGCTCTGGTGCTAGGGGTGATCCTTGGCCTGGTGCTCCAACCGACCATTCCTGCCGCCCTCCAGCCGTACCTGCCCATCGCCGTCGTCGCAGCATTGGACGCGGTCTTTGGTGCGAGCCGAGCTCTCCTCGACGGCATCTTCAACGACCGGGTATTCGTCATCTCGTTCATTGGCAACGTGCTGGTCGCCGCCCTTGTCGTGTTCTTGGGTGACCAGCTGGGGGTTGGAGCGCAGCTGTCGACCGGTGTCGTCGTGGTCTTCTCGATTCGAATCTTCGCCAACGCCGCTGCCATTCGCCGACACCTCTTCCACGGGTGACCGGCGATGGCCATGTCTGATCCCGCCGCGGAGGAGGAGCGTCCAACGGGGTGGGCTGTGATCTCCGAGGCGCTCGGCAGACGTCCGACTCGGGCACAGTGGATCGTGGCCCTGTTGCTCTTCGGGCTCGGGTTCGGGCTGGCCGTGCAGGTCAGCAACACCCAGCAAGACGCGCTCAGCGCCGCTCGAACTACCGACTTGGTCCGAATCCTTGACGACCTCGGGGCCCAACGTGAGCGGCTCGCCGTCGAGGAGACGCGACTGGAGGCAACCATCGCTGACCTGGAGTCGAGCGCCGATCAAGCGCAGGCTGCTCGGGCGGTCACCAAGGAGCGTCTGCGGAACCTTCGGATCCTTGCGGGCGTCGTGCCTGTGGCCGGCCCAGGAGTCACTGTCACGATCGTCGATCCGGATGGCGCCCTGCAAGCCGGCGACATTCTGGATGCCGTACAAGAGCTCCGAGACGCCGGAGCGGAAGCGATCTCGGTCGACGGTGAGCGGATGATCGCGACGACCGCCATCGTCGACACGGCCGAGGGCGTGAAGGTGGGCCAGACGATCATTGAGTCGCCGATTCAGATCAAGGCGATCGGCGATCCAGGCACCCTCGCCGCTGGTCTGTCCTTTCCAGGCGGCGTCCTCGAGAGCGTCCGCGAGGCCGGAGCTCAGGGCATCGTGGTGGAGAGCGACTCGATCTCCATCGCAGCCATCGAGTGAGGAGTCGGAGCGCTCCTCGACTAGGCTCAGGCACGCAGATTCCGTCAACGGCGGACCCGATTGTTTGCCGAACCGATCACAGACGCGGAGGACACGGTGTACCCCGAAGACCTGAAGTACACGACCGACCATGAATGGGTGCGTGCGGTGAGTGACAGCACCGTTCGGTTCGGGATCACCGACTATGCGCAGGACGCCCTCGGCGACATCGTCTACGTCTCGCTTCCGGCTGTCGGAACAGCGATCGCCGCTGGCGACGCGTGCGGCGAGGTCGAGTCGACCAAGAGTGTCAGCGACCTGTACGCGCCGGTCACTGGGACCGTAACGGCGCTCAACGACGCGCTCACTGCGACCCCGGAGGTCGTGAACGCCGACGCCTACGGCGAAGGGTGGATGGTCGAGGTCGAGCTCACTGATCCGGCACAGCTGGCGACGCTGCTCGACTCCGGCGGCTACGCGAGCCACGTCGCATCGTCCTGACCCGGTTGACCCATCGGGGGCTCACGGCGTAGGTTCGCACCCCTCACCCTTCACCTGAACCTCCGCCTGAGAGTTCTCGTCCGCCGCCCTGGAGGCGTCATGCCGATCTGTCCCCACTGCGGGCACGACACCACCGATAGCGAGGCCCGCTTCTGCGCAGCATGCGGGCGTTCCCTGACCGAGGGGGACCAGGGCGAGAGCGCAGCTGAGACGACATCGATGCTGCAGATGGGTGTGCCTGAGCAAGATCTGCCCGGGCCGTCCGGTGATGACGCTCCTGGAGACCCAGTGGTTGAGCGCCTCCAGAGCGGAACGGCCCTCCTCGTGGTTCGTCGAGGCCCGGCATCGGGCGCACGGTTCTTGCTGGACGCCGACGTCACGACCGCAGGTCGGCACCCCGACAGTGACATCTTTCTCGACGACATCACCGTCTCGCGGCATCACCTGGAGTTCCGCAGGACCGAGAGCGGCTTCGGCATCCGCGACCTCGGCAGCCTGAACGGCACCTACGTGAACCGCACGCGCATCGACGAGGCGGAGCTCGTCAGCGGCGACGAGGTACAGATCGGCAAGTACCGGCTGCAGTTCCTGACCGGCGGGGGCGACGCATGAGCCAGGCATCCAGTCAGCGGTCATCCATTCCGGCGAGCGCCTACCTGAGCATCGGTGAGGTCCTCGCCAAACTTCGCCCCGAGTTCTCCGACGTCACCATCTCCAAGATCCGGTTCCTCGAGGCCGAGGGCCTGATCGATCCTCAGCGGACGCCGTCGGGCTACCGCAAGTTCACTCCAGCCGACATCCAACGGCTTCGGTACATCCTCAGCGCTCAGCGCGACCAGTACCTACCGTTGAAGGTCATCCGGGAGCACCTCGAGGCCATGGACCGTGGCCTCGAGCCACCCAGTGCTCCGGGAGCAAGCCCGCGAGTCCCTGTCACAGTGGTGCACGGCGGTGGGTTCCCCGATGCCGATGCGTTCGCCCGCGATGGCGCAGACCTGCGACTGGCCAAGGACGAGCTGTTGGCGACCGCTGACATCGACGATGAGCTCCTGAAAGCCCTTGAGAGCTACGGACTGATCCGCCCGCGTCGCAATGGCGAGCACTACGACGGCGATGCCGTGGTCGTTGCGCAGGCGGCGGGAGAGCTGGCGGCGTACGGCATCGAGCCGCGCCACCTGCGAGCGTTCAAGTCGGCAGCCGAACGTGAAGCCGGGCTCATTGAGCAAGTGGTCACGCCACTTCTGCGCGGGCGCGGGGCCGACGCCAAGGGACGTGCCGAGGAGACCACGCGTGCACTGGCGGCGCTCAGTGTGCGGCTGCACGCGGCGCTTGTGAAGGCTCAGCTCGGGCCTGATCTGCGCAACTAGGGCGAGCATGTTCGTACCCTTCGTCAGCGAGCACGGGCACGGAGACCGGGGGTAGGGTGAGGGCATGAAACCTGTTGACGTCGTCGGCGTCCGGGTCGAGATGCCCACCAACCAGCCGATCGTCCTCCTGCGCGAACGGGATGGGGAGCGGTACCTTCCCATCTGGATCGGGGCGGTCGAGGCAACGGCCATCGCATACGCCCAGCAAGGTGTCGAGCCCGCCCGCCCGCTCACCCACGATCTGCTTGCCGACGTCGTGGGTGGTCTTGGGCACCAGCTCGTCGAGGTGCGGATCACGGATCTCGCCGATGGAGTTTTCTTCGCCGAGCTCGTGTTCGACTCGGGTCAAACCATCAGCGCCAGACCCTCAGATGCCATTGCGCTCGCGCTACGGGTTGATGCTCCGGTGGTCGCGGCGCCCGAAGTTCTCGACGAGGCCGGTATTGCGTTGCCCGACGACGACGAGAGCGACCTCGATGTCTCCGCCGAAGGGGAGTCGGGCGGAGGCGGCGCGGCTTCGGAGGGCGAGGTCGAGCGGTTCCGCGAGTTCCTCGAGGGGATCTCGCCTGAAGACTTCGGATCCCCAGGAGCGGCTGGCCCGGAGGCACCGGGATCTCCGTCAGCCTCCTGAACCTCAACCTCTACATGAGAGTTCGACCCACCTCGAGTCGCACTTGAGAGATCCGGACGGCGTGTCGCAGCCGAGTGCGTTGACCGGTCGGCAGTGGGGGCCTAGCGTGCACTCGACACCGCGGTAACTCCAGACGTGTAACTTCATCCGAGCCACCGGTTCGACACGACTGCAGCGGGCCGGGGCAGACGGAGGTCAGAGTGACTGGTGGCGGACCGGAAGTCGGCGATCACCCAACGGCTGGGCCCATCGACGCAGCGGCGCACGAGCAGGCCCGCCAGAGCGCCGGTCGGCAAGGGTTGCTCTTCACCGACGATGTACGAGCGCTTCCCGAGGACATCGGGTACCGAGGTCCCACGGTCTGCTCGGCGGCCGGCATCACCTACCGCCAGCTCGACTACTGGGCACGCACGGGCCTGGTTGAGCCGAGCATTCGAGGAGCCAGTGGGTCTGGCACCCAGCGTCTGTACGGCTTCCGCGACGTCCTCGTCCTGAAGATCGTCAAACGCCTTCTCGATACTGGCGTCTCGCTGCAACAGATCCGTACGGCGGTGCAGCACCTTCGCGAGCGTGGAACCGATGACCTGGCGACCATCACGCTGATGAGCGACGGCGCATCGGTCTACGAGTGCACGAGCGCCGACGAGGTGATCGACCTCGTCCAGGGTGGCCAGGGTGTCTTCGGCATCGCTGTCGGCCGGGTCTGGCGCGAGGTGGAAGGCAGCCTCGCCGAGCTCCCGTGGGAGCGCCCTGACGCCGAGGCTGACGACGCGACGTCAGAGGGTCATCCGTCCGACGAGCTGGCGGCCCGCCGCCGAGCCCGCGACACCGGCTGACGGTAGACTGCCGACGCCGATAACCCCGGCGGAAGAGTTCCTCGCAGCCAACGAGGACGCCGAAGGAGCAATTCTCCCCAGAAACTCTCAGGCACCCGGACCGTTGGGGTAGGCACCTCTGGAAAGCGGGCGCAAGCCCCGCCGACGGTGCAAGCACTTTGATGGCCAGTGGCGATCACGGTGCGAACCTCTCAGGTGCAGATGACAGAGGGGGAGCCCAGTCCGCTCATTCTGGAGGCGCTCCCGTGACCGATACCCTGCCTGATCCCGACCTGCTGACTCGCCAGGATCCCGCGACGGCACCCCTCACCGATCTCGAGACCCACATGCCCTTTGTGCGTCGACATGTCGGTCCCGGCGAGGCACAGACCGAGCACATGGTTGCTGCTCTCGGACGATCGAGCATGGATGCGGTCATCGACGAAGCGGTTCCTGAGGTCATCAGGATGAGTAAGCGGCTGGCGCTCCCACCGGCCCTGTCCGAGGTCGAGGTCGTCGACGAGCTGCGTGAGATCGCCGCCAAGAACCGACCTATGGTGCAGATGATCGGACTGGGCTACTACGACACGTTCACTCCGGCGGTGATTCAGCGCCGCGTCCTCGAGAACCCAGGCTGGTACACCGCCTACACGCCCTATCAGCCCGAGATCAGTCAAGGGCGGCTCGAGGCGTTGCTCAACTTCCAGACGATGATCGAAGATCTCACGGGTCTGCCCACCGCCAACGCCTCGCTCCTGGACGAGGCAACGGCGGTCGCCGAGGCCATGACCATTTCGGTGCGAGCTACGCGGACATCGCAGAAGCTGGTGGTGGACTCCGACCTCTTCCCACAGACCATCGCCGTTCTGCAGACGCGGGCGCGTCCGCTGGGGATCTCGATCGAGGTGCGCGACCTGTGGCGGGAAGGTCTGCCCGCAGGCGACATCTCTGGCGTCGTGGTGCAGTACCCAGCCGGAAGCGGGGAGGTGCGTGACCCGGAGCCGCTCATCACAGCAGCACATGAACGGGGCGCCCAGGCGATCGTGATTGCCGACCTCCTCGCCCTCACCATCCTGAAGCCCCCCGGAGAGATGGGGGCGGACATCGTCGTGGGCACGTCTCAGCGCTTCGGTGTGCAACTGGCCTTCGGTGGGCCGCACGCCGGCTACATCGCTGTGCGGTCGGGGCTGGAGCGTCAGCTACCAGGTCGGCTCGTGGGCGTCTCGATCGACGCCGACGGTGCGCCCGCCTACCGACTTGCGCTGCAGACGCGCGAGCAGCACATCCGTCGTGAGAAGGCAACGAGCAACATCTGCACTGCGCAGGTGCTGCTGGCCGTGATGGCCAGTATGTATGCCGTCTACCACGGACCGGACGGTCTGCGAGGCATCGCTCATCGCACGCACCGGTTCGCGCGGCTGGTCGCAGCCGGGCTCGAGCGTGACGGACACCATGTCGTGCACGAGCACTTCTTCGACACGGTGCTCGTACGCGTCCCTGGCCGGGCCGAGAAGGTGCTGCGGGCCGCGCGCGGCCGCGGTGTCAACCTTCGGCACGTCGACGGTGACACCATCGGGATCAGCACCGATGAGGTCACCTTGCGGTCGAACGTCGAGGATGTCTGGGCGGCGTTCGGGGTCGAGGGAATCGACATCGACGCACTGGACGAGCAGATCCTGTCCGAAGGCGACATCGGGGTCCAGCCCGCCTTGATCCGTACCTCGGAGTACCTCACGCACCCGGTCTTCACGACCTACCGCAGCGAGACCGAGATGCTGCGTTACCTGCGCCGCCTGCAGGACAAGGACGTCGCCCTCGATCGTTCGATGATCCCGTTGGGCTCATGCACGATGAAGCTCAACGCCACCACTGAGATGGAGTCAGTCAGCTGGCCGGAGTTCGCCAACATCCACCCGTTCGCGCCGCTGGAGCAGGCTCAGGGTTACCTCGAGATGATCGACCAGCTGGAGGAGTGGTTGATCGAGATCACCGGCTATGACGCTGTCTCGCTACAGCCGAACGCGGGAAGTCAGGGAGAGTTCGCGGGTCTGTTGGCGATCAGGGCCTATCACGACTCGCGTGGCGACTCCGAACGGACCGTGTGCTTGGTGCCGGCATCGGCTCACGGCACCAATGCGGCGAGTGCCGTCATGGCAGGCATGAAGGTGGTTGTCGTCAAGACGGGCGAGGACGGCAGTCTGGACATGGCTGATCTCACGGACAAGATCGCAGAGCACCGGGATCGGCTCGCCGCCTTGATGATCACGTACCCCTCGACGCACGGCGTCTTCGAGTCCGAGGTACGCGATGTCTGCGCGATGATTCATGACGCGGGCGGTCAGGTGTACGTCGACGGGGCGAACCTGAACGCGCTCGTGGGTCTGGCGCGTCCAGGCAAGTTCGGCGCTGACGTATCGCACCTGAACCTGCACAAGACGTTCTGCATCCCGCACGGGGGAGGGGGACCAGGAGTTGGGCCCATTGGCGTGCGTGCGCACCTGGCACCGTTTCTGCCGAACCACCCGATGGTCGATGAGGCCGGCCCCAGCAGTGGCGTCGGCCCGATCTCGGCTGCACCCTGGGGATCGGCTGGCATTCTCCCCATCTCGTGGACGTACGTACGCCTCATGGGGCCAGAAGGGCTCACGCAAGCAACGAAGTCGGCTGTCCTGTCGGCGAACTACATCGCCGCTCGGCTGAATCCGTACTTTCCCGTCCTGTACACCGGCGACAGCGGTCTCGTGGCGCACGAGTGCATTCTCGATCTGCGTGGCATGACCAAGGAGACCGGCGTCACGGTCGACGACGTCGCGAAACGCCTCATCGACTACGGGTTCCATGCACCGACGATGTCCTTCCCCGTCGCCGGCACGTTGATGGTCGAGCCCACAGAGAGTGAGGGCCTCGCCGAGATCGATCGCTTCGTCGACGCGATGATCGCGATCCGTGCCGAGATCGACCGGGTCGTGGCGGGGGAGTGGAGTGTCGAGGACAGCCCACTGCGCGGCGCGCCGCACACCGCCACTGCCTTGGCAGGGGAGTGGACAGCCGCGTACCCGCGTGAGCTGGCCGTCTTCCCTGCGCAGTCGGTGTTGCGCGACAAGTACTGGCCACCGGTGCGTCGCATCGATGGGGCATACGGCGACCGCAACCTGGTCTGCTCGTGTCCGCCGATCGAGAGCTTCGCCTGAGTGGACCTGGGTCACGGCGCGCTCTGCCGTGGCGGCGACGACCCCGGCCGACCAGCCTGGCGCTCGACCGTTGGTGGGCAGCGTCACGGTGTCGATGTCGACGCCACCTTTGGTCAGTGACCACGACACGAGTGAGTTGGAGTTCCACATGTCGCCGGTGCGCAGATCATCGCGGCCCCACGTGAGCAGGGGCACGTCTGCGACCCCGTCGAAGACGGCTCGGGCGTGGCTGGCTTCGGTGCAGACCCGTTGCGGCTCGGACACGGCGTAGGCGAGGTCTGGGATCACGCCATCGGGCCACCTGCGGATCTCGTACCGGAAGAATCGCGACCGTCCGAGCAGGCGTAGACCGACAGCGGCTTCTCCCAGCACCCCGGGGCCGCCGTGCCCAGGTCCCCACGCGGGCGCCATCTCGAGGGTGTACCGACGGTCATCGAGCCATATCTCCAAGGCTGCGTGATAGAGATCGCGGGTCTGACGCCCAGTGCGTCGGGCATCTAGGGCCTCGTAGACCCGACCGCTCCACCGGACCACGGGGAGTGCACCACCGGCTCCAAGAGGAATCCAGTAGAGGTCGACACGCCCCTTCGACACCTTCTGATCCGCGGGCATGCTCCGATGGTGTCAGGATGCACGGGTGTCGTCACTCCTCTCAGCTGCCTCGGCGCTGCCCCTGCATCGCTACCCCCAGGGGCAGATCACCGAGGCATTCACTGAGCTGATGGTGGGCAGTCGCGTCGATTCCGCGCTCGACGGCCCAGGTTCCGACAGCCTCCGCAAGGCGATCTCTCGCACACATGCGGCCACGACGGTGGAGTGGCGACACCTCGCCCTCCCGCTGCCCGACTACGAGAAGCTGGACGACTTCGGTGCGTGCAATGACGCATTCCTCCGCGAGGCCCCGCCGCTGGCAGCCCGAGCGGTGACGCTGGCTCTCGAGCGAGCCGGGCTCGCTGTCGAGGACGTCGACCTGATCGTGTCGGCCACCGTCACGGGAGTGGCCGCCCCCAGCCTGGAGGCGCGGCTGGTCCCGCTCTTGGGGTTGCGTCCCGACGTGAAGCGCATGCCGCTGGTGGGTTTGGGATGTGTAGCCGGAGCTGCTGGCATAGCACGTGTGTCCGACTACCTCGCCGGTCATCCCGCCGATGTGGCAGTCCTCGTCAGTGTCGAGCTGTGTTCCCTCACCCTCCAACGAGATGACACGTCGATGGCGAATGTGGTGGCCTCGGGTCTCTTCGGCGACGGTGCCGCAGCCGTTGTGATGGCCGGCGACGATCGAGCGTCGGCGCTGGATCGGAAGGCTGTGGAGGTCCGAGACTCCGTCGCCCACTTCTTCCCCGACACCGAACGTGTCATGGGATGGGATGTCGGGGCGAGCGGCATGAGAGTTGTCCTCTCACCCGAGGTTCCTGACCTGGTGGCCAACGATCTGCGGCCCGTCGTTGACCGCTTCCTGGCCCGGCATGACCTCGCGGTCGGCGACATCGAGTACTGGATCGCGCACCCAGGTGGACCCAAGGTCCTCACCGCACTCGAAGGTGCCATGGACATCGACGCCACCGCGACAGCTGTGACGTGGGCGTCTCTACGGGAGGTGGGGAACCTTTCGTCGGCGTCCGTTCTGCACGTGCTCGAACAGACGCTGGACGTTCGCCCGGCCGGTTCAGGGGGGCCGGCCCTGCTCGTGGCGATGGGACCCGGTTTCTGCGCAGAGCTCGTACTTCTCCGATGGTGAAGTCGTGACCTCGACGGGGTGGTTCGTCCTTCTCATCGTTGCCGTCGCGGTTGAGCGGGTCGTCGAGCTGCAGCTGTCGCAGCGAAACATCCACTGGGCGATCGCCCATGGGGGGCGAGAGGTCGGCCGCGCGCACTATCCGGCGATGGTCGTGATCCATGTCGGGCTCCTGGTGGGATCGGTTCTCGAGGTCGTGCTGTTGGGGCGTGCCTTTCTGCCCTGGCTCGGGTGGCCAGCTCTTGTGGGGGTCGCGTTGGCACAGGCACTCCGCTGGTGGTGCATCGCCACGCTCGGGAAGCAGTGGAATACCCGCATCGTCGTGATTCCTGGGGCTGGCCGCGTGAGGACGGGGCCGTACCGTCGGCTGCGCCACCCCAACTACGTGGCTGTCGTCGTGGAAGGAGTGTGTCTCCCTCTGGTCCACACGGCATGGATAACGGCGACCACGTTCTCGCTCGCGAACGCGTGGGTCCTGCGGCGCCGTGTGGTCGCCGAGAACGAAGCGCTGACCCTGCTCGATTCCTCGTCCGGAGGAGGGCAATGAACGTTGTGGTGGTCGGTGGGGGACCGGTGGGAATGTACGCGGCCATCGCTTCGGCAATGAAGGGCGTGAACGTGAGTGTTGTCGAGAAGCGGCCCGGACCCGTTGACAAGGCGTGTGGAGAAGGGCTGATGCCGTCAGCGCTTCAGGCCCTCGACGAGATCGGTGTCGACCCTTCAGGTGTCGACTTCCGAGGGATCCGCTACCTGGATGCCGGGGGAGCGCGTCAGGTACATGCCTCGCTGGGGGTGAGACCGGGGCGCGGTGTCCGAAGGACGACATTGATGACGGCACTGGGGATCAGAGCCGCTGAGCTGGACATCCCCGTCGTACGTGATCGCGTGGTGGGAACTGATCAGGGCGGAGGTGGTGTCTCGGTCGCGCTGGCAGGCGGAACGCGGCTCGATGCGGACGCTGTACTTGCGTGTGACGGTCTCGGCTCGACGACTCGTGACCAGCTCGGGCTTGACGTACGTCACGCGCAGCCGGCGCGTTTCGGTCTCCGGCAGCACTATGGGATAGCGCCATGGAGCGATGACGTCGAGGTCTACTGGGGGAGAGACGAAGAGGCCTACGTGACCCCGGTCGCCCCAGACCTTGTGGGTGTTGCGCTCCTTGGACCACGGGGTGGGCCATTCGGGGCGAGACTTGCAGGGTTTCCGGCGCTGGTGGATCGGCTGCGAGACGCGGTGCCCAGCGGCCCGGTGCTGGGGGCTGGGCCCTTGCGGCGGCAGGCCCGACGCCCGCTGCACGATCGGGTGCTGCTTGTCGGTGACGCCGCGGGCTACGTGGATGCCCTCACGGGCGAAGGTCTCGCTGTCGGGTTCGCGTCAGCCAGCGCGGCGGTATCGGCGGTTTCCTCAGGAGATCTTGAGCAGTACTCACGGGCTTGGCGAAGCGTGACTCGACGGTTCCGGTGGTCGACCGAGGTTCTGCTCCGCACCACGCAGAGGCAGAGGCCCCGCCGAGCGATGCTGCCGCTGGCTGACACTCTTCCGTCAGTCTTTCGCGGAGCCGTGCGGCAGCTGGCCTGAGTCACGTGCGGTCCGACCCTCAGGTGCGGCCTTCACGCTCCTGAGCGTCAAAGAGCGAAGCCTGCTGCGGCGCACCGTCGTCCATCCACAGAGCGTGCTCCACGACGAAGCCGGCCCCCCTCAGCGTGTCGACAACCAGGGGGTCGTCGTCCACGATCAGGTCGACAGGGGTAGCCGCCGCCAGCCGGCGGACCTGCTCGAGCTTGAACTGCCGGGCCGGCCGGCGATCGCGGTCAGGTCGCATCACCACGGCAGCCTGGGGAAAGCCGTGAGCATGCAGCCACGCCTCGGTGTCGGCTCGACAGCGCTCGGGACGCCCCGTGAGATAGATGACCTCGCCTTGCTCGGCCAGCTCGGTGGCACGATCCAGGCCGCGCCGCAGCGGGGTGTCATCTGGTGCGGCCGCGAAGAAGGCATCCCAGTCCTTCGGCCGGCTCTCGACGAAACGCAGTCGGTGCCGGACGTCGGCAACAACGCCGTCGATGTCGAGAACCGCGAGACCCATGCGCTCACCCTAGGTCGGGACGCCGTCGTGGCTATACACACCGGAAACGAGGTGGAGGGGGTGGGCACCGCCGGAGGGGGGGTGAGCGCGGGAGGAGGGCCCTGCAGGCGGCGGTCAAGCGCCTCGTGGGTGTCGTGATGGATGTAGATTGACATAATGTCGATTATCGGCGGTTCACGGAAACAGGTGAATCGGACCACGTCTCGGTTCGCAGGGTGATCGCCCCGCCTCGGCGGCCTACCCGGGCAGCACCGGCTCCGCGTCAGGATGGACTCCGCCGGCAGGCGCAGCCAGCTCATCGACTGGAACCTGCGTTCCGCATGGCGGAACATTCCGGGCCGGCGGGACCAATGGCCTGGATTGGCAGGCATCTCTACGTCAAGGTATCGGCGTGAGCATCCCCAGTGACCTTGACATTGCCCGTGCGTCCACCGTTCGCCCCATCGGCGACATCACCTCTGCCATGGGGCTTCCAGAGCATCTCTGGGAGCCGTACGGCCGCGAGATCGGCAAGGTGAGTCTCGACGCGATCGACGAGCTGTCTGACCGGCCACCGGCGAAGTACATCCTCGTCACGGCGATCACCCCGACACCGCTCGGCGAAGGCAAGACGACCACGTCGATCGGTCTCGCCCAGGGCTTCGGGCACATCGGCAAGCGGGCGACGCTGGCACTGCGTCAGCCGTCCATGGGTCCGACCTTCGGCATCAAAGGTGGCGCTGCCGGCGGCGGGTACAGCCAGGTCATCCCGATGGAGAAGCTCAACCTGCACCTGACGGGCGACTTCCACGCGATCACCGCTGCGCACAACCTGCTCGCGGCCATCGTCGACAACCACCTCTACCAAGGCAACGAGCTCGGCATCGATCCCCACGCGATCGAGTGGCGCAGGGTCATGGACGTCAATGACCGTGCACTCCGCAACGTGGTCGTCGGCCTCGGTACGCGGCTCGACGGGGTCCCCCGCCAGACCGGCTTCGACATCACCGCCGCCAGCGAGCTGATGGTGCTGCTGGCACTCGCCACGTCCGAGAAGGACCTCCGCGAACGGGTCGGCAAGATCGTCGTCGGATACACCAAGGCCGGCGAGCCAGTGACCGCCGAAGACCTCAAGGTGGCCGGCTCCATGGCCGTCATCCTGCGAGACGCGCTCAAGCCCAACGTGCTGCAGACCATTGAAGGGCAGCCCGCGCTTGTGCACACCGGCCCGTTCGGCAACATCGCCACCGGCCAGTCGTCGATCGTTGCCGACATGATCGGCATCCGTACCGGTGACTACCTGATCACCGAAGCCGGCTTCGGTGCCGACATCGGTGCCGAGAAGTTCTTCGACATGAAGTGCCGCATGTCCGGCCTGACGCCGTCTGCTGCGGTGGTCGTCGCCACCGTCCGTGCCCTCAAGGCACACTCCGGGCGTCACTCCATCAAGCCTGGCAAGCCGTTGCCGCCTGAGCTGTTGGCCGAGAACCCCGACGAGGTCGCGACGGGTGGCGCCAACCTGCGCAAGCACCTGGAGAACCTCAAGAAGTTCGGCATCACGCCGGTGGTGGCGATCAACGCCTTCCCCACCGACCACCCGAGTGAACATGCCGTGATCGCAGAGATCGCTGCGGAAGCAGGTGCGCGTTCAGCCGTTGCCACGCACGTCGTCGACGGAGGCGCCGGAGCGGTTGACCTGGCCAGAGTCGTTGAAGAGGTCGCCAACGAGCCGAACGACTTCCGCTTCCTGTACCCGCTCGAGGACTCGATCGAGAAGAAGATCGAGACCATCGCCACCGAGATCTACGGCGCAACCGGCGTCGAGTTCTCCCCCGCCGCTGCCGCTCAGGCCAAGAAGTACGCAGAGCTCGGCTACGGACACCTGCCGATCGTCATCGCCAAGACCCACCTGTCGATCACCAGCGACGCGAAGCTGCTCGGGGCGCCGAAGGACTGGGGTGCCCTGCCGGTTCGCGAGCTTCGGCTGGCGGCCGGTGCCGGATACGTCTACGCGGTCTGTGGCGAGATCCGCACCATGCCTGGTCTGTCCAGCCACCCGGCGGCCGAGCGCATCGATATTGACGCCGACGGCAACATCGTCGGACTCTCCTGAGGTACGCCTTGCGCTGACGCACGACGCGTCTGTGAAGATGCTGCTGTGACAGCAACTGACCAGACCTCGACGTCCATCCACGACCTCCGGGCTCGAGTGGCCGCAGTGATGCCGGGCGTGGTGGAAGACCTCACCCGCCTCGTGGCGATTCGGTCGTGCGCCTTCCCTGGGTTCCCGGCTGAGCCCGTTCTCGAGATGGCTCGGGAGACGGTCGCCCTGCTGCAACGCAGTGGCCTTCCCAACGCTCGGCTCCTCGACGTCGCCGATGGCTACCCGCTGGTCTATGCCGATCGTCCTGCTTCTCCTGGCGCGCCCACCGTGCTGCTGTACGCGCACTACGACGTACAACCCGCACCGGTCGACCAGGGCTGGACAGTCGATCCGTGGCTTCCGACGGTTCGTGACGGACGCCTCTACGGGCGGGGCGCAGCTGACGACAAGTCGGGAATCGCGATGCACGCCGCGACGCTCCAGGTGCTCGGCGACCGATCTCGGTGTCGGGCTGAAGGTCGTCATCGAAGGAGAGGAAGAGACCGACTCGCATCTGGAGGCCTTCGCCCTCGAGAACCCCGACCTCTTCGTCGCGGATGTCTACGTGATCGCCGACGGCGGCAACGAGCAGGTGGGTACACCGGTCATCGAGGTGGCGACGCGTGGTGGGGTCGTTCTGGACGTGGAGGTCGCCACGCTGAGGCGTCCCGTGCACTCGGGCATCTTCGGTGGCGGCGCCCCCGACGCGCTCCTGGCCCTGATGCGCATGCTGGCAACTCTGCACGACGACGCCGGCGATGTGGCGGTGGCCGGCCTGGCTGGATCGGAATGGGAGGGTGGCGACACCGACGAGCTGCTGTTCCGGCGTGCGTCCGGAATGCTCGACGGACAACCACTTGTCGGAACCGGCCGTTTGGCCAGCCGGCTCTGGTCACGTCCCGCCGTCTCGGTCATCGGCATGGACACCGCGCCGACAGTTGGCGCGGTCAATGCATTGGCGCCCCGAGCCAAGGCCATCGTGTCGATGCGTATCCCGCCAGACGCCGATGCGGGCGAGCAGTGCCGTGTGCTGACCGAGCACCTGCTGTCGGTGGCGCCTTGGGGTGTCAGGGCAACCGTCACCCCGAGCTCGGTCTGGCCGGGGTGGAGCACGTCACCCGATGGACCGGTCATGACGGCGGCCCGCCGGTCGATGACCGAGGTGTTTGGCAAGGAGACCGACGTCATCGGCAGCGGCGGATCCATTCCACTGCTGACCACGCTCGCAGGCATCAACCCGCGTGCTGAGTTCGTGCTCTGGGGAGCTGAGGATGGCGAAAAGGCCAACATCCACTCCGCCGATGAGAGCGTCGACCTGGCTGAGCTCGAGCAGGTGACGCTTGCACAGACGCTGCTCCTCCATCGCCTTGGCGTCGCCCACTCCGAGCACTAGAGACGCACCGGACCGAGCGTGCATCCCTTTCTGCGGCACGACGGCCCGATCCCAGTAGTGCATCGGGGGGCTGCTGGGGGACGAAGCGCCGACCTCGTCGAGAACACTCTCTCGGCTTTCCAGCGCGCCTACTCACTTGGATTTCGCTACTTCGAGACCGATGTGCGCGTCACAGCAGACGGCGTCCTGGTCGCCTCGCACGACGCCTCGCTTCGTCGGGTCGCGGGGGAACGCGTCCGCGTAGGTGACGTCACCTGGGAAGCGCTCTCTCAGATTCCGGTGGGGGGTGAACCCCTCCCCCGTCTGGCGGATCTGCTCGACACGTTCCCGGACGTCTCGTTCAACGTCGATCCCAAGGCGGATGCCGCCATTCGGCCACTGGTCAACATCCTTCTGGAGCGTGCCGTGCTCGACCGCGTCTGCGTCGCCTCCTTCAGCGATCGTCGACTGCGCTGGATGCGGGCGGCGCTAGGTCGTCAGGTCTGCACCGCTGCGGGCCCGCGAGAGCTCTCGATGGCAGCTACCCAGGTGGCGAGTGGAAGGCGGCTGGACCTACCAGGTGTTGACGTTCTGCAGATCCCCCGTTGGATGAGTCGGCGGATGTTCGAGCTGCGAGGCAAGAGCATCGATCTGCTGGCGGCCGCGCAGCGCGTCGAGATGCCTGTCCATGTATGGACCGTCAACGATGGCCCCGACATGCAACGCCTTCTTGCGAGAGGGGTGGGCGGAGTGATGAGCGACGACACGGCCCTGCTCCTCGAGGTCTTCGGCCAGCACGGGTGGCAGCCCGTCCATGAGTGACCCTCACCTGACTGACGCGGCAGCGACCGAACGCCGTCAGCAACGCGCCTGGTACTTCTACGACTGGGCGAACTCGGCCTTCTCCACGACCGTGGTGACGGTCTTTCTGGGTCCGTATCTCATCACCTTGGCCGAAGACGCGGCCGGCCCGGATGGGCGTGTCGGGTTCTTGGTCTGGGATGTGCGCCCCGGCTCGTACTTCTCGTTGCTGGTCTCACTCTCGGTGGTCCTGCAGGTACTCGTGCTGCCTGTCACAGGCGCCATCGCGGACAAGGCCGGACATCAACGTCAACTGCTGGCGACGTTTGCTGCCATTGGCTCCGGCGCCACCATGCTGATGGTGCTGCTGACCGACGGTCGCTACGTCCTCGGTGGTCTCCTGTTTGTGATCGCCAATCTCGCCTTCGGCATGAGCGTCGTGGTCTACAACGCCTTCCTGCCCCAGATCTCGACCCCCGACGAGCGCGACCGGGTGTCGTCGCGCGGATGGGCGCTGGGCTACCTCGGTGGCGCTGTACTGCTGGTGGTCAACCTTGCGCTGTTCCTCGGACACGAGGGATTCGGGATCACTGAGCGAGAGGCGGTCCGCATCAGCCTGCTCTCGGCCGGGATCTGGTGGGCGCTGTTCACGGTGATCCCCGTCGTCGGACTCCGCGGCGTTCGGCGACCAGCCGGCGTACCGGACGATGCTGCGGGCCAACCGGATGTGCCCAAGGGAGGCGTGCTGACCAGCGGTTTCCGTCAGCTGGCCGGCACGTTGCGCGACATCAGGCGCTACCCACAGACACTGCTCTTTCTCCTCGCCTATCTGCTCTACAACGACGGCATCCAGACCGTGATCGCCCTCGCCGCCGTCTACATCGAGAAGGAACTCCTCCTCGACACCTCGGTGTCGATCTCGGTCATCCTGCTGGTCCAGATCGTGGCCTTCGCCGGTGCTCTGGCCCTGGGGCGCCTGGCAGCTCGATGGGGCGCGCAGCGGGTCATCCTCGGCGCCCTCGTGGTGTGGGGTGGAGTGCTGGTGGTGGCCTTCTTCCTGCCGCAGAACCAAGTCGCGGGGGTCTATGCCATTGCCGCGGTCATCGGCTTCGTCCTCGGCGGCTCGCAGGCCCTGTCGAGGTCTCTCTACTCGCAGCTGATCCCCCGCAGCCGCGAGGCCGAGTACTTCGCCTTCTACGAGATCTCCGAACGTGGCACGAGCTGGCTCGGCACCCTGACCTTCGCGCTCGCTTTCGAGGTCTCCGGCTCGTACCGGGTCGCCATCGCCGTCCTGGTCGTGTTCTTCGTCTCGGGGGGGCTGCTGCTACGACGGGTCAGGGTCGGCGAGGCGATCGACGCCGTCGGAAACCCGCGCCCAGCCGTCCTCTAGCCCGCTCCGGAAGATGTGAAACAGATCACACCACCCCTGGGTGGCGGCTGGCGGCCCGTTGACGGCTCAGTCATCCTCAAGTCGATGCATTTCGGACCGATGGGCGGGGAACCGCTCGGATCGGGAATCCGTCGAACCACCACGACGTTGCCATAGGCATCGACACAGGAGGCTGACCATGGCTGAGCGCTCGCTCCGGGGAACCCGGATGGGGACCACAAGCTACGAGAACGACGAAGGCGTGGAGCCAGCTGCTCGCCTCGACGTCACGTACGACTGTCCCGCTGGGCACGCCTTCACGATGCCCTTCTCGGTCGAGGCCGATGTGCCGGCACGGTGGGAGTGCCGCGTATGTGGCGCTGTCGCCATCGCGCGCGATGTGCCGCTGACCGATGAGAAGGCCATGAAGCCCACTCGAACCCACTGGGACATGTTGCTCGAGCGTCGTTCGATCCCTGAGCTGGAAGAGCTGCTCGAGGAGCGCCTCGAGCTGCTGCGCGCCTCAGGAGGCCCTGCGCGGCGCTCGGCCTAGAGCCCCCGCTACGACAGATCGTCCGGGCGTCGGTCGACGATCTCGCCCCGAATCACATCATCTGAGGGTTCTTCATCCTCGACGACCTCCCCTGGCACCACGTCCGTGCGGTGCAGACGCCCGGTGCTCTCATCCCAGCGCAGAACCGTCAGATCCCATGAGGCGAGGCGCCGCTCCACGCGTTGCCCGATCCAGGAGCGGATGAGGGCCCGGACAGGCGGCAGCAGAAGCAGCAGACCGGCGGCGTCCGACACGAACCCTGGTACCAGCAGCAGCACTCCGGCAAGCATCAGCAGGGCGCTGTCCGGGGTGCGCGGTCGGCGGCGCCAGGCCATGCGCATCACCAGGACGCCCGCGACAGCGGCAATCAGCAGGAGCAGGGTGGTCGTGCTGAACCCCACGGCCTCGACCATCAACGTGCCCACGTAGAGCTCGAGAATCGGGCCACCGATCAGGACGAGAAAGAGAAAGAGAAGCATCAGCGGCCGCTGCGCGCTTTGAGCTGCCGTGCCCTACCGGCGACGCCCCACTGCGTGACTCGCCACAACGCCTCGCCGAGGATCGCCCCGCTCATCTTGCTGTCGCCGACCTCGCGCTCGACGAAGGTGATGGGCACCTCGACGATGCGAAGGCCGGCTGCGGTGGCCCGCCGGGTCAGATCGACCTGGAAGCAGTAGCCCTGCGAGGCCACCGTCGACAGGTCCATGCGTTCCAGGGCCGACCGGCGGTACGCGCGGTAGCCCGCGGTGGCGTCGCGGACGCCGAGCCCGAGCATCAGCTGCGTGTAGCGATTACCGCCCTGCGAGAGCCACTGGCGATGGCGCGGCCAGTTCTCGACACCGCCTCCGGGTACCCACCGCGACCCGATCACCACGTCTGCGTCATCGAGGGCATTCAGCATCTGCTGCAGGTGCTCGGGCCGGTGTGAGCCGTCGGCGTCCATCTCGACGAGCACACCAAAACCCCTGCTCATCCCCCAGCGGAATCCCGCGAGGTACGCAGCGCCCAGCCCGTTCTTGGCCGTGCGGTGCAGAACGAGGACGTGGTCGTCGTGCGTGGCCAGCTCTTCAGCCACATCGCCGGTGCGGTCGGGGCTGTTGTCGTCGACCACGAGGATGAAGACCCCTGGGGTGCTCGAGCGCACACGCTCGATGATCAGCGGCAGCGACTCGCGTTCGTTGTAGGTGGGGATGATCACCAGCACGTCGTCTTCGGTCATGGGTCGATTCTGCCCCGTCGTCGTGTGAAGGCGAACACGACCGCGCCGAGGCCGAGCAACGCGAGCGTCACTTCCAGCCAGAAGCCCACACGAGTGGCGATCGTCGTCCCGGTGCGCGCCACGACCTGCTCGACCACGACGTCCTGGACGAACTCCGGTGTCTGTGCGATCACGGTGCCGTCGGGAGCAACGACGCCACTGATTCCACTCGTGGACGCCACGAGGACCGTTCGACCGTGCTCGATCGCACGGAGGCGGCTCATGGCCCACTGCTGGGTCACCTGACCGGTGCGCCCGTAGGTGGCGTTGTTGGTCTGGACTGTGATCAGCTCGCCACCTTCGTTGACCCCGTCCCTGACCGCTGCGTCGTAGGCCACGTCGAAACAGATGACGTCGGCCACAGTCACTGGACCGAGGTCGAGCGCTCCAGGTTCCTCCCCGGCGACGAAGTCGCGTGGGATCCGGTCGAGGCGTGAGATGACGCGGTCAAGAGTGGATCGGAACGGGACGTACTCGCCGAAAGGTACGAGATTCTGTTTGATGTAGGACGCCCCCGGACCGGAGTCCGGATCCCAGACCGTCCCCTGGTTCGCGACGCGGGCTCCGCCTTCGACCTCCACAACCATTCCCACGAGCACCGGAACACCCACGTCCTTGACCGCACCGTCAATGGCGGCGAAGGCCGCATCATCGAGTGCCGGGTCGATGTCGGAGGCGTTCTCCGGCCAGATCACGATGTCGGGTGCCGGTGAGGTGCCGGCTCGGACGTCGTCAGCAAGCTGACGGGTCGCGTCGAGGTGGGCCGTGAGAACCGCCTCACGTCGACCGAAGGCGTCCATGCCGGTACGTGGAACGTTTCCCTGGACGATCGCCACGGTGAGGTCACGACCGTCGGTCGCCAGTGGGATCGCCAAGCCGCTCACCAGGACAGCCAGCGCCGAACCAGCCGCTGCGATCGTGCGTGCCCAGCGGCGTCGACCGGCTGACTGCACCGCCATCACCAGCAAGCCGCCAGCCGCCACCAGCAGGAAGCCGAGTAGCGGTACTCCCCCGATCGACGCCCACGCGGCCGTCGGCGCCTCGGCCTGTGAGTGTCCTAGACGCCCCCACGGGAAGCCTCCGAACGGGACCCGCCCACGGAGGGCTTCGATCGCCACCCACCAGCAAGCGATCCAGAAGACCCACCCGCGGACGGACATCAGCAGTGCAGCCCCGGCGCCGAAGAGCGCCGTGAATCCCGCCGACATGGCCACGACGAGGATCCACGCGTCAGGACCGATGACCCGCAACCACGGGGTCAGCAACGCGAAGAAAGCCGTACCGAAGACGGCACCGAGCAGGGCGCCGCGAAGTAGCCGTCGTCCCGATCCTCCGCCCAGGGAGATGATCGCCAGCAGCAGGCCGATCGCGAAGGGGGCGACGAGCCAGATCCCGAACGGGGGGAAGGCCACCACGAGCAGTGCCCCGGCGACCCCCGCGCCCACGACAGCCATCCAGAGTGGGGCGGTTCGAGAGTTTCTGGGCGCGGGTGAGGCGTCCTCGACCACTCCCCCGGCGACAACGCTCACTCGACGACGGTAACCCGCGATGCCCCCGTGAGCCGAGCCGGGACGCGTCCCGTCGAACGTGATCGGAGCCTTACGGGGGCCCAGCGGAGTGAAACGGGCGTCAATTCCGGCGACACTGCTCGGATCACCGCGCGCCGGACGCGGGGAGCGGCACCACGATGGTGCCGGTGGCGGCAACGGCGAGCTCGGGCTCACCCAACACCTCGGCGGCAGCCTCACCGAGGTCGGGTCGCCCACGGCTCACCACATGCGCGGTGAACGACAGCTCACGACTGCGACGTCCCTCGCGCGTCACCGTCGCCGTGACCTGCAGGACATCGCCGGCGCGCACCGGAGCGGTGAACTGAATGTCGGAGTACGAGGCGAAGAGTCCCTCGTCGCCGTCGGTCACGATCATCAGGTCGGTGGCCACGTCTCCGAAGAGCCCCAACGTGTACGCCCCATCGACCAGATTGCCTGCGTAGTGTGCGTGCGAGTAGGGCACGTACCGTCGGTGGGTGACGCTCCGGCCGAGCCTCGGCGAGGTTTCGTGAGTCATCGGGCAGCCGCCTTCTTGGTCGTGGGCTGAGAACGCTTCTTCTTGCCGGCTGCCTTCTTGCGACTCGCGGCCTTCTTGCCGACCGGTGTCGTGCACAGCCGGTGGACGAGGTAGCTGGCGACCTCGCCCGGGGTGGTCCCCTTCACGAAGACTCGGTCGACCCCGAGTTCGTCCGCTGCCGTCTCGTCGAAGCGCGGCCCTCCGACGATCAGCACTGGGGCGGTGCCGGCCGGGTACGCCTCGCGGAAGGCTGCCGACATCTGGGCCACGTTGTGCAGGTGTGCGTCCCGCTGCGTGACGACTTGGCTCACCAGGACGGCATCTGCTTTGAGGGTCTGTGCGCGCTCGACCAGATCGGGAACTGACACCTGCGCGCCGAGGTTGTGAACCTCGACATTGCTGTAAGCCTCCAGCCCCTTCTCGCCGGCAAAGCCCTTGATGTTCAAGATGGCGTCGATTCCGACCGTGTGGGCGTCGGTACCGATGCAGGCCCCGATCACCACGAGCGGACGATGCAACGAGCGTTTGACTGCGGCACTGGCTTCCTTGGGAGAGAGCAGAGGGAACTCGCGCTCCATGACGACGACCTTGTCGAGATCGACGAGGTGGCTGCAGCGGCCGTAAACGACGAAGAACGTGAAGTGCGGACCCATGGGCTTCGCGTGCACGACCATGGCTGGCTCGAGACCCATCTTGGCTGCCAGTTGGAGTGCGGCGCCCTCGGCACGCTTGTCGTGGCCTATCGGCAGTGTGAATGACACCTGAACGAGTCCGTCGCCCGTGGCGTCGCCGTAGGGCCTGATGACGTGAGAGTTGCCGCGTTTGCTCATCGGCCCGCTCCTTTGCCGTTCGCGAAGTACTCGTCGAGCAGCTCGCTGGCGGGGTTGTAGTAGTCGCTGGAGTGTTTCGCGACTCCATCGAGGCCACGGCCGGCGTCCGCCGGTCTCTTCATCAACCCAAACGTTCCGTCGGCGATGGCGTTGAGAAGCTGATCGTCAACGATGGCCTCGAGCAGGTCGATGGCCTCGGCCAGTACCTGGTGACCGCGCTGCACGATGAATCCGTCGTGGGCGGGGACAAAGTCTTCGGACAGACCTCGGGTGGACTCCATGACGTACCGCACGTTCTGCAGGGCCAAGTCACGGTCGGACAGCCACGGCGTGTGGACAGCCTCGGTGAGCATGCCGACCAGCAGGATGTCCTGTGCGGTCATCGACCCCACCAGGTTGAAGAAGCCATTGAGCAGATATCCCTTGAACACATCGCCCGTCATGTGCTTGGTCGGAGGCATCCACTTCAGCGGGGCGTTCGGGAAGAGCTCGCGCGCGAGTAGGGCATGGGCGAGTTCCATCCGAAATGACTCGGGCACCGAAGGGTTGATCTCGAAGGCATGACCGAGACCCAGCTGTTGGTCGGTGAGCCCGGCCTCCTTGCCGAAGAACTCGTTCAGCAGCTGGCTCACTGTCACCGTGTGGGCAGCCTCCACACCATCAGCTGTCGTGAGGTAGTTGTCCTCACCGGTGTTGATGATGATGCCCGCGCGGGCATGCACCTGGCGGCTGAACCTCTGGTCGACAAAGGTGCGAATCGGGTTGATGTCGCGGAACAGGATTCCGTACATCGAGTCGTTGAGCATCATGTCGAGCCGTTCCAGACCAGCAAGCATGGCGATCTCAGGCATGCAGAGCCCGGACGCGTAGTTGGTCAGCCTCACGTAGCGACCTAGCTCAGACGACACCTCGTCGAGGGCTGCTCGCATCAGCCGGAAGTTCTCTTGCGTGGCGTACGTACCCGCATATCCCTCGCGGGTCGGACCCTCTGGAACGAAGTCAAGCAGCGACTGTCCTGTCGAGCGGATCACGGCGACGATGTCGGCGCCCTCGCGGGCTGCGGCCTGCGCCTGAGGGATGTCCTCGTAGATGTCGCCGGTCGCGACAATCAGGTAGATCCACGGCTTGGGGGGATCTCCGTACTTCTTGATCAGCCGATCACGCGCCTTGCGGTTGGCGTCGATTCGCCGCATTCCGGCGGCCGCCGACCTGCGCGCGGCGGTGCGCGCACGCGAGGCATCTCTGCCCTCTGGCTGGCGGAAGATCACGCCCCCGGCGGCCGCCTTCTGGGCAAGTGCTGTCAGGTCGGCGTACTCACCCGTGGCCATAGCGCTCCACACCGGCAGCGCCACCCCGTGTTCCAGGCCCACGTCATCACGGACGGCGTCGACGACGTGGTTCACCCACGGCTCGCCTTCGGAGTCAGCACCGGAGAGCCCTGCCAGACGCAGAACGGCGCGCTCGACGCTGACGGTGGTGTGTGTCTTGGCGAGCGTCACGATCGGCTTGCCTGCCTTGCGTGCGAGGCTGCGGGCCTTGCGCACGACCGCTGGGTCGAGCTCGAGTTTGCCCTTGCCGCGTCGGGTCACGGAGTACTCCCAGCGTTGTCAGGTCTGACGGTCTCAGACGAGTAGACGGTACGACCAGCGACGATCGTCTGCAGGCACACCGGGTCGGTCTCGGCGGCTGACAGCGGCGGCAGACCTGGAACAGCAGCCCGCGGGTCGGTGGACCAGGCCGATACGCGGTCGTCGGGGATCTCGACCACGAGCTCGTCGCACTGCCAGATCGCCAGGTTGGCCCGCTCACCCGGTGCGAGGACACCACCACGACTTCCGGCGGCGCGCCATCCACCACGGGTGTGTGCCGTGAACGCGGCCCGAGCGGTGAGACGCTCGGACGACTGATGATGGTGCGTGGCGGCCCGTATCGCGTCCCACGGTGCCAGCGGAGTCACTGGCGCGTCAGATCCGAATGCCAAAGGAATTCCGGCCCGTTGCATGCTGGCGAAGGGATTGAGCTGCCGCGCACGATCGGTTCCGAGGCGCTCGACGTACATCCCCGAGTCACCGCCCCATAGCGCGTCGAACACCGGTTGAACACTCGCGATGACGCCAAGCTCTGCCAGCAGAGCCTGGGCTTCATCGTCGACCATCTCGACGTGCTCCAGGCGGTGGTTGGCCGCGCGGACCGGTTCGTCGCCGATCTTCTCGGCGGCCTCACGGAAGCCGGCCACCACCAGCTCCATCGCGCCGTCTCCGATCACGTGGTAGCCGGCCTGCACCCCGGCTCGCGAACACGCCACCACGTGATCGCGAATGACCGCCGCGGTCGTGTAGGCGGCGCCCTGTGTAGGCGCATCTGCATACGGGGCCAGCAGGAAGGCCGTCCTCGACCCAATGGCGCCGTCGACGAAGTGGTCGCCGGCCGCCCCGGTGGCTCCAAGTGAGATGGCAACGTCCGGGCCACCGCCTTCGCCCCAATATCCGATCACGTCGAGTCCCGAGGCGGGGCCGACCGAAGCGAGCAGGTCCTCGAAGTCCTCAGCACTGGAGATCTCGGGACCGCCGAGTTCATGGACCATGCCGATGCCCAATGACGCGGCGTGCTCGAGGCAAACGTTCTGGGCCGCTCGACGCTGCGTGGGCGTGATCGAGTCAAGAGCAATGCGTCGCACGATGTGATGCGCTTGTTGCGACAACCAGCCGTCTTCCGTGAACCCTGGTGCATCGCGTACCTCGGGCGCCGACGCCATGAGTGCAGACGAAGCGACGCACGAGTGCACATCCACCCGTGAGAGGTAGACAACGCCGCCGTAGGAGGCACGGTCGAGCTCTTCTCGGTGAGGTGGGCGTGCCTCCGGCCAACGAGTCTCGTCCCAACCGTGCCCGAGGACGACGCCGCCGCGCACCTTTCGGCTGTGCCGCTCGACGAGGTCGAGCGCCTCGCCGAGTGTTGCTGCGTTCGACAGGTCGAGCCCTGACAGGTGCAGACCTGTTGAGGTCACATGAACATGGGCGTCCACGAAAGCGGGCGCGACAAACGCGTCGTCGAGATCTACCACAGCGTCGACGCCATCGGCGTGGACGTCCGCGGCGGCGTCCGATCCGACCCACGCGATCTGTTCGCCCTCAACGACGAGAGCCGTGGCGTAGGGCTCGGCGGTGCTGTAGACACGCCCACCCCGGTAGAGCGTGGTGGTCACGCGCGGCTCTCCTCGGACTCAAGACGACGAGTGAAGAGCTCGCGCACGCCGGAGGATCGGCGCAGCAGGTCGAACGTGTAGTCAGCATGCCCTGGCGTGTAGCCATTTCCGATCAGCATGGTGGTATCGGCCGCGAGGCCCTCAGCGCCCAGGGCGGCGGCGGAGAAGGAGGTGGCCATCGAGAAGAAGATGACGGTTCCGCCCTCTGGTGACGTGGACAGGATCGCTCCGTGCTCGCATCCGGGCACGTCCACACACACCACGGTGATGTCTGCGGGCCCGTCCAGGGCCTTCGCCACCGCCGCTGCGAGTGTCACCGGGTCACGCGCATCTGCCATCGACACGACATCGGCCAGGTTGACCTCCGAGAGAAGAGCGGCCTCTTCGGCGACAGGCACGATGCCGACCGTCCGACGCGCTCCGGAGTCGCGGGCAGCCGCCAGAGACAGCGACCCGCTCTTGCCGGCCCCACCGATGACCGCGACAGTGGGCTCCTTGCCGCGGTTGACATACTGCTGGACCACCCGGGCCGTGAGCGCGGGCGCACCAGCGACGTCCATCACCGCCATGGCAAGTGTTGGCGGCAGGTCGTCCGGAACAGTCGCAGCGATGGTGCGTCCGAACAAGATGGCGTGACCTTCACACGGCACCTGCTCACTGAGGCCGTCCCACTTCACAAGTCGGTCGGTGACGACCAGGGGTGTGAGGCTCAGCGAGACAAGGGTCGTGATCTGCTGTCCGACGGCCACGTCGAGCGACGACTGCGGGCCCACCGCCTCGACCGTACCGACGAGCATCCCGCCCGAACCCGTCACCGGATTCTGCATCTTGCCCCGGTCGGCGATGATGTCAAGCACCTCACGCTTCACCTGTTCGCCGTCGCCATCGTGCTTGGTGATGAGCTGCCGGAACGACGCGGCGTCCAGGTTCAGCACCGACACCGAGACCCGCACCTCGTCCGGCCAGATCTCAGGGGTGGCGTCCAGGCGGGTGGCCGCCTGCGGCAAGGCCCCGCTGGGTTCGAGGACGCGGTGCAGACCAACGGGGGACGACGGAGTGGTTCGGGTCACCCGGCGATCTTGTCAGCCCACACCACCCGCTCGCCACCACCTCTGTGTGGAAGCACGACAACAACCTGGCAACATCCCTCATTTGGGGGGACAAGATGCGGTCAGTCATTGATTCAGCAGGAAGATCTCCGTACCCTCGGCCTAATGTCTTGCCGGCCGAAGGAGAGTCCGTGAGTCACCCGCTACCCCAGCCGTACGACTACCGCCAACACGAGGTCCACGAGCCCGACTGGACGCGTCTGCCGGGTTGGAGCACGGTTACCACCGAGGAGTGGGAGAACGCTCAGTGGCAGCGCTCGCACTGCGTGAAGAACATCAAGCAGCTGCGTACGGTGATGGGCGATCTGCTCACCGACGACTTCTACGACGACCTCGAACTCGACCAGGCCGAGCGGGCCACCATGTCGATGCTCATCCCGCCGCAGATGGTCAACACCATGGTGCCCGACTCCCACGACACCGGAACCCCGACGGCGCAGACCTTCACCGAGGCCTTCTACGCCGACCCGGTACGCCGCTACATGCTTCCCGTCTTCAGCGACCGACGCACCGACTGGCCCTCGCACCCCTACTCGAGCCGCGACTCCCTGCACGAGCACGACATGTGGAAGGCCGAGGGCCTCACGCACCGCTACCCCACCAAGGTGCTGGCAGAGGTGCTGTCGACCTGTCCGCAGTACTGCGGACACTGCACACGCATGGACCTCGTCGGAAACTCGACCCCGACGATTCAGAAGCTCAAGCTCGAGCTCAAGCCGGTTGACCGGATGCAGCAGCACATCGACTACCTCAAGGCGACTCCAACAGTGCGTGACGTGGTGGTCTCTGGCGGCGACGTCGGAAACATGCCATGGAAGAACCTGGAGGCATACGTCGACAAGATCCTCGATGTCGAGAACATCCGCGACATCCGTCTTGCCACCAAGGCTCTGATGGGACTCCCCCAGCACTGGTACTCAGACGATGTACTGGCCGGCGCCGAGCGGCTGGCCACCAAAGCGTCGGCTCGGGGCGTCGGCCTTGCTGTCCACACCCACGTGAATCACGCCAACTCGGTGACGCCGCTTGTGGCCAGGGCATCGCGTGGCCTGCTGGACGCGGGGATCAGGGACGTGCGCAACCAGGGCGTCCTGATGGCGGGCATCAACAACAGCGTCGAGCAGATGCTCGACCTTTGCTTCTCGTTGCTCGACGGGGCGAGCATCCTGCCCTACTACTTCTACATGCCCGACATGATTCCGTTCGCCGAGCACTGGCGGGTGTCGCTGGCTGACGCGCAACGCCTGCAGCACGGCGTCATGGGCTACCTGCCAGGTTTCGCGACGCCGCGGGTCACCTGCGACGTGCCCTTCGTCGGAAAGCGTTGGGTTCACCAAGTCGACGAGTACGACCACGTGCTCGGCATCTCGTACTGGTCGAAGAACTACCGAACCGGCATCGAGCTCGACGATCCGGACGCTGTGCGCAAGAAGCACGTCTACTACGACCCGGTGCACTCGCTTCCCGAAGAGGGACAGGACTGGTGGGTCAACGAGGGCTACGCGAAAGGGCACATCGCTGCCGAGTCCCACGCAGCTGCTGCCGCTTCGCGAGCGGCGGCCGAAGCCGACCTGGCGCCCAGCCACTAGACAGCTCAGCCACTAGCCATGCGGCGTCGCGGACGCGCGCCAGGGCTGGGCCGGTGCGCCCCCATTAGGCTACGGCTGTGGAGCGCGAGGTCAGGTACGCGGTCAATGATGGGGTCCACATCGCCTACACCGTCGTAGGTGATGGACCGGTCGATGTGGTTTACACCACCGGCATCTGGTCGAACCTGGATGTCATGTGGGAAGAGCCTCGGTGGGCACGTTTCCTCGACCGGCTCGCGTCGTTCTCTCGGCTCATCGTCTTCGACATGCGTGGCGTCGGGCTGTCCGACCGGGGAGACGAACCACCGTTTCTTGAATCGCAGATGGATGATCTGTCTGCCGTCATGACAGCGGCGGGCAGCGAGAAGGCGGTCATATTCGGTGGTGCACGAGGTGGTGCAATGGCCATGTTGTTCGCGGCGACCTATCCGGAGCGGACCAAGGCACTGGTGCTGTACGCGGCGGTCGCCAAGACAGTGCGCAGCGACGACTTCCCGTTCGGCAAGTCCGCTCAGAAGCAGCAAGAGTTCTTCGACCGGTTTGTCTCGGAGATGGGGACGGGGAAGAACCTCGATCTGCAAGGACCGATCCGGCGTCGACGATCCGCGCTTCGTGCGCTGGTGGGCCCGCTTCGAACGCCTCGTTGCGTCCCCGAATGCCTACCGAGAGCTCGCCGCCATCTTCCGAGACCTCGATATCCGCGCCGTTCTGCCCTTGATCCAGGCACCCACCCTGGTTCTGCAGCGGGGCGGTGACCGAATCACCCCCGCTGCGCAGGCGACCTACCTTGCCTCGACGATTCCGGGTGCACGACTGGTCGAGTTCCCCGGCGAAGACCACATCCCCTTCCTGGGTGACAGCGACTCGATCGTGGACGAAATCGAGGAGTACGTCACGGGCACGCGTCCAGCACCTGAAGTGGACCGACTACTCGCAACCGTCCTGTTCACCGACATCGTGGGGTCGACGGAACGCCAGGTCGCCATGGGTGACCATGCGTGGAAGGAACTGCTGCTTGCCCATCACGAGCTGGTCCGCGCTGCTCTGAACCGGTGGCGCGGCGTCGAGAACGACACTGCGGGTGACGGCTTCTTCGCGACGTTTGACGGGCCTGCCCGCGCCGTTCGCTGTGCCCTGGAGGTAACCGAGCGGCTGCGCGGACTGGGTATCGAGATCCGAGCGGGAGTGCATGCCGGCGAGTGCGAGCTCGTGGACGGCAAGTGCGGTGGGATTGCCGTCTCGACAGGTGCCCGAATCTCCGCGCTTGCCGGGCCCTCGCAAGTGCTGGTCTCGCAGACAGTGAAAGACCTGGTCATTGGCTCGGATCTGGTCTTCGAGGACCAGGGCGAGCACGCGCTCAAGGGTCTGCCCCAGCAATGGCGGCTGTACAGCGCTTCTGCCTGACTTGCTAGCGGGACACCTGGTCGAGGGTGTCGGAGTAGCGGACAGCCGCCCGAACCGGGTCGAAGGGGCCGTTCTTCTTCCGGTCTGCCCGAAGCTTCTCGCGCGCACCACGAATGACCTGACGCAGCTCTTGTCGACGCAACTCGGCGGGTGTCAGCGTTGGCCCGCCGTCACTGGTGCCGGTGGACCCCGTGGACCCGTGCGGTGGACCCGGTGGTGCCACCCGGGCTCGTGTAGGTCGTGCTCGTACCCGGGTCGGTGCGGTCGCCTGAGCGAGACCCCGACCCCGCATCTCCACTTCGCCCACCATCGGAACGAACCCGGAACACCTGTGCCGCCCAGAGCGAGCCGCCACCCTTGACGACCGCGATTCCGACGTCGTCGGCGTCGGCCTTGAGGATGTTGGCGCGGTGAGCGCTCGAGTTCATCAGGACGTCGTGCAGTGACCGGACCGATCCTGCGAAGGCCACGTTCTCGCCGATCCAGGTCCAGCAGCAGGCACGACCACCGAGGTCTGGGGTGTGGGCCAGCGTTCCGTTCTTGGCCATGATCGACGCCCGCTCGGCTGCGATGGCGGTGAGGTCGGAAGCGGCCGAGAGCGGGGCGAGCCCATTGTTGGCTCTTGCCTGGTTGACCATCGTCAGCAAGCTGCTGGCCTCAGCTGAGGCCTCTACCTCGGTGCCGGCAGATCGCCAGGCGGCAGGAACCACGACGGCCGCCAGGAGCGCCGCTGTTGCCAGCAGCACCGAGAAGACGAAGAGACGGCGCCGACCCCCCATGGAGGTCGTACGTCCCGTTGGGGCGGTCGTCAACTGCTCTGCTCGCCGTCGCCCTGGCACAGATTCTCGCTTCCACTGGGGTACTGGTCCGGACGACGGAGCGCGTCGGTATCGCCGTGATCGTTTCGTGACCAAGAGAGACCCTAGCCCGAACGGGTGAACAGGCCCAATCGCATGGCTGCCTCGGCGCGCCCAGATGAAACGGACAATCGGAAGATCTACGGGCGCTAGGAAGCGGCCGCCGGGTCTTCGGCCTCCCCGATGGCGTCGCCGTTGTCGACAGGCCGCACCTCCGGCGACCGGTTCTCGTAGGGGATGCTCAGGACGACAGTGGTGCGGGTCGTGACGTGGGCACTGGCCCGCAAGTCGGCAAGGAGCTGTTCGAGAGCGGCTGGGCTGGCAACGCGTACCTTCAGGACGTAGTTGTGATCGCCGGCCACGCTGTAGCAGGACTCAACCGCAGTCAGGTGTGAGACCCGATCGGGGATGTCATCGGGGTCTGCCGCGTCGATCGGTGAGACCGACACGAAGGCCGTCATGGGCAGGCCGACTGCCTCCAGGTCGATGACCGCTCGGTAGGCCGTGATCACCCCCCGCTGCTCGAGCCGTCGCACCCGTTGATGAGCCGCGGACGTCGACAGCCCGGTGTGCTTCGCCAGCTCGGTATAGCTCATGCGTCCATCTGCTCCGAGCAAACCCACGATCTGGCGGTCGTGTCCATCGAGCTCATCCACGTCGACCACTCTACCGGCGCCGCCCCTGCCAAGAGATGTTGTGCGCCGGGGCGGCACCGCCACTGTTCGCTACCGCTGGGGCCGCAGTGACCGCCCGATCACGACCCGCTGGATCTGGTTGGTGCCCTCAACGATCTGTAGTGCCTTGGCTTCGCGGAAGTAGCGCTCGGCCGGGAAGTCCCTGACGTACCCCGCGCCCCCGAGAACCTGCACGGCGTCAGTTGTCACCTGCATGGCCATGTCGGTGGCGAAGAGCTTGGCCATGGCCGCCTCGACGCCGAACGACTCACCGCGGTCACGCTTGCGCGCAGCGGACAGGTAGAGCGAGCGCGCTGCCGCGACCTGAGTAGCCATGTCGGCCAGCAGGAAGGACAGGCCCTGGAACTCGGCGATGGCGCGTCCGAACTGCCGTCGGTCATGGGCGTACTGCACCGCGAGATCAAGGGCGGCCTGAGCAATTCCGACTGCACAGGCAGCCATGCCGAGTCGCCCACCGTCCAGAGCTGCAAGCGCGATGCCGAAACCGGCACCTTCGTCGCCGATCAGCCGATCTGCATCAACCGCGACGTCGTCGAACACCATCTGAGCCGTGGGTGAGGCAGCGAAGCCCAGCTTGCGCTCGGGGGGGCGTGACGACAGCCCAGGGGCCTCAGCGTCCACCAGGAGGCAGCTGATCCCCTTGGCTCCGTCGTCGGAGGTGCGCACCATGGCGACATAGAAGTCAGCGACTCCGCCGTGGCTGATCCATGACTTCACTCCGGAGACGCGGTAGCCGCCCGCTGCGTGTGTGGCACGGGTGGTGAGTGCAGCCGCGTCGGATCCGGCATCTGCCTCGGAGAGGCAATAGGCCCCAAGCAGGTCGCCGCCGAGCAGCTGAGGCAGCCACCGGTTCTTCTGATCGTCGGTGCCGTAGGTCGCGAGTGGGAAGCAGGCAAGTGTGTGGACGCTGACGCCCAGACCTACGGAGCCCCATGCCGACGCCAGCTCTTCGATCATCTGCAGGTAGTCGTGCAGCGGGAGTCCGCCGCCTCCGTCGTCAGCAGCAAAAGGCAGGCTCAGGAGACCAGCTGCTCCCAGGGTGCGGAAGACCTCCCGGGGAAATTCGGCGGCTTCCTCGGCGGACGCGGCACGCGGAATCAGGAGGTCGTCGCAGACCTTCCGCACGGTCGGCAGCAGGTCGGCAGCGCTTGGATGGGTGAACTCACGCGAAACGGTCAGGGCCACAGCTGCATCTACTCCTCCGTCGTGTGCTTCGTGCTGCGTGATGACTCGTCCAGGTGGTTTGGCTCATCCGCTGAAGGCCGAGTCGACGACGACCAGCTCATGTGGCGTGTTGTTGAGTGATTCCACCCCGTCAGCGGTGACAACCACGATGTCCTCGATCCGTGCTCCGTGCTCGCCGGGCAGGTAGATCCCAGGTTCGACGCTGAAGGCCATGCCCTCTCGCAATACCTCTTCGTTGCCTTGAACGATGTACGGCTCCTCATGGGTCTCCAGGCCGATTCCATGACCTGTGCGGTGGATGAAGTGCTCGCCGTAGCCGGCGTCGGCGATCACCGAGCGAGCAGCAGCGTCGACGGACTCGGCCGTCACGCCAGGGCGAACGCACTCGACAGCCCGGCGTTGCGCGTCCTGAAGGACGTCGTAGTAGGCGAGAAACTTCGCTGGCGCGAAGCCAATGGCGTAGGTGCGCGTGGAGTCCGAGCGGTATCCGCTCGGCATCGTCCCGCCGATGTCGACAACCACGGCGTCGCCCACCTCGATCTGTCGATCGGACACCTCGTGATGTGGACTGGCACCGTTGGGACCACTCGCCACGATGATGAAGTCGACCGTGTCGTGCCCCGCTTCAAGGATGGCCTCCGTGATGTCTTCACCCACCTCTTGCTCCGTACGACCGGGCCACAGCAGCCCTGGCACCTGCTCGTGCACGCGGTCGATCGCGCGACCGGCACGTCGCAGATGCTGGATCTCGGCGGTGCTCTTGATCATTCTCAGCTCGCGCAGCACCGAACCGGCAAGCCGTTGATGCACCGTGGGCATCGCCTCACGAAGACGCAGCACGGACGCAGCCGCCATGGAATCGCTGAGCGCGACAGTCCCGCGCCTTGCTCGCCAGCTTGCTGACGAGAACGTAGGGGTCGTCGGTTTCGGCCCATCCCTGGATAGAGACTCCCAGCTGGCCGACCGGCGATGCCTGGGCTGCAGGCACCTCGAGGTTCGGTGCCACGAGGACCGGGTCTCCAAGTGCTGGCACCACAAGACAGGTGAGTCGTTCCAGGGCGATTGCGCGGTAACCCGTGAGGTAGGCGAGGTCAGGGCCAGGGGTGACCAGTAGTGCGTCCACCCCAGCCTCGCGAGCGGCATTCTGAGCGTTCTCCAGACGGCTGCGATCAGCGACAGGCTCCACAGTCGCCACGTACCGCGCCCCGGCATCGGAGCAGGTCAGGCGCCCTCGCGTCGCTGTCGGCTCGCGGGATCTGCCGAGATGCCACGATTCCCGGATGCGCCGCGGGGTTCAACCCGATGGGCTCTGCTCCTCCAGGACCGACCCGCGTCGCGAGGATCGAAGAACATGCCTCATGTGCGGGTATCGCGCTGACCGGCTCATGCGTCTACGGGCGGGCTCGCAGGGCTTTCGTCAAGACCAACCGCTGGTGCAGCTCGAACAGCTCCTGAGCCCGAGTTCTTCGGCTGGCACAGGTAGACGCACTGCCCCGGGGTTGCTGCCGTCGGTGTCGACCATCAAGTCGTAGGCGATTCCCCTATCGGAGTCTGGCGAAATCATGGAGGACGAGCCAGTCCGAACATCGGTTGCCGCGGCTGCGTTCACGCGCTTCTGTACCGGAGCGAAGCACGCCCTCGAATGCGACAGCCGATGTCCAGCCAGGTGGTTCCGGTCTCGCGATGTCCCAACAGCAGCCACATCGTCAACGATCAGGTTCGTCCGGCTTCGGCCATGGCCTGAACTGCGAGTCGCATTCCATGGAAGGTCTGGGCTGCAAGGGGCTCACAATCTCGACAGCTGGTCGACCGTCGTGATGTGTCCGGTGAAACGTTGGCCCGTCGGCTGTGCGTACTTCGCGGGAAGCATTTCGAGAAACGAGTCCATGGGAACGTGCAGGAATGAGTCATGCGCGATTTCCTGCAGGGCCTTGGCGATCGTCGACTTGCCGACGCTGCCGACTCCGTTGAGGATCACAACCCGAGTGTTCCCGTTTCCCACGGGTGGCTCTCCTGTCGTCGCGAGTACCAGGTCGATCAAATCATGGAGGCACCGCTAGATTCGACCCGTGAATGTCCCTGGCAGACTGATGCTCTTGGATTCCGCGTCGATGTACTTCCGGGCGTTTCACGGCGTTCCCGAGTCGGTCCAGGCTCCTGACGGCACCCCTATCGGTGCCGTACGCGGCTTCTTGGATGCCATCAGCCGGATGCTCACCGACCACCACGCGACCGATCTCGTCGCCTGCTTCGACACCGACTGGCGCCCGCAGTGGCGCGTCGACCTCGTGCCTGAGTACAAGGCGCACCGAGTGGACGCAGATGCCGGCGAGGATGCCGAGGAAGTACCTGACCTACTCGCGCCCCAGGTACCCGTGATCGAGCAGGTGCTCGATGCCATCGGCATCGCACGCGTCGGGGTACCGGAGTTCGAGGCCGACGACGTGATCGCAACACTGGCTCGGAGATCAGAGACCGCGGTCGACATCGTCACAGGTGATCGGGATCTCTTCCAGCTCGCCGAGAACGGCCGGCCCACCACCATCGTCTACATCGGCAAGGGATTCGCGAAGGCAGAGCGCGTGACCGATGCAGGTCTGCGGGAACGCTACGGTGTCGCTGCGTCGTCGTACGCTGATTTCGCCACGCTGCGAGGAGACCCTTCCGATGGTCTTCCTGGCGTCCGTGGGGTCGGCGACAAGTCTGCCGCTGCAGTCGTCGCCGAGTACCCGACGATTGAAGCCGTGCTCGCAGCTCTTCGACAACGGTGACGCTGCGCTCCCCCACCGCGCCAAGATCGAACCTTCGCGTGAGTACTTGGAGCGTGCGATTCAGGTGGTACGGGTCCGCACCGACGTGCCGCTACCGGCGCTCAGCACGATGCTTCCGCAGACGCCTGCCGACGTCAGCTGCCCTCGATGCGCTCGCCTCTCGATGGGGTCTGGAGCGTCCGGTCAACCGACTCCTGACGACCCTCGTGCAGCACAGCAGCTAGCTCCGACACCGCTGGCTGTCCTCAGGTCGAATCGGTCGTCGCCTCTGCCCGCTGACGTCGGTTGTTGTCAGTGGTGTGGTTTAGCGTGGGGGTACTGGAAGCGCGGTTGGTGTTGCTGTGTCAGGTGAGGGGCTCCGCCTCGTGCGGGCCGTTGAGATCGGGTGTGGGTTCGCTTCCTCGGTCGTGCTCATGCGTCCGGTCCGTCGTCGAAGGGTCACCTGTCGATGTTCACTCCTGAAGTCCTCCCTGAGCCGCTGGCCCAGGTTCTGTCGCAGGTGCGCGAGTGGTCAGCGCAGGAGCTCGTCGAGCGTTGGTTGCTGACGGTGCTCGACGACGCGAGCTGGCTGGGTAGCCGGCCTGCAGCAGCTGGCGGACGCCGTCGCCGCGGCCACATCCACGACGCTTGAGGTTCTTCGACGCCCATGGTGACGGTCAGGCTCTCGCACGGTGCGAGCAGCACCGCGGCATGGCTGCGGGGCGCCGACCGGGTCACCGGTCCAGAAGCTGCCGAACGCGTCCGAATCGCCGGGCCTCTCGCACGGTTCTGGTCGAGCCCGTAGCACGTCTCGGCCGCGGTGAGCTCACCTACGATCATGTGCGAGCGATTGAGCGCGGTACCCGCCGCCTACCTGCTGACCAACAGCTCGCTGGGGTCCACGTGCTCACCGACGTGGCGCGATCGCGCCAGTGGGTGACGTTCGAACGGCGGCCACGCACCTGCAGTACGTCCTTGATCCCGACGGGTCATTGGTACGACGCACAGCGTCAGTTCGACCGGCGTCATCTGACGCTGGCCCCGCTGATGGATGGGATGACCTCGCTCGCCGGACTCCTCGACCCCGAGTCCGCAGCTCTCCTCACCGCATCCCTCAAGCCCTTCCTCGTGCCCACCGACGCCACAGACTCGAAGACCGCTGCTCAGCGTCGCGCCGACGGACTGGTCCAGATCGTCCAGACTGCCTGCGACCACGCGCAGCTCCCGACCAGCGGTGGGGAACGGCCCCATCTGAACGTCCTCCTCGACCCCGGCGTTGCATCATCCACCCACAAGCCATCGCAAGCCCCCGGTGCATCTCCGCTCGGTGCTCTCCACCAGGTCAGCTGGTGGGCACCCCGGGAGCGCCCAGATTCCTGCACCCGTTGTCAGTGGCCAGGATCGTCTGCGACGCCACCTGACTGCTCTGATCCTCAACACGACGGCGTCGTGGTCGACCTCGGTCGCACCCAGAGACTGTTCAGCGCTTCACAGCGTCGTTTGCTGGCGCTTCGCGACGGTGGCTGCCGATTCCCAGGCTGTGAGCGACCTGCCGCGCACACCGATGCGCATCACGTCACCCCATGGCACGCTGGCGGCCCGACTGACATTCCCAATGCCATCCTGCTCTGTCGCTACCACCACCGTGCTGTTCACGAAGGTGACTGGCAGATCGCGGTCAACGATCCCGACCAAGGGACCAACGGAGCGATCATTCTCAGCCACCCCAACGGCCATCGCCACACCAGCCACCCACGCGGCCCGTAATCCACACTGTTCAGTGACGAGCCCACCTGCCATGCGTGATCGCTGCTGGGGATCACCGACCCCATTGTCGGCGCCGCCGCTGGCGCACTCGGGGACGTCCCCGTGGACATCCCTGTGGATGGCCCGCATTCTACTCCTCGACGGTGACCGCGACGACCCCCGTCGAATCGCGCCAACGGCTGTGCGAGCAGCCGTCGTGACTTGTTCGTCGCCCTCCATCGAGCTCGTTGCTGAAGCATTGGCCACTTGGCCGAGCAGATCGATCAACTGCTTGCACAAGCGGACGAAGTCGCCTGCGGCCAGGTCGGTATCGGTCAGTACTGCCTCGAGGCGATGGCCACTCGCCCATCGGAAGGCGGCCCATGCAAAGCCTGCATCCGCCTCGCGTCGCGCTGAGAGTCGGTGGTCGCGCTCGAGCGCAGAGATGTCGTCAGCCAGGCGCAACGTCTCCTCGATCGCAGTGCGTCCTGCGCCGCCCGGCAGCTTCGGAGGTGCTCCTGGATCGCGACGTGCCTCGTACACGAGCACCGACACGGCCGCCGCGAGCTCCGCGGGCGTCAACCCTCGCCAGAGACCTTGCCGGAGAGCTTCGGACGCCACGAGGTCCATCTCGGTGTAAAGACGGGTCAAGCGTTCGCCATCGGCGGTCACGGTGTCGCCGTCGAGATACCCGATCTCGTCCAGCAGCGCGACCACTCGGTCGAAGGTCCGGGCGATGCTGCCCGTCCGATCGTTGACCCGGCGCTGCAGAGCCTGGGTCTCGCGGTGCAGGCGATGCCACCGCTCAGCCCAGCGTGCGTGGTCCTCGCGCTCGTTGCAGGCGTGACAGGGATGTGAACGCATCTGAGCTCGCAGCCCCGCGAGCAGCTCGTCCTCAGCGCCGGATCCGCGGCGCGGGCGTGAGCGGGAGGGCGGCTCGACCTCGCGGAGGCGCCCGGCCAGGGTCTTGCGTGCCTGGGTGTCGCGTGAGCGGAATCCTTTCGGCATTCGGAGCCGCTCCAGGGCGACAGGAGGATCGACGAAGTCGCTGGCAGCGAACTTCCTGACCTGACGGTCTTCAGTCAGGACGACGGGACGGGCTGCTTCGAAGCCGCTCCTGTGCCCCCTTTCGATCACGACGCCGATCCGACTCCCGCGGCGCCCGCCCCCTGGGAGGCGAATGACATCGCCGAGGACGAGCTCCTCGAGGGCCTTTGCCACCTGGGCTCGTCGGCTCGCGGTGTCGTCGCGGGCGAGCTGCTTCTCGCGGTCCGACAAGCCTCGACGGATGGACGAGTACTCGGCGAAGTCCCCCAGGTGGCACTCCATGGCCTCCGAGTAGCCATCGAGCGCTTCCTCGTTCTTGCGAAGCTGGCGTGCGAGGCCCACGACCGCCCGATCGGCCTGGAACTGCGCGAACGAGGTCTCGAGAACCTCACGCGCCGTGTGCCGACCCATCTGACGAACGAGGTTCACCGCCATGTTGTAGGTCGGGCTGAACGAGGACCGGAGCGGATAGGTTCGCGTCGACGCGAGGCCGGCCAGTGCCTGAGGGTCGAAGCCGGGCTGCCACAGCACAACAGCATCGCCCTCGACGTCGATGCCCCGGCGGCCGGCTCGTCCGGTGAGCTGCGTGTACTCAGAGGGAGTGATCTCTGCGTGCGTCTCGCCGTTCCACTTGGTCAGCTTCTCGATGACCACGGTGCGTGCCGGCATGTTGACCCCGAGGGCAAGAGTCTCGGTGGCGAAGACGCACATGACCAGCCCTCGGGCGAAGAGGTCCTCGACGATCTCCTTGAACACCGGAAGCAGACCGGCATGGTGTGCGGCGAAGCCGCGCTCGAGGCCGTCGAGGAAGTCGCCGAAGTCGAGCACCCGCAGATCTTCATCGGTGAGGTGGGCAGTGCGCTGCTCGACGAAGTCCCGGATCTCGTCAGCATGCTGCGGATCGGTCAGCCGGACGCCGGACTGGAGCAGCTGACGTACCGCCCCGTCGCATCCAGCGCGCGAGAAGACGAAGTAGATCGCCGGCAGCATGTCGCGGTTTCGCAGCGCCTCGACGACATCACGCCGGCTGGGCACTGCCGGGGGCCGACCTCGCTTCTCGCCGCGCTTCGGACGATGCCCACGCATCCGTCGCTGGCTCTGTTCCTCTCTGGCCATGCGCTGGAGCTCAGGGTTGACACGTCGGTGCTCATCGTCTGCGAACAGGTCGTAGATACGACGTCCAGACATCACCTGTTGCCACAACGGCACCGGCCGGTGCTCGGACACGATGACCTCGGTGCTGCCGCGCACCGTGGCGATCCAGTCGCCGAACTCCTCGGCGTTGCTGACGGTGGCCGAGAGCGCGACCAGCGTCACCGACTCAGGGAGATGAATGATCACCTCCTCCCACACAGCACCGCGGAATCGGTCGGCGAGATAGTGCACTTCGTCCATGACGACGAAGTCGAGGTCGGCGAGCGTGCCCGATCCCGCGTAGAGCATGTTACGAAGCACCTCGGTCGTCATGACGACGATGGCGGCTTCACCATTGATCGTGTTGTCACCTGTGAGCAGACCGACGGCTTCGTCGCCGTAGCGCTTCACGAGGTCTCGGTACTTCTGGTTCGAGAGTGCTTTGATCGGTGTCGTGTAGAAGCACTTGCGCCCGCGCTGCAGTGCGAGGTCGACGGCGAACTCACCGACGACGGTCTTGCCGGACCCCGTGGGAGCAGCCACGAGTGCCGACTCGCCCCGCGCGAGTGCCTCACACGCCTGGACCTGAAACGGGTCGAGGCCGAACGGGTAGCCGGCCCGAAATCGTTCGACCAGGGCATCTGGCGCGTTGTCGCCGGCGTCCTGCCGCTTGCGCCAGTCGGCGTACCGTTCAGCAGGGCTGGTCATGGTCGAAGGCTACGGGAGTGAGCGGGTCAGCACTCGCAGGGCTGCCGGCACGACAGTGGCCGAGACGGAGCCGGTTCCCACCTGCTCGCCATCGGCGAAGGCAGGACCGCCGGTTTCGTGCGTCGGCAAGATCTCGACACTCTTTCCTGCGTAGACCGTCGCCTTGCGGTGATCGACATGGGTACCGCGGTAGACGCGCGGAAACAGCCGCAGCAGCTCCGCAACGGACATCTCGTCGATCACGGTCACCTGGAACTGGCCATCGGTCACGGAGGCAGCCGGGCAGATCCGCATGCCTCCTCCGTACGACCGGGTGTTGCCGACCGCAACCAACATGCCGCGGTGCTCGTGGCGGGTGCCATCGACGTTGAGCGTGAGATCCAGGGGCTGGAAGGCGCGAAGCTCGCTGAGCATCGCCAGCGGGTACCGTGACCTGCCTCCGAGGCGTGACATCGTGTTGGCCTTGGCATTGACCGCGGCGTCGAAGCCCATCGACAGCACGCAGCCGAAGTATCGTCCCGAGGCGAGTCGGCCCACGTCGACAGCCACTGCGCCTTCGGCGTCGGAGCGACACATCTCAGCCACCGCAGTCTCAGGGTCGACGCCATGGGTCCCAACTGCTCGTGCGAAGTCATTGCCTGAACCTGCCGCGACGACACCAAGCGGCACCCCTGTGCGCATCGCGACGTTGATGCCGATGTGGGCGGCCCCGTCGCCGCCAACCGACACCAGGCCGCAGGCGCCCTGCGCCGCCACGGCGTCAGCTCGGCGCTCGGCGTCAGCGGCACTCGGTACCGATCACCACCCGGACATCGCCATCGGCCCGACGGAGCGCGTCGACGACCCGTCGCCCCCACCTGGTACCACGGCCACCACCAGCGGTGGGGTTGACGAGCACCACCCACGGCAGTCCCGCCACGGTCAGGACGGCGGGTCGTCGTCGATGCGCTCGGTGTCTTCGACGAAGTCCGGGGCATCAACAGCCTCGGGTGCTTCGATCGGCGCGACACCGTCGAGCCCGTCCGGGCCCCCGATGGGGCTGGCCTCGTCGTCGTCGAGCGTGTCGTAGTCGATGCCGTCGCCGCCTCGTGCGCGACGTCGGTCGTTCAGCAGCGCGATTCCGAAGGCGATCAGAATGAGCACCAGCATCGGTCCGGCCAGCAACATCATGCTCAGCGGGTCACCGGTGGGCGTGGCGACTGCCCCGAAGATGAAGACGGCGACCACTGTCCAACGCCAGGAACGCTTGAGCATGTCTGCGCTGAGAATGCCGACGAGGTTGAGCGCCACGATGAAGATGGGGATCAGGAAACCGATGCCGAAGACCAGGACTGTCCTGATGAGGAAGGAGAGGTAGGTATCAACGGAGAGATAGTTCCCGACGTCCTCCGGTGTGAACCCGAAGAGAAGTTCCATCCCCTTCGGGAGAATCCACATGGCGACCAGGACGCCACCGATGAAGAGCGGTACCGCAGTGAACATGAACGCGTACGCGTAGCGCCGTTCGTGCTTGTGCAGACCGGGCGTGACGAAAGCCCAGAGCTGATAGATCCACACGGTGAGGCCAGGACTATGCCGGCGAGCGCCGCCACCTTCAGCTGCAGGGTGAAAGGCTGGGCAACACCGGTGAGCACCAGCCGGATGTCGAGCCCATTGGCTTGAGCATCGTCGACAACGGCCTGTACCGGGTCGGTCAGGAACTCGAAGATCTGGTCGTAGAAGACCCAGCCGACAATCGCGCCGGCAACGATCGCCACGAGGGCTTTGAAGATCCGCGACCGCAGCTCACGGAGGTGTGCCATGAGCGGCATTGCTCCCCCCGAGCTCTCGGGAGTCGCCGATCGTGTGAGAACCACCGAAGTCTCCGGTGCCGGGTTCTAGCGGGTGGTCAGCGGTCGTTCGAGCCGGCGTCGGGGCCGGTGGGCTGGTTGGTGGGGGGTGAAACGTTCTGGGTGGGACTGCTGACCTCGTCGGTCGTCGCTTGAATCTGCTGCGGCGGACTGTTGCCGTCGTCGTCCTGCGCCGCCTTGACCTCAGACTTGAAGATCCGGAGCGAGCGACCGAGCCCCCTCGCCGCGTCTGGGAGTCGCTTGGCGCCAAACAGCAGCAGAATAACCGCCAGGATCAGGATGATCTCGATCGGTTTCAGGTTCGGCATAAGACTTCCTCTGCTGTCCGGACGGTGCACGACTTGCCACTGATCTACCGATCGTACGCCGGTCTCATCGATCCTGACGCCCAACCCCGTCGTGTTGCCCCCACGAACACCCTTCAGCGGGTCTACGGAGCCGCTGTGAACGAGGCTGGCACTAGGTCGTGGCTCTCGAGCCAGAGAGCGAAATCGAGGACCTCGTCGTAGCTGATCACGGGGCCGTCGTGCTCCTCAAGCGCTTCAGCAGGGATGTGCCAGGGGGTGACGGACACGCCGCCCGACTGCAGCAGGGCAACGATCTCGGCGTCGGCCGGCTTGCGCACCTCATCAGTGCACGTCGTGCACTGGAAGGCGTAGTAGGACCACTCCTGGCGGTTGCACACCACCAGGCGCATTTGCTCGGGGGTCAGTTCGACATCCCCACACACCGGGCACGAGGCTTTGATCGTCGTCATGACTCGTACCTCCCCTCTTGTGTGAGGGGCTTCGGCATCTGGTGCAGCGACCTTGACTCCCGGTGTCGACCGGGGTCACCCGTTCGGGCTAATCGACGTCGTACTGGCGCAGGGCTTGCTCCGCGTCATGGCGCACCGCATCGACGAGTTCCTCTGGGCCGAGCGGGGACACGGTGCCACCGAGCCGGAGGACCAGCTGACGGGCCCACCCGAGGTCTGCGACCGGGAGATCGATGATCAACGAGGGCTCACGGGTGACCACTTCACACCGATAGGTGTCCAGCAGCCACTCTGCGCTGGGGCTCACGGCCAGCTGGACGCGCCACGGCGCAGCCTCGGCGTCGAAGATCGTCTCGCGAAACGGCGGCGTGGTGCGGGGGGTGCTCGGGGTGTCGAGCACGTGCGCCGCCTCGACGCGGTCGAGCCGGAACAGCCGAAGGTCGTCAGCCAGCAGGCACCAGGCTTGGAGGTAGCTGTGCCCGTCGACCACGAGGAGCCGAATGGGGTCGACCTCGCGGCTGGTCACCTCGTCGCGCGCCGGCACGTAGTAGCGCAGCGCGAGGCGGCGTCCCTGACGTAGAGCGGTGCTGAGGGCTTCCTGCGCAACGTCGGAGCCTTCGATGGCGACTGTCACGTGGCGATGAGCGTCCGCGGCGTCCCCAGCGGCGCGTTCCAGCTTCACGATGACCCGGTCGAGCGTGTCCGGACCAGCTGGCGAAGGGACGTCAGACAGCGCACGGAGCCCCACCAGCAGAGCAACGGCCTCGTCGGGGGCAAGTCGCAACGGCCTCGCGATGGTGTCGGCGTTGGTGACCACGATGCGGTCGTCCTCGAGAGAGACATCGATCAAGTCGTCCGGCATGTGGCCCGGGAGTCCGCAGAAGAAGGCCAGGCCCAGGTCGGCCCGCAGCTGGGCCTCGGTGATCCCGAACTCGCTTGCGGCCGCTGTGATCGACACCCCGGGACGCTGCAGCAGCCATGGAATGAGAGCGAGCAACCTGGCCAGCTGGCTCACCGCCCCACCGGCCGTCACAGCCCCTCCCCTGTCGTGGACGAATCGAGCGCTGCAAGGACGCCTTGCAGCCTTCGACACACGGCGTCCCGAAGTACCTCGGGCTCGATCACCTCGACCGCAGGGCCGAAGCCGGTCACTTCTGACGCAAGCTGTTCGACGTCGTCGAACGGCACCTCGAGAACCGTTCCGTTCTCGTCGTCGCTGAGCACGCTGCCGTGGCGGCGGAGCGGGAGAGCGCGTCCGGCCGCCAGTCGCAATCGCGCGCTCTGGGTGGCAGAAGGACGTGCGAGCATGCGGACCGATGCGTTGATGTCGACGCCGTCAGGGATCGTGACCGACCCCGCCGGTCCGTGCACGACGACGTCACCGTGCACGCGCGACAGCCGGAAGACGCGGGTGTCGTCGCGGTCTTGATCGTGACCCACGAGGTACCAACGCCCGTGCCACGACACCAGACCCCAGGGCTCCACGCGGCGCTCGGTGGCTGCTGCTGCCCCTCGTGCGTACTGGAACTTCACCCGCCTTCGCTGCTGAACGGCGTCCCAGAGAGCGGCGAAGGCAGGCTCGGCGGCGTCGATGCGGGGCTCGACGATCGCCAGAGCCTCTGGGTCGACGTCGACGCCGGCCGCCTCCAGCTTGCGAATCGCCCGGCCCGTGGCCCCAGCGAGCGTCGCCTGCTGCCACATCCGGGCGGCGACGCCGAGCACCGCCAGCTCCTCCGCGTCGAAGGCGACGTCGGGCAGGGCGTAGGCCTCGCGCGGAATCCGGTAGCCGATCTCATCGTCGAAGAGCACGTCGTTGGAACCGGTCTCCAGCGGGATACCCATCTCACGCAGGTCGTCCTTGTCGCGCTCGAACATGCGCTCGAAGGCCTCGTCGCTCGCACATTCGGCATACTGCGGCACGGCGGTCCTGACCTGCTCCTTGGTGACATAGCGGGTGGAGGCGAGGAGACAGATCACGAGGTTGAGCAGTCGCTCGGTGCGTGGAACCGCCATGAGGCCCTTCCGGTCGTGGGCTGGACACCCCTCAGGGCGTCCAGAGCGTGAGGCAACTCGTGCAAATCGCGACACTCGTGTCTGAGGTCCAGACGCTACCTCGTGCGTACAGTGAACGCCGTGATTCGGTGGCGAAGTGGACGCGTGGTCGACGTGGGCCGGCAGTGGGGTCCAGCCGTTGAGCTTCGTGTCCTGTTGGCACCGACGGAGGCGTCCACCCCGGAACTGACCGTCCGGGCACTTGCCTACATCGACGTCGTCGGCCGGCCGGCGGTGGACGACGTCGTCCTGCTGAACGTCACGGCCCTCGATCTCGACCTGGGCACGGGAGGGTATGCCCTGGTCGCCGGCATCCCGGACCGGTTGCCCAAAGACCCCACGGGTCCAGGACATCTGGTGAAAGCCCGCTACACCCCTCTGCAGATGACAGTCCTGGGGGTGGACGAGCAGGACTCGCCGCACCACGAGCTCTTGCGAGATGCCAGCGACCTCGACGGCATGCCGGTCGTTGTCGCCGACCTCCACTCGGCTCTGCCTGCGATCATCGCGGGACTGCGCCAGGTCAGGCCGGCCGCAACGGTGGCCTACGTCGCCACCGATGGGGGTGCGCTCCCCCTGGCGTTCTCGCGGACCGTCCACGGTCTGCGCGATGCCGGGTGGCTGGCTGGCTCGGTCACCGTTGGACAGACCTTCGGGGGCGACTTGGAGGCAGTCACCGTGCACAACGGGCTCCTCGCAGCGCATCTCGTCCTGCGGGCAGACGTGACGGTGGTCGCCCAGGGCCCGGGCAACCTGGGCACCGGGACCCGGTGGGGGTTCTCGGGAGTTGCCGCCGGTGAGGCGATCAACGCGGCCGCGACACTGAATGGACGCCCGGTGGCCGCGCTCCGGGTATCGGAGGCGGACGCTCGTGAGCGGCACCATGGCGTGTCCCACCACTCCTTGACCGCCTACGGCCGGGTGGCCGCCCGACCGGCTGATGTCCCCCTGCCGGCGTTCACCGGCGAGTTCGGACGACGCGTCGTCGAGCAGGTTGCCTCACTCTGTCCCCCGCACCGACTCGTGTCGGTGGGTGTCGAGGGTCTGCGAGCGGCCCTGGCAGCGAGCCCGGTCGGTCTGTCGACCATGGGTCGGGGTCTCGATCAGGACGAGGCGGCCTTCATCGCCGCCGCTGCCGCCGGACGGCACGCGGGAGACCTGCTGAGCAGCGCTGCGATCAGCTGACGCCGAGCAGGTCGATCACGAAGATCAGTGTCTTGCCGGAGAGCCGGTGTCCCCCACCCGCTGGACCGTAGGCGAGAGCCGGTGGGCAGATCAGCTGACGGCGTCCACCGACCTTCATGCCAGGGATCCCTTCCTGCCAGCCTTTGATCAGGTTGCCCAGGGGGAAGTTGATCGACTCTCCGCGACTCCACGACGAGTCGAACTCCTCGCCGGATTCGAACTCGACGCCGAGGTAGTGCACCTGCACCGTCGCGCCGGCTGTCGCCTCTGGGCCGTCGCCGACGGTGACATCGGTGACCACGAGTACGTCGGGAGCTTCCCCGCCGGGAAAGTCGACCTCGGGCTTGTCAGTCATGGGGTTCCTTCCAGGTTGGGCAGATGATCAGTACGCGCCGAGGATGTCAACGGCGAACACCATCGTGTCAGTGCCCTTGATATCGCCGTTCCCTGCCTTGCCATAGCCGTCCTTGGGTGGGACGACCAGCATGACGCGACTGCCGATGGTCTGTCCGACGAGACCCTTGTCCCAGGCAGGGATGACCGCGCCTTGGCCGATCGCCGTGACGAACGGCTGGCCGCGACCCCACGATGCATCGAACTCCTTGCCGTTGCGCCAGAGCACGCCTTTGTACTGGACGACGATGGTGTCGCCCTTCTGTACCTTGGGGCCGTCGCCGACGACGACGGGAATCGTGATCAACTGCTTCGTCGGGCTCCCTGCCGGAATGACGATCTCTGGGGCCTTCGGGGTGATCGAGACGTACGGCAGGCTGTCGTCCTCGGTGGGTGCCGGTTCGCCCTTGGCCGTCTCGTCGCCTGCGTGGGAACCGAGAATGTCGACGACGAAGACCAGCGTGTCACCGGCCTGGATGGGGTCTCCGGGAGGCGTGTCGCCGTAGGCCTCGTCGGGAGGCAGCACCAGGAGCGCCCGGGTGCCGGCCTTGAGACCCACCAGGCCTGAGTCCCAGCCCGGAATGACCGCACCGACGCCGATGCCGAACCCGGCCGGCGCCCCACGATCGAATGACGAGTCGAAGGTCTTGCCGTCGTCCCAACGAACTCCTGCGTAGTTGACGACGAGTGTCTCCCCCGCCTCGACCGCTGGGCCCTTGCCCTTGGTGAGCGTCTTGACCACCAGGTCACTCGGCGGCTCGCTGTCCGGAACGGTGATGGTCGGTGTCTCACCGAAGCCGCCCTTCACGGTCGGCAGCTCTCCGGTCGCTGCGGCCGTGCTGCTTTCGGACGCCGAGGCGGACGCGGCCGGGCTCTCGCTCGTCGTCGCAGTGGCCGACGCCGCGGCGTCGACGGTCTGGGTCGGGATCGTCACCGCAGGCGGACAGCGTGGCGGCCAGGGCCAGTACCGACCCGACGGCGATCAAGGAACTGCGGCGGGCGCGCGGCGCGGAGGTACTCGGGAACACGGGACTCCTCAGGCGGGGAAGGGACGAGCGCATGACGTCACGCGCCTGAAGACTTCGGCGGTGGGTCACCACCAGGGTAGACGGCCGGCGCCCCGTTCTGGTTCCGCCCCGCCGGTGCGGCTACATGCTCTCGATGAGCCGGTCGACCCGGTCGTCATGCGCCTTGAAGGGGTCCTTGCACAGGACCGTCCGCTGGGCCTGGTCGTTCAGCTTCAGATGCACCCAGTCGACGGTGAAGTCGCGGCGCTTCTCCTGGGCTTTTCGGATGAACTCGCCCCGGAGTCGTGCCCGGGTGGTCTGCGGGGGCCTCCCCTTGGCCTCGAACGTCGCCAGCTCCGGTACGAGCCGGTCGACGAGCCCGCGTTTCTCCATCAGGTAGAAGAGCCCACGATCGCGCCGGATGTCGTGGTAGGCGAGGTCCAGCTGTGCGACGCGGGCCGAACCGAGTGACAAGTCGTGCTTGGCGCGGTATCGCTCGATCATCTGGTACTTGATCACCCAGTCGATCTCACGCCCCACCTCGGACAGGTCCCCGGTCTCGACCGCCGACAGCGTGCGCTGCCAGAGGCTCAGGACCCGGCGGGTTGTCGGGTCGTTGAGCCCCGTGCGGTCGGCGAAGGCGAGCGCCTTCTCGTAGTACTCGGTCTGAATCTGAAGCGCCGACAGCTCTCGCCCATTGACCAGCCGGACGAGTCGTCGCCCGGTGGGATCGTGGCTGATCTCGCGGATGGCCCGGATCGGGTTCTCGAGCGAGAGGTCGCGCAGGACCACCCCGCCCTCGATCATGCGCAGGACGAGGTCAGCTGTACCGAGCTTGAGCAGAGTGGTCGGTTGCGCGAGGTTCGAGTCACCCACGATGACGTGCAGGCGTCGGTACTTCTCGGCGTCAGCGTGTGGTTCATCGCGCGTGTTGATGATGGGGCGAGAGCGGGTCGTGGCTGACGACACTCCCTCCCAGATGTGCTCAGCACGCTGGCTCAGACAGAAGACCGATCCGCGAGGCGTCTGCAGGACCTTGCCGGCCCCGGCAATGAGCTGACGGGAGACGAGAAACGGGATCAGGACGTCGGAGACCTTGCCGAACTCACCTTGACGCGAGATGAGGTAGTTCTCGTGACAGCCATAGGAGTTGCCGGCCGAGTCGGTGTTGTTCTTGAACAGATAGACGTCGCCCGCGATGCCTTCTTCATGGAGCCGACGTTCGGCGTCGATCAGCAGACCCTCGAGAATGCGCTCGCCCGCCCGGTCATGGGTGATGAGCTCGGGCAGCGAGTCGCACTCGGGCGTCGCGTACTCCGGGTGGGACCCGACATCGAGATACAGCCGTGCGCCGTTGCGCAAGAAGACGTTGCTGCTGCGGCCCCACGAGACAACACGGCGGAAGAGGTAGCGAGCCACCTCGTCGGGCGAGAGCCTGCGCTGTCCGCGGAACGTGCACGTGACCCCGTACTCGGTCTCGATCCCGAAGATGCGCCGATCCATGGGTGCTAGCCGTTATCGGATAGCAGCTCGTCGAGCCGGTCCGCGGTGAGGCGCTTGAACTTGCGCGACTGCGACCGAGTGCGGTCGAGAACCGCAACCTCCAGCTGCGCCGGCAGGATCTGGCGAGGTCCACCATTGTCGCCGCTGTCGCTGGCGAGTGCGCCGATGGCCAGTCTGATGGCTGGTCCGAGCTCGAGGTCGCCTTCGTAGGTGGTTTCCAACGTGGCGGAAATGGCATCGGCTGAGCCACCCATCACCACGTACCCCTGCTCGTCGGCGACCGAGCCGTCGAAGGTGAGGCGATACATCTGGTCGTCCTCTGCGGAGTCGCCCACCTCGGCCACCACGATCTCGACCTCATACGGCTTGGACGTCTCGGTGAAGATGGTGCCCAGGGTCTGCGCGTAGGCATTTGCCAGATTTCGAACGGTCACATCGCGGCGGTCGAATGAGTAGCCGCGCAGATCGGCCAGTCTGATTCCAGCCACCCGAAGGTTCTCGAACTCGTTGTACTTCCCGACGGCAGCGAACGCGATGCGGTCGTAGATCTCGCTCACCTTGTGCAAGGCGCGTGAGGGATTCTCAGCCACGAAGACGATCCCGTCGCGGTACTGCAGGACGGCCACCGAGCGTCCCCGCGCAATACCCTTGCGTGCGTAGTCCGCCTTGTCCTTGATGATCTGCTCGGGCGAGACGTAGAACGGAACCGACACGTGCCTTCCTCTCCTGCGCTGCGGTGGTAGGGATCAGGTCAAAGAAGCGGCTGGGCCGTCTGGGCGTTGCTGGCGAGCGGTGATCAGGCGCCCCACCACCGCTTCCACCTCCGCGTCAGGCAGTCTTCGATAGCCATCGGCGGAGACCACGGACACCACTGGGAAGATCTTCCGCATCAGATCGGGGCCGCCGGTGGCCGAGTCATCGTCAGCCGCGTCGTAGAGGGCCTGGGTGACGGCAAGAACCGCGTCAGCCTCCGGCATCTGCTCGCGATACAGCTTCTTCAGGGAGCCGCGGGCGAAGAAGCCACCTGACCCGACGGCGTGGAACGAGTGCTCCTCGTACCGTCCACCGGTGACGTCGTAGGAGAAGATCCGGCCCTCGGATGTCTGATGGTCGTAGCCGGCAAAGAGCGGAACGACGGCCAAACCCTGCATGGCCATCCCGAGGTTTCCACGGATCATCGTGGCAAGTCGGTTGGCCTTGCCGGTCAGCGAGAGGGTCGTGCCTTCGATCTTCTCGTAGTGCTCGAGCTCGACCTGCAGAAGGCGCACCAGCTCGATGGCCAGTCCCGCGGTGCCTGCGATGCCGACCGCGCTGTACTCGTCGGCCGGGTACACCTTCTCGATGTCCCGCTGAGCGATGATGTTGCCCATCGTCGCGCGCCGGTCACCCGCCATCACGATTCCTTGGTCGTACGTCAACGCCACGATGGTGGTGCCGTGTGGTGCGTCGAGGTCTGAGGCGCTGCCCTGCCCAGTCCCGGCGCCGCCCGGCAACAGGGTCGGTGAATGGGCGGCCAAGAAGTCGCTGAAGGACGAGCTGCCGGCGGCCAGGAATGCGTTCGGTAACGATGCTGTTCGGTCAGAGTGGGTCACAGAACTCACTCGCCACCCTTCTGTACGAATGCGCGAACGAATTCTTCTGCGTTCTCTTCCAGGACCTCATCGATCTCGTCGAGGATGGCATCGACGTCTTCATTGAGAGCCTCATGACGTTCGGCGACGTCCGCGGTGTCAACTGGCGCTTCGTCGACCTCTTCACCACGGCGTTCAGCATGCTTCTGCCCGCCTGACTCCTGTGCGCTCATCTCTCACCTCCGTGGTCGCGTGACTACACCCGACCCTAGTCGGATCGACCAGACCTGGCGCGCACTGAACCCTCAGCCCGCCGCGGGACCTGTCGGTGTCTACCTCGATTCAGGGCGCGGTCAATGCGTCGACCAGTTCTGCGGCGGTCTGACAGCGCTCAAGAAGGTCTCCGACGTGGGCTCGAGTGCCCCGCAGTGGCTCGAGCATCGGGACCCGTTGGAGCGAGGCGCGTCCGGGGATGTCAAAGATCACCGAGTCCCACGATGCAGCCGTGACCTGACCCCCGTAGCGACGGACACACTCGCCGCGGAACCAAGCGCGGGTGTCCTCGGGGGGCGCATGAATGGCCGCCTGGATCTCGTCATCGGCCAGGATTCGTTCCATCCGGCCGCTGTCCACGAGCCGACGGTAGAGACCTTTGTCAGGCCGGACATCGGAGTACTGCAGGTCGACCAGCTGGAGTCGAGCGTCGGACCAGGCCAGGCCATCGCGTGATCGGTATCCCTCCAGGATCTGGCGCTTGGCCACCCAGTCGAGCTGGTTGCTGAGACGTGAAGGATCTGCCTCGAGGTCGTCGAGAACCTGCACCCACCTGCGCAGTACCTCTCCAGTAGCCGCGTCCACGTCAGCGCCGACTCGGTCCTCGACGAACTTGTGTGCGAGGTCGCAGTACTCGCGCTGAAGTCCGACTGCCGTCACAGTCCGGCCATCGCGCAGCTCCACCCGATGTTTGAGGCTCGGGTCGTGCGAGACGGCATGCAGCTCGCGGATCGGCCGGAGAAGCCCGAGATCCTCGACGAGGAATCCCTCTTCGATCATCGTGAGCACCAGAGAGGTGGTCCCCACCTTCAGCAGACCCGCGACCTCGGCGAGGTTGGCGTCGCCAATGATGACGTGGAGTCGCCGGTACTTGTCGGCGTCCGCGTGTGGCTCGTCGCGGGTGTTGATGATCGGGCGCTTCAGGGTCGTTTCCAGACCCACTTCGACCTCGAAGAAGTCGGCTCGCTGGCTGATCTGGAAGCCAGCCTCGGTGCCTTGCTGGCCAAGGCCCACTCTGCCCTGACCACAGATGACCTGACGCGACACGAAGAACGGCGTGAGATGTTTCACGATGTCCGCGAACGGGGTCGTGCGGCGCATCAGGTAGTTCTCGTGCGTGCCGTACGAGGCGCCCTTGTTGTCAGTGTTGTTCTTGTAGAGGTTGATGGGTACCGCACCGGGCAGTCGCGCCGCGCGTCTGGCGGCCTCGGCCATCACGAGTTCGCCGGCCTTGTCCCACAGCAGGGCGTCTCGGGGGCTCGTCACCTCCGGGCTCGAGTACTCAGGGTGCGCGTGGTCGACGTAGAGCCGAGCTCCGTTGGTCAAGATGACATTGGCCATGCCGACGTCATCATCGGTGAGCTGGCTGGCATCAGCTGCTTCGCGGGCAAGCGTGAAGCCGCGGGCGTCACGAAGCGGGTTCTCCTCCTCGTAGTCCCAACGTGCGTGCGAAAGCCCCGGTTCTCCGGTCGCATAGCCGTTCACGATCTGGGACGACATCAACACCGGATTGACGTGCGGGTCGCCCGGAACGGCGATGCCGTACTCGGTCTCGATACCCATCACACGGGAGAACTGCACTCTCACACCCTAGGCGCCCTTGGTGAGTGCCTCGGTGCCGCACCGCCCATGCACTTCTGTGATGCGCATCTGGTGGCGCGCTTCGCGGCTGCCCCGTCTGGCTGCGCCGTCTAGAGGTACTGGCCGGTGTTGGCCACCGACTCGATGGAGCGTCCTGCCTCGGTGCCCTGCTTGCCTTGGATCAAGGTGCGGATGAAGACGATGCGCTCGCCCTTCTTGCCGCTGATCCGCGCCCAGTCGTCGGGGTTCGTGGTGTTGGGCAGGTCTTCGTTCTCCTTGAACTCCTCGAGACACGCAGTGAGCAGGTGCTGGACGCGGATGCCCTTGGTACCGAACTCAAGAAAGTCCTTGATGGCGTACTTCTTGGCACGGGCCACGATGTTCTCGATCATGGCGCCGGAGTTGAAGTCCTTGAAGTAGAGCACCTCTTTGTCACCGTTCGCGTAGGTGACCTCGAGGAACCGGTTCTCCTCGCTCTCGGTGTACATCCGCTCCACGGCTCTCTGGATCATGGCAGCCGCAGTGGCCTTGCGGTCGCCATCGTGCTCAGCAAGGTCTTCGGGGTGCAGCGGAAGGTCGACGTGCAAGTACTTGCTGAAGATGTCGCGCGCCGCCTCTGCGTCAGGACGCTCGATCTTGATCTTCACGTCGAGACGACCTGGCCGCAGGATCGCCGGGTCGATCATGTCTTCGCGGTTCGAGGCACCGATCACGATGACGTTCTCGAGTCCCTCGACGCCGTCGATCTCGCTGAGGAGCTGCGGCACGATCGTGTTCTCGACGTCAGAGCTGACGCCTGAGCCTCTGGTACGGAAGAGCGAATCCATCTCGTCGAAGAAGACGATGACGGGCACGCCCTCGCCGGCCTTTTCGCGCGCACGTTGGAACACCAGCCGGATGTGCCGTTCGGTCTCGCCGACGTACTTGTTGAGCAGCTCGGGGCCTTTGATGTTGAGAAAGAACGACTTGCCTTCCGGTCGTCCGGTGACCTCGGCGACCTTCTTCGCCAGTGAGTTGGCCACGGCCTTGGCGATGAGGGTCTTGCCACATCCAGGTGGCCCGTAGAGCAAGATCCCCTTCGGCGGGCGCAGGTCGTGCTCAAGGAAGAGCTCTTGGTGGACGTACGGCAGCTCGACGGCGTCGCGGATCAGCTCGATCTGTCCGCTCAGTCCACCGATGTTGGCGTAGTCGATGTCAGGGACCTCTTCGAGGACGAGCTCCTCGACCTCGGCCTTCGGAATCTTCTCGAAGACGTAGCCGGACCGCGTCTCAAGCATCAGTGAGTCGCCGGCGCGAATCTGCACATCGCGAAGGGTTTCGGCGAGGCGAACGATTCGCTCGTCGTCGGTGTGGCCGATCACCAGAGCGCGCTCGCCGTCGGCCAGGAGCTCTTTGAACATCACGACTTCGCCCACCTGCTCGAAGTTCATGACCTGCACGATGTTCATGGCTTCGTTCAACATAACCTCGCGGCCGCGCTGGAGGTCGTCGCGGTCGACATCGGGGCTCACTGCGACCCGCAGCTTGCGGCCCCCGGTGAAGACGTCGACTGTTCCGTCCTCGAAGGCGGAGAGGAAGACGCCGTATCCCGACGGCGGCTGCGCCAGCCGGTCGATCTCTTCCTTCATCGCGAGAAGCTGGGCCTTCGCCTCGTGAAGGGTGGCGGTGAGCCGTGAGTTGCGTTCCTGCAAGGAGAGGATCTCGCGGCGCAGGCCTTCGGCGTCTGGCGCCGTGTGGGCACCCTGGTTGTCCGGTCCGTCGTGCGTCATGGCGCACCTCCGCGTCGGGTCGTGCCGGTCGTACCGCGTCAGCGGCAGAACGTCTTACGACCCTAACCCTCGGCAGGAGATCGCGGGACCTGGACCAATCCTGGCGTGTCGGGCTGACTACTTTCCGTAGTCAGCCCTTGGCGGGGCGGCGTCGGCGGGGCGGGGCGGTCACACCCGGTGCGAGCCGTCGACTCGTGACGAGAAAGCCGGTGTGCCCGATCATGCGGTGATCGGGGCGTACCGCAAGGCCCTCCACATGCCACGTGCGGACGATCGTCTCGCTCGAGGCCGGCTCGGTGAATCCCCCGTGGTCACGGAGTCGCTCGACGATGGCCGAGAGCTGGGTGGTGGTGGCCACGTAGCAGCAGAGGACGCCTCCTGGGCGCAGCACCCCGCCGACGGCGTCCACGCACTCCCAGGGGGCGAGCATGTCGAGAACGGCACGATCGACGGGTTCGTCGGTCATCGTTTCGACGAGGTCACCCACGGTGATCGTCCACGAGGATGGTTCGGCGCCGAAGAAGGCGGCAACATTGGTGCGGGCCACCTCGGCGAAGTCCTCGCGCCGCTCGTACGAGTGGACGAAGCCCTCATCACCCACCGCCCGCAACAGCGAGCACGTCAGAGCTCCCGACCCGGCGCCGGCTTCGAGCACCCGGGCACCAGGGAAGATGTCGGCGACGCCGATGATCTGCGCCGCGTCCTTCGGGTACACGACGGTCGCACCCCGTGGCATCGACAGCACGAAGTCGGACAGGAGGGGCCGGAGGGCGAGGTAGGCCACTCCCCCCGTCGATGTCACGACAACGCCCTCTGGCTGTCCGAGGAGGTCGTCGTGGGCGATCGCACCTTTGTGGGTGTGGAACTGCTTGCCCGCCTCGAGGGTGACGGTGTGCAGCTTGCCCTTGGTGTCGCTGAGCTGTACACGGTCGCCCGATGCCAAGGGCCCGCCGACCGGCGACCTAGGTCCGGAGACGGGCACAGGCAACTCCTCGGATGCGTAGGGGGCGGCGCTCGTCACGACATCTTGCGGCGGCCCGCCAGGGCGCTCTCGACGTCGGATGTGACGACGACACCGTAGACGGTGCCTTGCTCGTCCTCGACGACATGTACCGCTGATGGATGGAGCGTCAGCGCGGTGATCAGCGGTTGGCCTGCTAGATCAGGTGACAGGCGGGTCGCCCCATCAGCCGTCAGCGTGACGGAGGACACCGGGACCCAAGGGCGCCGTTCGACCGGGACGGCCTCCGCTGACTCCGGGCGAACGACACCCGCGACGGCACCATGGGCATCGGTGACCACGAGGGCCGCGCGCTCGTCGCGGGGCATCGACAGCGCCGTTGCCAGCGGGGTGTCGTGGGCAACCAGGGCCGCCGGACGCAGCAGGTCAGAGACCGCCAGCCGCGTGATGGCCCGCGTCATGCCCGCGTACTTCAGTGAGCGACTTGCCTCGAACCAGATGAAACCCGCCAGCAGGAGTCCCCAGGCGAGCCAGATGACGTCAGGGCGCCCCAGAAGCGCCGGAAGCACAGCCAGGAAAGCCACGACCAGTGCGAAGCCACGTCCGGTCCAGCCGGCCACGACCGTCCCGATGTACTCGCGACCCGAGGCTGCCCACACCACATCGCGCAGCAGTCGGCCCCCGTCAAGAGGGAGCGCCGGCACGAGGTTGAGGACGCCGACGATCAGGTTGGCAGCCGTGAGCTGCCAGGTGACGAATGCGAAGACGGTGCCCTCAGGCGCCATCAGATAGCCCAGCCAGGCAACACCCCCGACCAGCAGAGAGGTGAGTGGCCCCACCACGGCGATCGTGAAGTCGACCCATGGGCGCTTGGTCTCTGCCTCCATGGTGGTGACACCGCCGATGAGATGAATGGTCATCGACCGCACCTGCAGTCCGAAGTGCTGCGCCATGACGGCGTGGGCCATCTCGTGCGCGAGGACCGAGAGCCCGAGAAGGACGGCGAACGAGGCGCCGACGACCAGGGTCCAGGGTGGCTCCAGAAGTAGCCACCGCTCGACAACCGGAGCGAAGATCCACGCGATGATGGCCGCACCCAGGAACCAGGAGGTCGACAGGCGCAGCGGCACACCGAACGGATGCCCCAGCGAGAGGCCGGGGAGTCGGTCCTCAGGGCGCGGTTGCTGGGTGCCCTGAGGCGGGGGTGGCTGGCTCACCACTCGACTGTACGGGCAACCCCGGTCGACGGCTCATGTCAGCACCGGCCCCTACGCTGCCCCTATGTCTGCACCCGCCCCGACGCTCAGCCCCTCGCGGGCCGGCGACTTCATGACCTGTCCGCTGCTCTACCGCTTCCGGGTCATCGACCGTCTGCCCGAGCCCCCGAGCCAAGCGGCAACGCGCGGAACGGTCGTCCATGCCGTTCTCGAGCAGTTGTACGACCTGCCCCGTGGCGATCGCTCGCTGGAAGCCGCCACAGCTCTTGTCCCCACGGTGTGGCAAGAAGTCCTTGCCTCCGACGAGCAGCTCGGCGAACTGTTCGCCGACGACGACGGCTCCCTGGCCACGCAGTGGCTCGATGGCACCGAGGCCCTTCTGGGCACGTACTTCGACCTCGAAGACCCCACCCGGCTGCAGCCTGCTGACCGCGAGCTCAAGCTCTCGGTCGAGCTGGCGAACGGTCTGGTGCTCCGCGGCTACGTCGACCGCCTCGACATCGCCCCCGACGGTGCCATGCGGGTGGTCGACTACAAGACCGGACGCTCTCCAGGCGAGGCCTTCGCGCAGAAGGCGATGTTTCAGATGCGCTTCTACGCCCTCGCACTCTGGCGGGCGCGCAACGAGGTACCCCGTCTGCTGCAGCTCCTGTACCTCGGCGACGGACAAGTCATGCGGTATGAGCCCGACGAGGACGACCTGCTCGCGATGGAACGCAAGGTCATGGCCTTGGCCGCAGCGATCGCGCAGGCGACCGAGAGCGGCGACTGGCGGCCACGGCCCAGTCGGCTCTGCGACTGGTGCGCCCACCGCGCACTCTGTCCCGCCTGGGGCGGCAGCCCGCCGCCGCTGCCACAGGCCCCGGGGCACCCCGACGCGATGACAGGGGTCACGGCGGAATCCCCGGGGTGACTCCCTGAGGCTTGGGGGTCCCGCGAGCCCCTAGGGTGGACAGAACCCCACAGGAGGACTCGTCCATGTCTGTCACCACGACCGCGTCCGCCGCGCGAGCCGACACCTTGAGCAAGATCTACGGTGAGGGAGAGGCCGAGGTCCGTGCCCTCGATGGCGTGTCGGTGTCATTCGCGCGAGAGCGCTTCACCGCCATCATGGGCCCCAGCGGGTCCGGCAAGTCCACCCTGATGCACGTGTGCGCCGGCCTCGACGACGCCACGTCCGGCACGGTCGCCATCGGTGACACGGACCTCACCACCTTGAAGGATGCCGACCTCACCCGGCTCCGTCGCGATCGGGTCGGCTTCATCTTCCAGGCCTTCAACCTGGTACCAACGCTCACCGCGCTCGAGAACATCACGTTGCCCCTCGATATCGCCGGACGAAAGCCCGAGCCGGAGTGGCTCGACCGCATCATCGACATGGTCGGACTGCGCGATCGTCTCGACTACAAGCCCAACCAGCTCTCCGGAGGCCAACAGCAGCGAGTGGCGGCGGCCCGTGCCCTCGTGACGAGGCCCGAGATCATCTTCGCCGACGAACCGACCGGCAATCTTGACTCGCGAGCGGGTGCTGAGGTTCTTGCATTCCTTCGTGAGAGTGCCGAGTCGCACGGTCAGACGGTTGTCATGGTCACCCACGACCCCACAGCGGCGTCCTACGCGCATCGGGTCATCTTTCTGGCAGACGGTCACATCGTCGACGACATGGACGATCCCTCGGCTGACCGGGTGCTTGAACGCATGAAGGGATTCGATGCGAAGGGCCGGAGGTCGTAGCAGATGTTCCGCGCCGCATGGCGCAGTCTTGTCCAGCACAAGCTGCGCCTCGTTCTCTCCAGCTTGGCCATCGTGCTCAGCGTGGGATTCGTCGTCGGAACGTTCATCTTCACCGACACCCTCAACAAGACCTTCACCGACCTGTTCGGGCAGACGACCACTGATGTCGTGCTCACGCCGACCAGCGATTTTGAGGGGTCCGGATTTGCGGGCGAGGTCCTCACGCTCCCACCTGAAGTCCTTGACCAGGTCAGTGCCGTTGAAGGCGTGGCCAAGGCCGGTGGTGCTGTCTTCGCCGATGGCGTCGTCATCGTCGGTGCAGATGACGTGCCAGTCGGCCAGCCAGGAGCTCCCCAGTTCGGCAGCAACTGGGGAGATGACGAAGAACTCACCCCCTATCGACTGGTCGAGGGAGTTGGTCCCCGGTGCAGCTGGTGAGGTCGCGATCGACTCGGTGTCGGCAGAAGACGGAAATCTGGCGGTCGGCGACACCATCAGGCTGGTGGCCCCCACCGGTGAGATCGAGGCCGAGCTGGTAGGCGTCTTCCGTTTCGGAACCAGTGGAAACCTGGCCGGCGCCACCATCACAGCTTTCGACACATCCACTGCCCAGAACATCCTGCTGGACGGACAAGAGGGCTACACCGAGATCGACGTCGTCGCCGCGGAGGGCGTCACACAGCAGCAGCTGGCCGACGACATCACCGCCGCCACCGGCCCGGACGTCACCGTCGTCACGGGTGAGGAGGCTGCCGATGACGCGGCATCGGACATCACCGACGCCTTGTCGTTCTTCAACATCATCCTGCTCGTCTTCGCCCTCATCGCCCTCTTCGTGGGGTCGTTCCTGATCCTGAACACCTTCTCGATGCTGATCTCGCAGCGCACCCGAGAGCTCGCGTTGCTTCGTGCCGTTGGTGCTACCCGCGGCCAGGTGACCCGTTCGCTGCTCGGTGAGTCGCTCGCCGTCGGTGCGGTCAGCTCGGTGTTGGGCTGTATCGCGGGTATCGGTGTCGTCTATGTCCTGCGCTGGTTCTTCGGCAACTTCGGACTTGATCTGGGTAGTACTCCCCTGCAGCTGGCTCCGCGCACCTTCGCCATCGGGATCGCGCTGGGCGTCTTCTTCACCGGTGCTGCCGCCTGGTTCCCTGCGCGTCGCGCCTCCAAGATCCCCCCGGTCGCCGCCCTGCGCGACGACGCGACGATCCCCGCCAAGGCACTCACAGCACGCGCCGTGGCTGGTGGCGTCCAGCTGCTCATTGGAGCTGGTGCGCTGGCCATGGGGGTGGCCAACGGAGGCTCGGGGGGTGCCGGCCTGGTCGGCATCGGCGTCCTTCTGCTGCTGACCGGCACCATCTCGTTCAGCCCTGTTCTGGCCTCCCCGGTCGCCCGCGGTCTGGGGTGGCCGCTGCCCCGTCTTTTCGGAACGGTGGGGCGGTTGGCGGTCGACAACGCATCGCGACAGCCTCGGCGTTCGGCCGCAACCGCCTCGGCACTGATGATCGGGTTGGCACTCGTCACCGCCCTGACGATCTTTGCGTCGTCGATCACAGCCTCGCTGAACGCTGCCATTGACCGGGTCATCGGGGCGGAGTTCATCGTGGCCACCGACACACAGCGTCCATACCCTCGCGCGGTGGCGAACGAGATCGAGGCCCTTGACGACGTTGCGGTGGTCTCCAGGACCACCTTCACGCAGGCCCAGATCGCCGCCGACTCCATCGATGCCCCCACCGGCGACCAAGAGCCGCCGACCACCTTCGTCGGAACTGTCGATCCGGCGACGATCGATGAGGTCATCAACCTGACCTTTGCCGAAGGCGGGCTCGACCAGCTCACCGACGATGGCCTCATCGTCGACACGACGACGGCGACGAACTCCGACCTCGAGATCGGTGACGAGGTCACGTTCACCTTCGCCGGAGGCTCGGGCACCTATGAGCTGGTGGGTACCTACGAGCCGGCAGGCTTCTTCACCGGCTACTCGATCACCAACCAGGCCCTCGAGGATGCGGGGGTCCGGATCGGTGACACGTTTGTCTACGTCAAGGCCGACGAAGGTGCCGATCTTGATGCGCTCAAGGCCGATATCGAGCAGATCATGTCCTCGTACCCAGGCGTGATCGTTCAGAGCCAGGCCGAGCTCAAGGAGCAGGTGCAGTCCAACGTCCAGTCGCTGCTCAGCGTCATGATTGCCCTACTCGGTCTTGCCATCGTGATCGCGATCCTGGGCATCGTGAACACCCTGTTCTTGTCGGTGCTGGAGCGCACCCGCGAGATCGGGATGTTGCGGGCGGTCGGCACGAGCCGCTGGCAGGTGCGCTGGATGGTTGTCCTCGAGTCGATCGTCATTGCCCTCTTCGGCGCCATCCTCGGCATCCTGCTCGGTGTCGTCTTCGCGACGGCTCTGCAGCGAACGCTGGTCGACCAAGGCATCGACGTGCTGCAGATACCGATCCCGTCGTTGGTCATCTACCTGGTCATCGCCATGGTGGTCGGAGCGCTGGCAGCGGCGTGGCCTGCCTATCGGGCAGCCCGGCTCGATGTGCTTCGTGCAATTACCACTGAGTAGCCGTCACCAGGTCTTCCAAGACCGACAGGTCGACGTCTGTCAGCGAGTCAACGACGTGCCGCCTCGGCGCCGCCTCGATGGGGACGACGCTGGGCACGGCAACGACGTGGCAGCCAGCGGCCTCCGCCGCGCTGACGCCCGCTGGGCTGTCCTCCAGCACCACCGCACTGCCTCCGGCGACGCCCAGTAGCTCGAGCGCTGTGAGGTAGGGCTCCGGATGCGGCTTCAGGTGTGCGACATCGTCCGCGGTCACCTGGTGCTGGAACGGATTCCTCGACAGCTGCGCAAGGACGACGTCGACGTGAACGCGCACAGACGAGGTCACGAGGGCCACCGGTATGCCAGCGGCCGACAACGCGTCCAGCAGGTCGAAGGCCCCAGGTTGGAAGGCGATATCTGCGGCCAGCTGCTCGGTCATGTTCTCCTGCAGCATCCGCATCACGGTCGGGACGTCGTGGGGACTACTGGTGTGCTCGATCATGTAGCGGGCCGCCACCGGCAAGTTGCTGCCCAGGAGGTCGATCTGCTGCTGCTTACCCCATACGCCACCGAGCTGCTCGACGGTCGCACTCTCGGCCGCGAACCACTGGGGCTCGGTGTCGACGAGTAGGCCGTCCATATCGAACAGGACAGCTCGAAGGTTCGTTGCCCTGCCGGCGCGGGACCGAATGCTCATGACGGTGGACGCTACCGACTGGGGTCGCGCCTGCGCCGCTCGCCCTCGGTGCGGCGGCCACGATGTCAGGTCGGCGTCGGCGTACGCTGGCGGCGACTGTTGGACGGAGGGGTCGATGATCGAGCTCGAGGGGCTACCGCCACTCAACCAGCCGGTGCTGCTCGCGGCCTTCGAGGGCTGGAATGACGCCGCTGAGGCGGCGACCGGTTTGATCGACCACATCCTGAATGAGTTCCCCGGCCAGCGGTTCGCCGATGTCGACCCCGAGGACTACTACGACTTCCAGGTGAACCGCCCGGTGATCACCGTCGGCGAGCGTGGCGTTCGAGAGATCACCTGGCCGGCCACCTCTGCCTACTCGACCTCGATCCCTGACGGCCCAGATCTCGTCATCGTTCGTGGGATCGAGCCCAGCATGAAGTGGCGCACGTTCATCAGCGAAGTCATCGGTCTCGCGTTTGAGCTCGACGTCGACCGAGTCATCACGATCGGCAGCCTGCTCGCCGACACCCCTCACACGCGACCCGTGCCCGTCACATCTGTTGCGTCGGACCCTGCGATCGCGGAACGACTCGACGTCGAGCTCACTCGATATGAGGGTCCGACGGGAATCGTCGGGGCGCTCACCGAGGGCTTCACCCGCGCCGGTATCGACACGCTGTCGTTCTGGGCGGCGGTCCCCCACTACGTGGCTCAGTCGCCGTGTCCCAAAGCAACGCTGGCTCTGCTCCGCGCGTTGGAGGTCGCCCTTGACCTCACCATTCCGCCGGGCGACCTCGAGGAGGAGTCGCTCGCCTGGGAACGGGGTGTCGATGAGCTCGCCCATGATGATGACGAAGTGGCCGACTACGTCAGGTCGCTGGAGGAAGCGCGAGACACCGCTGACCTGCCCGAGGCGACTGGCGATGCCATCGCCCGCGAGTTCGAGAGGTATCTGCGTCGCCGCAACGATCCGTAGCCGGGGGCCGGTACCTACGCGTCGCGCAGGACTACGCCGAGCAGCGCGTCGGTCAGCACAGCAATCTGGCCCGGCGCATTCGGGTCATCGCCAGCTCCTGCTGCCACCTGATCAGCCCAGGCGTCAACAGCAGCCAGCGCAGCGGGGGCGTCAAGATCGTTCGCGAGGGCTACCCGCACAGCCTCGATCACCGGCTCGGCAGAGGGCCCCCGATCGGCAGTGGCTGCGTATGTCCACCGATGGAAGCGGTCCTCCCCGCCTGCGAGGTCGGCGTCGGTCCACTCCCAGTCAGCTCGGTAGTGATGCGCCAGCAAAGCCAGGCGAATCGCCATGGGGTGATGCCCGTCGTCGCGAAGCCTCGACACGAAGACGAGGTTGCCCTTCGACTTCGACATCTTCTGCCCCTTGAGACCCACCATGCCTGCATGCACGAAGTGCCTGGCGAAGGGGCGCTCGCCCGTGAGCAGGTGCGCCTGTGACGTGCCCATCTCGTGGTGCGGGAAGATCAGGTCACTGCCACCTCCCTGCACGTCGAAGCCGTTGCCCAGGTGGTGGAGTGCGATCGCAGCACACTCGATGTGCCAGCCGGGCCGGCCATGGCCGAAGTGCGTATCCCAGGCGGGTTCACCTGGACGCTCCGCCTGCCACAGCAACGGGTCGAGTGGGTCGCGCTTGCCCTGTCTCTCAGGGTCTCCCGCCGCGCTCCCCGAAGAGGGCCATCATCTGCTCGCGGGAGTACGAGCTGACGAACCCGAAGTCTGGGTCGTCAGCCACTGCGAAGTAGATGTCGTCGTCTACCCGGTACGCGGCGCCCGACGCCAGGAGCTCGTCGATTCGGTCGACGACCAGTGGGATCGACTCCACCGCCCCGATGTACTCGCGAGGAGGCAGGACACCCAGCGCGGTCATGTCGTCACGGAAGAGCGCCGTTTCGGCCCTGGCGAGCTCGTGCCAGTCCTGACCGGTCGCTACTGCCCGCTCGAGGAGGGGATCATCGATGTCGGTGACGTTCTGGACGTAGTGGACGTCGTGGCCGGCGTCGAGCCATACCCGTTGGACCAGATCGAAGGCGATGTAGGTGGCGGCGTGCCCGAGGTGGGTGGCGTCATACGGGGTGATCCCGCACACGTAGAGCCGAGCCGTCGCTTCAGGAGACGTGGGGCGCACCGAGTCGGACGCCGTGTCGTGAAGGACAAGCGTGTGTCCCTTGCCAGGAACAGTTGGCACGGGCGGCTGCGACCAGGTTTCCACGAGGCGTGAGCCTATCGGGATGGATCAGAAGGGGGGCCAAGGGATCGCTGGCCAGTCAGGTGACGGTTGTGGATGGCGCGCCTCGGCGACGAGGCGATTGCCACGCTCCACGAGGACCTCCACCTCTTCCTCTGACAGCAGCTCATGCAGAACGGCCAGCCCTGGCCCACCGGCGCTCACGAGGTCGAGCCACCGCTTCAGGTCAGCGATCAACGGGGCCGGTATCTGTGCGCCTCGCCACTGCCAGAGCACGGTGCGCAACTTGTCGTCGACCGCGAACGACACCCCATGGTCGATCCCCCAGATCGTCCCATCAGCGGTCGGTAGCAGGTGTCCGCCCTTTCGATCGCCGTTGTTGATCAATGCATCGAAGACAGCGATTCGACGAAGCGCATCGTGGTCGCTCTGGATCAAGGCCACCACGTCGACCGACTCGTCGATGTCGATCCACAGCTGGGCCATTCCTGGCCCAGCTGGACCATCTCGCCACACCGTCGGTGGAACGATCGTCCACCCGAGCGTCTCGGCGACCACGAAGGCCGCCACCTCACGCTGGCTCAGCGTGCCATCGGGGAAGTCCCAGAGCGGTCGCTCACCGGCGCGAGGTTTGTAGATCACCAGCGGGGCCTCGGAGTTCCCATCGCCGTGCCCCAACCGGCAGAGAAGGCTTCCGTTCGAGGCGTCAATGAGCTGACCGACGACTTCGAGCTCACCCTGGGTCAGGTCGTCAAGTGTGACGGTCATTGCCTGCGGTAGCCGTTTGCCCTCGGGCAGATATGCCCGTCGGGGTCGAGCGGCAGGGTGCAGAACGGGCAGGGAGGACGGCCGGCGGCGATCACCGACTCGGCCCGCTCCACAAAGGCTCGAGCCGCTGATCCGCTGATCCGGACGGTAAGCACGTCGCCAGTGAGCTCATCGTCGTCTTCGGCTGGTTCGGACGACGCCTCGATGAGCACGCGGTCGGCGTCACCGTCCCACGCGAGGCGGAGCACCGAGACCCGGAAGTCCTCCTCGACTGGCGTATTGAGGGGTTCATCATCGCGGTCGCCCGGTTCGGCGATGATCGGGACTTGTGTGGAACCGGCGCCGCGCCGCGTCAGCAGATCGAGCATCGCGTCCAGACGCTCGGCAAGCACGCGCACCTGCTCCTTCTCGAGAGCGGCGCTGGTGGTGCGCGTTCCCTGCGTCGCTTGCAGGAAGAACGTTCGTTGTCCGGGAGGCCCGACCGTGCCCGTGACGAAGCGATCAGGATCGAGGTAGGAGTGCTGAGTCATCGCTTTCTCCTCTGTGTCTGAGAGGGCCCGGCGCCGCCCCCGACGGGCGCATCCGCCGCTTTGGAACGACGCCGGCGCTTGCGTGGAATCAGGCCCGTGACATCTCCTCCCGAGTCGTTCATCCGCTCGACGAACGGCCTGGTGTCGAGGTACTGGACCACGCTGAGAGACGCCGGATCGACCACGATGCGTTGGAAGAGGTCGAGGTGGAGGCCGAGGGCGTCGGCCAGAATCGCTTTGATGACATCACCGTGAGACACCACGGCGTAGACCGCATCGTCTCCGAGGCGTGCATTCCAGCCTCTCACGGCCTTGACGGCGCGTGCCTGCATGTCGGCGAGACTCTCGGCGTCGTCACCAGGAAAGTGGGCGTTGCTCGGATGTTGCTGCACGACCTTCCACAGCGACTGCTTGGCCAGGGTCTTCAGTGGTTCCCCAGTCCAGTCGCCGTACCGCACCTCAGCCACGTGGCTGTCGGGATGGACGGGGATGTCGCGGTCACCGATGACCGCGTCAGCGGTCTCCCGACAACGATCAAGCGGGCTGGTCACGACCGCCGTGAGCGGTACGGAGGCAATCCGGTCTCCGAGAGCCGAGACCTGCTCGAGCCCCACCTCGTCCAGATGGACATCGGGCGTCCACCCGGCCAGGGTTCCGGCGGTATTGGCCGTCGAGCGTCCGTGTCGGATCAAGAGTGCGGTTGCCACGTCTCCACCCTAGGTGGATGCAGCAGGTCCGACGATTCCGACTGCGTCCAGCACGGTCCAGTGCTGTCCAGCACTGCCTAGGCCGGAATGGCCGCGTCCAGCACGCCGGTCGCCAGCAGCACGAGCACCGTTGTGCCGAGTGCCACCCGATAGATCACGAACGGCAGGTAGGAACGCGTCCGCAGGTAGCGCAGGAGCCACGCAATGACGGCGTAACCGACGGCGAAGGCCACGACCGTGGCCGCGAGTGTCTTGGCCATGCCCGGTTCTGCGTTGGCGCTGACATCGGGAATCTGGAAGATGGCCGACGCGACGACCGCCGGGATGGCCAGGAGGAACGCATAGCGTGTTGCGGCTTCACGTGTGTAGCCCAGTGCCAGCCCCATACTGATCGTCGCCCCGGAACGTGAGACACCGGGCACAAGTGCCAGCATCTGAGCTCCTCCGTAGAGGATCGAGTCGCGAAGGTTGAGACGATCGAGGGGTCGGATGTTGGCGGCCAGACGGTCGATGACGCCGAGGATCAGTCCGAAGAGGACCAGGTTGATGCCGATGACCCAAAGGTTGCGAAAGGTCGTCTGGATGGTCTCTTCCAGCAGGACGCCGGCGATCCCGATCGGCACCGTGCCGATGATGATGTACCACCCCATACGGGCATCGATGGTGCCCCGGAGCGATGGCCGCCACAGCGATCGCAGCCACGTCATCGCGATGCGCCAGATGTCGGACCGGAAGTACCAGATGACCGCCAGCTCGGTGCCGATCTGGGTGACGGCAGTGAATGAGGCACCGGGGTCGTCTCGGCCAAAGAGTTGCGGGTAGATGGCGAGGTGGGCGCTACTTGAGATCGGTAGGAACTCGGTGAGGCCCTGCAGAAGGCCGAGCAGAATGGCCTCGAGCCAGCTCACGTTCGCTCATCGTTGAGCAAGTGGGACCTCCGCATGGCGTCGGACTCTACCGAGCAATCCTCGCTACGCTCACTCGGCATGGAGCAACGACACCTCGGGTCAGCTGGGCTCACCGTCTCGCGGCTGGCGCTGGGCACGATGACCTGGGGTCGCGACACCGATGAGCACGAGGCCAAGGACCAGCTCAGTCACTTCTGTGAAGCAGGCGGCAACCTCGTCGACACCGCCGATGTCTACGTCGATGGGGCCGCAGAACGCATCGTGGGGTCGCTGATCGGCGATGTCGTGCAACGCCATGAAGTGGTGATCGCCACGAAGGCTGCGAGCAGGCCGGGAACAGACCGTCGATTCGATGCGTCGAAGGGATACCTGCTGGCGTCACTCGACGACTCGCTACGCCGGCTCGGCACCGACTACGTCGACCTCTGGCAGTTCCATGCCTGGGATCCCCTGACTCCGATCGAGGAGACCCTGTCGGCCGCAGACGAGGCAGTCCGCTCCGGCAAAGTCCGATACGTGGGCGTCTCGAACTACTCCGGATGGCAGACGGCGTGGGCGTGCTCGTGGCAGGCGGCATTCCCCGGGAGGGCGCCGTTGGTGGCCAGCCAGATGGAGTACTCGCTGCTGCAGCGCGGCGTGGAGCGCGAGGTGACACCTGCACTCCAGCAAGCCGGTGCCGGACTCCTTGCCTGGTCTCCGCTCGGTCGAGGGGTGTTGACCGGCAAGTACCGCAGCGGCACCCCGTCAGACTCCCGCGCGGCATCTGAGCACTTCTCCGACTTCGTGAGTCCGTTCTTGGACGATCGGTGCCATCAGATCGTTGAGGCCGTCGTCACGGCCGCCAGTGGGCTCGGAGTTGCACCTCTCGAGGTTGCGCTGGCGTGGGTCAGGGACCAACCTGGCGTGACCTCGACGATCGTGGGCGCCCGAACTGCGGCACAGCTGCTCGGGTCATTGGCGGCAGAGACACTCGAGCTGCCGTACGAGATCGTCGCAGCGCTCGACGAGATATCCAAGCCCTCGCGCAGCTATCCCGAGCACGGGTGGAACCAGCGCGTCGTCCATGAGGCTGACCAACCATGAGCACCGCCACGAAGGAGTACGAGACGTGGCGTCTCGACTTCCCGCGCACCGCTTCGCGGGCTGACGTGCGGCGAATCTTGACCGAACACGCCGAGTACGGGCGTTGGGAGCTGTGGCGCGTGCGGCGCTACGTGGACGGGCGCAGTCGCGTCTGGCTTCGTCGGCGACGCTATCGAGTGGCGCGGGCCGACTCGACGCCGTGGATCAGCGTGCACTGATCGCGCAACCCCCTCGCCAGCTACGCCAGATCGAGGAACCTGTCGAGCACCCGCGCACCGAACTCGAGCGCATCGACGGGAACACGCTCGTCGACGCCGTGAAAGAGGTCGGCAAAGGCCAAGGAAGGTGGAAGGCGAAGAGGCGCGAACCCGTAGCCCGGGATACCCAGGTTTGCGAAGGCCTTGGCGTCGGTGCCGCCGCTCAGTGTGTAGGGAACGGCACGCGCCTGCGGATCGTGTTCGAGCAGTGATTTCACCATCGCGTCCACGACTGGGCCCTCGAACGGAGCTTCAAGCGCAATGTCGTCAACGATCGCTGTGCGGGTGATGCCGGGCCCGAGGAGTGCGTCGATGGCAGCCACGAACTCATCGCGTCGGCCCGGCAGGAACCGGCCGTCCACGACGGCGCTCGCGGAGCCCGGAATTACGTTGGCCTTGTACCCGGCCTCGAGCATCGTGGGTGCGGCGCTGTGCCGGAGGGTGGCGCCGATCATGGGGGCGATCGGACCGAGCCTGGCGACGACGTCTTCGGGTGTGGTGTCGTCCGGCAGGTCGAGGGCTGACCGCACCTCAGACAGAAAGCGCTCGACTGTCGCGGTCATCGTCACGGGGAACTCATGCGAGCCGATGCGAGCCACGGTCTCGGTCAGTCGCGTCACGGCATTCTCGTGGTTGACCATTGAGCCATGCCCCGCACGGCCTTCAGCCGTGAGCTTCATCCACGAGATGCCCTTCTCTGCTGCCTCGATCAGGTAGAGGCGCAGCTGGTCGTTCACCGTGAAGCTGAAGCCTCCGACCTCGCCGATGGCAACGCCCACTCCCTCGAAGAGGTCAGGGCGGTTGGCGACCAGCCATTGCGACCCGAACAAGCCTCCAGCTTCCTCGTCGGCGAGAAAAGCGAGCACCAGCGGACGCCGCGCCTTTCGGCCTGACCGCAACCGGTCGCGCACGACCGACAGGATCATGGCGTCCATGTCTTTCATGTCGATGGCGCCGCGTCCCCACACCATCGGCACGCCGTCGTCGTCGTGGATCTCGGCGGCGAACGGAGGGTGCGTCCAGTCATCGGCATTGGCGGGTACGACGTCCAGGTGCCCATGCAGCAGCAACGCCGGTGCGTCGACGTCCTCGCCCTCCATGCGGGCAAAGACGCTCGTACGCCCAGGAGCCGACTCCACCAGCTCGGGGTCGAGTCCGACTTCGGCCAGCAATCCGGCGACATACTCGGCGGCGTCCCGCTCCTGCGAGCGCGGATCGTCACCGTAGTTGCTTGTGTCGAACTGGATGAGCCGCCGGCAGAAGCCAACGACCTCTGCGGCGGGATCGCTGGGGGCGGGGAGTGAGGTGTCTGTCACTCCCCCATCGTGCCTCCTGATCGGCTGATCTGGCCCGATTTCTTGACACCAATTGCCGTTGGTAGGCTGACCACTCGCTCGTCCGGGTGGCGGAATTTGGTAGACGCGCTAGCTTGAGGTGCTAGTGCCCGAAAGGGCTTGGGGGTTCAAGTCCCCCCTCGGACACCGTTGAATCGTTCCTGGTGGGAGCGGTTCCCCTCTCTTACTTCCTCTGTTGCTGGCGCCCCGGAGAGTACTTTCGACGAGCCGGGTTGACGCCCTGCCAGGGGTTGTTCGGTGACTTGTCGCGCAAGGGCTTAGCTGTTCCGTTCCGTCGAAGACCACTAACCCTTGAGTACCCCCAAAAGGTCTTCCTCTTCCTGATCGAGCCGAACACTGCGACACTGACAACTCAGTGGTGTCCGGGGTCGTACAAGGTGCGGGTCACCGTCGATGTGCGGAGGGCCTCATGGGCAAAGCCGGTAGCGTCTTGAAGAGGCTCACAAGGATCCTTCCCTCGCGAAAGCCCTCGGCTGCAGCACAGCAGGACCTGAAGAACCGGCATCAGGCACAACGTCTTCGCCACACCCAGGGCCAGGGAAACACTGACGCTCGCCACATGCAGCGCTTCTGACCAAATCCCCCGAGCCAACGCCAGGGAGACGGGGGTCGCTCCAGCAGACCCCTTGTTCAGTTGGCCTTGATCGACCTGACTGTTCGACGCCGTGGCGGCCACCGTGGTGCTCCAAGCCCGGTGATCGGAGTGAAATCGTCATCCGGACGACCGAGCTTCCCGCCCAGATTCACCGAACTGCTCCGATCAGCGGACGGAGGGTGCGAGGATCTGTCGGTGCCGATCAGACAGGGCCTCGTGGGCAAACGGTTGGTCATCGCTGTGCTCATGGCGTGCGGGCTCGGTGCGGGATCGCTGGCGGCGATCCCCGCGGGCGCTGCGGAGGTGTCTCGGGACACGGTTTCCGGCTATCTCTACCGTGACCTCGACAACGATGGCATCCGCGACGCGAACGAGCCACCCGTCCCCGACGTCGTCATCCGCTCCGGCCGGCGGGCGACGATCACGGACGCTGCGGGCTACTACGCATTCACGGGGCTCACCGAACAGGTGAACGTGCGGGTCGACACCGGCTGGTTTCGCAGCCAGTGCACGTCGTCGTACTCGGGACCCTCGTCAGGAGCCAGACACACCGGTACATGCCCCGACCCCGGATCAGGCGCCGGGCCCGACCAGGACTTCCGGGTCGTCAACCAGTTGATCTCGGCGACCGGCACGCCCGGCAAGGACGCGTCGCTTGGGCTCACACCGGATTGGACGGGTACCGGCTACAGCGATTTCAGCACAGCACCGACGGCCGCCGAAGTGGTCGACGCGGCTCTTCGACTGTCACCCGGCTACCGGATGCCCGGTGCGGACGTCGGCTGCAGGAGGCACGTGTGCCGGCCGGGTGAGACGCAATGGGTGCTTGTGCAGTGGCTCAACCAAGGCACCGACGCTCTCGTCACCCTCAAGGGGGTCGTCCGATCACCGGACGGCGCCATGATCACGCAGGTCACTCCCTACCTCGGCCACGGCAAGGGCTCGGGCCAGACGGTTACCGGATACCGAGTGAAGGACACCAGGAGCGGTGAACGTCTCACCAAGAGCCCGAACGGCACGCTCTCCAGTCCCTCTCGACGAATCCGGATCTCGCTACGCGGTGTGATTGCACCGGGCAGTGAGTTCCTGACCGCAGTGGCCTTCCGTATGAACGACGGCGCCACCTTCTCCGACGGCAACGTCGATGGCACGCCGGATTGCTCAGCTGACACCGGTGATGCCTACCCAGGTCAGATCTGCTTGCGAGCCACTGATCTCAGTTCTGGCTCGTACATCGCATACGGGGCAATCGTTCGAGTGAACGCCGCAGAAGACGCCGACGCCGCACCGTGTCCCAAGGTGCCGCGCGACTGTCCGGCCCTCGGCGTGCACGACAAGACCAAGCCCGGCGACTCGAACGACGCCGGCGCGTGGAAAGTCGACTCTCTGTTCCCCCCGAAATAGGGCAGGCTACGCACCCGTGGTCGGCAGCGGCGTCACGGTGCGCCGTCGCCGAAGCACCAGTACGCCACCGGCAACGAGCAGAAGCACCAACCCGGCAGCAAGAAGGGCTACTGCTGGGCCAACGGCTTCTCCTACCCAGGTGACCGTCAGCACGACGGCGGCCAAGGTGGCAGTGGTGATGTAGGGCCAACTCGGTCGGATCAGGTAGACCGACAAACTCAGCGCGATCAGGACCGCCAAGGCGAGCCGATGCGACCAGGCCACTTCCGAGATTGTCGCTGCGGCAAAGAACGCCTCCAGCAACCCGAGACTCGTAATGAGAACCTGGTGTCTCATCACCGTGGTGAAGGTTCCGACCATGGCCCATGCCACACCAAGTGCCAGCAACGACCACTGGATGATCACGGTGCGATCGTTCGCGGAAACCTGGATGACTCCCACGTAGGCGGTCGTCGAGAATCCGAAGACGGCGATCTCTCCCAGAGGGGTGTCCGCTTGCCACCGCGCCACGAACAAGATGGCCAGGGCGACGAGTGCCCCCAGGATCGACGCCCGTCCCGCTTCGACGTCTGTCACGGCGGCCTGCTCCGACAGCAGGGCAACCATCACAGTCCCGTAGCTCGCGAGAGCCCCAAATGCGAACAGCGCACCGCTGAGCCGTCGCAGGGTGTCACCGTTGTCGATGTCATGCCAGGCCCGGTCAGAGCGGAAGCGAACGAGTCCGAGCGGCTGCGAGGAGCAGGACCAGGGCAACCCCAGCCATGACGCCGACGCGCACGCCGTAGCTCATGTCGGTCCATTGCTGTGCCACGACGACGATGCCAGCCGCTACCACCAGACCAGCACCGAGATAGGCACCGATTTCAGCGAGCCGTGCCGTCAGACTTCTTGTGGGCTCCGTGGCGGTTGCTTGTTCGGCGGACGCGTCACCCGATCCCAGAGCATCCAGTACGGCACGTGCCTGCGCCTCGTCAACCACATGTTCGGCGACGAGACGTGCGACCGGTGCGGGCAGCGGAACTGGGTCGACGTGTGGTCCCGAATCGTGGGTGCGCATGTCAGTAAGCATTCTTCCTCACCTCTGGCTCACGATATTGCGCACCATGACTGCCCACCAGTGGCAGAGGTCCTAGGCGGTTCGACCGTGGCGGCCAGCAGGAAACGCACGGCATCGGCAACTGTCTGCTCGCTGGCACCTTTCGTCTGCACCGTGTGCCAGTTCATGGTTTCGAGGACGCGTGGGACGAACGGCACCGCGGTCCCAGAGAACTCCCCGCTGGCCACCCCTTGACGAAGAATCTGACCGATCGACTCGTTCCAGCGGTTCAGGGCTCTCCGGGCTCCCAGGAGCCGCTCACTCCGAACGACCTGTTCGGTGACGCACCGCAGGTCGAAAGGCATCGTCCGGTACCACTTGAGGTCCCAGGCCGCATAGCCGGCGAACCGGTCCATGGCAGAGCCCTTGGTGGCAGCTGCCGCCTCGGCGTGATGTTCGGGAACCAGCATGTCGTAGAGCGTCAGCTCGGCAAGCATGGCGCGCTTCGACGGGAAGTGCTTGAACAGGGACGGCTGCCGGACGCCCACCCGCCCGGCGATCTGACGGGTCGAGGCGTCGCGAAAACCGTGCGTGGCAAAGAGCTGAGAGGCCTCGAGCAGTATTCGGTCGCGGGTTGCCCATTCCTTTCTGGGCGCCGTCCGCACCGCCAGCACATGCCGTTCGGCCCGATCGACTGCCCCGCTCACGGCCTCCCCCAATCACTCAGGGAACAGTCACTCCAACCGTTGGCTATCGATCGATACCTGCTGCTTCCACGCTCCGACGAGGGACACACACATCTCGTCTGTTCCTGACACTGGCCGCCCCGAGTTCATCCTGACGGTCTCGTCTCGGGCCGTCCGGAAGTGGCCTCCAACCTGAGGGTCACCTGGCTTCCCGCCTGCACTTCCTGAACCGGCCAACTGCTCCAGGCCCTGCACCTGGCACTGCACCGGGCGTCGCGTTCGCCTAGGGTCGTGGGGACGATGTCCGCTCGGTCGAGCGGAAGACGGACGGAGGACGGATGCGCCCCTCGCTGATGTGGGCCGTTGGTGACCTCGCCCCTGGCGACGAGGAGGCCCTCGATGCCCTGCGGCACCAGCTCTCGTCGGCGGGGTGGCAGATGTCTTCGCCCACCGCGCCACCGGCTGAGTCGTCCTCTCCCTCTGCGCTGCTCGTCTGGACGAGGGACGGCCTCGACGAGGCGGCAGAGCAGGCGGTCGACCGCGCTCGTTCTGCCCGGACACCCATCCTGCTCCTCGGCCCCACGGTGACCGCCGGCCTGTCGGCGTTGACCGAGGCCTCGGGCATGTCTCCCGATCGCTGGAGCGCTCCTCACGGGGCCCGCCTGCGCGCACACGGAACGTCCGCCTGGCAGAGTCGCGTGGCTCCCCTCGGAGAGCCGATCGAAATCCGTACTCCCATCCTGTCGACAGACAAGGTGCTCGACTCAGTCGACGTCTTGCTCTCGGCCCACCTCGGACTGCGTACTCACCCGGTCCTGACGTGGAACGATGAAACGGCCGTCGGGGCGTTCTGCGCCCTGGTTGAGGCGGACCGCACCGACGAGGTCGCTTCAGGGGCCCGGCTCCTGCACCTGGCGCTGCGCCAGATTCTCGATCTCGACCCAGCTGAGCTGGCCCCGTTGACAGTGGGCCTCCTGGGGTTCGGCGCGATCGGCGCTGAGCACGCGCGAGCCGCCGAGGCGCTTCCGGGCCTGCAGCTCGCGGTCATCTGTGACCGCTCACCGCAACGCCTCGCGGAGGCGCACGAGCTCTTTCCCGGCGTCACCGTCACTGACGACCCGGACGCACTTCTCGGTGACGACACTGTCGACGTCGTCGTCGTGTCTACGCCCCCGGACTCGCACGCCGACTGGGCCGAGCGGGTCATGAGTGCCGGCAAGGACGTCATCGTCGAGAAGCCGTTCGCTCTCACCGTCGATGAGTCTGATGCCGTGCTCGCGACTGCCCAGCGCACCGGACGCCGCACGGTCGTCTACCAGAACCGGCGGTTCGATCCGGACTTCCTGACCATTCACAGCCTGGTGCAGGCCGGCGTGCTGGGCGATGTCTTTCACCTCGAGGCGTTCATCGGCGGCTTCGGGCATCCCTGCAACTACTGGCACTCCGATGAGTCGGTGTCAGGTGGAGCTCTCTACGACTGGGGTTCACACCTCATCGACCAGATCCTCAACCTCCACCCGCAACCGATCGACCACGTGACCTGTATCGAGCACAAGCGGCAATGGCACGACGTCACGAATGCCGACCACACGTCGATGTCGATCCGCTTTCGCGATGGCAGCGAGGCGATCTTCATCCATTCCGACCTCGCGGCGGCACTCAAGCCTCGTTGGTACCTGCTCGGCACCGAAGGGGCGATCACCAGCAGCTGGCGGCGCGAGAAGGTCATCGGTCGCAGTGCCATCGGAACCCTTGATGAAGACGTCCTCGCGGCCACCGACTCCCCGCCTCAGCTGACCTTCGTCGACCCCGAGGGCTCCACAACAGAGCTGGTCCAGCGCGCGCCCGAGCCGCACGCGTTTCATCGGCAGTTCGTCGACGATGTGCGATACGGATGGCCCATGACGGTGTCGGCTGAGCAGTCGCGCCGGGTCGTCGCTGTCATGGAGGCGGCGAGGGCATCGGCACGAGAGAGTGGAGCACCGGTTCGGGTCGACGGCGAAGCGTGAGCGCTTCCAGCCCGCCACCGGTCCGCTGGGGATTCATCGGTGCCGGCTTCGTCGCCACCAAAGCCCTCGCACCGGCCGTCCACGCCAGTCCCTCTGCCGTCCTTCAGGCGGCGGCGGCACGAGACAGCAGACGGGCTGCCGCGCTTGAGCCTGTCGCGATCAGCTCTGCCGACTACCGACAGGTCATCACCGATGATGACGTCGACGCGGTCTACATCTCGCTGACCAACGACGTCCACCTCGACTGGATCCTGAGAGCACTCGAAGCCGGGAAGCACGTCCTCTGCGAGAAGCCGCTCACCATGAACGCGGCTGAGTGTCGCGTCGCTTTCGAGGCAGCGCGCGCGGCCGACCGTCTGCTGGTCGAGGCGGCCTGGAACCAATGGCATCCACGAACACGCCGTCTGGACGAGCTGATCGGCACCGGCACTCTGGGTCCGGTCCGACGTGTGACGGCAGAGTTCACGTTCGATGGCGTCCCGCAGGGCAACTACCGACTCGATGCGGCCGAGGGGGCGGCGCCCTGCTCGACGTCGGCCCTTACCTGATCCGACCGGTGGCGAACTGGGTGGGCCCCTCGTGGGAGGTTGACGAGGTGCACCGCCTGGTCAGTGAAGGGCAGACAGACTTGCGGACGCGTGCCGCGCTGTCGGCGGGCAGCGGGGCCGTGGCTCACGTGCTGGCGTCGTTCACCGATCCTGAGCACCAGCTGCTACGCCTCGACACCGACAGTGGGTCGGCGACCCTGGGGTCGCCCGCCTTCACCAGCTGGCGTCAGCCGTCCAGTCTTGAGCTCGTTGACGGTGGACGCGAGTGGTCTGAGTCATTTCCGGGCTGTGATGCCTATGAGGTGATGGTCAGTCATGTGTCGCGTCGTATCCAAGGCGACGACAGCACGTTCGTGGTCACTGAAGAGGAGTCATTGAGGTGTCTGCACCTGATGGACCTGATCGACACGGCGGCGCGGCGCTCGTGACAGATGCCCACTGGCCCGCCGACTCGTGGGTGAGGCCAGAGTCAGTGCTCGTCGACACCGGTGTGAGCCTCGCGGTCCGTAGGCTCGAAGGCGACGGACACCCCGTTGTTCTCGTCCATGGGTTGGCGTCGAACGCCTTGCTGTGGCGCCACGTCGCCGAGGACCTGAACGACCGGGGCCATGCGGTCGCCTGTATCGACCTTCGAGGTCACGGACGATCGGATCGCCCACCCGAAGGGCATACGACCGCCCAGGCTGCCGCCGACCTCAATGCCTGCGTGACGGTCATGGGGTGGGCTCATCGGCGTCCGATCGTTGCTGGGCAGTCATGGGGCGGCAACGTTGTCCTGCGATCTGCGCAGACCAGTGACCAGTGGGGTGGTGTAGCAGCCGTCGACGGGGGCTGGATCCATCTGCGACGCCGGTTCGAGTCGTTCGATGACTGCTGGGAACAGCTCGCGCCTCCTGACTTCGGCCAACGTGCCCCTGACGAGGCGCTCAGCTGGATCGGCACCATGGTGCAGAGCTGGCCACCCGGTGCTTTGGAGGCGGTGATCGGCAACCTCGAGGTCGTCGACGGACAGGTGAGAAACCGCCTCGATCGCCGGCATCACCGGTCCATCGTCCATTCGCTGTGGTCAGACGACCCGGCAGACGTCTACCCCGGCGTGACTGTTCCGGTGAGCCTGATCGTCGCCGGTCGATCCGCCTCAGATGACGTCGATGCGGCCGCAGCTGCGCTACCCGATGCCACGGTCGGTTGGCATCCGGAGGCTCACCATGACATCCACCTGCAGCACCCTGACCTCGTCAGCAGGGAGATCCTGGCCCTTCTGGACCGCGTGAAAGGATCAGCAGCGTGAGCCGCATTGTGCTGATGGGATCTGGCGAGACGGCGCCCGCGATGGTGAAGACCCACCGCGCCGTTCTCGCGGCGTCTGGTGACGGTCCAGCCGTCATGCTCGACACCCCGTACGGCTTCCAGGTCAACGCTGACGATCTCACCCATCGCACGCTGAAGTACTTCGACGAGTCAGTCGGCCAGAAGGTCTCCGCCGCGCAGTGGCGGACACGCAACCTCTCCTCAGCCGACCGCGAGAAGGTGCTCGCCGAGCTCAGCCGCGCCTCCTGGCTCTTCGCCGGCCCCGGCAGCCCCACCTATGCGCTCGACCAGTGGCACGGAACGCCCATCGTCGGAGCCATCGGAGACGTCGTCGACCGCGGGGGTTCGGTGGTGCTGGGCAGCGCGGCTGCCGTCACCGCGGGTCGGTGGGCCCTGCCGGTGTACGAGATCTACAAGGTGGGGGCCGAGCCGCACTGGGTACCTGGGCTCGATCTGTTGAAGCGCTTCCTGGACCTGTCGGTGGCCGTGATCCCGCACTACGACAACGCCGAAGGCGGCACGTACGACACCCGCTTCTGCTACCTCGGTTCGAGTCGTCTGGAGAGTCTGGAGAAGGAGCTCCCCTCCGAGGCAGCCGTGCTCGGCGTCGACGAGCACACGGCAGTCATCGTCGACCTTCATGCCGGCACGGTGGAGGTCTCTGGAGTCGGCCGCCTCACGGTGCGTCGCGCCGGGGTCAGCGAGGAGATCGCGGCTGGCACAACGCTGTCGATCGACGACCTGCGATCGGTGGTCTCTGGGGAACTCGCGACACCGACAACGAGCCAAGCCGGCGCATCAGTCGCAGCCGGCGGGGACGAGACGCAAGAACAAGACCCCCGTCACTCGATGGTGACGTGGCGAGGCAGCGTTCACTCTTCGATGCCGCCATGGATGCACGCGACGTCGATGCCGCGGTTGAGGCCATCTTGTCCCTCGACGATGCACTTGCGGCATGGGCGGCCGACACCCTGCAGAGCGACTCACTCGACCGTGGACGCCGCGAGCTGCGCGCGATGGTCGTGCGGCTCGGCGAGCTGGCCCGCTCGGGCGCTGCCGATCCCGCCGACGCGGTCGCCCCGCTGGTCGAAGCGGTTCTTGGGGCGCGCACAGCTGCACGCGAGGAGAGGGACTTCGCCACGAGCGACCGCCTCCGCGACGCACTGGCAGCAGGAGGGATAGAGGTCAAGGACACGCCAGCCGGAGCCACCTGGACCCTCGCAGACACTGACACCTGATCGCCCACCAACAGCGACGGCACCGCCACTCCTGGCAGGTACGACGAAGGGCCCGGCTCCCCACCGTGAGGTGAGGGGCCGGGCCCTTCGCGAAGCCTGTTATCAGGCCCCGAGATCAGGCAAGACGGACGTTCTCCGCCTGCGGACCCTTCGGGCCCTGCGTGATTTCGAACTCGACGCGCTGGTTCTCTTCAAGGGTGCGGTACCCGTCCATCGTAATGGCCGAGAAGTGAACAAAGACGTCGGCGCCGCCGCCGTCTTGCTCAATGAAACCGTAGCCCTTTTCAGCGTTGAACCACTTAACGCTGCCTACTGCCATGAAACTCTCCAACTCTTGATGCTGCCGCTCCCGCAGGTTGCGGGTTCGGGGTTGCGGCACCGAGAGTGCCCGCGAGTCTTTCCGCGAGCGTTTCGGAGAAACGAGACGACGGAAAACTTCTACAACCACCGCTGACGCTATCACGGAGGTCCATGCCCGTGCTGGAGCCGCTCAGGACAAGTCGGTCGATGGCGGTGGTGCGGACGCCAGATCGTCAGCGGCCTTGATCTCGATCGACTGCACCAGTCCGGCGTCATGCGGCGCGACCATGACCACGACGCGATGCCTCTTGCCGCTGCTGTCGCCGGTCATGTGCCAGCTCAGCGAACCCGGTGAGGGGCGCGTCTCGGCGACGTCCCGACGCCTCAGGACACCATCGGACTCACGGATGCTCTTCCAGACAGCCACCCGCTCAGTCCAAGGCACGTCTTGTTCGACGTTGTCGGCCAGGAGCCCCCTGAGGACGCGGGATTCCTCGCCCTCGGGATCACCCGCTGACAGCCATGCCGTCGTGGCCTCGCGGGCGCGCGCGAGGCCGGGAAGATCGACAGCAGGCCGGCGTACCGGCACCCCCAGCTGCACCACCAGGTCGCGGAGCGCCGCATGGCCGACGGTCGACATCGGTGCGTACGTGCCATTGGCCAGGGCGACGATGCCCAGCCCCGACGCCGGGTGCCAACGCATGTGCGACCCGAATCCGGGGTACCCGCCTGAGTGGTACACGCTTCGTCCCCAGGACCGGAAGTCCTCGAAGAGCCCGAAGCCGTAGCCGGTGACATCCGGTGCACCGCCGGGGTCCTTGGACGCCGAGGAGGTCACGAGGCGTTGGGTCACCTGCATCTCGCGCAGCGACTGGACGCGCACCCTCAACGAGCCGGCTTCCCTCGACTCCTCGTGCCGGTCGACGCCCTGGAACAACCCCACCCACGTCGCAAGGTCGCTGACGGTGCTCAAGAGGCCACCCATCGGGGAGAAGGCTCCTGATCGGGCGATGGGCTCGTTGCTCCATCCGGTCGTCCGCCGCACGTAGCCGGCGGCAACGGGGCCGGTCATCTCGTCGACGGTGAACCCACTCGAGCCCATCGCAAGCGGGTCGAGCACGTGGGTCTGAACCGCCTTCGCGTACGAGCCATCGGTGACGCCTTCGATCACGAGCCCGAGGAGGGCGTACCCGAGGTTGGAGTACTCGAAGCGCTCCCCGGGCGCCCAGGCCGGTGTGACGCCAGAGCTCACGAGCCGCCGGAACTCCGGGACCGAGAGGTCTTGCTGCCGGTCACCCCACGGGTCGTCGGTCAGAAATCCGCCACCCATCGTGAGCAGGTGCCGGATCGTGAGGTCGCTCTGCGTCCCGATCTCAGGAACGAACTCTGCAACTGGCGCGTCCAGACTCAGCACCTGTGCGTCACGCAGGCTCAGCACGGTGAGCCGCAGTGAAGCTCTTGGTCATCGAGGCGATCCGAAAAATAGTCTCGCATCAGGAGGCGCGCCGTCCGGCAGCGCGCGGGCACCGATTCCCCGGCTGTGGACGACGACTCCGTCGACAAGGACTCCGTACACCAGGCCCGGCGCGCGCCCAGCTTCCAGGGCGGCGTCGAAGTGCGGATCGACGATGGCGGCGATTGCGTCGCTGGTGATGTCACTCGCAGAGTCACTGACAGGTCGGTTCACGGTTGCCAGGGTGCCACGGTCCTCCATCTTTGGGCTGCGATGGCCGATGATAGGTGGATGACTGGATCGAAGTGGCGCGTGCGCGGCGTCAGCGTCGTGGCGGCCCTGGCGGTGGCGCTGCCGGTGGGCCTCGGCGCAGCTGCCCCGGTTTCGGCCGGCAAGAACGACCCCTACCTCGCCGACGAGGTGCCTCGAGCCGCCGGCTGCATCGTCTTGGGCCAAGCCTGGGCAGGCGTCAAGGTGGCCATGGTGCAGCGACGGCTCGGAACCACTCATGAGCTGGACCGCTATGGGTCGGACACCATGAGCGCGGTCGCCGCCTTTCAGGGCCGACGCGATCTTCGCGTCACTGGCAAGGTGAATCGGGTCGACCTGGAAAGCATTGGGGTTCAGCAGTCGTTCTGCATCGACCGCTTCACTGTGCAGCCCTCAGTGAGCGCACCGACGGGTGCGAAGAAGCGCGTCGAGGCGATGATCACCTGGGCTCGTACGCAGCTGGGACGCTCGTACATCTGGGGCGGTGCCGGGCCGATCGGCTACGACTGCTCAGGACTGGTGCTCCAGGCGATGTACGCAGGGGGCCGCGTCATTCCGAGCGTTGACACATACCGCCACCAGCGCCGTGACTTCGCCACGGCAGCAGCGATCTACGACTCAGGCATGAGGCGCGTGCCCCTCGACCAACGACGACGCGGTGACCTGGTGTTCTACGGCCCCGAGGGGTCGACGACCCACATGGCCATCTACCTGGGCAAGGGGCGAGTGCTCGAGGCCGTTCGACCGCTGGTGCGCCGATCGGCGATCGGCGGTCATGGGGTGCCCCTGAAGCCGCGAGTGGTGCGACCTTTCGGTCGCTAGAGGGGCTCGTCCTCCCAGAGGCCATCGGCGAGGTGCAGCCGCAGCGGGACAAAGCGCATGACCCCTGGTGCCGTGCTGAGCACGGTGTTGAGCTCGGCCATGAAGTCGGCGAATGCTGGTGCCGACCGGTGAGCGGTGATGCCGTCTTCACCGATGAACCACTCGTGCAACCAGACGACCTCCGGTTCATCGGGGTCCAGCGAGATGCAGAAGAACTCGGTGGCCGGCTCTTCGGCCAACCGCTCGATGTACCGATGGAGGGCATCGAGCAGTGCTGGACGACCACCGGCATCGGCTTGCAGACGGACCACCATGCCTTGGCGGTCGGGAAGCAGTCGGGTGCGGGGGGCACCGTGCTCGTCTCGTTCCAGTGCTCCGCTCATGGGTCCATCCCTATCACTTGTGAGCCGCTGGGGGACGCGATGCGTCGCCCAGTGCGTAGCAGGCGACCGCTACGGCCGCCGCAACGTTCAGGGAGTCGACACCGGGCGCCATCGGGATCCGGACGTGGCGCGTGACGGATCGGAGTGCTCCTTCACTGAGACCGGGGCCTTCACTCCCGAGCAGCAGAGCGATTCGAGCGGGCGGCTGCGCAGCGACGGTCGAGAGTGGCTCGGCAGTAGGCCGTGGCGTCAAAGCGATGACCTCCCACCCCTCGTCAGCCAGCCCCGTGAGAGACGTCGGCCACGGAGCCAGTCGTGTCCATGGCAGCGAGAACACCGCACCCATCGAGACCCGCACCGACCGCCGATAGAGCGGGTCGGCGCACGTGGGGTCCACCAGTACGGCGTCGAACCCCAGTCCGGCGACCGAGCGGAAGACAGCCCCGACATTGGTGTGGTCGACGATGCCTTCGAGGATCACGATGCGCGACGCGTCGCGGAGAACGTCGCCGAGCGGCGGGTAGCGGCAGTCGCGTCATCGCGGCCAATGCCCCGCGGTGGACGCGGTAGCCGGTGATCTGCGCGACGATGTCGGGCTCGGCGACGAACACCGGCGTGTCGCGCAGACCTGCGCCGACGGCGTCGTCGTCGAACAGATCCTGCAGCGCCGACTGCCAACGTGGGGTGGTCAGGACTGAACGAACCGGGTAGCCCGCAACGACCGCCCTGGCAATCACCTGGTGGCTCTCGGCCATGAACAGACCCTGTTCGGGCTCGCGCCGGCGACGCAGCCCCACGTCGGTCAGGCTGCGGTAGTCGTCAACTCGTCGGGTCGTCGACATCATCGACGGGCTGGACGTCCATCACCGGAGCAGCACCACCAGAGCGATGAGGCCGACGACAATGATGAAACTCCGTAGAACCGCTGGCGACAGTCTTCGTCCGTAGTGGGCGCCGGTGTAGCCCCCTACCGTGGATCCGGCGATCAGGACGATGGCAATCCCCCAGTCCACCGGTGCCAGCAGGATGAAGACCACGGCCGCGATGGCATTGACGACCGCGGCCAGAACGTTCTTCAGGGCATTCACTCGCTGGAGATGGGAGTCGACGAGGGCCCCAAGAATCGCGATCAGCAGCACGCCTTGGGCCGCGCCGAAGTACCCGCCGTAGATCCCGACCAGGTAGACGCCGATCCACGCCGCGGGTCCGCCCAGGGCGTGCGTGTCATGAGGTACCGCCAGACGCCGAGAAATGACCGGTTGCAGAGCGACCAGGGCGATGCCGAGACCCACCAGAATCGGCACGATGGCGTCGAAAGCCGACTCCGGCAGGACCAGCAGAAGGAAGGCCCCGGAGAGGCCACCGAGTATCGAGGCGGGGATGAACCTGGCCATGCGGGGACGCTGGGTCGAGAGCTCGCGCCGATAGCCCACGCTGCTCGCGACCGAGCCCGAGACAAGTCCGACCGTGTTCGTGACATTTGCGGTCAGCGGAGGGACGCCGAGCGCCACCAGTGTCGAGAAGGTCACCAGCGTTCCGGAACCGACCAGCGCGTTGATGCCGCCGGCCGCAATCCCGGCTCCCAGAATCGCCAGCCACTCCCACCAGACCATGGGGGCACATGCTAGGTGGCTGCACGGATATCAGTGCGGGTCGCACCTCCGTCGTGGGGATCAAGCCGCACAGCAGCGATGCCGATGAGACCACATGAGCCCGTCGCGCCCACCGCGCCACCGGGTGGCTGATGCTGCCAGGTGGCGTCTTGCTGTCGTGATGTGTGCAACCGCGGTCGGGATGACAGTCCTCGCTGGATCGGCGGGCGCCGACGACGTCGACGACGCTCGAGCGAGGGCGAGCTCGGCCTCCGAGCGGGTCGCCGCCCTGCAGAAGCAGGTGGTCGAGGTTCGCCGCGAGTACCGAACGACGATTCAGGGACTGGCAGACGCGGTCAACCAGGAGGTGACTGCCGACGCCTCCGCAGATGCCGCGGCTCGCGCTGCTCTTCTGGCCGAGCAAGATCGAGTGGGCGCGATTCGTGCCCTTGAGCAGTCGGGCGGCACATTGGCACTGGTTGAGGGGCTGCTGGAGTCTGCCAGCCCCAGCGCCTTCGCCGCGCGCATGAAGCTCTCGACCGAGGTGCTCGATCTCCTCGCCACCGGCTCGGAGTTCACACGGGCGGCCGCCGTGCAGAGCAACAAGCTGGCCCAACGACGGGAACAAGGCACCAAGGTCACCATGTACACGGTGGCCGACGTCGAGAACGCCTACGAGCGTATGAACGCCTTGCTCACCGAGCAGGAGGAGATCCTGGCCACGTTGGACGCCGAAGCCCGGGACCTGGCACGTGCCGAGCGGGTCCAGGAGCGGATCGACGCCCAGCGCGCAGCAGCCGCCGCTGCAGCGTCCTCGGCCTCCAGCGAAGCCACCGCCGGTGGGATCCCCAAGTCCTACCTGGGGCTCTACCAAGGTGCGTCCGCCACGTGCCCGGGCCTCCCCTGGCCGGTCCTCGCCGCCATCGGACAGGTGGAGAGCGGACATGGCACGAACACCGGCCCGTCCTCGGCCGGGGCGATGGGGCCGATGCAGTTCCTCCCGAGCACCTTTGGTGCGTACGCCGTCGACGGCGACAGCGACGGCGTCGCTGACATCTGGAATCCCTCGGACGCCATCTACAGCGCCGCCAACTACCTGTGCGCCAACGGTGCCGGTGGCGGTCCGCGTGGCCTGTACGGCGCGATCTACCGGTACAACCACGCCGACTGGTACGTGCTCATGGTGATGCGAGTGGCCGGCCAGCTGGCGGTGCGCTTCGGTGAGCCGGTGCCACAGGCGGAGGCGCCGTAGGTCAGCTCGGCGTGGACGGGTTGTGGAACGCTTGGCCCAGCTGCGCAACGGCACTCGACAGCTCTGCCGGAAGGATCCACATCTTGCTTGCCTGCCCGTTGGCGATCTGGGGCAGCACCTGCAGGTACTGGTAGGCCAAGAGCTTGGGATCGGGGTCGGCCCGGTGGATCGCGTCGAAGACGGTCTGAATCGCTGACGCCTCACCTTCGGCGCGGACGATCGCTGCGCGCGCGTCACCCTCCGCCTTGAGGATCGCTGACTGCTTTTGACCTTCTGCGGTCAAGATGGCCGACTGCCGCACGCCCTCGGCGGTCAAGATGGTCGCCCGCTTCTCTCGCTCGGCACGCATCTGGATCTCCATCGCCTGCTGGACCGATGCAGGCGGGTCGATGCCCTTGAGCTCGACCCGGTTGACGCGGATGCCCCACTTTCCGGTGGCTTCGTCGAGCACACCGCGGAGGCCGAGGTTGATGTCTTCGCGCGAGGTGAGCGTGCGCTCGAGATCCATACCGCCGGCGACGTTACGCAGGGTCGTGACGGTGAGCTGCTCGATGGCCTGGATGTAGTCCGCGATCTCGTAGGTAGCGGACTTCGGGTCGGTCACCTGGAAGTAGATCACCGAGTCGATGCTGACCACGAGGTTGTCAGCGGTGATGACCGGTTGTGGTGGGAAGGACACCACCTGTTCGCGCAGGTCGATCAGCGGACGCACCCGGTCGATGAAGGGAATCACCAGGGCAAGCCCGGGTGTGAGAGTGCGTTGGTAGCGGCCAAGACGCTCGACGATTCCGGCGTTGGCTTGCGGGATGATCCGGATGGCCTTGGCCAGGACGATCAAGGCAAAAAGGGCGACGATCGCTATGACGATCCAGCCGGCGTACTGGTCCATGACTACTCCCCTACCGAGCCGGTTGCCGGCTCACTGTTCGGCGCGTCAACGACCGCCGTCGCCCCGTCGATCGAGATCACGATCAGCTCCGTGCCTGCAGCGAAGTCGGTGGCGGGATTACGTACCCGGGCCGACCAGATCTCGCCACCGATCTTGACCCGCCCGCTGCGGGCATCGACCCGCTCGATGACAAGGGCCCCTTTGCCGAGGAGCGCCTCGACATTCGTCTCGGTCCCCTCGGTCTTGAGCAGCCGCAGTCCGACCGGGCGCAGCAGAAAGAGCGTCAGGAGCGCAGCTCCGACCGCAGCAATGCCCTGCCCCAGAACTGGAACTCCGGCCACCGCGAGGAGGGCGCCCACTATGGACCCGATCGCCAGGCTCGCAAAAACCAGGTCGAGCGTCAGCGCTTCGATACCCAGGAGCACGAGTGCTCCGAGTACCCACCATCCCCAATCAGGCATGTCCTGAGCCTACCCGTCCCGCAGGAAACGGCATGGCGATCGGTCCGATAGCGTCGGCCGGGTGCCCGATGACATCTCCTGGCCCGACGCACGACGCCACGCTGCCGAGCAAGGACTCCGGGCGCAGTCGACGGTTCGTCGGCCCCTTGGAGCGGCGCTCGGGGGCGTCCTTTCGACGAGCCTGCACTCGCTCGTCGACCTGCCGCCCTTCGACACCGCCGCCATGGACGGCTGGGCCGTGCGCGGTACCGGGCCTTGGCGACGTGTCGGGGAGCTCCGGGCCGGCGATGTGCCCTCCCCACTGCTCGACGGGCAGTGCGTGGAGATCAGCACGGGGGCGGTCGCTCCGCCGGACACGGCGATTGTGCGCAGCGAACACGGACATGTCGACGGTGGCCGGCTGCACGCTGCCGAGCTGGCTCCCGTCGTCGGTCGCGACATTCGACCAAGGGGCGAAGAGGTACGGGCCGGCGAACAGATACTCGGCGCCGGCCAGGTCCTGACGCCGCCCGCGATCGGTCTGGCAGCTGCGGCCGGCCACGACTTCGTCGACGTCCTGGCACCGTCTCGCGTCGCTGTCCTGGTGCTCGGTGACGAGCTCACACAGGCCGGTGTACCCGCCGGAGGGCAGCTCCGAGATGCACTTGCTCCACAGCTACCGGGTTGGATCGAGGGCATGGCGGCAGATGTGGTGTCGCTCGAGCACGTCGCCGACTCGCAGTCGGCCACCGAGGCCGCCCTGGCCGGCGCCGACGCAGACCTCGTGGTCACCACCGGTGGCACGGCCCGCGGTCCCGCCGATCACATCCGCAGTGCGGTCAGCGCGATCGGCGGACACTGGGTCGTCGACGGTGTCGCCGTACGTCCCGGTCACCCCATGAAGCTCGGACGTCTGCCCGACGATCGATCTCTGGTGGCGCTACCGGGCAACCCTCTGGCAGCGGTGTCGGGTCTGGTCACCTTGGCGTGGCCCCTGATCGATGCGCAGTCCGGGCGTCCCCGACGTGACGTCGTCAGACGCCCGCTGGCGGCTGACGTCGACTCGTCTCCCGGCGCGCATCGCCTCGTACCCGGACAGATGGTGGACGGCACCGTCGTGCTGACCACCCGCCGTGGTCCGGCCATGCTCTCCGGCATCGCCATCGCCGATGTGTTTGCCGTGATACCTCCGGGCCACGCCGGTGCTGCCGGCGCGCAGGTGCAGGTGATCGCACTGCCCTGGGGATCAGGACTGCTGGTCTGAGCTGCCAGGTGGCAGCAGGGCGCGAGCGAAGTAGCGACCCGCATGCTCCGACAGCAGAAGCGGCAGGCCAAACGTTGCGGTCAGCCACGGGGTCGTGACGACTCTGGCCACCGGCCCCGAGGCAACTACCCGACCACCACGCATCAGGAGCGCATGCGTCGTGGTGCTCGGAATCTCTTCGACGTGATGCGTGACCAGAATGCTCACCGGACCGTTGGGCTCTGAGGCGATCACCGACAGACGGCCGAGCAGGTCTTCACGAGCACCGAGGTCGAGCCCGGCAGCTGGCTCGTCCAGGATCAACAGCTCCGGATCCGTCATCAGTGCGCGGGCAATCTGGACTCGTTTGCGCTCCCCCTCGCTCAACGTGCCGAACGCACGGTCAGTGAGCTGCCCGGCTCCGAGCAGATTCAGGAGATCGGCAGCTCGGGACCTGTCCACGGACAGGTACTGCTCGCGCCATCGGCCGGTCACCGCGTATCCGGCGGACATGACGAGATCCATCACGTTCTCGTGCAGGGGAATGGTCTCGGCAAAGGCGGCACTTGCGAGCCCGATGCGGGGTCGAAGCTCGAAGACATCGACTGCTCCGAGCTGCTCACCCAGAATGTCAGCTCGACCCGAGGTCGGATGGAGTCGGGCCGCCGCGATCTGGAGCAAGGTTGTCTTGCCCGCGCCGTTCGGCCCGAGAATGACCCACCGCTCGCCCTCGTCCACCCGCCAGGTGACGTGGTCGAGAATCCGGGTCTCTCCGCGCACCACGGTGACGTCGGACAGGTCAAGTACTGACACAGGTCCAACCTACGGCGCGTCCCGCGCTGCGCCCCCGGGGCTCGCGGCCTACCGTGGTTCGGTGTCCATCGCCAGTCTCGAACGCGCCGCCGCCATCGCGGCCTGGGTCTCCGCCGCGCTTCGAGGAGCCTGTGGCGTCGATCACGTGATCGATGTCGTGGGTGGTATCGACGGGTCGACACCCGCAGCAGACTTCGTGCCGCACGATGAGCCAGAGGTGCTCTCACTCGCTTTCGCAGTTGCCCGTTGGCGTGGGCGAGGGGTGACGGGCTGGCGCTACCTGCCCGTGGCCCCGGGTGACGCCGCTGGGCTCCCGGGACCGTCGACCTACTCGACCTCGGTCCTTGAGCGCGGTGTCGGGTTGCTGGCCGCGGGAGGGCAGGACCTCGGCTTGGTGACCGAGACGCGCGATGACCTTCTGGTGTGGTGCGAGTACGCGACAGATCTTCCGCCGCCGGCCCCCATCGTCTCGGCATCAGAGGCCGAACGTGAGCTGCTGGACTCGCTCAACAGCAGCGTCGACCTCCTTGACCGACTTGACCTCGCCCACTGGCAGGCTGACGCCGGTGACGTGCGCGACGACTGGTCCGACCCGACACCGATGCCTCCCGGAACCGGTCACCGTGCTGAACGGTTGGCTCTGCGCAGCCGTCGGATCCTGCAGGTGGTCGAGCTGGCCATGGTCGATGACGGTGGAAGTCGGACGTCGGCGGAGATGCAGATGCGAAGGGCATCGCTCGGTGGGCTCGCGACGAGCGGCCCGGCATGCGCATGCTGCTGCCTGGAACACCGCCCTTCTGGCAGCCGGAGACCGTCGATAGCGTTGCGACGTCATGAGCGACCTCCATCTATCTCCCCTTCCGACCGCTCCGCACCCCACCGATGTCACGATCTCCGGAACTGCGCTCCTGCTGACAGTCTCAGGGCCGGACCGGCCGGGAGTCAGCCGGACGTTCTTCACAGCGCTCGACGGACTGCCGATCCTCTTGCTCGACGTCGAGCAGGTGGTGACCAGCGGTCAGCTGATTCTGGCCGCACTGGTCGTTCCCGATCCGTCCGCCCATGTCGGCGTCGCCGACACCGACAGCACCCTGGCTCGACACGGAGTCCACGGCGGCCGAGGTGGTGCGCAGCATCGGGCTCACTCTGCATCACGAACGCCGACCAACAGCAGAAGGAGCGGTCGTACCGACTCAGATCCATGTGACGGTGCTCGGTTCGCCCTTGCGACCAAACGCCATGGCGAGCATTGCCCGGACCGTCGCCGAGTGTGGCGGCAACATCGAGAACATCGAGCGGCTCGCCGCCTACCCCGTGACAGCCGTCGAGCTCCACGTGTCCGGGGCCGACCAGCTGGTGCTCAGAAAGCGACTGGCCGCCGAGGCGGCCGGCGTCGGCTACGACGTCGCGGTTCAGCCGGCCGGCCTTCACCGTCGCGCCAAGCGCTTGGTCGTCATGGATGTCGACTCCACCCTGATCCAGGGCGAAGTGATCGAGATGTTGGCCGCGCATGCCGGATGTCAGAAGGAGGTGGCCGAGGTCACCGAGGCCGCCATGCGAGGTGACCTGGACTTCGCTGAGTCACTCAGACGACGGGTGAGACTTCTGGAGGGACTGGACGCAGCCGCGCTGCACGAGGTGGCTACGTCCATCGTGCTGACCCCCGGCGCGAGAACGCTGATTCGTACCCTGCGCCGTCTTGGCTACCAGTGCGGAGTGGTGAGCGGTGGCTTCGATGTGGTGACCGACCACCTTGCCCAAGAACTCGGCCTCGACTACTCACTGGCCAACCACCTTGAGGTTCGCGACGGCGTGCTGACCGGAGCGGTTTCTGAACCGGTGGTCGACCGTGCCGCCAAGGCTCAAGCCTTGCGCGACTTCGCCCGAGACAGCGGTGTTCCACTGGCCCAGACGGTGGCGATCGGCGATGGCGCCAACGATCTCGACATGTTGCAGACGGCCGGCCTCGGCATCGCCTTCAACGCCAAGCCCTTGGTACAGGCGGCCGCCGACACATCGGTCAATGTGCCGTATCTCGACACCATATTGTTTCTGCTCGGGATCAGTCGCGCCGAGGTCGAGGTGGCCGACGGTGAGGGCTGAGCACATCGCAGGGGGGGCTGACCACTCAGCGAGCGATGACCACCTCGGTGAGTGCTGCCGCAGCTGCCGCCCAACGCGGCCACCCCTGGTCTGATGTCAGGACGGCGAAGGTCGACGTCTTCATCGTGACCGGCACACCGGACAGCTCGGTGGCCAGGACTTCCATGCCCTCGTTGTGGCCGACCATGGCCACTACATCAGCCGTGGCCGGCAGCGCCCGCACCTGCGTGAGCAATGTCGCCGCAGAGGCGAGATAGAGATCTGGGCGGTCCTCGTGGGTCACGTTCGGCCACACCTCGGCCAGTGGTGCCCAGGTCTGCTGGGCACGCTGAGCGGTCGACACCAGAGCGAGGTCAAGCTGACCGAAACGCTCGCTGAGTCGCTGTGCCATGACCTGCGACTCGCGCTCACCCCGCTCGTTGAGTGGGCGATCGTGGTCCGAGACACCCTCTGGGTACGCCGACTTGGCATGGCGCACGAGCACCAAGGTGGGCACTCCTCAGCCGCCGATCGCGTGGACACCGCCGTCGACGTGCACGATCTCACCGGTCGTCGCCGGGAACCAGTCGGAGAGCAGGGCAACCGCACCCTTGGCGGCAGGCACCGGGTCGTTGACATCCCATCCGATCGGAGCACGTGAGGTCCACATCTCGTCGAACTGCTCGAACCCCGGAATGCTCTTGGCCGCCATGGTGCGGATCGGGCCAGCAGCGACGAGGTTGACACGGATGCCCTCGCCACCGAGATCACGGGCGAGGTAGCGCGAGGTGGACTCGAAGGCAGCCTTGGCAACGCCCATCCAGTCGTACGTCGGCCAGGCGACCGTCGCGTCAAAGGTCAGGCCCACCACGGAGGACCCTGGGGAGAGCAGCGGTCGGCAGGCGACCGTGAGCGACTTCAGCGAGAAGGCCGAGATCTGCAGAGCGATGGCGACGTCGCTCCACTCGGTGGAGAGAAACCGCCCTCCGAGGGCACTCTCGGGAGCGAAACCGATGGAGTGCAGCACCCCGTCAAGGCCGTCCACGTGCTCGCCGACCCGCGTCGACAGTGCTGCCAGATCATCGTCAGAGGTGACGTCGAGCTCGACAACGGGTGCAGCCTCCGGAAGCCGCTTGGCAATTCGCTCGACGAGGCGCAGGGTGCGGGCCTGCGAGCTGAGGACCACCGTGGCGCCTTCTTCCTGGGCCAACCTCGCCACGTGGAAGGCAATGGATGCCTCGGTGAGCACCCCGGTGACGAGGATGCGCTTGTCAGCCAGCAACGGCATGCCTTCTCCTGCTTTCGTGAGAGTGGGGTCTGGGGAGATCGTAGGGGGTCGCTGGGGTCAGTGGCCCATTCCGAGGCCACCGTCGACCGGAATCACGGCTCCGGTGATGTAGGCGGCGCCATCACTGGCGAGGAAGGTCACGACATCGGCGACCTCCTGAGGCGTGGCGTAGCGGCCGAGCGGAATCTGCTGACGGATCTGCTCCTGGCGGTCTGCCGGAAGCTCAGCGGTCATGTCGGTCTCGACGAAGCCGGGGGCAACGACGTTGGACGTGATCCCACGAGAGCCAAGCTCGCGAGCGGTGGACCTCGCGAATCCGATGAGTCCGGCCTTGGCCGCGGCATAGTTCGTCTGCCCGGCGGAACCGAGCATCGCCACCACGGACGAGATGAAGATCAACCGTCCGCGCTTGAGACGCAGCATGCCTTTGCTCGCACGCTTGGCCACCCGGAACGAGCCGATCAGGTTGGTCTGCACCACGGCGTCGAAGTCCTCGTCAGACATCCGCAGCAGCAGCGTGTCCCTGGTGATACCCGCATTGGCCACCAGTACCTCGACCGGGCCCTGGTGCTGCTCGACGGCCGCGAAGGCAGCATCGAGCGACGCGGGGTCGGTCACGTCGGCCTGCACGGCAAAGACGCCGGAGGGTGGCTCGCCCGAGCGGTAGGTGATGGCGACGTCGTCGCCAAGTGCCACGAACGCCTGGGCCACCTGCCAGCCGATGCCTCTGTTTCCTCCGGTCACCAGCACCGAACGCGCCACGGTTGCTCCTCTTGTTGCTTCCGATCCTGCTGAGGTCGGACGAAACGCTATCGGCCTACCCAGAAATCGGGCGAAGCCAGGTAGGTTCGAGAGCGGTCTCCTAGGCAGGGATGGCCATGTCGTGGTGTCCTTGAACCGCCGTTCATCGACCAGGAGACATCCGCAAGCAGGCGCACAGGAGGCCCGGTGACGGGAAACGGACAGCGAGACATCGACAGCGAGTTTCTCGCCCTACCCCTTCAGCCGCTGGCCGACGCCGCGCTGCAGGCGGCGCGAGACGGTGGCGCGACCTACGCTGCCTTCCGCATGGAGCGCATTCTTGGCACGTCGCTTCGGCTTCGCGACGCTGAAGTCGAGGGAGTGAACGACACCGAGGACGTGGGCTACTCGGTCCGGGTCGTCCTCAACGGCACCTGGGGATTCGCCGCAGACATCGAGCGCACCCCCGAGGCCGCCGCGCGTACCGCCAAGCGTGCCCTCGACCTCGCCAAGGTCAGTGCACCGGTCAACACCGAACCCGTCGACCTCACGCCCGAACCAGCCCACCAAGGGACGTGGTGCTCCTCGTACGACATCGACCCATGGTCGGTTCCGCACGAAGAGAAGCTGGCACTGCTGCAGGCGTGGAGCAGAGACCTGTTGAACGCCCCTGGCATCAACCACGTCGACACCTCGCTCCTGGCCGTCAAGGAGAACAAGTTCTACGCCGACCTGGCGGGCAGCGTCACGACCCAGCAACGGGTGCGCCTGCACCCCGAGTTCAACGCGGTGGCGATCGATCCTGGTTCCGGCGCCTTCGAAACCATGGGCACGGTTGCTCCGCCCGTGGGACAAGGATGGGAGTTCCTCACCACGCCGGGGTACGACTGGGCCGGTGAGCTTGCTCAGCTGCCGGGATGGCTCATCGAGAAGCTCAAGGCACCCAGCGTGGAACCTGGCCGCTACGACCTGGTGATCGATCCCAGCAATCTCTGGCTGACGATCCACGAGTCCATCGGTCACGCGACCGAGCTCGACCGAGCCCTCGGGTACGAGGCGAACTACGCGGGCATGTCCTTCGCCACTCCCGACAAGCTCGGCTCTCTGCAGTACGGGTCGCCGATCATGCACATCACCGGTGACCGCACGGTCGAGCACGGCCTGTCGACCGTCGCCTGGGACGACGAAGGTGTCGAAGGACAGTCGTTCGACATCGTCAAGGACGGCACCCTGGTGGGATACCAGCTCGACCGCCGCATCGCGTCACGGGTGGGCTATGAGCGGTCCAACGGCTGCGCATTCGCCGACTCCCCCGGTCACGTGCCGATCCAGCGAATGGCGAATGTCAGCCTGCAGCCGGTCACCGACGGACCTAGTACCGAACAGATGATCGCAGACGTCGACGACGGCATCTTCATCGTCGGCGACAAGAGCTGGTCGATCGACATGCAGCGCTACAACTTCCAGTTCACCGGACAGCGGTTCTTCCGCATTCGCGACGGCAAGCTTGCCGGCCAGCTGAAGGACGTCGCCTACCAGGCCACCACCACCGACTTCTGGGGCTCCATGGCGGTGGTCGGAGGTCCCGACACCTACGTGCTGGGCGGAGCATTCAACTGTGGCAAGGCCCAACCGGGTCAGGTGGCACCCGTCAGTCACGGTGCGCCTTCGGCCACGTTCACCTCAGTCAACGTCCTCAACACCGCAGCAGAGGGTGCCCGATGAACCCACATGAGATTGTCGAGGCAGCGCTCTCGCAGCGCACCGTCGACGCGATGACCGTCATCTGCGCCGAGCACTCACAGACCAACCTCCGTTGGGCGGCCAACACCCTCACCACCAACGGGGTCATGCGCAGCCGTGACGTCACCGTGGTGGCCGTTCACGGAAGCGGGTCCGGCCGAGCCACTGGAGTCATGAGCGCCAGCGTGGCCGACTCCTCAGATCTCGCCGCCATCGTCGCGCGTGCTGAGGCTTCCGCTCGATCGGCTGATCCATCTCCCGACGCCCACGACTTGGTCGCGGGTGACGCAGGCGACGACTTCGCTGAAGCGCCCGCCCAGACCTCGCCTGACGTCTTCTCCAGCTTCGCCCCCGAACTCGGTGACTGGTTCGGACGCGCGCGCGGCCACTCGATCGAGCTGTTTGGTTTTGCTGAGCACGACATCACCACGACCTATATCGGCAACAGCCAGGGTCTGCGGCTCCGTCATGCCCAGCCCACAGGTCGGGTCGAGATCACCGGCAAGTCCCACGGGCGGAGTCGCTCGACCTGGGCGGGCCGATCGACGCGAGACTTCCGAGACGTCGACGTGCCCGGCCTCGACGAGCAGGTGCGCACGAGACTGGGCTGGGCTGAACGAACGCTGACCCTCGACCCCGGTCGGTACGAGGTGCTGCTACCCCCCTCAGCGGTGGCCGACCTGATGGTCTATCTCTACTGGTCGTCCGCTGCACGTGACGCCGCCGACGGTCGCACCGTCTTCTCCAAGCCAGGTGGCGGCACCCGCGTCGGCGATCGCCTGACCCAGAGCCCGGTGACGTTGTTGAGCGACCCCTCATACCCCGGCATGGAGTGCGCTCCGTTTGTGGTGGCTCACGCCTCGGGGTCGACCGAGTCGGTCTTCGACAACGGTCTTCGGCTCGATCGCACCGCTTGGATCGATGGCGGCGAGCTGACGGCGCTCGGCCAGACGAGCCACAGCGCAGGCTTGACCGGTTTGCCGTTGACTCCGATGATCGACAACCTCGCGCTCGAGGTCGCCGGCTCAACGTCGACCACCGAGCAGCTGATCGGCAGCACCGAACGCGGTCTCTTGCTGACGACTCTCTGGTACATCCGCGAGGTCGACCCCCAGACGCTCCTGCTCACCGGACTCACCCGTGACGGCGTCTACCTCGTCGAGGGCGGCGAAGTGGTCGGGGCCGTCAACAACTTCCGGTTCAACGAGAGCCCCGTCGACCTGCTCTCGCGAGTGGTCGAGGCGACTCCGACCGAGCTGTCGCTGCCTCGCGAATGGAGTGACTTCTTCACCAGAGTGGCGATGCCGACTCTTCGGGTGGCCGACTTCAACATGTCCACGGTGAGCCAGGCCTCGTAGGGCCTGGCGGTTCTCAGGAGTCTTCGAGCCGGAAGCCGATCTTGACTCCCACCTGCCAGTGCCGGACGTCGCCGCCGTCGATCTGCCCACGAATCTCAGTGACCTCGAACCAGTCGAGGTGCCGCAAGGTCTCTGAGGCGCGAGCGACACCGTTGCGTACGGCGTCCTCCATGCTCTCTGTGGACGTACCAACGATTTCGGTCAGCCGGTAGGTGCGGTTGGCCATGGTGTGCTCCTCTGTTCAACGCGCAGGCTTGTCGAGTGCTCCGATCCTGCCAGGCCAGGAGGCAGGCCAGGTCATCGCCTCAGGATGCGCTGCGATCGAGACCGCTTGGGAGCTCTCGGTCGAGAGCACCGCGCAACGACTCGGGGGCCTCTTCGATCGGCTCCCTACCGCCGTTGGCGAAGACGACCGCGATGTAGGGAATCAGCAGCGCGCCCGCGACGAACACCCAGCGGAGAACCCCGGTCGTGACGACGGCGAGCAGAAAACACACGATCCGGATGCTCATAGAAATCACATAGCCGCGCACCCGGACTGCCTGGTCATCGGCGATGCCCTTGCGTGCGGTGGTGATGCGGTACGTCGGCGCGCTCTTGGGTTGCCGGCCTGTCAGCCTCTGCATGTCGTCCTCCTCGCGCCACGGTACGCCGCCGGAGCAGGGGCGGCCATTCGACCGATCACGCCACGACGGACTATCCGCCGATGGCCGACATCGGGCGCGGCGGTGGCAAGAAGGTGGGGTCGTCGATGCCGTGACCAGCCCGCTTCGCGGCCAGGCACTCCTGCATCAGCGCCACGACTTGGTCGTCGGTGGCGCCGCTGCGGAGCGGTCCTCGCAGATCGGTCTCGGTCTGGGCGAACAGGCAGTTTCGTAGTTGTCCGTCGCTGGTCAACCGGACCCGATCGCAGGAGGCGCAGAACGGTCGGGTGACCGAGCCAATGACACCCACGCTGCCTCGAACCGCGCCGTCAGCCCCGAGAACGTTCCAGGTCTCTGCCGGCTCGCTGCCACGCGGCGTGCCGGACGGAGTCAGCACGTAGGCGGCCTCGAGCTGGGCCAGGATGTCTCCGGCCTCGACCATGTCCGCGCGGGACCATGCACGCTGGGCGTCCAGCGGCATCTGCTCGATGAAACGCAGAGCGAGGCCGTGATCGAGCGCCCACTCGACCAGAGACAGCACCTCGTCGTCGTTGATCGCCCGCATGAGCACCGTGTTGATCTTGACCGGCGACAGCCCCGCATCGCGTGCCGCCACGATTCCTGCAAGAACGTCGTCAAGGCGATCCCTGCGGGTGAGCGTGCGGAACCTTCCGGCGTCCAGCGTGTCGAGTGAGACATTGATGCGGGCCAGACCGGCGTCCTTCAGCGTCTGGGCCCGTGTCGTCAGGCCGATTCCATTGGTCGTCAGCGAAAGGGAGGGCGGATCGGGAAGGGAGGCGACCCCTGCGATGATCTCTTCAAGGTCTGGGCGCACCAGCGGTTCACCCCCGGTGAACCGAACCTCTTGAACCCCCTGGTCGACGGCGAGCCGAACGATGCGGACCAGCTCGGCGGCGGACAGCAGCTCGTCGCCGGGTATCCAGTCGAGTCCTTCTGGGGGCATGCAGTAGGTGCACCGGAGGTTGCACCGATCGGTGACGGAGACCCTGAGGTCCGTGGCCACCCGGCCGAAGGAATCCTGAAGCATGCCCACAGGCTACCGTCATGTCGTGCTCGCGCTCCTTCGGCAACCGCGATGGCTCGGTCTGGCCGCCCTCACCCTCGCCATGTGCGTCCTCTTCTGGTGGCTCGGCACCTGGCAGTGGGGACGCCACCTGGAGCGGGCTGACCGCAATGCGGCGATCGAGCAGGCCCAGAGCGCTGAGCCTGCTGCTCTGGCGACTGTCGTTGCCAACCCAGCGGATTCGCCCGATGCTGCCGTCTACCGACCCGTCACGGCCACGGGCACCTACTTGGCCGACGGCCAGGTGCTGCAGCGCAACCCTCGAGGGCGCTCGGGGTACGCCGTCGTGACGCCGTTGGCGCTCGACGGCGGAGGCACCCTCCTGGTGGATCGCGGATGGGTGGCGGCCTCACCCACTGACGTCAACACACCGGCCGCGGACGTCGCCCCGCCGCAAGGGCCAGTGAGTGTCACTGTGCGGCTTCGAGCGGCGCAGCCGTCTTCCGGTCGACAAGCTCCGGCTGGGCAGATCTATGACATCGACCCGGCCGCGATGAGTCAGACCCTCCCGCAGCCGGTCTATGCGCTCTACGGAGAGCTGGTCGAACAGACTCCAGCTCCGGCCAGCTCGCTCGAGCTGCCCGAGCCCAGCCAAACCGGTCTCGGCGTCCACCTCTTCTATGCGATTCAGTGGTGGCTCTTCATCGTCATTGCCCTTGTCGGATTCGGCACCGTGATGAGAAGAGAGAGCCGAGCGGGCGATCACGCGGGCGCCGGCGACACGGAGGATGCCGAGGTTCACTAGTCCCGACGCACGGGACTGCCTGAACTAGTCTCGACCACGACACCCTAGGGACCGGAGGCGTCCACGATGGATCTCGGAGTCACGGACCGGGTGTTCGTGGTCACGGGCGGCAGCAGGGGCTTGGGACGCGCCACGGCCGAAGTGCTGGTGGCCGAGGGCGCCAAGGTCGTCCTGGCCGCACGCGACCCCCAGTCGCTCAACGAAGCAGTCGCCTCGCTGGGACCTGATCGTGCGTTCGGCGTTCCCACCGACCTCGCCGTGGCCGGCGCGGAAGAGCGCTTGATGGCTGCGGCCATCGCCCGCTACGGCCGCATCGATGGCGCGCTCCTGTCGTGCGGAGGGCCGCCCCCTGGATCTGTGCTGGAAGCCGATGACGCAGCCTGGCGAAGTGCTTTCGAGTCGGTATTTCTCGGCCCACTCCGAACTGCGCGCGCCCTGGCGGCCACGATGGATGAAGGTGGTGCCATGGCGTTCGTCCTGAGCAGCTCCGCCCGAGAGCCGATCCCTGATCTCGCCATCTCCAACGGGCTCCGGCCCGGCATGGCCGGTGTGGTCAAGGACCTTGCCGATGAGCTGGCTCCACGCGCCATCCGGGTGAACGGTCTCCTGCCAGGTCGCATCAACACCGACCGCACGCGAGAGCTGGACAGCAAGGCGGGCCGCGGCGACTCAGCCCGACGTCGGCAGGAGAGCTCGATTCCCCTGGGGCGCTACGGCGATCCGATCGAGTTCGGCACAGTGGCTGCCTTCGTTCTGTCGGCGGCCGCCTCCTACCTCACCGGGGCCCTGATCCCTGTGGACGGTGGCGCGCAGCGCTCGCTGTAGCCCCGGTTGCCGGCCCAGTGAGCTTCACAGCTGCGGGGCGAGCTGCGTGCGATAGAGGTCGGCGTACAGGCCTCCCCGGTCCAGGAGCGTGTCGTGGTCGCCCCGCTCGACGATGCGACCATCCTCGACCACCAGGATCTGGTCGGCTGCGCGGACGGTCGAGAGCCGGTGGGCAATGACCAGCGACGTGCGTCCCTCAAGCGCTGTGTCCAGGGCTTCCTGGACGTATCGCTCTGACTCGCTGTCCAGATGTGCCGTGGCCTCGTCAAGGATGACGACCGCCGGCGACTTCAGCAGCAGCCGAGCGATGGCCAGGCGCTGCTTCTCGCCACCGGAGAGCCGGTGACCTCGATCACCGACCACCGTGCCCAGTCCGTCAGGGAACGACCGGACGAGATCCTCGATCCGGGCAGATCGCAGCGCATCCCAGATCTCGGACTCGGTGGCCGCTGGGGCGGCGTAGCGCAGGTTCGCCTCGATCGTGTCGTGGAAGAGGTGCGCGTCCTGGGTGACGACGCCCACCGATCGTTGCAGCGAGCTCAGCGACACATCGCGGACGTCGATGCCACCCACCATCACCCGGCCGTCAGACACGTCGTACAGCCTGCTCACCAGCGAGGTGAGGGTCGTCTTTCCCGCACCAGACGGGCCGACCAGCGCCACCAGCTGCCCAGGTGCTACCTCGAAGCTGATGTCGTGCAGCACCTCACCGGAAGGAGCGCCTTCAGTGCGAGCCACGGCTTCGAGTGAAGCAAGCGAAACGTCTTCAGCGCGGGGGTAGGAGAAGGAGACCTGGTCGAAGCGCACAGAAGCTGGCCCGATCGGAAGCGCCACCGCGTCATCCTTGTCGGCGATCATCGGTCTGAGGTCGAGCACCTCGAAAACTCTCTCGAAGCTCACCAAGGCAGTCATGATGTCGACCCGCACGTTCGACAATGCGGTGAGCGGACCATAGAGCCGGCCCAGCAGCGCTGCCAGGGCAACGAGCGTGCCAGTAGTGAGCGCCCCGTCAATGGTCAGGACGCCACCAGCACCGTAGACAAGCGCCGTGGCCAATGACGCGATCAGAGTCAGCGCGGTGAAAAAGGCTCGGTTGGCCATCGCGATCTGAATGCCGATGTCGGCCACCCTGCGAGCACGACCACTGAACTCAACCGCCTCGTCGTCCGGCCGACCGAAGAGCTTGACCAGGAGAGCCCCCGACACGTTGAAACGCTCGGTCATGGTCGAGCTCATCTCAGCGTTGAGCTGCATGGCCTCGCGGGACATCTCGGCAAGACGGCGACCCACGTAGCGAGCCGGCACCAGGAAGACCGGAACGAGGACCAGAGCGGCCAATGTGATCTGCCACGAGAGAGCCAGCATGGCGATCGTGACGACCACCAGACTGATCGTGTTCGAGACCACGCTGGAGAGCGTGGTGGTGAAGGCTTGCTGTGCTCCGATGACATCGCTGTTCAGCCGGGAGATCAGAGCACCGGTCTGGGTACGGACGAAGAACGCCAACGGCATGCGCTGCACGTGGTCGAAGACCTGGCTGCGCAGGTCGTAGATCAGACCCTCACCGATCCGGGCCGAGTACCAACGCAGAATCAGTGACAGCGCGGCATCGAAGACGGCGAGCCCGGCGACGATGAGAGCCAGTGTGACGACGACCTGCTTGTTGTCTTGGCTGACACCATCGTCGATGAGACGGCCGAGCAACAGCGGGCTCGCCACGACCAGGAAGGCATCGACGACTGTCAGGACCAGGAAGAAGCCAATCGGCCGACGGTAGGGAGTCGCGTAGCCGGCAATCCGCCGCACCGTCCCCGGCGTCAGTTTCTGGTTCGCAACGCTGCCGTCCCGCGCGAACGAGCGCAAGGTCGACCAGCTGTGCATGCTCACGGGCCCTCCGGCAAGTGTTCTGGTGCATGGCATTCTGACCACACCCTACGAACACTAAGGACGCTGCCCCTCGGACTGTTCCCGACTACGCCAGCCGCGAAAACCGTTGCCCTATTGCTTGGCGCGGGTGGCGCCCCCACGGCCCCTCAAAGTCGCCCCGGACTCCGTGAGTACCCGGTGGACAAAGCCATACGAACGGCCAGTGTCCGCGGCGATGCTTCGGATGCTGCTGCCTTGCTCGTACTGCCGACGCAGTTCGTGAGAGAGGGTGCCCCGCTCATCACCGGTGATGCGTCGACCCTTGGTCAGTGGTGCCACGTCAGCCTCCTTGCCGTGAGAGTTCATCCCTTCGATCATCGGTGGAATGCGTCAGTTCGGCCACTCGAAAACGACGATGACGCTCAGGCCAACGAGATGAGATCGGCGTAGTCGGCCGACCACAAGTCCTCCACGCCATCCGGAAGCAGAATCAACCGCTCGGGGGCGAGAGCCTCCACCGCTCCCTCGTCGTGAGTGACCAGCACGATCGCGCCTGGGTAGCGCCGAAGGGCTGCCAGAATCTCTTCCCGGCTCGCGGGATCGAGGTTGTTGGTCGGCTCGTCCAGCAGCAGCACGTTGGCACTCGACACCACCAGACACGCCAGAGCCAACCGGGTCTTCTCTCCGCCCGAGAGCGTTCCGGCAGGTTGGTAGGCGGTGTCGCCGGTGAACAGGAATCCCCCGAGCAGACTGCGGCCATCTGACTCGCTGAGACTCGGCGAGGCCGAGAGCAGGTTCTCCAGCACGCTGCGCTCGGGATCGAGTGTCTCGTGCTCCTGCGCGTAGTAGCCGAGCAGCAGACCGTGGCCCGGCTCCACGGCACCGGTGTCGGGCTCTTCGACACCGGCAAGCATGCGCAGCAAGGTGGTCTTGCCCGCCCCGTTGAGTCCCAGCACCACCACCCTTGACCCTCGGTCGACGGCAAGATCGACGTCGGTGAACACCTCGAGCGAGCCGTAGGACTTCGACAGCGACTGCGCGGTCAGCGGCGTCCGCCCACACTGTGCCGGCTCGGGGAACCGGATCTTGGCCACGCGGTCACTCTTGCGCTGTCCTTCGAGCGCATCGGTCAGGCGATCAGCGCGGCGCAGCATGCCTTGGGCCGCCTTCGCCTTGGTGGCCTTGGCCCGCATCCGCTCGGCCTGGTCGCGGAGGGCAGATGCCTGCTTCTCGGCGTTCGTGCGTTCACGTCGACGCCGACGCTCGTCGGTCTCACGCTGCTGGAGGTATGCCTTCCAACCCACGTTGTAGATGTCGAGAACAGCCCGATTCGCATCCAGGTGAAAGACCCGGTTGACGCTGTGGTCGAGCAGCTCGACATCGTGAGAGATCACCACGGCGCCCCCGGCGAACGCCTTCAGGAAGTCTCGTAGCCAAGTGATGGAGTCGGCGTCGAGGTGGTTGGTCGGCTCGTCGAGCAACAACGTCTCAGCGTCGCTGAACAAGATCCTGGCCAGCTCGACCCGGCGCCGCTGCCCTCCAGACAGGGTGCCGATGGGCTGGTGCAGAACTCGCTCGGACAGCCCCAGACTGGCCGCGATACGCGCGGCCTCGGACTCGGCGGCATAGCCACCGGCCGCGGTGAACTCGGCATCCAACCTCGAGTAGCGGCGCATCGCCCGGTCGCGGCTGTCATCGTCGGCGCTCGCCATGCCACGTTCGGCGTCGCGCAGCTGGTCGGTGATCACGTCGAGGGAGCGAACGCTCAGGATGCGGGCCGAAGCGCGTTGGTCGAGATCTCCGGTGCGGGGGTCCTGAGGGAGGTAGCCGATACTGCCCGTCCGTTGCACGACACCGGCTGCCGGTTCACTTTCACCGGCCAGCACTCGCGTGAGAGTCGTCTTGCCGGCGCCGTTGCGCCCGACCAGACCAACCTTCTCGCCCGAGGCGATGCGAAAGCTGGCGTGCTCGAGCAACAGACGCGATCCAGCTCGCAGCTCGATGTCGGCAGCACTGATCATCAGAGAAGTATGGCCACGCGGGTATCGGACCGACGAATGGGTGTCGCTGCCCCAAGGGCTGCTAGACGTTGAATCCGAGTGCCCGTAGCTGTTCGCGCCCGTCGTCGGTGATCTTGTCCGGGCCCCACGGTGGCATCCACACCCAGTTGATGCGGACGCCATCGACGAACGGACTGAGCGCCATCTGGGTCTGGTCTTCGATCACATCGGTCAAGGGGCAGGCAGCCGACGTGAGTGTCATGTCGACCACAGCCGTATTGCCGTCGTCGACCGTGATGCCGTAGACGAGGCCGAGGTCGACCACGTTGATGCCGAGTTCGGGGTCGACGACGTCGCGCATCGCCTCGGTGAGATCGTCGCCGTTGGGTGTCAAGACTGCTTCACTCATGCCCTGCTCCATTGGTGGGGACGTCGCCCGTCAGCTGGCGCGCGTCATCGGGGACCTTCAGGGATCCGCCGGCCTGCGCCAGCGCATCCTTCCATGCCATCCAGCCGAGCAGCGCGCACTTCACGCGAGCCGGGTATCGGGCCACGCCGGCGAAGGCGACGGCGTCCTCCAGTACGTCTTCGTCCGGTTCCACGGCGCCGCGCGACTGAAGCATCTTCAGGAAGGCATCTGCGACGGCGAGATCATGATCGACGCTCTGGCCAATCAGCAGCTCGGTCATCACCGAGACCGACGCCTGACTGATGGAACATCCCTGAGCCTCGTACGAGATGTCATCGATGACCGACCCGTCGTCGCTCAGAGCAACACGCAGCGTGATCTCGTCGCCGCAGGTGGGATTGACGTGATGGACCTCAGCACCGAAAGGAGAGCGAAGACCCTTGTTCTGCGGCGAGCGGTAGTGGTCAAGAATGATCTCTTGGTACATCTGCTCAAGATTCACGGCTTCACCCCGAAGAAGCTCTGCGCCGCGACAATGGCTTCAACAAGGGCGTCGAGGTCGTCAGTGTCGTTGTAGACGTAGAAACTTGCTCGCGTGGTGGCGGGAACGCCGTACCGGCGACACACCGGCCAAGCGCAGTGATGCCCGACACGCACGGCGATCCCTCGATCATCGAGCACTTGGCCGACGTCATGCGGGTGGATGTCGTCGACGACGAAGCTGACCGCTCCCCCACGATCGACGGCTGTCGTCGGGCCGATCACCCGTACGCCGTGCACCTCGGCAAGACGTCCCAAGAGGTGCGCGGTCAACCGCTGCTCGTGGGCCTCGACCCGGTCCATGCCGATGGCGCTCAGATAGTCGACAGCGGCGTGAAGCCCCACGGCCTGAGAGATGGGAGGGGTGCCCGCCTCGAAGCGCTGGGGCGGTGGAGCGAAGGTCGTTCGTTCCATGAACACCTGCTCGATCATCGAGCCACCCGTCAGGAATGGTGGCAGTGTCTCCAGCAGGTGGCGACGACCCCAGAGCACTCCGATTCCGGAAGGCCCGAGCATCTTGTGGCCGGAGAAGGCCACGAAGTCGACGTCCACGTCTCGCACCGAGAACGGCATGTGCGGCACGGACTGGCAGGCGTCGAGCACCACCAGAGATCCAACGGCCCTGGCGCGTGCCGAGATCGTCGCCACGGGGTTGATCGTGCCCAGGATGTTGCTTTGGTGAACAAGCGCGACGACCTTGGTGCGGTCGTTGACCACGCTGTCGAGGTTGTCGAGGTCGAGGCGGCCGTCGTCGGTCAGGGGCAGCCACGCCAGCTCGGCTCCGGTCCGGTGAGCCAGCTCTTGCCAGGGGATGAGATTGGCGTGGTGCTCCATCTCGGTGACAACGATCCGGTCGCCTGGTCCCACCCGGAACCGCCCGGCCTCTGCTCCGGCCGTCGCTGCATTGCCCATTGCGTACGCGACCAGATTGATGGCCTCTGTTGCGTTCTTGGTGAAGACGACCTCATCGAAGTCCCCTCCGATGAAGTCGGCGACCGCTCCGCGGGCCGCCTCGTAGGCATCGGTGGCCTCCTCGCCCAGCGCATAGGCTCCGCGATGCACAGGTGCGTTGCTCCGCACGAGGAACTCGCGCTCGGCATTGAGCACTGCCTCCGGCTTCTGCGACGTCGCACCACTGTCAAGGAAGATCAGCGGATTGCCGCCTCGCACGGTTCTGGCGAGTATCGGGAAGTCTGGACGTACGGTCTGGACGTCCAGCGGCGCGGCATCGACATGCACAGACATAGCAGTCAGTTCGCCCCGGCAGAAGCGAGGTCACGACCTGTGTAGCGCTCGTACCCCTCGGCCTCCAGCGCGTCCGCCAGCTCAGGGCCGCCACGCTCGACGATGCGGCCTTCCGCGAAGACGTGCACCTGGTCGGGCTGTACGTAACGCAAGATCCGGGTGTAGTGCGTGATCAGCATGACGCCCGTCTTGCCGGAGGCGCGCACCCGGTTGATCCCGTCAGAGACGACCTTGAGGGCGTCGACATCGAGACCGGAGTCGATCTCGTCAAGCACAGCGATGGAGGGCTTGAGCAGTTCGAGCTGAAGCAGCTCGGAGCGCTTCTTCTCGCCGCCCGAGAAACCTTCGTTGACATTGCGTTCGGCGAACGCAGGGTCCATCGCAAGACCATCCATGGTCTCTCGGACTTCTTTGACCCAGTGCCGAACCTTGGGAGCCTCTCCCCGTACCGCAGTGGCGGCGGTGCGCAGAAAGTTGGTGACCGACACTCCAGGGACCTCAACGGGATACTGCATGGCCAAGAAGAGACCCGCGCGCGCGCGTGCGTCGATGCTCATGTCGAGGACGTCTTCGCCGTCAAGAGTGATGGTCCCGGCTGTCACGTCGTAGCGCGGGTGTCCCGCGATCGCGTAGGCAAGCGTCGACTTGCCGGACCCGTTCGGACCCATGAGCGCGTGCGTCTCACCGCTCTTGATGGTCAGGTCAACACCCCGCAGGATGGGTCGGGCACCGTCGTCGGTCTCGACTGAGACGTGGAGATCCTTGATCGTGAGGGACGTCATGACAAATCACTGCTCCTGGTGGCGACGAAGACGCGTCCGTCTTCAGTTTTTACGGGGTATACGGGGACGGGGTCGGTCGCGGGCAAGGACAGTGGCTTGCCAGTTCTGAGATCGAACTGGGAGCCGTGGAGCCAGCACTCGAGTGCGCACCCCTCGACCTCGCCCTCGGACAGCGATACCTGTCCGTGCGAACAGATGTCGTCAATGGCGAAGACCTCACCCTCGGCCAGGACGACGGCTACGGCTACTTCGTGGACTACCGCCCGATGCGGTTCGCCGTCCTTGAGGTCGTCGAGGGAGAAGACCTCGACGTAGTCATGGGTGGTCACGATGCTGTTGCCCTTTCCAACTCAGTCTCCAGTGCGGCTGTCAAACGCTGGGTGACGAACGGCACACCGATTCGGTCACGTAGCTCGGCAAAGAATCCCGTGACGACAAGTCGCCGCGCTTCGAGCTCGGGGATACCCCTGGCCATGAGGTAGAAGAGCTGATCATCGTCGAGGCGGCCGGTCACACTGGCATGGCCCGCGCTGGCGACGTCGCCAGTCTCGATCTCGAGGTTGGGGACCGAATCGGCTCGCGGGCCGTCCGACAACAACAGATTGCGATTGATCTCGTACGTCTCGGTGCCGACGGCTCCGGCGCGGATGAGGACATCACCGATCCACACCGAGTGCGCACGTTCACCGATCAAGGCGCCCTTGTAGTTCACATTGCTCCGACAGTGCGGCTGGCTGTGATCGACGAAGATCCTGTGCTCGTGGTGCTGGCCGGGGTCGGTGAAGAACAGCCCGAGCAGCTCGATGTCACCGCCGGGCCCCGCAAAGGTCACCTCGGGGGTGATTCGGACCACTTCTCCGCCCAATGACACAACCACGTGGACCACGCGCGCATCGCGACCGACCTCGATGTGGTGCGCCGACAGATGAACGGCGTCGACATCCCAGTCGAGCAGGGACACCACCGTCAGATGGGCCTGATCTGCGACTGTGATCTCGAGGTTGTCGGCGTAGGTGGCAGAGCCGACGTGGTCGAGGACCACGACCGCCGACGACAGGGATTCGACCCGCACCTGCAGATGTCCGAAGTCGGCGCCGGGCCGGCCGTTGCCGTGGGCCCGGACGACGACCGGCTCGGTCAGCTGGGTGTCGTGGGGAACGGTGACGATGGTGGCGGTCTCAGCGCCCGCGAACGCAAGTGCCGAAACGCGCTCAGCGGGCACGCCGACAGTGCCCAACCGGGGATCGCGATGACCATCGCGATGGGAGACCCGCTCAACCTTCACGTCGCTCGGCGCCTTGACGTCAATGCTGACACTGCCCGAACCAGCTGGTGCGTCGACATCGTCGGTGAGGAGGTCGCGGAGCTGGCCGATGGGCGTGAAGCGCCACTCCTCTTCACGCCCGACCGGGAGAGGCGAAGTCGCGCGGGTCGAACGACCGTTGACGCTCGCTGCGGTCGACCGCCGGTACGTCCGACGCGGCGCCGGACTTCTGGGACAACGAGACCACGGTCAGCCCACCGCCCCTTCCATCTGCAGCTCGATCAGGCGGTTGAGCTCAAGGGCGTACTCCATGGGCAGCTCGCGGGCGATCGGCTCGACGAAACCTCGCACGATCATGGCCATTGCCTCGTCCTCGGTCATTCCACGGCTCATCAGATAGAAGAGCTGATCCTCGGAGAGCTTGGTGACGGTGGCCTCGTGGCCCATGGCCACGTCGTCCTCACGAATGTCGGCGTAGGGGTAGGTGTCGGAGCGACTGATGTCGTCAACGAGGAGGGCGTCGCACTTCACGGTCGACTTCGAGCCGTGACAACCTTCCTTGATCTGCACGAGACCGCGGTACGAGGTACGACCTCCGCCACGAGCGACGGACTTGGAGATCACACTGGACGATGTGTTCGGTGCCGCGTGGACCATCTTCGAACCGGCGTCCTGATGCTGACCTTCACCGGCGAAGGCGACCGAAAGGGTCTCGCCCTTGGCATGCTCACCCACGAGCCAGACGGCCGGGTACTTCATGGTGACCTTGGACCCGATGTTTCCGTCGACCCACTCCATCGTGGCACCTTCGTGCGCCACGGCCCGCTTGGTCACCAAGTTGTAGACATTGTTGGACCAGTTCTGGATGGTCGTGTAGCGGCAGCGAGCGTTCTTCTTCACGATGATCTCGACGACAGCTGAGTGCAGCGAGTCGCTCGAGTAGATCGGGGCGGTACAGCCCTCGACATAGTGAACGTAGGCATCCTCGTCGACGATGATGAGGGTGCGCTCGAACTGCCCCATGTTCTCGGTGTTGATCCGGAAGTAGGCCTGCAGCGGGATCTCGACATGCACACCCTTCGGGACGTAGATGAACGATCCCCCTGACCACACAGAGCTGTTCAGTGCAGCAAACTTGTTGTCGCCCGATGGGATCACCGATCCGAAGTACTCGCGGAAGAGCTCCGGCTGCTCACGCAGCGCGGTGTCGGTGTCGAGGAAGAGCACCCCCTGCTCTTCGAGATCTTCGCGGATGGCGTGGTACACCACCTCGGACTCGTACTGCGCGGCCACACCGGCGACCAGACGCTGCTTCTCGGCCTCAGGGATGCCCAGCCTGTCGTAGGTCTTCTTGATGTCCTCGGGAAGCTCTTCCCAGGACGTCGCCTGCTTCTCCGTGGAACGGACGAAGTACTTGATGTTGTCGAAATCGATACCCGTCAGGTCTGAACCCCAGGTCGGCATCGGCTTCTTTCCGAAGAGTCGCAGCGCCTTGAGCCGGTAGTCGAGCATCCACTCCGGCTCGCTCTTCTTGGCAGAGATGTCGCGCACGACTGCCTCCGAGAGCCCCCTCTGGGCGCCGGTGCCTGCGGCATCTTGGTCATGCCAGCCGAACTCATAGGTGCCGAGGCCGTCGAGCTCGGGGTGGGCCGTGGTGCTCATGCGGAGGTCCTCTCCGTCGTGGGTGAACCGTGGGGATCGGTGCTGCTGGGGACGAGCGGTATGACTGTGGTGCAGACGCCATCACCGTTGGCGATGGTGGCGAGACGTTGGACATGGCGTCCGAGCAGATGGGCAAAGGCCTCGGTCTCTGCCTCGCACAGCTGTGGGTACTGACCGGCAACATGTGCCACAGGGCAGTGATGCTGACAGACCTGGACACCGGCTGGCGCCGGGTCGATGCTGGTGGCGAATCCGAGCTCGCCCAAGGCGGCGGCAAAGGCGCTGACCTGTTCGGAGTCGCCGGCGCGCTGCCAGTCAGCTCCCAGGATCGCCCGAAGCCGTTCCTCGAGCGCGGCGCCGCGCGCCTCCGCGAATGCCGCCACCGCGTCGGGGCCGCCCACCTGCTCGACGAAGGCGAGTGCATCAGAGGCGAGAGTGTCGTACTCGGCCGGGAACTGGGCCCTCCCCTGCTCGGTGAGGGCGAAAGTCCGAGCGGGTCGGCCACGGCCACGAGTGGGTGTGGGTCCGTAGGGCGGGCGTTCGGTCGCCGTGACGAGGCCGTCACTCAGGAGCGTGTCGAGATGACGCCGGACCGCCGTCGCGCTGATGCCGATCCGGCCCGCGAGCTGGGAGGCCGTCGCCGGTCCGTCGGTGAGCAGTGAAGCCGCCACCCGGTCGCGTCCCGCACCATCTGCCCCGGCCTCAGCAACGGCTGGAGCCGAGGACGGGCCTGAGCCCGCCCGAGGTCCGGTGGAGACGGTCGCGATTTTCACAACGTCATTGTTGCGTAAAAGCCCCGAGCGCGCATCCCCGGGGGTTCTCTCTAGGCTCTGGGCGTGTCCGACAGCCCCCGCGATCTCCCACCTGCCCTGGCGATCTCCGGCCTGGTCAAGGCGTACGACGGGCGCACAGTCGTCGACGCGCTGGACCTCGTGGCTCCGCGCGGCGCGGTGACGGCCGTGCTCGGGCCGAACGGCGCCGGGAAGACCACGACGCTCGAGATCAGTGAAGGACTGCGGACCGCCGATGCCGGCACCGTTGAGGTGCTCGGTCGCCCCCCGCGCCACCCAGCCCTCCGGTCACGCGTCGGGGTGATGCTCCAGGACGGCGGCGTCTACGGATCCGTCACGGTCGGCGAAGCGCTGGCGCACGCCGCCTCGCTCTACCGTGAACCGCAGCCGGTCGATGCCCTCATCGAGTCCCTCGGACTCGGAGAAGTGGCGTCCGTCGCGTCCCGGCGCCTCTCCGGGGGACAGCGACAGCGGCTCGGTGTCGCCCTCGCCATCGTCGGCCGACCAGAGCTCGTCTTTCTCGATGAGCCCACCGCCGGCCTCGACCCCCAGTCGCGTCGGGCTGTCTGGGACCTGATCGCTGCCCTGCGGTCCGCCGGCGTCTCGGTGGTCCTCACCACTCACTACCTGGAGGAGGCCGAGCACCTCGCCGACCACGTGGTCATCGTCGACCGTGGGTGCACCATCGCGTCCGGACGGCCGAGTGATCTCGTCTCGAACAGCACCGGGGTTCTTCGCTTCACCGCAGCTCCTGGCCTCGACGTTGAGCGGCTGCGCCAACTGATGCCCGCCAGCAGCACTGTGGTCGAGTCGGCACCGGGTACCTACGTCGTGACGACGGCACACCTCACCGAGGCCATGGGGCAGGTGTCGGCCTGGTGCACCGAGCTCGGTGTCATCCCCACAAGCCTGAGCTCTGAGACGCGCACTCTCGAAGACGTCTTCCTGGATCTCACCGGCGAGGAGCTGCGCCCGTGACACTCGACGTCGACCCGAAGCCCGCGGCTGCCCCCCGTCGCGCGCGAGTTCGCGCGCACACTCGCCTCGAGCTGACCATGTTCCTGCGCAATGGCGAACAGCTGCTGCTCACCGTCGTTCTGCCTCTCGGACTTCTGCTCGTCCTCAGCCTCACCGAGATCATCGAGGTGGGCGGCGCCACCCGCACCGACCGGCTGGCCATCGTCGTTCCGAGCATGTTCGCCCTCGCTGTGCTGTCGACCTCGTTCACGGCACTCGCCATTCAGACCGGGTTCGAGCGGCGCTATGGGGTGTTGCGCCGGATCGGCACCACACCCCTGCAACGCCCCGACGTCCTCATGGGCAAGTCACTGGCGGTGCTCGCCATCGAGACCGTGCAGATCGTCGTGCTCGGTGGTGTCGGCGCTGCCCTGGGCTGGCGTCCCCACCTGGCCGGGCTGCTGGTGGCCATACCGCTCCTGCTGCTCGGGAGTGCGGCGCTCGCCAGCCTCGCCCTCCTGCTGGCGGGGGTTGTGCGGGCTGAAGCGACCTTGGCCCTGGCCAATCTCGCCTACCTCCTGCTCGCGAGCGCCGGCGTCGTCATTCCCATTGATCGGGCCCCTGAGCGCGTCCAGCCCCTCCTCGAGGCGCTGCCGTCCGCCGCCCTGGCCGAGAGCCTCCGCATCGCTACCGCCAGTGGCACCGTGGCCTGGGCCCTGGTGGCCACCTTGATCGTCTGGCTCGTGATCGGTGCCGGAGGCGTGAGTCGGTGGTTCCGCTGGGAGTGACCTCCACAAACTTGTTCACACGTTGTGCATCCAAACCCAGGACGAGGAGCGAAGAGGAGGCATAAGGCGGTCGCCGGTCGGGCATCGCCCAGATGAGGGAGTTACCTCCATGTCTTCACGTCGCACTCGCCGCGCGGCAGCCGTCCTTGCGCTGGCCACGCCCCTTGCCTTCCTTTCCTTCGGATCCGCTCAGGCGGCCGACGACGCACAGGTGTCGGTCTTCCACGGGATTCCTGGTCTCACCGTCGACGTCTACGTCAATGGCGACCTGACGCTCGACAACTTCAAGCCCGGCGACCTCGCCGGCCCGCTCGCCCTTCCCGCCGACACCTACGCCATCGAGATCACGGACAAGGACGACAAGAACACCGTCCTTCTCGGGCCGGCAGATGTTGCCGTCAAGGCAGGTGGCAACTACACCGTCGTCGCCAACCTCGACGCCAAGGGTGACCCCACGGTCACGCCCTTTGAGAACGACATCTCGTCACTGTCGGCTGGTGAGGCACGGGTGACCGTCCGCCACGTAGCGGCCGCTCCCAAGGTCGACATCGAGGCCAACGGCGACGTTCTCGCCCCAGGGCTGGTCAACGGCCAGGAAGCCGTTGCCGTTGTTCCCGCCGACACCTACGACGTAGGTATCGTCCCCGCCTCGGGCGGCAAGGCCGTCTGGAACGAGGATGTCCAGCTGGCTGAAGGTGTCAACACCATCGCCTACGCATGGGGCTCCCTCGACGACGGCTCCTTCGCCGTAGGGGTTCAGACCATTGATGGTCTGCACTCCGCACCGGGCGCCGTGCACGCCGGCGAGGTCGGCCTTGCCTCCACCGGAAGCAGCACCAGCCCCTGGCTGATCGCCGCGCTCGTGGGTTCGGTTCTCGTCGGAAGCGCTGCAGCGGTCCGGCTCGCCCAGGTCCGTCGCTAGTCGACGGCCGAAAGAGCTCAGAGCGATGCGTCCTTCCCGGGCCACTGTCACCGCGGCGACCGCACTAGCGGTCGCCGCGGTGACAGCCGTTTCGGCGTCGGTGGCTCTGGCCACCGCTGAGCAACCACAACAGGTCCGCGAGTTCTCGGTATCCGTCCGTGCCGACGAGTCCCCGAAGTCCGAGGCCTCGCAGGAAGACTCCCGGGCCGACGCCGACAAGGCTGCCACGGCAAGCGGTACGGCGGCCGTCCCGACCGGGTCCACACCCCCTCGCCGGGTCTCGGTTCCCGCCCTTGGGGTCACGGCCCCGGTGGTGCCCACCGGCGTCACCAAGGCCGGCAACGCCCAGATCCCCCGTGACGGGGATGTCGTCGGTTGGTACGAGTTCGGAGCCGCTCCCGGTGATCGCCGGGGCAGCGCCGTTCTGATCGGTCACCGCGACACGCAGGCTGAAGGACCTGGCGCGCTCTTCGAGCTCGACGAGCTGCAGCCGGGAGCACGGATCGCCGTCGACCAGGGCGGTCGCGTCCTGAAGTACCAGGTGGTTGCGTTGCGAAGTACGGAGAAGTCGGGGCTTCCGGACTCCCTGTTCCGTCGCACCGGGCCTCACCAGCTGGTCCTGATCACCTGTGGAGGGCCCTACATCGCCGATGCGGGTGGGTACCAGGACAACCTGTTCGCCATTGCCGTTCCGGAGGGCTCCTCGAAGTGACTGTCGTCATGGAGCGGTCCCACCGCGCTACCGTTGGGTATGTGAGCACCCGACCTCTGCCCTTCGACCCGGACGCGTCCACGTCTGCGTCGGCGCACCTCGCCGACGTGGCGACCGACGCCTCGGTCGGAGTCAGTTTCGCCGACGGCGAGGAGTGGGCACTCGAGGAGGCCTACAAGCGCTGGGGTGCGCTGATCCACACGGTCGCCCTGCGCGCCACGGGCAACCCGCACGATGCGGACGACGTGGCACAGGCCGTCTTCGTCTCGGCGTGGCGGGGTCGCCACCGGTACTCACCCGACCACGCCGCCCTGCCCGCCTGGTTGCTGGGCATCACCAAGCGCCGGATCGCCGACCACTGGGAGTCGAGGTCGCGCGAGCAGCGCAAAGTTGATGCCGCTGGCCATGCATCCGAAGTCGTGCCTCAGACGGAAGACAGTGTGGAGCAGGTTGCTGACCGAGTGCTCATCGCAGATGAGCTCTCGCGTCTCGATCAGCCCCAACGCCAGATCATGGAGCTCGCGTTCTTTGACGACCTGACTCACCATCAGATCGCTGACCGCTTGGCCATGCCGCTCGGAACGGTCAAGAGTCACATTCGCCGCAGCCTGATGAGGCTCCGCAGTCGATTGGAGGTCGATGGTGTCGCAGTCTGAGATGCACGCGCCAGATGATCTTCTTGCCCTGCACGCCATGGGCGACCCGCTTCCTGCGGCCATGGGACAGCACGTGGCTCTTTGCCCACAGTGCGAAGGTGAGCTGAACCAGTGGACTGGTCTGGTTGCCACGGGCCGCACGACCTCTCCTGCAGACATGCCCGTCGAGCCGTCTCCCCTGCTGTGGGGGGCCATCTCCGACGAGCTTGGGCTCGGGCAGCAGCTCACTGCGGGCACGTCGGAAGAGCCCTTGGCTGAGGTCGTCAACCTCGACTCACGCCGCCGTTGGTCGACCGGGTGGCTCGTGGCCGCGTCGGTGGCCGGAATCGTCGGTGGCGCCGTCCTGACCACAGGTGGCGTAGCCCTGACCGACTCCGATCCCGAGCCCACACCCATCGCTGCCCCAGCCGTGGTCTCCAGCGCCTCGTTGGCACCGCTCCCCCAGCACCAGGGAGACGGAGCTGCCGAGATCGTCGAGACCGACGCCGGCACCGAGCTCATCGTCGACGTCTCGGACCTCTCCTCGGGTAAGGGCTTCTATGAGGTGTGGCTCATCGACCCCGACACGTTCCAGATGATCGGGCTGGGTGCGCTGACCGACACCTCTGGACGCTTCCCGATCCCCGACGGGCTCGATCTCAGCCGCTACACCGTCGTCGACGTCTCCCTCGAACCCCTCGACGGCGACCCGGTGCACTCGACCGATTCGGTGGTCCGGGGCGAGCTGTCGACCTGACCTCGTTACCCTCAGTGGGTGGTCTCGTCCGTGAATCCGTCCGTCTCGTCTGACTCCGTCACCGCGGGGACACGCGCGTCCTCGGCACCGTCCGCACGCCGGCAGCAGAAGTCTCAAGGACAGAGCGCCATCGGCACCGTTGGACGGCGCCTCCTGCTCGCCAACGTCGTCGCCGAGGTGGGAATCGTCGTCACCGGTGGGCTGGTTCGTCTCACCGGCTCCGGTCTCGGCTGCCCGACCTGGCCCGAGTGCACCGATGGCAGCCTGGTGCCCGTCACCGGCCAGTCGGAGGGTGTCCACAAGTTCATCGAGTTCGGGAACCGCCTGCTCACCTTCGCGGTCCTGCTCGCCGCTGTTGCCGCCCTCCTCGTCGTTCTCCGTCCGTGGCTGGCGCGCCGGCTGCCCGGCGTGCCCAGGCTCGGCCCCCCGGGCATCGTCCGCCGCCCCCTGCTCTGGCTGGCCACCGCAGTCGCCGTGGGCATCATGGGTCAGGCGATCCTCGGCGGCATCACTGTGCTGCTCGATCTCCACCCCGCCACCGTCGCCGCGCACTTCCTGCTGTCGATGGCCATGATCGCCGCCGCCTACGTGCTGTTCCGCCGCGCCTCCGATCCGGGCGATCGCCCCGTCACCGTCGTGGTCCGCCCCGAGCTGCGCTGGCTCGCCATCGCTCTGGTGCTCATCGGTGTACTGGTGCTCGTCCTCGGCACCGTTGTCACGGGCTCCGGACCGCACTCGGGTGACTCCGAGGTCGTCACCCGGTTCGACCTTGATGTCCGCATGATCAGTTGGCTGCACGCCGACGTGGTACTGGTCTTCCTTGGGCTCGCCCTGGCCTTCACGGTTGGCGCTCGCCTCGCTCAGTCCCCCCGGCAGGTGTCGAGAGCCGGCGTTGCGCTGCTCCTTGCATCGGTGTTCCAGGGGGCCGTCGGCTACACCCAGTACTTCACCGGTGTGCCAGTGCCTCTGGTCTCCCTCCACATGCTGGGCGCCTGCCTCGTCTGGATCGCCACGCTGGAGGTCTTGCTGAGCACCCGTCGACGAGGTCATCACGTGATGGACCATCCTGAGGGCTCAGTCGTCGTCGCCTGACTCCGAGTCGTACTCCGTTCGCGCCGAAGGCACACCCGACACGCAGCGCACCTGCATCTTGACCTCAGCGGTTCTGCTGACGAACTGGATCTCCAGCTCCCGGTCCGGTCCGGCGTCGACATCGCCCACGCGGTACCCGACGGCCGGACTCCACGAACGAAGCGTGACCTGCCCGGAAAGGCACGCGGCCACCACACTTCCCCCTTTCGAGGCAAGGGTGCGGACAACCGCCACGGGACGGGGCGAGCTGGTGGTGCCTGTGGTGGGCGTCGGCGAGGGACGCACTGAGCTGGACGTCGAGGGCTTCGGCTTCGTGCCGTCGTGCTTGTTCTGTTTCGTCGAGGGGCTCGCCAGAGGGGGAGGAGTCGGCTCGTCCGTGGGGCTGCTCGTTGCCAGCCGCTGGCTGACCTCAGTGGACGTGAGGACGGGCATCGAAGCCGGAGTCACAGCGTTGCCCACCATTTGCACGACGACCCAACCGCTCACGATGGCCACCGAGGCAAAGAGAGCCCAGAGGGCTGCCACTGCACCTCGTGAACCTCTCATGACTCAAGAGTGCCTCATGTCGGCGGTCCTTCGCGCCACCGGGCGACTACGCTCCCACTGTGGCGCAGGTTCTGGTGGTCGAGGACGACCCCGCGATTCGTACCGCCGTCCTGCGGGCACTGGACGAGCTGGGCCATGCCGTCTCGTCTGCTCCGGACGCGTTGTCCGGACTCCGGACGGCCGTCGACACCAAGCCCGACATCGTCGTGCTCGACCTTGGACTGCCTGACCTCGACGGGTCCGAGATGCTCCGTATGCTGCGAGCCGTGAGCGACGTGCCGGTGATCGTGGCCACTGCGCGCGACGACGACCCCACCGCGGTTCGAGCGCTGAACTCAGGCGCCGATGACTTCCTCGCCAAGCCTTTCAGCGCCGAGCAGCTGGACGCCCGTATCCGAGCCGTTCTACGACGCACTCAGAGCCCCACCGCGCAGGACGACCTTGTCGTGGGCGGGATCGTGCTCTCGGCGTCAGCACGGACTGCCACCCTGGACGGGACGACGCTCGACCTGACGCCTCGCGAGTTCGACTTGCTGCAGTACCTGATGGAACGCCCGAACAGCGTGATCGGCAAACGCGAGCTGCTCACCGAGGTCTGGCGCATGGCCCCATCAGGCGCAGACAAGACAGTGGACGTCCATGTGTCGTGGCTGCGACGCAAGTTGGGGGAAACCGCAGCGGAACCGCGCTATCTGCACACCGTCCGGGGCGTGGGCCTGAAGCTGACCGTCCCCTCCGCGGAGTAGATCGTGCGTCGACGCCTCCTCCTGACCGTGGCTGCGACGTCCATTCTCATCCTGCTGGCATTCCTCGTGCCGCTTGCGGTGCTCGTGGGGTCGGTCGCTGAGTCGCGGGCGACCTCTACCGCCGTTCTTCGCGTGCAGTCGCTGGTGCCCGTGGTGGGTGAGGCCCCGCCACGGTCGGTAGCGCTGGCTGTCGACCTGGTCAATGCTGACGACGGTCCGTCCGTCACGGTCTTCCTACCGGGTCAGGAACAGGTCGGTGAGCCGGCTCCGATGTCTGACGCCGTGGCCCTCGCCAGGACCGGCCGAACGGTCGTCGTCGACACCAAAGATGGCCGAGAGGTGGCCGTGCCGATTCTCGGACTCAAGGACGGGACTGCCGTCATCCGAGTTCTCATCGGTGAGGAAGAGCTCAGCGCCGGAGTGATGCGGGCCCGCTTGGCCCTGCTTGCCCTGGCGGCGGTTCTCCTTCTGCTGGCCATCGCGATCGGCGACACCCTGGCCAGGTCGTTCATCCGGCCGATCGAAGCGGTGGCCCAGACAGCAGGACGCCTGGCCGGCGGCGATCTGGACGCCCGCGTCACCCCCGCCGGGCCGCCCGAGACCCAGTCCGTGGCGGTCGCCCTGAACCGTCTGGCGGCGCGCATCATCGATCTCCTGCACGCTGAGCGCGAGGCCGTCGCCGATCTGAGTCACCGCCTCCGAACGCCTGTGACCGCACTGCGCCTCGATGTCGAAGCACTGCCCTCCGGAGAAGAGCGAGACCGACTCGTCAACGACGTTGGTTCGCTCACCCGCTCCATCGACGCGGTGATCACCGAGGCGAGGAGACCGATCCGAGAAGGTGTCGATGCGCGGTGCGATGCCACCTCCGTGGTGCGAGGGCGCGTGGAGTTCTGGTCGGCCCTGGCTGACGATGAAGGCCGGCGCGTCGACACCACTCTGCCGACCGAACCCGTGCTGGTGGCGAGCACCGCCACCGACCTCGCGGCGTCGGTCGATGCGCTGCTCGGGAACGTCTTCGCACACACACCTTCCGGCACGGCGTTCAGTGTGTCCTTGACGCAGTCACGTGAATGGGCCGCGCTCGTGGTCACCGATGAGGGACCCGGTTGGCGGCTGGCGCATCCGGAACGGCGCGGTCACTCCGGCGTGGGATCAACCGGGCTGGGGCTCGACATCGCTGCCAGGACCGCGCAAGCGTCAGGTGGCTCGCTCGAGCGGCATGATGGCCCGGGCGACGGTGCGGCCGTGGTGATGACGCTCGGCAGACCTGACAGCTGACTGTCAGCTGAACGGCAGCAGTGGATCGATGCCGACCATGACGAAGAGCAACGTCAGGTAGGTGATCGACCAGTGGAAGAGCCGCATGGGGCGCCACTGCTCTTCAGGCAGCCCGCGCAGCACTCGGCGTCGAAGGCCGATCACGGAGCCGAGGAAGATCGCTCCGAGAACCACGGCGACCGCGAGATACGCCAGGGTCATCCCGGCCACGGGCCACAGCAGCAACGACGCTGCCACCATTGCCAGCGAGTGCCCCACCATGCGCCGGACCACGACTCGCGGCTCGGCGACGACAGGCAGCATCGGCACCCCTGCGGCCGCGTAGTCGTCGCGAAAGCGCAGCGCCAGTGCCCAGAAGTGCGGCGGCGTCCACCAGAAGACGACACCGAACAGAATCCAGGCCGGCCAGGCAAGACTGCCGGTGACCGCGGCCCACCCGATCAGGACCGGCATGCAGCCCGCGATACCGCCCCACACGATGTTGGAGGCAGTTCGACGCTTGAGCCCCAACGTGTAGACGAGCACATAGAAGGCGATCGCAAAGAGGGTGAGCGCTGCCGCCAGCACGTTGACGGAGGCCATGACGGCGAGCGCCACCAGGCCGAGGGCAAGACCGAAGACGAGCGCCGAACGGGGGCTCACCGCCTGAGTGGCGAGCGGACGCCGACCGGTCCTGCTCATGACCTGGTCGATGTCTCGATCGACGAAACAGTTCAGGCTGTTCGCTGACCCCGCCGCCAAGCTGCCGCCGACAAAGGTGGCGAGCACCAGTGGAAGGGACGGCACGCCATCGGCCGCCAGAAACATCGTGGGCACAGTGGTGACAAGCAGCAGCTCGATGATGCGGGGCTTGGTGAGCGCCACATAGGCACCGAGCGTGGTGAGGGCGCGCCGCCTGCGGTCGGCAGAACGAGTTGCCACTGCATCCGTCACGCCAGCACCACCGGCATCGAGAGCGGAGTCAGCACCGACGACGGTCACGGACACCTCAGTTCGCTGCTCAGCCTTGGGACGAGGACACCGAGCCGGACGATATCAGGGTCCGGACTCCCCCTCACTGTATCCCGATAGGCTGACCGAGCAGGTGCCGCATCCCGCGGCGTCGACCCTCTCTCCCCTCGCGAGCGGCCCCGTGAATGACGTTGTGAACGACCCTGTGCCGGCCACCACGACTACCGCCGATGCTCTGGTCTGGAGCGACCTGGACCGTCGCGCCGTCGACACCTGTCGCGTCCTGGCAATGGACGCCGTTCAGAAGGTGGGCAATGGCCATCCAGGCACGGCGATGAGCCTCGCCCCTGCTGCCTACCTGATCTTCCAGCGCCATCTGCGGCACGACCCTTCTGACCCCTCATGGGGCGGCCGAGACCGATTCATTCTGTCCATGGGGCATTCGAGTCTGACGCTCTACCTGCAGCTCTACCTGTCCGGCTACGGCCTCACCCTCGACGACCTCAAGGCGCTGCGCACCTGGGGCAGCCGCACGCCCGCCCACCCGGAGTGGGGACACACGGCAGGCGTCGAGACCACCACCGGCCCGCTGGGGCAGGGAGTTGCCAACGGCGTGGGCATGGCACTCGCACAGCGGCGCGTCCGTGGGCTCCTCGACCCCGAAGCAGCTCCGGCCACCAGTCCGTTCGACTGGAACGTCTGGGTGATGGCCAGCGACGGCGATATCCAGGAGGGCATCAGCGCCGAGGCGTCGTCGCTGGCCGGCACCCAGCGGCTGGGCAATCTCACGGTCATCTGGGACGACAACCGCATCTCGATCGAGGACGACACCCAGATCGCCTTCACCGAAGACGTGTGTGCTCGATACCGGGCGTACGGGTGGGGCGTCATCGAGGTCGGTCTCACGCCGGACGGCGACGTCGATGTCGCTGCTCTCGACGCAGCGCTGACGGAAGCGCGCGCAGACCTCAGCCGCCCCACGTTCGTGCGACTGCGGTCGCAGATCGCCTGGCCCGCCCCCAACGCCATGAACACCGGTGGAGCACATGGCAGTGCGCTCGGTGCCGACGAGGTAGCGGCCACCAAGCGCATCCTCGGATTCGCCGACGACGAGGCTTTTGCCGTCGAACCCGCAGTTCTCGACCACGCCCGCATGGTTGCCGAGCGGGGAGCCGCTCTGCACCAGGAGTGGCAGAAGGGTTTCGACAGCTGGTCCGCGGCGCACCCTGAGCGAACGGCACTGCTCGACCGGCTCGAGAAGGGGCAGCTGCCCACGGACTGGCGGGCCCACCTGCCGGTCTTCGAGACAGGTACTTCGATGGCCACGCGATCGGCGTCCGGCAAGGTTCTGGCGGCACTGGCCGATGTCCTGCCAGAGCTCTGGGGCGGCTCGGCCGACCTCGGCGGGTCGAACAACACCACCATGCCGGGCCAGCCCTCGGCACTCCCCCTGGATCGGCAGACCGCCGCGTGGTCTGGGCATCCCTATGGGCGCACGCTGCACTTCGGCGTGCGCGAGCACGCGATGGGGGCGATCGCCAACGGAATCGCTCTCGAAGGACACACCCGTCCGTACGTGGGCACGTTCTTGGTGTTCAGCGACTACATGAGGCCGGCCGTCCGCATGGCTGCCCTGATGCGGTTGTCCCCGGTCTACGTGTGGACCCACGACTCCATCGGGGTCGGTGAGGATGGCCCCACCCACCAGCCGATCGAGCACCTCGCAGCACTCCGGGCCATTCCGTCGCTCTCGGTGGTCAGACCGGCCGACGCGAACGAGACGGCTGCCGCTTGGGCAACGGCGCTGGAGTCCGCCGACGGGCCGGTGGCGCTCATCCTCAGCCGGCAGAATCTCCCGGTGCTCGACGGAACGGCTGAACGGGCAACCGTCGGAACCGCCCGAGGCGGTTACGTGCTGCAGGATTCATCCCTCAGCGCCGACACGGCCGGCACCGAGCCCGACGTCCTCTTGATAGCCACGGGATCAGAGGTGCAGCTGGCGGTTGCGGCCGCACAGACGCTCGCCGAGCACGATGTGGCAGCACGGGTGGTCTCGATGCCGTGTCTGGAATGGTTCGAGCAGCAACCCGACGAGTACCGGGAAGCGGTGCTGCCCAGCAGGGTGCGCGCGCGGGTCGCCGTCGAGGCGGGCCTGCCCCTGTCCTGGTGGCGGCTGGTCGGAGACGCGGGCCAGGTCGTCGGAATCGATCACTACGGCGCCTCTGCCGACCAGGCGACGCTGTTCCGCGAGTTCGGGCTGACCGCCGATGCAGTCGTCGAGGCTGCTCACGCCACGCTCACCATGGCATCGGAGGAGCGGTGAACCCCATCACTCAGCTGGCAGACGTCGGGGTGTCCGTCTGGCTCGACGACCTCGGTCGCGATCGCCTGACATCCGGCGAGCTGGCCGGGCTGGTCGCCAGCGGGGTCCGTGGCGTCACGACCAACCCTTCGATCTTCGCTGCCGCCGTTTCCCGCGGAGATGCGTACGCCGAAGAGCTGGCCGGGCTGGCCGGAGTCCCGGCGGCCGAGGCGCTGCACTCGCTGATGGTGGCCGACGTCCGTGACGCATGCGATGTTCTGGCCGCCACCCACCACGAGACGCATCTGCTCGACGGACGCGTCTCACTCGAGGTCGACCCTCGGCTCGCCTTCGACACCGATGCCACCGTTGCCGCCGCCGCCAAGATCTGGGCAGACGTGGATCGACCCAACGTGATGGTGAAGATCCCCGCGACGAAAGCCGGCCTCCCCGCCATCACCTCGGCCCTCGCTTCCGGCATCAGTGTGAACGTCACTCTGATCTTCGGGGTCGATCGCTACCGAGAGGTCCAGGATGCCTGGCTCGCAGGGCTGGAAGCCGCTCATGCCCAGGGGCACGATCTACGGGCGATCGGATCCGTTGCCTCCTTCTTCGTCAGCCGACTCGACACCGCGGTCGACACTCGTCTCGACGCCCTGAGCGCCGACCAGCCAGACGACGCACTTCAGCGACTTCGTGGCCGGGCTGCGGTCGCCAACGCGCGGCAGGCCTACCGGCAATTCGTGCAGATTCTCAGCGAGGAGCGGTGGCAAGCCCTTGCCACGCTCGGAGCGCAACCACAACGGCCGCTGTGGGCCTCGACCAGCACGAAGGACCCGACCTTCTCGCCCACTCGGTACGTCGATGAGCTGGTGGCCGCTCAGACCGTGAACACCATGCCGGCAGGCACCCTGGACGCGGTCTCCCGTGGGTCCGAGCCACACGTGCCGACCATCGCACTCACCCAGCAAGCTGCCGCTGAGGACGCTCAGCTCTTCGCCGACCTGGCGTCAGTGGGCATCGCATACAAAGAGGTGGTCGACCACCTCGAGGAGGCCGGCGTCCAGTCGTTCATCGATGCCTGGACCACGCTTCTGGGCCTGGTCGAAAGGGCGCAGGGGGCCTAGGCCTGACCGCGCAGCTTGGCGAGGGCCTCAGCCAAGATGGCCTCACCGTCGGCGTCCGACCGTCGTTCCTTCACGTACGCCAGGTGCGTCTTGTAGGGCTCGTTCTTGGGGGCGGACGGGGGCGTCTCCCGGTCTTGCCCGGCGGGCATGCCGCAGCGGGGACAGTCCCAGGTGTCGGGGATGTCGGCCTCATCGGCAAAGCTCGGGCGCGACTCGTGCGCGTTGGCGCACCAGTAGCTGATCCTGCGACGGGGCGCCGGCTCTCCGCGTTCTGCCTCTCCCATGGGGCCGGCACCGACCCGACTCCCGCGAATGGCGCTACCTCCAGCCATCTGCTCACCGCCTCCAGTTGTGTGTCATGTCAGATGTCGCCTACCGTCGACTAGTTCGAACCGAGCAGAAGGTTGAGCCCAACGATGCAGGCGAACCAGACGATACCTGCGGCGATGGTCATACGGTCGAGGTTGCGCTCGACGACGTTCGAACCGCCGAGAGAAGTGGACATCCCGCCGCCGAACATGTCTGACAGACCGCCGCCCTTGCCCTTGTGCAGCAAGATCAGTGCGAGCAGTGCAATGCTCATCAGCACGACGATGACCATGAGGCCGATCTCAATCGGTGACACCGAAAAACTCCTCGGAAGTGGGCGGGCGCTACCAGGATAGGCATGCGCACCGGGTGATGGTGGTCAGACCCCCCGACTCAGTGCTCGGTTGGCTCCATCACCGCGGCGGTTCCTGGACCAGTCGGTAGCGTGCGATGCCGACGAACTCCTCGGCCGACAGGCTGGCACCGCCCACCAGCGCCCCGTCGATATCGGGTTGTTCCATCAGGGCTGACGCATTGCTCGCCTTCACCGATCCTCCGTAGAGAACGCGGACTGCGGCCGCGACATCGGCTCCGTGTTGGCCGCCGACCCACGATCGGATGGCCCCGCAGACCTCTTGCGCATCGTCGGGCGTGGCGACCTCACCGGTACCGATAGCCCAGACGGGCTCGTAGGCGATGACCACCGAGCTGACCGCGTCGACGCCGGCGAGCGACGCGGCAAGCTGCCCGATGACGTGGTCAACCTGGCCACCGGCCTGCCGGACCTCGAGCGGCTCACCGACGCAGACGATCGGCGTCATGCCATGTGACCGCACGGCTCGCGCCTTGGCCGCAACGAGGTCGTCGTCCTCGGCGTGGTACTGCCGTCGTTCGGAGTGCCCGACGGTCACATAGGTGCAGCCGAGCTTGGCAAGCATGGAGCCCGAGACCTCGCCGGTGAAGGCGCCACTCTCATGGACCGACACATCCTGTGCCCCGTAGCCGAGCTTGAGGTGATCGGCGTCAATGAGCGTCTGGACCGAGCGCAGGTCGGTGAAGGGCGGAAGCACCACGACCTCAACGGCGTCGAGATCGTCTTCGCTGAGTCGGAATGCGAGATCTTGCACCAGGTGCATGGCCTCGAAGTGGTTGAGGTTCATCTTCCAGTTGCCCGCCATGAGCGGGAGTCGACCGACCGGTTGTCCAGATGCAGCCATCAGAATGACTCGCTCTCGTCGGAGGTGCCATCGAGTACAGCGATCCCGGGGAGCGATCGACCCTCGAGATACTCCAGGCTCGCCCCTCCCCCGGTTGAGATGTGTCCGAAGGCGCTCTCAGCGAAGCCGAGCGTGCGAACAGCAGCAGCTGAGTCGCCTCCCCCCACCACGGTGAAGGCCTCCGAGTCGATGAGCGCCTGGGCCACAGCCCGGGTTCCCTCGGCAAAGGCGGGGAACTCAAAGACCCCCATCGGTCCGTTCCAGAACACCGTCTGCGCGCCTGCCAGGGCGTCGGCAAAATCTCGCTGGGCTGCTGGACCGATGTCGAGGCCCATCGCGGCAGCGGGGATGGCTGACGAGGGCACGACCTCAGCCGTGGCATCGGCAGAGAACCGGTCACCGACCACGATGTCGGCCGGGAGCACGATGTCGACCCCGCGATCGGCCGCAGTGTCCAGCAGTCCGCGGACAACTTCGACCTGGTCCGCCTCCAGGAGGGATTTCCCCGTGCCGAGTCCCTGGGCGGCCAGAAACGTGTACACCATGCCGCCCCCGATGAGCATCTTGTCGACGCGGTCGAGAAGGTGGGCGATGACGCCAAGCTTGTCGCTGACCTTCGAACCACCCAGCACCACGGCATATGGCCGCTGCGGCTCGTCGGTCAAGCGGCTGAGAACCTGCATCTCGGCGGCAACGAGGCGACCTGCGTAGGAGGGCCGGCGGCGAGCAACGTCGTAGACGCTGGCCTGCTTGCGGTGGACGACGCCGAATCCGTCGCTGACGAAGAAGTCGCAGAGCTGTGAGTACTCGTCGGCCAACGATTCACGTTCTCCGTCGACCTTGCTCGTCTCACGGGGGTCGAACCGGACGTTCTGGAGGACGAGCACACCACCTGGTGCCAGTCCGTCAACAGCAAGGGCCGCCTCCGCACCCGACGACACCGGTGCGAAGGAAACAGGCGCCGCGACCAGTTCCGCGAGCCGAGCGGCAACTGGCGCCAGCGAAAGCTCTGGGCGCACCTCTCCCTTGGGCCGCCCGAGGTGAGCGGCCACCACCACTCTCGCACCGGCATCGACGAGCTCCTGAAGGGTGGGAACGCTTGCTCTGATCCGCCCGTCATCGGTGATCGTCACACCATCGAGCGGCACGTTGAGGTCGCTGCGCACAAAGACGCGGGCGCCGGGCCGTTCACCGAGCAGCGCGAGCAGTTCGTCGAGAGAGTGCACGTTCGCTAGAGGCTCTGTCCCACGTAGTCGACCAGGTCGATGAGGCGGTTGGAGTAGCCCCATTCGTTGTCGTACCAGCCGACGACCTTGAGCAATGACCCTGAGGCGTTGGTCAGCTGTGCGTCGAAGATGCAGGAGGACGGGTCGGTGACGATGTCGGAAGACACGATCGGGTCCTCGGTGTAGCTGAGGATGCCGGCCAACGGACCCTCCGCGGCCGCCTTCATCAGGGCGTTGACCTCTTCCTTGGTGACCTCGCGGTTCAGCTGGACGGTCAGGTCGGTGGCCGATCCGGTCGGTAGCGGCACCCGCATGGAGTAGCCGTCGAGCTTGCCCTTGAGGTCGGGAAGGACCAGGCCGATCGCCTTTGCCGCACCCGTAGAGGTCGGGATCATGTTGATGGCGGCCGCTCGGGCGCGCCGCAGGTCACTGTGCGGGAAGTCCAGGATCTTCTGGTCGTTGGTGTAGGCGTGGATGGTCGTCATGAGCCCACGCTCGATGCCGAACTCATCACGCAGAACCATGGCCATCGGCGCCAAGCAGTTCGTGGTGCACGAGGCGTTCGAGATGACGTTGTGCGTGGCCGGGTCGTAGTCGGTGTGGTTGACCCCCATCACCACGGTGACGTCTTCGTTCTTGGCAGGTGCGGAGATGATGACCTTCTTGGCACCGGCGGTCAGATGCGCACTGGCCTTGGTGGCATCGGTGAAGTGGCCGGTCGACTCGACAACGATGTCGGCACCGAGGTCTCCCCACGGCAACGCCGCGGGATCGGTCTGCTTCGAGATCGGAATCCGGCGACCATCAATGGTGATGCCGTCGTCATCGGCCGTGACAGTGCCCGGAAAACGTCCGAGAGTCGAGTCGTACTTCGTGAGGTGGGCCAGGGTCTTGGTGTCGGTGAGGTCGTTGACTCCCACGATCTCGATATCAGACCCCTGGGCGACCAGTGCTCGGTAGAAGTTGCGGCCGATCCGGCCGAACCCGTTGATTCCGACCCGAATGCTCACGTGATCTCCCTCGTCCTGCGGATTTTCTGGGCTGTTCTGACCCTACAACCGGAGCATATCGGCGGTGACGTTCGCCTCGGTTCCTTCGATCCCCAGCTCGGTGGCGCGCTTGTCGGCCATGGCGAGAAGCCGCCGGATCCGGCCGGCGACGGCGTCCTTTGTCAGCGGCGGTTCGGCCAGCGCGCCGAGCTCTTCGAGACTTGCCTGCTTGTGGTCCAGCCGGAGTCGGCCGGCCACGGCCAGATGGTCGGGAACATCGTCGCCAAGAATCTCAAGGGCCCGCTCGACCCTGGCGCCGGCGGCTACCGCGGCCCGCGCAGAGCGACGAAGATTGGCGTCGTCGAAGTTGGCCAGTCGGTTCGCTGTGGCGCGCACCTCGCGGCGCATCCGCCGGTCTTCCCAGGCCAGGACGCTGTCGTGGGCGCCCAGCCGCGTCAGCATGGCACTGATGGCGTCTCCGTCACGGATCACCACCCGATCCACCCCACGGACCTCACGAGCCTTCGACGAGATCCCGAGGCGACGCGCCGCTCCGACGAGTGCAAGCGCTGCCTCTGGCCCCGGGACAGGTGATCTCAAGAGCTGACGACCGACCAGGCTCGGTGAGCGAGCCGTGGGCCAAGAACGCACCACGCCATGCGGACTCTGCATCGCACAGGGCGCCGGAGACCACTGGCGGGGGCAGCCCCCTGACGGGACGACCTCTGGCGTCGACCAGCCCTGTCTGACGAGCCAGTGCGTCGCCATCCTTGACGATGCGAACGACGTACCGCGTGCCCTTCCGGAGCCCACCGGCCGCCAGTACCGCAACATCGCTGGAGTGTCCGTAGACCTCGGAGATGTCCTTGCGCAACCTGCGCGCGGCCGCCCCGGTGTCGAGCTCGGCCTCGAGCACGATGTGCCCGCTCACGATGTGGAGACCGCTGGCCAGACGCAGGAGCGCCGACACCTCCGCCTTTCGGCAGCACGGCTTGGTGACGGTGAGTCGGGCGAGCTCGTCCTTCACCTGGGCGGTCATGGCCATGGGCGGCATCCTCTCACTCCGTTCGCCGCGGCGGGAGGTGTGGGGCAGAAACGATCGCCTGCAGGGCATGAGCCAGCGCATCCGGATCGTGCCGTGCCATGCCCGTTTCGCTTCGGACGTCGGCCAGCACCACCTCGGCGCCGAACTGACCCGCAACGGACTCAAGGGCAGCGAGGTCGGAGACCGACGACTTGTCGGCGAGCACGACGTCAAGCCGTAGATCTGGGGCATGCCGCTGGAGGACCTCAAGGTAGGACTTCGGCTCAAAGCCCGACGTCTCGCCGAGCTGGGGCTCCAGGTTCACGATCACCATGCGACGAGCGGTGCTGGAGACCAGGGCTTCGGCGAGTCCCGGCACGAGCAGATGGGGAATCACGCTCGTGAACCACGATCCAGGTCCGAGTACGACCCAGTCCGCCGCGTCGATCGCCGAGACCGCTTCTGGGCAGGCCGGGGGCTCGGCCGGTGAGAGAGTCACCTCCACGATTCGGCCGGGGGTGGTGGCTACCGCCACCTGACCTCGAACGGTGCTTCGCGCACCACCCGGCATCTCGACCGTGGCCTCGATCTGCAAAGGAACTGTCGACATCGGCAGCACGCGCCCCGTGGCCTTGAGGAGTCGACCGACCCAGTCCAGACCTTGCACCGGATCGTCTGCCGCAAGCTCCCACAGAGCCACGATGAGCAGGTTGCCCACTGAGTGCCCGGCGAGGTCGCCGGGGCCCTCGAAGCGGTGTTGCACGACCCGGCTCCAGGTTCGACCCCATTCATCGTCTTCGCAGAGTGCCGCCAGTGCCATGCGCAAGTCGCCGGGCGGCAAGACACCGAGATCCCGGCGCAGTCGACCGCTGGAACCACCGTCGTCGGCGACCGTGACCACCGCCGTCACGTTCGGGGTCACCCGCCGCCACGCCGCAAGCGAAGCCGCTAGTCCATGACCTCCTCCCAGCGCCACAACGGCTTGAGCCTGCGCGTCACTCACGGCCGAGATCCCGGTGGACGACACGGATCGAGACCGACTCCGAGGCGATGCGGCTCGCCAGGGCGCCGGCGAGGGCGACGCTGCGGTGCTTGCCGCCGGTACAACCGAGAGCAACTGTCACGTAACGCTTGTTCTCGACGACGTACCCCCCCAGGGCAACCTGAAGTGCGGCCTCGTACGCCTCGAGGAAGGGAACGGCGGCTGGTTGATCGAGGACGTAGGCCGCAACCGTCGGGTCCTCGCCGGTGAGCGGCCTGAGCTCGGGGACCCAGTAGGGGTTGGGAAGAAATCGACAGTCGGCCACGAAGTCGGCGTCGACGGGGAGTCCGTACTTGAAGCCGAACGACATGATCGTGATCTGCACCGGGCGGGCACCGCCGTGCCCGAGCGCGGTCTCGATGCGGGTGCGCAGCTGGTGAACGTTGAGTGGTGATGTGTCGATGAGCAGGTCTGCGCTCTCGCGCAGCGACGCGAGCAGCCGGCGCTCGGCAATGATGCCGTCGACCAGTCGTCCGTCGCCCTGCAGCGGATGCGGCCGGCGGGACGCTTCGAAACGACGGACCAGGGTCTCGTCGTTGGCTTCGAGAAAGACCAGGCGCGGCACGATTCCGACGTCTTCGACTGCAGCGAGTGCGTCCTGCAGATCCCCGAAGAAGTCGCCGCCTCGCACATCGGCAACAGCCGCGATTCTCAATGCGGGCCTGGGTGCATCAGACGGGACAGCAACAGCTCGTCCTTGACGGGCGAGCTCGACCATGCGCGGCAGCAGAGACGGCGGCATGTTGTCGACCACGAACCAGCCGAGATCCTCGAGGGCGTTGGCTGAGGTGCTTCGACCCGCGCCAGACATACCCGTGAGCACGAGCACCTCTGGCTGGTCCAAGGGCGTGACACCGGCGGTGCGCGGCGTGACGTCGGGGGTCTCAGGCACCCACCTATTGTGGCCTACCCCCCGACGTCAGTGCTCAGTCGCTCAGAATCTCACCCGTCGCGGTGTCAAGACTCTCCCCGGAGACCTCACCGGCCAGGGTTCGCTGAATGGCGCCGGCCAGCTGCGGACCGATCCCGGCGACCTCCTGCAGCGTGGCGACGTCGGCCGCCTTGATCTTGCGTACCGACCCGAAGTGGCGCAGCAGAGCCTTCTTCCGCTCGGGCCCCAATCCGGCGATGGAGTCGAGGGCGCTGGCCGTGGTTGCGCGGCCGCGACGCTGACGCTGATAGGCGATCGCGAACCGGTGCGCTTCGTCGCGCACCCGTTGCAGAAGGAAAAGGCCCTGTGAACCTCGCGACATGATGTGGGGTTCGTCGTCGCCGGCGATCCACACCTCTTCGAGCCGCTTGGCGAGCCCAACGACCGTGACGTCGGTGACACCCAGTGTGGTCACCGCGTCTGCTGCTGCCGCCGCTTGCACGGGACCCCCATCGACAACGACAAGCTGCGGGCGGTAGGCGAACCGCTTCGGGCGCCCACTCTCATCATGTTCCTCGGCAGCCTTGTCGTCGACCAGCCGGCGAAACCGTCTGCCCACAACCTCTGCCATGGCCGCTGGGTCGTCGCCCCCCGGACTCTTGACGGAGAACCGGCGATAGTCGCTGGTACGTGGAAGACCGTCTTCAAACACCACCATCGAGGCCACCGGGTCGACGCCAGCCAGATGCGAGATGTCGAAGCACTCGATGCGCAGTGGGGCCTCGGGGAGCCCGAGTGCTTCCTGCAGCTCCTCGAGCGCGACGGCACGTGCGGTGAGGTCTCCGGAGCGGCGCACCTTGTGCTGCGCAAGGGCATTCGAGGCGTTCTGCGTCACCGTCTCCATCAAGGTGCGTTTGTCACCTCGCGCCGGCTTTCGCACATCGACGTGTGACGTCCTGCGTTCAGACAGCCATGCGCTGACCAGAGCCGGATCGGTCGGCGCCACACCGGTCAGCACCTCGCGGGGTATCGACTCGGGGAGCAGCTCGCCGTAGAGGTAGGTGAGGAACTGCTCCATCAGAGCAGCGCCATCGACATCGTCAACCTTCTCCGTGACCGTGCCGCGCTGACCACGGACGCGCCCCCCGCGCACGTGGAACACGTGGAAGGCGGCCTCGAGCTCGTCCTCGACCATGGCCACGACATCAGCGTCGGTGTCGTCAGGCAGGACGACGGTGTTGCGTTCGAGCGCGCGCTCAAGGGCCTTGATGTCATCCCGCAGCCGTGCGGCACGCTCGAACTCCTGGTTCTCGGAGGCGTCAAGCATCTCTTGTCGGCGCTCCTTGAGAAAGCGCGCAGTGTCGCCGGCGAGGAATGCGCAGAGATCGTCGACCAAGGCTCGATGGTCGTCGGGTGAGATGCGGTCAACGCATGGCGCCGTGCACTTGTCGATGTACCCGAGCAGGCAAGGGCGGCCCATCTGTCCGGCGCGTTTGAAGACGCCGGCAGTGCACGAGCGGATCGGGAAGACCCGGAGCAGCTGGTCGAGCGTTTCGCGGATTGCCCACGCGTGCGAGTAGGGCCCGAAGTATCGAACCCCCTTGCGCTTGGACCCTCGCATGACCTGGGCGCGCGGGAAACGCTCACCGACGCTTACCGCCAAGAAGGGGTAGCTCTTGTCGTCGCGGTACTTGACGTTGAAGCGGGGGTCGAACTCCTTGATCCACGAGTACTCGAGCTGAAGCGCCTCGACCTCGGTGGCGACGACCGTCCACGTGACCGAAGCTGCAGCCCACACCATCGAGCGGGTGCGGACGTGCAGCGCGTCCGGGTCCTGGAAGTACTGGCCGAGCCGGCTCCTCAGGCTCTTCGCCTTGCCGACATAGACCACCCGGCCCTCGGGGTCGAGAAACCGATACACCCCCGGTTGGTCGGGGATGCTGCCCGGCGCCGGGCGGTAGAGCGCGGGGTCCATGATGCGGCGCTAGGCGCGCACCACGTCGGCGCCGTCGACGGTCACCTCGACAGGAGCGAGCGGTGACGGGGCGGGACCGGCGACCACGGCACCGTCGGCGATGGCAAACATCGACCCATGGCAGGGGCAGTTGATGGTGCCGTTCTCGACGGCGTCCACGGGACACCCCTGATGTGTGCAGATGGTCGAGAACGCCACGTACTCGCCGGCAGTCGGCTGCGTCACGACGACCTCCTGGTCGGGCAAGATGATGCCCCCGCCCTCGGGGACGTCTGCCGTGGTGACCAGGATCTCCGGCTGCCCCCCGGTACCCGCATCACTTGAGGTGGTGGGCGACGGAGTGGTGTCGGCGGCGGTCGGCTCGTCGCCGCCACACCCGGCGAGAACCACTCCCCCGGTGACTGCCGCGCCGGCAACAGCGACACCACGCAGAACCGTCCGGCGATCGACGGCAGGGTTCGACTCATTCATCACTTGCTCCCGCCTCCAAGAAGTGCGTAAGGCCCCGACAATCGACTCGAGGATCCCGTTGTGGTCACCCTACGTCCTCTGGGCGACAGGCACCGGCTGAGAACCCCGATGACCGAAGACTCTAGGCAACCGAGGGCAACGAGGGTCACCATCAATGGAGGGGCAGAGCCTGTGGAGGTGCTGCAATGACGACCAGCCAACAGACCAGCGACCGGCAGGCCTCGCGCACCTGGGTGTTTCGCTCGTGGATCTCAGTGGCGTTCATCCCTGTCTTCTTCTTCGCGGCCTTCATGGTTGGCTACTTCCTCTACAGCCTCTTCGGATATGTCCCGGAGAACATGGAGGCGCCGGCCTGGCTCGAGTTGACCGTCGGCGTCGTCGCTTTGACGCTCTTCCTCGTGCCATGCGCGGGCGCTGTCTTCTACGGCTGGGTCGCCAACAAGGCACACGACCGGCGCGGTCTGGTGCCCCTGGCGATCGGCGCAGTGCTGGGCATCTGGATGACGGTGGTCAGCGTCATCACCGTGGTGTCGGCAATGGTTGACGCTCCCGTGTAGGGAGCGCCCATGGTGGACGCGATGGTCAGCGGACCTTGGCGCGGGATGCCCGGCGTGGTCTTCGCTTCTCTGGGGACACGAGATCGGCAAGGAACGACCCGGTATGACTGTCCCCTTCGGCAGCCACCTGCTCCGGCGTGCCCTCAGCCACGATCTGGCCGCCACCGGACCCGCCCTCTGGCCCCAGATCGATCACCCAGTCTGCAGTCTTGATGACATCGAGGTTGTGCTCGATCACGATGACTGAGTTGCCGGCGTCGACAAGCCGCCCGAGAACGCCAAGGAGCTTACGAATGTCTTCGAAATGCAGACCCGTCGTCGGCTCGTCGAGCACGTAGACCGTGCGCCCCGTTGACCGCTTCTGGAGCTCTGCAGCGAGCTTGACGCGCTGAGCTTCGCCACCAGAAAGGGTGGGTGCCGGCTGACCCAGCCGCACGTATCCGAGTCCGACGTCGGTGAGCGTCTGCAGATGACGCGCGATGGCCGGGATGGCCGCGAAGAACTCCAGGCCCTCCTCGATGGGCATGTCGAGGACCTCGGCGATGGTCTTGCCCTTGAAGTGCACCTCGAGCGTCTCGCGGTTGTAGCGAGCTCCATGGCAGACCTCGCAGGGCACGTACACGTCGGGCAGAAAGTTCATCTCGATCTTGATCGTGCCGTCGCCGGTGCATGCCTCGCACCGGCCACCCTTGACGTTGAACGAGAAGCGACCGGGTTGGTAGCCGCGCACCTTCGACTCGGGGCTGTTCGCGAACAGCTTGCGGACGTGGTCGAAGACGCCGGTGTACGTGGCGGGGTTGGATCTGGGGGTGCGGCCGATCGGGCTCTGGTCGACATGCACCACCTTGTCGATGTGCTCAAGGCCGGTGACCTTGGTGTGCCTACCGGGGACCGTGCGCGCCGAATAGACGTGGCGGGCCAGCGATGCGTAGAGGATGTCGTTGACCAGCGTCGACTTGCCAGAACCACTGACACCCGTGACTGCCGTCAGGACACCGAGGGGGAACGAGACGGTGACGTCTTGCAGGTTGTTCTCTCGCGCGCCGTGCACGACGATCTCGCGCTTAGGTGTGAGGGGTCGCCGAACGGCAGGGGTCTCGATCTCGAGCCGCTTGCCAAGGTAGGCCCCGGTCAAGGAGTCACCGCTGGCGAGAAGGTCGTCGACGGTACCGGAGACCACCACCTGGCCGCCGTGCTCACCGGCACCCGGCCCGATGTCGACCACCCAGTCAGCGGCGCGAATCGTGTCTTCGTCGTGCTCGACGACGATCAGCGTGTTGCCCAGGTCTCGCAGCCGCACCAAGGTCTCGATCAGGCGATGGTTGTCGCGCTGGTGCAGGCCGATGCTCGGCTCGTCCAGCACGTACAGCACTCCCACCAGGCCCGAGCCGATCTGAGTCGCGAGACGAATGCGTTGCGCCTCGCCACCCGCCAACGTTCCGGCAGCACGATCGAGGCTGAGGTAGTGCAGCCCCACATCGATCAAGAAGCGCAGTCGTTCGTTGACCTCTTTGAGGACTCGGAGCGCGATCTGCTCCTCTCGGGCAGACAGCTCAAGGGTCAGCAGGAACTCAGCCGCGTCGCCGATCGGAAGTGCCGCGACGTCGGAGATGGACCGGCCGCCCAACGTGACTGCCAAGGCAATCGGCTTCAGCCGAGACCCCTCGCAGGAGCTGCAGGGGATCTGTCGCATGTAGCCCTCGAAGCGCTCGCGAGAGGTATCGGTCTCTGCCTCAGCGTGACGTCGCTTGACGTAAGGAACTGCCCCTTCGAACGTCGCGTAGTAGGACCGCTGCCGACCGTAGCGATTGCGGTAGCGCACGTGGACCTGCTCGTCGACGCCGTACAGAACGGCGCGCCGCACCTTGACCGGCAGCTTGCCGAACGGCTTGTCGATGTCGAAGCCCATCTCGTCCGCGAGCGACTCGAGCAACCGGCTGAAGTACTGACTGGTGTGCGCACCCGTCCACGGTGAAATCGCCCCAGCGGCGAGTGACTTTCCCGGGTCTGGGACCAGCAGCTCTTCATCGACCTCCATCTGCGTGCCGAGACCATGGCAGTCAGGACAGGCGCCGTAGGGGCTGTTGAAGGAGAAGGACCGTGGCTCGAGCTCGTCGAATGAGAGCCCGTCGCGGGTGCACGCCAGGTGCTCGGAGAATGTGCGTTCGCGGGCCGGGTCGTCATCTGCGAGATCGACGAAGTCGAGGACGACCAGGCCGCCGGCCAGGCCGAGCGCGGTCTCGACCGAGTCGGTGAGACGCTGCTTGGAAGAAGCCTTGACCGCGAGTCGGTCAACCACGACCTCGATGGTGTGCTTCTTCTGCTTGTTCAGCTTCGGCACCTCACCGAGCGGGTACACCGTGCCGTTGACCCTGGCCCGCGCATATCCCTGAGCCTGGAGCTGGCGGAAGAGGTCGAGGTACTCACCCTTGCGGCCACGTGCCACCGGAGCCAGCACCTGGAAGCGGGAGCCCTGCTCGAGCGCGAGCACCTGGTCGACGATCTGCTGCGGCGTCTGCCGTGCGATGGGGTCGCCGCAGACGGGACAGTGCGGATGGCCGATCCTCGCGTACAGGAGTCTGAGGTAGTCGTAGACCTCAGTGATCGTGCCGACGGTGGACCGTGGGTTGCGCGAGGTGGACTTCTGGTCGATCGAGACCGCCGGGGACAGTCCCTCGATGAAGTCGACGTCCGGCTTGTCCATCTGGCCCAGAAACTGACGCGCATATGCCGACAGGCTCTCGACGTAGCGTCGCTGGCCCTCGGCGAAGATGGTGTCGAACGCCAAGCTTGACTTGCCGGACCCGGACAGGCCGGTGAAGACGATCAGCGCATCGCGCGGCAGGTCGAGCGACACGTCCTTCAGGTTGTGTTCGCGCGCGCCGCGCACGATCAGCCGGTCAACCACGCGTCATCCTCATCTGTCTGTCCTGGGCGCCAGGGGCAGGGCCTCGGAGGCGGGCGGAGACACCTGCGTAGCCACCCTAACCAGTAGCACCGACAGGTTCTTCCTGAAGCGAGTCGACGGACGAGTACGGTCAGATCATGACTACTGGACCATCGTTGGCCGTTCCCCTCACCCATCTCACCGAGCTCGCGACGGCTGAGGCCTGCCTCCGTGCCGACCTGGCCGGTAGGGACCCCGAATGGGCCGCATCCCCCTCGGGCTTGCCGGGCTGGTCCCGTGCTCAGCTGGTCGGGCACCTGGCCGGTAGCGCTCTTGGCCTCGTCAACCTGTGTGACTGGGCGGCAACCGGCGTCGAAACCCCGATGTACGAATCTCCGGAGGTGCGCGCCGCTGAGATCGACGAGCGGGCGGCCTTGCCGTGGGCTGATCTCGTTGCGGAGGTCAGCGCCGCCGGAACTTCCTTGGCCGATCGGCTCGCCACTTTGACCGAGCCGGTGGCCACCCGCTCCCTCCGCCTGGCATCCGGCGCCGCGGTCAACCCGGCCGACATCGCTGCTGTCCGGATTCGGGAGATCGAGATCCATCGGGTCGACCTGGCGGCGGAGTACCAACCGGTCGACTGGTCACAACCCTTCACCGTGCGAACACTCCACCAGCTGACCCCCTTCTTCCGCGAGCAGCGGCAGGTGGGGGCCCAGGTCCTTCGATGCGTCGATTCGGGACACTGCTGGACGGTGGGCGCCGAGGGCCCGGATCTGTGGGGTACCGAAGCAGACCTCCTGGCCTGGCTGATCGGACGCCCACACGGGCCTCTTCGCACCTCCGACACCTCCGCCCTCCCGGACGCACCGGTCTGGGTCTAGGTCACAAGGAGCACGTATGGCATACACCGGCGATGTGAGCGTTGGCGGACCTGCCCAGGTTCGCGAGCTGGCGGCGTTGATCATCAGCAAGATTGCCGTCGGTCCCTACGAGAACAACTGCTACCTGCTCCGCTGCCGCCGCTCCGGCGACCAGCTGCTGATTGATGCAGCCGACGGCACCGAGGAGCTCGTGGCGCTCATTGGCCCCGATGGTCTCGACACCATCGTGACCACGCACAGCCATGCCGACCACTGGCAGGCGCTCCCAGCCCTGCTGCAGGCGACGGACGCCGCCGCCGTGGCCCACCCGTTGGACGCCCCGGACATCCCGGTCCCCATCGACCGGTTGGTGGACGGCGGCGACACGCTGCACGTCGGAGACGTGTCTCTCACGGTCATCCACCTCCGCGGGCACACCCCCGGCGGTATAGCCCTCGTCTACGACGACCCGGAGGGGCCACCGCACGTGTTCACCGGCGACAGCCTCTTCCCTGGGGGCATCGGGAAGACGACGGCGGCCACGTTCCCGCAGCTGCTCGACGACGTCGAGGAGCGCGTCTTTGCCCGCTTTCCGGACGAGACCTGGATCTACCCCGGTCATGGAAACGACACCACGCTCGGCGCAGAACGCCCGCATCTCGCCGAGTGGCGAGAACGAGGCTGGTGACGAGGTCGACAGGAACTACGCCCATGAGCTGAGGTCGCGGCCCAGCCAGTGGGCCAGCCGGTCGTTGTCGTCGCGGAACCTCGCCCGAAGATCGGCCTCCAACGATGGGTCGATCGGCGGGTAGGCGTCGACCGGCACCTCCTCACTGCGCCTCAGCAGAGCCGAGGCCACCGAGCCCTTCTCGGAGTTGACCGTCCGATTGGCGAAGGTGTTTCGCTCGCGCACCTCGATATCCTCGACCGGTTCGGTTTCGACACCGAGGAACCGACAGGTATCGCGCAGGACGCCGAGCGGATTGTCTCGGAGGTCGTCGGTGAGGTGCACCATGAGTCGTTCTCGGCCGACCAGCTGCTCAAGGTCCACCAGCTGCCGGTGATACCGCCCGCGATCGAGGTAGGAACCCATGGCCGGCTGACCGTCGGGTCTCGCCGCAAGCCTTTCCGGCTCGGCCGCGATGGCATCGGCAAACGTCGCGATCTGCTCAACGTTCTTGCTGCGGGCGAACCAGTACTGCGAGTAGGCCCGCGAGACCGGCTCGCGCAAGATCGCCACGAAGACGCTTGACGTGAGAGCCTCGGCCATCGCCCGTCGTGCGCGATCCTTGTACAGGTAGAAGGGCGTCGACTCACCCCAGGCAACATCATTGATCTCGGGTCGAAACTGGTCGGCGTACCAGTCGATCCCTCGCTTCTGATGCTTGTCAAAGAAGTGCAGCTCCTTCGGGTCGGACACCCACACCTGGGGATGTTGACCCAGCAGGTCGTGAAGAGTGGTGGTGCCTGACTTCTGGGCACCGACGATGACGAACGTGGGCAACGGCACGCGTCCACTCTATGGCGCACCGCAGGGCGCCGGTGTGCGCGAGTCAGCCCCCGTGGGATCTGGCTTCGTCCTGGTCCTTGCGACCATGCAGCGCACCGCTGTGTGCATGGGCAGTCGGATCACGTCGGGCCTTCCACAGGCTCGCCACGGTCGTGATGGTCAGCGTAGAGATGATGAAGACCAGCGAGACTGATGTCGGGATCTTGTCCACTTCAGGAATCACGTCGTGGACGAACGTCACGATGAGCTTCACACCGATGAACGCCAAGATGATCGAGAGACCCACCGCGAGGTAGATCAGCTTGTCCAGCAGATTGTGCAGGACGAAGAAGAGCGCGCGTAGCCCCAGAAGGGCGAAGGCGTTCGCAGCGAAGACGAGGAATGCCACCTGGGTGACACCGAAGGTTGCCGGGATCGAGTCGAGCGCGAACAGCAGGTCGGTCGATCCGATCGCCAGGAAGACGAGAGCCATCGGCGTCCAGAACCTCAGGCCGTCGCGGGTGATGCGCACTTTGTTCCCGTGGTAGTCGTCCGTGATCCGCATGCGCCGGCGGGCAAACTTCAGGACAGCGTTGTCCTCGAGGTCAGCGTCTTCGTTGCGGTGGCGGAAGAGCTGAACTGCTGTCCAGATCAAGAACAGACCGAAGATGACGAAGGTGAAGGCGAAGTACTTCAGAGCCGCGGCCCCCACTGCGATGAAGATTGCCCGAAGCACCAGGGCGAGTGCTACACCAATCAGCAAGGCGCGCTGTTGGAGCTCGCTGGGAACGCCGAAGCGGGCGAAGATGATGACGAAGATGAAGAGGTTGTCAACCGACAGACTCTTCTCCACGAGCCAAGCCGCGTAGTACTGCGTGCCGAAGTCTGCTCCGGCCTGCGTCCACACCACGAGGCCGAAGGCCAGCGCGACTCCGACGTAGAAGAGCGACCAGAGCGTTGCCTCGCGCATGGACACTTCGTGCGGGTTGCGACCCACCACGAAGTCGATCGTGAGCAGGACCAGCACCACGCCGACCGTCGCAGCCCACGCCCAGAGAGGAACGTCCACCGTCACCCTTTCGTATCGCTGGCCCGGGTTCGCCGATCGTCCCTGACTCAGCAGTTCATCGTACCGGAGACACGCGAAGTATGATTCGTGGGTCAGCGGTGCTTCTGTCGGTTGGTGTGCAACAGACTCGCGACCGCCGTGACAGCCAGGACCACAACGATCACCGCCAGACTCACGGTCACGGGGATCTCCGGCGCCCATTCCACGGATTCACCACCGTTGACGAACGGCAGGGTGTTGGTGTGCAGGGCCTCGAGAATCAGCTTGACCCCGATGAACCCGAGCACCACCGCCAACCCGACGCTCAAGTAGACGAGACGGTCGAGAAGGCCACCGAGCAGGAAGTAGAGCTGGCGCAGTCCCATCAGTGCAAACGCATTCGCGGTGAACACCAGATATGGCTCTTGGGTCAGGCCGAAGATCGCCGGGATCGAGTCGAGCGCGAACAGCAGGTCGGTGGTGCCGATCGCCACCATCACCACGAGCATCGGGGTGAAGAGATTGCGTCCATCGACGACCGTTCGGAACCTGCTGCCGTCGTACGTCTCCGTGGTCGGCAGGACAGCCTTGACCCAGCGAATCACGCGGTTCTCACGGAACTCCTCGCTCTCCTCCTCGTCATGCCGGGCGAGGTGGTAGGCCGTGTAGAGAAGGAAGGCGCCGAATATGTAGAAGACCCAAGAGAACTGGGCGATTGCCGCGGCACCGAGCGCGATGAAACCGGCGCGCATGATCAGCGCCAGGGCGATGCCAATCAACAGAACGAACTGCTGGTTCTGCCGAGGAACTCGAAACCTCGACATGATGATGACGAAGATGAAGAGGTTGTCGACCGACAGTGAGTACTCCGTCAACCACCCGGCGTAGAACTGACCCGCGTACTCGCCACCGAACGTCGAGGCGATGTAGCCGCCGAAGACCAGTGCCGCGGCAACGTAGAACACCGTCCAAAGAGAGGCCTCACGCATTGACACCGCATGGGGGCGTCGTGCAGCGAGGAGGAAGTCGAGGGTGAAGACCAGGACGATGCCCACGAGAGTGGCGATCCACAGAGTGCCATCGATCTGCACAGCACTCCTTCGGCGAGGGGATCGAGGGAACTGACTCGTCTAGTGCACCCGAGTCGACGTCACATACTCTCCCATCACGGCACGCCGGCCTCGCGCATCCCCCGCAGTTCCTTCTTCAGCTCGGAAATCTCGTCTCGGAGCCGTGCCGCCACTTCGAACTGAAGATCTGCGGCGGCGGCCTGCATCTGGTCATTGAGCTGGCCGATGAGGTCGGCGAGATCGGCGCTGGGGAGCGTGGCGAGATCTGCGGCATGTCGACCGACGTCGGCCATCCTGGAACCCAAGCCGGGCACAGGTGCCTTGCCCCTGCTCTGGGTGCGGCCCGAGCCACCCAACAACTCATCGGTATCGGCCGCCTCTCGGGCCAACATCTCGGTGATGTCACCGATTCGCTTGCGGAGGGGCTCTGGGTCGATGCCGTGCTCGGTGTTGTAGTCGACCTGCTTGACGCGGCGGCGGTTCGTCTCGTCGATCGCGTGCTGCATCGAGGGGGTGATCTTGTCGGCGTACATGTGCACTTGCCCGGACACGTTGCGTGCCGCTCGCCCGATCGTCTGGATGAGCGATGTGCCGGAGCGCAAGAAGCCCTCTTTGTCGGCGTCGAGGATCGCCACGAGCGACACCTCCGGTAGATCGAGCCCCTCACGGAGCAGGTTGATGCCGACGAGGACGTCGTACTCCCCCATACGAAGTTCGCGGAGCAGCTCGACGCGACGCAAGGTGTCGACCTCGGAGTGCAGATACCGCACCCGAACGCCGAGCTCGAGCAGGTAGTCGGTCAGGTCTTCTGACATCTTCTTGGTCAGAGTCGTGACCAGAACCCGCTCGTGACGCTCTTCTCGCACTCTGATCTCGTGCAACAGGTCGTCGATCTGGCCCGTGGTCGGCTTGATGATCACCTCGGGGTCGATCAGACCCGTCGGTCGGATGATCTGCTCGACCACCCCGTCGCCACGCCCGAGCTCGTAGTTTCCGGGGGTTGCCGACAGGTAGACAGTCTGCCCGACGCGCTCGACGAACTCAGCGAACGTGAGCGGGCGGTTGTCCATGGCACTGGGCAGACGGAACCCGTGATCGACCAGCGTGCGCTTGCGTGACATGTCTCCCTCGTACATTGCTCCAATCTGCGGAACGGTGACGTGGGACTCGTCGATGACCAACAGGAAGTCTTCCGGAAAGTAGTCGAGCAGACAGTTGGGCGGGGTGCCTGCGGCGCGACCATCGATGTGCCGTGAGTAGTTCTCAATTCCCGAACATGACCCGACCTGGCGCATCATCTCGATGTCATACGTCGTGCGCATACGGAGGCGTTGGGCTTCGAGCAGCTTGTTCTGCTGCTCGAGCTCGCCGAGCCGCTCCTCGAGCTCGTTCTCGATCGCCGCGATCGCGCGCTCCATGCTCTCGGGCCCGGCGGCGTAGTGCGAGGCCGGGAAGACGTACATCTCATCGTCTTCGGTGATGACTTCGCCGGTGAGCGGATGCAGCGTCGAGAGCCGTTCGATCTCGTCACCGAAGAACTCGATGCGCACGGCGTGGAGCTCATAGACAGGGATGACCTCGACGGTGTCACCACGAACTCTGAAGGTGCCGCGTGTGAAGGCGAGGTCGTTGCGGGTGTACTGCACGTCGACGAGGTGACGGAGCAGGCTCTGTCGATCGATCGAGTCCCCGACCCGCAACCGCACCATGCGGTCGACGTACTCCTGAGGGGTGCCGAGACCGTAGATGGCCGAGACGGTCGCCACCACGATGGTGTCTCGCCGGGTCAGAAGGCTGTTGGTGGCGGAGTACCGGAGGCGCTCGACCTCGTCGTTGATCGCCGTGTCCTTCTCGATATACGTGTCGGTCTGTGGGATGTAGGCCTCAGGTTGGTAGTAGTCGTAGTAGGACACGAAGTACTCGACAGCGTTGTTCGGCAGGAGCTCTCGGAACTCATTGGCCAGCTGGGCCGCGAGCGTCTTGTTCGGCGCCATGACGAGAGTCGGTCGCTGCAGCTTCTCGACGAGCCACGCGGCGGTGGCGGACTTGCCGGTGCCCGTGGCGCCGAGGAGCACGACGTCGGGCTCACCCGACCGGATCCGTTGCTCGAGCTCGCTGATCGCTTCTGGTTGGTCACCGCTGGGAACGAAGTCGGATATGACCTCGAACGGAGCCACGGTTCGCGTGATGTCTGAGGAGGGGCGCACCCGTCCACGCTAGCTGTCAGCACCGACAGGCGGATCCTGCCCGGTGATCTCGCGCCAGAGCTGGGCGACGCGGCCGGCCAGGTCGCTCGTGGTCCCGGAGTTGTCGACCACTCGGTCGGCCATGGCCAACCACTCGGCGCGGGTCGGCTGCTGACGCATTCGTGCGGAGATCTGCGAGTCACTGAGACCCCGCTCCACGAGCCGATCCCACCTCACCTCGTCAGGGGCGTCGACCACGACGACGAGCGGATCACTCGCGAACGGGCCACGCCCAGGGAGTGGCACCTCATAGACCAGGACAGACCCCTTGGGGGCCTCGTCGAAGGCGGCGAGCCCCGCCCGATGCACCAGCGGGTGGACGATCGCCTCCACCTGGGCCAGCAGGGCGGTATCGGCGAAGACCCGCTCAGCCATGGCGCCCCGATCCAACGATCCGTCGGGGGCCACGACCTCCGGGCCCAACAGAGCCTCGAGCGCCGCGCGGCCCCGGGTACCCGACGCGACGACGTCGCGCGCCAGCTGGTCCGCATCGACCAGGAAGGCCCCCCAGCCGGCCAACAGCCGGCCCACACTTGACTTGCCCGACCCGATGCCACCGGTGAGAACGATGGGACGACCGGAGAGACTGCTTCCCACGTCCGTCTCACCCCTTCCCTGCGCCCTGTCCACGACCTGTCCGAGGACACCCTAAGACGGCTGCGACGGTCGTGCTTGCCGCTTCCTGCGACGCCGCTACGGTGGTCCACTGTGACTGAGCAGGACACCGCACGTTCCTACGACGACCTTCCGGAGTCGGACGTCGCCACGGTTCTGCAGGTACCCCTGCTGTTGATCCCCGGTACAAGCGATGCCCAGGCGCCGCCGAGTGGGCGAAGCGGTCGGCGAGCCAGTGGCCGTCAGCCGGGGCGCCATCGTGCACCTGCGACCCCAGACCACCGTCCTCGACGTCCCCTCAGGAGCTCGTCGACCTCCCGTCCACGACGGACGCCGCCGAGACATGACCCGCTGGTCGTCGCAGCGAAAGTGGGGCTCGTTTCGGCCGCCCTGGTCCTGATGGTGTTTGCGGCCGTCCTGCTGGCTCTGGCCGCCTGGCTCCCGTAGTCAGGGCTAGTAGGCGCCCTGTCGCCGAAGCACAGCCAGCACCGTCTTCAGCATGATGGTGATATCGAGCGCCAGCGACCAGTTCTCGACGTAGAGCAGGTCGAGTCGCACCGACTCGTCCCACGTGAGATCGGACCGGCCAGACACCTGCCAGAGGCCGGTGATCCCGGGCTTCACCACCAGGCGGCGGCGAACGAGAGACGCATAGCGGTCGACCTCGGTGGGGAGCGGTGGGCGTGGTCCAACCAACGACATGCGGCCCAGCAGGACGTCGAAGAACTGCGGCAGCTCGTCGAGACTGAAGCGCCGGAGGTGGCGGCCGATGGGCGTGACGCGGGGATCGTCGCGCACCTTGAACAGCGATCCGTCGGACTCGTTCAGGTGCTCGATCTCCGCCTGACGCGCCTCGGCGTCGACGTACATGCTCCGGAACTTGTGAATGACAAAGGGTCGCCCGTGGCGTCCCACTCGAACCTGGCGGAACAGGATCGGCCCCTTGGAAGTTGCGGCGACAGCCAGCGAGATGCCCAGCAGAACCGGAGCGAGAAGAACGATGGCCACCAACGCCAGGGATCGGTCGAGCCCACCTTTCACGACCCGCCGGACTCCCGAGAACTCCGGCTCCTCGACGTTGAGCAGCGGAAGGCCAGCGACCGGCCGGATGTGGATCCGCGGTCCGGAGATGTCGGTAAGCCTCGGCGCCACCAGCAAGGTGACGCCGGACCCCTCGAGATCCCAGGAGAGGCGGCGCAGGTCGTTCTGTGAGACGTCGGACCACGCCGTGACGGCAACAGTATCTGCGCCCACATCGGTCAGGACGTCAAGGACGTGGTCGCTGTCGCCGAGGACCCGGACGCCCTCAACGGTGTTCCCTCGCGGGCGGTCGACACAGACAGCGGCGATCTCGAGCCCCGCGTGCGGTTCCCGTCGCATCGTGCGGATCAGCTCGGCAACGGAGCGCTCGAGACCCACCACGACAACGCGCTGCATACAGTGACCGCGACGTCGCTGAGTGTGGAGAATCTGTCGAGCGACCCCGTGGGCAAACAGGGACAGCAGCATCGCCGTGGGCAGGCCCACCACGACAACGCCGCGGGCCAGCTCGATCGAGAAGCCGTAGGCGAGGACACCGACGACGGCCAAGAAGGCCACGCTGGTGTGAAAGAGCCGTTTGTACTCCTCGCTGCCATTGCCGACGAATCGGTGCTCGTAGGTACGTCCTGCCGCCAGTGCCCCTACCCAGGCGGGTGGGAACAACAGGAGGATCCAAGGGTTGGCCCACGAGGAGAAGGCCGAGACCGCGATCAGGGCCGCGATCAGAGCCGCAAGCCCGTCAGCCGCCACCACGCTCGCCGTGTAGGTGCGTAGCCAGGCAGGAGCAGCCTGGGCCACGGGGGCGTGCTGTGCGTAGTCGCGCGGGTCGTGGGAATCGCGAGCATCGGGTTGGACCGCCCCTGGAGCCTCCCCGGTGTCTCGGGGCGGAAGGTGCGTGATGACGGCCAGATTGTCAGTCTCGCTGGTCGACGCAGCGTGCGCCGACCCGCTGTCAGGCGTGGCGGTCGCCGGTTCCTCGATGTGTCGCATAACCCCCCTCAGGTCGTGGCCCTAGTGTGCACTGTCGCGCACGATCGTGAGGGGCCTTCTCACCAGGTGAACGGTTGATTTCACCCAAGTGCGCCGCGACCACACCCACCGTCATCGGATGAACACCTTGTGTAGTCAGACGCGCTTTCTGGACCCGGCTTCCGTCGGTTCAACTGTGATGTCCCATTTCCGGTGCCCCTGTCCGATGCCCTTCCTCTGCGTCCACTAGCGTGGCGTCGAGTTCTCCCCGAGAGGTTGATGTGAGCGACGAGCACAACGCCGGTCCTACCCTCCAGCACACCCTGCACGGTGACGATCTCTCGTGGCTGCACCTGATGCTGGAGGGCGCTCTTCCCCCGACGTACTTTTCGGCTGAGCAGCCGGACGGGCGAGCGTACACGCACCTCCGACCAGTGTTGACAGTGGGCGATCATGGTCTCGTGTCGGGCGACACCGTGGATCTCCTCGACCCCGAGGGAGTGACCCTGGCACGGGTCACTGTCGAGAACGTCGTCGGCAGCTCGGTCTCCGGCTCAGTCGTCGAGCGCACCGGCTTCAGCATCGTCGACCACCTCGACCACCGCAGCTCCCCACGCGCTACCGCCAGCGTTTGGTCGACGGAGGCAGTCTGGGCACTGTGGGCCGACGCACCGGTCCCTTTTGCGGTGCGAGAGGCCGCGCGCGCCTCGGCCCGTGCGGCCGGAGCCTCGATCGCCGAGATCGTTCCGCTCCCCACCGGACGAGAGACGTCCCGCGTCGCCAACCTCCCGGCCAGGGTCGCGCTCGCCGAGGTGACTCGTGACGCGGTCGACCGCATGGTCATCGTTCCTTGGCCGACAGTGCCGTGGGATGCCGACGGCGTGGCGCTTCGAGCCCAGGTCGCGGCCGCCTACGGCGCCACCGAGCTGTTGCTGCCCCCCGGATTGGGGGTCGACCCGGAGGCTGGTCCGCTGCCCATCCGTCGCATTGATGTGTCACAGGACGAGACCGCGATACCGATCGACCTGCTCGATCGGTGGGTGACCGACGGACAGCAGCTGCCTGCCTGGGCCGCTGAACCCCCCGTCACCGCCGAGCTTCGTGTCCTCCATCGCCCGGTGGCCTTGGCGGGGCTCACCGTCCTCCTGAGCGGACTGTCCGGATCGGGAAAGTCGACCGTGGCAAGGGCGCTGGCCGTGCGTCTCATGGAGCACGAGAGACGCTCGGTGACTCTTCTCGACGGCGACGTCGTCCGGCATCACTTGTCGAAAGGCTTGGGTTTCAGTCGACCAGACCGCATCACGAACGTGCTACGCATCGGGTTCGTCGCCAGCGAGATCACCAAGGCCGGGGGCGTCGCGGTCTGTTGTCCGATCGCTCCCTACGACGAGACACGGCGCCAGGTGCGCGCCATGATCGAGGAACATGGCGCGTTCGTCCTTGTTCACGTGGCCACACCCCTCGAGGAGTGTGAGCGACGCGACCGCAAGGGGCTCTATGCGAAGGCACGTCGGGGAGAGATCCCGGAGTTCACCGGAATCTCAGATCCGTACGATGAGCCGACCGATGCCGAGATCGTCGTCGACACGACCGGTCGAACCATCGAGGCATGTGTGGACGACGTCTACGACGCCCTCGTGCGCATGGGCGTCGTTGCCAAGGCCTAGCCGGGGCGGCTCCATCACCCCCGCTGACGTTCACCGAGGGGTGACTCAGATGTCGGTGTCGACGACCATTCCCGCCGCGACCGTCGCTCCAGACGCTTCGTCGATCAGGATGAACGAACCGGTCTGACGATTCCGTCGGTACTCATCGACGAACAGCGGCTGGGTGATCCGGAAGGTGAGTCGGCCGATCTCGTTGAGGCCGAGCGACGTCGTCTTCTCATCACGGTGCAGGTCGTTGATGTCGAGTCGGTACTGAAGGTCCTTGACGATGGTCTTGGCCGTACGCGTCGTGTGCTTGATGATGTAGCGGTTGCCCTCCTGGATCCGGGTTCCCTGCTGCATCCACACGATCATGGCGTCGAGGTCCTGCGTGGCGTGCGGGTGGTTGTGTGCTCGACAGAGCATGTCACCGCGGCTGATGTCGAGGTCGTCAGCGAGACGGACCGAGACCGACATCGGTGGGTGAGCCTCCTGCAGCTCCTCGCCGTACAGGTCGATCCCGACCACTCTGGTCGTGAGGCCGCTGGGCTGCACCATGACCTCGTCGCCCACCTTGATGGTGCCGCCGGCGACGGTGCCTGCGTAGCCGCGGTAGTCGTGAAACGCGTCGGACTGCGGACGGATCACGTACTGCACCGGGAATCGTACGTCGATCAGGTTCTGGTCGGAGCCGATGTGGATGTTCTCGAGGTGGTGCAGCAGTGAGCTGCCCTCGTACCACGGCATGTTCTCGGAGCGCATGACGACGTTGTCGCCCTTGAGCGCCGAGACGGGAATGATCGTCAGGTCAGGAATGTCGAGCTTGGCCGCGAAGGCCCGGAAGTCGTCAGCGACCTTCTCGTAGACGGCCTGGTCGTAGTCGACGAGGTCCATCTTGTTGACGAGCATGACGACGTGCGGCACACGCAACAGCGACGACAGGAACGCATGTCGACGGCTCTGCTCGATGACGCCGTTGCGGGCGTCGACCAAGATCATCGTGAGGTTCGCGGTGGAGGCACCCGTGACCATGTTTCGGGTGTACTGGATGTGCCCTGGGGTGTCGGCGATGATGAACTTGCGTTTGGGGGTCGCGAAGTAGCGGTAGGCGACATCGATGGTGATGCCTTGCTCGCGCTCGGCACGCAGCCCGTCGGTGAGCAGAGCGAGGTTGGTGTACTCGGCGCCCTGGTCGCGCGACGTGCGCTCCACGGCCTCGAGCTGGTCCTCGAAGATCGACTTGCTGTCGTACAGCAAGCGTCCGATCAACGTGCTCTTGCCGTCGTCGACCGAGCCAGCAGTCGCCAGTCTCAGCAGCTCCATCAGAAGTACCCCTCGCGCTTACGGTCTTCCATTGCGGCCTCGGAGGCCCGGTCGTCAGCTCTGGTCGCGCCACGTTCGGTGATTCGGCTGGCTGCAACGTCGTCGATGATCTTGTCCAGCGTGTCTGCGTGGGACTCGACAGCGGCGGTACAGGTCATGTCGCCAACAGTCCGGTACCGCACCATTTCGTCGAAGACCTCGGCACCCTCATCGGCCGGGGTGACGTCTGTGACAGCCATGAGCATGTTGTCACGCCAGAAGACTGGACGCTTGTGGGCGAAGTAGATCGACGGAAGCTCCAGCTCTTCACGCTTCACGTACTGCCAGATGTCGAGCTCGGTCCAGTTCGAGAGGGGGAAGATGCGAATGTGCTCGCCTTGCCGGTGGCGACCGTTGTAGAGGCTCCACAGTTCGGGTCGCTGCGCCTTCGGGTCCCACTGACCGAACTCGTCGCGGAACGAGAAGACGCGCTCCTTCGCGCGAGCCTTCTCTTCGTCGCGCCGGGCACCACCGAAGACGGCGTCGAACTTGTTGTCGATGATGCCCTTGAGCAGCGGCACCGTCTGGATGCTGTTGCGGGAGGCGCGCGGGCCAGTCGGGTCCTGCACCAGGCCCTCGGCGATGGCGTCCTCGACCGAGGCGACGATCAACCGGGCTCCCAGCTCGGCAACGCGGCGATCGCGGTAGTCGATGACCTCGTCGAAGTTGTGCCCGGTGTCGACGTGCATCAACGGGAACGGGATCTTGGCCGGCCAGAAGGCCTTCTCGGCGAGGCGAAGCATCACGATGGAGTCCTTGCCACCTGAGAAGAGCAGCCCAGGGCGCTCGAACTCAGCGGCAACCTCCCGCATGATGTGGATGGACTCCGCCTCAAGCAGGTCCAACTGCGACAGCTGGTAGTCGATCGACGACACGCTTTTCTCCTTGTTCCGTCGGTCAGCCTCTAGGCCAACGCGGCGAGTACGCCTTCTGCCAGCTCGGGCCGACAGATGACCAGATCAGGCAACAGGGTGTCGGCCTGGTTGTAGACCATCGGGCTGCCATCGATCCGACTGCAGTGCAGTCCGGCTGCCCGCGCCACCGCAACCGGAGCTGCGCTGTCCCACTCGTACTGCCCACCGGAGTGAACGTAGGCATCCCCCTCACCGAGGAGGACCGCCATTGCCTTCGCTCCAGCCGAACCCATGGGGACGAGTTCGCCTCCAAGTTCCTGCGCCACATGCTCGGCCTCGGCCGCCGGCCGGGTACGGCTGACCATGAAACGCGGCCGCCCCGAACGTGATGGCGCGAGGACAGGTACATCGTAGGTGGCAAGAGTCAGGTCCTTGGCAGGTAACGCGACAGCTCCGGCCGTGAGTTCGCCCACACTGCCTGGTCCACCGGCCCCTCGCTCCCACAGCGCCACATGGATCGCCCAGTCGTCGCGCGGTGGCTCGGAGAACTCTCGGGTGCCGTCGAGCGGGTCGACGATCCAGACGCGGTCGGCCTCCAGCCTCGCAAGGTCGTCCGCACCCTCCTCGGACAGGACGGCGTCCTCGGGCCGGTAGGCCTTCAACGTCGCCGTGATCAGGGCGTGCCCAAGCCGGTCGCCGGCATCCTTCAGGGCTTTCGAGTCACTGCTGTCGAACCGCTGACGGAGCTCCAGCAGCGCTCTCCCCGCGGCTGTGGCGATGGCGGCAGCGAGTCGGCCGTCGTCGCCGAGGGTCTCCTCACTGAGCGCGTGCTCGTCGATCCCCCCGGGGTCAAGGTCGAACGATGAGCCGGGAACCTCTGGGTTCGTCACGTCAGACGGCTCACTCACCGGCGCCGGTGAGCTTTTCGCGGAGCGCCGCAAGAGCCTCGTCGGTGGCCAGGGAGCCGCCGCCTGGTTCTTCTTCCTCGACCTCTTCTGCGACAGTCTCGGACGAGTACGTAGAGGGGGCGCTGCCAACTTCGAGAGCAGCCTCCTGGTCGGCCTTCTGCGCTTCACCCATCTGCTTCTTGTGGGCATCGAAGCGGACCTGGGCCTCGGCGTACTGGCGCTCCCACTCCTCGCGAGCCGACTCGAAGCCTGGCTTCCATTCGCCTGTCTCGGAGTCGAAGCCGTCGGGGTAGACGTAGTTGCCCTGGTCGTCATAGGTCGCTGCCATGCCGTAGAGCGTGGGGTCGAACTCGACCGTGTCGGTCGCGCCTTCGTTCGCCTGCTTGAGCGAGAGCGAGATGCGGCGACGCTCGAGGTCGATGTCGATGACCTTGACGAAGATCTCCGACCCCACCTGCACGACCTGCTCGGGGATCTCGACGTGGCGTTCGGCCAGCTCGGAGATGTGCACCAGGCCCTCGATGCCCTCCTGGACGCGGACGAAGGCGCCGAAGGGAACCAGCTTGGTGACGCGTCCGGGAACCACCTGGTTGATCTGGTGGGTGCGGGCGAACTGCTGCCAGGGGTCTTCCTGGGTCGACTTCAGCGACAGCGAGACGCGCTCGCGGTCCATGTCGACGTCGAGCACCTCGACCGTGACCTCTTGGCCGACCTCGACGACCTCTGAGGGGTGGTCGATGTGCTTCCAGGAGAGCTCGGAGACGTGAACCAGACCGTCGACCCCACCGAGGTCGACGAACGCGCCGAAGTTGACGATGGAGGAGACGACTCCGTTGCGGACCTGACCCTTCTGGAGCTGCGTGAGGAAGTCTTGACGCACTGCTGACTGTGTCTGCTCGAGCCACGCGCGACGCGACAGCACCACGTTGTTGCGGTTCTTGTCGAGCTCGATGATCTTGGCCTCGATCTCCTGGCCGACGTAGGGCTGGAGGTCGCGAACCCGGCGCATCTCCACCAACGAGGCGGGAAGGAAGCCGCGGAGGCCGATGTCGAGGATGAGACCACCCTTGACGACCTCGATGACCGAGCCCTTGACGACTCCATCGGCCTCTTTGATCTGCTCGATGGTTCCCCATGCCCGCTCGTACTGAGCGCGCTTCTTGGAGAGGATCAGCCGGCCGTCCTTGTCTTCCTTCTGAAGAACCAGGGCCTCGACGGGGTCTCCGACGGAGACGACCTCGGAGGGGTCGACGTCGTGCTTGATCGACAGCTCACGGGACGGAATGACGCCCTCGGTCTTGTATCCGATGTCGAGAAGGACCTCGTCGCGGTCGACCTTGACGATCGTCCCCTCGACGATGTCGCCGTCATTGAAGTACTTGATGGTCTCGTCGATAGCGGCGAGGAACGCCTCTTCCGACCCGATATCGTTGACCGCGATCTGGAAACCGGAGTCTGGCTTCTCATCGATCGTGGGGGTGGGGGCTACCTCGGTGCTACTCGTCATGGGTTAGGGGGCTCCGTGCGGACAGTGAGTCGTGATCGTTCGCGCAGGGGCCGGTTTCGCGTGCCGAAACCGCCTGGGACCGGTCGAAGCCGACCCAGCTGAAAACGACATGGTGCGAGCGCGAGCCTGCTCCGTCCGAGGACGCACGAGCCCACAGCGCTAGGAGGAGTCTACGGTGGCGGCCGTGACAGGGTCAATCGAGGGTGCTCCGCGACGCATCGCGGTCGACGGCGCTGCCAGTAGGGCAGTCGCCAGGTCGTGGTGGGACTCCGAGGCTGACGCCTACCAGCGCGAGCACGAGGACCTGCTGGGGCAGGCGCAGTGGCTCTGGGGCCCGGAGGGGTGGACGGACGACGATCTCGACCTCCTGCGCGTCCTCCAGGGGGAACGCGTGCTCGAGCTGGGTTGCGGGGCGGGCGCCGGCGCCCGCTGGCTGATCGAGCGGGGGGTGCGGGCGGTGGGGCTCGACGTCTCGCACCGGATGCTGCAGCACAGCAGGCGGATCGACGAGACCGAGGGCGCCCGGGTTCCCGTGGTGCAGGCCACTGCCGAAGTACTTCCGTTCCGATCAGGAACCTTCGACGTGGTAGCCACCTCCTACGGTGCGTTGCCGTTCGTGGCCGAGGTCGACCGCGTGTTCGAAGAGGTCGAACGCGTCCTCGTGGCGGGGGGTCGCGTCGTCGTGGCGGTGACGCATCCCATTCGCTGGGCCTTCCTCGATGACCCCGGGCTGGGGGGCCTCACGGCGGTGCGTCCCTACTTCGACCGGATGCCCTATGCGGAGGTCGACCGCCGAGGTGACGTCTCCTACGTCGAGCACCACCGCACGATCGGCGACTGGGTCGAGGTGGTGGTCGGAGCGGGACTCGTCATCGACCAGCTCGTCGAGCCCCCCTGGAACCCGCAGAACCCGCGCACTTGGGGAGGCTGGAGTCCCCTCCGCGGCTCGCTGATACCCGGGACGCTGATCCTCGCCGCCCACAAACCCGCCGCTCAGCCCGGCTAGTGGGCTGCGTCATGCCAGGTGCGCCCGAACCCGACCGATATATCGAGAGCCACCGAGAGCGGATATGCGCCCCGCATCTCGTCCTCGACCAGCGTGGTCACCGGCTCCTGTTCGCCGTCGACGACTTCGAGCACGAGCTCGTCGTGCACCTGCAGGAGCATTCGTGAGCGAAGACCTTCGGCCCGCAGCCGGCGCTCGACCCCCAACATGGCGACCTTGACGATGTCGGCGGCCGATCCCTGAATCGGTGCATTGAGGGCCATACGTTCGGCCATCTCCCGGCGTTGCCGGTTGTCGCTGGTGAGATCGGGCAGGTATCGCCGACGCCCCAGCAACGTCTCGGTGTAGCCAGAACGCCGCGCCTCGTCGACCACCGACGCCAAGTAGTCGCGGACGCCACCGAACCGCTCGAAGTAGTCGTCCATCAGCCCCTTGGCGTCGTCCGGACCCACGCCGAGCTGCTGACTCAGCCCGTAGGCCGACAGTCCGTAGGCCAGTCCGTAGGACATCGCCTTGATCCGGCTGCGCATCTCCGGGGTGACACCGTCCGGAGACACCTCGAACACCCGCGATGCCATCGTTGTGTGCAGGTCCTCGCCCGAGTTGAAGGCGTCGATGAGCCCCCCGTCCTCAGACAGATGCGCCATGATCCGCATCTCCACCTGGCTGTAGTCGGCGGTCATGAGCGTCTCGTATCCCTCGCCCACGCAGAAAGTCGCACGTATTCGGCGGCCCTCTTCGGTCCGCACCGGGATGTTCTGCAGGTTTGGGTCGGTCGACGACAGTCTTCCGGTGGCCGCCACCGTCTGCATGAAGGTGGTGTGGATACGCCCATCAGCGGCGACCGAGCGCTGCAGTCCGTCCACAGTCACCAGGAGCTTGGTGACATCACGGTGGCGCAGGAGGTGGGCGAGAAACGGGTGTTCGGTCTGCGCGAAGAGCCCGGTCAGCGCTTCGGCATCGGTGGTGTAGCCGGTCTTCGTCCGCTTGGTCTTCGGCATGCCGAGCTCGTCGAAGAGCACGACCTGCAGCTGCTTCGGCGAACCGAGGTTCACCTCATGACCGATCTCGGCATAGGCGGCCTCGGCGGCGCGCCTCACCTCAGCAGCGAACTCCGACCTCAGCGCGTCCAGCGCATCCTGGTCGATCGCGATCCCGTCCCGCTCCATCGAGACGAGAAGCCCGGTCAAGGGCAGCTCCACTTCGGCCAGTAGCGATGCCGCACCGATCTCCTGCACCTCGGGCTGCATGGCCGCTGCGAGGTCGAGGGTGGCTTGCGCCCGAGCACCAAGTGACTGGGCCAGGCCTTCTTCGGCATCGGTGTCGAAGCTCAGCTGTCCGTCGTCCGCCGACTCGAGCAGGTCGCGATTGAGCCACCGAATGCTGAGGTCGGCGAGGTCATAGCTGCGCTGGTCGGGGCGCAGCAGGTAAGCGGCGAGGGCCGTGTCGAAAACGGGATCTGCCATCGGCAGGCCCATCGACGCGAGCGCAAGGCTGGGCCCGTTGGCGTCATGCAGGACGATCTCGCCGTTCGCCAGCCACTCACCGAGCGCCTGTTCTGCCGGCTTGCCGAGCGACGCCATGACCACCATCGCCACCGCGCCGTCGGACGAGGCAAGACCCATGGCGTCGATGGCGCCGGTGCCCGAGCCCCACGTACCACTGACTGCCAACCCGACCCGCCCACTTGCGTGCTCGCTGAGCCACTGCGACACCTGGTCGGAAGCCAGGGACTGAACCTCGAGAACCAGAGGAGCGTCGACCGGCTCATCGGAGTTCTGCAGCGTCTGTGCCAGGCGGTCGCGCAGGATGCGGAACTCGAGTGCGTCGAACACCTCGTGGACCCGCTCGCGATCCCAGTCCACGCGGACAAGGTCGTCCGGCACCCGGTCGAGGGGCACGTCCTTGACCAGCTCTGTGAGCTGTCGGTTCGTGATGACCTGGGCCAGGTTCGCGCGCAACGAGTCACCGACCTTGCCGCGCACCTCGTCAGCACGCGCCACCAGCTCATCGAACGACCCGTACTCACGGATCCACTTGGTCGCTGTCTTCTCACCGACCCCTGGGATGCCAGGAAGGTTGTCACTCGGGTCGCCACGCAGCGCGGCGAAGTCCGGGTACTGCGAAGGGGTCAGCCCGTACTTCTCCGCAACTGCCGCCGGCGTCATGCGGGCAAGGTCGGATACCCCCTTGCGCGGGTAGAGAACCGTCACACGGTCTGAGACCAGCTGAAAAGCATCACGGTCTCCGGTGATGACCGAGACGTCGAAGCCCCCCTGCGCCGCCTGGGTGCTGATGGTGGCGATGACGTCGTCGGCCTCGAAGCCTTCGACCTCGAGCACAGGCACGCGGAGCGCCTCGAGGACTTCCTTGATCAGGCTCACCTGGCCCTTGAACTCGTCAGGGGTCTTGCTGCGGTTCGCCTTGTACTCGGGGTACCGGTCACTCCGGAAAGTGGTGCGAGAGACGTCGAACGTCACCGCAAGGTGCGTTGGTTGCTCGTCCCGCAGGGCGTTGATCAGCATCGAGGTGAATCCGTAGACGGCGTTCGTGGGCTGACCCGTGGCGGTCGAGAAGTTCTCGACCGGCAATGCGTAGAAGGCTCGGTAGGCCAGCGAGTGACCATCGAGCAGCAGGAGCGACCGCGCAGGAGCCATACCGCGATCGTAGGGTGAGCGCGTGAACGCTGACCTGCCACCGGTGCCGATTCATGAACGCCTCGGGATCGAGATCACCCAGGTGCGACCGGACGAGGTGTGCGGGACCATCCCGGTCGAGGGGAACCAGCAGCCATTCGGGGCACTGCATGGCGGTGCCTCAGTGGTGCTCGCCGAGAGTCTCGCCTCGATCGGGTCAGCCCTCAGTGCCGGGCCTGAGAAGACCGTGGTGGGGATCGAGGTCAACGCCAGCCACCATCGCAGCGCCCGATCCGGGGTCGTCACAGGACGGGCCGTTCCTCAGCACCAGGGTCGCCGATTGGCGACGTGGCTCGTCGAGCTGCGGGACGAGGACGCCATGCTGACCTGCACGGCCCGGGTGACCTGCCTGATCCTGCCTCAGTAGGGGCGAAGCCGGCGTCGTCGTTCGGCACGCCCGAGCTCACCCGCGAGCCGTTTCTTGAGCGCCGACGTGGCGATCGCGCGCCGCATGACCAATGGGCTGAAGCCCAGCCGGGCGAAGAACCTGTTGCTCTCTCGCGCAGCCGGGGAAGACACCTACCGACACGTAGTCAACGGCGGCATCTGCGGCGAAAGCCGCAGCCGCTGACACGATGGCACGCCCCACCCCGCGACGCCGACGGTCGTCACGCACGTGCATGAACGAGATCTGTACGGTCTCGACGTCGCTGATCGGCGTCAGAGGCATGCGACTCAGCACCGCCAGGCCGACGACCACCTCGTCGATCTCGGCGACCACCACACGGTGCGCAGGATCGTGCCGCAGCGCCTCAAGACGTTCGCGGATCGCCACTGCCGACGCCGGCGGGCCGAACGGACCGACGCGTCCACCGTGACGCCGCAGCTCGTCCCACAGCTCTCCGATGGCCAGTACATCGTCATGGGTCGCCTCGCGGGTGCGCACAGTCACCGCAGACATGTCAGCCTTCAGGGCTCCTCGGGTCGTCTTGCTGCTGACCGTCCCTCATGGTTCGGTCGGCGGCTACGCTCCCCCGTGGCCGCCAAATCCAGCGTATCCGCAGCGTGACCTCGCTCTTCGTGGCCACCTCTTCACCTGCTTGCCACCGCCGAAGGGAGACGACGTGCCTGGTCTTGGCACCCTGCTGAACGTCCTGGCTGTCGTCGTCGGTGGCACGGTCGGCACCTTGCTCGGCGACAAGCTGCCCACCCGGGTCCGCGACGTGGTGACCGACGGACTCGGCCTCTTCACGCTGGTGATCGGGGGCCTCAATGCCGCGGCCGTTCTCGATCCCGCACTTCGCGCCGCGGTCGGAGACGGAGTGCCGCTTCTGGTGGTGCTCGGGTCGGTGGTGCTCGGAGGTGTCATCGGTGCCGCGCTTCGATTCGAGGCCAGACTCGAGGGCCTCGGCAGCGCTCTCCAACGCCGATTCGCCGGACGCCGTGACGCTCCCGAGAACCGCCGACGGTTCGTCGAGGGCTATGTGACGGCGTCCTTGGTGTTCTGTGTCGGGCCGCTTGCCGTGCTCGGCTCACTGGAGGACGGCATGGGCGATGGCATCGAGCTGCTGGCGCTGAAGTCGGTACTGGACGGCTTCGCCGCACTCGCCTTCGCCGCGTCACTGGGATGGGGGGTGGTGGCCTCGGCCATCACCGTCTTCGTCTTTCAAGGTGGTCTCACGGCAGTTGGCATCTTTGCCGGTGAGGTGCTGGGCGAGGCACAGGTGGCCGCCTTGACAGCGACCGGCGGAGTGCTGCTGCTCGGTGTCGGCATCCGCCTGCTCAGGATCAGATCGCTGCCCGTTGCGGACCTGCTACCAGCACTTCTACTCGCCCCCCTGCTCGTCGGCGTCTTGACAACTTTTCTCGATTCGTGACCGATAACGGGTGACCCGCGACCGTCGACGTGACTATGCTCCCCAACGACCGTTAAGCACCCGTCACGGTGTCCCCACCGGTCAGCCGTACCACGCGAGGGAGTCCTGAGAGTGGTTCATTGGTCGGTCACACGCATCGTTGCCCTGGTCGTCGCCACTCTCGGAGTTCTGGGAGCGGTTGCCGTCGTCGCAACGCCTGCCCAAGCTGAGGGTGAATCCATCCAAGGCACCCTGCGCGACCTTGCTGGCGCACCGGTGGCGGGCGTCGTCATCACCGTCAACGGCGACAACGGGTTCGAGGGCAGCTCGGAGACCGACGCCGACGGAGTCTGGGCCGTCGAGGTGCCCGAAGCGGGCAAGTACTCGGTGCTTCTCAACGAGGACACCCTGCCCGACGGCACGACGCCACCTACCGTGAACCCGATCGCCACCAGCGCCGACCTGGGGTCTGCGAGGTTCATCAACTTCCGCCTCGGTGAGAAGGAGCGCAATGTCCAGTCCCGGTGGGACAGGGCAGCACAGCTCTCGGTCGAAGGCCTGCGATTCGGTCTGGTCCTGGCACTGGCGGCAGTTGGCCTGTCGCTGATCTACGGCACGACCGGGCTGACGAACTTTGCACACGGCGAGATCATGACGTTCGGCGCCATCGCCACCTGGTTCTTCAACGTCAACCTCGGGATCAACCTGATCGGGGCGGCCACCCTGGGAGTGATCACCGCAGGTGTCTTCGGCTGGGCTCAGGAGCGTGGTCTGTGGCGACCGCTCCGAAAACGGGGCACAGGCCTGATCGCGATGATGATCGTCTCGATCGGATTCGCGCTGGCGCTGGCGAACACCTACCTCATCATCTTCGGAGGGGCCAGTCGCCCGTACGGTGACTACGACTCGCAAGCGGGCATCGAGTTCGGGCCGGTGAGCCTGACCCCCAAAGACATGATCTCGATGGTCATCGCCGCGACCATCCTGGCAATCGCCGGCCTTGCGCTGCTGAAGACCCGCATGGGCAAGGCCACCCGGGCCGTGGCCGACAACCCCGCGCTGGCCTCCTCATCCGGAATCGATGTGGACCGCGTCATCATGGTGGTCTGGATCAGCGGAGCAGCACTGGCCGGCCTGGGCGGTGTCATGCTCGCCATGACCCAGCAGGTCTCGTACCTGATGGGCACCCAGACCCTCCTGCTCATCTTCGCCGCCGTCACCTTGGGCGGGCTGGGAACGGCCTTCGGGGCACTGGTGGGCAGCTTGGTGGTCGGCATGTTGATCCAGCTCTCGACGCTCTGGATCAACCCCGAGCTGAAGAATGTCGGGGCATTGCTGGTCATGATCATCGTCCTGATGGTGAGACCCCAGGGCATCCTGGGACGACGAAGCAGGGTGGGGTGAGGCGCTGATGGACTGGGGATTTATCTTCACCACATCGCTGTCGGCCGCGATCGGCATCAGCGCAATCGTCTTCTGCCTGGGTGCCATCGGGCTGAACATCCAGTTCGGCTACACCGGCCTGCTCAACTTCGGCCAGGCGGCCTTCCTCGCCGTGGCCGGGTACGGCCTCGCGACAACGGTGACGACCCTCGGGCTGAACTTCTGGGTCGGAATCCTCGTCGGCATGGGCGCCACTGTCGTGCTGGCTGTCATCCTTGGTATACCGACCCTGCGGTTGCGGGCCGACTACCTGGCCATCGTGACGATCGCGGCCGCGGAGATCCTTCGCCTCACGCTTCGTTCGGTGGCGTTCAAGGACACCTTCGGAGGGTCGGACGGTCTCCAGCAGTTCTCCGATGCTTTCTACAGGCTCAACCCCATCGCTCCAGGGGCCTACGACTTCGGTCCGTTCAAGTACAACGAGAAGTCGTGGTGGGTGATCATCGTTGGATGGTCGCTCGTGGCGCTGTGGACCCTCCTGGTGTTCCTGCTCATGCGCAGCCCCTTCGGGCGGGTTCTCCGTGGCATCCGGGAGGACGAGGATGCGGTGCGCAGCCTCGGCAAGAACGTCTACTGGTACAAGATGCAAGCACTGATCCTCGGTGGGCTCGGCGGTGCGTTCGCAGGATTCATGCTGGCGCTCGGCCAGTCGGCGGTCTCGCCTGACGCCTACGCGACGAACCTCACCTTCCTGATCTACGTGGTCCTCATCATCGGTGGTGCCGCCCGCGTGTTCGGCCCGATCTTGGGGGCCTTGATCTTCTCCTTCCTCTTCCAGTTCGTCGACGTGGTCCTCGACCAGGCCGTGAACACCGGCTTGATCACCTTCATCACGAGCACCCAGGCGGCTCAGATCCGGCTCGTCATGGTCGGGGTGGGCTTGATGCTGTTGATGATCTACCGACCACAGGGAATCCTGGGCGACCGAAAGGAGCTGCAGCTCGATGCTCGCTGACCAGTCGATGAACAGCAGCCGAGACGCTGCTGTCGCCGCACTTGCCGACCTACCGCGCGAGCCCGGCGTCTCCAAGCCCGACCCGATCCTGATCGCCGACAACGTCGTTCGCCGCTTCGGCGGTCTCACCGCCGTCGACGTCGAGCACGTCGAGGTGCAACGGGGCGCCATCACCGCGCTGATCGGCCCCAACGGTGCAGGTAAGACCACGTTCTTCAACCTTCTGACCGGGTTCGACAAGGTCGACGAAGGTGAGTGGACCTACAACGGCAAGGCGATCCAGGGCGTGCCCCCCTACAAGGTGGCCCGCATGGGAATGGTGCGTACCTTCCAGCTGACCAAGGTGTTGACACGTCTCACCGTGATCGAGAACATGCGGCTGGGCGCTACCGGGCAGCGCGGCGAACGAGTGCTGCCCAGTGTCATCAGAGCTCTGTGGAGTGGCCAGGAACGCGAGATCACCGAGCGCGCAGACGACCTACTCCGGCGGTTCAAGCTGGATGCCAAGCGTGAGGACTTCGCCGGCTCGCTCTCCGGCGGACAGCGCAAGCTGCTCGAGATGGCGCGATCGCTCATGGTCAACCCCGAGCTGGTGATGCTCGACGAGCCAATGGCCGGGGTCAACCCGGCGCTCACCCAGTCCCTGCTCGGTCACGTCAAGGACCTGCGCGAACTCGGGATGACCGTCCTCTTCGTGGAGCACGACATGGACATGGTGCGCGACATCTCCGACTGGGTCGTGGTCATGGCCCAGGGCAAGATCATCGCCGAGGGACCTCCTCACGAGGTGATGGCCGACACCCGGGTCATCGACGCATACCTCGGTGCCCACCACGACCAGTCCCTCGCGGAGATTGCCGACGAAGAGGGGCTGGCAGCGCCCGCGGAGATCCTCGACACAGATGGCGGTGCCCAGACATGACGAACCCGCAGGCGGGCTCACCCCTGAGCGAAGTGCACAGCGCTGAGGTCGAGCTCGAACAGGACCGGGATCACCCGATTCCTGATCGCAGCGCCCACCTGGCGGCGATGCCGAACGCTCTGGTCATTGCGGACAACCTCGTCGCCGGCTACCTCCCAGGGGTCAACATCCTCAATGGCTGCGACCTCTACGCCAACCGCGGAGAACTGGTCGGCATCATCGGACCCAACGGCGCCGGCAAGTCCACCCTGCTCAAAGCGCTCTTCGGACTCGTACGCGTCCACGAAGGTCAGGTGATCCTCGACGGAGAGGACATCACCAACCTCAAGCCGAACCGTCTGGTGTCGCAGGGCGTCGGATTCGTGCCGCAGAACAACAACGTCTTCCCGAGCCTGACCATCGAGGAGAACCTGCAGATGGGTGCCTACCAGGCACCCAAGAACTTTGCCGAACGCTTCGACTTCGTCGCCTCGCTCTTCCCCACACTGGCCGACCGTCGCAAGCAACCAGCCGGCTCGCTGTCAGGTGGTGAGCGGCAGATGGTCGCCATGAGTCGGGCGCTGATGATGGACCCATCGGTCATCCTGCTCGATGAGCCGTCTGCCGGCCTCTCCCCCGTGCTCCAGGACGAAGTCTTCGTGCGGACCAAGCAGATCAACACCGCAGGGGTCACCGTCATCATGGTCGAGCAGAACGCGCGACGCTGCCTGCAGATCTGTGACCGCGGCTATGTGCTCGACCAGGGCACGAACGCCCATACGGGGACCGGGGCTGACCTTCTGAACGACCCGAAGGTGATCCAGCTCTACCTCGGTACTCTCGCCAAGGCCTAGGCGACGCCAGCAGCCGAGTGCGGCAGGCTCGTGAGCCGCGGAGTCACAGTCCCGCTGAGCGCATCGCGCTCGCGGTGACGCACAGCAGCATCCGGCGGCGCACTCGGCAGGCTCTTGCCTCACCCATGACACACAGAAGGGGCCCGGCCGAATGGCCGGGCCCCTTCTGTTGCTGCGCAGTCGGTCACTCGCTGTTCGGACCGATGCCTTGCTTGACGAGCTCGCTGACCACCTTGGCCGACTCGTCGAACCCGATCAGCACGATGCCGTCCGGGTCCAGTGCCTTGATCTTCGAGACCTCGGCAGCGAAGTTGTTCGCCGTCGGGTCGTAGTAGATCGCGTCCGGCTCGGTGAGCACCGTGCCGCCACCCTCGGAGAACGAGAGTGCGGTGTACTCCGCCAGGCCTTCACCGTAGGCGTCCTGCAGTGAAAGGATCGCCACGTTCGTGACGCCGTCGGCGTTGAGCAGGTTGCCCAGCACACGACCCTGGAGCACGTCGGACGGGGCGGTACGGAAGTACAGCCCGGAGTCCTGCGAGTTCGTCAGGTCGGGTGAGGTGTTGGCCGGCGAGATCTGAAGGATCCCGGCGCCAGTCACCTGCTCGAGCGTGTTGAGGCTCACACTGGACGATGCCGCACCAATGATCGCGTCGACACCGCGCTGGATCTGCTTGTCGATCGTCTGGACGCCCTTGTCGAAGTTGGCCGAGTCGCTGGAGTCACCGTTGAACCACAGAACGTCCTTGCCGAGTGCACCACCACCCTCGTTGGCCTCCTGGACCGCCAGCTCGACACCGGCCACCTCGGGCGGGCCGAGCGAGGCGAGCGAACCGGTCAACGGCAGGTAGCCGCCCAGCTTGAGCTGGTCGTCACTGGCACCGCGGTTGTCCTTCGACGTCAGCGGGTCCGGGCTGCCCTCGGTCGGGTCGATCTGTCCAGACTCGAAGTTCAGCGCCGAACCGTCGGTGTTCAGACCGGGAACCGGTTCTCGGCGTCGTACTGGTAGATGCCGACGAAGGCCGACGTCGGGTCACCGAAGTCATCGAACTCGATCGGGCCTGACTGGCCGTCGTAGTCGATGTCGTCGCCCTGCTCCAGCATCTTGTTGCAGTCGTCGAACGTGCTGCACTTGTTGCCACCGGTCGACACGTCCTGCATCTGCTCGGCGATGTCGCGCCCGGCGTCAGACTTGGCCGCGATCGATGCCAAGATGACGACCATGGCAGCGTCGTATGACTCCGGTCCGTACGAGTAGCCGATCTTCTTCAGGCTCGGGTCGATCTCGTTGAGCCGGTCCTTGAAGTCGGAGCTGGCCTCGGCACCAGGGAGCGTTCCCTTGACACCGTCCAGCGTTCCGGGCGGCAGCTCTCCCAGCGGTCCGTTCCCGATGTTCCCGTCCACGAGGTACAGCGGCGTTCCTGTTGCCGCCGAGTCCGTGGCGGTGTCGGTGGTGGTTGTGTCGTCGTCGCCGCCGCAGGCCGCGAGCACAAGGCCCGCTGCTCCGACGATGGCGACCAGACGCCACCTGGCGTTTGCTCGAATCATTCATTACTCCTTGCCGATCGGGCCGCGTGGCCCAGGGCCCGGCCAGATGACCGGTTGATGATCGAAAACTACTGGCCATGGCTGGCGAATGCAGCCCCAGGGGCCCTGGAGGCATGGGTCGTTGCGGCATCGTGACCTTGCGCCGCGCCGGTGACCGTTTCGCCCCCTCCTGGCCCGGTGCCCCCCGGCCGCGGCGCCGCGCCCCTCAGTAGACTGCGCTGGCCCATTCAGGCGGAAGCCCCGGTGGCGGAATTGGCAGACGCGGCGGATTCAAAATCCGTTGCCGAAAGGCATGAGGGTTCGAGTCCCTCCCGGGGCACGAGCGCCTGGGCCTCCTCCGAGCGGCCTCTCAGCCGGCGGCGATGCGTCCGAGGACCCCGTTGACGAACGTCGGCGACTCATCGGTCGACAGCTCTTTGGCCAGCTCAACGGCCTCGTCAATGGCGATCGCTGGGGCGATGTCGACGCCCCAGCGCAGCTCGAACGTGGCCAACCGCAGCAATGACCGGTCGACCGCCGGCATGCGGTCGAGTGTCCAGTCGATGGCGTTGGACTCGATCAGCTCGTCGATCTCGGCGTGATGGTCGACCACACCTGTGACGAGGGTTTCGGTGTAGGCGTTGCCGATGCCCTCGCCGCGGACTGCCCGGTCGGTGAGAACGGCGTCGATCGACTGCCCACGCTGGTCGGCCTCGAAGAGGATGTCGAGCGCGCGCTTGCGGGCTTTGTGTCGGGCTCCCATGGATCAGGCGCGACCAAGGTAGCTGCCGTCACGCGTGTCGACGCGGATCCGCTCGCCCTGGGTGATGAACAGCGGAACAGCCACCTCGAACCCGGTCTCCAGCGTTGCCGGCTTCGAGCCACCGGTCGAACGGTCCCCCTGCAGACCGGGCTCGGTGTACGTGATCTCCAGCTCGACCGACGCCGGCAGCTCGACGTAGAGCGGGTTTCCCGCGTGGACCGCAACCGTGGCGTTCTGACCCTCCAGCAGGAAGTGCGCGGCGTCCCCCACCGTGGGGCCGGGAACCTGCATCTGGTCGTAGGAGGAGGTGTCCATGAACACGAAGTCTTCGCCGTCTTGGTACAGATACTGCATCTCACGCTTGTCCACGCTGGCCGTCTCGACCTTGAGGCCGGCGTTGAACGTCTTGTCGACCACCTTTCCCGACAGCACGTTCTTCAGCTTGGTCCGCACGAATGCGCCACCCTTGCCCGGCTTCACGTGCTGGAACTCCACGACCGTCCAGAGCCCGCCGTCGATGTTCAGCACGAGGCCGTTCTTCAGATCGTTGGTGGTGGCCACAGTGGGTTCTTCTCCTCGCTGAGTGCAGCTGAGCCCGGCTCAGCCGACGACCAACAGGTCGCGGGTCGTGGTGGTGAGGCACTCGACGTGGTCGGCATGCACGACGACGGTGTCCTCGATCCGCACCCCACCTCGCTCGGGGAGATAGACCCCTGGCTCGACGGTGACCGGCACGGACGCGCTGAGTTTATCGGCAGAGGTCGCCCCCAGGAACGGCGCCTCATGGATCTGCAGACCGACGCCATGCCCTAGTCCGTGGCCGAAGTAGTCGCCGTACCCGGCCTCGACGATCACTGCCCGAGACACCGCATCGACCTCGGACGCCGCAAGCCCGGGTGCCAGCGCCGCCACGCCTTTCGACTGCGCGGCTCGGACCACCTCGTAGATCTCGCGCTGCCAGTCGGCGGCGCGCCCGAGCGACACCGTGCGTGTCATGTCCGCGTGGTAGCCACCCACCCTCGCCCCGAAGTCCATGGTCACCAGGTCACCGTCGACGAGCGGTTGGTCGGTCGGCTGGTGGTGGGGAATGGCCCCGTTGCTGCCGGCAGCAACGATCGTGTCGAACCCTGGGCCCTCGGACCGGTCACGAAGTGCGTCGTCGAGCCATCTGGCCACCTCGCGCTCGGTCACCCCTGGGCGAATGCGGGGCAGGACAACAGCCAGAGCGGCGTCACTCGCCCCACAGGCGGCGCGCAGCAGGTCGAGCTCGGAGGCGTCCTTCGTCATCCGTAGGTGAGTCACCATCGGCCCCAGCGGTCGCCAGTCGAGCCCCGCAGGAAGAGCACGCCAGCTGGCGACCGAAAGCGACAGGTCCTCAAAACCGGCGGCGTTTGCGCCGCCTGCGACCATGCGATCGGCGAGGAACCCGAGCCCGCCACGGGTGATGTGCGCTGGCACATCAGCACACTCCTCGCGCACCTGCAGGGCATAGCGGCTGTCAGTGGCCATCTCGGCTGAGCCGTCGCGGCTCACGGCCAGGACTGCCGACGAGCCGGTGAAACCGGTGAGGTGGCGGATGTTGACCAGGTCCGTCACCAAGGCCGTGTCGAGGTCGGCCGTCGCCAAGGCACCGGCCAACCGCAGCCGGCGACTCTCGTGCTCAGACGACATCGGTCTCCTTTCGGCAAGAACTCGGCGCGCTGCAGCGACCGACTAGGCGCATTCAACCCGACGGCCCGCCTTGGATCACCTCTGGGCCAGCTGTCTAGGTGGGCTCGTGGGCGATGGCCTGTAGCGCCAGCAGGTACGACGCCAGCCCGAAACCTGCGACGGTCCCGCTGGCCACTTCTGCCACCACGGACTGGCGGCGGAAGTCATCGCGCGCTGCCGGGTTGGTGAGGTGGACCTCGATCAAGGGAGCTGTGCGCATCGCCACGGCGTCTCGCAGCGCGTAGGAGTAGTGCGTGAAGGCTGCCGGGTTGAGGAGGACCGGGACCGACTCTCGAGCCGCTTCGTGGAGCCACGCGACCAGCTGCGCCTCGTCGTCGGTCTGCCGGACGACGACCGCAAGCCCGAGTGAGTCGCCGGCTTCACGGCACGCGCGTTCCAGGTCGTCGAAGCTGGCAGAGCCATAGACCTCGGGCTCGCGGGAGCCAAGCATGCCGAGGTTCGGCCCGTTCAGAACCAGCACAGTGCGGTTGGCCACCACTACTCCTCACCTGAGATCTCGGCGTACGCGGCCGCCAGGAGGGCCGGGTCGGGGCCTTCCAGCCGTCCCGGTCGGCCCAGGCCGTCGAGAACGATGAAGCGAAGCAGGCTGCCTCGCGTCTTCTTGTCGACCTGCATGGTCTCGTACAGTCGACCCCACAGGTCGGCCCGATACCTGGTCGGCAACCCGAGACTGGTCAGAATCGTGCGATGGCGTTGGGCCAGCTCGGCGTCAGTGCGGCCGGCGAGTCTGCCCAGCTCCGCGGCGAAGACCAACCCCACCGAGACGGCCGCTCCGTGTCGCCACTGGTAGCGCTCGTTCTTCTCGATGGCGTGACCGAGCGTGTGCCCGTAGTTCAGGAACTCGCGCTCCCCTGCCTCTCGGAGGTCAGCGGAGACGACGGCCGCCTTGACAGCCACCGAGCGCGTCACCAGCTCTGCGGTCACACCACCGTCTGCTCTGGCTGCCGCCGTCGGGTCGGCCTCGATGATGTCGAGAATGACAGGGTCGTGCGTGAACCCGACTTTGACGACCTCGGCGAGCCCCGCCCGGTACTCGTTCTCAGGAAGCGTTCGCAGGGCCGTCAGGTCGCAGAGCACGCCGACGGGCGGATGAAACGCACCGACCAGGTTCTTGCCCTCGGCGGTGTTGATGCCCGACTTCCCACCCACGGCTGCGTCGACCATGCCCAGCAGGGTCGTGGGCACATGGATCACCGCCACTCCACGCAGCCACGTGGCTGCGACGAAGCCGCCGAGGTCGGTCGTGGCGCCGCCGCCCACCGCCACCACCGCATCAGTGCGCGTGAAGCCGCTCTGGCCGAGGACCGACCAGCAGAACGCCGCCACCTCGGCACTCTTGGCTTCTTCGGCGTCCGGCACCTCGATGAGGATGGCGGTGAGTCCCTGGACCTCGAGATCGACGCGAATTGCCTCTCCTGTCTCGGCGAGAGCACGGGGTGCCACCACGGCCACCCGCTGGACCCCAGCAGGGAGCATCTCGCTGAGCTCGCCGAGCAGGTGCTCTCCGACGACCACGGGATACGGCGCACTTCCGCCCACCGTGATCGTCTGCGTCTCGATGCTCATGACGTGACCTCGTCGCCGAGGAGCGCCACGATCGCGTCGGCCACCTGGGCCGGGCTCCGGCCGTCGGTGACCACCGATGCAGTGGCGACTTCGGCGTACAGGGGCTGCCGCGCTTCGGCAAGCTGCTGCCACCGGCCACGAACGTTGCCGACCAGAAGCGGTCGCGATCGGTTCATCTCCAGTCGCTGCATGGCAGCGGCCAGGCCTACCTGAAGGTGGACCACCCGGTGGCCCTGCAGCTGACTCCGGACCTCTGCGCTGAGGATTGCGCCGGCGCCCACCGAAAGGACGCCCTCGTGCTCGTCGAGTGCGGCGGCGACCGCGGCGCGCTCAAGAGCTCGGAAGTGCTCCTCACCTTGCTCGATGAAGAGATCGGAGATCGTCCGTCCGGTCGACGCCTCGATGTCGTGGTCGGTGTCTCGAAAACCCACCTGCCAACGGGCCGCGAGCGTGCGACCCACGGTTGACTTGCCGGAGCCGGGCGCGCCGACGAGCACGACACGGGGCCGGGTACCGATCGACGAGCTCGTCATCGGATGCGCAGGTGATCGCGGTAGGCGGCCACATTCCGAGCCGTCTCGCCGACACTGTCGCCACCGAACTTCTCGAGAACGGCGTTGGACAGCACCAGAGCCACCATGGCCTCGGCCACGACGGCAGCGGCTGGAACCGCGCACACGTCAGACCGTTGGTTGATCGCCTTCGCCGCCTCACCGGTGGTGACGTCGACGGTGTCGAGGGCCCGGGGAACGGTCGAGATCGGCTTCATCGCCGCTCGCACACGGAGCACCTCGCCCGTCGTCATACCGCCTTCGGTGCCACCGGAGTGCCCAGTGACTCGACGCACTCCGGCCTCGGTGGGAACGATCTCGTCGTGTGCGAGCGATCCGCGCCGGGTGGCGACATCGAAACCGTCACCGACCTCGACTCCCTTGATGGCCTGGATGCCCATCAGGCCTGCGGCGAGCTGAGCATCGATGCGCCGGTCCCAGTGCACGTGGCTGCCCAGACCTGGCGGCAGCCCATGGACGACCACCTCGACCACTCCCCCGAGGGTGTCGCCCGCCTTTCGTGCGTCCTCGATCTCGTCGATCATGGCCGCACCGGCCACTGGGTCGCTGCAGCGGACGTCGTCGGCATCGATGGCGGCGCGCTGGTCAGGGGTGGGGACGAGACCCGACGCAAGCCGGGCTGCGCCGATCGACACCACATGGCTGACGACCTCAGCCCCGACCGACTGACGGAGAAAGGCCTGCGCCACGGTGCCGAGCGCCACCCGCGCGGCCGTCTCGCGGGCGCTGGCACGCTCGAGAACAGGGCGGGCGTCGTCGAGGTCGTACTTCTGGATGCCGACAAGATCTGCGTGTCCAGGGCGCGGACGGGTCAGGGGGGCATTGCGGGCCTGCGCAGCAAGCACATCGGGGTCCACCGGGTCGGCCGCCATCACGGTCTCCCACTTCGGCCATTCGCTGTTGCCGACCTCGATCGCCACCGGCCCACCCATGGTCAGCCCGTGGCGGACGCCCGCGACAATCCGCACGGCATCCTGCTCGAACTTCATCCGAGCGCCTCGGCCGTGTCCAAGGCGCCGCCGTGCCAGCTCGGTGTCGATGTCGGCCGTGGTGACAGCAACGCCCGCCGGGAACCCCTCGGCAATGGCCACCAGCAGAGGGCCGTGCGACTCACCGGCAGTCAACCAACGCAACATGGCCGACAGTCTCCCAGACCCTGCGCGGTCCTACAGGAACGGGGACCACATGGAGCCGGGCCCCCACGCGATCGTGGGGGCCCGGCTCCATGTGGTGGTGGGTGGCTAGAGCTTGAAGACCACCGTGTCCTTGGCCACCAGCTCCACCGGAGCGTCCGATCCGAAGACCACCGTTGCGGTGTCCTTGCCCGAAGGCAGCTCGCCGACGCGGGTCAACTTGAACGGTCCGGTCTTGCTGTTGGTGAACAGGTCCTTGACCTTGACCACGTAGCGCTTTCCGTTGACCTCGATCAGAGCGGTGTCCTTGGCGAAGTCGACTGAACGCAATGTGACCTTGTACGAGGTCACCGCATCCTCAGTGGGCGCCGGGCTGGGCGTGCTGGTCGGCGCCGGCGCCGGCGTCGTGGCCGGTGCGGTGGAGGTACCCCCACCGCCGGTCTTGGTCGTGTTGCTGGATGTGTTGGTGGTCGTTGTGTCGGCCGCCGGTTCATCGGGCACCGAGACCTTCTCGACGGCCAGTGGCACGAACGGGTCGCGACCGACCGTGAAGTTTGCATTCACGTTCTTCGGGGCCTTGTCTTTCTTCGTACCCTTGTTCTTCTTGACCGGGTCCTCTGTTGGCTGGGCACCGGCAGCACTGGGCACTGGCCCAAGATCTTCCTCTTCACCTCCGGACAGGAAGAGGAAGTAGGCGCCGAGACCCAGGACGAGGAGGAGCGCCGCTCCGCCCACGACCAGAAGCAGTCGCTTCTGCCCGGCACCGCCGGTGGAGCCGTCGTCGATGACGGGGCTCGCTGGTGAGATTGTGTCTGACATGACCGTCTCCTACGGGGCTGGCGCTGGGCTAGTGGTGGTCGAATCGGTGCCGGCAGCTGTGGTGTCAGTGACCTCAGGAACGGTCGGCACCAGGTAGATCCGGGCGTTGACGGTGGCATTGAGCACGGGTGAACCACCGGACGACTGCTCGCCTTCGGCATCGTCCTCAACGATCGTGTACCCGCTCACCAACGTGTAGCGCGGCGATGTCTCGAGTTCGTTCATGAACTTGGTGATCTCGAAGTACGAACCGACGATGATCATGTCGATGTTCACCGCAGACAGCTGCCCAGGCGTGAGTGCGCCTTCGGCGCCCGCACCGCCCAGTTCGACCGGAGCCGCTGGCGTCAGCGAGGTGAAGGAGACGCCGGACTGACGCCCGATGTCCTGCATCTCACGGATGTAGGAAGGCAGATCTGGGGCTTCCGGGATCGCCGTCCGGAGCTCGGCCAGCTCGGCCTGCTTCTCCGGAAGGTCCTTGTTCTGCTCCTTCAGCAGCGCAAGCTCGGTCTCGAGCCGGCTGTTCGTGTCCACCTGGGAGGTGGTCTGAAGCTCCAGATCGGCCACTTCTGCGCGCTGCGGAGCGATGAGCAGGAACCAGCCCGCGACCATGATGACCACCGCCAGTAGCGCGGCGCCGAGCGTCCACTTCCGGGTCTCTGTCATGTCACTCACCGTTCGCGATCGTCACGAACCGGCCGGAGGCCGCTTCGAGGCTCAGTTGTGTCGAGGACTCGACGCTGTAGAAGGTGCCGGCAGTGTCGGCCTCCTCCTTGACGACTGTTTGGACAGTCGGCTCCAGGTAGCCCTTCTGCTTTGCCAGCGACTGCAGCCAAGCAGCGACTGCGTTGAAGTCAGTCGACTTCCCCGTGAAGGTGATCGAACCCATTGATGCCTCACCCAGCGGGGTGGCTGCGCCTTCCACTCCAGCAACGGCTCCCGTCAGCTGGGTCGCAGCGGCATCGTTCACTGCCGTCATCGTTCCCAGACGCGTGCTCTTCGGGATTGTCAGGCTCAGATCGTTGAGGAAGAAGGACCAGCGAACTTCGGGCGTCATCGCAGTCGCAAGATTTGCCTGTGCGGTGTCCACCTCGAGAAGGACCTTGGGTACCTCCGCGTAGGTGGCGACATCCGCCTGCAACTGCGCACCGGTTGCCTCAGCGGTAGCAAGGTCGTCCTCGGCCCCACCGATCTGGCTGCTCACCACGAGGTAGATGAGGACGACGATGGCCATCGCTGCGAGCAGCAGTGCCCCGAGCATCACCTTGAGACGCTTCAGCTGGGCAGCCTCGGCGATCTCAGGTGGTAGCAGGTTGACCCGTGGCATCGCTGCCAGGCGGGTCGGAGTCAGCGTGGTCATGAGGCGCCTCCCAGCGCGAGGCCCACCGGCACTGCGGCGAGGGGCTCAACGAACTCCATCTGTTCCGGGCTGAGACCGGTCTTTCCGATCGCCAGTTCCCCGAAGGCACTCCCGCGCTCGACCTCGACTCGGGTCGAGTTGAAGAGACGCTCTGACAAGCCGGCGAGGCGAGAGCCGCCGCCAGTCACCACGATCCGTTCGATCGGGCGTGCTCCGGGTGAAGCGGTGTAGTAGTCGAGCGAACCGCGAACCTGGTCGATGAAGGCTTGTCCTGCCGCCTCCATGACCCGACCCGCTGCTTGCGCCTTCGGGTCGCCTTGGTCGGTCGACATGCCCATCTCGTGCTTGAGTGACTCGGCCTCGGTCTGCTCGGAGCCGGTGCGTTCGGCGAGGGCGTCGGTGACGTCGGCGCCCCCCATCAGCAGGATGCGGACGAAACGCGGGACACCACCCTCGTGGATCACGATGTTGGTGACGCGCGCCCCGACGTCGATCAGGGCTTCCATGGTGCCGCCCATACCGAGGTCGTCACTGTCAGCCAGCGAACGCAGCACCGCGAACGCGGTGAGGTCAACCATGACGGGATTCAGACCTGCGTCCGTCACCGCGTTGAGCTGAGCCTCGACCATGTCACGCTGCGCCGCGACGAGAAGACCTCGATAGGTGCGCGTGCCGTCTTCGGTGGTGAGCTCTTCCAACGGGTAGTAGTCGAGCAGTGCCTGGTCCACGGCCATCGGGATCGTGTCCTGCACGGCGAAGGGCAGGGACTCCTTGAGCTCGTCGAGTGGCTGCCAGGGTAGGTCGACCTGTCGAACGATCACCTTCTGGTTCGCGACGCCCACGATGACGTCCTTGCCACTGAACTTCGTGTGGGCCCACAGCTGCCTGATGGCCTCGGCCACCGCGCCGGGTTGCACGACCTCTCCGTCGCGAACGGCTCCCTCAGGGAGGGCCACCTGCCCAAATTTCTCGAGGGTGATCCCCGACTTACCGAAGGCCAACTCAGCTGCCCTGACACCGGACGTGCCGATGTCAAGGCCGATGGCGGTGCGTGCTGCCACGTCTCTCCCCTTCAGGCCGACGGCGATGTTCCGCCAGATGGCTGAGTCCTTTCGGACTATGTCAGCGGGAAGATCGGCGCCTTCGGGGCTTGGCTTGAGCGCTATCGCAGAATTCGTGTCCTCAACCTTGCGAAAGGCTGATCCGATCAGGTGAGGGTGTCGAGGTAGGCGTCCCAAACCTGACCGCCCCACAGGATCGCGAGCAGGGCGCCGGCGAGCATGAACGGCCCGAAGGGGATCTTGCTCTTGCGGCCCGCCTTTCGAACGGCCATCAGCGCGCCACCCACGACAGCACCGAGGAGGAAGCCGAGGAAACCACCCACAAGAAGGATGCTCCAGCCCAACCAGCCCAGAACGAGCCCCAGAACGCCGGCAAGCTTCACGTCGCCGAAGCCCATGCCGGAGGGATAGACCACCGCGAGCAGGAAGTAGAAGCCGAAGAGAGCCAGTGCCCCCAGCCACGCCGTGAGATAGGCAGCCCACTGGCCATCGGCGACCGCCGGCAAGAGCAGCAGCGCACCGATCACGACATAGCTCGGCAGAGTGAGCGGATTCGGCAGACGCTTGGTGTCGAGATCGATGACGGCCAGGGCCAGGCCCACGGAGGCGAAGTAGAGGTAGGCAGGAAGCTCCCACGACCACCCGAAGCGCCACAGCATGACCACCCAGAGCGCCGCGTGGGCCAGCTCCACCACCGGGTAACGGATGCTGATCGGCTCAGCGCAGTTGCGGCATCGGCCGCGCAGCAGGAGCCAGGACAGGACGGGGATGTTGTCACGCGCCCCGATCTCGGCGCCGCAGCGAGGGCACCGAGACCGTGGGTGCACCACCGACTCGCCGGCCGGAACACGGGCGATGACGACGTTGAGAAACGAGCCAACGAGCAGTCCGACGATTCCGAGCAAGACGGCGAAGTACGTGTCCACGTGAGTATCTAACGGCTAGCGAGCCAAAGGGTTCGCGCGACGCGCCGTCAGCCGGTGTACTCGAGCCAGAGCGTCGTGTTGACCACGCTGTAGACCGGTGCCTCGACGGACTGGTCGTACGTGATCTCCATTCCCTGCACGGAGTTGGGGCCAGCAGCCGCGCACGTGTTGTTCGCGATGAGCGAGCCCTGCACCGTGGCGCTCGACGTCTGGAGGTCGATCTTGTCTCCGGCCATCATCAAGCCCGCCTGCGCGCTGGAGTTGGCGTTTCCGTCAAGCGATCCTTGAGCGATGAAGAGCACTCCACGAAGGTAGTTCTGGATGTCGTACTTCTTCCAGGTGATGTTCCCGCCATACTTGTTGCACGTGGCGGCGTTGGTGTACCCGCTCGGTACCGTCGCCTCAGCGATCACCGAGATCGTCTGCACGGCGCTGGGGTTGCCATTGGTGTCAAGAACTGCGTTTGCGCCGTAGACGTAGTAGACGCCCGGGTAGCTGGTACCCGTATACCGCAGCTGCCAGTTGCCGGGAGTCGAGGCGTTGCCGGCGGTCCAGTACCAACCGCGGTACGGAGACGTCGAGATCTGCGTACCAGTGCACGGGCCACTCGCCGACGGAGACCGCACGGTTCCGTCGTTGCACAGGTCGTACCACTGAGCATTCGCTTCATAGGACATGGCGTACTCGGTGTAGACCGCCCGCGGGTTGGCCACCGGGACGCGCTCCTTCGGCTTGCCTGCTTCGCACCCGCCGACGACGTTGCTGCTACAGGCGTTCACCGTGCCGGTGGCTGTGATGGACCCTGACACGTTCAGGCTGTTGTTGATACCGGTCGCATTGGCATTGGTGTGCACATCAGCTGGCAGGCCGGCGAGCGCATTGATGGCAACGCTTCCGCTGAAGTCCACATCGCCGCCGGTCAGAAGTGCCTTACCCGGACGGTAGGGCGCAAAGATGTACTCCACCTTCAGCAGCCGCTCCTTGGCATTCGGCGCACCGCGTTCGGGCGACCAGCCCAGCGAGTAGACGACCTGGCGCCCGGGCAGCTTGAAGGAGACGTACTCACCCTGGGCGTTCGACTTGGTGCAGCTGCTGGGCAGCGCATTGAGCGCGCTCCGGGCCCAGGCCTTCTCAGTGGCTTCGCTGGCGAAGACGCTCGCCGCCGGCGTGGCGGGTCGACACGACACCGGCGACTCGTAGTTCACGCTCGGCACCTGGTTCCGGGCCGACTGGATGTAGCTGAGCTCGCTGTCGACGCCGGACTCGGCCGCAGCCAGCGACTGTTCGAAGTTGACGTGATCGCTACTGCTACCGAGTGACCGGATCGCCGTGGCAGTGATGACGGCCAGCAAGATCGCCATCATGGCGCTGATGCCAATCACCAGGATCAGCCCGATGCCGTCGTCTTGCTTGACAAGCCGAGTAAGAGTCACAGAGCGCCTCAGGGTTCCCATGTCAGCTCACATTCCGGATGCGTTCGGTGAAGGTGTTGGTGCGGTCGTCACTGCCGTACCCGAGCGCTGAGTCGTACTGCAGGGTCACTCGCACAAGACGCGTGTTGACCGCGTCGGTGGCGGACAGGGGTGTCGGCAGACAGTCTGCGGGGTCATCGCTCGGCGCCGCCAGGTAGCAGAACGCCAGGTCGCTCACCAGGGTGCGGGCTTGCAGCTGCACCTGCCCGCCGGCAGTCGAGCGCAAGGTGTTGAACTGACCCGTCCCTTGGTCGACGACCGACCAGGTGATGATCTCCTCGGCTTGCGACGAGGCATCGCGAACATAGTCGGAGTTGTAGTCGATCCACAGAACGAGGGTCGAGTCTGTTGCCCCCGTGTCAACGCCTCGGGAGACCCGGATGTCACGGCCCAGACGTTCGACGACGACTCGGGTGTCGGAGAGTCCCGTCGCCTCGTCGTCGGCGATACGTACCTGCTTGTGGCTCATCAGAACCGCCGCCGACACGATGGCGCCCAGGACGCTGATGAGCACCATGGCCACGATGAGCTCGACGAGGGTCATGCCTTCGTCGCTACGGGCTCGCGAAATCAGGAGTCGCACGTCAGCTCACGCTCGCATAGAGGAAGGACTTCGAGGGGTCCTGCTCGTAGTCGAGCCGGATCTTCTGACCCGGTGTTCCACCGGTCACCCACAGCCGGGCGGAGATGTTGACGGGGACACCCTGCAGCTTGTTGGTGACGTCGAATGCACTGGCCACCGTCATGGGGACAGTGACCCGCGTCCACGTGTTGGCCGTTGCACAGCTGACGACCGCAGATCCGGTGCCCTTCTGGGCCCACGTTCCGGCGCCCTTCTCGTGGAAGCTGCCAATCGCTCCGTTCAGCGTGACACTCGCCCCGACCGCGGGGCACGACACCATCACGCTGATCGTGGCCGTTCCAGCAGCAACTGTCTTGGTCGACGCCGGCGCCCAGCGCCACTCGGCGCGTTGGGCTGCGGTGCTGGTGGTGGCGTTTCCACCCGTCGTGAGCGAGCGTCCGGTACCGGCGCCGGCCTCGGTCGAGTAGTTGGCACTCGCGGGCTGGTTGAAGCAGGTGTTCTCGGACATCGAGTTGACCAGCTGACTGGTGGTGTCTCCGTTGGTGGCCGTTGTCCCGTTCCGGAAACCGAATGGCGTCCCCGCCCCAGCGGGGGTGGGGGCGCACACCGTGCTGGGCGGCACCGCAGTACCGGTGGGCGTCGGCGTGGCGGTTCCTCCGGTGGATCCGGTGGTCACGGTCACGGTGAACGGTCCGACCGCCACAAGAGCGCCGTCGGCAGAGGGCTGGGCCGATGACTGGAGATCGAAAGTGACGGACGACACGCCCAGCTCGGCAGCAGGAACAGGCCGCTGGGCGACCACGCAGTAGGGCGGGTTGTTGTTCGGCTCAACCTTCCCGGTGTCGGGACGGGTGTCGCCGAGCGCGGAGTCGGTGTTCGCCAGCGTCGTGTTCTCTCCTGGATCACGGGCACCGTCGCAGTCGGTGTCTTCGTAGTAGGTCCAGGTCCCCACAGAGGCACTGACATTGAACGTGTCGCGTGCCCCGCGGTTGATCACCTGAAAGCCCCAGGTGAGGGTTGAGCTCGGCGCTTGCGCGACGGCTGTTGGTGAAGTCGGTGTCACGCTGTATCTCGGGAGCGGGAGCCCTCGAGCGGTGTCAGTGAGGATCGTCGAGATCGTCCGCTCGTGCGTCGAGCCGTACGAGGTCCATGCGGCGACCACGGTCAGGCGCTTCTGGTAGGGCTGACCAGTGTTGTCGAACGCCGTGCCGGCTGGGACGGTCACGTAGGTACGCGTGGTGTAGATGATGCCATCGGGGCTCGTCTCGGACGTGACGTGCGGGTTGACCGAACCGGTGGCCTCGGCCCACACGTTCTCAGCGCCGATTCCGTTCGGAACGGTGTACTTCTTCGGCGATCCTGTGATGGCGGTGTCATTCACGGACAGGTCAGAGGTGACCATTGCCACACTGGCGTAGCTGACTCCGCGCGCCTGCTCCACCATCCGGTTGAGGACATCGACGGACTGCTGGTTCTGCCGGGCAACGACCGAAGCTTTCACGCCGGCGAGCCCAGCGGCCGCCATGGCCGAGAAGATGACCGTAGCGATGGTGAGCGCAACGATGAGCTCGATCAGCGTGAAGCCGTCCGCCTCATGGCGTCGGCGCAAGATGGAACGCAATGTGCCCGTCACCGAATACTCCTCTGGTCCTCGCCCATGTCGCCACATCGACCGCCCAACAAGCCGCCTTGAGCAGATGAGGGGCCGACCCCGCAGGATCGGCCCCTCATTCACTCGTTCGGGTCAGTTGCCTTGCACGAACCCGCCGTAGGCGCCACCGGTCGATGTCGGACAACCGGCACTTCCCTTGTCCAGCAAGCCGCCGGCCTGGCTGTCGTAGTACCAGGTCTGATTGCTCTGGGTGCTCTCGCCCTTGAGGCAGTACCCCAAGTTGTCGTACGACTCGATGGTCACCGTGACCGTCGGCGACGCTCGGACATCTGAGCCGTCAGCGCTCAGTTCGTTCTTCGTTCCGTAGGTGAAGTACGTCGTGAAGTAGGTCTCCTGGAACTCCGCCATGAGGCGCAGGTCGCCCTTGATCGAAGCGTCGGTGGCCTGCGAGCGCTGGCTGAGAAAGATCGGAACTGCAATTGCGGCCAGAATGCCGATGATGATGATGACGACCAGCAGCTCGATCAATGTGAAGCCTTCGTCCCACTCCTCGTGCGCCGTGCGATCTATCCAGCGCCGTCGAAAACGAGGCATCTCCCCCTCCTCTCTTTGAGTTGACGGCAAAGACCCGGGTCGGTGTTCCGACCCGGGCCTTTGCGATGGCCACGTGCTAGGCCGCACTCTTCGTTAGCAGAGTGCACCGACCGCGAGACCGCCGTTGGCGCTGTCGTAGGTCCAGTCGTTCGAGACCTTCGTGTTGGTTGCCTCGATGCAGTAGGACTGACCGTTGTCGGTGTAGCTGACAGTGGTGTCCGGGTCCGACAGCGAGACCGTGTTGGCGCCAACCGTGACAGTCTCTCCGGCCTGCGTGACCTGGGCAGCAGTCGGGTAGTCCTGGTCATCGGTGAAGTAGGTCTCCACCTCGTTGGCCACGGTACGGAGGTCAGACTTCATGCCGGACTCCGTCGCCTTGGCGCGCTGGTTCAGGAAGACCGGAATTGCGATGGCGGCAAGAATGCCGATGATGATGATGACGACCAGGAGCTCGATGAGGGTGAAGCCACCCTCGTGCTCTTCCTGGGCCTTGCGGATGCGAGCGAGCATCTTTGTGTTCCTTTCACACTGTCCGATGAGCCGTGCGGCGCTCGCCCTTGGATGATTCTCAGACGGAGGTTGTCCGCCGGGAAATCAGCCGAGGTAGCTGGGCTGACCACGAGGGTCCCCTGGCTTTGCGGCCCTGCCTCTCAGCAGGTGTGCCTTTTCTGGCCGGTTGGCTCTTTACAGATAGTGCTTCGACCTCCGCCGGGCCGGTCTTTAGCCCGATGCAGAAGTGTTACTCCTGGATCAGGTCGAACACCTTGAAGATCGGCATGTACATGGCGATGATCATCGCCCCGACGATGCCGCCGAGGAACGCGATCATCAGTGGCTCGATGAGCGACGTGAGCGCCTCGGTGGTGGCTTCCACCTCTTGGTCGTAGAACTCTGAGATCTTGTGCAGCATCTCGTCCATCTGCCCGGTGTCCTCGCCGACCGACATCATCTGCACGACCATGGGCGGGAAGACCGAGTGCTGCGACAGTGGCGCCGTCAGCGACTCACCGTTGCGCACGCTCTCCTGCACGTCGCGCACGGCTCTGGCGACCACCACATTGCCGGAGGTGTCGGCCACGATGTCCAGGCTCTGCAGGATGGGAACACCGGCGTGCAGCATCGTGCCGAAGTTTCGGGTGAAGCGGCTCAGGGCGATCTTCTGCATGAGCGGACCAAAGACCGGCATCTTGAGCTTCAGGGGGTCAATGACGTTCGCCACCTGTGGCTTGTGCTTGACCTTGCGCCACACGAACATGAAGACGAAGAGCCCCACGACCATGAAGGGGAAGCCCACCTTCACGATCTCACTCAGGACGACCAGGATCCGAGTGGGTAGCGGCAGCGGTGCGCCCAACCCCTCGAACATCTTGGCAAAGACCGGCACGATGAAGAGCAGCATCCCGGTCACGGCCAGGATCGCCATCACGAACACGACGACCGGATAGGTCATCGCGCTCTTGATCTTGCCCTTGAGCTTGACCTCTGCCTCGTAGTTCTCGGCGATCTGCAGGAGAACTCCGTCCAGGAATCCGCCGACCTCGCCGGCGCGCACCATGTTGATCATGAGCGGCGGGAAGATCGCCGGATGCTGAGCGAGCGAGGCCGAGAGCGGGTTACCGGTCTCGACGTCGTTGCGCACCTGGCTCAAGACCTCGGAGAGCTTCTTGTTGGGAGTCTGCTCCGACAAGATGTTGAGGGCGCGCAGCAGCGAGAGCCCCGAGTTGATCATCGTCGCGAACTGGCGCGACATCACGGCCAGGTCCTTGAGCTTCACCTTGTCCCCGAAGCCAGGGATCTTCAGCTCTTTCTTCATGCCGCCGCCGGCTTGGGAGATGCTCACGGTGGCGTAGCCCATGCTGGTGAGCTTCTGGGCAACGGCAGCCTGCGACTCGGCCTCGATCGTGCCGGAGACCACTTTGCCGGTCTTGTCCCGGACCTGGTACTGGAAGGACGTGTTTCCCATGAGTGACGCTCCCGTCAGCCGCGGCCGGTAAGCCGGTTGAAGTCTTCGATGTGATGGCACTTCTCGACACCGGTGTCGTACGTGATCCGACCTTTGTTGACGAGGTCAGCGAGATGCTGGTCCATCGTCTGCATGCCGAACTTTGCTCCTGCCTGCATCGCGCTGTAGATCTGGTGGGTCTTGCCTTCTCGAATCAAGTTACGAATGGCCGGAGTGGCGACGAGGATCTCGCACGCCACAGCTCGGCCCTTGCCGTCAGTCGTCCTCGCCAGGGCCTGGCAGACAACGCCTTGCAGTGACTGTGCGAGCTGGGCGCGAACCTGCTGCTGCTGGTGCGGGGGGAAGACGTCGATCATGCGGTCGATCGTCTGAGCGGCATCCTGCGTGTGCAGCGTGGCGAAGACGAGGTGGCCGGTCTCTGCAGCCGTCAGCGCGACACTGATGGTCTCGAGGTCACGCATCTCACCGACCAGGATGATGTCGGGGTCCTGGCGCAGAACGTGCTTGAGCGCCTTCTGGAAGGACTGGGTGTCCTCGCCCACCTCGCGCTGGTTCACCAGGCTCATCTGGTGGCGATGCAAGAACTCGATCGGGTCCTCACACGTCATGATGTGCTCTTTGCGCTGCCGGTTCGCGAGGTCGAGCAACGAGGCCAGGGTCGTCGACTTGCCAGAACCGGTGGGGCCGGTGACGAGCACGAACCCACGGGGCAGGGCCGCGAAGTTCGCCACCTGTGTCGGAACACCCAGGTCTTCGAGCTTCTTGATCTCGAAGGGGATGATGCGGAAGGCCGCGCCGACTGAGTCGCGCTGGCGGTACATGTTCACCCGGAAGCGAGCGCGTCCCGGAACGGAGTAGGCGAAGTCGAGCTCCAGCTCTTCTTCAAAGGTCTCGCGCTGCCGCTGGGTGATCGCGGCGTACATGACCCGTTGAATGACCGGAGGGGTCAGTACGGGGAACTCGTCCATCTGGGTCAGCTCGCCGTTGACCCGAATGGCCGGTCGCGCTCCTGCGGTGAGATGCAGGTCAGAAGCGCCCCGCTCGAGCATCGTGAGGAGGAGCTCCACGAGGACGATGTCGTCGCCCGCCAGGGACGGCTCAGTCGAGACACGGGTGTACGCCTCTTCTGTCGCCTCCGTGTCGGCCAGTTCCACCATGGCCTCGGGCACGGCGGGCTCGGTGGTGTAGTCCGGTGGCGCTGAGCCGTACTCAGGCGCCGAGTAGTCGGCGGGGGCTTCCGTCGTCACTTCCTCAGGCATGGCCTCGACGACGGGCTGCTCGTTGTGAAACGCCTCGTAGTCGAAGCCCTGCGGTGGCTCTGGGTCGTGCTCGACATCGACCGTGGCGGCTTCTTCGGCGGCAATCGTCAACGACATGGGGAGCTCGGAGGAGGCCAATGCGGTCGATTCCTCAGGTGCCAGGAGCGATCCGGAGCCAAAGGACGTGGGGTCGAAGGCCGGCGCACTCTCGGCGGGCTCGGCGTCGACACTGGCGACCGCTCCGTGAGTCGTCGCGTCAGATGAGGGGTCTGGCTGTGACTCCGCCTGACCGTTGGGCTCGGCAGGGGCAAAAGTGGGAGCTGGTGCAAAGAAGCCGATGTCGGCGCCGGCTTGTCCCTCGTCCGGGCGGGAGTCATCTCCCGGCGCACCGCTGAACTCGGTGGTCTCCACGTTGACGTGCCTCCTTGGGCGTTCCTCCACAGACACCACCGGCGGTGGTACCCCTGTAGCGATCTTTCGGCCTGTCAAGGTCACCCCTTGAGCCGAGTCAGCGAGAACTAGTCACCAAAGTCGATCTGCCACTGGTTCGGCCGATCCAGTTGGCGGGTCACACCACGACGCGAAGGATCTCGTCCATCGTGGTGACACCGCTCGCGACCTTCAGCATCCCGTCGTCGCGCAGCGTGCGCATACCCTCGCCACGTGCGGTCTCCGAGATCACGGTGGCGGAGGCGCGCTCGACGGCATGGCGTTCGACCGCCTCGCTCACGGCCATGACTTCGTGAAGGGCCAATCGTCCTCGATAGCCGGTCTTGGAGCAGGCAGAGCATCCAACGGCCCGGTAGAGCTTGGGCAGCTCCTGGCCGTCGACCCACGGAAAGCGAGCGTTGACGAGGGCATCCGGTGTGGGCTCGTAGGCCTCCTTGCACTTGCTGCAGAGACGTCGCGCCAGTCGCTGGGCCAACACGCAGTCGAGCGCAGAACCGACGAGGAAAGGCTCCAGACCCATCTCCGTCAGTCGGGTGATGGCAGAGGGAGCGTCGTTGGTGTGCAGAGTCGACAGCACCAGGTGACCGGTGAGGGCAGCTTCCACGGCGATCTGGGCGGTCTCGTGGTCGCGGATCTCACCGATGAGCACGATGTCGGGGTCACAGCGGAGGATCGAGCGCAGCGCTGCCGCGAAGCTCAGACCCGCCTTGGTATTGGTCTGCACCTGGTTGATGCCGGGCAGCCGGTACTCGACCGGGTCCTCGACGGTGATGACGTTGACCTCAGGGCGGGCGATCTGGTTCAAGGTGGCGTAGAGCGTCGTCGACTTGCCCGAGCCGGTCGGCCCGGTCACCAGGATCATGCCGTAGGGCTTGGAGAAGCTCTTGGCGAACGTCTCGCGGTTGAACTCGGAGAAGCCAAGGTCGGACAGCTCCATCTGGGCATTGGAGTTGTCCAGGATTCGCATGACGACCTTTTCGCCCCACACGGTCGGGAGCGTGGCCACGCGGAGGTCGATCTTCTTCCCCTGGTGGTTCACCGACAGCCGACCGTCCTGCGGGACGCGACGCTCGGCGATGTTGATCTCGGCCATGATCTTCAGTCGGCTGATCACACCCGACTGGATGTTCTTGGGCGACTTCATGACGTTGTGCAGCACGCCGTCGATGCGATAGCGCACGACGAGCGAGTGCTCACCCGGTTCGAGGTGAATGTCTGAGGCACGGTCCTGAATCGCCTGCGAAATCAGCAAGTTGACGAACTTGACGATCGGCGCGTCCTCGACGACCTCCTTCAGGGTGGAGAGGTCTTCTTCGTCCTCGGCGCTGTCCATGACCGCGGTGAGACTGTCGAGGTCTGAGTCGGCTCGGAAGTAGCGGTCGATTGCGCCGATGACATCTGCCCGCGTGGCCACGACGGGTCGGACCTCAAGACCTGTGATCGATCGGATGTCGTCGATCGCAAAGACGTTCGCGGGGTCGGCCATTGCCAGCAAGAGCTTGCCGTCATCATCGATCCGGAGCGGCAGAGCGGTGTGCTTGCGGCAGATCGCCCCGGACACGCGGGCAATGATGCTGCCGTCGACGGGGTACTCCCCCAGGTCGACGAACTCCAGGCCGATCTGCTGAGCGAGCGCTGCGACGAGCTGCGACTCGGTGAGCACGCCCTGGTCGACCAGGACGCGTCCGAGCGCCTTACCCTGCTCCTTGTGTTCCCTGAAGGCAGCGAAGAGCTGGTCTTCGGTGACCAGTCCGTCCTGCAACAGGATGTCGCCCAGCTGCTTCACACCAACGCCCTCCACGCCCCGTTGCCCCGAGGGGATATGTCCCGACGGCCCCGATCTCTTGCACTAGATCGGCGTCTTGACGGCAGCCTTGAGAAAAGTGGTCGATCGAACCCGGTCAGATGCCCACCAAAGTGCGCGCCACCGCGCGGAAGGCTGTGATCCGGGGATCTCCAGGCGCCAGCTCGTACCCGCTCCCGTCGGCGAAGCCCAGGTGCACGCCGCTCCGCTGCGGCTCCGTAGAGCGGTCGACCACCGATGGTGACGCTGGTGCCGCAGGTGCCATGGGAGGCAGCGCCACGGCGCGTGTGGCTGAGAGCGTTCGATCGGTGTCAGTCGATGGGACGGCTACAGCGGGGCCTGGTGTGACTCGACCCGCCGCGTGCCGCCCCCTGGGAGCCACCGGCTGCGAGTGGCGCGAGAACCAGCGCATGGTGTGTCCCAGCGGCGTCAGACGCCGGCGGTGACCGCTTCGACCTCGTCGAGCACCGAGTAGAGCAGCGCCAGCAGGACGGCCTTGACCGACTCCTTGTCCGTGGCGTCACAGGGAACGAGCGGAACGTTGGTGTCGATCCCGAGCGTCTGCCGGATCCGAGCCTCTTCCATCTCGTCGACACCCGTGGTGCGGTTCAGCGCGACGACGAACGGCACCCGTGCCATGCGGCGGAAGGCCTCAAGAATGCCCGTCGCCTCGGCCAGTGAGTCCGGCCGGTCGGCGTCGAGGAGCAGGACGTACCCGAGCATTCCCTCGCCCAGGATCTCCCACATGAAGTCGAATCGCTCCTGCCCGGGCGTCCCGAACAGGTAGAGAACCAGCTCACGGTCGATGGTGATGCGCCCGAAGTCCATCGCCACGGTCGTCTCGTTCTTGCGCGACTTGGTGCTGTCGGAGATACCACGCTCGGTCGAGAGAACGGTGATCTCACTGATCGTGCGGATCAGCGTGGTCTTGCCGGCAGCGAAGGGTCCGGTGATCACGACCTTGAGGGCCTGACCACCGTGTCGACGACGTTGTTTGGTTGCCATGTCAGAGCCCCCGGACGCCGGCGATGAGACGCAGCATCAGGCTGCGATTGACAGTGGGGTCACGTTCGATGGCGCCTTCGCCGGCCGGCAGAGCCGCAGCGGCGACACCTGCTGGTCCGGATGACACTCCGGAGACACCGCCGGACGACAGGCTACCGACCGTTGACGGTCCGGCCGACCCTCCAGCACCGGCACCAGCCGGGACAGAGAATCCAGGGGCCCGGCCAGGCTCAGGATGGTCGACGTCGCGCTTGGGCAAGAAGGGCTCTGGGCGCGGTGGAACGATGCCGTTCGGGTCGTGAGCACCACGCAGCAGACCGGGTGAGGCAGCAGCAGCAGCCGCGCGCCGGGGCGGCGCGCACTCCGGTTGGCTGCTCGTGGGGCACTGGCGCAGCCTGCGGCACGCCGGGGGCGGTGGCAGTCGGTGCCCCTGGGACGACGGCTCCTGGCTGCAGGTGGCCAGCTGGTCCCTCGGCGGAAGCCGTAGGGGCGGCCGGCTCCTCAGGCGTCGTCTCTTCGGACGCCGGTGCTGCCTCGAGAGCAGCCAGCAGCTGCTGGCGTCGTCGTACCAGGGCAACGTGATCGGGGGTCTCCTCGTCGCGGAGCACCAAGAGTCCTCGTTGGATGAGCGCGGCAAGCGTCGAGACGACGCTGTACTGACCCGAACCAGAGACATCGACGATCTCGCCCACCGACCGCACGCCGTCGATCAGAGCGAGCAGCGCCCACTCGTCAGGGTTCAGGCTGGTCTCTTCGGGGAGGACAACGGGCATCGTGAGTACCACGTCTGGACTGGGGATGAGCCGTGACAGGGAGTCCCACGCTTCCCGTCGCGAAGTGGCCTCACTCACCACGTGTTCAGCGCTCACGGACAGCCCCACATCGTCAGGGTTGTCGTCACCCATACCGAACGAGAAGTCGCCGTTCGGCCATCGGAGGAGGTCGAAGACCGCGTCCACCGCCTGTTCATAGGGCGAGGCGCTGGACCAGCCCTGCGTCGACGGCCCCGGCCTGCAGCAGTGCCCGGGCCACACCGGAGCCATCGGTCGTCGCTCGCTCCACGGCTCTGCGCAGGGAGGAGTCGTCGGCCGCTCCAAGGCCCACGAGGCGACGGGCCAGCGCCTGGCACTCCACGTCGGAGACGGCGCCGGTGATCGAGCCGCCGGCGAAGTAGACCATGCCAGTGGCCTGACCGTTGGTCAGGTGAAGTCCCCCGGACTTCTTCGTCAGGCTGAGCAGCTGGAAGACGTCCGGAAGACTGAAGGCGTCGAGCGAACCTTCGAGCTTCACGTCAGGTCACGATCCTTCGAGGGAGTGGGCGAGGGCAGGGGCTAGGCGCTGGTCACGACCAGGAGCTGCCGTCGGACGCCACCACAGCTGGGCGGCGATCGTCCGGATGAGCGGGGGCAAGATGTGGGTAGCGGTCACTGGATCCGTTGTCGTTGGCGGTGTCGTCGCTGGTGGCGGCGGACGCTGACGGCGCGGGCTGGGGCTGAGGGCTCTCCTGCACCCGAACCGGCTGGGCTGCTGAACGGGCTGGGGCTGGGGGCTCTCCTGCACCGGAACCGGCTGGGCGCTGAACGGGCTGAGCCTGAACCGGCTGCGGCTGCGGAACGGGCACGGCTTGCTGAACCGGCTCGGGCGCGCTCACCGGCACGATCGGAGGCAGCGGCTCGGCTTGGACGCGCAGCGCTGTGCCGACGGCGGCGGCCGCCTGCTTGACCTCGTAGAGCATCAGGCCGACCTTCGCGCCCACTCGTCCCACGGCAACGAGGACTGCTTCATCATCAGCGCTGACCAGGAAGACAGTGCCGTTGTCGCCCTCGACGTACACCTGCGAGAGGTCGCCACGGCCCAAGCCCTGAGCGGCGCGCTCACCGAGCGACAGCAGTGCGGCGGACATGGCGGCGACCCGGTCCTCATCCATGCCAGGGGGCAGCGCAGAGGCCATCGGCAGACCGTCGAACGACACCACAGAGGCAGCTTCGACGTCGGGCACCTGACGGAGCAAGGCCCTCAAGATCTGGTCGAGCTGAAGCGAGCGTCCTTCGGCGCCACTGACGGCGGCGGCGTAGGGATCTGTCATGAGGCACCTCTCGCGTTCGAACCACATCGCCGATCGCCGAACCGACCGGACCTTAAGGGGTGCTTCGGCCGTGTTACTGCTCCTCTTGAGCGATATTCCCGGCCCCACGCCGATCTGGTGTGTGCTCCGCCGATCGCTGCTCGAGCGCCGCCGCTCCCGCCGCCCGCAAGGTCTGGGGCTCAGGCCGCGAGCCCGTCATCAGCTCTACCTGCTCGACTGCCTGGCCGACCAGCAGCTCGAGCCCACCCACGACCGAGCCTCCTGCGCCCGCCCACGCGGCCGCGAGCGGGGTGGGCCATGGGTCGTAGAGGACGTCGATCAGCAACCCAGGCCGCGGAGGGACCCACCTGGGGGCTCCCACCGCGGCGGGCACCGTGCTGACCACGACGTCAGCCGACAGAGTGTGTGCTGCTATCGGCCACCCACCGTTGGACGCCTGCATGCCCAGGCTGGAGGCCAGATCCGACAGCTCAGACGCAGCGGCCGGACGTCGTGCACGGATGTCGACCCTCGCTGCACCGTGGGCAGCCAGGGCTGCCACAGCAGAGCGGGCAGTCGCCCCGGCACCGATCACGAGGGCAGAGCAGCCCGGTGCGAGTCCGGCTGCGGCGAGGATTGCCTCCAGGCCGACAACATCGGTGTTGAAACCCCGTCTCCGGCCCCCCTCGAAGACCACCGTGTTGACCGACCGCACCGACCGGGCGCGGTCCTCCACATCGTCCAGCAGTGCGATCACCGTCTCCTTCAACGGCATCGTGAGCGACAGACCCGCCCATTCATCGCCGCAGCCGTCGAGGAATTCCGGCAGCTGCCCAGGCGTCACGTCGTGAGCTGAGTACAGCCAGTCGATCCCCAGCTCGGCGTAGGCCGCCTGATGCAGTACCGGCGACAACGAGTGTGCAACCGGGTGACCAAGAACCGCCGCCCGCCTGCGTTGTGACTCACTCACGGCACATTGGCGTAGAACTCGTCCTTGAACTGCAGGAACTCCTGGTAGTCCGCGGTGAACTGGGTCTCGTCGCTGCCTGGTGCCACGGCGACGAAGTAGAGCCAGTCACCAACAGGTGGAGCGATCGCCGCTGCCATGGCTGCCTCGCCCGGCGAGTTGATCGGTCCGGGCGGCAGGCCGACGTTGACGTAGGTGTTGTACGGCGAGTCGACATCGAGCTGGTCGTTGACCAAGGTGAGGTCGTCGATGCCGAGCGCGTAGTTGATCGTCGAGTCGAACCCAAGAGTCATGCCCAGATCCAGCCGGTTGGCGATCACTCGTGAGGCTTTGCCGAAGTCACGAACGGCGACCTCCGCCTGCACGAGGCTCGCGATCGTCAATGCCTCGCGCGGCGTGTAACCAGCAGCGGACGCCCCGTCAACCAGGCCCACCTGGTCGGCCGCCTGCTTGTAGCGTCCGACCATCGCCTTCAGCATCTGCTCGGCCGACGTTCCGGGGTCAAAGGAGTACGTGGCGGGAAAGAGGAAACCCTCGGCACTGCCCTCGGCATAGGCGGGAAGCCCAAGCCGTCCAGGCTTGTCGAGTGCTCGCACGAAGTCGTCCCGCGGCAGGTCGCTGGCCGCAACCAGGCGATCGACGGTCTCGTCGAGCCGCAGTCCTTCAGGGACAACCACCTCGATCTCGACCCGTGCCGCGGGGTCGAGGAGGCGCTCAAGGGCACCCTCGGCCGACATCTGTTTGCTCATGGCGAAGAAGCCGGGCTGGATACCGATGGCTCGCTCATCGGCGAGCGCGACGTTCACGAAGGCCTCAGTGCTGGCCACGACATCGGCGTCGGCCAGTGTCGCGCCGATCGCCGACGACGAGTCGCCGGGCTCGACCTGGATGACGACCTCACCGGTGCCAGGACCGGGATAGTCGTCGACCGCCCCGAGGTTTCCGAGCAGCCGGATACCCACCAGCGCGCCGCCGATCAGCAGGCCGAGGAGCACGACCAGAACCAGCGCAGGGTGTGCTCGCCGCCGACGCTGATGGTGCGCACCCTCAGGTGCCGCCCCCGGCATCTGGGTGGGTGCCGTCACGGCCGCTCCCCTCCTTCCGGTACGACACGCTCGCCAAGACCCCAGCCGAGCACGTCACCGCACTTGTGCCCGCTGGCCACTTTGGCGTCCAGCACGCCCTGCAAGAGTGCCGCGGCCGCCACCTGATCCACGACCCGACGCGCCGATTTGGCCGTGTGTCCGCCTGCCTGAAGGGCAGCCCCGGCCGCCACGCTGGTGAGACGCTCGTCGACGAGATAGACCGGAACGCCGACCTCTCTGGCCAGCTCGAGCGCGTACGACCGCGCCTTGCGGGCTGAGGTTCCTTCGCCCCCGGACAGCGAGAGGGGGAGCCCCACGACCACACCTATCGCCTCGCGCTCGTGCACGATGGCGACCACGCCGGAAATCGCCTCCTGCTTCGCGAGCGTGGCCACCGGTGACGCCAGGACCTGACCGGGGTCGCACGCCGCAACTCCCGTTCGCACCGAGCCCGGGTCGACAGCCACCCACACACCTGCTCGGTTCGAGGACATGCTCGCCCTACCCCTCCAACGAGGAACGCACGGCGGCCAACGCTGTTGCGACCCCAGCCGGATTGCTACCGCCGCCCTGCGCAACGTCGGCCTTGCCGCCTCCGCGCCCCTCGATGGATGGCATGGCAGCTGCCAAGACGTCACGCGCGGTGAGCCCCGCCTGCTGCCCGGTGTCGTTGACCGCCGCCACTGCAGCCACCTTGTCGCCGGTCACGGACAGCACCACCACCACGGTCGAACGCTCCTGCCCTGCTTTCGCGCGCGTGGCGAGGGCCAGCTCACGCAGAGCTCCCCCGTCAAGGCCCGCAGGTGCCTCGAAGGCGTAGAGGTCGACGTCGCCCACCTGCACTGAGGCCGCGCTGACATCTGCGAGGTCAGCGGTCAGCTGCGCGCGTCGTGCGGCCTCGATCTGCTTCTCGGCCTCGCGCAGGCGCTGAACGATGCCCGACACCCGCTCCGGCAGCTCATCGGCCGGAACCTTCAGCTGCTCGGTCAACAAGGACACGAGGGTGTGCTCACGGGCGAGAAACCGATAGGCATCCAGGCCGACCAGCGCCTCGATGCGTCTCACGCCCGCTCCGATGCTCGACTCACCGAGCAGCTTGACGACACCCAGCTGTCCGGTGCGGTGTGCATGCGTTCCACCGCACAGCTCACGGGCCCAGTCGCCAACACTCACGACGCGCACGGTGTCGCCGTACTTCTCGCCGAACAGTGCCATCGCTCCCGACGATCGTGCTTCGTCGATCGGCATCAGCTCAGCGGTCACCGCAAGATCGTCGATCAAGACCTCGTTGACCTTCTGTTCGACGTCAACGAGCACGCTCTTGGGCACGGCCCCTGCGTTCGGGAAGTCGAAACGAAATCGACCTGGTGCGTTCTCTGATCCCGCCTGGGTGGCGGTTTCGCCTACCAGCTCACGCATCGCCTTGTGCACCATATGGGTGGCGGTGTGGGCTCGGCTGATCGCTCGCCGCCGCTCGACGTCAACGCTGCCGACCGTGGCCAGCCCCGTTTCTGCCGATCCCTCGATCACTCGGCCGCGGTGCACGATCAAGCCCTCGACGGGCTGCTGAACGTCGTCGACCTCGATGACCGCACCGTTGGCGAGCTGGATGGTTCCGCCGTCGGCGAGCTGCCCGCCGCCCTCGGCGTAGAACGGTGTTCGATCCAGGACCACCTCGACCTCGGCGCCCCGGTCAGCCGACGCGACCACCGCGCCCTCACGCAGGATCCCCCGCAGAATGCTCTCGCTCGCGAGCTCGGTGTAGCCGGTGAACTCAGAACGCCCCGACACGTCGGCCAGCGTGCGATATGCGGCGCCGTCGACGTGTCCGGTCTTCTTGGCGCGCGCGTCAGCCTTGGCCCGGTCGCGCTGCTCGCCCATGAGGCGCCGGAAACCGTCTTCGTCGACCGAGAGGCCCTGCTCGGAGGCCATCTCGAGCGTGAGATCGATGGGAAAACCGTACGTGTCGTGCAGCCGGAAGGCGGTCTCGCCGCCGACGCTCTTCACCCCGGACGCCTTCAGCTCCGAGGCCGCGAGGTCGAAGATCTGCGTGCCGGTGCGCAGTGTGTGCGCAAAGGCCGTCTCCTCCGCCTCAGCGACCGAGAAGATGCGTCCGCGCTCGATCTCGAGCTCGGGGTACTGCGGGCCCATCGCCTCGATCGCGGACGCCGTGAGCTCGCGAATGGCAGGATCGGCCGACCCCAGCAACCGCATGCTGCGGATCACGCGACGCATGATCCGTCGCAGCACGTACCCACGTCCCTCGTTGCCGGGAACAACTTGGTCGCCGATGAGCATCAACGCTGTGCGGGTGTGGTCGGCGACCACCCGGAATCGAACATCGTCGATCGGATCGGCGCCGTAGCGACGACCAGTGAGGTCGGCGGCGCGGTCGATGATCGTGCGCATGGTGTCGATCTCATAGATGTTCTCGACGCCCTGCAGCAACGCGGCCATGCGCTCGAGGCCGAGGCCGGTGTCGATGTTCTTCGCCGGAAGGTCGCCGACGATGTCGAAGTCGTCCTTGCGCCGCACCGCGCTGAGCTCGGACTGCATGAACACCAGGTTCCACACCTCGAGGAACCGCTCTTCGTCCACGACGGGTCCGCCGTCGCGGCCGTGGTCGGGCCCGCGGTCGAAGTAGATCTCAGAGCACGGGCCACCAGGACCTGGAACGCCCATGTGCCAGTAGTTGTCATTGAGGCCACGACGCTGGATGCGGTCGACGGGGACGCCGACATCGCGGTGCCAGATGTCGGCCGCCTCGTCGTCATCGTCGTAGACCGTCACCCACATGCGGCCCTCGTCGAAACCGAACCCGCCGTCACCGATCGAGTTGGTCAGCAGCTCCCAGGCGAGCGGGATCGCTCCCTCCTTGAAGTAGTCGCCGAACGAGAAGTTGCCCGCCATCTGGAAGAACGACCCGTGTCGTGTCGTCTTTCCCACCTCGTCGATGTCCAGGGTGCGCACGCACTTCTGCACGCTGGTGGCCCGCGGGTAGGGCGGTGTCTGCTCCCCCAGGAAGAACGGCTTGAAGGGCACCATCCCCGCGTTGACCAAGCAGCAGGGTCGGGTCTGCCAGTGGCAGGGGTGCCGATGGGACGACGGTGTGACCCCGGGTCTCGAAGAAGCGCAAGAACCTGCTGCGGATCTCGGCGGACTCCATACGGGGCGACTCCTCGACAAGGGCTGGTGATCGAGCCGTCAGCCTACCGAAGGCCAGACAGCGGGCTGCTACTCCTGGGCGCCGTCAGACGTGATGTCTGGATCGAGAATTGATCGGATCCGTTCCATACGGCCTGTCACGGTCTGTTCGAATCCGTGGGTGGTCGGTCGGTAGTAGCGGCGGCCGGTGACCTCGTCAGGGGCGTACTGCTGAGTCACGATCCCTCGGGGGTCGTCGTGCGGGTACTGGTAGCCGCCCACACCCAGGTCTTTCGCCCCCGCGTAGTGAGCGTCGCGCAGGTGGGCCGGTACCGTGCCGATCCGTCCAGCACGCAGATCAGCGAGCGCCTCGTCGATGGCGACGATCACGGCGTTCGACTTCGGTGCCGTCGCGAGATGGATGACTGCCTGGGCAAGCGGGATCCTGGCCTCGGGAAGTCCGACGAAGGCCGACGCCTCAAGAGCCGCGACGGCAGTCTGCAAAGCAGACGGATCAGCCATGCCGACGTCCTCGCTGGCATGGATGACCAGCCGCCTGGCGATGAACCGCGGGTCTTCACCCGCTTCGATCATGCGCGCCAGGTAGTGCAGCGCTGCATCGACGTCGCTACCGCGAATGCTCTTGATCAGCGCGCTGGTGACGTCGTAGTGCTGGTCACCGTCGCGGTCATAGCGAACCGCGGCCTTGTCGACGGCCCGCGCCACGTCGTCGACCGAGACCACCGGTGGACCGCCACCTGCAGGCGGTTCCGCGGTGGCTGCAGCGGCATCGAGAACCGTGAGCGCCCGGCGGGCGTCGCCGGCAGCCAGCCGAACGATCGCGTCGACGGCCTCGTCAGAGACGCCGACCGTCCCGGCCAGGCCGCGCTCGTCATCAACGGCTCGGCGGACCAGCGTCTCGAGTGCCTGGTCGCCGAGCGGCTGCAAGGTGACCAGCAGTGAGCGCGAAAGCAGTGGGGAGACCAGTGCGAAGTGCGGGTTCTCGGTCGTGGCGGCAATCAGCACCACCCAGCCGTTCTCAACGGCCGGTAGCAGGGCGTCCTGCTGGGTCTTGCTGAACCGGTGGACCTCGTCGACGAAGAGCACCGTCTCGGGGTCACCCATCCCCAGTCGACGCCGCGCTTCGTCGATGACCCGCCGCACATCCTTGACACCGGCGGTGACGGCCGAAAGCTCTGCGAACCGGCGTCCGGTGGCACGGCTGACGAGGTGCGCGATCGTGGTCTTGCCCGTTCCTGGTGGGCCGAACAAGATCAGCGAGACCACCCGGGAGTCACCCTCGACGAGCCGCCGCAGAGGTGACCTCTCGGCCAGCAGGTGTTCCTGCCCGACGAGCTCGTCAATGCTCTGCGGTCGCATCCGGGCGGCCAACGGGCCGCCTCCGCGGTCGTCGGCAGCAGACTCGAAGAGGTCGGTCACGCCTCGGTCGGCTCCCTGGGCGCCTTGTCGTCGGACGTCTCGGGCACCTCAGGAACGGCATCGACACCCGCCTCTGCGCGCTGCGGCGCAGTGATAGGCGTGGGTGCGCCCGTCAGCGGGTCGCCCCCTGACGCCGTCTTCGGGAACGCGATGACGTCGCGGATCGACGATGCCCCCGCCAGCAGCGCGACAAGCCGATCGAGCCCGAAGGCGATACCACCGTGGGGCGGAGGTCCGTACCGGAGCGCCTCGAGCAGAAAGCCGAACTTGCTGTCGGCCTCTTCTCGAGACAGCCCGAGCACGTCGAAGGCTCGCTGCTGGATGTCGGTGCGGTGAATACGGATCGATCCACCGCCTATCTCATTGCCGTTCAGCACCATGTCGTAGGCATAGCCGAGGGCCCGGCCCGGCTCGATGTCGAACGCGTCCTGCCACTCGGCGTTCGGCGCGGTGAACGGGTGGTGCACCGACGTCCAGCCACCGTCACCGTCCGGCTCGAAGAGCGGGGCATCGACCACCCAGAGGAAAGCCCAGGCCGACTCGTCGATGAGGTCGCAGCGTCGTCCGATCTCGAGGCGGGCCGCTCCGAGCAGCTCAAGCGCGGCACGCCGAACACCTGCGGCGAAGAAGATGGCGTCGCCCGGAGATGCTCCGACCGCGGCCGCGAGCCCCGATCGTTCTGCCTCTGACAGGTTCTTGGCGACCGGACCACCCAGGTCGCCATCAGCGCCGACCAGCACATAGGCCAGACCTCGGGCACCGCGCGCCTTCGCCCAGTCCTGCCAGGCGTCGAGCTGCTTGCGGGTCTGCGATCCTCCGCCGGGCATGACGACCGCCCCGACGTGGTCGGCCTGGAAGACCCTGAACGTGGTGTCGGCGAAGTAGGCGGTGACATCGACCAGCTCGTTGGCGAAGCGCACGTCTGGCTTGTCGCTGCCGTACCGCGTCATGGCCTCGTCGTAGGTGAGCTGCGGCAGCGGAAGCGGCACCGAGTAGCCGTGCACCTCGTGCCAGAGCCGACTGACGACCGCCTCGCCGATGTCCATCACGTCGCGTTGGTCGACAAAGGACATCTCGATGTCGAGCTGGGTGAACTCCGGCTGCCGATCGGCCCGGAAGTCTTCGTCACGGAAGCACCGGACCACTTGGTAGTACCGCTCCATGCCAGCGACCATGAGCAGCTGCTTGAACAGCTGAGGTGACTGGGGCAGTGCATACCAATGGCCGGGCTGCAGGCGCACGGGCACCAAGAAGTCGCGCGCGCCTTCCGGTGTCGAGCGGGTCAGGTAGGGGGTCTCGATCTCGAGGAAGCTCTGCTCGTCCATGACCGAGCGGATCACTTTGGTGGCGGTGGCCCGGAGCCGCAGGGCGCGGCCTGGCCCCTCGCGGCGCAGGTCGAGGTAGCGGTGCCGAAGACGGGCGTCCTCGCCGACGGACAGGTGTTCGTCGATCGGAAACGGCAGCGGGTCGCTGGTGCTGAGGATCTCGATCTCGGTGGTCATCACCTCGACGTCGCCCGTGGGCAGCTCGGGGTTCTCGTTGCCTTCGGGGCGGCGAGCGACCTCGCCCACCACCTTGATGCAGTACTCCGCGCGCAGCTCGTCGGCGATCGCGGCGTCGCGAATCACGACCTGGACGACACCCGACGCGTCACGGAGGTCGACGAACGCCACCCCACCATGGTCGCGACGCCGCGCCACCCAGCCCGCGAGGACCACCTCATGGCGAGCGTCCTCGGCACGAAGCGTGCCGGCTTCACGGGTACGGATCACGACGAAGACTCCTCGGGGTGGGCGCGAGCGTCATCAGCTGGGCTGGTGTCCATGGTGACGGTCGGATGCCGGTCGACGGAGGGCGGGCTCCACGACAGCGGATCTGCGGGTAGCTGCTCACCGGACCGGATGTCCTTGACCGAGTGACCGTCAGCAGCCATGAACCAGACGAACGGGATGCCACGGCGGTCGGCGTGACGGATCTGCTTGCCGAACTTGGCGGCCGACGGCGCCACCTCGGTGCTGATCCCACGCGCTCGCAGACTGCTCGCGACGGCCTCGGACGCGGCCCGCTCCTCCTCATCGCTCACCGCCACCAGGACGCAGGTGGGCACGGACCGGGATGCCGAGAGCGCACCGGTGGCCAGCAGCGGCACCAGCAGGCGTGAGACGCCGAGCGAGATGCCGACACCAGGGAACGTGGCCCGCCCGTCGCTGGCCAGGGAGTCGTAGCGGCCCCCTGAACAGATCGACCCGAGCGACTCAAAGCCCTGGAGCTCGGTCTCGAACACCGTGCCGGTGTAGTAGTCAAGACCCCTGGCGATCTTCAGGTCGGCCACCACGGCGCCGGGGCGGCGCAGGCCGGCCGCCGACACGACGGCGACCAGCTCGGCGAGCCCCTCGTCCAGCAGCGGGTGCTCGACGCCCAGCTCACGTACCTGCGCCACCAACGAGTCGTCAGTGGCGGTGACAGCGGCCAGACGAAGGCAGGCCTGCGCACCGGCGGCGTCGAGCCCGGCCTCGTCCTGCAACAAGGTCTTGACCCGTTCTGGGCCTGCCTTGTCGAGCTTGTCGAGCGCGCGCAGAGCAGCCTCGGGGTCGCTGGCCCCTGCTCCGCGGAAGAAGCCCTCGGCCAGCTTTCGGTTGTTGACCTTGATGACCGCCGGTGGGATGGGGAGGGCCGCGAAGACCTCGGCCATGACGAGGGCGATCTCGACGTCATGGTGGAACGGCAGGGTGTCACGCCCCACGATGTCGATGTCGGCCTGCGTGAACTCACGGTAACGACCCTCCTGGGGTCGTTCTCCGCGCCACACCTTCTGGATCTGGTAGCGGCGAAACGGGAACTCGAGGCTGCCGGCGTGCTGCAGGACGTAACGCGCGAACGGGACCGTCAGGTCGAAGTGCAGGCCGAGCTGGTCGGCTTGCTGGGCCTCGTCACCTTCAGCGGCGTGGAGCCGGCGCAGGGTGTAGACCTCTTTGTCGATCTCGCCCTTGCGCAGCAGCTGCGAGAGGGGTTCGACGGACCGGGTCTCCAGTGAGGCGAACCCGTGCAGCTCGAAGATGCGTCGCACGGTGTCGAGCACGTGCTGCTCGACTATTCGCTGGGACGGCAGGAACTCAGGGAAGCCCGACAGGGGGGTGATCTTGGCCATCGACGCTAGAGCCCCCTCGTCGGTGGACGCGGGTCCTGCGTCGACACGGTCGCCGAGAGCGACGAGGAACGGGTTCGAGGCCCGCTCACGCCCTACCGTCGTGGCGCCCCCGTGACCGGGTAGCACCAGGCTGTCATCCCGCAGCGGCAGCACCTTGTCGCGCAGCGAGTCGAGCATCTGGTCGTGCGAGCCGCCCGGGAGGTCGGTGCGACCGATCGAGCCCGCGAAGAGCACGTCACCGCTCAGCACCGTCTGCGTCGGGGCGACGTCGAGACCGGCGAGAGAATCGGGAGCACCCGGCAGCCGGAACATCACCGAACCCGGCGTGTGCCCCGGAGCGTGGTCGACGGTGACCTCGAGCCCCGCAATCGACATCGTGGCGCCGTCCTCGAGCAGCGCCACATCGTCGGGCTCCTGCCACTCGAGGCGTCCCCCGAACATCTGCTCTGACTCGCGTCCCATGCCCTTCATGGGGTCGGCCAGGAGCTCGCGGTCATCGGGGTGGATGTAGGCAGGGATACCGCGTGAGCCGGCCACAGGAACGACGGAGAAGGTGTGGTCGAGGTGCCCGTGCGTGAGCAGGACTGCCGCTGGGCGGAGGCGGTGCTCCCGTAGCAGCTCGTCGACACCTGCGACGACCTCCATGCCGGGATCGACCACGATGCACTCTTCGCCGGGCCCAGGGGCCACGACGTACACGTTCGTGGCGAACACCGCCGAGGGAAAGCCAGCGACGAGCACGGATCCCTCCTCGAATGGGTGACGCCAGCGGACTGCGGCCAGGCGACTCTATCGGTCACCCTGCCACCACGAAGGACGCTCCTTACCTACACTGGTGCGTCGCACGGTCAGTACCCGCCTGGCCTGCTGCCCGTCGTGGGCCACCTGCGGGCCGAGAAGGGCTTGTCGGTGTCCACTCAGCAGCAACGCAAGGCCAAGGCTCGTGCCCGCCACGAGGCCTATGTGGAGCGCCAACAGGCCAAGAGCCACAAGCGCAGGCAACGACAGATGATCGCCGGCGCTGTTGCTGGCGTGGTGCTGGTCGCCGCTGGTGGATGGTTCCTCTGGTGGTCGACGTCAGGCGACGACGCAGCGACCACCGCGACCGAGAACAGCGACGACTTCACCTATTCGAAGGCTGCTGACACCCTGCCCAAGGGCGCGCCCGCCGAGCTGGTCCTCGACACGGACGCGGGCCCGATCACGATCACGCTCGACACGACGAAGGCACCGAAGAACTCCAACTCGTTGGCCTTCCTCGCCGGCCAGGGCTACTTCGACGACACGTCCTGCCATCGGTTGACGACCGAAGGCATCTTCGTGCTCCAGTGCGGCGACCGTACGGGCACCGGGTCCGGCAATCCGGGCTACACCACCGTCGACGAGAACCTGCCGAAGGCCGACAACACAGGTGTCGCCACCTACCCACGCGGAAGCGTGGCCATGGCCGAGCCTGGTGGCGGCGAGGCCGGCAGCCAGTTCTTCCTCGTGTACAAGGACACCCCGCTGGCGCCCGACTACACGATCGTCGGACAGGTCACCGAAGGTCTCGACCTGGTCGAAGCGGTGGCGGCCGCGGGCGTCTCCCCTGACTCACCGAACCCCACTGACGGAGCACCGGCCGAGCCGCTCACGATCACGGCCGCACGGGTGCAGCAGGAGAGCTCATGAGCGACCAACCTGAGGGTGTCGGCACCCCAACGCCCGAGGACGCACCCGTCGTACCTGACGCTGACGCCCCGGACACCCCCGCCGCACCGGCCTCCCGCCCCTGACGCCCCTGCCGCACCTCCTCCCGCTCCCACCCCACCCCCGAAGCCGGGTCCAGTTCCGAAACCAGCGCCGCCCCCCGGCGTGGCCGCCGCGCCCGCTGATGCGCACGCCGAGCACTGGGGACGCGTCGACGAAGCGGGGGCGGTGTACGTCCGCACCCCCGACGGCCCGGACCACGAGGTCAAGGTCGGCGAGTGGCTGGCCGGTGACCCGGCCGACGGCGTCCGGTTCTACGAGCGCAAGTACGCATCGCTCGCTGTCGAGATCGACCTGCTCGAGCACCGCCTCAGTGAGGGCGGGCTTGCGCCCGATGAGGCAATGGCGCTGATCGGAAAGCTCCGAGACCAGGTCGATCGCCCGCACTGTGTCGGCGACCTTGCCGCGATGCGCCATCGCCTCGATGGCCTTGTCGCGACGGTTGACGCACAGCGTCAGGCACGGAAGGCGGAACGGGTGGCCGCCCGTGAGCAGGCTCGTGCCGCCCGTGAGGCGCTCGTCGTCGAAGCCGAGAAGCTGTCTGAGAGCACGCGGTGGAAGGCCTCTGGCGACCGTTTCCGCGCCATCGTCGAGGAGTGGCGGGTGGCACCGCATGCAGAGCGCAGCTACGAGCAAGAGCTCTGGAAACGACTGAGTCACGCCAGGAGCGCCTTCGAGAAGCGTCGGCGGGCCTGGTTCGCCGAACGCGACGCAGAGCGGGCCGAAGCTGTGACCACCAAGGAGAAGATCGTCAAAGAGGCAGAGGCCCTGGCCCCCAGCAAGGACTGGGGCCCCACGTCGGCGGCGTTCCGGTCACTGATGGATCGCTGGAAGGCCGCCGGGCCGGCTACCCGTGAGGCCGAGCAAGAGCTGTGGACGCAGTTCAAGGCTGCACAGGACATCTTCTTCACGGCGCGATCGGCCGTGTTCGACGAGCGTGACGCCGAGCATCAGCAGAACCTCGCCGCGAAGAAGCAGCTCGCCGACGAGGCCGAGAAGCTGCTGCCGATCACTGACCTGGCCGCCACCCGCGACGCCCTCCGCAGCATCCAGGACCGCTGGGCGCAGATCGGGCATGTCCCTCGGGCCGACAAAGCCGACATCGAACGGCGGCTGCAGCAGGTGGAGAAGGCCCTCCGCTCCGCCGAGGACACCCGTTGGAAGCGCACGAATCCTGAGGCTCGGGCGCGGGCATCGGCCACCGTTGACCAGCTCACCGTCTCGATCGCCAAGCTCGAGAAGGAGCGCGATGCGGCGTCAGCAGCCGGTAAGCAGCGAGATGTCGAGAAGGCCGAGGCCGCAATTTCTGCCCGCCGCGAGTGGCTGGCCCAGGCAGAGAGCACGTTGGCTGAGTTCAGCGAGTAGGACGCCCTGCCCGATCAGGCGTTCATACCGGATCAGGCGTTCGTGATTCGGTAGGCGTCGAAGACGCCCTCGATCGTTCGCACGGCGTTGAGCACGTGGCCGAGGTGACGGGTGTCGCCCATCTCGAAGGTGAATCGCGAGATGGCAACCCGGTCGCGGGTGGTCGTGACCGAGGCGCTCAGAATGTTGACGTGCTGGTCGGACAGCACCCGCGTGACGTCGGACAGCAGCCGTGCACGGTCAAGTGCCTCGACCTGGATCGACACGAGGAAGACACTCGTCGACGTCGGGGCCCACTCGACGTCGACGAAGCGAGCCTCGGGAAGCGCCGCAACGTTCACGCAGTTGCTGCGATGCACAGAGACACCACGCGCCCTCGTGACGAAACCGACGATGGCATCACCAGGAACGGGAGTGCAGCAGCGGGCCAGCTTGACCCAGACATCGTCGACACCCTTGACGACGACCCCTGGGTCTTCTCCGGTGCGCACCCGCGCCGGCTTGGTGGCGACCGTGGCCTCGGCAATGTCTTCGGTGGCGCCCTCCTCACCACCGAGAACGGCCACCAGGCGTCGAAGCACCGTCTGCGCACTGAAGTGCCCCTCGCCCACTGCGGCGTAGAGCGCTTCGATGTCCTTGAGCTTGAGGTCAGCCGTGACCGACATCAGCGCAGGGCCGCTCAGAACGCGCTGCATCGGCATGCCCTGTTTCCGCATGGCCCGGGTGATGGCGTCCTTGCCACGCTCGATCGCCTCTTCGCGGCGTTCCTTGGAGAACCAGGCCCTGATCTTGTTGCGGGCGCGAGGGGACTTCACGAAGCCGAGCCAGTCCTGGCTGGGCCCGGCATCCTCGGCCTTGGAGGTGATGACCTCGATGACGTCACCGTTCTCGAGTACCGAGTCGAGCGGCACCAGTCGACCGTTGACGCGGGCACCGACCGTTCGGTGACCGACCTCGGTGTGCACCGCGTAGGCGAAGTCGACGGGCGTGGCTCCGGTGACGAGAGCCACCACATCACCTTTGGGAGTGAAGACGAAGACCTCGCTGCCGCTGATCTCGAAGCGCAGCGAGTCGAGGAACTCTCCGGGATCACTCGTCTCCTGCTGCCAGTCGAGCAGCTGACGCAGCCAGGTCATGTCGTCCTGCGCATCCGAGCCGGCACCGGTCTCTTTGTACTTCCAGTGCGCCGCGACGCCGTACTCGGCTCTGCGGTGCATGGCATGCGTACGGATCTGAAGCTCGACCGGCTTGCCCTCGGGTCCGATCACCGTCGTGTGCAGTGACTGGTACATGTTGAACTTGGGCATGGCGATGTAGTCCTTGAACCGCCCAGGCACCGGATTCCATCTGGCGTGGATCACACCCAGCGCCGCGTAGCAGTCGCGGACCGAGTCGACGAGTACGCGCAGGCCGACGAGGTCGTAGATGTCACCGAAGTCGCGCCCCCGCACGATCATCTTCTGATAGACGCTGTAGTAGTGCTTGGGGCGTCCTGTGACATCGCCGTCGATCCGCGCGTCGCCGAGCGCCTGGTCGACGTCGCGAATGACATCGGCGAGGTACTGGTCGCGGCTCGGTGCCCGTCGTTCGACCAGGCTCACGATCTCTTCGTAGACCTTCGGGTAGAGAGTGGCGAATGAGAGGTCTTCCAGCTCCCACTTGATCGCGTTCATGCCCAGGCGATGGGCGAGCGGGGCGTAGATCTCAAGGGTCTCGCGCGCCTTGGTCTGCTGCTTGGCCTCCGGCAGGAACTGAAGCGTGCGCATGTTGTGCAACCGGTCGCAGAGCTTGATCACCAGCACCCGGATGTCGCGGGCCATGGCCACCACCATCTTGCGGGTGGTCTCAGCCTGTGCCGCCTGGCCGTACTTGACCTTGTCGAGCTTGGTCACACCGTCGACGAGGAGCGCGATCTCGTCGCCGAAGTCGTCACGGAGCTGGTCGAGTGAGTAGTCGGTGTCTTCAACGGTGTCATGCAGCAGCCCAGCACAGAGCGTGGGAGGCGTCATGCCCAAGTTGGCAAGAATCTGGGTGACCGCGAGCGGGTGTGTGATGTAGGGCTCACCGCTGCGGCGCAGCTGAGTCTGATGCTTGTCCTTGGCCACCTCGTAGGCACGCTCGATGATCTTGAGATCTGCTTTGGGGTGCGCTGCGCGCACCGACCGGAAGACCGGCTCGAGCTCGGGGTAGCTCGTGCGGTGACCGCCGCCGAATCGCGCCAATGCAGCGCGCACCCGGGTCTGCGGTTGTTCAGGAGTGGAAACGACGGCGCGCTCGGTTCGTACTACGGCCCCTGTCGCTTCGTCGGTCACTCTCACCCGCCCGATGTCTACTGGGTGTCTACTGGCTTCCTACTCTACCGGCGAACGGCCAGATGCTCACTTGCGCAGATGGTCAGCGTTTGCTCTTCGGCTTGCGTCGGGGTTGGTTGCGCGGTCCCCGACCAGATGACCCTGAGGAACCGGACGCCGCCCCGCTCGTCGCGGTTTCGGCGTCCTTGCCGTCCTTGCCGTCGTCGCCGCTCACCGTCGCGCCCTTGGCGGCTTCGCGGCCACCGGACCGGCGCGCGTTGACCCGCTTGGCCAATGCCTGCATCGCCGGCTCGCGCTCCTTGAGCTGCGCGAGCACCGGTGTGGCGATGAAGATCGACGAGTAGGTGCCGACGGCGATACCCACGAAGAGCGCCAGCGCAAGGTCCTTGAGGGTTCCTGCCCCGAGCACGTAGGCGCCGACGAACAGAAGGCTCGCGACCGGTAGCAGACCGACGACCGAGGTGTTGATCGAACGCACCAAGGTCTGGTTGACGGCCAGGTTGGCGGCTTCGCTGTAGGTCATGCGGCTCGTCGCCTGGACGCCGCGGGTGTTCTCCTTGACCTTGTCGAAGACGACAACGGTGTCGTACAGCGAGTAGCCGAGGATCGTGAGCACACCGATCACGGTCGCAGGTGTCACCTCGAACCCACTCAGCGAGTAGATCCCGACCGTGAAGAAGACGTCGTGGAAGAGCGCCACGAGCGCGGCGATCGCCATGCGCCATTCGAAGGTGATCGACAGGTAGAAGACGATCAGGACGAGGAAGACCACCAGACCGGTCAGCGCCTTCTTGGTGATCTGCTCGCCCCAGGAGGGCCCGATCACCTGCGTCGACACGTCGGCAAGGGGGACGTCGCACGCATCGGCAAGGGCTGTGCTCACCGCTCCGGTCTCGGCCGGAGTGAGGTCGACCGTCTGGACGCGAACCTGCCGGCCGCTTGAGCCGTTGAGCTCGGTGACGATGGGAACTCCGTCGGGCACCTCGGCCGCAATCGGCGTCGCGAGCTGTGGTGATCTCGCACTCGTCGCTCGGCACCGAGAAGACAGCGCCACCAGAGAACTCGACGCCGAAGGTCAATCCGTTGATCGCCAAGGAGCCGAGCGCGATCAGCGAGCATGGCCGCTGAGAGGATGTACCACTGCTTGGCACGACCGACGAAGTCGAACGAGACATCACCTCGGTAGAGGCCAGACGTGAACGTGTTGAGACGACTCATCTCAGGCCTCCTTCACAGTGCGACGACCAGCTCGTGCCGGTCTCTCGGTCGACATGGCCTTGGCGCCGAGACGATCAGGTGACAGACCAGACCATCTGCTGCCGCTGTTGAAGAACTTCGTCCGTGCCAGCAGCGTGACGAGCGGTTTGGTGAACATGAAGACCACCAGGAGGTCGATCAGTGTCGTGAGACCGAGGGTGAAGGCGAACCCACGGACGCCACCCACGGACAGCACCCACAGGACCACGGCCGCGATCAGCGAGATGAAGTCGGCGGCGATGATCGTGCGCCGAGCCCTGACCCAGCCGGCCTCGAGGGCGGCTCGCAACGAGCGACCCTCACGCACTTCGTCACGTATTCGTTCGAAGTAGACGATGAACGAGTCGGCGGTGATGCCGATCGCCACGATGAGACCCGCGACACCGGCAAGGGTGAGCGTGAAGTTCAGCGTCTCGCCCAGGATGACGACGGACGCGTACGTGAACAAACCCGCGATCAGAAGGCTCGCCACCGCGACCAGTGCGAGTGCCCGGTAGTAGAAGAGCAGGTACAGCACCACCAAGACGAGTCCGAGTGCGCCGGCGACCAAACCGGCGTTCAACTGGTCGGAACCCAGGGTTGGCGAGATGGTGTTGCGCTCTCCGATGGTGAAGGTCAAGGGAAGCGCGCCGAACTTCAGAACGTTGGCAAGGTTTGACGCTTCCTCCTGGGTGAACTGGCCGGTGATCTGCGCCTGCCCGCCGGGGATCGCCTCATTGACACCCGGAGCTGAGACCACCAATCCGTCAAGCACGATGGCAAACCGGTTGCCCGGCGAGTCGGCCGGTTGGGTGGCCATCTCGGCGGTGATCTCGCCGAACGCCTTGGTGCCGTCACCGTTGAAGTCGAGGCTGACGATCCACCCGGCGGTGTTCTGGGCCAGGTTGGCCGAGGCCGAGTTGACGTCCGATCCAGGCACAGCGACCGGCGCCAGCAGGAACTTCTCGGCGCCGTTGCGGTCGCACGCGATCGCGGCATCGGCGTCGGCGAACTGGGCCCCGACGTTCAGCTGCTGCGGGTCGGAGCAGTCGAGTTGGTTGAAGGCCTGCTGTAGCTCGGGCGTGACGTCTGGACTGCCGGCCGCGATGGGCGCCGGCGTCTGCACTGTCGTGTCGGTCGCCTGCGGAGAAGGGGTCGCCGTCTCGGCCTGGTTGCTGTCGTTCTTGCCGGCGCGGGCCTCGGCCTTCGTGTTTGCACCCACCCGCGGCACCAGGGCACCGTTGCTTCCACCGTTGTTCTTGTCCTTCTTCGACTGGGTGTCAGTGGGGCTCGGCGAAGGGGTCGGGGTGGCCGGAATGTTCGGCTGTGCGTCCAGAACAGGGCGGAAGCCCAGCTGCGCGGTCTGTCCCAGCTGTTCCACGAGCTTGTCCTCGGTGAGGCCCGGGACCGACACCACGATCACCGCCTGGTCGCCGCGTCCCTGCGGGGCGACCTCGGCCTCTGCGACACCCGCCCCGTTGACGCGCGCCGAAATGATCTCGACCGCCTGCTTGATGGAGTCGTCGGTGATCGTCCCCACTTCACCTGGGGCGGGCGCCGGGACCAGCGTGACGGTGGTGCCGCCCTGCAAGTCGAGTCCGAGCTTCACCTTCGTGGCGCCCTGCCAGGCCATCCACCCGCCCATGGCGAGGGCAATGGCCAGCAGCACCAACAGGGCGCGCCCAGGTCGCCCACTGGTGGGAGTTGCCACGAAAGTTCCTCCGGCTCAGTTCTGAAGACGCGGGAGTCGCGATCGACCCCGCGAGACGGCCGCCTCCGACGCGACCTCAGCAACGGGAAGTATCCCTGACGGACCGCCGGCCGCGAGCCTCAGGGTCACTCAGGGGTCGGCGTGTCGCCCTCGACGATGCGGCCAACCGCCCGGCGGTCGAACCGCAATTCGACGCCCGGAGCGACCAGAAGAGTCACCTGGGCGTCCTCGAGGGCGACGATGGTGCCGAAGAGCCCACTCGTGGTGACGACGTCCGAACCCACCCGCAGATTCGCGGTCAGACTGGCTGCCGACTGCGCGCGGCGCTGCTGCCCTCTGATGAGCAGCCAGATGCCGATCAGCGGCAGGGCGAGGACGACAAGGACGAAGACATCGCTCATGGTGTGCTCCTCAGCCCTTTCGCTGGCGCCTCGGGCGGCCCTGGGCACCCGCCCTGAATCCCTACCGTGGTCCACCCTGCCATGAGGACCCCGGCGTCAGCAGCCCGACGTGAGCAGCCAGCGTGAACAGCCCGCGTGAACAGCCCACCAGGTCCGTTGGTCGCCCGCACGAGCTCGTCCCCAGCTCTGCCCGTCCCCAACTCTGCCCGTCCATCTGTCGGTCCGTCCCTCAGTCGGTCCGTCCTCAGTCGCCGGAGTCGTCGCCCTCGGTCGGGTCGAAGAGCGACGCGTGAGAAGCCCCGGCTCCTGGTGGGGTCACCCCCAGGTGCTGCCAGGCCGCGGGCGTGGCGATCCGCCCCCGAGGCGTCCTGGCCAGCAGCCCTGCCCGGACCAGGTAGGGCTCGGCGACCTCCTCGACCGTCTCGCGCTCTTCGCCGACGGCAACGGCAAGCGTGCTGAGCCCGACGGGCCCGCCGCCGAACTTGCGAACGAGTGCCTCCAACACCGATCGGTCCAGTCGATCGAGGCCGAGCGAATCGACGTCGTAGATCGTGAGGGCAGCCTGAGCGGTGGCGAGGTCGACGACTCCGGAGCCGCGGACCTCGGCGAAGTCGCGCACGCGCCGGAGCAACCGGTTGGCCACCCGCGGCGTCCCACGCGAGCGACCGGCGATCTCGGTGGCTCCGCCAGCTTCGAGTGGGACCTCGAGCAGCTCGGCAGACCGCACCAGGATGGAGGTGAGCTCATCCGGCTCGTAGAAGTCGAGATGCGCGGTGAAGCCGAAGCGGTCGCGCAGCGGGCCCGGCAGCAGACCGGCGCGAGTGGTGGCTCCGACCAGCGTGAACGGGGGAAGGTCGAGCGGGATCGCGGTGGCGCCTGGTCCCTTGCCCACGACCACGTCGACCCGAAAATCCTCCATGGCGAGGTACAGCATCTCCTCGGCCGGACGCGCCATGCGGTGGATCTCGTCGAGGAAGAGCACCTCACCCTCGGTCAACGATGACAGCACTGCAGCCAGGTCACCGGCATGCTGGATGGCCGGGCCGCTCGAGATGCGAAGGGGCTGGCTGATCTCAGCCGCGATGATCATTGCCAGGGTGGTCTTGCCGAGGCCAGGCGGACCGGACAGCAGGACATGGTCGGCCGCGGCCCCTCGTCCGTGAGCGGCAGAAAGCATCAGTCCGAGTTGTTCGCGTACCCGCGTCTGTCCGACGAACTCCGCCAGGTGCTTGGGGCGCAGCGCGGCGTCGATGGCTCCCTCATCGAGGGCAGCGGCGGGGTCGACAAGCCCGCCGCTCGCTACCGGGTCGCCCGAGCCGTCGTTGTCGTGGGTGTCGTGGGTGTCATGGGTGCTGTCGACGTCGTGGGTGTCGTCGGTGCTCATCGACCAGTCACCGCGCGCCCCATCGACTGCAGAGCCGATCGAAGCAGAACAGCGACCTCAGTGGTCGCCGCCTCGTCCCCGAACTCCTGGGCAACTGCGCTCACGGCAGAGTCGGCGTCGCGGGCGCTCCAACCCAGGCCGACAAGCGCCGCATGCACCTGGCCCTGCCAGCTTCCGGCGACGGCAGGACCATCTGAGGGCGCGGCTGCCGGGCTGGAGCCCACCCCCGAGCTGGGAGCCCCGAGCTTGTCCTTCAGCTCGAGGACCAGACGCTGCGCACCTTTCTTGCCGACGCCGGGGACCTGGGTCAGGGCGGCGATGTCTTCACTCGCCACGATCTGGCGCAGGGTGTCGGGACGCAGACTGGCGAGCAACGCCTGGGCCAGACGTGGCCCCACCCCGCTGACGGTCTGCACCACCTCGAAGACCGAGCGCTCATCGGCGTCGGCGAACCCGTACAACGTGAGCGAGTCCTCGCGCACCACCAGTGAGGTGTGCACCGTTGCCTCGTCACCACGCCGCAGCACAGACACGGTCTGCGGCGTGCACTGAACAGCGATGCCGAGACCACCGACCTCGATCACCGCCCTGTCCACCCCCAGGTCGATGACGGGACCCCGTACGGAGGCGATCACCGGGCACCCCCGGCCCTGGTCGCCGCCTTGGCCTGTGACGCGGCCCGGGCGTTGGCCTGGATGTTGGTCTGTGACGTCGCAACGGCATCGAGCAGTCGTGACTGCGCCGACCCGCGCCAGACATGGCAGATCGCCAGAGCGAGGGCGTCTGCGGCGTCGGCCGGCTTGGGGACCTCTGCGAGTCCGAGCAGGCGGGCCACCATCGCCCCCACCTGCGCCTTGTCGGCTCGCCCGTTGCCGGTGACCGACGCCTTGACCTCGCTCGGGGTGTGCAGGGCGACGGGCAACCCGCGGCGCGCTGCCGCCGCCAAGACGACCCCGCTCACCTGCGCGACACCCATCACGGTACGCACGTTGTGCTGGCTGAAGACCCGCTCGACGGCCACCGCATCGGGCCGGCTGGCGTCGAGGACGACCTCGAGAGCACGCTCAATCGCGAGCAGCCGGCGCTCGAGGGGCTCGTCGGTGGCCGATCGAGCCACCGAGACCTCAACCATCGTGAGGCGCCGACCTGGTGCTCCGTCGACCACGCCGAAGCCGCAACGGGTCAGCCCGGGGTCAACACCCAGCACACGCACGCCATGCCTCCTGTCGGTGGCCCATCAGCTTGTGGCCATCGATACCGAACACCTGTTCGACCGAACGCTACCCGCGCTCCCTCCACGCCGACGTGGGCGACACGCGGCGTTTCCCGGCATCTGTGGACTGCTCTGGGTTCTGTCGGCCCCCGGGTGTCGGCTCCCGGTGTCGGCGGCGGGCAGCCTGATCGTGGCGCTGGGTGCGGACCCTGGAAACGCGCGATCTCATTGCCCCCAGGGGTTGCATCTGTCACAGGCATCACCTATGATCGAACATACGTTCGAAGCCGTGATCCGATTCACTGAGAGCAACGTCACCCTCTGGCTCCTTCCGCAGCCACAGTGGTGACACCACGACACAAGCGCCGCACGGCACATCGCTCCGCCCCACCGGGCGGCCCTGTCGTGGAGGCCTCATGCTCCCCATGCCCGTCGTGCCACCTGCTGTCGCCCATCCGCGCGACGCAGTGGTGGCGCTGGCGCGAGACGCAGGCATGGCGCCAGCCTCCGGCGCACGCGGCACAGCGGTAGGCGCAGCCGCCCATCTCCCGGGTAGCGCCGAAGAACGAGCGGCGTGGCTCGTGGGATTGCGCCAGATTGTCGACGCGGCCGAAGCCACGTTCACCGCGGTCCTCGCCGACTTCGACGCAGCCGGCGATGGTGAGGTGCTCCACGCCGCAGCCTCGACCCAAGCATGGCTCCGCGGAGCCCTGGGAATGGCCGCCGGTGACGCCGCCGAACGGGTCCGGATCGCGCGCGCCAGTCGCGACCTGCTGCAATCGCCGTTCAGCCACCTGGTGCCGGGATTCCGGCAGGCGGAGGAGGTCACCGAGTCCGCTTCCCACGCTGATGGTGCGAGTTCCCCTGTCCATGAGGTCGGCATCGAGGACTCAGACAACCGGCTCTCCTTCGAGCAGATCAAGGTGATTGCCCGCGCGGTTCGCTCGCTACCGCCGTCCAGCCATCACGACGCGGTGGCGGCCCTGACCCAGATCGGCAGCCACGTCGGTGTCGACGACCTCCGCGCCACAGCGCGCCACCTCAAGCAGGTCATCGATCCTGACGGCTCACTACGACAGGCCGAGACCGACTTTCAGCGCCGCTGGCTCACCGTTGCTCCGATGCTCGACGGCATGCACTCGGTAGAAGGGGTGCTCGACACGGAGTCAGCTGCCCTCCTCAACAGTGCACTGGCGCCCTTCGCGGTTCCGTCGGGTGCCGACGATCGAAGGACCGCCGCCCAGCGCCGCGCAGACGGACTCACCGAGATCGTCGCGGCAGCCGTGAAGAGCGGCGAACTCCCCACGCTTTCCGGGTCCAGTACTGCGCTGCAGGTGCAGGTCTCCCTCGCGACCCTCGTGGGCGGCGAGGGCGATCCGGCGCAGTTGCTGTCATCGGGGTCAACCACCCCGCTCTGGATCACCGGCCCCTCCCTGGGTCGCTTCACCTGCGATGCAGCGGTTCGGCGCATCGTGCTCGATCCCTCTGGAGTTCCGGTCGAGCTGGGCCGGCAGGTTCGCCTCTTCTCGGGGCCACAGCGTCAGGCGCTCGCCACCCGCGATGACGGGTGTCGCTTCCCCGGGTGCGATCGTCCCGCGCGGTTTACCGATGCCCATCACCTCGTGCCTTGGACCGCCGGGGGCCCCACCACACTCGCCAACGGGTTGCTGCTCTGCCGCTACCACCACCGCCAGGTGCACGAGGGCGGCTGGCGGATCCAGCCGACGCACCCCGACGTCGGGGCCAACGGCACCGTCAGCCTCCTCGGACCAGATGGCCAACGTCTCGCCAGCCCGCTTCGGGGGTCAGCGCGGGCAGGCCCGTCCCCGTGAGGCCGCTTCGGCAAGCTGCGCGCCCTGGCTAGCCGACCTTCTCCATGACTTCGTCTGACACATCGAAGTTCGCCCATACGTTCTGGACATCATCGGAGTCCTCGAGCGACTCGATGAGACGAAAGACCTTGCCGGCGCCCACCTCGTCCAGCGGGACGGACACGCTGGGAACGAACGACGCCTCCGCCGACTCGTAGTCGATGCCGGCCTCCTGCAGCGCGGTTCGCACGGCGACGAGGTCGGTCGGTTCACTGACCACCTCGAAGGTGTCGCCGAGGTCATTGACCTCTTCCGCGCCCGCGTCGAGCACAGCAGTCAGAACATCGTCTTCGGCGTGCCCCTCCTTGGAGACCAGGACGATCCCCTTGCGGGTGAAGAGGTACGAGACCGAGCCAGGGTCGGCCATCGACCCGCCGTTGCGCGTCATCGCCACCCGCACCTCAGACGCCGCACGGTTGCGGTTGTCGGTGAGGCACTCGATGAGGACGGCCACGCCGCTCGGGCCGTACCCCTCGTACATGATCGTCTGCCAGTCCGCTCCCCCAGCCTCGGCGCCGGAGCCACGCTTGACGGCTCGCTCAATGTTGTCGTTCGGTACCGACGTCTTCTTGGCCTTCTGAACGGCGTCATAGAGGGTCGGGTTTCCGGCGAGATCACCGCCACCGGTGCGGGCGGCTACCTCGATGTTCTTGATCAGCTTGGCGAAGAGCTTGCCGCGTCTGGCGTCGACGACGGCCTTCTTGTGCTTGGTGGTGGCCCATTTGGAGTGGCCAGACATGTCGGACTCCTCGACGTGCGGCGGTCGGTGCGCAGGATCTCAAGAGCTGGGTCGGTGGAGCTGGGTCGGTGGAGCTGGGTCGGTGGACTGGCACGGTCTCAGCCGGCAGCGCGCACCATGTCCACGAAGTACTCGTGGATTCGGTGGTCGCCGGTGAGCTCGGGGTGAAACGAGGTGGCCAGCAGGCCGCCTTGTCGCACCGCGACGATCCTACCGGCGGACCCGGCGTGAGCGGGGTCAGACTCGACGCGACCCAGAACATCGACGCCCGGGCCGACCGACTCGACCCAGGGCGCCCTGATGAAGACCGCCTTCACCGGGGGCCCTTGGACAATCGGCATCCCGATGTCAGCCTCGAACGAGTCGACTTGACGCCCGAATGCGTTGCGACGCACCACCATGTCGATCCCACCGATGGTCTGCTGGTCAGGCCGGCCTCCTTCGAGCCGGTCGGCGAGCATGATCATGCCTGCGCACGAGCCGTACATCGGCATTCCCGAACCTCGGGCCGCACGCAGCGGTTCGATCATGCCGAAGTCGACCGCGAGCTTGCTCATCGTCGTGGACTCGCCACCGGGGATGACCAGGGCATCCACCCCCGTGAGGTCTTCGGCATTGCGCACTCTGCGAGTGCGAGCCCCGCTGAGCTCGAGGACCTGCTGGTGCTCGCGCACGTCGCCCTGCAGCGCGAGAACTCCGATCAGCGGCAGGTCGGTCGAAGAAGGGGCGCTCGCCGTGGGGGAACTCGACGTCGTCGAGGTATTCACGGTCGTCGGAGCACTCACCGTCGTCGGAGCACTCACCGCCGTCCGGGACTTCATCGCCGTGGGAGCTGCTCGCTCATCGTCTCCGGATGCTCGGGCGTCGGTAGCCGCCGCTACCATCCTCGCTCGGCGTAGCGCTCAGACTCGGGCAGCGTGTCGATGTTGATCCCGACCATGGCCTCACCCAGACCGCGCGACACCTTGGCGATGACATCGGGGTTGTCGTAGTGCAGGGTCGCCTGAACGATCGCGTGAGCGCGCTTGGACGGGTCGCCGGACTTGAAGATGCCGGAGCCGACGAAGACACCCTCGGCGCCGAGCTGCATCATCATGGCCGCATCGGCCGGCGTCGCCAGGCCACCAGCGGTGAACATGACGACCGGCAGCTTGCCGGCCTCGTGAACCTCGCGGACGAGTTCGTACGGGGCGCCCAGCTCTTTGGCGGTGTTGAAGAGCTCTTCAGCGCCCAGACCCTGGATTCTGCGGATATCGCCCAGCATCTGGCGCATGTGTCGCGTTGCCTCCACCACGTTGCCGGTGCCGGCCTCGCCCTTGGAGCGGATCATCGCGGCTCCTTCGGCGATCCGGCGAAGGGCTTCTCCGAGGTTGGTCGCTCCACAGACGAAGGGCACCGTGAACTGCCACTTGTCGATGTGCAGCTTCTCGTCAGCGGGGGTGAGCACCTCGGACTCGTCGACGTAGTCGACGCCGAGCGCCTGGAGAACCTGCGCCTCGACGAAGTGCCCGATTCGTGCCTTGGCCATGACGGGGATCGAGACCGCGTCGATGATTCCGTCGATCATGTCGGGGTCTGACATGCGGGCGACACCGCCGTCTTTGCGGATGTCGGCCGGCACACGCTCGAGAGCCATGACGGCGACGGCGCCGGCGTCCTCGGCGATCGTGGCCTGCTCGGGGGTGACGACATCCATGATCACACCGCCCTTGAGCATCTCGGCCATTCCGCGCTTGACGCGGGACGTACCGATCTCGGGAGCGCTTTCGGTGTCAGGTGACACGGGTGCGGGCGTATTCGCGGACACGGAGGACCTCACTCGGGCGGGTAATGGGACGCCTGACAGGGACAGACCCTGGTGCGGCGCTGCTCCCCCATCGTACGGGGCCGCCGCCCGCTCTGCCTCAGCGGATCTGAGGGCGCCGGTCGTTGTCGAGCAACAGGATCCACACCTGTCCCGGATCGAAGGCCACCTGCGAACCCTTGTACTTCCACGTGGTGCCGTCTTTGCCACTTGGACGCGACCACTTGACGGGCCATACCTTGCCGTCGCGGAACATCCACGCCTCGCCCTTGCCCACGGTCTCGGTGGTCGGAGTGACGCCTCCGTAGGCATCGCCGAACTGTGAGGGGTAGACGTCCACCCGCTGCACGATCACCGTGGTGCCGCCGAGCTGCGGTCCTTCGGTCGACATCGCCGGGTTGCCATCCATCGAGAGAAGCCAACGCTCCTGCTTGGGGCTCCAGACGAACTTTGCCTGGGCTCCCGGCCAGAACGTCGTGAACTCCTTGGTCTTCTTGCCTCCCTTGGGAGCAGCCTCGTCAAAGGTGAATCCCACGTCTTTGGCCTCGGTGGCCTTCGGTGCCCCCTTCAGCAACACCTCCGGGTCGAGGAACAGGTCCCACGGGGCGGTGCGATCGGGGCTGCGGCTGTAGCCGGCGGCACCGGCGTCGTTGCTCCGGGGATAGAGCGGCGCAGCGCCGATGTCATCGAGGATCGGTCCCTGCGCCCCCGAGAAGGCGAAGGCGACCTTGCCGTACTGCTGCAAGATGTCCAGGTCACTGAGTCGAGCGCTGCGGACCGGACCGATCACCTGGGGGTACTTCGACGAGAAGATCGCCATGAAGCGGGTCAGCCCGTACTCGACCTCTTCCAGGTAGACAACGTCAGCCGCGATCAACCCTGCGTGCGGATGGCTGTTGACGGTGTTGTCGAGCTTGACGGCCAACACCTGTCCGTCTGTGCCCCGACGTCCCGACAGCAGCGTGGTCGGCGGCTCAGGTTCGGCGGTAGGGGTGGGAGTCGTGCTCGAGACCGGCGCCGCCTCGTCATCGCCGGAACTGCACGCGGCGAGCACGGACGTGGACACGGCCAATGAGAGGGCAAGACCGACGAGGGTCCCCCGAACAGACGTCATGTGGCAAGGCTAAGCGGAGTCCAGGGCGAAGCGTGACAAGGCGTCCGGCGGGGCGTCGTCCAGATCGCGGTTCTGGGGCCAGGCGGCATGACCGGCGAGGCGCAGCACGCGGACGATTCCGCGCCTGCGGATCGCGACCGCCGCCCTGACGGCGTCGTTGGCGAAGCGCCGGGCGAGCGCCACTCCCACGCACACCTCGGCGAGTTCCTCCAGGGACGCCCGAGCGTCCGGGTCGTCGACCAGCTCTGCCACCGACTCGTCGTCTGAGAAGACCGCTCGGAGAGCAGCACTCAAGTCGCTCTCAGCGGTGACCCTGGCCTCGGCCGAGCGATCACTGTGCTGCGCCGCAGACGCGGCGTCCAGCAGGAGGACCGCGCTCACGGGATCGAGCCCGGCCTCCAGTGCCACCTCTTTCGTCAAGGCCGCTCGGCGCTCGAGACGGGCGTCGAGGACCGCCTCTGACGCCTCGACACGGAGGTGGAGGCGGTCGAGGCGCGCGGCCAGCCCGCGCAGGTAGAGCGCCAGGAACAACAGGGGCAGAACGAGGAGAAGGAGTACCCACTCCCAGCCGCTCATGTGCTGCTCCCCTCGTCCCCTGAGGCAGCCCCGTCAGCCGATCCGGCCGAGGTCACCTGGTCAGCGGGCCCACCGGGGTCGGCACCGGGTCGCCACCCCAGCCGACCGGCGAACATGCCGGGGCCCTGACGGTCGTCCTCGAGGACCTTCTCGCCCTGCGCCGCCACCGTCTCGTAGACCGCCATGACCTGGCGAGCGACGCGCCCCCAGTCGAACTCCGCGGCCCGCTCGGCGCCTGCGGCAGCCAACCTCTCGCGCCTCCCCGCGTCCGTGAGCAGGTCCGAGGCCGCCTGGGCCAAGGACTCAGGGTCACCGGTGGTGAACAGTCCTCCGTACCGGCCCCCGTCGAGGACATCGCGGAAGGCAGGAAGATCGCTGGCCAGCACCGGGCTGCCGGCCGCCATTGCCTCCAACAGGACGATGCCGAAGCTCTCGCCGCCGATGTGTGGTGCGACGTAGAGGTCGACCGACGACAGCAGCTCCTCCTTGTCGTGCTCGCTCACGTGTCCGAGAAGCTCGACGCGGCGGCGGAGCTCCTCAGGCAGCGCGTCGACCTCGTCGGTGTCCCCTGGGCCGGCCACCAGCAACCGCACCGACGGATGAGCCACCGCTATGGCCGGGAGCGCTTCGAGCAGTACCTGCAGCCCCTTGCGCGACTCGTCGACGCGGCCGAGGAAGGCGATGGTTCCTGCGCCGGTCCACTCCGGTCGCGGGCTGGCCGCAGCGAACCGCTTGACATCGACACCGTTCGGCACGAGCACCGCGTCGCCGCCCAGGTGCTGGACCACCGTTCGTCGAGCCTCTTCGCTCACCGCGATCCGTGCCCGGACTTTCTCGAGCGTTGCCTGCAGGATCCACGCCGCACCGCTCATCATCCGCGAATGCCCGTCGATGGCTGCGTGAAAGGTGGCGACGATGGGGCCGATCGCCGACCAGCACGCCATCATCCCCAGACTTGGTGTCACCGGCGAGTGGACGTGCAGCACGTCGAAGTCGCCCTCCCTGATCCACTTCCGAACGCGCGAGGCCGACCTCGGGCCGAAGGAGACCCGGGCCACCGAGCCGTTGTAGGGGACGGCCAGGGAGCGACCGGCGATCGTCACGTAGTCGGCGGTGTCGCCGTTCTCCTCGCCCGGCGCGAGCACCTGGACCTCCAGTCCGAGCTCGATCAGAGCCTCGGCCAGGTCGTGGACGTGGATCGCCACGCCGCTCGGAACGTTCCAGTCGTAGGGACAGACGATGCCGACCTTCATCGTCCGCCTCGATTCCGGTCAGCGGACCAGACCGGCTGCAGCATGTGCCAGTCGCGGGTGTGCTGGCGCGCGGCGTCGCCGACGACGTCCGCCCACTGCTGGGTGAGATCGCGAACGGCATCTCGGACTCGTGGCTCCGACGACGTAAGGGGCGGCCGGAACTCCAGCCGGGTGTGCTCGCGGTCGTAGAAGGAGACGACGGGCAGCAGCACCGAGTTGGTGCGGAGCGCCAGCAGCGCCGGGCCTGCAGGCAGGCGCGCGGGTTCGTCGAGCAGGTTGACCTCGAGCCCCGAGTCGCCAAGGTCTCGATCGGCCAGCAGAGCCACAAGTCCCCCGGCCCGGAGTCTTTCCTGCAGCACCTGGGTGACGTCGGGGCCGCCGGTGAGGGGCAGGACCTCCATGCCGAGCGACTCCCGGTACTCGACGAACCGGTCGTAGAGCGACTCGGGCTGCAGCCGCTCGGCAACCGTCGTGAAGCGAGTTCCTTGTGAAGTCACCCACGCGCCGGCGTGATCCCAGTTGCCGAAGTGTCCCAGTACCGCAACCACTCCTTGGCCCGACTTCAGAGGGTCGAACATCCGCTCGACATTCTGGGCGACCAATCGTGCGCGGAGGTCGGTCGGCGACCACCGGGGAAGCCGAAAAGCCTCCTTCCAGTACCGCAGGTACGACCTCATGGCGTCGTGCGTCAGGGCGCTCAGTCCTTCGTCGTCGAGCTCGGGGCGGGCGCGCGCGAGGTTTGCCCGCAACTGCGTCACTCCGCGCCCCTCGCGCGCGAAAGCGCGGTCGGCCATGAGGTCGAACCCCCGTGCCACCGCTCGCTCCGGCAGACGCTGCGCGACCTGCCAGCCGGCTCCGTAGCCGGCCGTGGTCGCTGCCGCCACCGCGCGCTCGCGTGCGGTACCGAGCCGTTCCTGAAGGTTCGATGTCACGTCGGCTACCGAGGCAGCAGCTGGTGCCGCACGGCCCAGATCCGCTGGGCAACGGTGATCCACGACAGGATCGCGACCAACCAGAGACCGGCGTCCAAGATCCACGGCAGATCGAGAAGCCCGGAGAGGCCAGCGGTGAACAGTGTCAGGACGAGTCGCTCGGTGCGCTCGGCGATCCCAGTGCTTGCGTCGGCCCCCAGCCCATCGGCGCGGGCCCGCGCATAGGACACCATCAGGCCGCCGACCAGGGCCGCAAGGGTGACGGCCGCCATCGCGGGGTCGTCGCCGTCGCCGGCGAACCAGAGTGCGATGCCACAGAAGATGGCGGAGTCGGCCACCCGGTCGAGGGTGGAGTCGAAGAACGCTCCCCACGTCGACGGCCGTCCGGCGAGGCGGGCCATGGTGCCGTCGAGGGAGTCGGAGAAGACGAAGACGCAGATGACGAGGGTGCCCATCAGGAAGCTTCCTCGCGGGAAGAAGTAGAGCGCCGCAGCAGACGTCCCGAGGGTGCCCACCAACGTCACGGCGTCCGGGCTGACGTTCAGCTTCAGGAGCACCCGGGCAACCGGCGTGAAGACCTTCTGAGCGACAACGCGGCCTGCATCGGTGAACCCGCCCACCCGCTGCTCCCGCCTGTTCGGTGCCGCCGACAACACCGCCGCGCGACTTGCTGCACAGTGAGAGTAGCGAGATCGGTCACCGGGCTGCGTAACCGCCGGTCACGGGTGTCGTCAGCGACCAGCGCAGACGCCCGGACAGGACCCAAGGTCACTTGCCCCGGGGCGACTGGTGCGAGCAAGGTGGGAGCGACATCGGAACGGTCGACGCGGAAGAGGGACGGCGATGGCAGAGAAGGGGCGTATTTCTGGGGGCGGTAATTCCGGGGGTGGCACCAGCGGCTCAGCCCCCGCGGTCAGCAGCTCCGGCGACATCAGGAACGTGGTGCTCGTCGGTCACAGCGGTGCCGGCAAGACCACCCTGGTCGAGGCGTTGCTGGCCGCCACGGGCACCATTTCGCGTCCCGGGCGGGTCGAGGACGGCACGACGGTGTCCGACTTCGACGAGGCCGAGCACCGGCAGCAGCGCAGCATCTCACTGAGCCTGGCACCGCTGCGCTACGGCGAGGTGAAGGTCAACCTCCTTGACACCCCCGGCTACCCCGACTTCGTCGGCGACCTCCGGGCCGGACTGCGGGCCGCGGACGCGGCCCTCTTTGTCATCTCGGCCACCGATGGCGTCGACGGCATGACCCGCTTGCTGTGGGAGGAGTGCGCGGCGGTTGGCATGCCTCGAGCCGTGGTCGTGACCAAGCTCGATGCGGCACGCGCCGACTACGACGAGGCCCTGTCCGCGGCACAGAGCGCCTTCGGAGAGGGCGTTCTTCCGCTCTACCTGCCGATGCTGGCCGACGACGAGAGCGTCGGTGGGCTGATCTCGCTGCTCTCTCAGCGGGTGGACGACTACACGTCCGGCACCAGGGTCGAGCGCGACCCGGAGCCGCAGCACGTCGAGATGATCGAACCTGCGCGGGCCGTTCTGCTGGAGGCGATCATTGCCGAGAGCGAGGACGAGACGCTGATGGACCGCTACCTCGCCGGTGAGGAGGTCGAGCTCAGCACGCTGATCGAGGACCTCGAGAAGGCGGTCGCCCGCGGGTCGTTCTACCCGGTGATCCCCGTCGCGGCGTCCACGGGGATGGGTCTCACCGAGCTGCTCGACCTGATGACCAGGGGCTTCCCGAGCCCGCTCGAGCATGTCGTCCCTCCGGTGAGCACTCCCGACGGCAAGCCGCAGAGTCCGCTCACCGCCGACCCCTCTGGACCCCTGGTCGCCGAGGTGGTCAAGACCGTCAGCGACCCCTATGTCGGGCGAATGTCGTTGGTCAGGGTCTTCTCCGGCACGTTGCGGCCAGACATGGTCGTCCACGTCTCCGGGCACGGCCTGGCCGATCGCGGGCATACCGACCACGACCTCGACGAGAAGCTCGGCACGCTCTCGTCGCCACTGGGCAAGATCCAGCGCCCACTCGGGCAAGGCCGTGGCCGGTGACGTATGCGCCGTGGCCAAGCTGGCGCACGCCGAGACCGGCGACACCCTGTCGGACAAGGAGCGACCTCTGCTGATGGAGGCCTGGCAGATGCCAGACGCTCTGCTGCCCGTTGCCATCGTCGCGAAGAGCAAGGCCGACGAGGACAAGCTCTCCCAGAGCCTGGCCCGGCTGGTCGCCGAAGACCCGACCGTGCGGCTCGACCACAGCAAGGAGACCGGTCAGGTAGTGCTGTGGACGCTGGGTGAGGCACACATCGACGTCCTGCTCGATCGCCTCTCCACCCGGTATGGCGTCTCGGTCGAGACGATTCCGCTGCGCGTTGCGCTTCGCGAGACCTTCGGGAGCGCGTCCAAGGGCCACGGCCGACATGTGAAGCAGTCGGGCGGGCACGGACAGTTCGCCATCTGCGACATCGAGGTCGAGCCGCTGCCGCAGGGAGCTGGCTTCGAGTTCGTCGACAAGGTCGTCGGCGGATCGGTGCCGAGGCAGTTCATCGCCAGCGTCGAGAAGGGCCTTCGGGCGCAGATGGACCGAGGTGTCGGAACTGGCGCCGGTGTCGGTGCCGGCTACCCGATGGTCGATATTCGCGTCACGCTCGTCGACGGCAAGTCGCACTCGGTCGACTCCTCCGACATGGCCTTCCAGATGGCGGGGGGACTTGCCCTGCGTGATGCAGCGGAACAGTCGCAGGTGCTGCTGCTCGAACCGGTCGACGAGGTCGCAGTCCTGGTTGACGACGACTACGTGGGCGCGGTCATGGGCGACCTGTCGTCCCGCCGCGGACACGTGGTGGGCACCGAGCCCCTGGGAACCGGTCGCACCTTGGTGCGCGCCGAGGTGCCCCAGCTCGAGATCGTGCGCTACGCCATCGATCTCCGGTCGATGTCGCACGGCACCGGCACGTTCACCCGCCAGTACGCGCGACATGACTCCATGCCTCCCCAGGTGTCGGCGCGGGTTCTTGCCGAGTCCGACGACCAGCGGGCCTAGCGACTGTTGGGCCGCCAGCCGGTGGGCCCGACGGCCGGCGGGCCTGCCCTAGGGTGACGCAGTGACTTCCACGACCGAAGCTGCCGTGCCGCTCAGCGCGGCCGGCCGTCGATCACGTCTGGCAGCGGCTGCTGTCGTCTTCGGTCTGCTGGTCGTCGGTGCGTTCTTCGGCAGCGATGACCACTTCCCTCTCGGGCCCTTCCGCATGTATGCCACCAGTAGCCAGTCGACGGGTCAGGTGGCCGTTGTGGCTCTCCAGGTGAAGACCGAGGGCAGCGACTGGACGCTCGTGCGTCCCTCACCGGAGTCGGTCGGCATGAACGTGGCCGAGTTCGAGGGGCAGCTTCCTCGGTTCGAGGACGACCCCGCCCTGCTCAGCGCCGTGGCAGCGAGCCGGGCTGCCCTGCGTCCCGACGAGCCCGCATGGACCGATCTGCGCATCGTGCGCCAGGCGACTGTCGTCGTCGACAAGGTCCCCACGGGCGAGGTTCTTGAGACCGTGCTCGCCGAGTGGAGTGCGAACGACGAGGTGCAACCATGACCTCCTCCGACTCCGACCTTCGCGCGACTGGTCAAGGCGTTGGCCGTCGTCTCTCAGCCGCGGTGAACGGTTGGTGGTTCACGCCGGTGCCTCGCGCCAGGGTCGCCGCATTTCGCGTCCTGGTCTATGCCTTCCTTCCGCTCGACGTCTTGCTGCTTCGGCCCTGGGGAGCCGCGCACGGCTATGTCGATGCCGACCTCTACCGGCCGCTGCTGGTCGGACGTCTGCTACCGCTCCCCACGCCGACACCGACCCTGGTGTTCGTCATTCAGTACGGCATGGTGGCGATGGCAGTCGGCCTGCTGGTGCTGATCGCGCGAGACCGGGCACACCGGCTGCAGGCCTGGCTGGGGGCAGGCGCCTTCCTCTTCTACCTGCAGTGGATGGTCATCAGCTTCTCGTACGGCAAGGTCGACCACGACCGCTTCGCGTTCTTGGTGGCCCTGGCCGTCCTGCCCACTGCCGGACGCGCCGCTTTGCGCGACATGACGCCGTCACCTGCGGCGGGCTGGGCCTTGCGCATGGTGCAGGTAGGGGTGGTCGCCACGTACTTCCTGGCAGCGGTGGCCAAGGTGCGTTTCGGGGGCTGGGGCTGGGTCAACTCGACGACGATCGCGCGCGCGGTGATTCGGCGCGGAACGATGTTTGCCGACCCGCTGCTGCAGATGCCGTGGACCCTGCAGCTGTCGCAGTGGTTCATCGTGATCCTGGAGTTCGCCTCTCCCGCGTTGCTGTTCGTGCGGCCGAAGGTGCAGCAGTACGTCGTCGCGTTCTTGGTGTCGTTCCACGTGATGACGTTCCTGATGATCCGGATCATCTTCATGCCGCACGTTGTCTGTCTAGCGGCCTTCCTGCCGTTGGAGCGGGTGCTCAACCGCCCGAACCGCTAGCCGGCGAGGACTCCTCGGGCCATGCTGCGCGCAGTGCATCTCGGGTGTCGGTCAACGACTGGGGCATGACCTTGGTGCCCGCCACGACCGGCATGAAGTTTGTGTCGCCACCCCAGCGCGGCACCACATGCTGATGCAGGTGGGCCGCAATTCCAGCACCACCGACGGTCCCCTGGTTCATGCCGAGGTTGAACCCGTGCGGCAGCAGGCTGCGCTGCATCGCCACGATCGTTTGCTGCGTGAGATCGGTGACCTCGTGGGCCTCCTCAGCCGTGAGATCGACGAAGCCGGCAACGTGGCGGTACGTGCAGATCAGCGCATGGCCAGGGTTGTAGGGATAGAGATTCAGCACGACATAGGCGTGCCGCCCCCTGGCCACGACGAGAGAGTCCTCTTCCGGAACTCCAGGGGCGCGACAGAACGGGCAGGCGTCCCCCGCATCGGTGGAGTCGGGCCGGTTCTCGCCCAGGATGTAGGCGAGTCGATCAGGAGCCCAGAGCCGTTGCATGCCGTCTGGATCGGACTCCATGTCTTTGCCCCCTAGGCCCTCTGCTCGACAACAGTCCCCTGCTCGCCAGCTGCCCGACGTTCGGCCACATCGCTGACGATGCGCTCAACGGCGTCGGCAATCGGAATCCCATTTTCCTGAGTTCCGTCGCGGAATCGGAACGAGACAGCACCGTTGCTGACGTCCTCGTCGCCGGCGAGCAGCATGAACGGGACCTTCTGCTTCTGTGCCGTGCGAATCTTCTTCTGCATGCGTTCGTCCGACGCATCGACCTCGACCCGGATGCCGCGGCTACGCAGCTGGGCGGCGACCTCGGACAGGTAGTCGACGTGCGCGTCGGAGATGGGGATGCCGACGACCTGCACCGGCGCCAGCCAGGCGGGGAAAGCGCCGGCGTAGTGCTCGAGCAGCACGGCGAAGAAGCGTTCGATCGACCCGAAGAGCGCGCGGTGGATCATCACCGGCTGCTGCCTGGTGCCGTCGGCCGCCTGGTACTCGAGGTTGAAGCGCTGCGGCAGCTGGAAGTCGACCTGGATGGTCGACATCTGCCAGGTGCGCCCGATGGCGTCCTTGGTCTGCACCGAGATCTTCGGTCCGTAGAAGGCAGCGCCACCCTCGTCGAGCACCAGCTCGAGGTTCTGCTTGTCAGCTGCCTGGCGCAGGGCCTCGGTGGCTTCCTCCCACTCGGCGTGCTCGCCGACGTACTTCTCGTCGTTGCGCGTCGAGAGCTCGAGGTAGAAGTCGTCGAGTCCGTAGTCGCGCAACAGGTCGAGCACGAACGTGAGCAGACTGTCGAGCTCTGCCGGCATCTGCTCCTTGGTGCAGTAGATGTGCGCGTCGTCCTGCGTCATGCCCCTGACGCGGGTGAGGCCGTGCACCACACCCGACTTCTCGTAGCGGTACACCGAACCGAACTCGAAGAGCCGCATCGGAAGGTCGCGGTACGACCGACCACGTGACCGGTAGATCAGGTTGTGGAACGGGCAGTTCATCGGCTTGAGGTAGTAGTTCTGCCCGGGACGCCGCACGGTGCCGTCCTCGTCGTACTCCGCATCCAGGTGCATGGGCGGGTACATGCCCTCGGCGTACCACTCAAGGTGCCCGGAGGTCTCGAAGAGCCCCTGCTTGGTGATGTGCGGTGAGTTGACGAACTCGTAGCCAGACTCTTCATGGCGAGTGCGCGAGTAGTCCTCCATGACGCGTCGCACCGTGCCGCCCTTCGGATGGAACACCGCAAGGCCCGATCCGATCTCTTCGGGGAACGAGAAGAGATCGAGCTCGGCACCAAGACGGCGATGATCGCGCCGCTCAGCCTCCTCGAGGAACTTCAGGTACGCCGTCAGCTCGTCCTTGCTGGGCCATGCGGTGCCGTAGATGCGCTGCAGCTGGGGGTTGGCCTCACTCCCCCGCCAGTACGCGGCGGCCGAACGCATGAGCTTGAACGCAGGAATGAGCCTGGTCGACGGCAGGTGCGGGCCACGGCAGAGGTCCTGCCACTTGCGTTCGCCGCTCTTGGCGTCGACGTTCTCGTAGATGGTGAGCTCGGCTCCGCCGACCTCCATGACGTCATCGTCGACGGCGCCACCTTTGAGGCCGACCAGCTCGAGCTTGTACGGCTCGTCGACCAGTTCGGCGCGAGCCTCGTCCTCGTCGACCACTCGGCGTCCGAACCGCTGCCCCGACTTGATGATCGAGATCATGCGCTTCTCGAGGCGCTTGAGGTCTTCGGGGGTGAACGGTGTCTCGACGTCGAAGTCGTAGTAGAAGCCGTCCTTGATGGGTGGGCCGATACCGAGCTTGGCGTCGTCGAAGGTCTCCTGCACGGCTTGGGCCAGCACATGCGCACACGAGTGACGCAGAACCGCGAGGCCGTCGTCGGAGTCGATCGTCACCGGCTCGACCACGTCGCCGGCGTCGAGCACCTGGGCCAGGTCGCGCAGCTCGTCGTTGACTCGGGCGACCACGATCGACCGGTCGTCAGCGAAGAGGTCGGCGGCCGTCGTGCCCGATGCCACCTGCCGCGCACTTCCGGCGACAGTGATCGACAGGTCAGACACGGTGGCTCCTTGCTGGTAGCGGAGGGATGGGCTGATCGTACCCAGCGTGGCCGCACGTCCGCCCTCGACTTACCTTCGGGTCACCCGCATTCGCCACAGCACCCCGTCGTAGGTGACCGCGTAGATCTCACCTCGGTCGTCGACTCCGAACGACGTGGCGCCGATTCCGCCACCGAGCCGGTCCGCCTGCAGCACCTTTCCGGTGCCGGGTCGGTAGAGCCACACCCGTCTGGTGATGAAGTCGGCGAACACGTAGGCGCCGCCCATCTGGTCGCGGTAGCGGTGGCCCCGGTAGACGTATCCGCCCGTGATCGACTCGGCTCTCGGGTGGCCCACGACCGTCTGCGGTCCCAAGTAGTTGGCCGAGCGACGGCAGCGGCTGGCGTTGTAGGTGCTACGGCCCTCCTTGCAGGACCACCCCAGATGGATCCGTCGAGGATGCGGTCCGACGCGAGAGATCTCTTCGTAGGCGTCCTGTCCGACGTCACCGATCCACAGGTTGTCGGTGCGGGGGTCAACGCTGAACCGCCACGGGTTGCGCAGACCCATCAGCCAGATCTCGTCGCGGCCCCGCTTGCTCACGAACGGGTTGCCGTCCGGGCTGCAGTAGCGCCGCTTGTGGCAGGTGCCGTAAGGGTTGATGCGCAGGATCTTGCCGCGCAGATCGGTCTTGTCACCTGCGGCGTTGAATGGGTCGCCACCACCCCCGCCGTCACCCACCCCGATGAAGAGCCGCTTGCCCGGACCGAAGGCCAGCTGCCCGCCGTAGTGGTTGTCGTAGGTCGGGTGGTTGACGCGCAGCACGGTACGGAGCGTCTTGCTGCGTACCCGGCTGACACCGGCGTTGCGCGCCTTCATGCGCGCCACGACAAGGTCACCGTCGCCGCGCGCTGTGTAGGTGACCCACAGAAGACCGTCCTGGCGGAACGACGGGCTGAACGCCAGGGACAGCAACCCGCCTTCACCGCTTGGATCGATGCGGCCTCCGATCGACAGGTAGGGGCTACCGGCCACTCGTCCGTCGCGGACGATCCGCACCGCTCCGGACTTCTGGACGACGAACAGGCGTTTTCGACCATCGGGTGCGGAGGTGACCTCTGTGGGCTGGGCGAAGCCGCCGGCGACCCGGCGCCACTTCACGGCGAAGCTCCGCAGGGGCGGTTTGGCGGCGGCAAGCCGGGTGAGCGGCCCCTCGAGTTCCTGCGCTGTGGCGTGACCAGGGGGATCGGCAGCACGGGCACCGGAAGATGGTGCGGCTGCAGCAGTTCCGAGCACCATGAGCATGGCGCTCGCGCTGACGAGGACAGCTCGGTTCCAGGTGGATCGCGTGGTGGAGCTCACGTACTCATCGTGTGGTGATCACCGCCGGATGACAACCACCATCCGGGTGGTGTCGCCGCTGGTGGGCGATGGCGGACTCGAACCGCCGACCTCTTCGGTGTGAACGCTCGAGACACACCGCGATCGCCAACCCTGCTGGTGGGCCCTACCGCGACCGACCCCACAAGTCAGATGTTTGACGCCGAACTGCTCGGCGGCCCGCTAGCATGCAGCATCTGGCTCCGAGGAGGGACGCGATGAGACGGCTCCGACAGGCAGCGGGAGTGATCGTGGTCGGTGTGATGGTCCTGGCAGCGTGTAGCAGCCAGGAAGAGTCGTCGGTGGTCCCGGCAGGAGAGGGCTCAGCTGCGGAGACCGGGGTCCCCGGCAGCGAGGGCGGATCAGCGGTGCTCACCCTCGAAGGCAAGACTTACGAGCTCGGTGACAACCGCGGATGCACCATCGGGAACGGTGCCGTCATCGCCACGTTCGAGGACGGCGCCGATTTGATCAGCATGACATCCTCGGAAGCAGATGGTGTCGTCCTGATCCGCATGACGGTGGGTGGTGTGATGTGGAGCCACTCGGGCCGAGAACTCCCCGAGGTCTCAGGCAACTCAGCGAACTGGTCCGGGGACGTGTCACCTACGGATCAGGGCCAAATTCAGGAGCCGGCGACGATCAACATCACCTGCTAGCGGGAGGACACCCGAATGACTCCGGCCGTGGCTTGCGTTCCGTAGCTGCGTTCTTCCACCCTAAGCTCTCAAACGGGCCGCGACTCAGGCATGCTCGCCTCCCTCGATCACTATCCAGGCGGGACGCGTCGGGCTAGCGCACCGCCATTACGAGGATGTGGTGGGCGATGGCGGACTCGAACCGCCGACCTCTTCGGTGTGAACGAAGCGCTCTAACCAACTGAGCTAACCGCCCCAAGGGATCCGCCAGGGTATCGCAGCAGGTCAGCCGAGTCCGAACCAGCCGAGGGCGCCGCTCGTCGTCCAGCCGTACCGATAGACGTACCAGGACACGATCGAAGCGACGAGCAGGACCACGATCGAGGTCAGCACGATCGTGCGCTTGCGGTTCTCCGGCGAAAACACCGAGGACGCGGCTCCCTGGGCCTTGTCCTTGGTGGCCGCGAGCAACCGGTGCGCCCACGCGTACTCGGTGGCAAGCACGGCGAGCCCGAGGAAAATGGCCGCCCAGCCCGGACCGGGAAAGACCAGCATGGCCACGCCCGCAAGAACGATCGCGACGCCGAGAGTCGTGGCGAGCACCCGCCACACGAGGCGACGCAACGCACTGTCGCCGGTGAAGCGCATCCGGAGGCGGTAGAGCCAATCAGGTCCGGGCGGGTCGAACGGCTCCTCCTCCGCAGGAGGGGGCTCGGGCTGCGTCATCGGCTCACGCTCATCGGTTCACCCTACGGCTGGCATCGTCCTGCCAGACCTGACCACCGATCACGGTGGCCGCGCACGCAGGCGCCCCGAGCCGGGCGACGAGATCTGCCTCGTGTTCGGCGTCCAGGAGGGCGAGGTCGCCGCAGGCACCCGCCGAGAGGTGACCCACGTCGTCACGGCGGAGTGCTGCGGCGCCTCCACGGGTGGCCGACCACAGTGCCTCGTGCACCGGCATGCCGTACACGAGGCAGGCCAGCTGCACGACGTAGGGCATCGACTCACACCACGACGTCCCGGGATTGCAGTCGGTCGACAGCGCCAGCGGCACGCCGGCGTCCCGCAGCACCTGGTACTGGCCGAAGGCGAACGTGCGCAGCGAGAGAGTGACCGTTGGCAGCAGGACGCCGACGACACCCGCGGACGCCATGGCCCGCGCACCGTTGGGGGTGACGTGCTCGAGGTGATCGGCGCTGGCGCAGCCCATTTCGGCAGCGAGCTCGGCGGCCCCGGTGTGGGCTATCTCTTCCGCGTGCAGCCGCGTTCCGAGCCCAGCGTCGGCGGCGGCCCGCAGGATCTTGCGCGTCTCGTCGACGGTGAACACACCTGCGTCGCAGAACACGTCTACCCAGGTGGCATCCGCTGACGCGGCTGCCGGAATCGTGGCAATCACTTCGTCGACGTACTCGGCCCGATTGCGCCCCCGCGGAACGACATGGGCGCCCAAGTAGGTGGCTTCCACGCTCCAGGGCAGATCGACGGCGAGCCGTCCGATCACGTCGAGAGACTTCAGCTCGTCAGCCGGTGTCAGGCCGTAGCCGGTCTTGATCTCGATGGTTGTCGTGCCGTTGGCGATCATCCGTCGACCACGATCGGCGGCGAGGTCGAAGAGCTCGTCGGCAGTGGCTGCGCGAGTGGCGTCAACGGTGGTGTTGATCCCCCCGCCGTCGTAGTGCTCGCCCGCCAGTCGTGCGACGAACTCCTCACGTCGGACGCCGGCCCACACCAGGTGCGTGTGCGGGTCGACGAAACCAGGGACGCCGACCGCCCCCTGGGCGTCCAGCTCCGGCATATCCGGGCCGGGACCGAGGTCGCGCTCGGGGCCCAGCCACGACACGACACCACCCTCGATACGAAGTGCCGCTTTGTCGATGACTTCACCCGCGCGATCCCGCATCGGCAGGAGACGACCGATGTTGCGTACGAGGAGGTCCACGCATCGATGCTGCCACGTCTAGGCTCCGAAGTGTGGAGCCCCGAGGTGGAAGTGGGTCAACGATGTCCGCATCTGGCGCCGTTCCGGACGCCGTGGTCAGCATTGCCGACCTCGAACCGCTTGCGCGCGCGACGCTCAGCGATCTCACCTGGAACTACGTCGCCGGCGGAGCGGCCGACGAGATATCCCTCGACTGGAACGACGCGGCGTGGCGCGATCTACGGCTGGCACCTCGCGTCCTGACCGACGTCTCCGCCATCGACACCTCGCTGACGCTCCTCGGACGCGACCTCGCGCACCCGATCCTGGTCGCTCCGACGGCCGCACATGGCCAGTACCACCCAGATGCCGAGGCGGCGACGCGTCGCGGAGCAGAAGCGGCCGACGCACTGGCGATCATGAGCACACTCGGGTCGACGGCAGTGGCTGACTTGGGCGCAGCCACGGACGGCCCTTGGTGGTACCAGCTCTATGTGCAGGCCGACCGCGCCTTCACCGCGTCGCTCGTCGAGTCGGCCGTGGACGCGGGCGCCGAGGCTTTCGTGTTGACCGTCGACACACCGCTGCTCGGCGCGCGTGACCGTGACCGCCGCCGCGGCGGGCACACGGTCGACGGGATGCAGCCCCCTGCTCTGCTGGGCGCGCCGCCGTCGGTCGTGATGCCCGCTGATCCGCGTCCGTACCAGCGTGTGTACAACCCACATCTCGATCCGAGCCTGACCTGGGAAGCCCTGGAGTGGCTGGTCGACCTGTCACCCGTCCCGGTACTTCCCAAGGGCGTCGTGCGGCCGGACGACGCGCAGCGGTGCGTGGACTCGGGCGCCGGCGGCGTCATCGTCAGCAACCACGGTGCGCGCAATCTCGACACCGTTGTTCCGACGGCGCAAGCGCTGCCCGGCGTCGTACACGCTGTCGACGGCGTCGTTCCTGTGATCGTCGACGGCGGGATCCGTCGTGGCACCGATGTCGCGAAGGCACTCATTCTCGGCGCCGACGCCGTACTGGTGGGGCGGCCGGCCATCTGGGGGCTGACCGTTGCCGGCGCGGAGGGCGTCCAGTGGGTCATCGAGACCCTCTGGACCGAGCTCGCGATGGCGATGGGCCTGCTCGGGGCACCGACCGTCGACGACCTGTCGGCCGACCTGGTCTGGTCCCACTGACCACAACGTGTGAGTCCTGTGGGGGTATGGCCCCAGAGAACTTTCACGTTGTGGTGGGTGAGCGGTGGAAGGCTAGCGCTGCCAGTCGGGGGCCCGCGTGCCTTCCTCCATCGGCATCCGGACGCCGACGTCGCGTGCGGTGGCCAAGCCGATCTCGTAGCCGGCGTCGGCGTGCCGGATGACGCCCATCCCCGGGTCGTTGGTGAGCACCCGCTCGAGTCGCCACTGACCGTCAGCGGTGCCGTCGGCCACCACCACCACGCCGGCGTGGATCGACTTGCCGATCCCGACTCCCCCTCCGTGGTGCACCGACACCCATGACGCGCCGGATGCGGTGTTCAGCAGCGCGTTCAGGATCGGCCAGTCGGCGATGGCGTCAGAGCCGTCGAGCATGCCTTCGGTCTCGCGCTCGGGCGAGGCGACGCTTCCGGCGTCCAGGTGATCGCGCCCGATCGCGATCGGCGCCGTGACCGCCCCGCTGGCGACGAGATCGTTGAACGCGAGCCCTGCCTCGTGGCGCTCGCCGTAGCCGAGCCAGCAGATCCGCGATGGCAGCCCCTGGTAGTGCACGCGGTCGTGCGCGAACCGCAGCCAGCGCTGCAGTCCGTCGTCGTCCGGGAACGCCTTCGCGACGGCAGCGTCGGTAGCCGCGAGGTCGGCGTCGCTGCCGGACAGGCAGGCCCAACGGAACGGGCCCGCACCGCGGGCGAAGAGCGGACGGATGTAGGCGACGACGAAGCCTGGGTAGTCGAAGGCGTTGGTGACGCCGGCGTCCTGCGCCTGACCACGCAGACCGTTGCCGTAGTCGAAGACCACGGCCCCAGCCGCCTTGAAGTCGAGCATCGACTGGCAGTGCACCGCCATCGACGCCGACGACCGCTCGATGTACTCCTGCGGCTTGACCTCACGGAGCTCGAGGGCTTCGTCGAGGCTGATGCCGTGGGGCACATAGCCGTGCAGCGCGTCGTGGGCCGAGGTCTGGTCGGTGACGATGTCGGGAATCCAGCCGCGACGGACGAGCTCAGGCAGCACGTCAGCGCAGTTGCCGACGAGGCCCACCGACAGGGCGCGACGCTCGCGCTTGGCCGCCTCGCACCGGGCGACGGCGTCGTCGAGATCGTCCGCCTGCTCGTCGAGGTAGCGGTGCTCGATCCGCCGCTGAAGACGCCAGGGGTCGATCTCGACGCACAGCGCGACGCCTCCGTTGCCGGTGACTGCGAGCGGTTGCGCGCCACCCATGCCGCCGAGCCCGCCGGTCAAAGTGATCGTGCCGGTCAACGTCCCGTTGAAGTGCTGGTTGGCGACCTCGGCGAACGTGGCGAAAGTGCCTTGCAGGATTCCCTGGGTGCCGATGTAGATCCACGATCCTGCTGTCATCTGGCCGTACATGATCAGGCCGAGGTCTTCGAGCTCGCGGAAGTACTCAGGCGTCGCCCACTTCGGCACGAGCAGCGAGTTGGCGATCAACACGCGGGGAGCGCGCTCGTGGGTGCGCATCACGCCGACCGGCTTGCCGCTCTGGACAAGCAGAGTGTCATCTGGTGCCATGTCGCGCAGCGAGCGCACGATGGCGTCGAACGCCGGCCAGCTGCGCGCGGCCCTGCCGTTGCCGCCGTACACCACCAGGTCGTCAGGGCGCTCGGCCACCTCGGGGTCGAGGTTGTTGTGCAGCATCCGCAGCGCGGCCTCAGCACCCCATGACGAGCAGGTGAGCTCGGTACCGTGCGGGGCGCGGACCGTTCTGGCGCCTTCCATGTCACGACCTCCAGCGTTGGGCCCTTCGAGCGGAAACCGACTCGCACGGTCGCCAAAGGGTGGGTTGATCAGCCTTTCCCAGGCACACTAGACCCATGACGGAGGTACCAGGGAGCCCCGAATCCGAGCATGCGGTCGGAGACGGTGGCGGCGTCTTCGGTGAGCATCCCGACCTCGCCCAACTCCTCAGCTACCGACGCCCGTCCCAGATCAGCGTGTGGGTCGACCCGGTCTCACCCGCGACCGGGCTCTTCCTGCCCTACCTCGACATCGATGGACACGCCAACGGTGGGCGCCCATGGCGCTTCCGCGGTCACCACGAGGTTCAGCTCCGGCTCCTGCCCGAGGTCGGCGACGACTTCGGCCACTTGGTCGCTCGATGCATCGTGGCGGTGCGTGCGTGGTCGGTTCTGCGTGGCGCGGGTGACGAACTCGTTCCGATGGACTACGACGTCCCCTGGGGCTACCTCTTCAACCTGCAGCGCGACCTGCTCTCGTTGCGCGAGCTGGGCCTGCCGCACCTGGTGGCCACGGCCGGACGCGACGGAGACTGGCTCGGCAACTGGGTGTCTGAGTACTTCGACGCGCCAGAGGTCCACGCGGCCGTCAACAAGGACCGGGCAGCTGCCAACGCGCTCAGCATCACGGCCGCGCCGAGCGTCATGGCCGGGGGCACGGTCTTCCGTGCTGACGAGATGCCCGACGACATCGACGCCCAGGTCGAACAACTCGTCGCCGACCGCTCCTGACGCGACACACCCCCGGAGCCCGGGACCTCGCTGAGGCCGAAGCGTCAGCCGGCTCACACCCTCCGGCCAGCGGTCAGGAACGCAGCGGTCAGGAACGCAGCGGTCAGGTGGTATCCGGCATCGGAGGCGGTGGGGCCATCTGCTGCCAGAGCTCGACCTTGAGCCCGTCGCAATCGAGCACCCACGCGAACTTGCCGTAGCCCTCGTCGGCGGTTCCCAAGACCTCGATCCCCTTGGCCTCCAGTCCTTCGACGAACCCATCGAGATCGTCGACCCGGAAGTTCACCATGAAGCCGTGGGTCGACGGCTTCAGGTACTCGTCGTCGGGGAAGGCGCTCATCAGGCTGTACGCGTGCTCACTCCGGTCATCGGACCAGAGGAACTGGGGGCCGTAGGGCCCGTCGACGCCGAGCACTTCCCGGTACCACGTGCGGGCAGCCTCGGGATCTGGCGAGACGTAGAAGACTCCACCGAGTCCGGTGATCTTTGCCATCTGAACCTCCGTTCGGGTCAGGGATCGGGTGAGGACGCGGCTCGCTCGGCAAACGTGGCGCGGGTGCGCTCGGTGACGGGCCCCACCGGCAGGGCTCGCACGTCGGTGCCGCCCCCACCATCGACGGCTTCATCCCACACGATCCGCCGGATCGGCTGGACGTCACGCGTCGACGACGTCAGGAACGCCTCCTGCACGTCGCGCAGCGCGGCCAGGGGCATGTCAACCTCGCGGGCGCCGCACCACTCAAGGACGAGCTCACGGGTGATGCCGGCCAGGCAGCCACCTGCGAGAGAAGGGGTGACGATCTGGCCGTCGATCACCACGAAGATGTTGCTTCCCGTCCCTTCGCAGAGGTCGCCGACGGTGTTGGCAAGGATGGCCTCGCTCGACTCATGCTGGTGCGCCCGGTCGAGGGCAACCACGTTCTCGGCGTACGACGTCGTCTTGAGGCCGGCTACGGCTGACCGTTCATTGCGCACCCAGGGCACGACGGCCACCGACGTGGCCGCTTCCCATGCGCTCTCCGGTGAGACCGCCAGGGTCAATGTGGTGCCCTCGTCGCCGCGATCGGATCCGAGGGGGCCCGGCCCGCCCGTCACCGTGATGCGCAGGCGCCCGGCGGCCGGCTCGGCGTCCAACAGCTCCTTGATGCCGGTGCGGACCATCTCATGGTCGGGCGTAGGCAGGCCCAGGCCCGCAGCGGAGCGGTCCAGACGGCGCAGGTGGCGGGTCAGTGCGAACGCTTCACCGCCGGTCACCTTGCAGGTCTCGAACACGCCGTCGCCGACGGTGAAGCCGTGGTCGAACGGAGAGATGCGAGCGGCGTCCGGCTCGGAGAGCTGACCGTTGACCCAGACCTTCATGTGCTCACCTTCGGGGGAACGTTGCGTCGCCATGACTACCGCAAGTTACCCCAAAGACGTGCGGTGAGCGGCGACGTCCAGCAGACGGTTCGCCTTGAGCTCGGTCTCGTCCCACTCCCTGGCGGGGTCCGATCCCCACGTGATTCCTGCACCCGCTCCGAAGTACACACGCTGCGCGTCCGCCCAGAACGTTCGGATGCCGACGGCCAGGGATGCTTGGCGGGCGTCGGCGTCCACCCAACCGATCGCGCCGCAGTACGGGCCACGAGGAGCCATCTCGATCTCGTCGATCAGCCGCACGGCGGACGACTTCGGCGCGCCGGTGATCGATCCCGGCGGGAAGGTGGCCTCGACGATGTCCGTCCAAGCCGTATCGGGACGAAGTGTCGCCTCAACCGTCGACACCAGGTGTACGAGACCTGGGTGCTCCTCATGGCGGAGCAGCGACGACACCCGCACGCTTCCGGTGCTTGCCACGCGTCCGAGGTCGTTGCGCACGAGATCCACGATCATGATGTTCTCGGCGGTGTCCTTGTCGAGCAGGTCGGACGCCGAACGCCCGGTCCCCTTGATGGGCGACGACGTGAGCACGTCACCGTCGCGCTGCAGGAAGAGCTCGGGCGAGGCGCTGACGACCTCGACCCCGTGCTCGGGAAGGACGACCACCCCGGAGTGCGGCGCCGGGTGCCTCTCTGCCAGCAGCAGGGCCAGGCCCCGCATGTCGCGGCCCTCCCTCGGCGCAGCCAGCACCCGGCAGATGTTGGCCTGGTAGACGGTGCCCGCCGCGATGGCCGCCCTGATCTGCTCGACGGCGTTCATGTACTGGGCACGCGTCATCGACGACGTCCACGCTTCGCGCGGCAACCGGCTCCAGGCCGGCCCCACCTCGGACGGCGACGGTGCAGGACGGCGCGTGACACTCCCGAAACGAGCCGCGGTCAAGTGGCCCTCGTACGTGTGGACCACCGCCCACCATCCGCCGTGGTCGAGGACCGCCGGGTCGTCGCTGACCTCTTGCAGGTCGGTGGCGACCACGTCTCCGAAGCGGGCGAAGGGTTGCATCTGCAGCAGCTCGGTCAGCCGAGCGGACCAGCGACGCCCTCAGCCGCCGCGACAAGGTCGGGCAGCAAAGCGTCTACGGCTTCGAGCTGTGGGGTGACCTCACGGTCGACGTTCATGGCCGGCACATGCGCGCGCAACACCGCGTGAGCAGCCGCGACCGCGGGGCTCGGCGGGGCCGTGTCCGCACGCAGGTCGATGGCCTGTGCTGCACACACCATCTCGACCGCGAGCACACTGCGGACGTTTCGCACGACGTCGCTCAGTTTGCGCATCGACGTCCAGCCCATCGACACGTGATCCTCTTGGTTTCCCGAGGTCGGAATCGTGTCGACGCTGCTCGGGTGCGCGAGCACCTTGTTCTCGCTGACGAGGGACGCCGCGGTGTACTGGGCCAGCATGTAACCGCTGTTGGTGCCTGCCGCAGGAGCCAGGAACGGCGGCAGCCCGCGCGAGAAGGCCGGGTCGAGCATGCGGTCGGTGCGGCGTTCGCTGATCGACGCGAGCTCAGAGATCGCGATAGCGAGCATGTCCCCACCGAAGGCGAGCGGCTCACCGTGGAAGTTGCCCGTCGACATCACCTCGAAGTCGGTGCCATCGAGCGTGCGAACGATCACCGGGTTGTCGACGACCGCCCCGAGCTCAACCGTCAGCACGGATGCCACATGACTCAGAACGTCTCGCACTGATCCGTGCACCTGAGGCGCACAGCGCAGCGAGTAGGAGTCCTGCACGGCGTGCTCAAGATCGTGGCGGTGGCTTGCCAGCAGCCCCGAGCCCGCCAGCAGCCGGCGCAGGTTGTCGGCGACATTCAGCTGGCCGACGTGCGGGCGGATGTCGATGACCCGGGAGTCGTAGGCGCGATCGGTTCCGAGCAGCCCATCGAGCGACATGGCACAGGCGAGGTCGGCCACCTTCACCAGCAGTCGCGACTGGTCAACCGACAGCGCCAGCCGCGCCTGCATCGGCTCGGTGCCGTTGATCAGGCTCAGGCCCTCTTTTGGCTGCAGCACCAGGGGCTCGATCCCCTCGGCTGCGAGCAGCTCAGATGCTGGACGCCCGCGGAGGTCGCCGTCGCCTGCGCGACGAAGCCGACCCTCGCCGACCAGGGGCAGGGCGAGGTGTGCCAGCTGCGCCAGGTCTCCGGACGCGCCCACGCTGCCCTGACCAGGGATGACCGGAATCAGGCCACGCTCCAGCAAGAGCAGCAGCCGCTCCGGCAGCTCCACGCGGACGCCGCTGATCCCTACCGACAGCGTGCGAGCGCGTAGCAGCAGCAAGGCCCGCACCACATCGTCGCTCAACGGGTCTCCCACGCCCGCGGCGTGCGAACGGATCAGCGCCAGCTGCATCGCCTCGAGGTCACCTGGCGCGATCCGGGTGTTCGCCAAGGCCCCGAACCCGGTCGTGATGCCGTACATGACGCGGTTCTCAGCGACCGCGCGCTCGACGACCTCGCGGGTCGGCGCCATGCGGGCGGCGACGCCATCATCAAGTACGGCGCGACGTCGCCCCCTCGCGATGTCGACAACCTCGTCGATGCTCAGCGGGTCGCCGGTGACGACGACCTCAAACGCATCGGAGGGCGGACTACTGGGCGATGGGGTCACGGCGTCCTGGGGCACCCAGCCAAGGTAGCCCCTCTCGGCCTGCCCGCTTTGGGTTGACCTGCGCCGATCGGCTATCGTTGCCGTTCGCCAGCCCTCACGAGGGGCTGGATTCGCGGACGTAGCGCAGCTGGTAGCGCATCACCTTGCCAAGGTGAGGGTCGCGGGTTCGAATCCCGTCGTCCGCTCGGAGGGTCTCACCCAGTCACACCTGGGAGGCCTGCTCCGGTGGAGTGGCCGAGAGGCGAGGCAACGGCCTGCAAAGCCGTCTACACGGGTTCAAATCCCGTCTCCACCTCGCAGCACGAGGGCACGACCGCACGAAGATGGGCACCACAGCAGTACCGCAGCACCACCGCGGGCGATTGGCGCAGTCTGGCTAGCGCGCTTCCCTGACACGGAAGAGGTCACTGGTTCAAGTCCAGTATCGCCCACCGAATAACCGCAGGTCAGAGCCCTTCAGTTGGTCCATGTGCCAGCCACGTGCCAGCCAGGCCGCCCAGGGGCATAGCGGTCGCGAGGCTCCCGGTGGCTCAGTCGGCGCCCCCTTGGGTTGACGACGGACTCTCTCGGGTGTCATGCCCCACCTCTACGGTCGCGCCATGACGAGGCAGCCCTGGCGCATCGACACCGTCGGCGACGGCTCGCTGGCCTGGGTGTCCCTGCGCCCGCACGAGGTCGCCTGGTCGGTGCCGTCGGCGGCGGTGGCCGCTGCCGGGTACACGGTCACCGAGGAGCGGCAGAGTCTCGTCGACGACAAAGCCCGCGATCACCGTGTCTGTCAGAATCATTCGCCTGGGAATGCGGAAGGACCGGGAGCAAACAACGCTTTCGAACGAGACCACGGGAGCGTAGGCCCGACGCGTCCGCCGCACTAGCGAGGAGGGAAGGGGATCGATCGAGTGCAGAGCATCGACCACCAGAACGAGTACGAGGACGCCCTAGTCGCGATCCTGGGGTTGGTCTGGGGGGAGGGCTTCATGGCCCCCGGCGGCGAAGGCAACGTCGAGAAGATGGTCGAGGGCCTCGAGCTCGAGGGCCGGCGGGTGCTCGACATCGGCTGTGGAATCGGTGGCCCGGCCTGCATCCTGGCGGAGACGTACGGCGCTCACGTGGTGGCCACCGATCTCGAGCCGCCCTTGATCGAACGCGCACGGCTTCGCGCCGCCCGGCTGGGCCTCAGCGATCGCATCGAGTTCGAGGTCGTGAACACCGGACCACTCAGCTTCGAGAGCGAAACGTTTGACCTCGTGATGAGCTCGGGCGGCGTGACCCAGACAGCTGACAAACTCGGCATGTTCCAGGAGTGCCTACGGGTGCTGAAGCCTGGCGGGACATTCAGCCTCTATGACTGGATGAAGAGCGAGGGAGAGTACAGCCAAGACATGCGGCACTGGTTCGAGATGGAGGGTCTCACCTATGTGATGGAGACGCCTCGAGGCCAGGAAGCGACCTTGGGCGAAGCAGGCTTCGACGAGGTGAGAGTGGTGGACAGCTCGGCCTGGTACCGGGCAGAAGTGAAGAAGGAGTACGAGCGACTGCGGACCCGCGACTTTCCCCGACTGGTGGAGCTCGTCGGCGAGGAAGCCGCGAAGCGGGCGGTGGAGAACTGGAGGGCAATGGTGGTGGTGTGCGAAAAGGGCGAGATGCTCCAGGTCCACAGTCGTGCTCGGAGGCCGGTTCCAGAGGCGTTGCCATGAGTGCTAGTGATGTGTACGGCCTGTCGCCACCTACGCCGAAGACGGAGACCCAACGCTGCTAAGGCGCACGCGGGTCGGAGTCGACCCACGGGGGGGTCTGGAACTGATTTCCTCCGGTGTCGTCCAGGTCATGAATCCGTCGGGATCGAGCCGTACCTGCCCACCAGGCGATCGCTTGAGACGGGGTCAAGGGGTCGCAGGTTCAAATCCTGTCGTCCCGACGGTGTTTGTGCAGGTCAGAGCGGGCACCGCCCTGCGGGGTCGCACCCGTTCTGTCGCGTCTGTACAACGCACGTAGCAACGCGGGCGAGGCAGCCGTCACACGCCACCGCTACCGCCACGCCATGGGTCAACTCAACCGGGGAAGACCCAGCCCCAAAATGTGGCAGTGTGAGCCGAGGAGCGGGCGCGAGAACACTCGAACAGACGGAGTCCTCTTGAACACCCAATTGTCGACGAACGTACGGCACGCCCTTCCTGCCGAGTACTACTACTCGGAGGAGCAGTACCAGGCGGAAAAGGAGGCCATCTGGTTCGAGCAGTGGGTCTACATCGGGCGCGCCGAGACAGTGGCACTGCCGGGGCAGTTCCGCACGGTGGACATCGTCGGCGAGAGCATCCTGGTCACCCGAAATGACGCCGGTGAGCTTCGGGCGTTCTACAACGTGTGCAGTCACCGCGGTTCACGGCTGTGCGAGGAGCCCTCGGGGACGACCAAGGAGGTGTTCCAGTGCCCCTACCACGCCTGGTGCTACAACCTGAATGGTGACCTGGTCGTCACGCCGCGCGTTGGTGACGACGAGGTTGATCGATCGGTCCTGGGGCTGAAGCCAGTGCGCGTTGACGAGTGGCAGGGGTTCTTGTTCGTCAACCTCACGAGTGGATCACCGGTGCCGTTGCGTGAGTCGATCGATCGTTCCAGCGTGGAGGCGTTGACGTTCGAACGACACAAGATGGACAAGCTGATTACGGTTCAGAGCACCGAGACGTTGGTGGCGGCCAACTGGAAGATTCTCGTCGAGAACTACGCCGAGTGCCTGCACTGTCCCATCGTCCATCCTGAACTCGTTGAAATAGTTCCAACATTTCGTACCGGTAGTACCAGTGACGGCAACAGGGTCGATGGCGGTGTCCTGACTACGACTGGCGGTACCAGTTACTCCCCGGAGTCCAAGGGCCGCAACGCGATCCTTCCCGGCATGACCGAGGAACAGGCACACTCGATCTTCGGCAGTCGTGTGTTCCCCAACATGTGGATCGACCTTGCTGGCAGCAACGTGGTGGTTGGTCGCCTCGTCCCCGAAGGTCCAACCCAGACGCGCGTTCTGATGGACTACCTGTTCCTGGTCGAGGACATCGCGTCCGACGACTTTGACCCTGAGCCAGTCGTCGAGTTTGTCGAACTGGTGAATCGCCAGGACTACGCCGTATGCGAACGCGTACAACGCGGGGTCACCTCGCGTGGCTTCAAGCACGGCGTCTACCCAGCTCTCGACGAGTCGGTCCACGGCTTCAACGAGCACTACCGCAAGGTGATGGCGTCAGGCGCCTAGCCGTCTCAGATGCACCAGTTCTGAGCCCAACAAGCACTTGGGGGATGCGGCTGCGACGTCCACACCCCAGTTGGTGCTGGCTCGCTGATTC
>CAWGPZ010000004.1:0-335136 GCA_963824605.1 uncultured Actinomycetota bacterium | reverse complement strand
TATGTTAAAAAATAGGAAAACCTGCGCGTCATTGGAGGAAGTCTGCCCGTATGCACGTGGTATGCGACCTGCCGCTTGAGATCTTGATGATCGAGATGATGCATATGTATCTTCAGCTCTCGCTGCAGCTCGTTAGACAATAGCTATTGCACATCTGTAATGTTGGGCCGTTCCACTGTTATGTCCTTGCGCCATGCAACAACAATATCTTCACAAAAGCGTTTTGTGGGCGGTCTTGTTCCAGTGGTGTCCGAAAGCAGTGCGCTCGGAGAGCGATCGTTTGACATTTACTCTCGTCTATTGAGAGAACGCATCATTTGTGGTAAGTCAATACACTCTTTATTTGACTTTCATTTTTAAGATTCACTTTTCATTCGATGTCCGCTGGTTGCTATGTAGTGCACGGAGAAGTAACGGATCAAATGGCATCGGTCGTGACGGCACAATTGCTCTTTTTGGAGGCGGAGGCACCTGAAAAGCCACTCTACATGTATATTAACAGTCCAGGAGGACTCGTAACGGCAGGAATGGCCATTTATGACACTATGCAATATGTTTCTCCTCCTGTACATACAATTTGCATGGGTCAGGTACGTTTTGAAGGGTGATGCGAATGAAATGCTCCTTGGTGACTGAGCTCACTCACCCAACCTAATTGTCAACAGGCTGCGAGTATGGGGAGTCTGTTGTTGGCAGGAGGAGCACCTGGTGGAAGAAAGGCACTGTAAGTAGACTTTTTGGTCGGGCTTTCTCTTGTTTTATCAGCATGATTTTGACTATCGCTATTTTTGTTCTCACAGACCAATGCTAGAACCATGCTTCATCAGCCAAGTGGAGGAGCTCAAGGTATGTTCCAAGTGCTTATATAGGTGCTTTTATCTAGTCTTGTATGTACTTCAACGCAATTCTGCTTCAAATAGGAATGGCTTCTGACATTGAAATCCAGGCAAGGAGATTTTGAGAACTCGCGAGCGTCTCAATAATTTGTACGTGCATCACACGGGACAACGTCTTGAGGATATTGAACGTGTAATGGATCGTGATACATTCATGGATGTCGAGCAAGCCATGGAGTTTGGGGTCATTGATCAAATTTTGACGAAACGACCTAATGCGGAAGAAACAGAGAAAAGTGATGCAGCGTCTTAAGAAATGTGCCCATAAGAATAGGACTCTGCTTGTTATTAACGTGGTACTATAGTGAAACACAATATTTTGCTAATTTTGCGATAGAAAGGTGAAGGAATGTGTACAATAGCTTTGATTACAGTGTGGCGACATGAGATTTGTTAGCTCACGGATGATTCGGATGCCGAGCACCATCATTGACTTTTAAAGGATCGAGATTATGCATCATACAATGACGGATTTGCAAGTTTTAGCAGCATGGGTTGCAAGGAGTTTCTCTAGGAAGGTAGCTTCGTCAATGAGAGATTGTGTAGAACAAAAATTGAGTGGGAGAGCCGCTTCGGAGTGGCCGCGGCGAGAAGGAAAGAAGCTTGTCTGATTCCCAATATCACTATTTCATTCTTATCACACTGAGTCTGAACAGTGACTGCAGCCATCTTTAACATGGAGGCAGACTCTGGAACCACGTCACGTATCGTCGTCTCTTACTTAACGTGGTATAAGTCTTCCTTTTCAATTAACTTCTATAGCTTTCTTGTTTTGCGACCGCCACAATTCCTGTCCGATTCTATGGGCGCGACCAAGATGAAATCGTAAAAGTCACGAGTTACTTTCCTTTTTGTATTATAGCCTACGCATTTTTATGCAAGCGTACAGTCATTCGTATACTGACCTTTTCCGAAAGACATGACAGCCTGGACAAATGACCGTTGAGTTTTTCTCGTGAGCATCTTTCGTGTTGTTAGTTTCACGCTCACGCTCAAGACATAACATAATTTGTAAAACTGAAATTGGAATGGGCGTATCTAAAGTACTGTACTCGAAACATGTTTTGTTCTAGCTACATCATACAGTCAGAGGCTACCCTTGAACCAAACTGCGCCAACTTGCTAAATACCGACCATTATATACTCCTCGGCTACATTCACTTGTTGCTGAGAATAGACATTCCCGTCTTCCACGTCAATGTTGTACTCATAAGCTACTCTTCCCAGTCGTCGCACATTTGCTTAATAAAGTGGTCGGTAGCCATTGTTGAAGATATCACTACTTCGTTCAAATCGTCATTGCTCACCCACACGGTGTATACTCTGACCCAAAATTAGTCATACAACAGGAGAGGCAGTTTGCAACCCCATGCATACACGACGTTTGCTCTCCAGTCTTGATTAACGTACAATTTTGCCGCGCAATTTGGATTGTCCTTGGCCCGGCCTTCGTGACTTGAGTTCGGATTGCACTTGTCGAAAGTGATTGAGCTGTTGTTGAAATTCAGAGTCTTCTGGAACTTCGTTTGGTTCATACAATATCCTATCGAGACACTGCTCAATACTCTGACCATCATTTTCTAAATCGCCGTCCACAGAGTGGGCCACTAAAAAGAACCTGAGCCTCGTAGCACTTCGTGTGCCACTTGAACCTTTGGCACTTTGATGCGACCAATCAGTCCCAGTATTTCATCGCGAAGATGTTCCATCGAGTCTAGCGATAGTCCGTGGAACAGCTTTCACTGTCCAATACAAAGGATGTACAAAACTCTTGCAGTCTGTTGCTAGCTTCCACGTGAGAGCACACCCTGGAGGTGAAAAATTGAGACAACGCACCGTTGGAAACCGTTCCCCTACACCGTACGACAATAAATGCGGAAGCAGCGGCACCAAGAGAATGTCCAACGATTCGCAAATAGTCGGCAGTTTGGCATCATTTCCGAGCAGCATCTTCTCCAGCAACCCATGTCGTTGAAGATCGCGGTAGACATTTTCTGAGCACAATCAAAGGATCTCTGTGACAATGTTGCCCTGTCCCATCAAAGCCATATTCTTCTCCTACTCTTATCAGCGGCTCTGGATCAATCAAAACATCAGTCACACAGTCTTCCAAACTAAACGTGCCTCGAATAGCCACAACAACACTCTTCCACTTGTCTCCAACAGAATACAATAGGGAATGTGGTTGAATCCACTCTTGAAATGAGCATATACTAAATCACTCTCCTCATCAAGTTTAGCATGTAATAACAGTGCCGACTTGTTGGTTTCAAAACAATTGTCTCCATGATATCATGTTTGTAATAATGCTTGCTCATCATCTCCGCGTCGGTTGCGACAAGACGAGAATGCACCAGTTTGTTGCACACGAGTCGAGGAGGTCCAGTGAGAGGATGGGTATAGAGATAGCAGACCCCACGTGTATATAGCAAGTGCATAGCGACTAAAGCGAGCTCCCTCTGCCAGGAGTTGTTAAATCAACAGCCTTGTGTCGACTCAATACACTTCGAGTCTGTACTTCTTCGCTTCGCGATCCCTCTTGGTCCATGAGATATGTCGTTGCTCGTCTTGATCTCTCCGTACAATCACTTGACTCATTCGATGGCAACAATAGTGAATCGGGCGAAAGTAACTGTTGTTGTCGTTCCGATACAACGGCATGTCTAGCTTCCAGTACTCGTTTTCGCTTATTTGTCAACACTAAAATCTGCCGCCACATCTGATGTACCAAGTCGAGCCCTGTTTCAAAGTAATCGGCCAGTGCCCGTGATATATCCCCATAATCTCCGAGTGATACTTCCCGGCCACCAAGAAAAAAGCACGTGCTCATTCCCAAACACTGACAAAAGTGGGTGCAACGTCCGGTCCACATTTCTTCCACCAATTCATGATATTGATGAGGATGTTCCAAGGCATAGGTCGTTTCCTCTGTCATGATTGGTTGTGCCAAGAGTCCTCGGACATAGGAAAAGGAAATGATGACTTTCAACGAGCTGAAAAAAGAGTAAAAACGTGTAGGCAACCCACCACCATGGAATGCGTGTGGCATTCCAAATTGTGGTTGTTGTATGAACCAGATATAGTCCCTTTATGAAATCATTCATGCTTTGCCAACAAAATCCACGGGATTGTCCGTGTCGTTGCTCATTTCGAGACATTTTGTGTAACTCGAAGCAAATCCCGCCACAGCCGTCAAACCCAACAAGACTACAAGCGCTTGACACGCGGAATAGGGTACCAGTTTCAACTCGAGCAGGCGCTTGCACTTTTTCACTCCGAGTCCCCGGTTCTGTCGGTGTTCCTCTGGAACTCGCTTGAAGTAAACGCAATTCCAGAGCCAATCCCACGACGATCAAGGTCGAAGCGACAGCGTAGCATGTTAAGAGTAAAGGAAACAAGTGCGAATGACGACAGGAGGCATCGTCGTTGGGATCTAGTAATAAATAGTTATACCATCCGCCTCGATCTCTTGCAAAGGTTGTTAAATGCCACCAAATGGGAATTAACAAGGCAAACAATTGAAGAAATGAGTCGTGTTTAGGACTTGAGACTTGCGTCACTCTCTCGCTGCTTGCTTCACTCACTTGGTGCGTTGTGCTCCTCTTTTCGGATATCTCTCCCTTGTATCATGTTCCAATGCCTGCTATCCATTTATTTCAACGAAAAACTTTGAGTGGTGGCGATGATTTGCACTTGCCATGCTTGTGGGCGATTTGGATGCGCATTCTTCAATTGTTTGCCTTGTTAATTCCCATTTGGTGGCATTTAACAACCTTTGCAAGAGATCGAGGCGGATGGTATAACTATTTATTACTAGATCCCAACGACGATGCCTCCTGTCGTCATTCGCACTTGTTTCCTTTACTCTTAACATGCTACGCTGTCGCTTCGACCTTGATTGCCGTCGTGGGATTGGCTCTGGAATTGCGTTTACTTCAAGTGAGTTCCAGAGGAACACCGACAGAACCGGGGACTCGGAGTGAAAAAGTACAAGCACTGCTCGAGTTGAAACTGGTACCCTATTCCGCGTGTCAAGCGCTTGTAGTCTTGTTGGGTTTGACGGCTGTGGCGGGATTTGCTTCGAGTTATACAAAATGTCTCGAAATGAGCAACGACACGGACAATCCCGTGGATTTCTGGCAAAGCATGAATGATTTCATAAAGGGACTATATCTGGTTCATACAACAACCACAATTTGGAATGTCACACGCATTCCATGGTGGTGGGTTGCCTACACGTTTTTACTCTTTTTTCAGCTCGTTGAAGTCATCATTTCCTTTTCCTATGTCCGAGGACTCTTGGCACAACCAATCATGACAGAGGAAACGACCTATGCCTTGGAACATCCTCATCAATATCATGAATTGGTGGAAGAAATGTGGACGGAACGGTGCACCCACTTTTGTCAGTGTTTGGGAATGAGCACGTGCTTTTTCTTTGGTGGCCGGGAAGTATCGCTCGGAGATTATGGGGATATATCACGGGCACTGGCCGATTACTTTGAAACGGGAGGAGTGCTCGACTTGGTACCATCAGATGTGGCGGCAGGATTTTTAGTGTTGGGGCGAATTCAGCGAAAACGAGTACTGGAAGCTAGACATGCCGTTGTATCGGAACGACAACAACAGTTACTTTCGCCCGATTCACTATTGTTGCCATCGAATGAGTCGAGTGATTTGTCGGAGAGATCAAGACGAGCAACGACATATCTCATGCAACAAGAGGGATCGCAAACTTTTTATGAAGTACAGACTCGAAGTGTATTGAGTCGACACAAGGCTGTTGATTTAACAACTCTGGCAGAGGGAGCTCGCTTTAGTCGCTATGCACTTGCTATATACACGTGGGGTCTCTATGTCTATACCCATCCTCTCACTGGACCTCCTCGACTCGTGTGCAACAAACTGGTGGGTTGCTCGTCTTGTCGCAACCGACGTGGAGACGACGATGAGCAAGCATTATTACAACGTGATTATATCCATGGAGACAATTGTTTTGAAACCAACAAGTCGGCACTGTTATTACATGCTAAACTTGATGACGAGAGTGATTTAGTATATGCTCATTTCAAGAGTGGATTCAACCACATTCCCTATTGTATTCTGTTGGATCACAAGTGGAAGAGTGTTGTTGTGGCTATTCGAGGCACGTTTAGTTTGGAAGACTGTGTGACTGATGTTTTGATTGATCCAGAGCCGCTAGATAGAGTAGGAGAAGAATATGGCTTTGATGGGACAGGGCAACATTGTCACGGAGGAGTCCTTTCGTGTGCTCGAAATGTCTACCGCGATCTTCAACGACATGGGTTGCTGGAGAAGATGCTGCTCGGAAATGATGCCGAGTACCCAGAGTACAATTTGCGAATCGTTGGACATTCTCTTGGTGCCGCTGCTTCCACATTATTGTCGTACATGCTGAGGGAACGGTTTCCAACGGTGCGTTGTCTCAATTTTTCACCTCCAGGGTGTGCTCTCACGTGGAAGCTAGCAACAGACTGCCAAGAGTTTTGTACATCCTTTGTATTGGACAGTGAACTTGTCCCACGACTATCGCTAGACTCGATGGAACATCTTCGCGATGAAATACTGGGACTGATTGGTCGCATCAAAGTGCCAAAGGTTCAAGTGGCACACGAAGTGCTACGAGGCTCAGGTTTCTTTAGTGGCCGACTATTTGTGGACGGCGATTTAGAAAATGATGGTCAGAGTATTGAGCAGTGTCTCGATAGGATATTGTATGAACCAAACGAAGTTCCAGAAGACTCTGAATTTCAACAACAGCTCAATCACTTTCGACAAGTGCAATCCGAACTCAAGTCACGAAGGGGCCAAGCAAGGACAATCCAAATGTATCCGCCAGGCAAAATTGTACATTTAATCAAGACTGGAGAGCAAACGTCGTGTATGCATGGGGTTGCAAACTGCCTCTCCTGTTGTATGACTAATTTTGGGTCAGAGTATACACCAGTGTGGGTGAGCAATGACGATTTGAACGAAGTAGTGATATCTTCAACAATGGCTACCGACCACTTTCCTAACCGAATGTGCGACGAGCTGGGAAGAGTAGCTTATGAGTACAACATTGACGTGGAAGACGGGGATGTCTATTCTCAGCAACAAGTGAATGTAGCCGAGAGAGTATAATAATGGTCGGTCCTTCACAGTCGTTGGCGCAGTTTCAATGGTAACCTCCGACTGTATGATACGTAGCTAGAAAGGGAAAGCATGTTTCGAGTACAGTACTTTAGATACGCCCATTTCCAATTTAGGTTGTACAAATTATGTTTCGATATGTCTTGAGCGTAAGCGTGAAACTAACGACGCGAAGGATGCTCGCGAAAAACTCAACGGTCATTTGTCCAGGCTGGCATGTCTTTTGGGAAGGAAGGGTCATTATACAAATGACTGCACGCTTCGTAAAAAATGCGTAGGCTATAATACAAAAAGGAAAGTTACTCGTGACTTTTACGATTTGGTCTTAGTCACGCCGTCAATCAGAACAGCAATTGCGGCGGTCACAAAACAAGGCACATTGCTATAGAAGTTCATTGAAAAGGAAGACTTATACCATGACTTGCATCAAGAAGAACACTGAATCCATCATGGCAACTTCGGGTTTAAAGAGCATGCCGAGACAGGGGGTTCGTTTCGACAGCAAGCTCTTCACGGGTGGCGGGGGAGACGAAGCTCTTGCAAGCGTTAAGTAAGAGACGACGATACATGAGACGTGGTTCCAAGTCTGCCTCCATGTTAAAGATGGCTGCAGTCACTGTTCAGACTCAGTATGATAAGAATGAAAGAGTGATATTGGGAATCAGACAAGCTTCTTCCTTGTCGCCGCGGCCAACACTGCAGGCGGCTCTCCCACTCAATTTTTGTTCTACACAATCTCTCATTGACGAAGCTACCTTCCTAGAGAAACTCCTTGCAACCCATGCTGCTAAAACTTGCAAGTCCGTCATTGTATGATGCACAATCTCGATCCTTTAAAAGTCAATGATGGTGCTCGGCATCCGAATCATGCATCCGTAGCTAACAAATGTCATGTCGCCACACTGTAATCAAAGCTATTGTACACATTCCTTCACCTTTCTATCGCAACCTTAGCAAAATATTGTGGTTTACTATAGTACCACGTTAATAACAAGCAGAGTCCTATTCTTATGGGCACATTTCTTAAGACGCTGCATCACTTTCCTCTGTTTCTTCCGCATTAGGTCGTTTCGTCAAAATTTGATCAATGACCCCAAACTCCATGGCTTGCTCGACATCCATGAATGTATCACGATCCATTACACGTTCAATATCCTCAAGACGTTGTCCCGTGTGATGCACGTACAAATTATTGAGACGCTCGCGAGTTCTCAAAATCTCCCTTGCCTGGATTTCAATGTCAGAAGCCATTCCTATTTGAAGCAGAATTGCGTTGAAGCACATGCAAGACTAGATAAAAGCATCTATATAAGCACTTGGAACATACCTTGAGCTCCTCCACTTGGCTGATGAAGCATGATTCGAGCATTTGGTCTGTGAGAACAAAAATAGCGATAGTCAAAATCATGCTGATAAAACAAGAGAAAGCCCGACCAAAAAGTCTACTTACAGTGCCTTTCTTCCACCAGGTGCTCCTCCTGCCAACAACAGACTCCCCATACTCGCAGCCTGTTGACAATTAGGTTGGGTGAGTGAGCTCAGTCACCAAGGAGCATTTCATTCGCATCACCCTTCAAAACGTACTTGACCCATGCAAATTGTATGTACAGGAGGAGAAACATATTGCATAGTGTCATAAATGGCCATTCCTGCCGTTACGAGTCCTCCTGGACTGTTAATATACATGTAAAGTGGCTTTTCAGGTGCCTCCGCCTCCAAAAAGAGCAATTGTGCCGTCACGACCGATGCCATTTGATCCGTTACTTCTCCGTGCACTACATTAGAACCACGGAACATCGAATAAAAAGTGAATCTTAAAAATGAAAGCCAAATAAAGATTGAATTGACTTACCACAAATGATGCGTTCTCTCAATAGACGAGAGAAAATGTCAAACGATCGCTCTCCGAGCGCACTGCTTTCGAGAACCACTGGAACAAGACCGCCCACAAAACGCTTTTGTGAAGATATTTTTGTTGCATGGCGCAAAGACTTAACAGTGGAACGGCCCAACATTACAGTATGTGCAATAGCTATTGTCTAACGTGCTGCAGCGAGAGCTGAAGATGCATCATGCATCATCTCGATCAAGATCTCAAGCGGCAGCGACGCACACGTGCATACGGGCAAACTCCCTCCAATGACGCGCAGGTTTTCCTATTTTTTAACATAATTTTGTTGATTTTGCTTTTCTTTTTTCTACGTAATTTGGCAAAAATACAAAAATCGCCGTCACCATGACGGATGAAGAAGACTTGCATTATCCGCACTTGGATGGCTGTAAAGCGACTCTTACATTCACCTCTGGTAGTTCTAAACCTCCTGTTCAGCTTCCTATTGAATGCAGAAGCGCCGTTCACGTCCCAATTCCATCCATGTATGACTTTTCAGTCGGTACGTTCGTGCCGCTCCACGTCTGTGGGACTCGCGTCTTTTTGTTATCATTGTCGTGGTGCAATAAGGGTAGTCAATTTTGAAGCTGCAGCACCATTTGTTCTCACTTTATCATAACTATACGTCATTACAGAGAAATCAATCATGAAGAAAAAGGAAGAACGCGAGTTGGATATCACTGCCACAAAGTCGCGAGACGAGCTCGAAAGGCAAGTGCTGGTGAAAATGAAAAGTGTGACTGGAGCCGAGGACGATGTGTGCATAGCCATGTTGGAGAGTAATGGATATGATTTAAAAACGTCGATTGAAGCATTCTTTCAAAGCAAATGAGCGTGTCGTCTTCGGGTAATAGTCTTCCGAATCATTCCACCAGTCTTGTTCTCGATGCTCGTATAGATTGCGGAGTACCCAGTAAACTTCCTAAGAAACTTGTCAGAGGTGTATCGGAACCCATAAAGTAAGTTTTGTGAACCAAAGCCTTATTTGTTAATTCATTGTTACTTTCAAAGGAGGTGAAATGCGTCATATTTTATCTCAGCCAGGTTTGCCCCTTTTAAGAGATACATAGTGCCTCCTACCTATTTATGACTAGCTAGGCTATAACGTTGGAAATTCTGTCGTATATGCGTGGAATTAACCATCGGTGGAGCGGTGAATGCAGTAATTGGATTAACTCCTGCTATGCGAGGTTTTGGGAACAAATTTGACGAACGGTCGTTCCACCGGTTTATGTTAGAGTCATCTTCAAGCACTGCTAGGAGTCGTTTTAGCCTCATAGCCTTGGGTGTGGCACCAACCACAGATGGCATAGAGCCCACAACTACTGCCAATACGCCCAGTGCGACACCAAGTTGAACTCCAAGTGATGCGACAGTACCCACAAAACCGATGGATCCAGCCGCCGCGCTAGACGCACCACTCATAGCGCTGGACGCCATTGCTACTGAATTCGCAAAATTCTGCACTCCCTGTACTGCCATATTGTTTGCAACCACTTGCATTCTAAAGAGGCGAAGACAGGAACAAGATTAGAGCCATCTCATCCAACAAGAGTCCAAACTCTACATATCGTTGCAGTGAGGGCTTTTTACGTTTCTTGCGTTTGCGGATATGGTTCCTTTGTCTAGGAAATAGTTCCTCTTCTGGAGAGAGGCCAAAGAGACTGTCGTTGTTGTTGTTGCTCATGTTGGCACGATCAAAATGAAAATGACGGACCAATTGTTGTCTCGTTGTTAATTCAGTCAGTCAGTTTCCGTCAAGGTTCAATCAATCTATTAGCTTCTTAAAGTATAACTCGTCCTTCTGTATAGCTGGTTGCTTGTTACACAGTCGCTTTTAGACGAGATATCAAAAGGATTGAATGTTCATAAATATTACATATGCCACCTCCATTCACCCGCGTTGCCGATACCGCTACACTTATTTATGCCCAAAAAACTTCTACAGAACATTGTTGACAAAATTTGAACTATTGCATTTGTGTGAAATGGTCTTGATGCAGTCGTGTTGGGACTCCCTCCGGAACCACTCATTTTTTCTTGCTTCTCCATCACAATTAATGGCATGAGGCATGAGTCGAGTCGAACCACAAGAAGCAAGCACAAAGTAATACGCCCATCATGACAGCAACAAACGCCCAAAATAAAGCCGCAAGACGAAAGAAAAAGAGAATTAGCAAGCATGTGATGAAAGCCAATGAAGAACGAGAAGCGACACGGCAACAAAAAGAAGGCGCCACACCTAAAAGCACTTCCAACAAAAAGGCGAAACGAGCAAAACAAAAGAGTCACGTCAAGGACCCAAATGAAGCTGCATCGTATCTATCATCATGGAAACATCAAGGGGCTGGTGGTGATTGGAAATTTAACAAGAATACACAGTCGTGGCTCCTTCGCCACTGCTTTGAACCAGAAAAGGTGTCCAAACCAACATTTGCGCTGCTACTGGAATATTTAAAGGGATTAAAGGGAACGACACGGACGAGAATGATTGCAGATGCTCAAAGAAGGGCATTGAGATATAAAGAGTTTGAAAAGGCAAACCCTGAACAACAGCAAGACAAAGCTGATAAGAAAGAGGAGGACTCGGCATCTTCAAAGCAAGCGGGAGAAGATGAGAATGACGAGACCCGGTGGAAGCGACTAGATGCTCATGACAAAAGAAAAGAATACAAAAGGGCGAGAAAAGTCTTGGATGTATTGAACGAATGAGAAGTTATGGATGTTATAAATGGCGGTTGTGCGATATCTACTGAAACACTTTATGCCAGTGGCTCGATTCAAAGCTGGCGCATGCGACCCGGACCCGGAGCAGCTCTACAGTAGCCTCTTTTCAATGAAGGAACCAAACCTAACTAGAGTTACTGCAACGCTATAATAGTGGATTGGCGTATTATGAATGTTATTATGTCTCGCTAGGTTGGGAGTTCTCGGTCCACAATGCCGCAGAACGAATTTCATGGCTCTCTTTGAAGGTGGGCCTTGCTTATTCGCAAATCGCCCATTGGAGTCTCTTCTACTGTAGCTTACCGCCAATGGTCGGGTGGACAGAAGACAGCAGAATGAGCGATGCTGACGACTCTTGACACCTTTCACTCAGCGGCATGTAAATCTCTAAGGAGTGTGTCATTGGCCAGCGCCAGCTGAAATTCTGTTGCTCACCCCGAACGTTCTCATCTTGACACTAATTTTTACCCCGCGTACAATTAATGTCATTGCTCCACCTCTGAGCGGTTGAAGTTCTTGAGAATTTTGCGCCTCCTTTTTGAACTTTGGCTGACTGCAAACCATCACAACCACATCACAAAAACCATCACGATTGACCATGATGCATCTGCTCTTTACAAGTCTTCTCTTGCTGTTATGCACTATTACACAAGGCTTTGTTCCGCCAGGACGCCCACAGTGGAGGGGAGCGTCTACGCGTACTCCATCACCGACGCGCCTCTATTACAAGGATGAACGTTACACCAATGACAAAGTCTTGCCTATACCGAATGACTTTAAACTCTTTTTGACACAGTGTTCCATTCAATCATTCATGTTTCTTCTAAAGTCTATGCGAGACCCTGAAACAGTCTTTTGGCTTGAAGACTTTACACAACCAGCCATTGTGCAGAAGCGTGATGCCATTCTGGGTGTGGCGATTCTTGAAGACTCCCGAATGATGGAGGAAGAAGAAGACAATGAGGAGGAGAATGAGGACGCTGAAACAGAGAATGCTGTACAAGTATTGATTGCCGCGAGAAATGCCGACGAGAGAGCCATCGATGATGGCGCCAATGACAATCATATTGAAGGACCTCCAGTCGTGCTTCAACGTCCAACATTCGGCTCGGAAGCCCTTCATAGGTCACTGTTATCAGCAAGGCTGGAACTAGAGTCAAAAGAGAAAACGAAAAATATTGATACCACCTTTGGATCGGAGGCTCTGCACAGGTCTCTTCTTCAAGCTAGGCTAACGATGGAATCGAAGGAAAAGGCACCAAAGTATGGATCAGAGGCGTTTCAGAGATCGCTTTTAGCAACAAGATTGGAAATGGAGTACCGGGATAAAGTTTTTTGTGACCCGGATGAAGACGAAGAGTGCCTCACGGGTATTGAGGAACCGCAAAGGATTAGCAAACTGTTACAGTATCACGGACTGGCAGCTTTGAACACGACCATCTTCCCAACATGGGATGTCTACTTCAAGAAACTACTCCAAGAACCTACCGCCCACTTTATTGTGGAATCAAGTGTTCCTCACGTTCCTGATTACGAACTTGACATTGATCCTGCATCGCTATGTTCCAGGATTGTCTCGGTACGCGATCAAATCTCCAAGGAATTTGTCAAGGATCTTCAAGTCATTTCAGAAATGGGTAGACGTTCTCTCGAGTCATACTGGAATATACTAAGAGAAAAGGGCAACGCCGATAATGATGATCCAGACAAGCCTCTGGCATTCGAGAGAGAGAATCTCATGTTTCTCGAACAGAGTCCCGATCCATCCAGTAGTCATGGGCCATCGCCGTTGAGAAAGGGCAATTTCGACTTGTTAATGCTTCTAACCACTCAAGAAGCATGTCATCGAGTTCTCACTGACGAGGCTCGTCAATCAGGACCTGAACTCGTGACCAATGAGTACCTCAAACAGTTTTACCTTGAACGAGTTCACTACTTTCGTGGTCCTCAGAACTATGGACGTGCTGACGACTTTATGGAGGAACTATTGTCGAGAAATCCGCGAATGATTAATGTTGCAGAGGGGGTCACTTCGTTGATTGACCCGACTCGCATTGCCGAACTTATTTTGAATAAACGAGAGGAAGTAGCATTGGAATGGAAAGCTTTGGCAGAAGAGGCTCCGATGCAGCACATGGAGATCCAGAGACTTCGATTGAATCGAATTATGGGAGTGACTGAGGAAGAAAATGAGCAGCCGTTTCAATGAAGATATGATGAAAAGATACAGTGCTTCCGATTGCCCGTTTGAACTGAAATTCCTCCCCACCGCGCACTTGAGCCCGACCATGTCTTGAACATACACATCACCACTCGTTGTCACGAAAGATAGGCAAGAAATTTCAAGCTGTAGAATAGATTTTATGAGGTTCTAGCCAATATCTTTTACCAGCAACCGTCAAAAAGTTCTACGGCATGAAAAATAGAAAAGGTTACGAATAACAGGTTATGATCGCTTATCGGTCTCACCGCGTTTACTAGAATTTTCTACATGCATCGGGCGAGCACAACCGTACAACTCGCTGGAGCATCGACGCTGAGAAGGTTGAGGAAAAAGTGATACCATGGCGCCTAGTAAGAAGACGGTACGTCGATAACGCCGGAGGGGGCATCAGCAGAGGGTTCTGCTGCCCGCCCGAGATGGTGATTATCGAGCGTGAGACGAAAACGCGAAAAAGCCATTGCCTCTGAGCGTGCAAATTCCTCGCACAATGGAGGTTTCCGATGGACCTGTGTACACTGTTTTGCTAATCTTGCATGTTTCTCTCTTGAAATTTACAGAAGAAGAGCGCTGACTCGATGAACACCAGGTGAGTGAAAAATCCGAACGACGACAAATAAATGTCTGAATTCAAGCAACTTAATATCGTTTCTTCCATCTTTATAGGCTTAAACTGGTGATGAAATCCGGGAAGGCAATCCTTGGGTACAAGGCCGCCGTGAAGTCACTGCGCCGCGGAAAGTCCAAGCTCATTTTGATTGCCTCCAACTGCCCTCATTTGCGCAAGTCAGAGGTTGAGTACTTGGCCATGCTTGCTAAGACGCAGGTTCACCACTACGCTGGTGATAATACTGCCTTGGGAACCGCCTGCGGAAAGTTTTTTAACTGCTCCGTGCTCAGCATTATTGATGCAGGTGATTCTGATATCTTGACAGCTACTACTAAAGAGTAAACTAAACAAGCATGAATTCAAAGTAGTTGACAATTATGTGTTCCTTGCTCGCTTGCTACTGTAGCTAGTGATGGTGTAATAGCTTGGAAATACGCGTCATCATTGACGTATCTATGATTGACATCCATAGTGTACTGGACGCGGACAACGTAAACGGCAGACTAGTTAGCTACAAAGATTCACTATTGTATATTCAAAGCCGCTACAGCCAGGCATTATTGAATCGACGAAAATGTCGTAAATACGATGCAATGAATCGATTCATTTATTTCTTCTTCTTTCCCTTCTTCGTGGCACTTTCCCATTCGTCTTGCTTTCCCTTACCTCCATTCTTTCGGTGGATGAATTCAGTGGCAAAGTTATTCACCTGAGGAGTCGATCCAAGGTAGGCAGTCAAGTATTGCCTGATTTCGTCTCCATCATTCAACGTCATGCAAAATGAAACCTGAGAAAGAAGGCGACAATCAGATTAGAAAATGATAAAATCTCAAAACGAGGAAATCGTCGCAGTATCACGTACCAACGTTAAATCATCGCTTCCGTTCAGCTTCTTCATTTGATCCTTGCACCACTTCTCCAGAGCAGGTGACATGGAAGCACCAAATTCGTCCGCGGGCTTTTCAGAGGTACTACCTTTGTAGCGTTGAGAGGTTTGTCGTTGGGCAGAAGCACCTTGAGCTGAACGTGCCGATCTAGCCGAAGCAGCATTCGGATTCGTTACCCCCGCGACACCAGTAGGTTTGACCGTCCCACTTTGCCAACCGGAACTTCCTCCTTTGGAAGCGGCGACATTCGCCCAGCCTCCACTCGAAGAACGTGGATTTTGCTTTCGTTCCATGGCCAGTCGAGCGGCAGTTCTCGCTTCTTCCTGTTGGATTTCGGAAATACTCTTGCGTGGCGCTGCTGTCGTACCGCCGCCCCAAGCAGGGGACGCAGTAGGGGGCTTCGCTGGAGGTGCTGGAGCTTCACTCAGTTGACGTTGTTGAGGTTTATTTTGTTTTGGAGCCTTTTCTTTCTTCGGCTTTGGAATTTCCAGTGCTGGCTGCTCTTGATGATCAGGAACCTCGACCTTCACTTCAGAGCCATTCGAATTGCCTAGGCCCAGCATCATTTTCAGTTGAGCGGACTGATTCTGGTCTTTGCCCGCATTCTGCTTCGCTTCCATTGCCTCCCGTTCCCGGCGTTCTGCTTCGGCAGCAGCCTTTGCTTCCGCACGAGCTCGTTCTTCCACAGCGCGACGTTCTTCCTCTGCTCTACGACGTTGTTCTTCCAAAGCAGCATTACCATTCTGGGCACTATCCGGAAACCTAAACGCAGTCGATAAGTCTGAAAAGAGAGCTTGCAGCGGCACGAATGGACCATTCGGTTGCTGACTAATTGGAAGGTCTCCTTTAAAGTAGCCTGCCTCGAGCCACTGACGCATTTCCTCGCCGCGGAACGGTCCCTACAGGATCGAGAAGCAAACATGAGAGGAGTTCTACAAATCTAAACGACAAAGTACAAACAATAGTCCGTACCTGTACGTTGCCTTGAGGATCCGAATAGAACCAAGGGGCGTCAGCTGAAATAACAGGGACTTGAGGCTTTTGTGCAGCCGCCTGTCGCATAGCTTCTTCGCGACGTTGCTGTTCCAAACGCTGTAACTCTTCTTGCCTTGCAAGCTGTTCCACTTTCATATACTGCGAGTTCGTCAGGAGAAGCACAGCCATCTCGGAACCAAAGGCTGGATCTTGTCGCAAGCCGATTCTGGTCGGATGCCGGGCAATAAGCGAACGAAGAGCGTCCACGTTACCGAGTAAAGGTATGACACGTGAGTCTTCGGCGTGAAGTGTACTTAGAATCGACATGAGATCCGATCGTCCCCAAGAATTTTCCAAAAAGGTGGAGATTCGTTCCATGAGTACAAGTTCCACCTGAGATGGCTTAGCCGCAGGCTGTTGTTGTTGTTGCTGCTGCTGCTGCTGTGCACGACGCTTTGCTTCCTCTTCTTGCTCCTTACGTCGTTCCATTTCAGCAGCAATCTGTGCTTCTCTGGCTTTTTGTTCCGCCGAGACTGCTTCCAGTCTAGATGACAAGTCGATCCCACTTTGCTGCTGCAGATTCGGGTCAGCCCCGATAATACTTCCCCATGGATTGCTCGGAATAACAGCAGACCTTTGTTCCTTGCTACTGTCACCACCAAGGACCCAAGCATCCTCTTGTTTCAAAGCCGGTACTTCTGGTTCCGGTTCAGCAGTCACAGCGTTCGGTTCTTCTTTATTCACTCCAATCATTTCCATCAAACGCGAGCTAGCATCTTTGTTTTCTTCCGCTCCTTTTGCTAGAGCTTCACTTTGATCTGACTCTCCAGGAGTCTCAAAGTCCTCAAACACATTAACATCATCACCAGAACCTGATTGAATCGTTGTTCCTGCCGAAGCCAGAGGCCGCTGAGGATTGACATGAATCGAATGAATTTTCTCATCTTCGTCGTCCGAAAGACCATCGGAACCTTTTGAACCACGTCGTTCCATTTCAAAGCGATTCGTTGCCTCTGTCATTTTATCAAAGTCAAACGCGTCACCTCCATCTCCACTGCCAGGTTCATCGGGAATGGCACCAAAGGCACTGAAATCTGAAGCTGCACCCGTCGGTCCGCCGCCAAGCGGGTCGTCCCAAAGATCGTTTGGATTTTCTGCATCCTCTTGTTGAGAACGTCTGCGATTCGCGCTTTCTTCTGGAGGTGGAAGGGCAACCCCGCGCTGCCATCTTCCCCCTTCTGACGAACTCGCCCTGGTGTTGGTCCTTTTGTCATCCACTGCATCAATTCGAGAAGAACGAATAGTACCTTTTGCTTCACCAATGGACCCACTGCGTTGCATGCGTACAGGTACCTGTGCCCAGATTTCATCTGGGTCGAAATTATCCCAACACACTGAAGCACAGGTGAAACACGCCTGGTTAGACAAATGGTTTGAACATGAGAGAGAAACGAGGCAAACCAACAGACATACCTGGGTCCTGCGGTTCTGGTGATAGAATGGAAGTTCCTTCGATGTGCTTCAAGACTTCGGGCGGATTAGGATCATCTGGACCAGGAGCCCTTCTCATGGATAGGAGCCTTTCACGAGTAAAACGAATCACTTTGACATTGCTCGCCTCGCCGTCACCACTCAGCCCTGAAAAACGACCACTTCCACCTTCTTCTCTATATGGAGTAGAACTAGATCGTGAAAGACCAGTTGGTGGTGCACGAGCAGCCAAGTCCGCAAGCGATCGCCCTGTGGGCTTGGGTCCACTGGAGGAACTTCGATGAAAGCTTCGCAAGGCTTCGCTACGCGAGTTTGCAGGTGGTCGTTCTCCATTGACTTCATCGTCATCATCCAGGACCGAGAACTTATTTAGGTTTGACGGCCTTGACTCACTTCCAGAGGAACCAGCAGATCCGGAGCGACTCCGTGTCACTGCCGGCGGCGGTTGAAAGCCCTTTCCTCCTTTTGACCATGTTGGCCCGAGTCGCGGCAGCGACGAAGGCGAACCAGATGCAGGGGAACTCATTATATGTGGCTTATCTCTTTTAATTAAAAAATATAGTGTCTACAGACAGCAATTACAAGAGGCAGCAGCAAGTGTCAGCAAGCCGAATTCGTCGCGTCAAAGATACCGCGCCGCGTGTGTGTAAAATCACCGTAGAGTAGAGGTTATGCGCCCCAGACTGCTCCTCGAAGGCAAAAATGGCGCTTCAGACCGCTGAAGACGACAGAATGATCTATCAAGCAGAACATACAAATCAATAAAGCACCAGAAATGTGCTTGGGGTCAAGTCAGTGCCCTTGACGCCGCTCTTACTCACCCAAAATGAAAACTATTGGCGCCGCCGCATGTGATAGCTTTATCACCAGGTATGACTCCCGCACAAGCTACGTAAAGCTGATTCCAGATTCCTTACCCGACGAGCACAACACAGCATCGCATAGCACCCATACCAGTAGCTATTGAATACGCGTTCGTAGCATGGTCCGTATGTGCATAGGCAGGGCCACCAGACCAGGATCTAGGTAGCTGCTACGCTGGTCAGAAATCCCTTTCAATAGCGAAACCATCAATGGCAAGCAATTTCATGCTTGTCAAGACCAGAGTATCGGTTCATTACAGCAGTTGTACTTTCGATCAAAAGACTTCTAAGCCACACTTAAAGTAACTACCTACTCGCTCAGCGAACACTACTTGAGTTCTCCCGAATCCACTATCGTCACCTTCTTTGCTGGTGTGCCAGAATTGGATCCTTGTGCCTCGACTTTCTTGACAAAGTCTTCACCCTGTATAAACATGAGAAGCATGAATATTATACCTTCAATTCCAAACATCATCAACATTGTTCTTAACGTACCTCAAGGACCTTTCCAAACACAACATGCCTTCCGTCGAGCCAGCTCGTTTTGACCGTTGTAATGAAGAATTGAGAGCCTGACATTCGCACAATTATTGCGTCAGGCAAGTACACAAGAAAAAGTATCGTCACATCTTATAGAGAAAAGACTTACCATTGGTATTGGGCCCGGCGTTTGCTATATAATAACAATGAGAGAAAGTCTATAAGCAATCCCGAGAGATGAAAATGGTACACGGCTCGTAACTTACCCATGGAGAGATACATGGGTCCCTCGTGCTTCAAGATGAAATTTTCATCTTCAAACTTTTCTCCGTAAATGGATTCTCCTCCACGACCGTTTCCTTGCGTAAAGTCTCCTGCAGTGATCAAGATAAGAGTCAAGTAAAGACAATGGGGTGAGCCAGCATACATTTTCGCGTGCATCTGAAACCAAACCGAGCTGACGGAGCAACACCACAAAGCTCACCTCCTTGAATCATAAAGTTGGGAACTGTGAAATAATAGCAAATCGATGACATCGTTAGCTCCACATTTGCATATTGCGCACAAACTTGAAGTTGCAGACTCACTGATTCGATGAAACGTGGATCCCTTGTAGTGCAATGGCTTTCCACTGGCGCCAGTTCCCTTTTCACCAGTACACAGGGCGCGAAAGTTCTCCACAGTCTTTGGAACCGTGTCACCAAAGAGACCAAGAACGACACGGCCATTGTCACCTCCTTCAATCTCCTTTCATGGTGCGGCGTGAGTCAACATACCAGGTACTGTACGCAATCGCACTCATCTAAATTCTCTACACTTACAATGTCAAAGAAAACTTTATTGGTAATCTTATCACTGAGTGGCAGAGAGTAACAGAGAGCAAACAAAAAGGTGAGAAGAAAGCTTTAACGGCCAAAGATACGGCGAAGCGCGAGGGACAAGACACAAAATTGGTGCCAAATTGCAAAGCAAATCATCAAAATCTATGCACTTACGCCTGAGAAACAACCGGTGAGACCACGGCAAAGAAAGAAAGTACAAAGCAAAGGGAGGAAAGGACCTTCATGGTGGTGAAAGCGTAGCGAAGCAGAACAGCAGAACGAAGAAATGAGGACATGAGAGGACGACGGTCATTGTGAGGCGCCGATCCAGTCACGAAGTCACGAGACATGCATGCAGTCACGAGTTTTCCTCAATCTTCAAACTCCCCCTCTTTCATCACACCGCTGGCAAAGAAAATCATATGCATAACTAATCCAGCCTTAAAGAGCCCTTCTTGGCATGCAGGTGGATAGGTGCCCCCCCCCCCGGCTCAGCTCTGGCATGCTGCCAGTCCAAGCCTGGTTGCACATGGCTGGTGCAAGGCTGATGAAGCAATCCATTAGATTTTTGCAGGAAAAACTCAGAGTAACAGAACTATGCAGCCATATGTATAATATTTACAGTTTCACCCAAGGGCCATGGAGCCTGCCCCTACGCCATCAAAGAACACGGAATTTTCCCCGAACACAGGTCGTGCAGCAACGGCAGGTCATTTTACCATAAGAAGATGGGACCAACAACAAGCGACGGTTCTAAAACATGCAACAACTCCGGTCTATCTCTCTACCTATCTATGTTCTATGTTACCCAAACTTTCACTCGAGGTCACGGACCTCGTACTACATGATTCTTCTTTTTTGGCGAATTTAACCGCCAGACGTTATCTATATGTTATCCAGGCTCTTAGATAAACTCAACTTTTAGGCCCGATTTTCTGACTGAAAAAGGGGTGCCGAAGGCACGTGGTATCGATAAGTCTAAGAGGCATGGAGAACATGAAGATGTGATCTGCAAACTGCTCAGATTCTCCGAGCGCGAAACTGCATGCTGTTTTGTCCAGCCATACATGCAAAGCAACATCGGTACCCTAAAATAGGACGTTCACTTTTGTAGCCCCGTCTCGTATTAAACCACAAGAATTTCGATAGTCCGGTGAAGCAGTTGAGAGGCATTCAGTGCTTGCAAAGGGCGAAAAGATCATGTCTAAGGCTAGCAATGGGAGTGTGAAAATTGGCGAATATACCGAGGGCCACCTTATCAAGACGGCGAAGAAACTTGTGGCCGAGAAAACAGCCGGCGCAACAATCTTTGATGCCGACGCCGAAGCACGCATCCCGCTGTTTGAAAAGTCTGGTGAGTCGTGTTGATTTTTTTCTAAGCTCCTCAAATAAAAGACGCTAGCTCTTAACCACTGTTGCCTTCTTCGTGCCGCAGAATTGACAATCGGACGAGTCCTGGGTCGCGGCGGATTTTGTGTCGTGAGTCAGATCGATAATGTCACTCTAAAAGATGGCGAGGCTTCTGCCAAGACACATCAACGTGATGACGAAGACATTGCTCATTTAGTTCAGGATCGCGAGTTTATGGCGAATTATTGCATTCGAAAGGGAAAAGATCGTCGATATGCAATAAAACAGCTGTCTGACGACATTGTACTTAAGGATCCACACACCTTCGTAAATGGACTGATGGATCTAGCTATTGAAGCCAGGTTTCTTGCCGTCATTCGTCATCCTAATATCATCAAGATGAGGGCAATGGCAGTTGGAACGCCATATAGCAGAGACTTTTTCATCGTGCTGGATCGACTTTACGATATCTTGACCGTTCGTCTCAGTACATGGAAGAAACGGAAGCCCGGTGGACTCCAAAAACTGACTGATCCAAAGGGCAAAAAGGCATTGGCCTTTTGGCTTGAGAGGATCACGGTGGCCCATGATATTGCATGTGCTCTCAAGTATCTACATGGTCTCAAGTAAGTTGCGACGGCATGAGAGCGGCCGATTAGCAATATCCGCGACTGTTCTTCCGTTCCTCACTATCAAACTTCTTTAACTCTGTCAATAGTATTATATATCGCGATATCAAACCGGATAACCTTGGTTTTGATGTGCGAGGTGAGGTCAATGCAGTATATGCCGATGAATCGACGTTGGCATTGCTCAGCACGTATTCTAATACTAACGGTATCCTCTCTTGTAGGCGACGTGAAGCTATTCGATTTCGGGCTAGCTCGCGAATATCATCCTTCCAAAGCAGATAAGAATGGATGCTTCAAGATGACAGGCGATACGGGAAGCACGAGATACATGGCACCAGAGGTGTATTTCGAAAAGCCGTACAATCAAAAAGTCGACGTCTATAGCTTTGGTATCCTTTTCTACCAAATTCTTGCATTGTGTACTCCTTTTGAGGGCTTGACCGTCAAGAGTTTTCCAAAAATGGTGTTTCAAAAGGAGGCACGACCTAGTCCCGACCCAAAGTGGCCATTGGGCATCACAAACCTAATGAAACGATGCTGGTCGACAAAGATTAGTGAGCGTCCTTCGATGGAGGAAGTGTCGGAAGTTTTGTTTGCCGAGATTAGTTCCAACACAGATGAAGAAGTTATTGATATCATGGACGTTTCTCGCAAGTCCGAATTATCGCTTCGTGGTGGAAACGGCTTTAAGGCTCCTCCCGTCATGATGGCGAAAGAAGTGGATGTTCTGAAAGTTACAAAGAAGTTCAACGATGATTTCCATTGTTGAAACCTCAGCTTCCGTATCTCACCTGTTGTGTTGAAATAAATTTGACGTGCAAGCTTGATTGGGCAGTACACTGCTCAAAACAACGCTTTACTAGAGCAACGGCAAGTAGTTGATGTGACTTGATTACGAGCGAATTATTAAATTGATGAATGACATTTTGTATGAAATGGGATTCGCTTAGACTATCCCTTTACAGTACAAATAGTTGCGGTTGCTCTCATTACATCTTGTATGAAGAAACAGTTATCCTTTTCCGCTGCCTAGCATGCTGGGCTGTCTTCCTCCTCGAAATGCTGCATAGCTAAGAAGTTAAGTTCGACTGCTGATTGATGATGGTGAAGGCTATAGAGTAGCAACGACTAGCTAGCTGTCCCTACTACGCCTGTCATAGGTCTCATCAAGGCTTCTCGTCGTTGTAGCTACTGTAAACAGGTAATCTTCCAGTTCTGCTCGCCAGGTTCGTGCATACCACCGTTACACGTGTAGACATTGACATTCCTTGTTTTAAGACATTATTGTTCACCACGTTATTGTTTATTGTGATTACGTGTGCATCCTTGAAGAGAGCAATTCAAGCTGTGTACCATGTATTCATAGACCAGGGAAGAGCACACTTTTTAGATGCATTCTTTTTGGTCGCCGTCGTACCATTTGCCGTAAAAAGCCTCGCAGAAGTGATGTTCAATGTTCGTCGTGGAAAGATGACGGGTGTAGGCCTTCATATCGGTACTGTCGTTTGAGCGTACGTAAAGAGCAGTGCTTGCTATTTCATTTCGGCTTGAAAGCAAGGCCTTCGTTTGGAAAGAATGCCAACAAAGCCAGTGCTTATTGGCGAGTACACTGAGGGCCACCTTATCAAGACTGCAAAGAATCTTGTGGCCGAGAAAACAGTCGGCGCGACAATCTTCGATGACGACGCTGAAGCACTTATCCCGCTGTTTGAAAAGTCTGGTAAGCTTCTCTTGAGTGAGACGTCGTTATTGTCTTTCACGTGAAGTGCAACCTTTTCATTCTCACATTTCATTTTCAAAGAGTTGTTAATCAGTCGAGTCTTGGGTCGCGGTGGCTTCTGTGTCGTGAACCAAATCGATAAGGTCACTCTCCTGAAAGATGGTAAGGCTTCTATCGCGAAATTCAATGACGAGGATGTTGCCCAGTTAGTTCAGGACCGTAACTTCATGGCTACCTACTGTATTCGTAAGGGAAAAGACCCTCGATATGCTATCAAACAGCTGTCAGACGACATTGTACTTCAAGATCCTCACACCTACGTAAATGGACTAATGGATCTAGCTATTGAAGCCAGGTTTCTTGCCGTCATTCGTCATCCTAATATCATCAAGATGAGAGCAGTGGGTGTCGGGACACCCTATAGTAGGGACTTTTTCATCGTGCTGGATCGACTTTACGATATCTTGACCGTTCGTCTCATTACGTGGAAGAAACGAAAGCCGGGTGGGTTGAAAAAGTTGATTGATCCCAACGGCAAAAAGCTAATGGCATTTTGGCTCGAAAGGATTGAAGTTGCACATGGCATTGCCTGTGCCCTCCAGTATCTACACAGCCTCAAGTAAGTTTCAACACATGTAGCTATTATTGTGGCTACTTTGATTGATTGGTGAAGGCAGGCTGTTTCTCGTCAATCTTACATCATCTACTCTATGTTTCTTTATCAAAGTATTGTATACCGTGACATAAAGCCTGCTAATCTTGGATTCGATGTACGAGGTCAGTACCATCATCATGCAGCTTCCGGTGCCGCGGTGCTTGTGCCATCATCATGCAACGGCGGTATGACCTCATCACTTCTTTCCTCACGTTGAGTGACTAACATTCTCCTCTCTTATTATAGGCGACGTGAAGCTATTCGATTTTGGGCTAGCTCGCGAATATCATCCTTCCAAAGCAGATAAGAATGGATGCTTCAAGATGACAGGCGATACGGGCAGCACGAGATACATGGCACCAGAGGTGTATTTCGAAAAGCCGTACAATCAAAACGTCGACGTCTATAGCTTTGGTATTCTTATTCTACCAAATTCTCGCTTTGAGAACTCCTTTTGAGGGCTTAGACTGTCAAGAGTTTTCCAAAAATGGTGTTTCAAAAGGAGGCACGACCTAGTCCCGACCCAAAGTGGCCGTTGGGCATCACAAACCTAATGATTCGATGCTGGTCGGCAAAGATCAGCGAGCGTCCTTCCATGGAAGAAGTTTCGGACGTTTTGCTCAAGGAAATCCTTGACATTACGGACGAGGAAGTGCTTGATATTATGGACGCATCGCGCAAGTCCGAATTAGCACTCCGTGGTAATGAAAGCAGCTACAGACCTGTTGATGCCGCCGTCGTTGCAAAGGACATTGAAAAGATTACAAAGAAGGTCGTGGCCATCAAAATGACGACAGAAAATGAAGATTTGGACTGCTAAGCAGTGTATGAAGCATAGCCATTGAATGACTATATTGAGTTACAGTGTTTTAGCAATGACCCCAGCGCATTGTCACTACATTGATCGTCCGTATCCGGCGAGAGTTTTGAGGACTACATTATGTGGTTATAATGAAAGTTTTAAATGTCATTTTTGATAGCAAGTCCACAATATAGTATCTCTATCGTATGGCCGACATTACGGAACTAGGCACTCTTCCACGTCGAAGTACATATGCTGTCGCGACACTTGTTGCCAACAAGGCATTCAAAGGTTTAACCTCTGACGCAAGCTCGTTCCATCCTCCATTCTTTACTAGGGCTATAAAGGGGACATTACTCGTCTTGGCGTCATATTCGGGTGACAATGTTCCACCCAACCCACGACGATAACGACTGTCCGAATGCGCTCCACCAACCAATGCTACAATGGCTGGAAAGCTCCACCACACTTTTTGAGGCACGGATGAAAGTAAGGATGCTTGACCAAGACACATGAACCCCATGGACCACAAGCCGGGGTGTCGGGAAATACGATCCAAGCCATGCGGTTCATCTTGGCTACTGCCAGCTTTGGAATCTGTAAAGTCAAACGGACACTGCACTTTCCACTGTCCAGATGATGGTTCAACAGTTGAAGGAGCTGTTGTATTTTCTTCTTTCGGGGGTGAACTTACATATGCAACTGGAATTTGCAGTTTTGGAAGAGCCTGAGATGCCATGGTGGCACCAAGTGACAAGAATGCCCATGCTGCTATTCGTGCTGGCAAAGGCGCGGCATTCCACAAGAGAGGAGGGGCATTCTTTGGAATCTTGTACAAATAGGCGTAACCAATGGAGCCTGTCGCAATGGTCGATAGAGTGCCATAGACTGCGTGGTATGCGCTGTCGCCAAGTTGATCAATGAGATAGGTTCGATTTTCCGAAAGGATTAAATTTTCCGCAATGAAAAAGGTCCATCCGCCTGCAGCCCACAACATGGAAGAAGATCGTATCGCAGTCGACGTTGCCATGGTGATTCAGTTCGCAGAGGGAGCAAGGAGCATCAAGCTGTATAATGATGACAGAGGAATGGCGGAATGGCAAAGCCGCAAAAGCAGCGGAGAAAGGCCTCGAGCGTTTTGTCATTGGTGGGAGAGAGCTCGCACACAAAATACAGGTAAACGTGAATGAATATGTTCATTCACGAACAAAATTTCAGCAACAATGACCGCCAACACTGCTTGTTGTTTCTTGTTGCGACGATGATGCACCGCCTGCGCTCTCCATCCCCCCATCACCACTTGACCCCTGAACAGCTACACCTTATTAGCATTCGATAATACGTTGCATTTCTTGATTTACTTCATTCTTCATTATCAAAAATGAACGCAAGAGCAGCATCACCGTTGAGAACGGCTACTCCCTCTCCTCTATCAAGAGTTTCTCTCTCCTCGGAACTTGAGCAGCACCATGCCGACAATGACGTGCAGCGGAAATCAATACGAAAATGTTCTGGAAAAACAATAGTCGCCATGACCATGGCAAGCATCATGTGTTTTCTGTTGTGGGACACATTTATGACTCCACCCGAAGAACAATGGCTAAAAAGGACCAATGTAGAAAAGTTTTTAACATGGGTACAGCTGCATCCATACTGGGGATTGGGTGCATTTTTAATTGCCATTGCTTCCTGTGTGATTTTTATGATTCCAGTAGGGACTCCACTTACGCTGGGAGCAGGTTACATTTACAAGGGCGTCTATGGCTGGACGATTGGCATTGTTGTGGGGACTGCTGTATCGGTATTAGGATCCGCTCTGGGTGCCGTGAGCTGTTTTCTCTTGGGAAGATATCTCATGAGAGAGCGAGTCCGAAAATGGATTCGAAAATATCCACTCTTTGATGCAATTGATGTTGGTGAGTACAACTAAGGCAAACTGGTGATTTTTGCTTGGCAAACCTCATTACTCACACCGTTCTTTCATTATAAACGAAAGCTGTCTCGGAACAAGGCTTGAGAATAATGGCAATGCTCTATCTCACACCTGTACTACCTCTGGGCCCTGTATCGTACATGTGCGGGACAACATCCATGGCTCTTTCTTCCTTTGCCTTGGCCAAAGTAGCCTCATTGCCATTAATGATCTTTTATGTCTACTTGGGCGCAGCTACTGGTACTCTGCTCTCCGGTGGGAGTGAAGCGGAGCAGATTGAAGAGAATAAAACGCTTATTTGTATTGGAATAGTGCTCAGTGCCGTCATGATTACATGTATATCGCATCGTATTCGAAAAGAATTAGACAAGGTAAGTTTCAACACACAGCTTGCGACTAAGAATGCTCGTTTGTTTGTCAGGTTCTCATTTACTTTATCATGTAGATTTTGGAACGCCAAAAGAAGGGGACGTCCGCAAATGGGCGATCAGCGAGACCAAGTAGTAATACTGATGATGTCATTGAATTGGGCATGGCAAAAGCACGGCATCGACGACCCGGCGTGTCTACAACAACATCAGAACCCAAAGAAAGCATGGATGTGTTAGAACTACGAAAAGGTTCATAGTAGTAAGCTATAATACCATGATGTTGCTTCTAGCTCTAAAACCGCTACCGGTCTCTATCTATTCTTACTACGAGTATTACTTTCGTTGTCTGCCAGCATAAAGATGAGGGATCGGGATTGTTCGTGCATCGTCGAACCTTGAATCCCAGCACCATGCACTCGCTTATTACTGTATGGGATAATGGGCCTCTGGGTGTATCTTAAAAGAGAGAAGAGGCGCATTTCTTCTTGAACGTATTCAGAAATGAAATGGAGAGATCAAATGAAAAGGAATTTTACATGCGCAAGGCGTTGCACGTCGCTCGAGAGGCCTTGTCGGTGGGAGAAGTGCCCGTCGGTTGCGTGATTGTTCAGTCTTTGGAAAATGGCGAGTCTGTAGTGGTTTCGCACGGTGCCAATCAAGTCAATGCTACTCGAGATGCTACCCGACATGCAGAAGTGGTTGCCATTGATCGAATGCTGACACAGGGCAAGTCGTCGGATCGACTGCGCCTGCCGCCATCACTGGTGGCAAAGGCTGCTCATGGCGCTATTCCAGCTGATTCACCATTGCAGCAGTCTCCAAATGATGAAATGAATGACAAGTGGGTCAATGTACCGGAGAATCCGAGCCATTGGAAGAATGAGTACGGATGGGGGAACGGGAAGCAGTTTACGGTGGACTCGTTTTCTACGTGTGATTTGTATGTCACTTGTGAGCCGTGCATCATGGTAAGTAGGATGTAGTATGCTAAGCTCATGATGATGTGAACATCATTTCTAAGCAGTTGTTCTTAACAGTGTGCTGCGGCACTAGCGCGAGTGGGGATTCGGCGCGTCTACTTTGGTTGTTACAACGACAAGTTTGGTGGATGCGGGTCTATTCTTAAATTACACAAACCAAATGCTTTTGCCAATGAGCAACATACTGGCTATCCCATTGAAGGTGGCATTCTCAAGGATGAAGCAGTGACACTGTTGAGGTCCTTTTACGATCGAGAAAACTTTCATGCTCCCGACGATAAACGAAAACGAAAATCATAACACTAATTGCTTTTTCGTGCAGCATGAAATTTCTTGCGATGTTTCCCACCAGCTGCCTGTATTCGTTCCTTCTTTTGCTGTTTTTTGGCCTCTTTTTCCTGCCGGTCTGTCTTGGTTCGTTCTTTCGACTTTTGTTCTTGTTCTTTTGCACTCCCGGCAAGTGTGTTTCTCAAGTGTTGTTGTATAGTTTCAAATGGATTAGATTGAAAAGCAGGATGATCCAAGACTAGATTCATGTGCTGCATTTCTCGAGCCGCCAGCTTTTTCCTTCCCTTTAGCGTATTGCTTGCTACCGGCTCATTCGCATTTAAAGCTTGAGAGGTAGACGTGTCCACCGTCGCAAGTGCTTCCTTGAGGGCATCAAGACCATCTAAACGATGCTTTTGTTCCTCTTGCTTTTTGAGTTGGAGGGATGAAAGAATCATCTTTTCTCGTTTGAGGTATTGTTCTCGTTTGGCTTGTCGCTTGCGTTGACCTCTGCTGAGCGCAGTGGGCGCTTCATCTTTCTTCTGGCGCAGCGGCAGCTTTTCGAAACTTTCCTGCTTTCGAAACTTTTGGCATGGTATATGAAAATCAAAGCTTGGAATGATACAGTGAAAAAAGTGAATGCTACATCAAAGAGGAGGAGAGCGACATACAATGAGACATCACACGGCAAAGGTTGCAGTTTGCTGTTTGCTGTTCTTGTTTGATTGGTCATTGGAGGGAACTAAGGAGCGACGGCAAGATGCATTTTCGACTCAATCGACTTGATTGCCTGGCCAGCGCTACTGTACAACCGTAACCGAGAGAGCCGCACAAAATTCACGGCGCCATCACTCTTTCAACATCAACGCAGAACATTGTATTCTCACAGATTTTGCGGTCCATAACGACCCTTTCTTTCACACAAAATAAACCAGTAAGTAGTGGCTATCGCATTTCATCAAAGGGCGTTTCAGCGGCCGTTCATTTCGCGAGATTCGGGGCGCCATTCTCATTTTGCGCTTTTGGTTCACGCTTCACGCGTTTTTCTGGTCATCGCCTCCATAAGTAACGTGACGTCACATCGGAATATTCGAATGGAATCTTCCACTTGACTTGAAGCAAATCATGTCGTAGTTCTTTCGTGCTTTTTTGTTCGCTTGTGTAGATTCATGATTCCATACTATTTTGCGATGATGGCTTGCGTCATTGACCTTTCTCGTGCTCGTAACCTGTTTGGTTTGGTGTCAGTTTCCCCCAGCACGATCCGATGTGATTGGGCGAAAAAGGCATTGCTTTCATCTTGCTTTGATACGATTCGCATACGTTTCCCACTCCATCCGAGTGACTAATGTCTTTTGAAGCCAGCTCTTGATCAAGAAGCTCTAGAAACTCACGTTCCGTGCCCTTTTCTTCGTTCGTTTTGCAGCTCTGACACGACATGATGATGGTGGATTCCGCATTGGTCCAGCCCGCCCCGCAGCAACCATCGAGCATGGATCGCCTTGATGCCGCTCATGCACTGCTTGGTGCATCCGAGTCAAATCCCTTTCTGGCAGAACCAGTAGAGGAGCAAGAAGAGATTGTCGTCAATCGTCGCCCGCGCTCCGGCAGCGTGGGACTCGATGAACTCGCAGAGCTTGCTGCTGGAATGGAAAGTCAGGCTACAAATTCAGTTTCATTGTCGTCATCTTCTGACGAAGATTCTGAAGCCATGCCACCACCCCCTCCGCGCCGCCGTCCGAGAGCCTCGTCGAATCCAGAAGGAATGGAAAAATGGTGTGAACGCAGACATTTCGTCTTGCCGTCTGCCATTCTCGAAGAAGAACTGGCAGAAGCCAGCGCACTTGCCAAGGCTCATCAGGAGCGTTTCAAGTCGTCTATTCCAATTAAGAATAGTCTCGAGGGGGAAGAAGAGTTTGGTACTAGTCCAGATAGTGTTGCAACAAGTCCCATCATGCTGTCCGCCTCCAAGGACAATAATGACTCTTACTTGGACGACGAGGATATGGAACCAGAGGATCTTTTGAAAAGAGCCAGATCTCGGCTTCTTGAAGATCTCAGTGAAGGCACGCTCAAGGGAGAAAAGGGTGCCTTGGCGCTTCCGCATTCGCTGTCCAAGTACAAGGAAACGTATAATAAGAATGGTCGTATTGGGATCTACACGCCTGCAGAAAGAGCCGCCATCATTGCTAGATTCCATAGTAAACGCTCGCGTCGAGTGTGGAACAAAAAGATTCGCTATGGCTGTCGAAAGAATCTTGCGGACCGTCGTTTGAGAGTCAAGGGTCGTTTCGTCAAACGAACGCCTCCTTTGTCAGAAGATTCCATTACTCTTGATCTTGCCATGCCGGATGTCAATGATCCTGAAGCTGGATTTGTACCGACTGCTGATCAGCCATACCGCCGCCGCCGTCGTCACACAATCACATGAGATTGCAAGGCATTGAGAATATGCATGGATCGGAGAATTTTCATAGATGGACGGTCATCATACTACACATTTTTCACACTCGTGCAGCGTCAAAGGATCTGTATCGGCTAAACAGTTTATAGCTATGCATTCAACTGTACATATACTGTTGCCTTTGATTTATTTTTGTAGGACTCGGCTCTATCGTAGTACAGCAGGCATATTGTCAGGCCTAAGGCGACACGACTAGATCTTGCTGCTCTCGTACAGGGACGGCCAACAGCCATGACTATGAGTAGACGCTAATAATTAGCCCGTTCTTACTATATCTTCTTCTTTACTACTGGCTCTGCACGAGTGATCTTCTTCACGACACCGACCGCAACAGTCTGTTTCATGTCACGAATCGCAAACCTCCCAAGTGGAGGGAAATCGGAGAAGGGTTCTACACATAATGGCCTTGTCGGCTCGAGATCAACCAGGCAGGCATCACCAGTCTCTATGAACTCTGGATTCTTTTCCAGTACTTCACCAGTCTTTCGATCAATTTTTTCCTTGATATTGGCAAACTTGCAAGCAACATGGGCAGTATGAATATCAATAACTGGAGTGTATCCGTTGGATATTTTCCCGGGGTGATTCATGACAATCACTTGAGCTTCAAATGAGGAAACGGCAGAAGCTGGGTGGTCGTTTGCGTCAGAGGCGACATCGCCACGGCTAATGTCTTTAGCGGCCACATTCTTGACATTGAATCCCACATTGTTGCCAGCGCCTGCTTCATCCCGTACCTCGTGATGCATTTCAATGGATTTTACTTCCGCAGTAATTCCCGATGGCGCAAACGCAGCTGTTATACCAGGTTTGATCATGCCAGTTTCAATTCGACCTACAGCTACAGTCCCAATACCTCCAATCTTGTATACATCTTGAATAGGCAGGCGAAGAGGCCTTTCGATCGGTCGTTTCGGTGGAGTCACTTGGTCCAACGCCTCCAGCAAACAAGGTCCCTCATACCATGGCATGTTCTTTGATGTCTCGGTCAAATTGTCTCCTTCCCAGCCGGATATCGGTATAAAGGGGATCTTGGTTGGCTTGAATCCAACCTTATTCAGGTATGCCGACACCTCGCTCTTGATTTCAGTGAATCGATTCTCAGAGTAGTTGACAGTCTTATCATCCATCTTGTTGACGGCCACAATCATTTGTTTGACGCCAAGTGCATACGCAAGGAGGGAATGTTCTCGAGTTTGCCCATCTTTTGAAATACCAGTCTCAAAGCAGCCCCGTGACGCATCAATCACAAGGAGAGCCACGTCTGCTTGGGAAGTACCAGTAATCATGTTTTTGATGAAATCTCGGTGTCCAGGAGCATCAATAAATGTATAAGCATACTTTGGTGTTTCAAACTTCCAAAGAGAAATGTCAATAGTAATTCCTCGTTCCCGCTCAGCCTTGAGACTATCTAGCACCCACGCGTACTTGAAGCTTCCCTTGCCAAGTTCCTCTGCCTCTTTTTCATACTTTTCAATCGTTTGATCATCTACACCTGCTCCGCACTTGTGAATCAAGTGCCCAGCCGTTGTCGATTTCCCTTTAGAGGAGAAAACAGGGGAGAAAGAAGTGATCAGTGGAGTGAATTAATTACGTACAGCGACCATTTCGTGCGTCAGCAATACTCACCAGAATCGACGTGACCAATGACAACCAGTGAAATATGGGGTTTGTCTTGCGTTGCCATCTTAAAGAGCTCTAAACGTGGCCCTTTTTCTCAGTACAGCTTTGCTGCTTTGCTACAGTAGGTCCTGGCCGCGACCTTTCCGGCGGCCGCCGTGTGATTTCGAGATTTCAGATTTTAATTTTTCCACTCCAGTGCCTGTCTGTCTACCCTCCATTTGACTACTGTACGTTGCTTTCATTGAAATCAATAGGGACTAGTCTACACACTTGAATCGCTCTACATGTAGCTAGTCTAGATAAAAGATGTTATCAAGGCATAAAACATATGCAGTAAAACAACAATATACTAAGTATCATCAGAAAGTAAAAGGACAAGGACGAACATCGTTGACATGGTCGAAAGTGCGACTTAAATGACAACACGTGTCTCTACTCCCTCCAATGACGAATGCATTATGCTCGACGATCGATGGTGCATGTCGCCACATGTATTCTTGTATGCATAACAGTTTAAAAATAGTCAACTATATTCGCTCGGCCTGCCGTGCATTATTTATCCTGCTTTCCTTGTTTCGACCCTCGGCGAGCTCTCTGTTACTGCCCGTGATGTCTGCGACTTCCTTGAAACTGCGCCCCGCGATCGTCTTGTTTGGAGACAGCATCACTCAGCAAGGCTTTGGCCTCAATGGACACGTCGGTTGGGCCTCTCTTCTTGCCAATGACTATATTCGACGTGCCGACGTGCTGAATCGAGGCTTTTCAGGCTACAATACTCGACACTGTCTTGAACTCGTTCCTCGTTTGTTTGGGGAGGGAAACATTCTATTTTGCACCGTCTTGCTGGGTGCCAATGATGCAGCCCTGCCGGGGGAGCGACAGCATGTACCAATGGATGAATATAAGCGCAATATTGGCAAGATTGTTACCAGTATTCGTCATGAAACCAAGAATGCGGACTTGCCCATTATACTAATGACTCCGCCACCCTTTGATGCAGCCACGTGGGATTTAAACAAACCGTTGCCAGAGTCAGGATCTCGATCTAACCAAGCGGCACGTGCATATGGACAGTGTGTGAAACAAGTTGGGGCCGAGTTAAATTGTCCAGTATTAGACGTGTTTGAGGAAATGGGAGGAGACGGAGAAGACTATGGGCAGTATCTATCCGATGGCTTGCACTTAAACGGAGAGGGCAATACGAAATTGTATCAAGGCTTGATGGAACTAATTCGGCGAGAACTCCCAGATCTAGCTCCTATGGAAGACGAAGGAACGACTGGTCTTCCAATGGAAGAAAAGTTATGGACAGAACTATGCTAGCTTGTTAGATCATCTACTAGCTAACTTGCTAGTAGCTTGAAACTCTTGCTAGCTACTTAAATTCCATGAGTAGCTGAGTAAATAGAGGAAAGTTATGAGACTCTTTCACTACAAGTGCACTGAAGCGCCACACTCGTGGGAAGTTGCTTGGAGCATGTTTCCTCGTTTCATGTTTACGGTAAACATGAAAAATGCTCCAAGCAACTTAACTTGCCGCGAGTGAGGCGCGTGAGTGCAGTCAATGAGTACTCTCAGTATCCTTTTTCCAGGAGCAGGACTAGCTAGTAATCTCCTTCATTCTCTTCGAACAAACCGTCTCCAACGGCGATCTGGGCCAGTCGACAAACAGCTTCCAGTGCATCTTCGACAGTTCCGCCAGCATTCAAGTATTTCTTTGCAGGTCCAGTATACCCCACTCTTCATAACCGTTTCCATACACCATTTGCAAAATCCTTTCCGGTGTAGGATTCTTCTTTGTGCTGTATGCTTCACCATATTGAAAAAGAGTGTTTGCAGACCTTTCAAAGCATCACGAGTTGAACATTTTCCTTGAATCTGGTGAGGAATGTACTGGTTGTAGAAACCATCATCCCAATACGGGTCTTCGGCGTTGACAATTGCAGTGTCTTTGATGACTTTGCGCATTCCCAAAGAAAGAGGGGCTGGTTCCCACAGCAAATCAGCCACGCTACGTGTACAATATTCATCCAGCTTATCATAGCAGTCGTCAAAGTTATATCTCGTCATGGCGTTGCAAGTCTGTTGAAGTCGTTTGACTCTTTCTTGCTGCATTTTGTGCGACCTGAAATGTGAGACGCAAGAAGGCATGCAACACGCCGAGTCGGTGTGACAATTGCAGTACGACGTACGTGTAACGGCGAAAAACGTCCACCGAGCGACCCTTGCTTGCGGGCGCGACGCTAGATCTATGCATTGATGACACGTCCATGGCACGTATGGCATAAGCCTATTTCAACTAGGTGCTGTACCACATCAAAAATTTTACGCTATTTGATCTCATTGTCGCCATTCTCGGTTTGAAGCCTCATTACAATACTCTTTCTGATACGCTCCCCGGAAGTCAAGTTCTTGAGAATATCAGCAATGGCAAGCATTCTCACACCCTTTTGTTGTCGTTGTTGCGATACCCATTCGTTAACATCGTGTGGTGGAACTCGCAAAGCGCCCATGTTTCCTGGAACCGACGTCGTACTAAGTGGAGGATAAAACTCTTCCAGCAGCATTCGTTGCACCTCCGGCCGAAGCACGGGTCGTAGCCGCTGAGCTGAATTCATGCCACGACCCGTGATAATCACTAAGTCTCCATCTTGAGATTCAAGAAGAGCATATTGTTGTAGAGCAATACGGACAGCAGAATGAGCCATGGCCACATTCATCCCGTGCAAATCAATAGTGAACGCGTTCGGCAAGTCACCTCTACCGATGGAAAACGGCAAGTAACCTCGACTACATGCTTGCAGATAAAGCTCATCGGCATCTTCATATAGTCCATGTTGATGTAATGAGTTTAGAGCTCCCGTGCAAAGAGCCTCAGCGTAAGTAGACTCGCTTTCGTCAAATGGCGTTGCTTGAACATCCATGACACGTTGCAACAATCGATTTAGCTCAAACCCTTGACCACGAGTGGACAAAATACGAAACTGCTTCCGCCGCGGCACGCATGATCGACGTGCCCTCGGGCACCGCCACAGCAACGCCGTCGATCTCGACCTCAACCGTGGGCTCACCGGGCATCGCCGGCGTCCCGAGGTCGGGAGCCACCTGCCCCGTTGGTTCATGAAGCAGTGTCATGAGCTGACCTCCTGAGCCGTCAGGCCGAAGTCTTCGGGGAACTTGGTGAGTGCGCTGCGCACCGGCATGGGAGTGAGACCGCCCATGGCGCAGAGCGATCCGTCGGTCATCACGTCGCACAGATCGAGCAGCAACGTCAGGTTGCCCTGACGGTCGTCGCCGGCGGTGATCTTGTCGATCACCTCGACGCCGCGCGTCGAGCCGACCCGGCACGGCGTGCACTTGCCGCACGACTCCTCCGAGCAGAACTCCATGGCGAACCGCGCCAGACGAGCCATGTCGGCGGTGTCGTCGTGCACAACGATGCCACCGTGGCCGACCATCGCGCCGGCAGCGGCGAAGGTCTCGTACTCGAGCGGCAGGTCGAGCTGGTCGGCGGTGAGGTACGAGCCGAGCGGGCCGCCCACCTGAATCGCACGGATCGGGCGCCCGGAGGCGGTACCGCCACCGAAGTCTTCGACCAGCTCGCGCAGGGTGACGCCGAAGCCGAGCTCGACCACACCACCCTGCTTGATGTTGCCGGCGAGCTGGAACACCTGCGTGCCCAGCGAGCGATCGAGCCCACGGGATGCGTAGGCGTCAGCACCCTCCGCGAGGACGAACGGAACGCTGCCGAGAGTCAGCACGTTGTTGACGACGGTCGGCTTGCCGAACAGGCCCTCGAGCGCGGGGAGCGGGGGCTTGGCACGCACCATGCCGCGCTTGCCCTCGAGGCTGTCGAGCATTGAGGTCTCTTCGCCGCAGATGTAGGCGCCGGCACCCATGCGCACGCTGATGTCGAACGCCCGGCCACTGCCGAGCACGTCGTCGCCCAGCCACCCATAGCCGCGCGCGGCTTCGATCGCCTCACGCAAGATGTCTCGCGCGTCCGGGTACTCAGAGCGCAGGTAGATGAACCCCTGCGTGGCACCCACCGCGAGGGCCGCAATCGTCATGCCCTCGAGCAGAGTGAAGGGATCGCCCTCCATGAGCATGCGGTCGGCGTAGGTTCCGCTGTCGCCTTCGTCGGCGTTGCAGCAAATGAACTTGGTGTCTCCTGGAGCGTCGAGCACCGTCTGCCACTTGCGCCCAGCCGGGAAGCCTGCGCCGCCTCGTCCACGCAGACCGGACGCAGCCACGACATCGACGACACCCTGCGGTGCAAGCGCGATCGCGTTGCGGAGGCCGGCCAGCCCGCCGTGTGCCTGGTAGTCGTCCAGGTCGAGCGGGTCGATCACGCCCATGCGGGCATAGGTGAGCCGGTCCTGCCGCTCCAACCACGGCAGAGCGTCGACGGCTCCGTGCTTGAGCGCGTGGTCGGCTCCGGTCAGCAGCCCGGCATCCAACAGGGTGGCGATGTCTTCTGCCTGCACCGGGCCGTAGCCGATGCGGGTGCCGTCGACGTCGACCTCGACGAAGGGCTCGAGCCAGAGCATTCCGCGGGAGCCGTTGCGGACGATGTGGATGTCGTCCCCGCGGCGAGCAGCTTCCGCGGTGAGGGCGACCGCAACCTCGTCGGCTCCGACGGCGCGTGCCGAGGAGTCGAGAGGAACGTAGACGGTGGTGGTCACGGGGTGGAGCTCCCTGCCTGCGTGTCGTCGATGAGGGCATCCAGGCGCTCGGGGGTCACCCGGCCGTGTAGGCGTCCGGCAACCGAGGCGGTGGGCCCGAGCGCGCAGTTGCCGAAGCAGAAGATCTGCTCGAGGCCAACGGATCGATCTGCGGTCTGCTCTCCGATGCCGACGCCGAGCCGATCGGCGGCGTGCGCCACGAGAGCTTCGGCACCGACCGCCTGGCAGGCCTCGCCGCGGCAGATCGCGACCTCGACATCGGCGGCCGGGCTCGTGCGCAGGTCGGAGTAGAACGAGATGACACCGTGAACCTCAGCGCGGCTCAGGTTGAGGACGTGGGCCAGCGCCGGGACGGTGCTCTCCGGCAGCCAGCCGAACTCGTGCTGCACATCGTGCAAGATCTCGAGGAGCGGACCGGGCTCACCCGCACGGGCCTCGGCGATCTCGCCAATACGCGCGGAAACCGGGTCGGCGGCGTCAGGAGGCACGCCGCCCGGGATTTCACTGAGCGACCGTTCAGTCATTTCCCCGAGGGTAAGCCTCTTGACGTCGAAATACCACGCTGTGAACGGGCACGATCCACCTTGTGGAACGCTGGTTTCACGCGGAGACCTCAGTCGTACTTGGCCATGGTCCTGATGTTCGCGAACACAGTGATCAACACGAAGCCCGCCACGACTGCGAAGCCCTTGCCGACCACAGCCCAGTCGAGGTCGACGAGAATCAGCGACCGCAGCGCTTCCATCATGTAGGTGACCGGGTTCAGGGTCGCGGCAATCTCCATCGGGCGCGCCAGAAGGTTGCGGGGGACGAAGTTCGGTGTCAGGAAGAGCAGCGGGAAGAAGATCAGGCTTGCCGAGTTGGTGGCCGCGGCGTTACGCGTCTTGAGCGCCACGAACTGCAGGAACCCCGAATACCCCACAGCCCAACCAGCGGTCAGCACGACCAGCAGGACAACCCCGATGGGGCCGCTCGCGATACGGATACCGAACGGCAGCGCGATCAGCAGGATGACGATCGTCAGCAGCGACGACTTCAGCGCCTCCGCCGACAAGCGGCCCATCGCCAGCGAGCCGCGAGAAATCGGGGTCGCGCGAAGCTTGTCGAAGTACCCGTTCTCGATCTCCTCCACCAGGTAGAGGGCTGCAGTTCCGAACGACGCCGCAAGCAGCAGCGTCGCAGGCAGCTGGAAGGCCGCATAGCTCTGGCCTTCGAGGAACGGGGTGCTGCCGGTCGGGAAGATCTTCGCCGCCTGACCGGTGTTGACGATCAGGAAGAAGATCGGGATGAGCAGGGTGGGCAACAGCGCGTCCGGCGTCCGCTTGGCTTCACGGACGGCGCGTTCACCGAGAATGAGAACCGTCTTCACGACGCCACCTCGCTGACCTCGCCGGCCCGCCGTTCTCGCTGGCGGCCGGTGACGTCGAGGAAGACGTCGTCAAGCGTGGGGTCGGCGTCGAGGCCGCGCCGCGCCCTGAGATCAGCCTTCAGACTGGCCGGTGTTCCCTCGGTGACGATGGTGCCGTCGTCGATGATCGCCAGTCGCTCGCAGAGCTGGTCGGCCTCTTCGAGGTACTGCGTCGTGAGGAAGACAGTGGTGCCCTTGGCGTTGATGCGACGCACTTCGTCCCAGACGACCACTCGGCTGGCCGGGTCGAGCCCGGTGGTCGGCTCGTCGAGGAAGAGCACGTCGGGCCGGTGCACCAGCGCGGACGCGAGGTCGAGGCGTCGCTTCATGCCGCCCGAGTAGCCCTTGATCAGCCGGTCGGCAGCCTCTGTGAGCTCAACGAGCTCGAGCAGTTCTTCGGCGCGCTGACGGGCATCGGCGCGTGAGAGCCCGAAGAGCCTGGCCTGGAGGACGACGAGCTCGCGACCGGTCTGACGCATGTCGAGGCCGGCTTCTTGCAGGGCGACGCCGATCTTGTGCCGGACGCCGTCCGGGTCGCTGGCCACGTCGACGCCCGCGACGGTGGCCGAGCCGCCCGTGATTCCCGTGAGAGTGGTCAGCATGCGGACCGTCGTCGACTTGCCGGCTCCGTTGGGGCCAAGGAAGCCGAACACCTCGCCTTGGTTCACCGTGAGGTTGACCCCGCGCACCGCCTCGACGGTGCCGGATCGGCCGGTGAAGGTCTTGACCAGGTCGCGCGCCGTGATGGCTGGCTCGGAGCCGGGAGTGGGGCTGGATTCGTCAGGAGTGGGAGCTGAGTCCTTGGAGGGAGCCATGCGCGCGACCCTAACCCCGGCCCCCGACAGTCGGGCAAGCCGGTTTCCCATCACGAGGAGAGTCCTGTGAAGAGTGAGGTGCCGATTCACGGCCGCTGAGTGGGAAAAAGCGTCACATAGGTCTTCACGGCCGCGCGACGCCTGGGCGACCGACTAGAGGCGCACCAGGGTGCGGCCGGTGTTGGCGCCGGCGAGGACGGCGTCCAAGGCGTCAGGCAGCTCGGCCAGCGACACCTCGCGCGAACCGATGTCGTCAAGGCCGCGTGGACGCAGGTCGGTGGCGATGCGCTGCCACACCTCGCGGCGCGCCTCGATCGGCATCGCGACCGAGTCGATGCCGAGCAACGCAACGCCGCGCAGGATGAACGGGAACACCGTGGCCTCAAGACCGATGCCCCCGGTGTTGCCGGACGCCGCAACCGCGCCGCCGTACTTCAGCGTGCGCAGGATGTACGGCAGCGTGGATGCTCCGACGCAGTCGACGGCGCCGGCCCAACGCTCACGCTCAAGCGGCTTGCCGGGGCCCGACGTCTCGTCGCGGGTCACGATCTCGGTGGCGCCGAGGCCCTTCAGGAAGCCCTCGGCGTCTGCCTTGCCGGTGGACGCGGCCACCTCGTAGCCGCGGTCGGCAAGGATGCCGACAGCCACCGAGCCGACGCCGCCAGTTGCGCCGGTCACGAGCACCGGACCGGTGCCGGGCCTGAGGCCGTGCTGCTCGAGCGCATGCACGGACAGAGCAGCAGTGAACCCGGCCGTGCCGACGGCCATCGCCTGCTTCGCCGTCAGACCATCGGGCAGCGGAACCAGCCACTGCGACGGAACACGCGCGTACTCGGTGAACCCGCCGTGGTGGGCGACGCCGAGGTCATAGCCGTGCGCGATCACCTCGGTACCGACGGCGAGGCCGGACTCGCCTGGCTCGACGATCTCGCCCGCCATGTCCACACCGGGGATGATCGGGTCGATGCGCGCCACCTTGCCGTTGGCCAGCGTGGCCAGGCCGTCCTTGTAGTTGACGCACGACCACGTGACGCGGACAACGGCGTCTCCCTCGCCGAGATCGTCAGGCGTGAGCTGGCGTACCTCGCGGACAACGGAGTCACCGTCCTTCTGCGCGACGAAGGCAGCGAACGTCTGGGGAATGCTCGACATCAAGAGACTCCAAGGCTCGGGGACGCAACCAGTCTGGTAGAAGTCCCACCAGCAGCCAACACGCAAAGTGTTCACACCTCTCATCGAGGTCGGAACACTTTGCCGCTGGTCGAGCAGCCGGTGAGTCTCGACCCTGGAGGCATGGACGCCAGCCGCCCCTCGCACCCGTCGCAGACCGCGCTTGCCGCGACGCTGCGCCCCCGGTCGATCGCCGTCGTCGGTGCCAGCCCACGCTCCTTCGCGGGCCAGATCGTTCAGCGCAACTGCTCTGATCACCGGTTCGAGGGGCTCGTCGTCCCGGTCAACGGCAAGTACGCCGACGTCGCCGGCGTCCCCACGGTGGGATCGCTCTCAGATCTCCCAACCGCGCCGGACGCCGTCGTTGCACTGGTCGGCACCGCACGTGTGCAGGCGATCGCCGAAGAGGCGGCCGCCATTGGCGCCGGAGCAGTCATCGTGCCCGGCGGCGGGTTCACCGACTCCGGCGGCGCAGCCACCGATCTCGGTGCCTCACTCGCGACGCTGTCGGACGTCACCGGCATCTCGGTCGTCGGCCCGAACTGCATGGGAATCGTCGACCTTGTCACCGGCGCCATGCCCTACATCGGCACGGTTCCGCGCGACGCCCGGCGCGGCGGGGTGGCCGCGATCGCCCAGAGCGGCGCGGTGATCGAGGCGCTGGTCAGCGCTGGGGGACGCATCCCCTTCTCGACGCTCGTCAGCAGCGGGGCTGAGGTGGTCACCACGACCGCCGACTACCTGCGCTTCTTCGCCGCCGACCCCGAGACCACCGCTGTGCTCGTCTTCATCGAGGGCTTCGCCGATGCCCAGGACGTGCTCGCAGCGGCACGCGAGGTGGCGGACGCCGGCAAGATCGTCGCTGCCTGTTTCGTTGGCCGGTCAGCCAAGGCGCGCGACGGAATCCTCGCGCACTCGGGCAAGCTCGCACCGAGTGCCCGCGTCACCGCGGCTGCACTTCGCCAGGCGGGCGTGGTGCTCGCCGAAGACCTCGACGAGCTCATCACGATCGGCGAGATCCTCGGAACGGCACGCCGGGTTCGCGGCGCGCGCACGCACATCGTCACGAACTCAGGGGGCGAGGCGAACCTGCTGAGCGACCTCGCCGAGGACGCCGCACTCGACTTGCCCGACCTCACCCCCACCGCGTCGGCACCGCTCAGCGAGCAATGGCCGGCGTTCCACACCGCGAACCCGCTCGACCCCTGGGGCGTCGACGACTACACCGCGGTCTACCCCGCGGCCATCGACTCGCTCGCGCGCGAAGGCGGCGACATCGTGATCGTGTCGCAGGACCAGCAGGCCACAGCCGGTGAGTACGAGCGGCAGCTCGGGCTCGACCTCGCGCAGTACCTGGCCGACGCCACGCGCGCGCGGGACACCGTTCCGGTGATGCTGAGCCCGACGAGCCAAGACCCCGACCCGCGCCTGAGCGCCTTCTGCCGCGACAACGACATCCCGCTGCTACGGGGCGCGCGCGGTGCCCTGCGCGCCCTTGGATCCCTGGCGCACCGGACACCACCAGAGCCCGTCGTGACACGGGCGCCAGCACGCGTCGCCGCGATCACCGATGCTGCTGAGCTCACCGAGGACGTCGCACTCGAGATCCTCGGTGCCTGCGGCGTGCAGACACCGAGGCAAGAGCGAGTAAGAACGCCGGACCAGGCCGCTGCCACTGCAGCCGGATTCGGCGGTCCGGTCGTCATCAAGGCGGTGGCCGATGGGTTACTGCACAAGAGCGACCTCGGACTGGTCGTCACCGATGTCGTCGGCCAGGAAGCGGCCCTCGGCGCGGCGCGCCAGGTGCTCGATGCGGCGTCCACCGCAGGACTCGATGTCGAGCTGCTCGTCGTCGAGCAGATCACCGGGTCGCTGGACGTGGTCGTCGGCTACAAGCGCGACCCGCAGTTCGGACCGACGACGATCGTCGGGCTCGGCGGTGTCTGGGCCGAGCTGCTCGACTCCGTCAGCGTTCACGTGGGCGCACTGGACCTCCACGCCGCACACCGGCTACTCGGCGGCAGCCATGTCGGCCGCATGATGCGCGAGGCCCGTGGGGGCGCGCTCGACCTCGAGGCCGTGGCCCGCGCCCTCGTAGCGGTCAGCGACCTCGGACTCGCACACCCCGAGATCGTTGCCATCGACATCAACCCGATCATCGTCGGACGTGACCGCGCAGTCGCTGTCGACGCTGTGATCGAACGTGTCCATGCGCCAGACCCCGAGTCGATCACCCACGACTCGACCATCCCGGCTCACGCCGTCAACCAAGGAGCAACACCGTGACGATCACCTCTACCCTGCGCGTCCGCATCGGCCAGGAGGAGGCGCACTACGGGGGCAACCTCGTCGAGGGCGCTCGCATGCTCAAGCTCTTTGGCGACGTGATCACCGAGATCGCGGTCATCACCGACGGCGACGAAGGGCTTCTTCGTCGGCTACAGCAGCATCGAGTTCACGGCTCCGGTCTACGCCGGCGACTTCATCGAGGCGACGGGTCGCGTCGTCACGATCGGCAACACGAGCCGAACCGTCGAGTTCGAGGCGAAGAAGATCATCGCTTCCCGCTATGACCTGTCGCCCAGCGCGGCGGACGTGCTCAAGGAACCGATCGTGGTCTGCCGCGCCACCGGGACGACCGTGATCCCGAAGGAGCACAGCCGCAAGAACCCCGACGCCTAGGTCACCGGCTCCACCCGCTCACCCGAACGCCCGCCGAGTGCTCACCTGGTTGCCAGTTTCTTGCCTCGAGTGCACAACGAACGGACGCGGTGTGCTTGACTTCGGCAGTCACCTGAGCCGTGGAGGGCACATGAGCACCGTCGTTGTCGTCACCCAGCACCCACTCGGCACCGAGGACGCCGCTGGGCTCGTCGAGACCGCAGGTGGCGACGCCGCGTCTGCCACCTTCTACGTCGCGGTGCCCGAGGAGCCGACGTCCGCCTCGATGGACGCCGTCATGAGCGACTGGGAGCTCGGCGTCGCAGCAGGACGCGGCACCGGCTCGCACGTGATCGCCGAGAACGAGGTCAACCCAGGGGCGATCGCGCGACACGAGGCCGCCGCGGTGCTCGCCGAGTCTGTGAGCGCGCTCCGAGCCGTAGGGGCGACCGCCGATGGCACAGTCACGCCGAACCACCCGCTCGAATCGATCGGCGACCTTGTGGCGCACCACAACCCTGACGAAGTAGTCGTGATGATCCGTCACCGCCACCTCAATGAAGCGACGCACACCGACCTTGCCAGCAAGATCCAGCGCAAGTTCGACGTCAAGACCGTGCGCGTCAAGGCGCACTGACCGCGGCGCAGTATCCAGCTAGAGCGCCAGCAGTCGCTCGACCACCTGCGCCACCCCATCGTCGTGGATCGACGGCGCATGCTCGTCCGCCACGGCCAGAACTGACGGGTGCGCGTTACCCACCGCGTATCCACGCCCTGCCCACTTCAGCATGTCGGTGTCATTCGGCATGTCACCAAATGCGACAACCTCGTTCTGGGCGATACCCCATCGCTTCGCAAGCAGGGCCAGGGTCGTTGCCTTGGTGACCCCCAGGGCGCTCAGCTCGAGCAGTGAGTCGTCCACATTCGAGTGCGTCACCTCGACGACGCTGTCCAGCACCGGTGCAGCACGGGCCAACATGTCGTCACCCCGGATGGCATCGTCACGAACCAACAGCTTGGCGATCTCCGTGGTGAACAATGACTCGATCGGGCCTATGCCCAGCAACGGATCCGGGCTCCACCGTGGGTGGTAGTTCTCCTCGTGACCGAACCCCGTCAAGGTTTCCATGCCGAACGCCGCACGAGGGAGTACCTCCCGAACTCTGCGCGTGGCGTCGGCCGCCACCCCGATGGGCATAGCAAACGTCTCCAACACCACCTCGTCGTGCATGTCGTAGATATACGCACCATTCGCGCAGATCCCGACGCCCGCATGCCCCGTCACGTCAGCCACCTCGGCCATCCACCGCGGCGGACGGCCGGTGACGAACACGATGCGCACCCCGACCTCCGACGCAGCGGCGAACGCCTCCAGGACGCGTGCGGACACCGACCCGTCGTGACGCACGATGGTTCCGTCCAGGTCGGTGGCGATCAGCCGAGGTACCGAGTTCACGTGACCATCATCGCCCCTCGTCGCTAGGGTGCGACAGACGACGTGACCAGGTGAGAGAGGCAACTAGCCCATGGCCGAGCCGAAGCAGCACAAGATCACTCTCGACGAGTCCGAGATGCCTACGCAGTGGTACAACATCGTGCCCGACCTACCGGTTCCTCCCCCGCCGCCTCTGCACCCCGGCACCCACGAACCAGTCGGCCCCGACGACCTTGCGCCGCTGTTTCCGATGGACCTGATCCTGCAAGAGGTGTCATCCGACCGGTACATCGACATCCCCGATGAGGTCCAAGACATCTACCGCCTCTGGCGGCCGTCGCCACTGTTCCGTGCTCACCGCCTCGAAGAGGCGCTCGGCACCCCGGCACGTATCTACTACAAGTACGAGGGTGTCTCGCCCGCCGGCTCGCACAAGCCGAACACGGCGGTGCCGCAGGCGTACTACAACGCCAAGGCCGGTGTCACCAAGATCACCACAGAGACCGGAGCCGGTCAGTGGGGGACGGCGCTGGCGTTGGCCTGCTCGATGTTCGGCATCGAGTGCGACGTCTGGCAGGTGGGGGCGTCCTACGACCAGAAGCCGTACCGCCGCATGATGATCGAAACCTTCGGCGCCCAGGTGCACCGCTCACCGTCAGAGCTGACGCAGGCCGGACGCGCCTACCTTGCCGCTGACCCGAACCACACCGGTTCGCTCGGCATCGCCATCAGCGAAGCCGTCGAAGTTGCCGCCACCGAGCCCGAGACGCGCTACGCCCTGGGGTCGGTGCTCAACCACGTCCTCATGCACCAGACGATCATCGGTGAAGAGGCCCTGCTTCAGTTCGCCAAGATCGGTGAGACGCCCGATGTCATCGTCGGATGCACAGGCGGCGGATCGAACTTCGCGGGCCTGTCGTTCCCGTTCCTCCGCGAGAAGCTCGCCGGAACCATGAGTCCGCACATTCGAGCGGTCGAGCCGGCGTCGTGCCCGTCGTTGACGCACGGCACGTACGCGTACGACTTCGGTGACGCCGCGGGAATGACCCCGCTGATGAAGATGCACACCCTCGGGCACGACTTCGTGCCCGACCCGATTCACGCCGGTGGGCTGCGCTACCACGGCATGGCGCCACTGATCTCGCATGTCTACGAGCTCGGGCTGATGGACGCCGTCGCGATCGGTCAGAACGAGTGCTTCGCGGCCGGCGTCCAGTTCGCGCGCACCGAGGGCATCGTGCCGGCACCTGAGCCGACACACGCGCTCGCCGAGACCGTGCGCGAGGCCTTGCGGTGCAAGGAGAGCGGCGAGGAGAAGGTCATCCTCACCGCGCTCTGCGGCCACGGGCACTTCGACCTCGCGGCGTACGACGCCTACCTCGGCGACCGCATGACCGACGAGCCGGTGTCGGAGGAGCGCTTCGCGGCCGCGTTGGCGACCGTACCCGCGATCTAGAGCGACACCGCCGCAGCCGCCTTCGGGTTGCCGTGAGCGAGGAGATACCTCTTGAGAGCCATCGTCCAAGATGGATACGGCCAAGCCGACGCGCTCCAGGTACGCGACGTTCCGGTTCCGACCCCGGCAGCCGGCGACGTCCTGGTGCGCGTGCACGCCGCCGGAGTCAACGCCGCCGACTGGCACCTGATGACCGGCGAGCCCTATGTCAGTCGGCTCGCCATCGGACTGCGGCGTCCACGCAACCCGATCGTTGGCAGCGACTTCTCCGGTGTCGTCGAGGCGACTGGCGCGGACGTCACGAGATTTCGGATCGGCGACGAAGTGATGGGAGAGGCCGACCGCGGCTGCCTCGCCGACTACGTCTGCATCTCCGACAAGTACGTCGTCGGCAAGCCATCTCCTCTGACCCATCAGCAGGCGGCTGCCCTGCCGATGGGGGCCCTGACGGCGCTGCAGGCACTTCGAGACGCGGGAGAACTGCAGTCGGGACAGTCGGTTCTCGTGAACGGCGCGTCCAGTGGGGTCGGGATCTACGCGGTCCAGATCGCGATCGCCATGGGGGCGACAGTCACCGGCGTGTGCAGCGGCCGCAACATCGACATGGTGAAGTCGCTCGGCGCGAACGTGGTTGTCGACTACACCCAAGAGGACTTCGTCGACACCGCAGAACGCTACGACCTGGTGGTCGACATCGTCGCCAGCCGATCGCTCGCAGATATCAGGCGAGTCCTCAGGCCAAAGGGTCGCTATGTGATCGTCGGCGCAGCGTCGATGGGGAAGTGGTTCGGTTTGGGGCGCCAAGTGCGAACCATCGCCACCTCACCGTTCGTCAGTCAGACGCTGCGGCCCATGCTGGCGAGGCGCACCCAAGAAGACCTGGAACACGTACGACAGATGGCCGAGGCCGGTCAGCTGGTGCCTGTCATCGACCGCGACTACCCCTTCGAGGACTCAGCAGCCGCCATCAGACATGTGCAGGACGGCCACGCACGCGGGAAGGTGGTCGTCACCGTGGCGTGATGACGTCGGTGCCGAGCGTTGCCTGAAGCGGTGCAGGCACTCGCACCGATCCATCTGCTTGCTGGTGGTTCTCCAAGATCGCTACGACGACGCGCGGGATCGCCACCAAGGTGCCGTTCAAGGTGGCGACCGGCGTTGTTGCCTTGCCGTCACGCATGCGGACGCCGAGACGTCGCGCCTGGAAGTCGGTGCAGTTGGAGGTCGATGTGACTTCGCGGTACTTGCCTTGCGTCGGGATCCAGGCCTCGATGTCGTACTTGCGCGAGGCGCTGGAACCGAGGTCGCCGGTGGCCACGTCGATCACGCGGTAGGGCAGCTCGAGCTGGTTCAGGAACTGTTTCTCCCACGCGAGCAGACGCTGGTGCTCGGCCACGGCGTCATCGGGGTGGCAGAACGAGAACATCTCGATCTTGTCGAACTGGTGAACACGGATGATGCCGCGTGTGTCCTTGCCGTACGTTCCGGCCTCACGACGGAAGCAGGTTGAGATACCGGCGTACCGCAGTGGCAGGTCTGCGGCGTCCAGGATCTCGTCGGAGTGGTACGCCGCCAGCGACACCTCTGACGTACCGACGAGGTAGAAGTCGTCCTGCTCGAGGTGAAACACGTTCTCGGCCGCCTGGCCCAAGAACCCAGTGCCCTCCATGGCCGGTGGCTTCACCAGCACCGGCGTCACCATGGGGGTGAAGCCGGTCGCCACCGCCTGTTGCACGGCAACGTTGATCAGGGCCAGCTCGAGCAGCGCGCCAGGGCCAGTGAGGTAGAAGAAACGTGCACCCGAGACCTTCGCCCCGCGTTCGACGTCGATGGCACCGAGCAGCTTTCCGAGGTCGACGTGGTCGCGCGGCTCGAAGCCCTCGGCGGCGAAGTCGCGCGGCGTCCCGACGTGCTCGAGAACCGTGAAGTCGTCTTCACTGCCCACCGGGGCGTCCGGCTCCACCAGGTTCGACAGCTGCAGCTGCACGGCCCTCAGCGCCTCTTCGGCGGCACGGGTCGCCGCTTCGGCCTCCTTCACCTGGCTCGACAGCTCTTTGGTGCGCGCGAGCAGCGCGCTCTTCTCGTCACCCCCCGCCGTCGCCACCTGCTTCCCGAGTGTCTTCTGCTCGGCGCGCAGCGCTTCATAGCTGCTGATGGCTGCCCGCCGTGCCTCGTCGGCGGCGAGGGTTGCGTCAACGAGCGAGGCATCCTCACCGCGGGCGGTCTGCGAGCGGCGGACGGCGTCTGGGGCGTCCCGGAGGACTCGGAGATCGAGCACGAGAGGGAGCCTACCGACCGGAGGACGCGCACTCGACTGGCTTTCCCGCCAACCAGGTGAGCACTCGGCGCGGTTTTGGCACAACCAGGTGAGCACTCGGCGGGCTTGGGGTCAGGCGGTGGTGCCTCGGATCGCGGTCACGGCGGCCGCCGGCCTGCGGGAAGCAGGGTTGCCGGGGCCGGCTCCGATTCCGGGCGTCCTGCGGCGGAACGAGAGCTGGAGGAGCACATCGGGAAGCGCCTCGGACGTCACCGGCCGAGACCAGAGGAACCCCTGACCGATGTCGCACCCGAGCTCACGCAGTCGATCGATGACCTCGAGGTCCTCGACTCCCTCAGCCACTACTTCCAGGCCGAACTCGTGTGCGAGATCGACCATGGCCTTCACCAACGTCGCCCCTGCTGGGTCGTCGGCGAGCCGCTGCGTGAACGATCGGTCAATCTTCAACGTCGACAACGGCATCTGTTCAAGCTGGGACATCGACGTGTAGCCGGTACCGAAGTCGTCGACGGCCAGCGTGACGCCCAGGCCGGCGATCTTGTGCAGCATCTGGTGGCTGCGGACCGGATCCTCGATCAACGCGCTCTCGGTCACCTCGAGCTCGAGCCGGTCGGGCTCGATCAGGTGGCTGGCAAGGATGTCCTCGAGGAACTCGTCGAAGTTCGTCTCAAGCAGGTTGCGCGCCGACAAGTTGACGGCCACAGGAAGATGCGCGAACTCGGTGCCGAGCCGGTCCCACTCAGCCATCTGCGCGCACACCATCTCAAGCACGTACCGGTGAGCCCCTGGATCAGACCGGTGTTCTCAGCCAGTGGGATGAAGTCGTTGGGAGGGATGTTGCCGCGCTCAGGGTGCATCCACCGGAGCAAGGCCTCCGTGCCGATGACCTGAGCCGAGGCCAGGTCGATCTTGGGCTGGTAGTGGATCGAGAGCTGCTTTGTCCCGAGTGCGTTCCGCAAGTCACCGAGCAGCTGAAGCCGCTCGGCTGAGCTGCCTTCGTCGCTCGGTCGGTACAGCAGGGTGCCGAGGTGCGTCGACTTCGCGGCGTACATGGCGGTGTCGGCCCGCTGCATGAGCTCGACGCCGTTCTCGGCGTGGTCCGGAAGGATCGCGATCCCGATGCTCGACTCGACGTGCAGATGCAGGTCGCCGACCTGAAATGACTCGTCGAACGCCGAGTGAACACGACCAGCGAGTCTCTCGGCATCGAGCTGACTACCGACCTCCGGGGCCAGGACGGCGAACTCGTCGCCGCCCAGACGTGCGACCGTGTCGGCGTCGCGCACCACGTCCAGCAGGCGGTTCGCCACCTCTTTGAGCAGTGCGTCGCCGCGATCATGCCCGAGGGTGTCGTTGACCTCCTTGAACCGGTCGACGTCAAGAATCATCAGCGCAAGGCTCTTGCCTGATCGTTCGGAGGAAGCGACTGCTCGATCCAGGCGATCCTGCAGCAGACGGCGGTTGGGCAACCCCGTCAGCGCGTCGTGAAGAGCAAGGTGCTTGTTCTCGTCCGACTGCGAGCGCAGGCTCGAGCTGGCCCGGTGCACAGTGCGGAAGAGCAGCAACCAGGCGAGCAGGACCATGATGGTGATCACGCCCGCAACGGTGACAACGGTGCGCGAAATGAAAGCTTGTGTGGAGTCCCACGGTATGTCGACCTGGGCGAATCCGTAGATCCCGGCGAGGCGGTCGCCATAGACGACGGGCACGGTGACCTCAAGGACGCTGCCCTCGTCCGTCTCCACCACCGTCGAGCTCGGCCCAAGGACGTCGGCTGCTTCGTCGACGCGAGCCGAGTCGAGCGGCGGAGCATCGGTGGGCGCACCCCGACTCGTCCAGAGTGGCTCCCCCTCGTTGGAGTAGAGGGACAGACCATCGAGCACCTGGACGCTGTTGGCACGGACGATCCGGTCGAGCGAGTCGACGACGGGAGTCGGGATCGAGTTCGGCCGACTCCAGAAGCTGACCGACTCGGAGTCGATCTTCGACTGCACTCCCTGGGCCACGTAGTTCTCAGCCAGCTGCTCACCGTCGCGCACGGCTTGGCGCTGCAGCGACGTCGAGACCACCCAGGTCACGACGACGGCGAGGAGCACCATGGTCGTCAGACTGACCACAGCGAACGTCCCAGTGAGGGTTACACGGCGCACAACACGCCATCGGCAGTAGTCGAGGGCGGGTTGAGCCCTTCAGCCCTCGGGGATCAGGCCCTGCCCTCGCGAATGCGCGCCAACCAGGCCTGGGCCTCACGGAACTCCCCATCCGCCACCCCGCGACGAATAACCGGCGGCCGGCCGTCAATTCGGGGGTAGGAGCCCAGATAGCGCACTTCTGCACAGACCCGACGCAACCCCATGAGCGCCTCGCCGACCCTCGCATCGTCGAGGTGGCCCTCGGCGTCCACCGAGAAGAAGTAGTCGCCCATGCCACCGCCAGTCGGTCGGCTCTCGATACGCGTCAGGTTGACCCCCCGCACAGCGAACTCGGTGAGGATCTCGAGCAGCGCGCCCGGATGGTCCTCGCCCATGAACAGCACCAGTGAGGTCTTGTCGGCCCCCGTGGCCGGCTGGGGCGCCTGGGGGGTGCTGATCAGGACGAACCGCGTCTCGGCGGGGCGGTCGCCGATGTCGGACGCCAGCTGGTCGAGGCCGTACACCTCCGCAGCCAGAGGTGCGGCGATCGCGGCATCGTGCTCGCCGTCGGCCACCATTGACGCCGCCATCGCCGTCGACGGCGCGAACGTCACGAGGACATCGGGCAGGCGTTCGGCCAGCCAACGCCGACACTGGGCATGCGCGTGCGGGTGCGTGGTGACCCCGGCGACCTGTTCAAGGGACGAGCCGGGCCTGGCCACCAGCGAGAACGAGACCGGTACCTGCGCCTCAGCGATGATCGCGAGCCCCGGGCCCCCCGCGAGTGCATCGATCGTTGCCGTCACAGAGCCCTCGACCGAGTTCTCGAGCGGCACCATCGCTCCAAGCACCTCGCCGGCCCGCACCGCGTCGACAGCGGCGTCGACGGTTGCGTACGGCGCTACCTCAGCGGCGCGGCCATCAAGCCACTGCAGAAGGGCGGCCTCGGTGAACGTTCCAGCGGGACCGAGGAAGCCGTAGCGGGGCTGACCGGGTTCAGACGACACGGCGGGCAGCCTATTGCAGGACGAGGCGGTTGCCCGCTACGAGCGCGGGTGGCTGGCGCGGGCGTACCCGATCACCTGTACCTCTTCGGGCGAGAGGTCAGCCTCGCTGATGCCGCCCTTCACTCCCTTGGCATAGGTACGTGTTTCGCTGCGTCCGTTGATCGAGCTGATCACGACGCCATCGCCGGCGTCGTCCAGAAGAGCCGCGGAGAACGACATCCGGCCACCCATATCGTTGAACGCGTCATAGCGAACGACGGCAACGTGCCGGATCGCGTCGGCGAGATCGACCCGCAGCGTGTCCACCGAAGAGCGAAGAGAGGCCACCTCAGAGCGCAGCTGGACGACCTCGTCGTTCTGCCGGCTCACCGCGTCCAAGAAGGACTGGCCGTCGTCACCGGCCTGCAGGACGACGTACTGGCGGCGCATCCGTCGAATCCGGACCGCCAGTACCACCGCAAGAACGAGAACAATCAGCGCAACGACAGCCGCACCGATCGCAATGAGGGCAACCAGGTCGGGATCGAGGTCGAGCGCAGTCACGGTGGTCCCAGATTGTCGGGGGAGGGGAGCCCCAGGCTAGCGATGCCGGTGCCGCTGGCTGACTGGCGGTCGGCACTATCGTCCACGGCGTGAACCTGACCGCGTTCTTCGTCACGTTGGCGTTGATCATTCCGGCCGAGCTCCCCGACAAGACATTCATCGCCACGCTGGTGCTCTCGACGAGGTTCCGGCCGGTCATCGTGTGGCTCGGGGTCAGCGCCGCTTTCGCGGTGCAGACCACCATCGCGGTCGCGGCCGGCCAGGTGCTCTCGCTGCTCCCTGAGACCCCGGTCCTGCTCGTGACGGCCGGGCTCTTCGCTCTCGGCTCAGCGCTGATGTTTCGTGGAGCCGGCGGCGTCGATCCTCAGGAAGAGGAGGTTGACGAGACCGAGGCGGTGGACGCCGTTGTGCGCAAGGGCCATGGCCGCGCCTTCACGGTGTCGTTCCTGGTGCTCTTTGCCGCCGAGTGGGGCGACCTCTCGCAGCTGACGACGGCAAGCCTGTCGGCCAGGTACGGCGCCCCCGTCGAGGTCTGGCTCGGGGCATGGCTGGCGCTGTGCGTGGTGGCGGGTCTCGCCGCTCTCGCTGGGCGATGGCTGGTTGCCAGGGTGCGGTTCTCGGCGGTGCGCCAGATCTCCGGGACGCTGCTGGCGGTGCTGTCGTTGGTGACCCTCGCTGAGGCCGCAGGACTCTGGTGACGTCGGTCATCAGAAATCGCTATCGACCACAGATTCCGCGGTGTGGAGCGAGTTCTGCAACAGAATTGAAAGGTCCGAACGTCGCCGACGGGGGATACAGCGACGTTCGGACCTGACCTACTGTGCCCAAGCCATCGACATCCGCGCAACTGCATCCCGAGGCGTTGACCAAGCCTTGACGAATGAGCATTCGGCCTCGTTGCAGGGCCCGGACATCGACCCGACTCGCGCAGCCGGAACGCGCCTAGTGCACCGTCAGCTGACGGGCGCGCAGTGACTCGCGGGCCCGCCGTTGCGCGCCGGTCAACGAGGTCTCGTCGGCCAACGCCTCGTCCAGCCTGTTCCTGAAGGTGGCGGCGTCGTCCTCGATCTCATCGACCTCCGTGCCGTCGGGCAGATCCCACACCGGCACGACGAGTCCGCTGGCCCGGAACGACCCGAGGTACCGCGTACCCGACGCCAGCTCGAGACCGGCGTCGACCTGCAGTCGCGCCATGGCGTCCACCAGGGGCGCCTCATCCTCGGGCAGCACCCAGCGCACCTGTCGACGTTCGCCCAGCTGCATCCAGTACGCGCCGTCGACTGAGGCAAGTCGTGCCGTCGGGGTGGCGACCTCGTTGGCCCGTTCAAGACCCGCACGAGTGCTCGCGTCCGCTGACTCGAGGTCTTCGATCCAGAAGTCAAAGCGTTGGTGCACCAACACCTGGAGCGGCTGGTCGACGTCGACGAGGTCAGCCATGCGTGACGCATCTGTCGGCAGCGGCCGGGGTGGGACCGGCGTGCCGGCCTCGGCACGCAGCGCGCGGTCGAGTGCGTCAGCGATGTCGCGTGCCACGTCGCCGGACGACGTCTGAGTCTGCGCGGCCAGCATCACGTCACCGTTGTCACGCACGAGCGCCGGCCACGCCATCGGAAGCAGGGTGCAGAGCGTCACGGATCGGTCTGAGTTCTTGGGGATGAGTGTTGCCGTAGCTGCCGGGATGAGGTCGTGCATCGCCACCCAGTCGGGCTCGGACGCCATACCGGCAAAGGGGCGGACAACGCGGTGCTGCGTTGCCGCGGCTTTGCCATGGCACGCCTTGTAGCGGCGACCGCTGCCGCACGGGCACGGTTCACGTCCACCGACGACAGGCACCTCGGCGTCGGAGGCTGACTCGTCGGTGGAAGCGCTGGCGCGGCGTTTGCTCACGAAGACGAGCCTAGTGATCCGTCGGTCACTGGCGGGAAGCGGCGGCCAGCACGTCGATCTGCTCACGCACCTCGCGCGGTCGGTTGGTGATGATCGCGTCGACGCCCATGCCGTAGACCAGTTCGACGTCTTCTGGTTCGTCCACCGTCCAGACGAAGACGCCGGCGCCGGCGTCGCGCACCCGCCGCACGTAGTTGGGGTGCCTCTTGACGATCGGAAGGCCCGGCCCCGCGACGCGGACGCCCTTCGGGAGCATGCCCGAGCGGTAGGCCACCGGAACGCGCTCCATCAAGATCACCAGAGGCACACCCGGGGCGAGGCGACGGACTCGTCGCAACGCCACTTCGCTGAAGCTCATCACCGTCACCTGTGCACGCTCAGGTGGCACCCAACCATCGAGGCCAAATCGTCTGAGTGTTTCGACCAGACGACGTTCGACAAGACCCGCATACCGCGTCGGGTGCTTGGTCTCGACCATCAGCTGAACCTGCTGCGGCGAGTCGACGATCAGCTCGAGGAGACGTTCGAGCGTGAGCACCTGTAGGCGATCAGCGCTCACCTGGTCAGGTACTTCCACGGCACCGGCTGCTTGCTGCCACCCGCCGAAGTCGAGTGACTCGAGGTCTGCCAGCTCGAGCGTTGACAGCACCCCCTCACCGTTCGAGGTGCGGTCGATGCGTCGATCATGGACGCAGACCAAATGACCGTCAGCGGTCAGCCGCACATCCGCTTCCAGACCGTCGGCACCGTCGTCGATCGCCTTCACGTAGGCGGCAAGCGTGTGCTCAGGCATGTGTTCGGACGCTCCGCGGTGCGCGATCACGAGCGGTCGTGCGTTCGGCTCAGTCATGACGTCACCATCGTGGCAGCCATGGGCGTCTCTGAGATGAACAGAACGCCCGGATTCATCAGGTGGTGTGGGTCGACGGCGTCCTTGATGGCGCGCATGGCGGCTATCTCGGCCGGGTCGCGCGAGAGGTGCAGGTAGGCCGGCTTGTCCCGGCCGACGCCGTGTTCAGAGCTGATGCTTCCGCCTCGCTCGGTGACAGCGGCCAGAACCGCATCGGTCGGGCCGTGGTCCGTCGCTTCGGGGCCGTGCACCTGGATGTGCACGTTGCCTTCGAGGAGATGTCCGAACGTGAAGACCTGATGAGGGTGAACCAGATCGGGGAGCTGCGCCAGGAAGTCGTCGAGCTGGTCAAGCGGCAGCGCGATGTCGAGTGAATGTCCGGTACCTAGAGTGGAGGCCGCCTCTGACTGCCGCTCGCGGTACTCCCACAGCCTGCGGTCAACAGCCGCGTCAGCATCGTGGGGCAGGTGCGGCATCTGGGTCGTCTCGATGAGCAGGTAGTACGGCCAGCGGTCGGCGAGCGGTTGCGCGAGGCCGGCCACCTCTCGGACCAGCTGCATGCCGGAGGCGTCGATGTACTCGGCAGCCAGGAGCTCAGCGCGGTTTGCGACCGCAGCAAGGGCGAGTTCGCTGGCTTCGTGCAGCGATGAAACGCCGACGAGAGCAGTCACTCGATCTGTGGGCAGCTGGTCGTGCAGGCGTACACGCACGGCAGTGATGATGGCGAGTGTTCCCTCGCTGCCCACTAGCAGGTGCGAGATGTCATAGCCCGCTGAGTCCTTGGGGAGCGCGTTCGTCCGGTTCACGATCGAACCGTCGGCGAGCACCGCCTCGACGCCGACGACCTGGGCGCGCGTATCGCCGAACCGCACCACGCGGACGCCCCCAGCGTTGGTCGCGATGGTGCCGCCGATCGTGGCCGAGTCGCGCGAGGCGAGGTCGACTCCGTACATCAGACCTGCATCGGCGGCGAGCACATGCACGTCGGCCACTGACATGCCCGCACCGACCGTGACCTGGCGACGTCCCCGGTCGACCGCGGAGTGCGACGTGAGGCGCCCGGTCGACACGACCACAGCGGCAGGGCCGCCGGTTGCGGGAACCGAACCGCCGACGAGACCGGTGTTGCCGCCCTGCGGCACCAATGGAATGCCTTCGGCTGCACACACACGCACAGTCGCGGCCACCTGTGCCGACGACGCCGGACGCACGACGGCGAGTGGAGTCACCGACCAACGGCCGGTCCAGTCGGTGCCGAAGGGGAGAATGATTTCTGGGTCGGTGAGGACATGTTCGACGCCGACGGCGTCCCGTACCTGGTCGAGCGCACTCACGCTCTGCAGCCTAGCCATGATGCAGCGAGGTAGTTGATGAGTTCTGCATCCACACCGGCCGTCCAGGCCGAAGAGGAAGCATCTGCAACCCCTCGTCCATGGGAGTCATCATGCGAGTTCTCCAACGGCTGGCCGTCTTCGCCAGCACCGGGGCGTTGGCCGCCGGACTCAGCATCGTTCCTGCTCAGGCAGCATCCGACACGACCATTCCGATCAGCGGCGGCGTCACGTCAGTGACAGTGAACCCCGCCGTGACGCAGGCGCTTCTGAAGAACAAGATCCTTCCGTACGCCACCGACGCGAAGACCAGGCTGAAGTGGACCAAGAAGGGTCCGACCGTGAAGTACGGCTTCCCCATCACGTCCGACAGCTTCGTCACCGCGACCGGTGACCCGCTGACGCTGACCGGCGGCGAGATCGCCCATACCGGCGGCCTGCGCTTCGTGAACCTGCGCAACTTCAAGGCACTCAAGGTGAGCGACTTCGACATTCGCCTCGGCGAGGGCTTGCTCTACGCCACCAAGGTCAACAACAAGCCTGCTGAGGTGCCGATCTTCACGGTCATCCCCACCTCGCTCGAGCCCAGGCTCACCTCAGGTGGCTTCGCGGTGCTCACCGGCGTCCGCCTCGAACTCACCGCGGAGGCGGCGGACGCGCTTAACACCACGCTGAACACCAGCGTGTTCTCGGCGGGGCTGCCGTTCGGCACCGCCACGGTGCGCGCCGCGCTCTGAGGGAGTGGTCCTGTCTCCCGGGGCCACCCTCGTCAGTGATCGGAGCGTCTTCGTCGCTTGCTTGGTCCGGCGTCCAGAGCTGGACCCGACCGTGATGGAGACGCTCCGATCATGCGGGGGGAGGCGATCTCACGGTGGGAGATCGCCGCGGTCGCGCCCTACTTCAGCAGGCGTGACATGCGGCGGTCGGCGAGCGGCTTGCCCCCGGTCTGGCAGGTAGCGCAGTACTGCAGTGAGGAGTCGGCGAACGACACCTCGCGCACGATGTCACCGCACTTCGGGCACTCCTGCCCGGTACGTCCATGGACGCGCATAGCCGCGCGCTTGTCATCCTTGAGCTCGGACGCCGGTAGCCCCATCGAGCGGTCGATGGCGTCGCGCAACGTTGATCCGATCGCCGAAAAGAGCCGATCTCGTCCGGCATCGTCCAGGCGTCCGGCCAGGGCGAACGGTGACACGCACGCGACGTGCAAGATCTCGTCGCTGTAGGCGTTGCCGATGCCGGCGATCACCGCTTGGCTGCGTAGCAGCCCTTTGAGCTGCGTGCGCGCGTGGTCATCGAGCAGCACGTCGAACGTCGCGCGATCCAGGGTCAGTGGGTCAGGGCCGAGCCTCGCGACACCCGGAACGTCAGCCAGGTCGCGCACGACGTAGACCGCCAGCTTCTTCTTCGTGCCGGCTTCGGTGAAGTCGATTCCCGACCCGTCGTCGAGGTGGACGCGCAGGACAATAGGGCCTTTGCCTGGTTTCAGCGGCGTCGCCGGCAGCGACTCACGCCAGCGCACCCAGCCCGCTCGGGCCAGGTGCACGACGAGATGCAGGCCGTCGACGTCGATGTCGATGAACTTGCCTCTGCGGCCAACGCCGCTGATCGTGAGCCCGCCGAGCGAGGCGACGGGTGGGTCGTAGGTCTTCAGGGCCGCGATGCCCGCGACGTCGACGGTGGCCACCACACGTCCGCTCAGGCGCTCGTTCAGGAACCCGACGAGCGCTTCGACCTCAGGCATCTCGGGCACAGAGCCATTCTGCTGGCGCGGCGTGCGGAAATCGTTCGAAATGACCGAACCTGTGTGGCATGGCCCCGAATAGGGGGTGAGGTTGGCATTTTCGCGGCTACCTACGGTACCGTAACTTGCACATTATGAGCGTGTCAGACCGAGAGCCGGCCGCCCGCGCAGCCCAGCTCCCCCCGGTCATCCAAGGCGGGATGGGCGTTGGCGTCTCCAGTTGGAGGCTCGCCCGCCAGGTCGCCCAGAGCGGCGGTGTCGGCGTCATCAGCGGTGTCGCGTCTGACCTGTTGGTCGCCCGCTGGCTTCAGGACGGCGACGAAGGCGGCCACGTCCAGGCAGCGATGGCTGAGTACCCCGACCAAGATTTCGTGGCGGCCACACTCAAGCGCTTCTACCGGCCGGACGGGCGCAAGCCCGGCGCCGCCTACCGACCTATCCCGCGTCTCGACCACCACCAGCGCCTCGACGCCGTCCGCCTCGCTGTGCTGGGCGCCTTCGTGCAGGTGCGGATGGCGAAGCAGGGCCACGACGGTCCGGTCGGCATCAATCTGCTCGAGAAGATCCAGCTCTGGTCGCCGGCCACGTTGTACGGCGCAATGCTCGCTCACGTCGACGTCGTGTTGGTCGGTGCCGGCCTGCCGACGCACATCCCGCGTCTGCTCGACGGCTTCGCGAACGGCCGCGAGATCTCATTGCCGATCGATGTCGCCGGCTCTGAGTCAGCCGACGAGCTGGTCATCACTCTCGACCCGAAAACCGTGGTCCCCCCGGCGCCCGACACCCTGCCGCGACCGGTCTTCCTCGCCATCATCTCCTCGCACATTCTCGGCGCCTACCTTGCACGCGACGACGCCACGAAGCCCGACGGTTTCGTCGTCGAGGGCCCGACCGCTGGGGGGCACAACGCTCCGCCCCGACGCAACGAGCTCGACGAGGGCGGCGAGCCGATCTACGGTCCGCGCGACGTCGTCGACCTCGACAAGCTGATGAAGGTCGGCCTTCCCTATTGGCTCGCCGGTGGCCAGGCGTCACCCAAGCACGTGGTTGCGGCCCGCGCCGGAGGCGCACAAGGCGTCCAGATCGGAACGGTCTTCGCACTCTGCACCGAGTCGGGTATCACTGCACCGCTGCGTACGGCGCTTCGCAAGGCGTTGGACGCCGGTACCGCCGAGGTCCGTACCGACCCACGAGCGAGCCCGACCGGCTTCCCCTTCAAGGTCGTGCAGATGCCCGGAACGATCGCCGATCCCGAGGTGTCGGCCGCCCGCGACCGCATCTGCGACCTCGGCTACCTGCGCACCCCCTACCGCCGGGAAGACGGAACGGTCGGGCAGCGCTGCCCCTCTGAGCCGATCGACGCCTACGTGCGAAAGGGCGGCACCGTCGAAGAGACCGAGGGGCGCAAGTGCCTCTGCAACGGGTTGATGGCCTCGGCAGGCGTTCCGCAGATGCGTCCAGGTGGGGTTGTTGAGCCACCGCTGCTGACGCTCGGGCAAGACCTCGAGGCCGTTCACGCGCTGCTCGAGATGTTTCCTGATGGCTGGTCGGCAACCGACGTCATGACCTGGCTGCTCTCCGAGCTCGACGCCTCCGACTAGCTCAGGGCGATCCGGGCCGTACCAGCGACATCTCGACGGCCTCCTCGTAGAGCTCGTCGCGCACGTCCGGGTGCGCCGCATGGTCGATCAGGTTGAGAGCCTGCTCCTCCTGCGAGTAGCCCGAGATGGACGCGACCCCGTGCTCGGTGACGACCGCACTGTGTTGAAAGGACGTCACCGGCTCGTCGACCAGGGGCACGATCGTCGACACATCAGCCTTCGGATGCCACGACCTCATCGCGATCAACGCCTGTCCCCCTTGGGAGTGCAGGGCACCGACGACGAAGTCGGTCTGACCGCCGAAGCCCGAGTAGATGCGGCTGGCGATGCGCGATGCGTTCGCCTGTCCGAACAGATCAACCTGCAGAGCGGCGTTCACCGACACCATCTGCGGCCGCGCCGCGATGTGCGCCGGATCATTGGTCGTCTCCGTGCGCAGCAGCCGTACCGCAGGGTTTCGATCCACCCAGTCGTACAGCTGCTGCGAACCGAACACGAACGACGCCACGACTGGCTCATCCCTGTCGAGCGCACCTTCAGCCAGCAGAGTGAGCACACCGTCGCTCACCATCTCAGACCAGATCTTGAGCTCACGATGCTTTGCGGCGCCCGGCAGCGCTGCGTCCGGGACAGCACCGATACCAAGCTGCAGCGTCGCGCCGTCAGGAATCCGGTGCGCGACGCGTTCACCGATCGACGCCGACACTTCGTCGATCACTGGTGGACTCAAGTCAGCCAACGGTTCGTCCACCTCCACCAGGAAGTCGAAATCCTCGACGGGGTACTCACCGTCACCCAACGTGTAGGGCATGTGCCGGTTGACCTGTGCGATCAGCAGACCACCAGCCGCACGACACTGCTCGATCGCTGCCGGAAGTACGTTCACCTCTGCCCCCAACGACACCATGCCGTCGACAACACGTGACGTGTGGACGACCACGACGTCCGGACACAGTCGCTCACGAAAGAGAACGGGTACCAACGACAGCCGGGCCGGGATGTAGCGCAACCGCGAGCTCTTGCGCATACCCGCCCCGACAAAACAGGTCTCAAGGGTGATTCCGTCGCGATCGGGCATCCCCGACTGCGCGTTGAGCGCCCACAGGCGGAACTCGGGGACGCCCGCGTCCAGAGCGGTGACCATTGCGACCGGCGTCGCATGGTTGCCACTGACCACGATGCGCGGCTGTCCGCCCAGTGCCTGCACCGCCGTGGCGGCCTGCTCCGTGCTCACCCATTTCACGCACTCACCCTAGACAGGGCGATAGTTCACCCACATGGCGGAACACATCCGGCGCGTGCGCTCCGATGTCTCTTGTGAACGGCGAGGCCGGTGCCACACGAGGGGGTGGCATCGACCGCGCCGTTCCTCGTCGTTCAGCGTCACATGAACCCCGGGTGCGGCAGCAGGCGCTGCGGGTCGATGAGGTCGGGCTCACCGGCGCAGTAGAGGTCGTGCTCGATGTAGCGCCAACCTGACTCGATCAGCGTCGGAACGGTGGGGTTCTCGCCGGGGACAGCGACCATGACGTCCTCGCCACACCATCGAGCGGCCGCCGCCACGACGTCGCAAGCGTCTGATGCGTCTCCGTAGGCGAGCCGGGCCAGCGAGTGCACACCGCGACTGTTCACCGCACAGCCCACGGCGATCGTCGTCGTCCCCTCCAGCACGCCGAATATCTGTGCCTCCGGACGCCTCGACCAGTAGCCGTACTCGATGCGCCGGTCCCAGCCCAGCCACTCCGCCTCGTGGTCTGCCGCGACAGAGGCGTCACACGGCTCGACGACGAGTGAACTCGCGGGCAGCCGCTCAGATGCTCCGTGCAGGTAGAGCAGCGGCCAACGCGGGGTCATTCCCGAGCGGACGTAGAGCGGCAACGCGGCGGGATGCAACGAAGCGAACGTCTGCCGTGGCGCAGTCCCGTCTTTCCACACGGCGTCGAGCAGCTGGCGTCCGACGTCGTGACCCCGGACGTCTTGATGAAGAAAGAGATCGCTGAGGTGCTGCGACCCGTCGACATCGATCACTGCGGCGTAGCCGACCACGATCTCTGACGCCTCAGCCACCACGACCCGGCCGTGCTGCAACAGGTGCCGATAGTAGGCACGGTCGAAGTCGCCGCCGTCGTGCGGCGGGTCAACGATCGACGCGATGTCGCTGACAGCGTCAAGGTCATCGATGCCTGCAGTGCGGATATCCACGGGCGCAGCCTACGAGTGGCGCCTCCGTCCGCTCAGATGGCGAGGCCTGCGACCATCATGACCGCCACGATCACTCCGAGGCCAATCCACAGGAAGAGGTCGGTGCCACCCCGCACCAGCCAGCCGGCGGCGTCCAGGAAACGGTTGCCCTCGAGATGGCCGAGCCGGTTTCCGATCCGCCACCACGAGAGGTTGATCAGCAGCACCATGGTGCCGATCACCAAGCAGTAGAGGCAGACCGCACTGATCACGAAGGCCGTCTGGGCCAGGAACCACACCGTGAAAACCGCCATGAAGCCGGCGAAGAAGGTGGCGACGCCCCACGCGGCCTTTGAGAGCTGCGAGCCGAGCACCCCTGCACCGGCGACTCCCAGGGTGAGCGCGAACACGCTCAGCCCGATTGCTGAGTTGGGGATCGGCCCGAAGACGCTTGACTGCCATGCCGTCAGCACGTTGCCGCAGGAGAACGTGCCGTTGATGTCGCAGAGCAGATTGGCATCCGCATTCTCAGCAAGGGTGATGCGCTCGACGATCTGGATGACGGTGGACGCCATGCCGACCACGGCCGCAAGGGCGACGACACCGAACCAGGCACGTGGGGGCGGCATCAGATCAGTCATGACTTGATGATCGGCCGCGCAGCATCAGTGGCCCACGGCCGAAGGTCCCGGCCCCGCGGCCCGCTCAGCTCTTGGTGTACGCGGCGCACTCAGGTGCTTCGTCGAACGCAGCCTGGACACTGTCAGCGCCGCTTGAGGCCGCGGACTCGAGGCTCGACACGTATGTCGAAAGATCGTCAGCTGCCGCCTTGATGGCCGTTGAGGCAGATGCGACCGACGTAGCGAGTGCTGGTGCACTGTCGGCGTCCGTGACTGCCGAGATGGCGGTCTCAACATCGCCCACCGAAGTCTCGAGGTCGGCCCGCTGGGTCTCGAGGTCAGATGCCTCGGCCGTGATGTCAGAACTCGCGTCAGCGGGCACATCGGACGCCGCGGTGGCCAAGGCATCAAGATCAGCCTTGACCGTGTCGACCTGCTCGCTCACCTGCGACTTGAACTGGTCCATGGCGTCGCCGGATCCCATCGTCACGTCCAGGCCCTGGCCAAGGTCTTTGAGCGACGCTTCGAGGTCGGTCATGGCCGAGCAGACGCCTCCGGCCCACGCAGCGCCCGCAGACGCCTCAGGAGTGCCGGTCCCGTCGTCCGAGCTGCACGCAGCCATCCCCAACACCAGGGCAACGACTGCGGTGCTCAGCACGCATCGATTGATCATCGGGCTCCGCTCGAACTCATGAGGGCCCACCAGGTGCCCCGCTCTTTGAAAGGGGTGGTGCGCGAGGGGGGAGTTGAACCCCCAAGCCCTTTCGGACACACGGACCTGAACCGTGCGCGTCTGCCAATTCCGCCACTCGCGCGTGCCCTAACAGGGCCCGGAAAGGCTACCACCGGAGACCACTGCCCCCGAATCGCCGCCAATGGGTGGCCGGACGCCGCATGTGACGCCGATACGATCGGAGAGCGTCCTGCGTGACGCCCGGACAGGGCCCGACGCCCGCGGCCACGACGCTGGGAGGTGCGGTGGGCATTCTCGACCGCTTTGAGCGGCGTCTCGACCGCATGGTCAACGGTGCCTTCGCTCGCGCCTTCAAGTCCGAAGTTCAGCCCGTCGAGATCGCCAGCGCCTTGCAGAAGGAGTGCGACGACCGGGCGGCCATCGTCGCCCGCGACCGCACCATCGTCCCCAATGCCTTCACGGTCGATCTGTCGTCCACCGACTTCGAGCGGCTCACCGTCTACCGCGATGCCCTCTCCCGAGAGCTCAGCGACGTCGTGCGCGAGCACGCCGGCGTCCAGGGCTACGCCTTTGTCGGCCCGCTCTCCGTCGAGATCAAGCAGGACGACGACCTCGAGACCGGTCTGTTCCGCGTGCTGGGCGAGGCCGAACCAGGTGAGATCCCTCCCGACACGCACCTACCTCGGGCCTGGCTCGACGTGTCCGGTCAGCAGATCCCGCTTTCGCAGGATGTCAGTGTGATCGGCCGGGGTAGCGAGGCCGACGTCCGCATCAACGATCCGGGCATCTCCCGTCGTCACGCGATGCTGCGACTGCGCCCGGCGCCGAGTGTCGTCGACCTCGGATCGACCAACGGCACGATCGTCGACGACGTGCGATCCGAGCAGGCCGAAATCACAGATGGGTCGATCATCACTCTTGGCAGTACGCGCATCGTGTTTCGAAACCAAGGAGGGTGATGTCAGAGCTCACCCTCACCGTCCTGAGGCTCGGTTTTCTCGTACTGCTGTGGACCTTCGTCCTCACGCTGGCCGGCGTCATGCGCTCTGACCTCTTCGGTCCCCGAGTCACGAAGAGCCGAGCTCCCAAACCTGCCGGGCGTCCAGTATCTGCCGGCAAGCCAGCCAAGGCCGCCAAACCCAAGGGGAGCCGCAAAGGGAGCGCCCGCGTCCTCACGGTGGTCGAAGGATCGCTTTCAGGCACCTCCATCACGCTTGGCACGACTCCCATCACCGTTGGGCGGTCTTCTGACTGCACCGTCGTCATCGACGACGACTACGCCTCGAACCTCCACGCGCGCATTTCTCCACACGAGTCGGGCTGGATCATCGAAGACCTGGGGTCGACGAATGGCACGTACCTGCGAAGCACCCGGGTCACCGGCGCCATGAGCGTGCCCCTGTCGACACCGATTCGCGTCGGCAAGACCGTGATGGAGCTCCGCAAGTGATGCGACTGGCCGCGCCATGGCGCTGACCCTGCGGTACGCGGCGCGCTCGGACGTCGGTCTTCTTCGCGATGGCAACGAGGACAGTGGCTACGCGAGCCCCCATCTGCTTGTCGTCGCTGATGGAATGGGGGGAGCGGCTGCCGGCGAAGTGGCCAGTTCCGTGGCGGTCGCCGCCCTGGCCTCGCTGGACGAAGGCGAACCCAGTGGTGACCTGCTCGAGGTCTTCGGAGACGCCGTTCGCCGTATCGAAGACCAGCTGGGCGGGCTGGTCGACGCCGAGCCACGTCTACGTGGCATGGGCACGACGCTCACCGCCGTCGTGCACGCGGGGCCGCGACTGGCACTCGTTCACGTCGGCGACTCACGCGCCTACCTCATGCGGGGCGGAGTCCTCGAGCGGATCACGCGAGACCACACGCTGGTTCAGTCGCTGATCGATGCCGGACGCCTCACCGAGAACGAAGCGGCCACGCACCCGCAGCGCAACGTCCTGACTCGCGTCCTCGACGGCGCTCACCCCACCGAGGCTGATCTCTCCATCCGCGAGATCAAGGCCGGCGACCGCATCTTGCTCTGCAGCGACGGTCTGTCGGGGGTCGTTTCTTCCGAGACGATTGCAGCCAGTCTGCTCGCTACCGACAACCCCCAAGACACTGTCGACGAGCTGGTCGACCTGGCGCTCAAAGCTGGCGGTCCCGACAACATCACCTGCGTCGTGGCCGATGTCCTCGATGACGACGACGAGGCCGACAGCGAGGATGCCTTGGTGGTCGGCGCCGTGGGGGTCCAGCGCCACTCACGGCGCTTGCACCTGCCCGACACCCCAGCTGGTCGGGCCGCTCAGCTGGCCCGCGACGACGACCTCGAGGACCGCGAGCCCAGTAGACGCCTGCGCCGTCGCGTCCTCTTCCTCACGGCACTTGGGATGCTGCTGCTCGGTCTCGTGGTGGGTGCCGTCGTCGGTTGGTACACGTGGTCGCAGGGCCAGTACTTCGTATCGACCACTCCGGGAACCACCGGCGACGTCGTCGCCGTCTTCCGCGGCCCTACTGATCCCCTGTTCGGCCTCGACCTCTCCCGTCTGGTCGAGACCTCCACGGTCGGCATGGACGAGCTCCCGGAGTTCGAGCAGGAGCAGGTGGCAGAAGACATCGTCGCCGAAAACCTCGGCGACGCGCGCCTGATCGTCGAGCGCCTCGCCGAAGAGGCACAGCGGTGCGCCGCCAACAACCCACCGGCCGGCTGCCCGGGCACACCATGAGCGCCCTCGACGTCAAGCCGGCCGCCGTTTCACAGAAGTCACCCCGGCAACGTCGCGGCACCGAGGTGTGGCTGCTGCTCTTCGCCTACGGCATCGCGGTCGCGGCCTTCGCGCAGGTCGACATCGTCCTGCTTGATCAGCTCAGCTCCGACTTCACCACGTTCGCAGTGATCTTCGGGATCGGCCTCGTCGTCGCCCACGCGAGCCTGCGTTGGCTGGCACCCCACGCCGACCCTGTGCTGCTGCCTGCTGTCTCGCTGCTCAACGGTCTTGGGCTGGCCATGATCCACCGGCTCGATCTTGCCGACGACCTCGACCCCGTCGACCCCGACTACGTCGCCCAGCTGGGCTGGTTCGTCCTCGCCGTCGGGCTGTTCGTCGCCGTCCTGCTGCTGGTCCGAGACCACCGCGTCCTGCAGCGCTACACGTACACAGCAATGCTGATCGGTCTGCTGCTGCTGGTGCTGCCGTTGCTGCCCTTCATCGGCACGGAGATCAACGGTGCACGCATCTGGGTGCGGGTGGCCCTGGGCCCGCGCACGTTCAGCTTCCAACCGGCCGAGGTCGCCAAGATCGTCCTCATCGTCTTCTTCGCCGGCTACCTGGTGGTCAAGCGCGATGTGCTCGCGCTCGCGCGAAGCCGGGTGTTCGGGATCGACCTTCCCCGCGGACGTGATCTCGGTCCGATCCTCGTTGCGTGGGCGGCGTCCCTCGGTGTCCTGGTCTTCCAGCGCGACCTCGGGACGTCCCTGCTCTTCTTCGGCCTCTTCGTCACGATGCTCTACATCGCGACCGAGCGCCGGTCCTGGATCTTCATCGGAGGCTTCCTCTTCGCTGCCGGTGCCTTTGTCGCGTACCAGCTGTTCGACCACGTGCAGCTGCGGGTGAAGATCTGGCTCGACCCATTCGTCGATGAAGCCGGCGACGGATTCCAGATCGCCCAGAGCCTTTACGGCTTCGCGAGCGGCGGGGTCCTCGGTGTCGGGTTCGGTCAAGGGCACCCCGACTTCGTGCCGTTCGCCAAGACCGACTTCATCATGGCCGCCTTCGGCGAAGAGCTCGGGCTCACTGGTGTCATGGCACTGCTTGCGCTCTACGCCATCATCATCGAACGCGGCATGCGCACAGCCGTGGCATGCCGCGACAGCTTCGGCAAGCTGCTCGCCGCAGGTTTGTCAGCGGCCATCGGCATCCAGGTGTTCGTCGTGATCGGGGGCGTGATGAAACTGATCCCGCTCACCGGTCTCACGACGCCGTTCCTGTCGTACGGCGGGTCATCGCTCGTCGCGAACTGGGCGTTGGTGGCCCTGCTGCTTCGGATCAGCGACGCCGCACGGCGTCCCCCGGACTCCGGACGCCGCGAGGTCTCGTCATGAACGCGACCATTCGACGTACGTCCGTCGCCCTCGGGGTCTTGATCCTTGCGCTCATGATCAACGCCAACGTGATCGCCATCATCCAGAACGACAGCCTGCGCGCTCAGGACGGCAATCGGCGTCAGATCATCGACGAGTACGACCAGCAGCGCGGATCGATCCTGGTGGGACGCAAGACGGTGGCGAAGTCGGTGGCCACCGATGAGCGCCTGCGCTACCTGCGCGTCTACAGCGACGGGCCCGCCTACGCGCCGGCCACCGGCTACTACTCGGTGTACGGCGCGACAGGCATCGAGAAAGCGGAGAACGACCTGCTCGCCGGCACCGACGACCGGCTCTTCGTCGACCGCCTCACCACGCTCTTCTCCGGGCAACAGCAGCAAGGTGGCAACGTCGTCCTCACTCTGGATGCCGACGCACAGGCGGCAGCTTTCGACGGCTTGGACGGCCAAGAGGGGGCCGTCGCTGCCATCGATCCCCGCACCGGAGCGATCCTCGCCATGGCCTCGTCACCCTCCTTCGACCCCAACCTGCTCGCGTCCCACGACCCGACGGAGGTCAGCGAGAGCTACGACAAGCTGCGGAAGGATCCTGGTGATCCGCTGCTGAACCGCTCCATCCAACAGGTCTACCCACCAGGCTCGCTCTTCAAGGTGGTCGTGTCGGCAGCTGCTCTCAGCAGCGGGGAGTACACCCCCGACACCGAGATCCCAGGACCGACCTTGCTCGACCTGCCCGAGACCTCAGCCACGATCGGCAACTACTTCGATGGCCCGTGCCTCGGCGGCTCGGTCACCCTGACCGAGGCACTGGCCATCTCGTGCAACACCGCCTTCGCCAAGGTGGGGCTCAAGCTCGGCGACCAAGCGATCAACCAGCAGGCAGAACGTTTCGGATTCAACAAGCGGATCGAGGTTCCGTTGGATGTTGCACCCAGCGTGTACCCCGATGATCTCAACGCCCCGCAGACCGCTCAGTCGGCCATCGGTCAGTTCGATGTGCGCGCCACCCCGTTGCAGATGGCCATGGTCGCAGCCGGCGTCGCGAACAACGGAGTGGTCATGACGCCCTATCTCGTCGCCGAGGAGCGCGCGCCCGACCTCGCCGCGCTGGACATCACCGAGCCGAAACCGCTGTCACGGGCCGTGTCGCCCGAGGTTGCCGAGGAGTTGCAGGCAATGATGGTTACCGTGGTGTCCAACGGCACCGGGAGTGGCGCCGCGATTCCGGGTGTGAGCGTGGGCGGCAAGACCGGCACCGCCCAGGACGGCAAGCGTCCTCCACATGTCTGGTTCATGGCGTTCGCGCCCGCGGAAGACCCGCAGGTAGCAGTCGCTGTGATCGTCGAGAACGGCGGCCGTCTTGGAGACGACGCCACAGGTGGCGCGGTGGCTGGACCCATCGCACGAGAAGTGATGGAGGCGGTGCTCCCGTGAGCGGCGACAGGACGAACGGCACGCTCGGCGGCCGCTACGAGCTGGGCGAGCTGCTCGGTCACGGCGGCATGGCTGACGTGCGCAAGGCCACCGACCTACGCCTCGGGCGCGCGGTGGCCGTCAAGATGCTGCGCACCGACCTGGCCCGCGACGCGACGTTCCAGGCGCGATTCCGCCGAGAGGCCCAGTCGGCCGCATCCCTCAACGCCCCCTCCGTCGTCGCCGTCTACGACACCGGCGAGGACGAGCTCGAAGGCGTCCGCGTCCCCTACATCGTCATGGAGTACGTCGAGGGTCAGACCTTGCGCGAGCTACTGCGTCAGGGCGAACGCCTGATGCCGAACCGTGCCCTCGAGATCACCACCGGCGTTCTGGGCGCGCTCGAGTACAGCCACCAGCAAGGGATCGTCCACCGCGACATCAAGCCGGCCAACGTCATGCTTGCCACCAACGGTGACGTCAAGGTGATGGACTTCGGCATTGCGCGGGCGGTCGCCGACAGCGGCGCCACCATGACCCAGACCGCCAACGTCCTCGGCACTGCCCAGTACCTGTCGCCCGAGCAAGCCCGGGGCGAGACCGTCGACGCGCGCTCCGACGTCTACTCGACCGGATGTCTGCTCTACGAGCTGCTGACCGGGCGTCCGCCGTTCCAGGGTGAGTCGCCCGTCGCCGTGGCCTACCAGCACGTGCGAGAGAACCCGCTGCCGCCGTCGACGCTCAACCCCGACATCGGACCTGAGGCCGATGCCATCGTCATGAAGGCGCTCACCAAGAACCCCGCCAACCGGTACCAGTCGGCAGCAGAGATGCGCACCGACATCAACCGCGCCCTGCAGGGCGCCACCGTCGCCGCGCCACCGGTCATGGCCGAGCCGCCCACGCAGGCCCTGACGGCTGTCGCTGAGCCCGACGAGGAGGAGAAGAGCCGTAAGGGTGCCTACTGGGCCCTCGCCATCGGCGTCATCCTGGCCATCGCGCTTCTGGGGGCGGGCGCCTGGGCGCTGCTCGGGGGCGACTCCAACACCGTGGCCGTTCCGAACGTGGTCGGCGACAAGCTGGCCAAAGCAGAGCAGACCCTCGACGACGCGGGGTTCAAGGTCGACGTCGAGACCCAGACCAGTGACGTCAAGAAGAACACCGTGCTGACCCAGGACCCGCTCGCCGACACGGAGGCCGACGAAGGCTCAACCGTCACGCTGGTGGTGTCTGCCGGACCCGAGCAGGTCGAGGTGCCCGACGTGGTGGGGCTTGCGCAGCAGGTGGCCATCGAACAGGTGCAAGAAGCGGGCTTCCGCGTGGATACCGAGCCGATCGACGATGACGCCGCCGCAGGCACAGTTGTTCGCACCGACCCGGCCGGCGGCACCTTGCAGGACGCGGGATCGACGGTCGTCCTGTTCGTGAGCACCGGCGAGGTGCAGGTGCCGAACGTGGTCGGTGACAGCGTGGCAACAGCGACAGCCACCCTTGAAGCAGCCGGGTTCACCGTGACGCCGGTGACGCAAGAGACCGACAGCAAGCCACCGGGGACCGTGATTGACCAGTCGCCGGAGGGTGGCAGCCTGGCTCGCCTCGGTACCACCGTGGTCATCACGGTTGCTGCGGCACCGCCGGAGCCGACCGACACGGCGTCCCCGAGCCCCTCCCCGAGCGACACCACGACCACCAACGGCAACGGCCAGGGCAACCCCCCCTAATCCGGCCTCGCGGCAGGCCCCACCCCCAAAAAATCGGGGCCATGTCACACCGGTTCGGTCATTTCGAACCATCGCCACACGGGATCCCGAGTTACGCGCCCCCCGAATCGACGCCATGTTGGATCGGTTCGGTCATTTCGAACCGGTGTGACATGGCCCCTAATGTTGGGGGACGACTGGGGCCAACCCGCTCGACCGCTCGACGGCGCCAGGGTCACCGCAGACGGTGAGCCAGTTGGCCAGCATCAGGTGGCCGCCCTCGGTCAGCACGGACTCGGGGTGGAACTGCACGCCCTCCACCGGCTGCTCACGGTGCTTCATCGCCATGATGACGCCGGACGCCGTCCGCCCCGTGACGTCCCAGTCGGCCGGAACCGTGGCGGCGTCGACCGCCAGTGAGTGATAGCGCGTCGCAGTGAACGGGTTGGGCAGACCGGCCAGGACGCCGACACCGTCGTGCTCGACCAGACTCGTCTTGCCGTGCAGGAGCTCTGGCGCGCGGCCGACCGTGGCACCGTACGCAACAGCCATCGCCTGCAACCCGAGGCACACGCCGAAGATCGGCACTTTGCCGGCCAGCTCACGCACCAGGGGGACGCAGACTCCGGCAGACTCAGGCGTTCCCGGCCCGGGGCTCAGCAGGATGCCGTCGAAGCCCGCAGCCTCAGCCAGGTCGACCTCGTCATTGCGCAGAACCGTGCAGTCAGCACCGAGCTGCGCGAGGTACTGCACCAGGTTGTAGACGAACGAGTCGTAGTTGTCGACGACCAGGATCCGAGTGCTCACGCGCGCAAGCCTAGGCCAGCCGCCGAGGCTGACTCGTCGACCGTGACGTCGGTGAACGGCAGTCGAGGCTCAACCCAGGGAAACACCCACACGAAGAGCACCGCCACCACCGCGACGAACAGCGCCAGCGCGATGACGACGCGCACGGGGGTGGGACCCGGAAGATGGCGCCAGAGCCACGCGTACATCAGGCACCGCCCCCCAGGGCCGCGGGACGCCCTTGGCCCTTCGGCAGCTCGTCGACCAGCTCAGCGTGGAAGATCAACCGCTCGTAGGACGCCCACCGCGGGTTGCAGGTGGTCAGCGTCATCAGCGCCTTGCGCGGCTCGGTGTCCGGCTCGTTGGGAACGGGCAAGATGACTCCCACCTGGGTGGGCTGCACGATGTACTCGTCGATGACCTCGTAGGTGTACCAGGTGGTACCCGTCTCGACGACCACGGCGTCGCCCTCACGCAGCTGGTCGAGGTACGCGAACGGCTCGCCGTTGGTCGCCCGGTGCCCCGCAACGGCGAAGTTGCCGACCTCGCCGGGCATCGCTGTGTCGGGGTAGTGCCCCACACCCGTCGCAAGGACGTCGAGGCTGACGCCCTGCACGATCGGCACCCGGTACTTCTCACCAAGCCGCGGGATCCGAAGGATGGCGAAGGCTTCGCCGTCCTTCAGGTCGGGCACGATCTCGGGCGCCGCCGGTCCCTCTTCCTCCCACGTCTGCTCCAAGTCGTTCGCCTTGGCGGTCGCGACGCGATCAGCTTGGACATTCGTCCACACCAGCTGATACCCGACGAACAACAACACCACGACGCCAGCGGTGATGAGCAGCTCGCCCACGACTCCGGTAGCTCGCCGCGCCGCGCTCACCCGACCACCTCGGCATAGCGGGCCGCCACCGGGCCTTCGTACGCCGGAATCGTCTCTGAGTCGGATGTCTGGACGTCGAGCCTCAGGCCCAGCAGGTCGACGTACTGCTGGTAGATGCCGACGCGGGGGGACGCATCCAGCGCTCGCTGCATACGTTCAGGTGGGCCCACGGCGGTCACGGTATACGGCGGCGCATACACCTGGCCGTGCAGCAACAGCGTGCTCCCGACACACCGCACGGCGCTCGTCGCAATGATCCGCTGATCCATCACACCGATCGCGTCAGCGCCCCCAGCCCACAGAGCGTTGATCACGGCCTGCACGTCTTGTTCGTGGACGATGTAGTCGTCGGCCGTATAGCCGTCAGACACTCCTTCGACCGGAATGATCGCGTCGGCCAGCTCGACCGTGAGGCCCGGTCCCTTCACCTCGGCAATCAGCGATTCGAGCTCTGGATTCGAAGGCGCGGGCGCTCCGTCCTCAGCGGCCGCTGCCACCTCCGCCTGAAGTGCGGTCAACTGCGCTGTCTCGGCCTCGACGCGGTCCTGCTCGGCTCGTATCAACCCCACCAGATCGGTACGACGCTCCGCCCTCACGTCGGTACCCGCGGCCAGGCGCGCCGAGGTGGCGAGAAGCATCCCGACCACGAGCAGCACGACAAGCAGCAGGACGCGCCACACCACCGTCGACCGCATAGCAACTACGCTACGGGGCAGAGCGATGGTCCCGGGACCCCCGGGCGTGAGACAAGGAGTGGTGGACGTGCCCAAGTCGCGGTCTCGGAAGAAAGCTGACTACATCCCGCCGCCCGAGCGCACCGACAAGTCAGCGGCCGTCAGCGGCCGTTGGGTGGTGCCGACCATGGTGACCCTGCTGATCGTCGGGCTGACCTGGGTGGTCCTCTACTACGTGGCGGCCAGCTCGATCGGCTTTGTGAGTGCGCTGGGAGCCTGGAACGTCGCCATCGGCTTCGGCTTCATGTTCGCCGGCCTGATGGTCGCCACCCGCTGGAAGTAGCCTGACCACACCCAGTAATAACAGCCTTGTAACTCAGTCCACAGTGGGGATAACCCCTGTGGACGAAGCCCACACAGCCCGCTCATCGCTCCCGTGTGGTGAGCTGCCAGGAACGAGGTGACGCGTGCCGATCGCTATCGACGAAGCGATCCAGTGGGCCCTGCGATGGCAAGCCGAGCAACGCGTTCCGGGGTTTGCTTTGGTTGTCAGCGACGGTACCCAGACCCTGCACGTGGAGCTTTCGGGCCTCGCGGATCGAGCCGGCGAGAGATCCGTTCAAGGAACTCAACGTTGGCAGATCGGATCGATCTCGAAGGCCTTTTCGAGCATCGCAGTGCTGCAGCTCCAGCTGGAGGGCGCATTGTCGATCGACGATCCCGTCGTCCATCACCTGCCATGGGCCACACGACTGAACCCTGGGGTCACCCTTCACCACCTGATGACTCATACCGCTGGCCTGCCCGGCGGCAGCGAGTGGACGCCAGACTCCCTGCTCGAATCGGCGATGCAAGGCGCCGTGGGAAAGCCCCAACCACCTGGCAGCCCTTTCTGGTACTCCAATCCGGGATACGAACTGCTCGGCGACGTCATCGAGGCCATCGAGGGCCGCCCCCTCGAGTCGGTGCTTGAGGGGCGGGTTCTCCGGCCCCTAGGCATGCATGACTCCGCTGCCTCGGTCAGCTCGCGCGACCACGGTGTCGACGTGCGCGGTCACCGCCCGCCGCAGGACGACGCTCTGTGGCGGCGAGAGACCGACCAGACACCCGACGCGCTTTTCCCCACGTGCACCGCCGATGGAGCGATTACGGCGACACCGGCGGACATGGGCCACTACCTTCGCTTCCTCCTCAACGGAGGAGCCGAAGGCGTGCTGAATGCGGACGACTTCACATTGCTCTCTGGCCGCCACGTCCGCGCCGACGACGGCTGGTACGGATACGGCCTCGACACCGATGAGGTCGACAGCCAGGTGACGGTGGGACACAGCGGAGGAATGGTCGGCATGTTCGCCGACGTCCGCGTCGACCGAGACCGCGGGATCGGCACCTGTCTCTTGGTCAACGGATATGCGAATACCTCAGAGGCGAACCGTCACATTCTGCGCCTGCTGTGCGGCCTACCACCCCAGGAAACGAAGCAACCCAGTCCAGAGCCCGTCGATGACGGACTTGAGCACCCCCATCGACCAGCGGTCGGCCTCTACCGCTCCTACAACCCCTGGGGGTCGACGCTGCGGATTCTGCGCTCAGACGGCGAGTTGCGCCTCGCTGACCCAGTAACCGGTGGCCACGAGGTGCTATACCCGGAGTCGCTCACGGAGTTCCGAGTTGGACGCGCCGACTCGCCGGACGCTGTCACGGTGAGTGTCGAGGTCGGCGGTCGCTTCCAGCAGCTGGATCTGTCTGGATGCGTCTACGGCCGTGCGCGTCGCGACCCCGCCGCCGGGGTCTGAGCCCTCCGGCGCACCGACGATCGTGATGTCGTCGAAGCAGATCGTGGGGTTCTGGGTGCCGTCGAGACACGAGTTGATCTGATCGGTGCGCCACACCGTCACTCCGGTACAGCCAACCAGCACGACGACGGACGCCACCACAGAAGCCACAAGGCGTCGGGGCTGCGGCGTGTAGACCATGACGGCGGTCAGGACGGTGCCGATGATCAGACCACCCAGGTGAGCACGCCAGTTGATGTTCAGGCCAGGCACGAACCCGATCACGACGTTGATCACAATGATCGAGATCAGGCCGCCCACTTCGAAACGCAGTCGGCGCATCAACACGAACAACGCACCGAAGAGCCCGAAGACTGCACCGGACGCACCCACCGATGATTGGAGGGGCGAGTCGACGGCGTACGAGAGCACCGATCCGCCGAGGGCGCTGAGAAGGTAGACGGTCAGGTACCGCCACCGGCCAAGACGCGGCTCGACGGCCCCACCGATGAACCACAGGGCGAGCATGTTCAGCGCGATGTGCGTGATGCCGGTGTGCAAGAACGCCGACGTCATCAGACGCCACCACTCGCCCTCGAAGGCAACCGCCAGACCCTGCATCGCAAATCGGTTCGTCACGCGATCGTTGGTCGCCACCTGCAGCATGAAGAGAGCAACGTTGATCCCGATGAGGACCTTGGTGACCAGAACAGGGTCGCCGTGGATCACGCCACCGGCAAGGGTGCGTGCCTCACGTGTCGTCTTTCGCCCCTCTTCGACGCACTCAGGGCACTGGAAGCCGACAGCGGCGCTCACCATGCAGTCGGGACAGATCGGACGCTCGCAGCGCGCGCAGCGGATATGGCTCTCGCGCTCTGGATGCCGGTAGCACGTCGGCGGTTGCGCCGACGCACCGTCCGACGGCTGTTCGGTCATGCCGGACGCGTCAAGCGCCGACGCGCTCGATCGTCACCGACTCGACCACCACGGGGTCGACCGGTCGGTCCTGCGCACCGGTCGGCGTCGCAGCAATGGCGTCAACCACGGCACGCGAATCATCGTCAGCAACCTTGCCGAAGATGGTGTGCTTGAAGTTAAGCCAGTCGGTAGCGCCGACTGTGATGAAGAACTGCGAACCGTTCGTGCCGGGGCCGGCGTTGGCCATGGCCAGCAGGTAGGGCTCGCTGAAGGTCAGCTCGGGGTGGAACTCGTCGCCGAAGCGGTATCCGGGGCCGCCGGTGCCGGTGCCGAGCGGGTCTCCACCTTGGATCATGAAGCCGCTGATCACCCGGTGGAAGGTCGTGCCGTCGTAGAGCTTGTTGGTGCTCGTCACGCCGGTGCCCGGGTGCTTCCACTCTCGTGAGCCCTCGGCCAGGTCGACGAAGTTGGCCACAGTCTTTGGGGCGTGGTTGGGGTACAGCTCGATGCGAATCGCGCCACGGTTGGTGTTCAGCGTCGCGAACATTTGCTCAGCCACAGTCGGCCCCTCTGATATGCGGTCGTCGGCGTCCCGATCCTTGCACACCTGGCATTGCTCTTTCGTGTCAGGATCAGGCATGGACTCAGTCATCACTTCCACGACCCGGCGCACCCTCGAAAGGGTGCGCGACGAAGAGACCGCGGCATTCCACGCGGCCATCCCCCTGAGCCTCGACTGGCTCGCCGAAGCCAGATCGGTCATGCCCAACGGTGTCCCCGTGTCGTGGATGTCGGGCTTCTGGCGCCATTCGCCGGTCGTCGCCGTCTCCGGCAGCGGGAGTACGTTCACCGATCTCGACGGCCGGCAGTACCGCGACTTCAACCTCTGTGACCTCGCCATGGCGGCAGGCTTCGCGCCGGAGCCCATTGTCCAGGCGATCTCCGAGCAGGCCGCCCTCGGTAACCACTTCTTGCTCCCCACGCAGGACGCGCTCACTGTCAGCAAGCTGCTGGCCGAGCGTTTCACCCTGCCGGCATGGCAGTACACGCTGTCTGCGTCGGGCGCGAATGTTGACGCGTTGCGGGTGGCTCGGGCCTTCACAGGACGTCAACGAGTGCTGGTCTTCGACGCCAAGTACCACGGGCACATGGACGAGATGCTGTGGTCTCAAGGCGAACCTGACGGCGTTGGTCTGCCGACGGGGTCTGGCGACCACGTCACGACCGTGCCCTTCAACGACATCGATGCACTCGACGCCGCACTCGCCGGTAACGATGTCGCCGCTGTGATGCTCGAACCTGTGATGACCAACTGTGGCCTCGTCAAGCCACGCGACGGGTTCCACGAGCACCTCCGCTCGTCGTCCCGTCGTCACGGAACTCTGCTCATCGCCGATGTCACGCACACGCAGTTCGCCAGGTACGGAGGCGGCGCCTACGAGTTCGGCCTCGATCCCGACATGATCACCGGCGGCAAGGGGATCGGCGGGGGGATGCCGGTCGGCGTCTTCGGCATGACCGCCGATCTCGCGCAGTACATGGCCGGCCATGTCGAGGGCGACTTCGTGGACGGCCCGTCAGTGCCCACCGGCGGCACCCTGTACGCCAACGCCCTCTCGATGGCTGCTGCTCGGGCCGGCCTCGAGCAGGTCTTCACCGCGTCCGCACATGAACGAGTCGATGCACTCGGTGCCAGGCTCCAAGCCGGCCTGCAGCAGCTGGTCGACGACTCCGGGCTCGGCTTCACGATCGACCGTTGGGGTGGCCGCTGCCAGTGGCGCCTGTCGGCGCCGGCGCCGGTCACCGGACGCGACGGCTACGTCTCCGTCGACGAGGCATTTGCCGACGCCCGCAAGGCCTTCTTCGCCAACCGCGGAATCTGGGACGCCATTGCCACTGCCGGTCCGGCCATCTCGTTCGCCGCTGACGAGGCAGACGTGGACGCCTACCTCGCTGTGTCGAAGGAGTTCTTGGCCGCCATCAGTTGAGCCCACTGGCGTTCGCCTACTTGCCGAGGTGCGAGCCGAGGAACGTGAACGCCTCGATGGTCTGGTCGTTCCAGTAGATGCGCGTGTGGCCGCCTGGGCCGGACGAGTTGATCTCAGGTTCTTCCGGCAGCGCCGCAACGAGTTCCTGCACGGGTTCGTAGAACGAGTCGTCAGTGCCCACCCAGAAACCCAAGGGCGTGCCCGCCAGCGCATCGACGTTGGCGAACACCTCGTCCCCCTCGCTTATCGCAGGAGCGAACGCCGCAACGGCGCGTGCCCAGCCCGGTTCGACCTGAGCCATCCGCAAGATCCCGTACCCGCCCATCGACCATCCCCAGAGAGCGCGACGCGACGCATCGAAACCCCTCTCGTCCATCCACTGGGGCATCTCGTCGAGAACCATCGAGCGGGGATCGTCGCCACTGGCCTGCGGCTCCCAGCGCAGCGCACTTCCGTAGGCCCCCATCAACGCGAACGGTTCGGCACCGGCGTCGACTGCAGCAGTAAGGAACTGCGGCAGACCAAAAGGCTCGAAGCTAGCCGGCGTTGCCGTCGCCCCATGGCAGACCACGACGACCGGGAGCCCCTTGCCCTTGCCGTAGCCAGCCGGCACCGCGGTGAAGAGATCGACATCCATGCCGCGTGACTCCGAGTACACGGACTCGAGGCTCACTCGCCCCACCTCGGCGTCGGGGATGAACGCCGGTGGCGGGTCGACGAGGACGTTCTTGACTCGATCCGGCAGGAACGGCCAGGACGCCGCAGCCGCGAGGGCTACTCCGCCCACCACCGCTCCACCGACAAGCAGCCGCCTTCGTGTGACGTCCTCAGCCACCGCGGGCTCTCAGCGGCGAGGGAGCCCGTCGGCGAAGGGTCATGTCGGGAGAGTAAGGCACCGACGACGGGGACGTCCGGTGATCCACGGCGCGCGCCATCGTGCTCTGAGCACGGGACGAGGCCGAAGGGTGGAGACGAGGGGAATCGAACCCCTAACCCCCGCCTTGCAAAGGCGGTGCTCTGCCAATTGAGCTACGTCCCCGATGCGCCTCACGGCGCGCGGGTGCGGCTAGCGCAGGTCGACGACGGGAGCGTCGGGATCGAGGTCAGCAACCGCCTCGTTCCACAGATCCTGCTCAGCTTTGTCGTTGGACACCTTGCGCCAGACGGCGAACGCGCCAGCGGCTGCAGCAGCCAGGACGAGCAACTTCTTGAACATGACTCCTCCAAGTGGCCGGGGTGTCGACCAGTGGGCCTAGATGGACTTGAACCATCGACCTCTTCCTTATCAGGGAAGCGCTCTAACCGAGCTGAGCTATAGGCCCGTGCCGAACGTGAAGGCTACCTGACCGCCAGATGCCTCCCAAACCGGGCACCGCACCCTCAGCTCTCGTCGGTGACGGACACCTCGAGGCCACCGACCAGGCTGGCAGCAAGGTTGAAGAGAAAGGCGCCGATCGTGGCCAGGGCCGTGATCAGGACCACGTCGATCGCCCCGATCAGCAGAGACACCGACAGGACGCGGCCGAAACTGAAGTACTGCGTGACGGTCAGAGCGCCGTCACCGAGCACGGAGTCCAGTGTGCCGTCGACCGACTCGAAGACGCCCGCGCTTGCCAACATCGACCACAGCACAATCAGGGCGACCACCGTGATGACCGCGGTGGCAATACTGAGCAAGAAGGACAGTCGCAGAACCGTCCATGGGTCGATGCGTGTGACCGTCAGCTTCAGACGGCGCTGCCGTGCAACGGGGGTGCCAGACGGCGGAACGACCACACCCGTCCCGGAGGCGGGCGGCTTTGAGCGGCCGGCTGCGGAGTGCTGGCACCACCGGGACGCCCACCGCTGGTCGTCGTCATTGGGTCGGTTCTTCCTCGGGACCAACCTCATCTGAGGACTCAGCAGGCAACTCACCATCGGCGCCGATGTCAGCCTCGACGTTGCGCGTGACCGCGACCACTGCGTCTCCGCCTCCCACCGAGGTGAGCGTGACCCCCATGGTGTCGCGTCCGGTCGCGCGGATCTCACCGACGGAGGTCCGGATCACCTCGCCGCTGGACTTGATGGCGAAGACCTCGTCGCCCTCGTGCGCCACGAGCGCACCCACCAACGAGCCTCGCTCGGTGTTCGCCAATCTCATCGCCTTGACGCCGAGAATGCCGCGTCCCTTGGCAGCCCACTCCGTGACGGAGGTGCGTTTGGCGAAGCCGCCATCGGTGACCGTCACGAGATACGAGTCATCGCGAGCAACATCCATGGCAAGGAGGTGATCGGCACCGCGGAACTTCATGCCGATAACGCCCTGGGTCGCCCGAGCCATGGGCCTCAGTGTGGCGTCATCGGAGTGGAAACGCACGGACTGGCCCTTGCGCGACACCAACATCAGGTCGTCGTCAGCAGTGCACAGGAGCGCGGAGATCACCTCGTCGTCGTCACGCAGATTGATCGCGATCACGCCTCCGCTGCGGTTCGAGTCGTACTCGGAGAGCTTGGTCTTCTTGACCATGCCACCGCGAGTACCCAACACCAGATAGGGAGCCTGCTCGTAGTCCTTCAGGTCGAGAACCTGGGCGATCTGCTCATCGGGCTGGAAGGCCAACAGGTTGGCGACGTGTTGTCCACGCGCATCGCGTCCGGCATCGGGAAGCTCGAACGCCTTGGCGCGGTAGACACGACCCTGATTCGTGAAGAACAGAATCCAGTGATGCGTGGTCGTCGTGAAGAAGTGCTCGACGATGTCATCTTGTTTGAGCGCTGCACCTCGGACGCCCCTACCCCCGCGACGCTGAGCGCGATACAGATCGGCCTTGGTGCGCTTGGCGTAGCCATCGCGAGTGATCGTGATCACCAGGTCTTCTTCCGCGATGAGGTCCTCGATGGACATGTCGCCGTCGAACGGGATGATCTCGGTGCGCCGTTCGTCGCCGTACTTCTCGACGATCTCGGCAAGCTCGTCGCCGACGATCGAACGCTGCCGCGCCTCGTTGGCGAGGATGTCGTTGTAGTCGGCGATCCGCGACATCAGATCGTCGTACTCATCGGTGATCTTCTTGCGCTCAAGCGCCGCAAGGCGTCGCAGCTGCATGTCGAGGATGGCGGTGGCCTGCACCTCGTCGATCTCGAGCAGATCCATCAGCCCCGCGCGCGCGTCATCAACGGTGGCGCTTGCTCGAATCAACGCAATCACCTGGTCGAGCGCATCAAGGGCCTTGAGGAGTGCGCGCAGGATGTGCGCACGCTCTTCGGCCTTGCGAAGGCGGTATCGGGTGCGCCGCTGGATGACCTCGATCTGGTGCGCGATCCAGTTGGTGACGAAGTGATCGAGGGTCAACGTGCGAGGAACGCCGTCGACGAGGGCCAGCATGTTCGCGCCGAACGTCTCTTGCAGCTGGGTGTGCTTGTACAGGTTGTTGAGGACGACCTTGGCCACCGCGTCGCGCTTGAGCACGACGATGATGCGCATGCCGGTACGGGACGACGAGTCGTCGCGCAGGTCGGCAATACCCTGAAGCTTCCCGGTATTGACCAGGTCTGCGATCTTCAGTGCGAGGTTGTCGGGGTTGACCTGGTACGGCAGCTGCGAGATCACCAGACAGACCCGGTTCTGGATCTCTTCGACCTCGACGACGGCTCGCATCGTGATGAGGCCGCGACCGGTGCGGTACGCGTCATCGATGCCACGCTTGCCGACGATGAGCGAACCGGTCGGGAAGTCAGGTCCTTGAATGCGTTCGATCAGAGCCTCAAGCAGCTCTTCGCGCGGCGCCTCTGGGTTCTGCAGTGCCCACTGGACGCCCGACGCCACCTCGCGGAGGTTGTGCGGCGGGATGTTGGTCGCCATGCCGACGGCGATACCGGCGCTCCCGTTGACGAGAAGGTTGGGAAAACGGCTGGGCAAGATGGTGGGCTCTTGAGTACGCCCGTCGTAGTTCGGAGCGAAGTCGACGGTGTCCTCGTCGATGTCACGCACCATCTCCATGGCCAGCGGTGCCATTCGCGCCTCGGTGTAACGCATGGCGGCGGCAGCATCGTTGCCCGGTGAACCGAAGTTGCCCTGGCCCTGTACCAGTGGGTAGCGGAGTGCCCACGGTTGCGCGAGGCGCACCAAAGTGTCGTAGATCGCGTTGTCACCGTGCGGGTGGTAGTTGCCCATGACGTCGCCGACGATGCGTGCGCACTTGCTGAAGTTGCGGTCCGGCCGGTAGCCACCGTCGTACATGGCGTAGATGACGCGGCGGTGCACGGGCTTCAGTCCGTCGCGAACGTCAGGCAGTGCGCGCGACACGATCACGCTCATGGCGTAGTCGAGGTACGAGCGCTGCATCTCGACCTGAAGGTCGACAGCCTCGATGCGCCCGCCCGGGCCTGGCATGTCGGTGGTCTCAGTCACCTGGGGTCCCTGTTCGGTGGGTGTGGGTGGATGGGGAAGCGGTTGGACTAGATGTCAAGGAAGCGCACGTCGCGCGCATTGCGTTGGATGAACTTGCGTCGGGCCTCGACGTCTTCGCCCATCAACGTCGCAAACGTCTCGTCAGCTTGGATGGCGTCTTCGAGGGTGACTTGAAGAAGTACACGCCGATCGGCGTCCATGGTGGTCTCCCACAGTTCGTCAGCGTTCATCTCACCGAGACCCTTGTAGCGCTGGATCCCCTCTTCTTTCGGGAGCTTTCGTCCGGCCGCGACGCCCGCTTCCATCAGGGCCTTGCGTTCGCGGTCGCTGTAGGCGTAGTCAGCGACTTCACGCGACCACTTGATCTTGAAGAGCGGCGGCTGCGCCAGGTAGACGTACCCCTCTTCGATGAGTGGTCGCATGAATCGGAAGAGCAGGGTCAACAGAAGCGTACGAATGTGCTGTCCATCGACGTCGGCGTCGGCCATCAGAACGACCTTGTGGTAGCGCAGCTTCGCAAGATCGAACTCTTCGTGGACGCCCGTACCGAGCGCCGAGATCATCGCCTGCACTTCGTTGTTCTGCAGAACTCGGTCGATCCGAGCCTTCTCGACGTTGAGAATCTTTCCGCGGATCGGCAGGATCGCCTGCGTCTGCGGGTTGCGCCCGTTTCGTGCGCTGCCGCCGGCGGAGTCACCCTCGACGACGAACAGCTCGCACTCTTCCGGCACGTTGGACGAGCAGTCGATCAACTTGCCGGGAAGGCCCCCGCCACCCAGCAGCCCCTTACGGTTGCGCGCCAGGTCGCGAGCCTTGCGGGCCGCAATGCGTGCGGTCGCTGCGTTGATGGACTTGCGTGCGATCTCTTTGCCCTCAGCAGGGTTGGCATCGAACCAGGCCGCCAACTGCTCGTTCGTGACCTTCTGCACGAAGGTCTTAGCCTCCGCGTTGCCCAACTTGGTCTTGGTCTGTCCCTCGAACTGAGGCTCACGCAGCTTGATCGACACAATCGCCGTCAGGCCTTCGCGGATGTCTTCGCCCGACAGGTTCGGATCCTTGTCCTTGAGCAGGTTCCAGCGTTCGCGGGCATAGCGGTTGACCAGGGATGTCAGCGCGCTGCGGAAACCCTCTTCGTGCGCACCGCCTTCGTGGGTGTTGATCGTGTTCGCAAATGTGTAGAGACCCTCGATGTAGTCACCGTTCCACTGCATAGCCACTTCGAGACTCATGCCGAGGTCGGTGTCTTCAGCGCCGTACTCGACCACCTTCGAGTGCACAGGGCCGGACTTGCTGCGAGCGTTGATGTGTCGGACGAAGTCAGCGATGCCACCCTCGTAGTAGTAGACGACGTGGCGTGGGTCTTCCTCGTCCTCGTCAACACCTTCGATCGCGATTCCGTCATTGACTCTGGCGGGATCGCGTTCGTCGATGAGCTCAAGTGTGAGCGCGCGGTTGAGGAAGGCCATCTCCTGGAACCGGCGCGACAACGTGTCGAACGAGTACACGACGTCGTCGAAGATCTCTTCGTCAGCCCAGTAGGTGACGCGCGTGCCCGTGATGTCGGTGGCCTCACCCTTTGCCAGAGGAGCGGAGGGAACACCGTGCTCATACGTCTGGCGCCACACGTGTCCGTCGCGATGCACCTCGACCTCGAGCTTGGTCGAGAGCGCGTTGACCACCGAGACGCCGACACCGTGGAGCCCGCCGGACACCGAGTAGCCACCGCCACCGAACTTGCCGCCGGCGTGGAGGACCGTGAGCACGACCTCGACCGCCGGTCGCTTCTCGATCGGGTGGTCGTCGACCGGGATGCCGCGGCCGTTGTCGACAACGGTGACCGACCCATCGCGGCGCAGGGTGACCGAAATCCGGTCTGCGTACCCCGCCATCGCCTCGTCGACGGAGTTGTCGACCACCTCGTAGACCAGGTGGTGCAGACCACGCTCACCGGTGGAGCCGATGTACATGCCGGGGCGTTTGCGTACTGCATCAAGACCCTCGAGGACCTGGATGTCAGTGGCGTCGTAGGACAACGGTGGACTCCGTTCAAGGGCCACTCCATGCTCAGCGTGAGTGCTGCGGAGCGGCCCAAGGTGAGGGGTGAGGCAGTGCATGAAGATCGGTCAGATCGATGATCTGATTCTACCTGGTATCGCCGTCAGAATGCCTATTCCCGGCCTGTGGCGCCTGCCTGGTGCGGCCTGCACGCAGGGGGACGACCCTCCATACGCGGACGGCGAAATTCGCTCGTTCTGCTGCGCCTGCGGCGGTCGCGTCCGACTAGCCGTAGGTGTCGCGCGGGCCACGTCCTTTGACCCGCAGCTTCCCCTTCTTCCACGACGGACCTTGAGGCCCCAGCACCTGCATGTGGGTGACCGTGCCAGCGCCCAGGTCGTCATTCAGGCGAGCGAGAAGAGTGGGGGCCAACATGCGTACCTGGGTCGCCCACGCCGTCGAATCCGCACGCACCGTGAGCTTGCCCGCCTCGAAGTGTTCGGGGATGCAGTGCTGGGCGACATCGGCTCCGACGATCTCGGGCCATCGCCCCTCGACACCCCCGACCGCAAGTGGTGCCGTCCAGCCACGCTCTCCGACCAGGTCGTCAACCGATCGCGCGATCGACTGCGGGTCGCGGTCGTCAGGAGCGGCCCCTGAGTAGGCACCTGGGTCGACCGGGCGCCTCCGCCTCGGGCGAGTCTGTGGACGGCGGGGAGCAGCCTTGGACGCGGCTCTCACCTGGGCGAGCAAGGAGACCGACAGATCAGGCGCTGAATCGGCCCCCTCGGGCGCCGGCGTCTCATCGACCGGTCGGCTGGGGTCTACCGAGTCGCCGCTCATGCTGACCCCCGTCCCTCAGATTGATCCGCTGTGATGTGTCCTGCATCGACAGTAAACCGATCCCCGGACAAGGTGCGAGGAATATCGTCAGCAACCGCCGCCGTCACGAGAACTTGCTCGGCACCAACCACCATCTGCGCGAGCCGCTCACGACGCGTCGAGTCCAGTTCGGCGAACACGTCGTCGAGGATGAGTACCGGGTCGTCTCCATCGATCCGCAAGAGCTCGAACGAGGCCAGCCGCAGCGCAAGAACCATCGACCACGATTCTCCGTGTGACGCATATCCCTTGGCCGGGTGGTCGCCCAGCAGGAGGACGAGATCATCTCGGTGTGGTCCGGCGAGGGTTACCCCGCGCTGCAGCTCATCCTTCTCAACCCGCCGCAGCGAATCACCGAACTCCTCCGCGATCGCCTCCCTGGATCGCTGCGGGTCGAGCGCAGGTGTGCCCGTCCACGACGCTCGGTAGTCCAGACGGGCCTCCCCTCCAGCCGGTGCGAGATCTGCGTACGCATCGCGCACCGGGCCCTGAAGATCAGAGACGAGGGTCAGTCGTTCATGGAGCAGCTCGCTGCCCAGCTGCACAAGGTGGTCGTTCCACACCGCGAGGGTGCTGGTGTCGAAGGAACCCCTGGTACCCATAGCGCTCTTCAGCAGTGCGTTGCGCTGCTTCAACGTTCGTTCGTAGTCGGCCTTCACTCCTGCAAGCCGGGGCGTGCGGAGCGTCATCAGCTCGTCCAGGAAACTGCGTCGTGCGTCGGGATCGCCTCGCACCAAGGTCAAGTCCTCAGGCGCAAACATCACGGTGCGCAGAACACCCAGTAGCTCGCGGGGACGCGGCAACGGCGACTTGTTGATGCGCGCTCTGTTGCTCTTGCCCGGCACGACCTCTATCTCCAGCAGCAGGCGTCGCCCTGTGCGTTCGACAGCCGCTCGTACGACTGCGACATTCGCGCCGTGGCGAACCAGTGGCTGGTCGGACGCCACCCGATGGCTGCCGAGTGTGGCGAGGTAGCCGAGTGCCTCGACGACATTCGTCTTGCCCTGACCGTTCCGTCCGACCAGAACGGTCACACCAGCGCGCAGCGAGAGCTGAACATGCTCGTAGGACCGAAAGTCGACCAGTTCGATTGCCGTGACGTACACCGATGTCAGATCAGCCGGACAGACGCACCGGCATGATCAGGTACCGATAGCTGCCATCGCTCGGGGTTTCCGGTTCGGTGCGACCAGCGATGACAGCTGGCTTCGTCGACGTGGTGAACGAGATCTCGGTGTAGGCGGTACCGAGCGCCGCAATGCCCTCTTGCAGGAACTGGGGGTTGAACGCAATCGTGAGCTCGTCACCGCTGTACGCGCAGTTGACGCTTTCGACCGCTTGCGCCTCGTCGCCGGCTCCGGCTTCGACGACCAGCTGTCCGTCGCTGAACGCCAGTCGCACGGGTGTGTTGCGGTCCGCCACCAACGCCACGCGCTTCACCGTCTCGAGCAGAGACGAGGACTCGATCACTGCCACCGAGCTGGACTCCGACGGCAACAGCGCGCGGTACTTCGGGAACTCGCCGTCGAGCAAGCGGTTGGTGGTGCGTCGGCTCTCTTTCCCGGCCGATCCCTCAAAGCCGATCAGCCCTTCTCCGGAACCGCTCCCCGTCAGAGCGATCGTGACCGAGTCAGCGTCACCAAGTGCGCGCGCCGTGTCAGCCAACGACCGACCTTGAACGAGTGCCACCGTCGTCATGTCGGTGCGTCCTGGTGTCCAGTGCAGCTCACGAACGGCCAGCCGGTACCGGTCGGTGGCTGCCAGTACCAGGCGATCAGCCTCGAACTCGACCCGGATACCGGTCAGCACCGGCAAGGTGTCGTCGCGACCAACGGCCACAGCAACCTGAGACACCGCAGCCGCGAAGACCTCGCCCGGCAAGGTGCCGGCCGGGTCGGGCATGACCGGAAGTGAGGGGTAGTCCTCGCGTGGCAGGGTCTGCAGGCTGAACTTCGAGCTTCCACACAGCAGCTGTGCCTTGCGGTCGCCCTCATCGGTGGTCATGTCGACCGGACGGTCCGGAAGGCTCCTGGTGATGTCGGCAAGAAGCCGGCCGGAGACCAGGATCGAGCCGGGCTCGCTCACCTCGGCCTCGACCTCGACCCGAGCAGAAACCTCGTAGTCGAAGGAGCTGAGGATCAGGCCGCCATCCTGCGCGTCGATGAGCAAGCCGGCGAGCACCGGAAGAGGTGGACGAGTGGGCAGGCTGCGCGCAGCCCAGGCGACGGCCTCGGCGAAGACGTCGCGCTCGACGCGGAACTTCACGAAAATCCTCCGGAACAGAACGGTAGACGCAGGACGCAGAGGGTACCTGCGTCAAGATCGTCACCCTATGTGATCGATGGTGGGACAGCGGGATGTGACTTACTGCGGTGTTTGGTAGGTGTGAGGAAGATATCCTCGTCGTCGTAGTCGGTGCGGTGGAAACTGGGGACGACCAGCATCGACGCAGGTCAGTGCGGTGAGTGGTGTCCACAGGAGGGTGTGGTGGGCGGGCAGTGTGAAGGTGGTCGCCTGTGGGGCGCGAGGTGAAGTCCTGGCGACATCCACCGGTCGTCCCCAGGAAAGCCACCGAAAGTGGCTGGTCATCCACAGGGTTGTCCCCAAGGTGTGTACCCGCGTGATCGTCGTCGAACCGGGAAGTCGCACGCGGGTCATCCCTGGCGCGCTTGAGACTTGATGCGGTTGGTGAGCTCGGTCACCTGGTTGTAGACACTGCGGCGCTCCGCCATCAACTGCCGAATCTTGCGATCGGCGTGCATGACCGTGGTGTGGTCGCGTCCGCCGAACTGCTGGCCGATCTTCGGCAGCGACAGGTCGGTGAGCTCCCGACACAGGTACATCGCGATCTGGCGAGCGTTCACCAGGACTCGGCTACGGCTCGAACCACAGAGGTCGTCGAGGGTGAGCCCGAAGTATGCGGCGGTCTGAGCCATGATCAATGCGCTCGTGACCTCCGGACCACTGCTCTCGGGGATGAGGTCCTTGAGAACGATCTCGGCGAGTGAGAGATCGACGGGCTGACGGTTGAGACTGGCGAACGCCGTGACGCGGATGAGGGCTCCTTCGAGCTCGCGGATGTTGGTCGCGATCTTGCTGGCGATGAACTCGAGCACCTCTGGCGGTGCCTGGAGCTTCTCCTGGGCCGCCTTCTTCCGAAGGATGGCGATGCGTGTCTCGAGGTCGGGGGGCTGGACGTCGGTGGTGAGCCCCCAGGTGAAGCGTGTGCGCATGCGATCTTCGAACCCGGACAGCTGTTGGGGTGACACATCGCTGGTGATGACGATCTGCTTGTTGGCGGTGTGCAGCGTGTTGAAGGTGTGGAAGAACTCTTCCTGGGTCTGGACCCGGCCCTGGAGGAACTGGATGTCGTCAATGAGGAGCACATCGATGTCGCGGTACCGGCGTTGGAATGCCTGGGCCTTGTCGTCGCGGATCGAGTTGATGAAGTCGTTGGTGAACTCTTCGGAACTGACGTAGAGAACCTTGGTTCCGGCGTAGAGGTTGCGTGCGTAGTGGCCGATGGCGTGCAGCAGGTGAGTCTTGCCCAGACCCGAACCGCCGTAGATGAACAGGGGGTTGTAGGCCTTGGCAGGTGCTTCGGCCACAGCGACAGCTGCGGCGTGTGCGAAGCGGTTGCTGGCCCCGATCACGAACGTGTCGAAGGTGTACTTCGGGTTGAGTCGTGAGTCGGAGTCGAATCGGGGAACGGGAGTGCCGGTGCCGGGTCGGGTCGCCGGGTCGTCGGAGACGCGCGTGGCGTCGGCGGCGAGGGTCTCGGCGTCGAGCTCGTCGTCGTCGGAGGAGGTGTCACCGGCCAGCTCAGGTTCGACGGTGACGGCGATTCGTACCTCGCGGCCCAGTTCACGCGAGAGCACCTCGGTGACATGTGGTCGGAGCCGGCTCTCGATGAGGTCCTTGGTGAACTCGTTCGGGGCGGCGAGCAGAGCAGTGTCTTCGACCACGCCGACCGGTCGGGTCAACCGGAGAAAGGCGCCGGCCTGAGGCCCCGCTTCGTCGGCGAGGGTGTCGAGTACCCGGTTCCACACCGTGGTCAGGTCGCGCGTCTGCGTGGTCACAGGTGCCCTTCCACTTCTCCCCGAGTTGTCAGCGCTCGGTTGTCCACAACCGAAGATCGCAGGTCAGAGCCTAGATCCACACGTTCATCCACAGGTTGTGGGTGATACGCGACGACGCCTGGAGGTCGAATGCGCCCGTGGCCCCAGGTTCTGACGACGCGGGCGGACGTTACCGGTCTCCGGAGGTGGCGTCTAGCGGTTGTCCACAACGAGCACCTACCGTAGCGAGGGGTGCGCGGCGTGTCTCCCCCGCCCCCACCTCGATCTCTGAGATGATGAGGAGTTGTCGCGATATGCGCGCCGATCGGGTCCGGTTTGACCTGGCCGGGGGCCTCCGTTGTACCGTAGGTTGTTCTGGGCGTCACCGGCGTCCAGTTGAGTGCGACTGAACGAACCCACTTGTCTTACCCCACCGCCCAGCGGGGGCAGTCCCCGCCTTGCCCGACCCGTCACCACCGGAGCTCCTCGTGTCGAAGCGTACGTTCCAGCCCAACAACCGTCGTCGGGCCAAGACCCACGGCTTCCGACTGCGCATGCGCACTCGCGCTGGTCGCTCGATTCTGTCCTCGCGCCGCCGTAAGGGCCGCGCTCGCCTCGCTGCCTAGCCGGTGTTGCCTGCCGTTCACCGGATGCGACGGAGCGCCGATTTCACCGCTGCCGTTCGCGGCGGCCGTCGTGTGGCCCGTCCAACACTGGTTCTCCACGTGAGGTCGAGGCCGGAGTGCCCCGAGCCGCCTCGGGTCGGTCTGATCGTCAGCAAGTCGGTCGGCAACTCAGTGGTCCGGCATCGGGTGGCGCGCCGCATCCGGGCCGTTTGCTCAGCGCACATCGACGGTTGGCGCTCGGGTGACCTGGTGGTCGTACGTGCGTTGCCAGCGGCGGCATCTGCGACGTTCGCCGACCTCAAGAGTGATGTTGCGCAGGCCACCGGCCAGTTGCAGGGCAGTGCCGATCCGGTGGGGGCCAGGTCATGAGCGCCAGGCGGATCGCCGTCGCCGTCGCGCTGGCACCGATCTGGGTCTATCGCAGGGTGATCTCGCCCCTCACCCCGCAGACGTGTCGCTACTACCCCTCGTGCTCGGCGTACGCCGAAGAGGCCTTGAAGTCCCACGGAGTACTGCGCGGATCGTGGTTGGCGCTGCGCCGACTGGCTCGCTGTCACCCGTGGACGCCGGGGGGCGTCGACCACGTTCCCCCGCCCCGAACCCCGCGGAGCAGCGATCTGCCCGCATCCCCTGTGACAGGAGCGTAGCCCGTGGGTCTGCTTGATCCGCTCTATTGGATCGTCGCCTGGGTCCTGGTGACCTGGCACTCCTTCTGGAGCATCTTCATCCCGCCCGCCAGTGGTGCCGCCTGGGCGCTGTCGATCGTCGGGCTGGTCGTCGTCATCCGGATCCTGTTGATCCCGCTCTTCGTCAAGCAGATCAAGGCGCAGCGCGCGCTGCAGATCTTGCAGCCGGAGATCAAGGCGCTCCAGAAGCGGTACAAGGACGATCGCCAGAAGCAGTCCGAAGAGATGATGAAGCTGTACCGCGAGAACGGGACGAACCCCTTCTCGTCGTGCCTGCCGATCCTCCTGCAGATGCCGATCTTCTTTGCCCTCTTCCACGTACTGCGTTTTGGGGTGGCCGAGGACAACCCGATTGGCCCGATGACGCAGCCGCTCGTCGACCAGGCGGCGCAGGCCACGATCTTCGGGGCGCCGATCTCAGCGAGCTTCCTGGGCGCAGCCGCGTACCGGATCGCCACGCTCAACATCCAGATTGTCTCGCTTGTCCTGATTGCGACTGATGACGCTCACCACCTTCATCACCCAGAAGCAGCTGCTGGTGAAGGGCATCTCGAACGCAGACTCCAACCCCTTCCTGCAGCAGCAGAAGCTGCTGGTCTACGTCTTCCCGCTGATGTTTGCCGTCTTCGGGGTCAACTTCCCGATCGGTGTTCTCATCTACTGGTTGACGACCAACCTTTGGTCGATGGGTCAGCAGTACTACGTCATCCGGAACAATCCTGCGCCGGGGAGCCAGGCGTACACCGAGTGGGAGGAACGTCAGGCGAAGAAGGCGGCCAAAAGGCCGAACGGGGTGGCGTGGCCCCCCATCGTCGTGGAGGAACAGCCGCGAGCCGGAACCAAGGTGGTCAGAAACCAGCCCAAACGCAAACCCCGGAGCCAACGCAAAGGGCGGGTCAGCGGTAGCGAGACCACCCCGAACCAGGAGGAATCATGACCGAGGCGACTGAGGCAGTAGCCGAGGAGACGGCTCCGGAACCCAGCGACGCCCCGACGCTCGCCCAGCGCCTTGAGCGCGAGGGCGACGTCGCCGCCGACTACATCGAGGAACTGCTCGACATCGCTGACCTCGATGGCGACATCGACATGGATGTCGAAGGTGAGCGTGCGATGGTCTCGTTGGTCGGCGGTGATGTCGACCACTTGGTCGGTGACGAGGGCGCGGTTGTCGACGCCCTCCAAGAGCTCACGCGCCTCGCGGTGCTGCGTGAGACTGGAGAGCGGAGTCGACTCATGCTCGATGTCGCTGGGTGGCGTCTGGCCAAGCGGACGGCACTCACTGAGGCAGGCACGGCGGCAGCCGAGAAGGCGAAGGACTCTGGAGAGCCGGTCAAGCTCGACCCCATGACGCCGTTCGAACGCAAGATCGTGCATGACGCAGTCGCCGCCGCCGGACTCACCAGCGAGTCTGAAGGTCAAGAGCCGCACCGCTATGTCGTGGTGCAGCCGTCCTGACGGAGGCCCAGGACCGGCACTCACTCCCGATGTTTCACGTGAAACCCTGTGCAGCCCCGGCCTCCGCGGTCGCCGTCTTCGCCGAGGCCACGCCCGAGGCTGAGAGGTTTGCTGGTTGGCTCGTCGGACCGGGCGTCGAGCGAGGCCTGCTAGGGCCACGCGAGGTGAATCGCATCTGGTCGCGGCACGTGCTCAACTGCGCTGTTCTCGATGCCTTCCTACCCAGCGGGGCCAGTGTCTGTGATCTGGGCTCCGGCGCCGGCCTGCCGGGGATCGTGGTGGCGCTGCTCCGGCCGGACGTGCGAATGACTCTGCTCGAACCCCTACTCCGGCGGGCGACCTTCCTCGAGGAGGTGGTGGCTGATCTCGGGTTGCCAGAGGTCTCGGTGGTACGCGCTCGGGCCGAGGACTACCGCCGCCAACTCCCTGGCCACGACGCCGTCGTGGCCAGAGCAGTCGCCCCCATCGATCGACTCGCGGGCTGGGCGATGCCGCTGCTGCGGCCCGGAGGCGTGCTGCTGGCCCTGAAAGGATCCACCGCAGAGGACGAAGTTGCCGCCGCTGGCCCGGCTCTCGATAAGGTCGGCGCGGTCGGCCGCGAGGTCGTGACCGTAGAGGAGGAGGGCGACGTGACACAGGTCGTGCGTATCGTCAGAGCCCCAGGCTCGGCACGGGAGAACAGATGAACGAGGACGAGTCGGCTGCCACGGAGATGATCTACCCCTTGACCACGGCCGACCCTGATGTTTCACGTGAAACAGACGAGCCCAGTGAGCACGACGAGACTCCCATTGCGGCGGCCGCTGCGGCCGCGGCGCGGATACGTGGAGGTCGCACGGAAGAGTGGCCGCGTCCCCCCTCGACCAGGGTGCTGACGGTGGCCAATCAGAAGGGCGGGGTCGGAAAGACGACGACCACCGTCAACACCGCAGCGGCACTGTCGTTGCATGGGCTCCGGGTCCTGGTGATCGATCTGGACCCCCAGGGCAACGCGTCGACAGCGCTCGCGGTTCCTCACCATGCTGGGGAACGAAGCGTCTACGAGGTGCTCGTCGAGGGGGAGCCCCTCAGATCGGCGATTCACGAGGTGGAGGCGGTGCCCGGGCTCGCCTGCGTGCCGGCGACGATTGACCTGGCAGGTGCTGAAATCGAGCTGGTGTCGCTGGTGGCCCGCGAGAGTCGGCTTCAACGCGCCCTGAGCGTCTTTCTGAACGAGGAAGAGGGGCACGGGCAGCGTTACGACTACGTCTTCATCGACTGCCCTCCCTCCCTGGGCCTGCTGACGATCAACGCCTTCGTGGCGGCCCAGGAAGTCTTCATTCCCATCCAGTGCGAGTACTACGCCCTGGAGGGTCTGGGTCAGCTGATCCGCAATGTCGAGCTGATCCAGGCGCACCTCAATCCCGATCTGGCCGTCTCGACGATTCTGCTGACGATGTACGACGGTCGGACGCGTCTGGCGGCCCAGGTCGCCGAGGAAGTCCGGCGACACTTCGGTGATGTCGTACTCGCCACGGCGATTCCGCGGTCAGTTCGCGTGTCGGAGGCGCCGAGCTACAGCCAGACGGTCTTGACTTACGATCCCGGCAGTAGTGGGGCGCTCTCGTACGTGGAGGCGGCTCGCGAAATGGCCCATCGGGCCACGAGTGCAGAAGGCGGTGCCTCGCAATGACCGACAAGAAGCGCGGACTCGGACGCGGGCTGGGCGCCCTGATCCCGAGCGCACCAGGTACCCGCACGGGTGTTGAGATCAGCAGGAAGTGGCTCGCAGATCGTCGCGGACGCCCTGCTCACCCCATCGGCGTCACGTAGCGACGCCGCCGAGATCGAGATCCTGCACACGCCCGATCCCAGCGATCATCCCGTGGCGCACTATGCCGAGATTCCGGTGGACCGCATCACGCCCAACCCGCGTCAGCCGCGTCAGGTGTTTGACGAGGACTCACTCGCCGAGCTGGTCTTCTCGCTCGGTGAGGTGGGCCTGCTGCAGCCCATCGTGGTGCGCCCGCTTGGGGCTGAGCACTTTGAGCTGGTGGCCGGCGAGCGTCGTTGGCGAGCCGCCCAGCAGGCGGGCTTCACCACCATCCCGGCCATCGTGCGCGAGACCGGTGACGACGCCCTGCTTCGTGACGCGCTGCTCGAGAACTTGCACAGGGCGCAGCTGAACCCCTTGGAGGAGGCCGCCGCCTACGGCCAGCTGCTCAGTGACTTCGGCTGTACTCAGGAAGAGCTGGCCGAGCGGATCGGCCGGTCCAGGCCACAGGTGTCGAACACCCTGCGGCTGCTGCGCCTCCCCGTCGGCGTGCAGCGCCGGGTGGCGGCCGGCGTGCTGTCGGCCGGCCACGCACGGGCCCTGCTGGGGCTGGACAGCGCTGACGACCAGGAGCGGCTGGCGGGGAAGATCGTCGCAGAGGGTCTTTCGGTGCGCACGGTCGAAGAGCTCGTGGCCGTCGGTGACATCGGCGATGAGGACAAAACGCCACGAAAGCGGATAAAAGGGCCATACAATCCGGCTTTGGCTGACCTGGCGGCTGCCCTGTCGGACGCCCTGGAGACCCGCGTGACCGTCGACCTCGGGCGTACGAAGGGCAAACTCACCATCACCTTTGCCTCCGTCGACGACCTGGAGCGGATCATTGACGTCATTGCTCCGCAGACGGCGCAGGCGCTGCGTGGCGACTCATGACGCGCCGGACGATCGCTGCGGTTGCCATCGGTTTCGGGTTGGGGGCGCTCGCTGCGTTTGTGGTCTCGTTGGTGAGACGTCCGCGATCGATCGACGCCACCGGATACCAGCCGCCCACCCCGGCACCGGGGCCCGACGCCGCGTAGGCGTCGCGTGCTCGGGATCTAGCTCACAGCGGTCGGCACCTGGATGACACTCGGACGCAGGTCGGTGGTGGGCTGGTAGAGCTGTTGCAGCGCGACGAGCACCGCGGCCGCGATCGTGTCGCGCAAGGACGGATCGGCCAGGCGGGCGGCATCGCCGGGATGGGTCAGGTACCCGACGTCGATACGCACCGCTGGCATGCGCGTGCGTTGCAGAATGTCCCAGGTCTTGGCGTCAGAGCGGCCGTCGAGCAGATCGGTGCGGGCCACGATCTCGCGCTGGACGAGATCAGCGAAGGCCTCGCCGATGACCGAGTGCGTCGAGGTCGCGCCGCTGCTGCCGTAGTAGAAGGTGGCCACGCCCTGAGCATGCGGGCTGTCGTGCCCGTCGGTGTGCAGTGAAATCACGAGGTCGGCGTCGACATCGTTGGCGAACGCTGCCCGCTCAGGCTCGGTCAAGGTGGGGGCGTCGCTGCTGGTGCCCCTGGTGAGGAACGCCGTCACCCCGACGGCACCGAGACGTCCCTCGATCCGCGCTGCGATGTCGGCAACGATGTCGGCCTCGGCGAGCCCGCCTGCGCAGACGCCCCGATCGGGGCCTCCGTGGCCTGGGTCGATGACGATGACCTTGCCGGCCAGGCCGGGGCCGCGGTGATGCAGGCGCTCGGCCTCGCGGATGCGCTGCGGCTCGCCTCCGACGACGGTACGGGCGAGTCGGTCCAAGGAGCGAAACGTGACCGGCCCGCAGAGTCCGTCAGTGGGTATGCCCAGATTGCGCTGAAGCTCTTTGAGTCCGCGCTCGGTGTCGGGACCGAAGATGCCGTCGATGCGACCGGGATCGAAGCCGAGATCGAGAAGGCGCTCCTGGAGGGCCGTGACGTCGTCACCATGCTGCATGTGGCGCGTCCCGTAGCGAAGGACCCGGTCGCCTAGACCCCACCGCGCCCCGTCGAGTCGGCGCCAGGTCGATGGCCCGACCACGCCGTCGGAGATGAGCCCGCGTTGCTGCTGGAAGGCGCGAACGGCCGACTCAATACGCTTGTCGAAGACGGCGTCCCAGTCGTCGTCGGGTCGATCCGCCAGTTCGCTGGACAACAGACCCAGCAGCCACAGGTGGTTGCGGATCTGTGTGACAGCCGGGCCGTGGTCGCCGATCCGGTAGGTCTGTTGCGTCACGAGACCTCCGGCTCACTCGGTCGCTGGCTAGACGTGGTCGACTCAGGGTAACCCTGTGAAGCCGCGACCTTAGCGCGACCGGGCCGGATCGGGCCGCAGCAGGCGAGCCGGTGGCCTGCCTAGATGAAGTCGGCGAGGTCAGAGAGCAGCGACTGCTTCGGCTTGGCGCCGACAATGATCTTGACGACCTCGCCGCCCTGGTAGACCGCGAGGGTGGGGATGGAGGTGACCCCGGCCATGGCCGCTGCCTGTGGGTTCTCATCGACGTTGAGCTTGGCGATGGTCAGCTTCTCGGCGTGCTCGGCGGCGATCTCTTCGAGGATGGGCGCCACCATGCGGCACGGCCCACACCACTCGGCCCAGTAGTCGACAAGCACTGGCTTGTCGCTCTTGATGACGTCGGCGTCGAAACTGGCGTCGGTCACGACGATCGTGGACTGGCCCATGGTGGTCTCCCTGCGGTCGATGGTGGAAGTCAGGCGGTGGCGTCGGCGAGCGGGCGCTCGCCTGCGAGTGCGGCGTCCTCGAGCGCTGCAAGGTGACGCTCGGCGTCAAGAGCAGCCGCACAGCCGCTACCGGCAGCGGTGATGGCTTGCCGGTACGTGTGGTCGACGAGGTCTCCGCAGGCGAAGACCCCAGGAATGTTGGTCAGTGTCGAACGTCCCTGCACGAGCACATAACCCTCATCGTCGAGCTCGATCTGTCCTTGCACGAGCTCGCTGCGCGGGTCGTGTCCGATGGCGACGAAGAGGCCGGTGACGTCGATGTCGCGCTCTTCCCCCGTGGTGGTGTCGCGCAGACGCAGGCCGGACACCTTGTCGTCGCCGAGGACGTCGGCCACCTGGCTGTTCCAGGCGAACTGGATCTTGTCGTTGGCGATGGCTCGGTCAGCCATGATCTTGCTGGCGCGAAGCTCGTCACGGCGGTGAACGACCGTGACCGAGTCAGCGAACTTGGTGAGGAAGGTGGCCTCTTCAAGCGCTGAGTCGCCGCCACCGACCACCGCGATGTCCTGCCCGCGGAAGAAGAACCCGTCGCAGGTGGCACACCACGAGACGCCGCGTCCCGACAGTCGCTTCTCGTTGTCGAGGCCGAGCTCGCGATACCCCGAACCCATGGCGAGGATGACGGACTTTGCCTGGTGCGTGGCACCTGAGCCGACGGTGACCTGCTTGACTTCTCCGGCCAGGTCGACGGAGACGACGTCGTCGCTGACGATCTCGGCGCCGAACCGGACCGCCTGCTGTCGCATCTCTTCCATCAGGGCCGGGCCCATGATGCCCTCAGCGAAGCCAGGGTAGTTCTCGACCTCGGTCGTGTTCATCAGCGCGCCGCCCGCAGTGACCGACCCCTCGAACATCAGGGGAGCCAGGTTCGCGCGCGCGGTGTAGATAGCCGCAGTGAAGCCGGCGGGACCGGATCCGATGATGATGACGTCGCGGATCTCGCTCACCGCTGTGCTCCCTTACGTGTGACGGAGGTCTGACGAACGGCCGATGGGGTGGTGCCGTCCCTGGCCTCAACCGAGTCTAGGGGCGCAGACATTCCCGTTCCGCTGTCGGGTGAGGGGTTGAGCACTCTCAGCGGGCGACGGTCGCGAAGTAGAACAGGGGGTCGTCAGGCCCCGTGCAGTCAGGATCAATGACCCACACCTCCGCCGAGCTGGGGTCGGCAGCGGGGAGCACGATCACAGCGGCTGGCTCGCCCCGCCACGTACCGATGTCGATGGCGAGTGGCTGGACGCCGGGCACCTTCAGGTACCCCTCAAGGCACGCCTGCGCTGCCGCCGGATCGGTGGCCATGGCGGCGACCGAGGCCTTGCCACCCGGAGTCTGCCCGTCCTTGGGGGTCGTGCTGCTGGTCGGGGACGGCGACCCGGTGGCCAGGTCAGCGCCAGAGGGCTCGTCCACCTCGAGTGTGGAGCGCGACGCGACCAGCTGGGTCACCTGAGTGTCGAGTGCCTCTTCCTGGTACTTGGTGCCGGACGTGGTGGCGGTGTACGCGGCCATCGGCACGGTCGCGCCCCCGCTCTCGGAGGTGGCCGACGGTCCAGCGTCGGCCACCGTGCTGGCGTCGTCACCGGAACCGCTCAGGATGTTCACCCCGATGGCGCCGACGAGGGCCACGCCGGCGGCTCCGGCGACCAGGCCGATCCCGGGCCGGGTCCAGCGACGCGTACGGCCGGTGTCCAGGGGCACGACGGTGGCTGAGCCGACCGGCGTTGTCACGGGCTCGGCCTCGAGCGTGGCCGACAGCGAGTGCCAGACGTCGTCGGGCATGGGCTCGGGCGGCAGGTGGAGCAGCGCGTTGGCGAGCTCGGTGAAGTCGGCGTGCAGCTCGGCACATGGGGTGCAATGGGTGAGGTGCTGCTCGGCGTGCGCTGCTGACGCGTCGTCGAGGAGCCCGAGGTCGAGATCGGCGAGCACCTCAGCGGTGAGGTGGTCGGAGTCCGGGTGCACCGGGTCGTGGTGCTGACTCATTGTTCGGCTCCGGGGGGTTGCTGGTCGGTCTGGGGTGAAGAGGGGTCTTCGTCCTGTACTGGGACGTCGTCGGACGGCGGCCGGTTCCGCAGGTGCCCGAGCAGCGGCACGAGCTTGGCCCGCCCCCTGGCACATCTGCTCTTGACCGTGCCGGTGGGGATCTCGAGCAGCTGGGCCGTCTCGTCGACCGAGTACCCCTCGACGTCGACGAGGATCAGGGCGGCGCGTTGGTCGTCGGGCAGGGTCCTGAGGGCCCGGTCGATCTCCCAGGCGAGTTCGCGGCGTCCGAGTGGATCGCTCGGCTCGACCGGGTGGGCGCTGTCATGTTCGGGGAGCGGAACGGTGGGCCGGGCCTTCGCCCTCCGCATCCGGTCGAGGCAGGCGTTGACGACGATGCGGTGCAGCCATGTGGTGACCTGCGCGTCTCCGCGGTACGAATCGGCCGAGCGATGGGCTTTGAGTAGGGCGTCCTGCAGTGCGTCGGCGGCCTCCTCCGGCTCGCCTGTCGTGCGAAGCGCCACGGCCCATAGCCGGTCGCGGTGTCGGCGCACCAACGTCGCGAAGGCGGTGGGGTCTCCCGCGACGTGAGCAGTCAGCAGCTCGTCGTCAGGTCGCGGGTCTTCCGGAGTCACGGGGGCAGCGTATTCATGTCGGTCGCCGAATCGTGGGCGCCCTGCCGGGGAGCCTCAGGACAGCACCGCGACTTCCGCAACCCCGCCTTGGTATCCGTCGCCCGCAGGTGGCAGCGCCGTGAACCAGATCAGGACCCGGTTGGTCATCACCGCTGGTGAGAAGCGCAGGCTGACGAGGTCGCTGGCTCCGCGCACGCTCGCGAGCTTGCGATAGCCGGCCAATGGCTGCTCTGGGTCGGGCTCCTTCGGTGGCGCCCCCTTGGGATCGGTACGCGGACGCGCCACCCACACCTGAAGATCGCTGCCGCGTCCAACCAGTCGCAGCTCGACCCCGCTGACCGGCTGGTCACCGATCTTGAGCTTGAGCCCGACCCCTTGCTTGAGGCCGCCGAGGTCGCGGCTGGCGTAGGTGACGGTCGTCCACGCGGTGGAGAGATCGCCGTCGATGGCCAGCTTGGTGTCGGCGTCGTTCTCACTGTTGTCGCCGAGGGGATCGAAGACCGTCGCCCGCCGCACGGGAAGGGGGCCGCTCTCGCCGTTTCCGGTGTCGGGGGGTGATGCGGTGGGCGAAGCACTCGCATCCGTACCGGAGGGCTCGTCGGGCCGGTCAGCCCTCTGCCAGAACTGCCAAGCCACCAGGACTGCGCCGAGCGAGAACAGCATCAGGACGACGACAAGGCCCAACCAGCGCCAGGCCGCATTGGGTGCTGCCGTGGTTTCGGTGTGATCGACCTCCGGCGAGGCGATCTCGTCGAGGGCGTCGGCAATGGCGGCCGGGGACTCCAGAGGGTCTGGCACGTCGGGCTGGAGCGCGCGCCAGGCCACGTCGTCGAGGTCGTCAGGGACACCTGCCCGCACCTGCCGAGGACGTGCCACCAGTCCAGCCACGACCGGGGCACCAGGGAGCCCGGCGCAGGCGTACCCGGGCCACTTGGCGGTCAGTGCGGCGTAGAGCAGCGCGCCGACCCGCCACGCATCGACCTGCTCGGCATCGTCGCCGGGGTCCACGCCTTCAAGGGCCGCACGGACGCCGATGCCCACGACGACCACCCCGTGCTCGGTGATCAGGACATCGCGGGGGTCCAGCACCAGGTGGTGCAGGCCCTCCTCCGTCGCAGCGGCGAGGGCGTCGGCCACCGCCTTGACGATTCCTCTCGCCTCGTCGCCTTCGAGGGGAGCGATGGCGAGCTGTTCACTGAGCGGCGATCCCGCGAGCCACCGGGTGACGACGAAGACCCGTCCTTCGTCTTCAGCGGTGTCGATCACCCGGAGGAGCCCCGGGTGCTCGACAGAGGCGGCGCGTAGGGCGGCCCGATGGACCGCGGCGGAATGCGGGTGTCCGGCGTCCAGCAGGAGGACGCCCACGGGTCGATCGAGGACGATGTCGTGACCGTGCCAGAGAGTTCGTCCACGGCCACGCGCCACCTCGGACTCGAGGTCGTAGCGGCCTGCCAGGCGTTCCATTGGGACGAAAGTACTGCCTGTCGGGTGTGACGTCAGAGACCAGGACGTCCGACGCCGAACAAACCTTCGTGATACACGGGAACGACGCGTACGACGTCACCGGTCCTGGGCGCGTGGACCATCTGACCGTTGCCGATGTACATCGCGATGTGATGAATCGTGCCGGCGTCTGTCTGGTCGTAGGCGTACACCAGCAGATCACCCGGCTGCATGTCGTCGACGGGCACGGGAGTCGTTGCCGACCATTGGTCGCTCGAGACCCGGGGCAGCACCAGGCCGGCCTGCAAGTAGGACCACTGGATGAGCCCGCTGCAGTCGAACGTGGAGGGGCCGGTGTCGCCCCACACGTAGGGAGAGCCCAGCTTGCTGAGCGCAGCCGCGATAGCCGCCCCGGCGTAGGGGGTTGGACCCTCGGGCACCGGACCGGTCCAAGGAACAGCCGTGGTCGAGACCTGCCTCTCGGCCTGCCGCTCCATCGCCTTCATGAGATCGGCAACCCGTACGTCGGCCGCGACGACGAGGGCACGTTGGTCGGCGACGAGAGAGCGGGCCTGTTCGGCGAGCGCCCGGGCCCTGGCTGACAGCTGCGCGCGTTCGTCGGCGATCTCGTCGAGTCGGCTTCGAACACCGGCCATCTGGTCGCGAGCGGTCTCGGCGTCCGATGCCCTGACCAGGTCGGTGGAGAGGACCCCGTTCAGCGCCGCGACGTTGCTCGTGACGTCGGTGATGGCCTCGGCGTCGAGCGCCTGCGTGAAGAGGGCGGCCGCCCCTCCCGACTGCTCGATCGCCCGCACTCGATGAGCGATGTCGGTCTCGGCGTCGATGCTGGTGCCCTGCAGGGTGGCGAGCTGCTCGTCGGCGGTGATGGCGTTGGAGGCTGCCGCCGCCAGCTGGTTGCGCGCGTAGGCGAGGCGTTCCTCAGTCCAGGCGGCTCGGTCGCGCAGATCCTGGAGCTGGCGTCGAAGCGACTCGGCGCGGTCGTGCAGCGAGTCGAGGTCGGGCGCCGTACGGACCGCGCCGATGGTGGGAGTGGGGGCGGCCTGGGCATGGCCAGCGGGGACAACCAGCGTGAGGACAAGTGCAGCGCCCAGCATCAGGCGGAAGCGACGGGTCACGGGCTTGAGCTACCCACGATGAACGGTTCGGCATAGATCGTCGTGTCGACCTCGGCGAGGTCGGCGGTGGCGCCGAAGCGGAAGAGCAGCAGGGTGGGTGCTGTCTTCTTGAGATCGAACGAGACCGCGTCGTCGGAGACGGTGAATGACTTCTTGACGAGCTTCGCGCCTTGACTGGCGGCGTACTGGTCGGCCGCGAGGTAGGCCTTGGTCCTGTCGCCCGTCTCGGAGTACACCGTCAGGGCCCGGTCGCCGGCAGTCTGGCCCACGTCTTCGACCCCGACCCGGGTCACCACGATGGACAGGACCTCAAAGCAGATGAGGCCGAGCAGGCTCAGCGTCAAGGTGAGGCGACCTAGCCAGCCAAAGACGATGCTGCCTGTCTCGTCGGCGCCAAGGCGATGGCGTGCAGTCGTCATGCATGAGTTTCGACAGTTGACTAGCCCATCTTGAGCAGTCTGAACGAGTCACTCGGTTGAGCGGCGTCCGGTGAGGAGCCGGAGCACGTCGCTGATCTCGGTGATCCGGAAGAGCTTGACCCCCAGGAGGTATCCGGCTGCGCCGGTCGCCAGACCGGTGAGAACGATCACGAGGCTGCTGGTCAGGTCGACCGCTCGCCCCACCAGAGCCTCCGCCAGCAGGACGCCGGCCAGCATGGCAACGGCCGCCAGCACCGATGCCATGGTGACGCGCACGTACGTGCGGATGACCAGGTAGCCGTCGAGTCCGCCGAGCCGGCGTCGCAACCGCGGTGCCAGCGTGGCCAACCCGATCCAGTACGAAAGGGCGTAGGCAACGCCAAGAGCCGGGATCGCGATCGTGGCCGGCACCCACGCCACGGCCGAGATCGCAAGCACCACGTTGGACCCGTTCAAGATGATGGCGTTGAGGGTGGGGGTGCGGGTGTCCTCGAGGGCGTAGAAGCCGCGCATGAGGACGTAGTAGGCGCTGAAGGCCGGAAGGCCAAGGGCGAAGGCACTCAACGTGAGCCCGAGCAGGCGCGCCGCCTCGAGGTTCAGTGAGCCGTACCGGAAGAGCAGCACCGAGATGGGGACGCCCAGGACCATGAATGCGGTTGCGGCGGGAACAACCAGCGAGCCGGAGGTACGAAGCGTCCACCCCACGCGCTCGCGCATGATGTCGAAGTGGCCGGCGGCTGCCTGTTTCGACAGGTGCGGCAGCAACGCGGTGACCAGCGAGACGGTGATCACCGACTGCGGCAGCATGAAGATCGCGAAGGCCATCTGGTACACCGCTGCGCCGGCGTCGGTGTTCGACTCGGTGTTGATCCCGGTGGCAAGGCGAATGATCACCAGCGTGCCGAGTTGGTTGACGAGTACCAGCAAGATCGCCCAGCGGGCCAATGACCACGCCGTACCGAGGCCTTGCCCCTTGAGGTCGGTCCGCAGGCGCAGCCGAACGCCGCACCGGCGCAACGAGGGCCAGAGAGCGAGAGCTTGGGCAACGGCGCCAAGGGTGGTGCCGATGCCCAGGAGCAGGATCTCGGTGTCGGTGACCGTCTTGGTGCTGGTGCCCGTTCCGGCGACGACCAAGAAGGCCAGCGCACTCGCGATCGTGACGACGTTGTTGAGCACGGGGGCGAACATCGGCGCCCCGAAGCGCCCACGGGTGTTGAGGATCTGCGAGACGAGCGCGAAGAGGCCGTAGAAGAAGATCTGGGGAAGCAGCAGGCGAGCGAAGGCTGTCGCCACCTCGATGTCGTTACGGTTCCAGCCCGTTGAGTACAGCTGCACCAGCCAGGGTGCGGCGATGACCGCCACGACTGTGATGAGGGCCAGAGCGAGCACGACGGCGCTGAAGAGTCGCTGCGCATAGGCAAGGCCATCGTCGTCGTCGGACCCCATGTGCCGAACGAGCTGCGGGATGAACACCGCGTTGATTGCCCCACCCACGAGCAGGATGTAGACGATGGTGGGCAGCGTGTTGGCGACGGAGTAGGTGTCGGCGAAGACCCCGCTTCCGACGGCTGCGAGCAGCGCGGTGTTCTTCAGCAGCCCGGTGATCCGCGACGCAATGGTGCCGGCCGCCATCAGCGAGCTCGAGCGCAGCGTCGACCGGTTGTCGGAGGGGACGCTCGTCATGAATCCACCCCGCGAGCAGCACGAATGCGCCGGATCACGCGGATTGCGGCAGCGAGTACCAGCAGAGCCACGGCGGCGCCGAACACGACGAAGGTGATCCGCCCCAGTTCTCTGACGTCCACAGCCAGCGTGACGGGTTCGTTGTAGGCAGCCCCCTTCGGAGTGCGCAGCTGCGCGTCGAACGAGAGCCGGCCACTCGTGACGGCGTTGAGCTCGACCTCGACGCTGACCGAGCGTGAGGAAGCAACCCGAATCCGATCATCTGGACCCTTGACGCGAAGGCGCAATGGATCGGTTGAGGCGACGGCGAGCCGAACGACGACAGCCTGATCGAGCTGGTTGCGAACGGTCACGGGGAACGAACCGCTGTCGTCCCCGAGGGTCCCGCCCTCGGAGACGATCCGCACGCGGCTTCGCTGAGCGGCGAGGCGGTCGAGGGTCGCGGCTTGAGCGGCCTCGGCGGCGCCGACGTCTGATCGCCAGGCCGTACTCACCGAGGTGAAGAGCGCATCTGCGATGGGGGCGGACAGCTGACGAGGCTGCGTGAGAATGCCCGCGAGTCGGCTGTTGTCGGTCAGCCCGCGTCGCGCCGAGGTCACCATTGACTCCGGCAGCTGCCGCTCCAGGGAGATCGCAGGGATGGAGGGAGCTGCCCGCTCCACCGTCGGGGCCTCAGGTCGTACCGCCGCGTCGAGCGACACCGGCTTGAGCCACTGTGCGCGGCGAATGGCGCGGACCAGCTCGTCGGACCACTGCGCGGAGGGGTCCCAGCGGCGAGGAGGTGCGATCACCAGAAGCCGAGGATCGTTGGGGAGCTCGAGGGCATGCAGCAGCGTCTCGGCCAGGAACCGTTGTCTGGCCAGCAGGACGTCGGAGGTGGTGTCAGCCGGGCTCGCCACAAGTGCGCTTGCCGGACCGTCTGCGAGCAGAAGGTCGAGGGCAGGCTCTTCCCAGGCCACTCTTCCCGATGGGGTGTAGGAGAGCGTGTCGGAGACGGGCAGGTTCTCCTCAGCAAGCAGAACGAACGCATCGCCAGCGCGCCCCGATGTTCCGATCACCCGGTCGTCAGCGGCGCCGTCGGCCGGCCAGGACAGGTCGGAGCGGGCCGTCGCGCCAATGATGCGCTGGTAGACCCGTTCACCTTTCTGTCGCCCCTGCCTCAGGAACCCTGGCCGTCCGGCTGCGGCGACCGCGGCGACATCGGGATCTCCGAAGGGGAGGGCGACGACTTCTCGCTGGCCGGCCGCAGCGCGGAACGACTCGATCCATGCCGCGGCACTGGGCTCGTCGAGGGCGGAGACAGCGTCGAGCAGGGCCGGATCGACCACCCAGGTGACCGGAGCGTCCGCTCCGGTGCGCACCAAGGTGGTGAGGCGCCCTCCTGGGGCGGTCGATGCCGGAAGGGTGTTGGTGACGAAGGAGCCGGTCGAGTCGCGAGCGGGCTGGCTGACCATCGGCCAGAACATGAGCAGCCGGCTCTCTGGCACGCCGACGCCTTCCGGGGCCCAAGGCAGGAAGGTATCTGTCGCAGACAGCTCGGCGCCTGTGGCGCCATCGACAGCCACAACGCGCAAGGGGTAGACGCCCGCAAAGGCAATCGGCAGTGAGCCTGCAGGAACGGCGACGGTGAACTGTTCGCGTTGGCCGCGGCGCACCTTGCGCAGGTCGTCCTCGGCGCCGGGCACGGCCGTCGTGAACGGCGGGTTGGCCGCTGCCTCGGTGATCGACGTCCTGGAGACGAAAGGCGTGGTGCCGACCTCGAGACGAATCACCACGTCGTCGAGCGTGCGGTTGGACACGAACGTGCCCTTCGCCCGCAGCGTGTCATCACCTTGCGGGGAAAGGGGAGTCAGCGAGGTCAGCTGCAGCGTGGTCTTCATTGGTGCGGCCACCGCGCCACCGGGGGTCACCAGCAGGGCTGCCGCCGAGCCGACCAGCAGCACGCTGAACCATCGCCAGACGCCGCGCGCCGGACGACGACGGGTGGACGTCATGAAGCGATCGTAGCCAGCACCGCAGGGTGAACCGGTCGTCACGTGTCCGCGGAGCTGCGGTCCTTGCTGTTGTCGAATCGGAAGGAGTCAATGCTGGTCCGCAGCTCTCCGGCCATGGCATCGAGCCGTGAGAGCGTGTCCGCACGTTGGCGCTGACCATCGGCCTGTTCCTGGGCAACGGTTGCCACCTGCCCGATCGCGCTGACGACCTGGTGGGACGCCGACGTCTGCTGGCGGGTGGCCAGCTCGATCTGGCCGGCCGCCTGATCGGCGTCGTCAGCCACCTCAATGATCTGGCGCAGCACCGTCTCCATCTCGGACACGTGGGCCCGCCCGGCAGCCGCGGCTTGCTCTCCGGCCTCTGAGGCTTGCAGCGTCGAGGCAGTTCCGACTCGGATCCGCTGGACGATCTGCTCGATCTGCTTGGTGGACTCCTGCGCGCGCTCAGCCAGGGTGCGCACCTCGGCGGCAACAACCGCGAAGCCTCGGCCGTGCTCTCCGGCACGTGCTGCCTCGATGGCGGCGTTCAGTGCCAGAAGATTGGTCTGGTCAGAGAGCTCGTCGATGACAGCGGTGATCCGGCCGATCTCGGCTCCTGCGACGTCCAGGTCTCGGGCTTGGTCGGCGATCGACTCGACGCGAGTCGAGATGTCGGTCATCTGGGTGGCAGTGCTGGCGACCACCTGCTGTGCCTTGGCCGACGCGTCCGTGACCTCGGTGGCCGCTGCCGACACCGATCGGGCCGACTCGGCGATCTGGTCCGCGGTTGCTGCCAGCTCTTGCATGCTGGCGCTGGTCTGCGAAATGGCAGCCGCCTGCTGCGAGTGGCCGATGGCTGCGCTTGCTGCGGAGCTGTGCAGCCCATGAACGTCGGACGCCAGCTCGTCGCCGGCGGAATGCACCCGGCTCACCAGGCTCTGCATGGCGGCGAGTGCCGTGTCGAGCGACATCCACACCTCGACAACGCTGTGGTCGTCTGCGTGAGCTGCCTGTCTGGTCAGATCCGCAGCGGAGGCCAGATCACCGTGGGCCAGTCGCCCGAGAGCGTCGGTCAGCCCGTTCACCTCGTCAGCCAGAGCTCGGCGCTGGTCGTCCACCTGCTGACGAGCCTGACGGAGCGCCTGCGCGAGCAGGGCGGAGAACGCGGTCAAGAGCCCGATGCCGAGTACGGCCGTGACGTTCTGGTAGGCGTCCTCGCGCAGCAACGTGCCAGTGACACCTGCGGCTGCCACGTAGCCGGCGACGGACAGGGTCCCGAGCGCCGCTGTCCAGGTGAACGACAGTGACACGGCGGCCAGGACGATCACGAACACAAAGAAGAGCCACTGCCAGCTCTTGGTCCCGCCTGCGGCCACCGTCAGCACCGTGATGACGGCGACGAAGAAGACCAGCTGGACGCCGTCCACCGTTGTCGCATGCCGGCCCAGCCACGGAACAGCCTGGTCCAGGCGCGGACGGCCCAGGAACCAGAGCGCACCGGCCAACGCGAGGCTGGAGCACACGACCATTGTCACGGCCTCTGCCCCCACGGGGGCGGGCTCGGCGTACTCGGCCCGCAGCGCCAGGGCCAGGGGGTTGAGCACGGCGTACACGAGCGCGCACCAGCCGGCGACACGCTGAACGGCGGCGGCAAATCCGGTCCGCTCGTCGTGGACCGGTTGCTCCGGCAGCTGTGGGGTCACCTGGGCTGGATCGGCAGGTCGGGATCGTGGCTGAATCAAACGTTAGGCTCGCCTCTCGTGTCCCCCTCCTCCGCTTCGGCTTCCCGAGAACGGGCCATCGCCGAGCTGGTTCGGGTATCGCCCGTCATCAGCGCACTGGGGGAGCACTTCGCCGAGGCCGGTCACGAAATCAGCCTGGTGGGCGGCTCCGTGCGAGACGCTCTTCTTGGCCGTCTCGGCAACGATCTCGACTTCACGACGTCGGCACCACCTGAGGAGGTGGAGCGCCTGATCGCGGGCCACGTCGATGCTCTGTGGGACATCGGCAGGGCCTTCGGAACGATCGGCTGTCGGATCGGCCGGCTGACCTGCGAGATCACGACCTACCGCTCCGACCAGTACGACGGAGCGTCCAGAAAGCCAGTGGTGGCGTACGGCACGTCCCTGGAGGGGGACCTGGGGCGTCGAGACTTCACGGTCAACGCCATGGCTGTGGTGCTGCCAGAGCTGCGATTCGTCGACCCGTTCCACGGCGTCGAGGCCATGGAGTCACGCGCACTGCGAACCCCCGGACGCCCTGAGGACTCCTTCGACGACGACCCGCTCCGGATGCTGCGGGCAGCCCGCTTTGCGGCGCAGCTCGACTTCGACGTCGAGCCTTCTGTGCTCGACGCCATGACGTCGATGGCGGAGCGACTGGGGATCGTTTCCGCCGAACGGGTTCGGGACGAGTTCAGCAAGCTGGTGTCTGTCAGCGAACCCGCGTGCGGGGCTGCGAATACTGGTCGAGACGGGGCTCGCCGACCAGTTCGTCCCCGAGCTCCCCGCCTTGAAGCTGGAGATCGACGAGCACCACCGGCACAAGGACGTCTATGAGCACACGCTGACCGTCGTTGAGCAGGCGATCGACCTCGAGGCGGACGGTCCTGATCTGACCCTGCGACTCGCCGCTCTCATGCACGACATCGGCAAGCCTGCGACCCGACGCTTTGAGGCCGGCGGCGGAGTCTCCTTCCACCACCACGAGATGGTCGGGGCCCGTATGACGCGCAAGCGACTGAAGGCGTTGCGCTACCCGAAGGACCTGATTGATGACGTCGCGCACCTTGTGGAGCTGCACCTGAGGTTCCATGGCTACGCGGAGGGTGAATGGACTGATTCGGCGGTGCGGCGCTACGTGCGTGACGCCGGTCCGCTGCTGCCGAGGCTGCACGCCCTGACGCGCGCCGACTGCACGACGCGAAACCGACGCAAGGCGGCGTCCCTTGCTGCCGCGTACAGCAGCCTTGAAGAGCGAATTGCTGTGCTCGCCGAGGCCGAGGAGCTTGCGGCGATCAGGCCCGACCTCGACGGGAACGACATCATGCAGGTCCTGGGGATTCCTGCTGGTCGAGCGGTCGGTGAGGCGTACAAGTACCTGCTCGAGGTGCGGCTCGACCGAGGCCCCCTCGACCGCGACGACGCGATAGAGGTACTGCGCCAGTGGTGGGCGGAGCGCCCCGCCGATCCCTAGGGGTGGGGGTTTCGCCAGGTGACGACGGCTCCCGCGGTGTAGGCCGCAGCGACAGCGGCTGATACGCCGGCTGCCGCCACCACGTGAGACGGCAGCAGCGCGACGGCGGCCACGCCCATGACGAACGCCACGTTGAAGACGATGTCGTAGGCGATGAAGACCCGCCCCCGCACGTCGTCGGGCAAGGCTCGTTGAAGGACCGTGTCGACGGTGATCTTGAGAACCTGTGCACCCGCACCGATGAAGGCCCACGCGACGAGGAGCGCGCCGAGCCGGAGCGTGAGCAGGGGCAGGGCGCTGCCGACGGCCGCGACGGCCAGGGCGACGGATGCGGACCGACGAGGACCGTGCCGCCGCACCAGCGGAGGCGCCCCGAGAGCTGCAGCGACGAGCCCGAGACCGAGCGAAAGGGCAACTGCTCCGAGAGCGGCAAGAGCGTTCCTCTCGTCGGTGTTCGTGGCGGTGAGGTGGAAGCGGATCAGGAGCACCGTCCACACCGTCATGCACCCGAAGAGGACCCGGTTGCCCGCCATCACGGTGAGCGCCCGGCGTGCCGGACCTGACCCGGCTATGTGGCCTGCCCCCGAGCGAACATCTGCCCACGCGGCGCGTAGAGCACTCGGGGCGGAGCTGACCGGTTCGCGCGGCCGGACCACCGGACCCAGCTGCCTTGCGGTGAAGGACCGCGTGGCCAGGGCAGCTAGCAAGTAGCCAATCGCCGCGGCCATGAACGGGGCAGGCGTACCGACGGGATCGAGCCAGCCGCGCAGCGCGAGCCCCGTCGCGGCGCCCACAACCGTGGCCGCTGTCCCAAGGGTCGGCGCCAGGGCGTTCCCAGAGACCAGGAGGTCGGCCGGGACAGTTCGTGGAAGGGAGGTGCCGAGGGCCGCCAGGACGAGTCGATTGACGCCGATGGCGACCAGTGCGCAACCGAAGACCACGGCATCCAGCGAGGAGCGCGTCGCGACCAGCGCCGTGGTGGCGAGCAAGAGCGCGCGCGACACGTTCGCCCACGCCAGGACGCGTACCCGAGACCACCGGTCGAGCGCGACGCCGGCTAGTGGCGCAACGAGGGAGAAGGGCAGCAGCAGGACGGCGAAGCCGAGTGCGATCCGACCCGGCGACGCTGCGCGCTCAGGCGCAAAGAGGACGACACCGATGAGCCCGGCCTGCAGCAAACCGTCGGAGACCTGTCCCACAAGGCGCACGCGCAGCAGGGCGCGAAAGGCGGGCCGCTCGGCGAGCGCGCGAAGGTGGGGGGCTGTCATTGCCGCGAGCCTAGGGCGACGACACCGGATGTGTGCCGTTCCACTCTGTGGCATGCCGCTGGTGGTGTTCTCGCCCTCGGCAGCGGGAGAAGCGTCGGGCCCACTTGCCGGGTGGGGATCCGGGGGCGGAGTCAAGAAGTGGGGTCCGGTTTTCCGGACCCCACTTCTTGACGCTCTGTCTGTCAGGCGGTGCCGGCGATGAACTCCTCGACGGCGTTGCGAGCGTCGTCGTCGTAGTACTGCACCGGGGGCGACTTCATGAAGTAGCTGCTGGCCGACAGGATCGGGCCGCCGATTCCGCGGTCCAGGGCGATCTTGGCGCAGCGCACGGCGTCGATGATCACACCGGCAGAGTTGGGTGAGTCCCACACCTCGAGCTTGTACTCCAGGCTGAGCGGAACGTCGCCGAAGGCGCGACCCTCGAGGCGTACGAACGCCCACTTGCGGTCATCGAGCCAGGCGACGTAGTCGGAGGGGCCGATGTGCACGTTGTCCTTGCCGAGGTCGTGCTTGAGCTGCGACGTGACGGCCTGGGTCTTGGAGATCTTCTTGGACTCGAGGCGCTCGCGCTCGAGCATGTTCTTGAAGTCCATGTTGCCGCCGACGTTGAGCTGCATGGTGCGGTCGACGATGACACCGCGGTCTTCGAAGAGCTTCGCGAGCACGCGGTGCGTGATGGTGGCGCCTACCTGCGACTTGATGTCGTCGCCGACGATCGGCACCCCGGCGGCGGTGAACTTGTCGGCCCACTCCTTGGTGCCGGCGATGAAGACCGGCAGGGCGTTGACGAAGCCGACGCCGGCGTCGATGGCCGCCTGGGCGTAGTAGCGCGCAGCGTCCTCGGAGCCGACGGGCAGGTAGCAGACGAGCACGTCGACCTTGGCGTCGCGCAGAGCCTGAGCGACGTCCACGGGCTCTTCGTCGGACTCGGTGATGGTCTCGAGGTAGTACTTGCCCAGACCGTCGAGCGTCGGACCGCGCTGCACCGCGATGCCCGTGGGCGGAACGTCGGCGATCTTGATCGTGTTGTTCTCGCTCGCGACGATCGCGTGCGCGAGGTCTTGGCTGACCTTCTTGGCGTCCACGTCGAACGCAGCAACGAACTCGACGTCGCTGATGTGGTAGTCGCCGAGCTGCACGTGCATCAAGCCGGGGACGCTCGCCGCGGGGTCGGCGTCCTTGTAGTACTCGACGCCCTGCACGAGCGACGCGGCGCAGTTGCCTACGCCCGCGATGGCTACGCGTACCGAACCCATGGTTACTCCTTCGTCGTGTCCCCGAGACTGTGCGCCTCAGGACTTGATGGTGTGCTGGTCTGCTTACGGTTGGTCTCATCGTCGATCAGCTCGTTGAGCCAGCGGACTTCGCGCTCAACGGAGTCGAGTCCGTGGTTCTGCAGCGCGGTGGTGTAGTCGTCGAGGCGCTCGCGGGTGCGCGCGAACGAGCCGCGCAGGTTGTCGAGTCGTTCCTCGAGACGGCCCCGGCGTCCGACCAGGATGCGCATGCGCGTGTCGGCATCGGTGCGGCCGAAGAAGGCAAAGCGGACGCCGAAGCTCTCGTCGTCCCAGGATGCGGGGCCCGACTCGGCCAGCAGCTGCTGGAAGTGCTCCTTGCCGTCGGCCGTGAGCTGGTAGACGATCTTCGATCGGCGGGTGCCACTGGCGTCAGGGTCGGTCGACTCGGCGATCAGCCCCTGTCGCACGAGCTCCTTCAGGCACGGGTAGAGCGAGCCGTACGAGAGTGCCCGAAAGGCCCCGAGCTGGCTCGAGAGCCGCTTGCGCAGCTCGTAGCCGTGCATGGGCGACTCGTGCAGGAGCCCGAGCACCGCGAGCTCGAGAACGCCGCTGCGCTTGGCCACGAGGCTCCTTGAGAGTGACGAGATGATGTATCGGCTCGATACATCGAGACGATGCGTCGGAACGCTACCTGGAGCTGGCGAGCAACGCAAATCCGTGGGAATGCCGCGCTGTGCGATCTACCCTCGACAGATGCCGCGATCAGGGCCGTCGACCGCTCCGTGGTCGCAGCGCGCCGTCATCGACTACGCGCTGCAGCGGCGGGCGGCCTTGGCCGACCTTCGGCGGGGTCACGCCTTCGCCTCCGACCTGTGCGACGCCGACCCGTACCTGCTGCGCGCCGCCGAGAACCACGGGGTGTCGGCAGGGCGACCGTGCCCCCTCTGCCGCGGCAGCGAGCTGGCTGAGCTGAGCTACGTGTTCGGCGACGAGCTCGGGCCTTATCAGGGACGAATCCGGGCTCCGCGTGAGCTCGAGGTGATGGCGCGCGAGTTCGGCGAGTTTCGCGTGTATGTCGTCGAGGTGTGCCGTGGCTGCTCCTGGAACTACCTCACGACGACGTTCGTCCTCGGTGACGGGACGCCTCGGGCCCCCTTGCGCGCGCACCGGGGTGATCCAGTCCTGTGAGTCTGGCCTCAGATCGGCGGGCCGCGGAACGCTGAACCCCCGCAGTCCGTCAGACTGTGCGGCGAACCCTGTCGCGATCCACAGGTTCGCTTCCATCCCGATCCCCTCGAGAGGCTCACGTGCGCATCGACTACCCGCGCCGCGCCCAGACTGGCTGGCGACGGTTCGTCCCGTCGTGGCGGCAGGTGCTGGGCCTCGGGGCACTGGGTGTGGCGGCACTCGGGGCCGCCTTCATCGCTCTCTATCTGATGGTGGATGTACCGGCTCCCAACGATCTCGCCACCGCCGAGACGTCGGTCGTCTACTACGACGACGGCAAAGACGTCATCGGACGCTACGCCGAGGTCAACCGCGAGATCGTGACGCTTGACGAGGTCCCTGACCACGTCGAGCTGGCCGTGCTGGCGGCCGAGGACCGGAGCTTCTACGAGAACGAGGGCATCTCGCCCGTGGGGATCGCCCGCTCGTTGTGGAACAACGTCCGTGGGGGAACACCCAAGGTGGCTCGACGATCACGCAGCAGTACGCCCGCAATGCCTACCTCACCCAGGATCGGACTCTCACGCGCAAGGTGAAGGAGGCCATTCTGGCCATCAAGCTGTCGCGGGATCAGACCAAGGAGCAGGTCCTCGAGAACTATCTGAACACCATCTACTTCGGACGCGGTGCCTACGGCATCCAAGCGGCCAGCCAGGCGTACTTCGGCAAGGACGTGCAGGATCTCAACGAGGCGCAGGGCGCTGTGCTCGCTGCGGTGATCCGGGCTCCGAACAGCTACGACCCCGAGGATGGAAAGGTCGAGAAGCAAGCCCTGAAAGCGCGCACCCTCGACTATGTGATTCCGGGCATGGTCGAACAGGGATGGCTCGACGAGGCAGATGCCGCGAAGATCAGGCGGCTGCCCAAAATCGCTGATCCGCAGTCGCTGAACTCGTACACGGGTCAGACCGGGTTCATGCTCGACATGGTGCGCGACGAGCTGATTGACCTCGGCTTCTCCGATCGCAGAGATCGACGCCGGAGGACTCCGGGTCGTCACGACTTTCGACGAGCAGGCCCAGGACGCCGCGCAGACCGCCGTCACCGAGAACTACCCGCCACCTCCGAATAACGGGGTTGAAGTCGGACTGCTCTCGATCGACCCCGGGACGGGCGGAATTGCGGCTGTCTATGGCGGGAAGAACTGGGAGAAGAGCCAGTTCAACAACGCCTTGGCGCCCGTTCCGGTCGGATCGACCATGAAGGCATTCACGGTCGCCGCCGCGCTGCAGAACGGCTTCACGTTGGAGAGCACGTTCAACGGCAACTCCCCCTTCTACGTGGAGGGGGTTGACGAGGAGTTCGAGAACCAGGGCGGGCAAAGCTATGGCTCTGCCATCTCGTTGCAGTACGCCACCCAGCAGTCGGTGAACACCGCGTTCCTCGACGTCACCCAGCAGATGGGTGCCGACGAGGTTGCTGAGGCAGCCAAAGAGGCGGGCCTAGCAACGCGATCGCTCGACGTCAGCCTGCAGATCACCCTCGGCTCGGCTGCCTACTCACCGCTGGCAATGGCGAGTGCGTACGGCACGTTCGCCAACGAGGGCGTCGCCACTGCGCCCTACACCGTTCAGCAGGTGACGGACTCCGACGACAATGTGCTCTACGAGTCTGAAGTCCAGGAGCAGCGGGGATTTCCCTCGGATATCGCGAATGAGGTGACGTACGACCTGGCGTCAGTCGTCTCGGGTGGTACCGGTGCGTACGCGTCCAATCTCGGACGACCGGCCGCCGGCAAGACGGGCAACCACGAGGGCAAGACGGCCTGGTTCGTGGGGTATACCCCCCAGCTCGTCACCGCGGTGGCCTTTCACCGTGAGCTAGGCAAGGACAAGCTGGCCCCGCTCAACGGGGTCGCCTACCAACCGGTCTTCACCGGTGCCGGATTCCCCACTCAGATCTGGACCGCCTACACCGCGGCGGCTCTCCTCGGCGAAGAGATTGTCGACTTCCCAGGGAGGCCGATACCGACGACGTCCCCGAGCCCAACCGCGAGCCCCACGCCCTCTCCGACGACGTCCTCACCCTCGCCCTCTCCGACGACGTCCGCACCGAAGCCCACCAAGACGTCGACGCCGACGCCGACGTCCTCGTCTGCCTCACCTTCGCCATCGGATCAGAACCAGGGCGGTGGGGGTGCGAATCCCTAGGGGGCTGAGCGTGGGTGCGCCTGGTGCGCGTGGAGCACGGCACAATGTCGGTCGTGCCAACGTCTGAAGAGATCGTCCTGCCCTCGCGGGACGACTCGATGGCGGCCGGTGCGAGTCTGGCCATCGGCGGCCCCATGGGTCGCCATGCGAATCCCACGCGTGCGTGGTGGAGCCCGCTGCGCATCATGCTGCTCTTTGCGATCTGCGCCTCAGCGTTCGGCGCTGCGATTGACACTCCTTGCTCGACGAAGGCGTGGGGAGACGGGTACGAGATCTTCACGAGGGGGTGCTACAGCGACATCCCGTTGCTGTACACCGGTCGCGGAATAGATGAAGGCGTCATCCCGTACGTCGAAGACCCGGCCACCACTGGAGACTCAGAGGTCGAGTACCCGGTACTTACCGGCGCCGTCATGTACGCGACCGCGCTGCCGATCAGTGACGACTGGAGCGAAGCAACCCGCATGCGGGTGTACTACGCCATCAACTCCATCTTGATCGCGTTGCTTCTGGCGCTGACGGTATGGGCCACCGCGCTGACGGTCCGGCGACGCCCCTGGGACGCCGCAATGGTCGCGGTGGCCCCGGGCATGGTTCTGGCATCGACGGTCAACTGGGATCTGTGGGCGGTCGCCGCCGTCGCGTTGGCGTTGTTGGCCTGGGCACGCCGCTACCCCGTTCTCGCCGGGCTGCTCATCGGGCTCGGAGCGTCCTTCAAGTTCTATCCGCTTCTGGTGCTGGGGCCGCTCTTCGTCCTCTGCCTGCGTGCCGGGCGTCTGCGCTACTGGGGCCTCACCTTCGGCGCAGCTGCCGTGATGTGGCTCGCCGCGAACGTGCCGATCATGCTGGCCAGGTTCGACGGGTGGGCCAGGTTCTATCGGTTCTCCTCCGAGCGGGGAGCCGACTACGGGTCACCGTGGCTGGTCGCGAGGGACGCGTTCTCCATCGACCCACCCATTGAGCAGCTCAATCTGTGGGCCACCGGAGTCTTCCTCGCGTTCTGCGTGGGGATCGGTCTGCTCATCCTGGCGGCGCCTCAGCGCCCGCGGCTCCATCAGGTGGTCTTCTTGACAGTTGCTGCCTTCGCCATCACCAACAAGGTCTACTCGCCGCAGTTCGTGGTGTGGTTGATCCCTCTGGCCGTGCTGGCTCGCCCACGTTGGCGTGACTTCCTCTGGTGGCAGGCGGCTGAAGTCGTCTACTTCTTTGCTGTCTGGTGGTACATCATCGGGCAGACAACTCCGGAGAAGGGCTTGCCGGAGAGCTACTACTGGGCTGCCATCGGTCTTCATGTCTGCGCAACGCTGGCCTTCGGTGGCTTCGTGATTCGCGACGTGTTTCGCCCGGCACGCGACCCGGTGCGGAGCAGTCTGGGCGAGGACGATCCGGGCGGCGGCGTGCTCGACGGCTGTCCTGACCGGGTGGCCCTGCACCGCAGATCATCGGCGGTTGGCGAAGGGCCCCCGGGCGAAGGCTCAGGGCCGCGGCATCTCGCCCTTGGCAAGGACTAGATCTTCAAAGATCGGGCGCATCCCTACGTCGGTGTAGAGCGAGTAGTCGGTGTCGTCAAGATCCATTCCGAGCACGGTCGCCAACCGGGCGTGAGACCAGCCCCGGCTGCGGAAGCGGTCGAACGACTCGAGGAGCAGTGCATGACCTAGGCCTTGATGACGCCACCGCTCGCAGACGCCGAAAGACCCGGTCAGGCCGGTGTTTGACCTGGTGGTGTCGAGGAAGTTCAAGGCGATCGCTACGGGGCCCTCGGAGTCGCGCACGATGACCGAGATTCCAGGAAGGGCAGTGGGATCGTTCTGCACGCTGTACTCGTAGTCGTCCTGTGCGAGGTGCCAGCCGCCCAGCTTCGGGACGAAGGCTTCCTTGATGACTGTGTAGCCGTCGCTGAGGTCGTGCGTCACGCTGAAGGTCGAGACCTGGACGTCGGAAGGCCACAGGGGCGCCGGCGCATCGAGGATGTCACCCTCCAGGGTGGTCATCTTCTGAACGACCCGGTAACCCAGGTCCTCTGCCACCGCGAGGATCTCTGCATCCTCACGGTGAACGTCGATCTGCAGGGCCGTGTTGGGCACGGTGTAGTTGCTGCTCCGAACGATGCGCTCGGCCGCGCCGATCAGGGTGCGGGCATGGTCGGCACGGCCCTTGACGGGGGGCAGAGCGAGCGTGATGGTGCCTTTGGCGAAGGGTTCACTGAGGTGCACATGCACCGCCGCGATCGTCTCGCCGCCCACCTCGAGGTAGCGGTCGTTGTCAGCGGGTTCGCCGGTAGCGCTGATCAGAATCGCGGCGAGCTCGTCTTCCTGCCAGGCGTCCTCACCGCGAAGCCACTGGCTATGGGCGTTCGAGAGCTGTGTGAAGGTAGTGACGTCACGGGAGGTGCCGGGTCTGAGCCGCATCGTGACCCCTCCGATTGCCCCACTGACGGCTCGTCAAGCTTACCTCACGGCTCAGTGCAGGACGACGCGATCAAAGGTGGCGGTGGTCATGCGAACGTCGACGGCGACGGAGTCGCCGATGACCGGTGCGCTGACACCGGAAGGGAGCCAGACCATCGAGACCTGCATGTGGGGTGGTTCTGCGAACCACCGGCGCCGGTCCCCGACGTGGAACGGGGAGAGCGCGCGACCACCCGCCTCGAGTCCACCTTCGGCGACGAGCTTGATCCGGGGCAGTGCGCCGGCAACGGAGCGCGGAGCGGAGAGGGCGACACCGTGTGACGTCCCCCCTCCGATGATGAGCAGGTGCCCGTCACCCGTGGCACGTCGTTGCCGGTAGCCGAACCGCTGACCACGTCGGACGACATGTGAGGCGAGCACCGTGCCGCGCGCCCGGTAGGTATCGCGAGCTCCGAGCCAGAGCGCGGTGCCGATGCGTGGCCGAAACACCGTCTGTGGGTGGCGTCGGTGCAAGGTGGCCAGCTCGGCGTCGGACACATGGCTGACCCACAGGGTGTCTGTGGGTAGGCGGTGACGGCGCAGCGTCGTCACCCAGCTGCTGATCTCGTCGACGCGCGAGAGCTCGCCGTCGTCGATCGGAAGGTGGAGGGCAAAGCCTGACAGGTTGAGGCGTCGGATGTCGGGAACGGCGACGGCGATCGCATCTTCGTCGAGTCCGAAGCGGCGCATGGACGTGAGCAGCTCGACCACCACGCGCCGACCGTGACCCGCAAGTGCCCGCACCGCTTCGAGTGAAGAGGCTGTGAGAACAAGCCGGTTGTCATCGTCCGGCTCCGGGTCGATCGCCGGATGCCAGGGTGTGAGCACGAGAACGTCGCCGCGGAACGCCTCGTGGACCATGGGAGCCTCGTCGAGGGTGCCGACGGCGATCGTGTCGCATCCGAGTCGCTGTGCCTCGCCGCCGAGCATGGTGAGCCCGAATCCGTAGCCGTTGCCCTTGGCGACCGGCACGATCGTGGGGAGCTGCTCGGTGAGCGCCTTCGCGTGGGCGCGCCACGGCGCTGCCTCGATGTGCAGAGAGAACACGACTAGCGGCGTCCCAGGTAGTAGGTGAAGGCCTTGTGGAGCAAGCGGTTCACTGGATAGTCCCATTCACCCACGTACTCGACGGCCTCGCCTCCCGTTCCCACCTTGAACTGGATGAGTCCGAAGAGCGGGTCGTTGGTGTCGAGGGTGTCGGTGATGCCTCGGAGGTCGTACACGCTGGCACCCGCGGCATGGGCGTCTTCGATCATGCGCCACTGGATGGCATTGCTCGGCCGCAGCTGGCGGCCCTCGTTCGAGGATGCGCCGTAGCTGTACCAGACATGGGCGCCCACTCGGACCCAAGTTGTGGCCGCGAGCAGTCGTCCGTCGTGGCTGGCCAGGTAGAGGCGAAGTCGGTCGTCGCCCCCCTCGGTGCGCATGGCCTTCCACATCCGCTGGAAGTAGCTGAGCGGACGTGGGGTGAAGCCGTCGCGCTCAGCTGTCTCGACATAGACCGCGTGGAAGGCCGGGAGGTCGTCGGCCTCCCCCAGGCGCACCTCGACACCCGCCTTCTGCGCCTTGCGTACGTTTCGTCGCCACAGCTGGTTGAAGCCACTGAAGATGTCGTCCAGCGTTCGGTCGGCCAACGGCACCTGAAAGACGTATCGAGGTTGGAAGTCACCGAAGCCGGTACCGGAGCTCTGGCGCGTCCACCCTCCCGCGGTGAGGGCAGCGACCACGTGATCGGCGGTGTCCGAGGTGGAGTCGGGCATCAGGTCGGAGAGCCGTTGCGATGCGTCATCGGCGATTCCGGCCTTGAGGGTGCTGGCCTTCCAGCGCCGGGACTCGACGGGAGGACCCATCTTGACCGAGAAGACCTTGTGGCCCCGAAGATGCTCCAGGAGGGGTGTGGTGATGCTGGTTGTCCGGTACCGGCTCCAGTCAACGACTGGACCCTCGGGCAGATAGGCCAGAGAACGACGAGTGCGTGGCACCGTGCGGTAGAGAACGAGGGCGGCGCCGACAAGGTCGGCTCCTTCGAACCACCCCAGGCTCTCGTGCGTCCAGTCGGACTTCACCTCACCCCAGGCAGGAGTCTGCAGGAACGAGCCGCTGCGGTCGGTGACCACGGCGAGATGCTCCTCCGCAGTGATCGGGCGGACCACGAGGGACTGGTTCACGGCGGTCAGCCTAGTGCGGGAGTCGGTGCCCCCTCGGGGCACCGACCAGGCATCCTCAGAGATCGAGGTCGACCACGATTGGTGCGTGGTCGCTGGCGCCTTTGCCTTTTCGCGCCTCGCGGTCGACGTATGCGTCGGTCACCGCGCGCCTCAGAGTCTCGTTGGCCAGGACGAAGTCGATCCGCATACCCATGCCACGATGAAAGGCGCCGTCACGGTAGTCCCAGAAGGTGAAGGGGTGGTCGCCCTTGAGCGCCCTCGGGAAGACGTCATCCAACCCCAGCGACGTGACCGCCTTGAACGCAGAGCGCTCGGCGTCCGTCACGTGCGTGGCATCAACGAAGGTGGCTGGATCCCACACATCGTCGTCAGTGGGGGCGACGTTGAAGTCACCGACGACGGCCAGGGGTGTCGGTGCGGAGACCTGCGGTCCCAGATGGGCGGTGAGCGCAGCGAACCAAGCCAGCTTGTAGGCGTAGTGCGGATCGTCGGGAGTCCGACCGTTCGGTACGTACAGCGACCAGACGCGGACACCGCCACACGTGGCAGCGATGGCGCGGGCCTCCAGGGTTGCGGCATCCGGAAAACCTGGGTCAGAGGCAAACCCCCGCTCGATGTCGGTGATTCCAACCCGGCTGATCACGGCGACGCCGTTCCAGCGGCCCTGACCGTGGTGGGCCACCTCGTAGCCGATGTCGCCGAAGGCGTCGGAAGGGAACTTGTCGGCCGCCACCTTGGTTTCCTGCAGACAGAGGACGTCGGTGCCGGTTTCGTGCAGCCAGTCGATGACTCGCGGCAGGCGAGCAGTGATCGAGTTGACGTTCCAGGTGGCTATACGCACCGTGCCAGCCTATGCGGGTCCGTCCACAGCAGCGTGGGAGTGGACCGGTCCACAGCCGATTTCGTCGGACGCCCCTCCGCCCGGTACCCTTGCCAGGCTGTTCCCGGGCATCCGCGCTCGCTGAGCAGCAACGATCGCATAGCCCTCCTGTCACGGAACGTCCGTGGCCGCTTCGAGTCCGAAGGAGGTGGAGAACGCATGCGTCAGTACGAACTGATGGTCATTCTTGACCCCGATGTCGAAGAGCGCACCGTCGCTCCGTCACTTGAGCAGTTCCTCAATGTCATCCGCAATGACGGTGGCACCGTCGACAAGGTCGACATCTGGGGACGTCGGCGTCTCGCGCACGAGATCGCCAAGAAGAGCGATGGCATCTATGCCGTCGTCGACATGCAGGCTCAGCCCGACACGGTCAAAGAGCTCGACCGCCAGCTGAACCTCACCGAGACCGTGCTGCGGACCAAGGTCGTCCGCAAGGACGGGAAGTAGGCGTCATGGCCGGAGATACCGTCATCACAGTCGTCGGCAACCTGACCGACGACCCCGAGCTGCGGTTCACATCGTCCGGCGCGGCCGTTGCCAACTTCACGGTGGCGTCGACCCCGCGCTTCTTCGACAAGAACACCAACGACTGGAAAGACGGCGACGCCCTCTTCCTGCGCTGCTCGATCTGGCGCCAGGCCGCTGAGAATGTCGCCGAGACCCTCACCAAGGGTGCTCGTGTCATCGTGCAGGGCCGCCTCAAGCAGCGGTCGTACGAGACCCGCGAGGGCGAGAAGCGCACCGTGTACGAGCTTGATGTCGATGAGGTGGGCCCGTCGCTCAAGTACGCAACCGCCAAGGTCACCAAGGTCACTCGCGGTGGCGCGGTGGTGGCGGCTTCGGCGGTGGCGGCGGAGGTTCGCAGCCATCCGCACCTGCCCCTGACCCGTGGGCGTCCGCGGCGCCAGCCGACGACGAGCCACCCTTCTGAACCCCCTTTCGGGCCTCATCCCCATTCACCCCATCCCCGCAGCTGCGGGGCCCTGAACACACAGGAGCACCACGATGGCCAAGCCTCCGCTTCGGAAGCCAAAGAAGAAGGTCTGCCAGTTCTGTAAGAAGAACCCGCAGACGATCGACTACAAAGACACCACCTTGCTGCGCAAGTTCGTCTCAGACCGTGGCAAGATCCGCGCTCGCCGCGTGACCGGCAACTGCACGCAGCATCAGCGCGACATCGCAATGGCGATCAAGAACAGCCGCGAGATGGCCCTGATGCCGTACTCGTCAACGGCCCGCTGACAACGTCGAGACGCTCAAGAAAGGGTTACGAGATGAAACTCATCCTCACCCAGGACGTCAACGGACTCGGTGCCCCGGGCGAGGTCGTTGAGGTCAAGGACGGCTACGGCCGCAACTTCCTGCTTCCCCGCGGCCTGGCGCTGCCATGGTCGCGCGGTGGCGAGAAGCAGATCACCACGATCAAGCGCTCGCGCGACACCAGGGCGATCCACGACCTGGGTCACGCCAACGAGGTCAAGGCACAACTGGCCGCACTGTCGGTGACCCTTGAGGTCAAGGCAGGCGACGCCGGACGCCTCTTCGGCGCTGTTACCCCCGCTGACATCGTCGGGGCCGTCTCCGCAGCCGGCGGACCGACCCTCGACAAGCGGTCGGTGCAGGTCGCCGCACCGATCAAGTCGGTGGGCGCCCACCAGGTCACTGTGGCGCTCCACCCCGAGGTTGACGCCGACGTCGAGGTCAACGTCATCGCCTCTGCCTGATCACCGCTCTCCCAGAACGCGGGAGTGAACGCCTCACCTGGCGCTCACTCCCGCGTTCTGCCTCCCGGCCACCCGGGGTGTCCAGCATGTGAGAATGTGGGTTTCGATCTTCTGTCCACAGGGGTGGATACCGATCGTGCAGGTCAGCCTCGGGGTGTCGCCGAGGCGCTCAACGATCCCCAGCGGCGTCCCCAGGTGCTTCCCCGTTCTGCGGCGGGATTTCCCCAGGATTCGGCAGGTTGTCAACAGGTTCGTCCACAGGCCAGTTTGGGGACTGTCAGACCGTCCCGGTAGAACGTCCCTTGGCGTCGCGGGGGCCGTTGGCCAATCAGCGCCTGCAACGCCGCGTACGCCATCCAGCAGCCAGATCTAACCGAGAGCGAGGTCGCCGGTGACGGTCGCTGAGTTGCCAGGCCGACGAGAGCAGGACACGTCCTTCACCTCCTTTGACCGCACCCCTCCACAAGATCTTGAAGCCGAGCAGAGCGTGCTTGGCGGCATGCTGCTCTCCAAGGACGCGATCGCCGACGTCGTCGAGAGTCTCCGTGGCGGAGACTTCTACAAGCCCGCCCACCAGACCATCTATGAGGCGATCCTCGACCTCTACGGACGTGGTGAACCAGCCGACGCCATCACACTCTCCGGTGAGCTGACCAAGCGTGGCGAGCTCGGACGTGTCGGCGGCGCCCCATATCTGCACACGCTGATTTCGTCCGTGCCAACGGCGGCGAACGCCGGCTACTACGCCCGGATCGTGTCTGAGCGCGCGATTCTGCGCCGCCTCGTCGAGGCCGGCACCCGCATCACGCAGATGGGATACGCCGACACCGGCGAGGTCGACGAGGTCGTCGACCGCGCTCAGGCAGAGATCTACCAAGTCACCGAGCGCCGCACCAGCGAGGACTACGCGCCGCTGGCCGAGATCATGGAGGGCACGCTCGACGAGATCGAGGCGATTGGTTCCAGAGGCGGCACGATGGTGGGGGTCCCGACCGGCTTCACCGATCTCGACGCCTTGACGAACGGCCTGCACCCCGGACAGCTCGTCGTGGTGGCGGCCCGGCCCGGTCTGGGTAAGTCCACGCTGGCGCTCGACTTCGCCCGTGCGGCGTCCATCAAGGGCGGACTCACCAGCGTCATCTTCTCGCTCGAGATGACGCGCCAAGAAATCACCATGCGTCTGCTCTCGGCCGAGGCGCGGGTAGGTCTGCACCACATGCGCACCGGCGGACTCGGCGACGACGACTGGACCAAGCTTGCACGCAAGATGTCCGAGGTGGCCAGCGCGCCGCTCTTCATCGACGACAGTCCGAACATGACGATGATGGAGATCAGAGCCAAGTGTCGACGGCTGAAGCAGCGCCACGACCTCAAGCTGGTCGTCGTCGACTACCTGCAGCTGATGAGCAGCGGCAAGCGTGTCGAGAGTCGCCAGCAAGAGGTGGCTGAGTTCTCGCGTGCCCTCAAGCTGCTCGCCAAGGAGCTCGAGGTGCCGGTGGTGGCCCTCAGCCAGCTCAACCGTGGGCCGGAGCAGCGCACCGACAAGAAGCCGATGCTCTCCGACCTGCGTGAGTCCGGCTCGATCGAGCAAGACTCAGACATGGTCATCCTGCTCCACCGCGAGGATGCCTATGAGCGTGAGTCTCCGCGCGCGGGTGAGGCCGACTTCATCGTTGCCAAGCACCGCAATGGCCCCACGGCCACCATCACCGTGGCGTTCCAGGGTCACTACTCACGCTTCGTCGACATGGCGCACGGCTGACCGGCGTCCTCGCGGAACGCTCACCCGATGTCACGTCTCATCACCACCCGCGGCACGCCCCCTGTCCTGCTTGTCGTGTTCGCGACCACGGCGAAACCCACCCGTTCGAAGAGTGAGCGGGTTCCGGTGTAGGCGAAGGCCCCGCTCAGCCGCTTGCCCGCGTTGTCGGCCGGGTAGCCCTCGAGGATCGTCGCCCCCTTGTCTCGTGCGAAGGCAACGGCCCCCTCGAGGAGTCCCACGGCCACGCCCTGACGACGGAAGCCGGGCCGAACCACGAAGCAGGCCACGCTCCACACTGGCTGGTCGTCGACTGTGGGAATCACGCGCGAGTGCACCAGTCGGTGGTAGCTGCTGCGCGGACTCACCGAGCACCAGCCCACGACCTCGCCCCCGAGGTACGCGAGCACACCAGGTGGCACGGGTGCCGAGCAGAGCTCGCGCATGACGGCCCTCCGGCTGGTTCCGTCCTTGAGTCGCTGGTCGCCACTGCTCACGCGGTAGGACAGGCACCAACAAGCGGGAGCCTCTGGGTCCTTCGGACCCAGGACCGTCTCGAGGTCGCCGAAGCGCTCCGCGGTCGCGGGCCTGACCTCGAGCGGCATGACGCCAGCCTATGTCGCCTGATGGTGGGGGAGCGAGGACTCTGCGCCGTAGTGTGGAGGCAGCGCCTCATGCGCTCGGAAAGGCTGGGCCCCAACAGTGAGTGACCGCCAGAGCGGGGCCATCGTGCCGCTCGTCCGGGCCTGCCATCCGGGCCCCACGGTCGCGGTCACGACGATCGCCGTGATGCTCGGTCTCTCGGCTGGGCTCGAGGTCGTGTGGCTGGCCGTCGTGGGGACGACGGTGCTCGTTGGCCAGGTGTCGATCGGCTGGTCGAATGACTGGTGGGACGCCGCGCGTGACTCTGCGGCCGGACGGCTCGACAAGCCCGCGGCACAGGGCGACGTTGCGGCAACGACTCTGCGCGCGGCCGCCCTGGCCTCAGCCGCTGTTGCTGTGCCGCTGTCGTTTCTGGCTGGGTGGGTGGGTACGTGGCACATGGTGCTGGTGACGTCTGGTTGGACCTACAACCTGGTTCTGAAGTCGACTCCGTGGTCACCGCTACCGTACTTCTTGGGCTTCGCCTCGCTCCCGCTCTACGCGGTGGGTGTCTCTGGTGTGGCTGTCCCGTGGTGGATGGCGGTAGCCGGCGGCCTGCTGGGCGTGGCGGCGCACTTTGCCAACGCCGCCCCTGACATAGACCAAGACAGAGCGGCCGGCGTGCTCGGGCTGCCGCAGCGCTTCGGCGCTCGGCCGTCGGTGGTCATCTCGCTGGTGGTACTCGGTGGTGCCGGGGTTCTGCTGTTGACTCAGCTGGGCCTCAGTGGGTGGGCACGCTTCGCAGCCATCGCCGCGGTGGCGTTGCCCCTGATCGCCGGGTCAGCACTTGTGATCGCCCACCGGATGGGTCGTCCCGTCTTCGCTCTTGTCATGGTGTCGGCGGTTACCGACGTAGCCCTCCTGACCGTTGCTGCATGACAACCCGGGCCACCTGCCCGGCGAAATCCTCGTGATCGGCAACGCGGCCATGGGCTAGAGCAGTTGCAGCGGGAAGACTTCCATCGACACTGCCATGGCGACCCCGAGCTGGGTCCCGGCCTGGCGGGCCATGCCTTCGAGCATCTCGGAGGGGTCGGGAGCCTCTGGACCCAAGCCGTCGAGGTAGGCGCGGTGCTCGCGGAGCGACGCGAGACCGGCCTCGAACGAATCGGTGACGTCGACCGCATGGCGACCATCTGGTGACCCGGCCGCCCAGACCTGACGGACTCCGGGCCACGGCTCCAGCCCGGCGGCAAGCAGGTCCTGGAACACCCAACGGTTACCGGCGTCCCGGGCCGCGTCGAGCGTCGCGCGGCCCCCAGCGATGTGGTCGGCCTGATTCAGCATCACGCCGCCGTACGTTTCCCGGAAGTTGGTGGTGATGACGATCTCCGGACGGTGTCGCCGAATCGATGCGGCGATGGCGTAGCGCAGTGGCAACCCGTACTCGAGCGTTCCATCCGGGAAGTGAAGGAAGTCGACCTCGCTGACGCCGACCGCATGGCAGGCGGCACGCTGCTCGGCCTCACGAACCGGGGCACACTCGTCAGGAGGCAGACCGTCGATACCTGCTTCACCGCTGGTGATCAGGCTGTAGACCACTTGCTTGCCCTGGGAGGTGAACTTGGCGATGGCGGCCGCACCGCCGTACTCCATGTCGTCAGGGTGAGCGACCACGACCAGGGCACGGTCCCAGTCTTCGTCGAGGGGTTCAAAGGGAGGGGGCTTGTCCATGGGGTGAAGGTATCGGGCAGCCCCTGCGCCTCACCAGGGACCTGCGCTGCGGGGAAGCCGGGTCAGGAAAGCCCGGCGCTCGTGGTCCCCTGCAGGTGGGTGACGAGTCCGCGACAGGCGGGCTCGAGCTGGTCCAGGACGAGATCGAAGTCAGTGGACGCGCCGTAGTACGGATCGGGCACATCGACGGACTCGGCATCTGGATCGAACTCGCGCAGGAGTCGAACGGTGTCGGCGTGGGTCCGGGTAGGCGCCAGTCGGCGAAGGTCGCGCAGGTTGTCGCGATCCATCGCGACCACCAGGTCGTAGTCGTTGAACCAGGTCGGCTCGAACTGCTGGGCGGCGTGGTCGTCGGCGTAACCCCGTCGGATGAGTGCGGCTCGTGCCCTGCGGTCGGCGGGGTCGCCCACGTGCCAGCCGCCGGTGCCCGCGCTGCTCACTCGGACGTGAGTAAGACCCACCCGCTCCAACTCGCTGCGCGTCACGGACGCGGCCATGGGGGATCGACAGATGTTGCCCATACAGACGAAGATGACGGTCAGGTCGGACACGAGCAGCGATGCTGGCAGGGTGGCTCCCAAGCGGCAAGGCCGACACGGCTTCAGAACCCATGGATCGTTCGTGGCGATCGAAATCAAAGAAGAAGCCTTGTTCAACGATTGAAAACAACGTATGGTGACGAGGTCTCTTCTGAACACTCTCCTTCCGCGGGGTTGCCATGACTGCTCTTGACCGCTCTCGACTTGCCGGCCTGATCGCGCGTGAACGCGCCACGTACGCCACCAACAATCCACGCAGCAAGGCAGCTTTCGGGGCCGCGCACGCGAACCTCTTCGGCGGAGTTCCGATGACATGGATGACCAAGTGGTCCGGAGGGTTCCCCCTCTATCTCGACGAGGCGCACGGCAACCGCATCAGTGACATCGACGGGCACACCTACGTCGACTTCGCCCTGGGCGACACCGGCGCCATGGCCGGGCACTCCCCCGATGCCACCGTACGCGCGATCAACGACCGGATCGGCCCCAAGGGTGGCTTGACGACCATGCTCCCGAGCGAGGATGCAGCATGGGTGGGGGCTGAGCTCACTCGCCGCTTCGGGCTTCCGCTCTGGTCGTTCGCGCTGACCGCCACTGATGCCAACCGCTGGGCGCTGCGCCTTGCCAGATTGGCCACCGGAAGGTCCAAGGTTCTTGCCTTCTCGTACTGCTACCACGGAAGCGTCGACGAGACCGTGGTCGTGATCGGCCCCGACGGTGAGACGATCCCCCGTCCCGGCAACGTCGGCCCGCAGGTCGACCCGGCGCAGACCACTCGCGTCGCGGAGTTCAACGATCTGGATTCAGTCGAGCGAGCGCTCGCCCACGGTGACGTCGCAGTGGTGATCACCGAGCCGGCCTTGACGAACATCGGCATCGTGCTGCCCGAGCCCGGCTTCCTCGAGGGACTACGCGCGCTGTGCACCAAGTACGACGCGCTCCTGCTGATCGACGAGACGCACACCTTCAGCGCAGGGCCCGGTGGCATGACGAAGGCCGAGGGGCTCGATCCGGATATCGTCGTGATCGGTAAGTCGATCGCTGGTGGTATCCCCATCGGTACCTACGGGATCAGCCAGAAGCTGGCCGACCGCATCAACGCGCATCCGGAGGCCGACCTTGTCGATGTCGGAGGCGTCGGGGGAACGCTCGCCGGCAACGCGCTCTCGATGGCGGCGGCGCGGGCCACGCTGGGCGAGGTGCTCACCGATGAAGCGTTCGGCGAGATGATCGTGCTCGCCACCACGTTCACCGAAGGGGTCCAGCAGGTGCTGGACGCTGTCGACGTCCCCTGGACCATCAGCCAGCTCGGAGCGAGGGCCGAGTACCGCTTCGCGAGGCCGGCTCCGGTGAACGGCACCGAGTCGAACGCAGCGGGCGACGACGATTGTGACGAGTACATGCACCTGTACACGCTCAATCGCGGGGTTCTCATGACGCCCTTCCACAACATGGCCCTGATGTGCCCCACGACGACGAAGGCCGATGTCGACCTTCACACAGAAGTCTTTGGCCAGGCGATCAGCGAGCTCTACGGCTGATGAGTCAGCAAGTACCGATCGACGCGATCGACCGAGCGATCATCCGGCAGCTCCAGAGCGACGGCCGGGCGTCGTATGCCGACCTCGCCTCCGAGGTTGGGCTCTCCGCACCTGCCGTGCGACAGCGCATGCAGCGTCTCAAGGAGACGGGACTGCTGCAGGTCGTGGCCGTCACTGATCCACTCAAGCTGGGTCTGCCGGTCATGGCGATGGTGGGAATCGAGGTCGACGGCGACATTCGTTCGGTAGCTGATGCCGTAGGTGCTATCGACGCCGTGATCTACGTGGTCCTCACGTCGGGATCGTTCGACCTGTTCGCCGAGATCGTGTGTGCCGACATGGATCAGCTGTTCGAGGTGGTCAACGGCCGACTCAAGCAGATCGACGGTGTCAGCGGTACTGAGTCCTTCGTCTACTTCGACATCCACACACATCGATTCAACTGGGGTGTGCCCGAGTAGTCGGTCAAGGTCACTCCCGAAGCCCTCGACAATAGAGGTTGACTCGAGTCGAGGTGGTGGTCCCGTGCGCAAGCGGATGCTGTCGACGCTGCGCAAAGAGCTCACGTGGCGTCATGTCGGGTTGGTGGCCGGCCTGTTGGTGGTGGCGCTGTTTGGTGCCTGGGTGGGACTGACCCTGGGAGCCCAGCGAAGCGACGTCGTGGGGCCCCTGACGGTGGAGTCCGAGGTCGCTCTTTCGTGGAGCGGTGACACCGTCATTGATGTCCCTCCCCTGGGGACCATCGAGCTGGACACTCATGACGGACCTCTTGCGCTGCACGCTCAGGTCGAGTCGCTGGACACCGACGTCACACACGGTGCTCTGTCCGGCTACGCGTCGAGGGCCGAGCTCGAGCGGGTGCCCGACCAGGTGCGAGGTCTGCTGGTGCGGGCCTACGTGCAGGCAGTGATCGTCGCTGTGCTGGGCGCGGCTGTTGCTGTGCTCCTTGTCTGGCGCCGTCCCAAGTTCGCCGTTCTCACGGCTGCGGCAACAGCAGGTGTGCTCGTGCTTGGCGCAGTGGCGGGGGCGGCCACCTGGAACGAGCGGGCCCTTGCCCAGCCCCGCTACTCCGGACTGCTGGTCTTCGTGCCGCGAGTTGTCGGCGACGCGGGCACCATCGTCAGCAACTTCGAGGAGTACGGACAGCAGCTGGGAGATCTGGTGAACAACGTCGCCGAGCTGTCGGTGGCCGCGCAGTCGTTGCCGCAGCTGGGGGGCACGGAGAACGACATCAGGGCACTGCACGTCTCCGACATCCACCTCAATCCCAACGTCTGGCCCATTCTGAGATCTGTGGTCAAGCAGTACGACATCGACGTCATCCTTGACACCGGAGACATCGCCGATCACGGCACAAGCCTCGAGAATCGTCTGCTCACTCCCATCGAGACGCTGGGCGCCCCTTACGTGTACATACGCGGCAACCATGACTCCTCATCAACGGCAGCCGCCATCGCAGCCATGGACAACGCCACGGTTCTCAACGGCAGCGTCACAGAGGTCGCCGGGTTGACGATTGCCGGCGCGGCCGACCCCCGTTTCACTCCGGACAAGACCACACAGCCGGCGAACGCAGCTGTGGTCGACTCGGGCGCTGATCTCGCCGAGGTGATCTCGCGATCGTCCGAGCCGGTCGATCTCGCCTTGGTGCATGACCCGACGGCTGCTGATCCTCTGGCTGGAGTTGTTCCTCTGGTCCTGGCAGGACACGTCCACGAGCGAGCGGATCGGCAGTTGGACATGGGCACCACTGTCTTGGTGCAGGGGTCGACCGGAGGTGCCGGACTGCGCGCGCTCGAAGACGAAGAGCCCACCCCCTTGATGTTTTCCGTGCTGTACTTCGACCCAACATCCCATGAACTTCAGGCACGCGATGAGTTCACCCTCGGTGGTCTCGGGGCCGCGAGCGCTGAAGTAGAGCGTGTCATCGAAGACAGGAGCACCCAGTGAAGGCATACACCGTCGCTGCACAAGACGTGGTTCGCGGAACTGAGCCCTGGGTCGAGTTCCAGCGCGCTGCCGACATCTCGACCGGCCTCTACGTCTTGGAGGTGGGCGAGAGTGACGAGCAAGAGCCACACACCGAGGACGAGATCTATGTGTGCATGGCGGGCCGGGCCAGATTCGTCACGCCAAGCGGCGAGTGCGACGTGAGCTCCGGCACGGTGATCTTCGTGCCGGCTCGCGAGGAGCACCGGTTCGTCGACATCACCGAGCGGCTCTCGCTCGTCGTCGTCTTCGCCCCGGCCGAGGGTTCGCGGGCCTAGGCCGAGGGCTGCTGCTACGACTGGTCAGCGGTGGCACGCTGGGCAACCGCGATGCCGGCGATCACCACGATGCTGCCCAGCACCTGAATGACCGTGAGTGTCTCGTCGAGCCACACCCAGGCGACAGCACCGGCGAGCACCGGTTCCACCATGCCGGCGACCCCCGCCTGAGGGGCGGCCAGGTGACGAAGCGCGCCGATCACCATCAGAAACGGCGCCACCGTGCCCAGCACCACGACCCAGGCCACCAGTGCCCATCCGGTGACGCTGAAGCCATCGAGTGATCCGGGCAGGGTGACGCTCGCAGCCAGCGTGTCCCACGGCACCGTCCACCATGGCTTGGCGACGGACCAGAAGAGTGTCGAGACCGCGAACGCCCAGAACGCAAGGGAAACGGTGTCCCGTGACACCAAGGCGTGCTTGCCCGCGATGTAGTAGGTGGCGAGTGCGATCGCGGCGCCGAAGCCGGCGAGCACGCCGACGGTGTCCAATGCGAGGCCATCCCAGACCTGGGCAACCATGGCTAGTCCGCCAAGCGCAAGGGCCAATGCGAGCCACAGTGACCGTCCGAGCTGCTGCTTCTGAACGAGCTGGGCCCAAAGCGCCACAAGGACCGGCCCGGTGAACTCCAGCAAGAGGGCCACACCCACTGGCAGGCGTGCGATAGCGACGAAGTAGAGCCACTGCACCATCGCGATGCCCACAAGGCCGTACACCAGGAGAAGGGGGATCTCTGTTCGACGTAGACGCAGGCGCCCGGGCTTTGTTCCCAGCACCAGAATCAGCAGGCACCCGGCCGCGCCGGCACTTCTCAGCAGTACCAGGCTGAGGGAGTCGACTCCTGCCTCGAGCGTGATCTTCGAGACCGAACCATTCACGGCGAAGAGCAGTGCGCCTCCGATGGCCAGCGCGAAGCCCAGCGTTCGATGGGGGTGCTGACCGCGTCGGACGCGTCCTAGCGGTGGTACCTCTGCGGCGGCCTCGGTCACCTGGGCAGCCTAGGGGCGTTAGATTCGGGTGTGCCCTCCTCCCCGCGTGCGCGCTCCGACCTCGAGGCGATCCCGCCCTATCAGGCTGGGCGGTCGGCTCCCCCAGGGGCCGTGAAGCTGTCGAGCAACGAGAACCCCTTTCCTCCCCTGCCCGGCGTCGAGGCTGCAATCGCTGACGCCGGTGCATCGGTGAATCGGTATCCCGATTTCGGCACGGTACGACTGCTCGATGCCCTCGCAGAGCGTCTAGCGGTTGACGTCGGTCAGATCTCGGTCGGCACCGGGTCGGTCGCCGTGTTGGCGCAGCTCATGAGCGCCATGACGGGACCCGGCGATGAGATCGTGATCCCCTGGCGCTCCTTCGAGGCCTACCCAATTCTGGCGGCGTTGGCCGGCGCCACCCTGGTGCGCGTTCCGCTGCGCCAGGACGGCACGCACGATCTCGAGGCCATGGCGAATGCCGTCACGTCGAGGACGCGCCTGGTCATGGTGTGCACGCCCAACAACCCAACGGGGCCGGTGGTGCGTCGGGAGGCGCTGGAGGCGTTTCTTGCACGCGTGCCGTCGACAGTCACTGTTGCTGTCGACGAGGCCTACGTCGAGTTCGTCAGGGACCCAGCAGCCCCGGACGCACTCGATCTAGCGGTCTCCCGGCCCAACGTCGTCGTGCTGCGCACCTTCTCGAAGGCGTATGGGCTGGCGGGCTTGCGGGTGGGCTACGCGGTTGGTCCGGCCGCTCTCATCGCCGAGCTGCGCAAAGCTCAGCTCCCGTTCGGCGTCACGGCGATGGCTGAGCAAGCTGCTATTGCCTCCCTCGGCGCCGAAGTCGAGCTGCTGCGGCGGGTAGAGGTGTTGGTGCAGGAGCGGTCGAGAGTGGCCGAGGCCATCGCCGAGATGGGGTACGAGATCCCTGCTGCTGAGGGCAACTTCGTCTGGCTCCCACTCGGTGAGCGGACCGACGAGTTCGCACGAGCGACAGCGGTGGCCGGCGTCGTCGTGCGGCCCTTCGCCGGAGAGGGAGTGCGGATCACCATCGGACCGCGAGCCGCCAATGATCGGTGGCTAGCCGTGCTGGGCGACTTCCTCGGGCTCTGACGTCGGACCCGGCCGTTCGCCGCGCACCACGAGGGCGACGCCGAGAATGGCCAGCGACCCGCCTACGACAACGGGCAAGGTGACCGACTCAGACAGGATGAGCCAGCCGAGGAAGACCGCCACCACCGGATTGACGTAGGCGTACGTGGTCACCAACGACGGTGGGGCGTGACCGAGCAGCCACACGAATGCGGAGAAGGCGATCACCGAGCCGATCAAGGTCAGGTAGAGAAAGGCCCACCACCCCTCAGCAGGAACATTGCTGACGCTGAACTCGCTGAACTCGCCAACGACCGTGCCGGCGACCAGAAGGACAACGCCACCGCCGAGCATCTCGTAGACGGCGCCCACGAAGTTGTCCTCAGGAAGGCTCAGGCGTGGGGTGATGAAGACCCCAAATGCCCAGCAGACGGTGGCGAAGAGCACGAGGAGTACTCCCCAGAGGGCGACGTCGCCCTCGGTGTCCGGCCTGGCGAGTACGGCGATGCCGCCGAGTCCGACCGCGGTGCCCAGCCACGTCAGGTTGGCAGGTCGTTCTCGTCCGATCCCTGCCCGCATGAGCACCACCCACAAGGGCATGGCTGCCACCAAGAGTGCGGCCAGACCCGAGGTCACCGTCTGCTCGGCCACGCTCACCATGCCAACGCCGCAGAAGAGAAAGAGGAAACCGAGCAGGACGCTTCCGACGACGGTTCGCAGGGGAACCCGGAAGGCCTGCCAGCCCTTTCGAAGTGCCACCGCCGTGGCGAGGATCGATCCGGCGATGAGGAAGCGGATTCCCGTGGGGAAGAGCGGCGGCTGCTGGGCGACGTCCACGACGATGCGAATGCCGAGATAGGTCGAGCCCCAGACGACGTACACGATCGCCAGTGCGCTCCACACCGCCGGCGCTGACGCCGATCGCGTCAGGGGTGGTGCGGGGGTTGCCATGTGACCACTCTCACATGCTCCGGGAGCCCCCATTCTCCGGGGTTTGGGTGGGGCCAAAGGTCCCGGTTCTGCACCCGGGACTTTGGACCCTGCTCGCCCACCAGGGCACCCGGTGATGCTGTCTCCACCTGACCGACTCTCGATGTGAGGGGACCCGTGGACGCCCTAGAGCTCGCCCGATGGCAGTTTGCGATCACCACCGTTTACCACTTCCTGATGGTGCCCATCACCCTCGGTCTGGCCATGCTGGTGGCGGGCCTGCAGACCGCGTGGTACCGGACCGGGAAAGACGTCTATCTCCGTGCGACCAAGTTCTGGGGAAAGATCTTCCTCATCAACTTCGCCATGGGTGTGGTGACGGGGATCGTCCAGGAGTTTCAGTTCGGGATGAACTGGAGTGAGTACTCGAGATTCGTGGGCGACATCTTTGGTGCGCCCCTCGCCATGGAGGGGCTGATCGCGTTCTTCCTGGAGTCCACGTTCCTTGGGCTGTGGATCTTCGGCTGGGACCGCCTGCCGAAGAAGGTGCACCTGGCGACGATCTGGGCGGCAGCGATCGGCACCAATATCTCGGCGTTCTTCATCCTGGCTGCGAACTCGTGGATGCAGCACCCGGTGGCCTACCGCGTCGATGAAGGCTTCTCTCCCCTCGACCCAACCGGACGTGCTGAGCTGACCAACATTTTTGAGGTCCTCTTCCAGAAGACGTCGCTGGTCACCTTCGCCCACACCCTGACGGCTGCCTTCGTCACCGCAGGTTCGCTCATGCTGGGGATCGCCCTGTGGCACCTCGTCCGCCAACGCCACCTCGACGTGATGCGACCGTCGATGAGACTTGGAGCCTGGACGGTCATCATTGCCTTCGTCGGTGTCGCGGTCACCGGGCATGTCCAGGCTCAGGTGATGACCGAGCAGCAGCCGATGAAGATGGCCGCAGCCGAAGCGGTCTACGAGACCGGCGACAACGTGGGCTTCTCGCTCTTCAGCCTCGGGACTCTGGACGGTTCAGAGGAGACGTTCCGGGTCCAGATTCCTGGTCTTGCCTCGTTCCTCGCCACCGACTCGTTCAGCGGAGAGGTCGAGGGCATCAACGACATCCAAGCCTCCCTCGAGGAGCAGTTCGGTCCTGCCGACTACTCCCCGAACATCCCGATCGCCTACTGGTCGTTCCGTTTCATGATCGGGTGGGGAGCGCTGGCCGCATTGGTCGCAGCGTTGTCGCTGATCGGCTTCCGGGGCGGTCGTAATCCCACCTCACGGTGGATTGGCACGATCGGAATCGTGACGATCTTCCTGCCGTTGCTGGCCAACAGCTTCGGTTGGATCTTCACCGAGATGGCGCGTCAGCCGTGGGTGGTCTACGGACTGCAGCTGACGGCAAATGGCGTCTCATTGGCGACGAGCCCTGGCGAGGTCTGGACGTCGATGATTGTGCTCACGCTGCTCTACGGGGCACTGGCCGTCGTCGAGGTGGCACTGATGATCAAGTACATCAAGCTCGGTCCACCCGAGATCAGCACCGCGGACGCCGACGAGGCGTACGACGACCGCGACAACGACAAGCCCCTGACGTTCGCGTACTGAGCGGAGAATCTGACATGGAACTCGCAGACTTCTGGTTCGTGCTGATCGCTGTTCTGTGGATCGGCTACTTCTTCCTTGAGGGATTCGACTTCGGTGTCGGTGTCCTGCTGCCTGTCATAGGCAAGTCTGAGGAAGAACGCCGCGTGATGATCAACACGATCGGCCCCGTGTGGGACGGCAACGAGGTGTGGCTGCTGGTCGCGGGTGGCGCCACCTTTGCCGCCTTCCCCGAGTGGTACGCGACCCTCTTCAGTGGTTTCTACCTGCCGCTGCTGCTGATTCTTGTCGCTTTGATCATCCGTGGCGTCGCCTTCGAGTACCGCGGCAAGCAGGAGTCGGCGCAGTGGCGGTCCCGTTGGGATCTGGCGATCTTCATCGGCTCGCTCGTACCGGCCATCCTGTGGGGTGTTGCGTTCGCCAACATCGTCCGCGGTGTGCCCATCGATGCCGAAGGCACGTACACAGGCGGGTTCTTCAACCTGCTCAATCCTTACGCGCTGCTCGGTGGCATCGTCACGCTTGGCCTCTTCACCACGCACGGTGCAACATTCTTGGCTCTCAAGACAAGAGGCTCGGTGCGCGACAAGGCCCACGACCTGGTGGGCAAGGTGGGTCTGGCGACAGCGGTTGCGGCTGTGCTTTTCCTCGGCTGGACTCTGATCAGCCAAGGTGAGGTCGGTACGTGGATCACGGCCGCGCTTGCTGCCGCGTCTCTGCTGGGGGCGCTCGCCTTTGACCGGATCAAGCGGGAGGGCTGGGCGTTCATCCTGACGGGGCTGACCATCGCACTGGCTGTCGTCACCCTCTTCATGACGCTCTACCCCAACGTCATGCCGAGCAGTACGGACCCCGCCTACAACCTGACGATCGCGAACGCATCATCGACGCCGTACACCCTCAAGGTGATGACGTGGGTGGCGCTTGTGATGACTCCCGTCGTCCTGGTGTACCAGGCCTGGACGTTCTGGGTGTTCCGCCGCCGCATCGGGACCGACGACCTTCCGCCGGCGCCCGCGACGACGACGGAGTCGGTCTCTGCCTGACTCGTCTGGCCGACCGGGCACACTGAGTGGCCATGCGCCCCTTTGACCCACGGCTGTTGCGGTATGCAAGGGCGACTCGGGGGCTCCTGATCGGTCTCGGCCTGCTGGCCGTCGTGCAGGCTGCCGTCGCTATTGCCCTCGCTGGACTGATCGCCTTCACGGTGACTGCCGTCTTCGAGAGCGGAGAGACTCTCGCCGGGCTGACCGTGCCATTGGGAGCCCTGCTCGCAGTCGTTGCCTTGCGCGCGATGACGCAGTATCTGCAGGAGAGCTGGTCGGCGAGAGCGTCTGCCCTGGTCAAGGCCGAGCTCGCAGACGAGCTGGTGGCCCACGTGGCAGCACTGGGACCGAGCTGGCTGGTCTCGGCCCGCCGCTCGCGTTTGGTTGTGCTGCTTTCGTCGGGTCTGGACGCGCTCGACGAGTACTTCGCTCGCTACCTTCCTCAGCTCGTCGCCAGTCTCGTCGTGCCTGTCCTGGTGTTGGCGGCGCTGGCGGTTGCTGACCCGCTGAGTGCGGTGATCGTGGCGGTCACGCTTCCGCTGATCCCGCTCTTCATGGTGCTGATCGGGTGGCGGACACAAGTGGAACAGCGACGGCAGTGGAACGCGCTGCAGACCCTCGGCGGGCATTTCCTTGACGTCCTGCGAGGTCTTGTGACCCTGAAGGTCTTCGGTCGAGCCGACGGGCAGGCGGTAGCCATTGCCGAAGTGAGCGAGCGCTACCGGCGCCGAACGATGAGGGTTCTTCGCATCTCGTTTCTTTCCTCCTTCACCTTGGAGCTGCTCGCCACGTTGTCGGTGGCAATCGTTGCGGTCGAGATCGGCCTCCGCCTCGTCGGTGGTGGATTGGACCTCAGGACTGCGCTCTTCGTTCTCGTCCTCGCTCCAGAGGCATACCTGCCACTGCGCCAGGTGGGGGTGCACTATCACGCCAGCCAGGCCGGTCTGGCTGCCGCCGAAGAGCTCTTTGGCATTCTCGAGGTAGACGCTGCTCAGCCCATCGATGGCACTGTCGACCTGCGCCACCGAACGCTGCTGCTGGATGGCATCACCGTGCAGCACGATGAACGCGTCGACCCGTCGCTCGTCACGACCTTCGACGTGAAGCCCGGCGAGACATTGGCCCTGGTTGGTCCGAGTGGGGGTGGTAAGTCCACCGCGCTCGGGTGCCTGCTCGGCATCGTGGAACCGACGTCAGGTGTGGTGCGGGCCGGCGACTCCGAGGTTCCCGCTGCGTGGCGGAGCCAAATCGCGTGGATGCCACAGCACCCCGGTTTCGTGCGTGGGAGCATCGCCGAGAACGTCCGGGTGGTCGCACCGGCAGCGTCCGATGCTGAGGTGGAATGGTCGCTCCAGCGGGCTGGTGCCGACTTCGTGGCAGAGCTGCCACAAGGAATCGACACCCCCCTTGGCGAGGGTGGCGAGGGGTTGTCGGTGGGGCAGCGACAGCGCCTGGCACTGGCCCGGGTCTTCGTGCGGCAGACGCCGATGGCGGTGCTCGACGAGCCAACGGCCGGGCTTGACGGTGGTACCGAACGCACCGTGGTCTCGGCCATATCCTCGCTCAGGGGCGAGCGGACCGTAGTCGTCGTCGCTCATCGTCCTGCTCTGGCTGATCAGGCCGACCGGGTCGTCGTCGTTGCCCCACCACCAAGGGCCGGTCGCGATGCCTGACCACTCACACGCTCGCTGGCTCTTCGACCTCGCACGCCCGCAGCGTGGCCGGCTGGTGGCCGCCGCGTTGCTCGGAGCCGCTGCGGCGGCGGCCAGTGTGGCGCTGATGGGGACAGCTGCGTACCTCATCGCGCGCGCGTCCCAGCAGCCGCCGATCTTGACGCTGACGGTGGCCATTGTCGCGGTGCGGTTCTTCGGCATCAGTCGTGCTGTCGCTCGGTACAGCGAGCGATTGGTCGGTCATGATGCTGCATTCCGGGTGGTGTCTGACCTCCGCGTTGCCGTCTACGAACGCGTGAAGCCGCTTGTGCCTGCTCGCATTGATGGCCGCACTGCAGGAGACGTGCTTACTCGGTTCTCGACCGACGTCGAGACGGTGTCAGACGCGTATCTGCGTGTCTTTCCGCCGTTCGCCGTGGCGACCGGCGTCGGCGCATTGTCTGTCGTGGTACTTGCCGTCATCGACCCTTGGGTCGGCCTGGCGCTGGCAGTCGGACTGTCGATCAACATCGCGCTGGTTCCTCGCATCGTGGCTTCCCTTGGAGCCAAGGCTCAGACGACGCTCTCCGGGCGACGCACCGCGCATTCGGAGCAGGTGCTCGAACTCCTCGAGGTGCTGCCCGAAACGTGGGTGGCCGACACATCAGGGCCCTTCGTCGAGCGGGTACGGGCAGAGCGCCACCAGCTTCTGAAGGCTGAGCTACAGCTCTCCAGAGGTGCTGGAGCAAGTCAGGCGCTTGGGCAACTTGTGGCGGGCCTGACGGTGTTTGCCTGTCTCACGATCGGAACGATCGGCGTTCAGGGCGGTGGTCTCGACGGCGTCCTTCTTGCCGTCGTCGTGCTGACACCCCTTGCGGCGATCGATGTCACCGCGCCTCTTCCCGACGCCGTTCGGCGATGGGGCGCTGTGACGGCGGCGACGGCGCGAATCCGGGAGCTGCTTGATGCCGTACCTGCGGCGTCCATCTCGCCTGACGCCACGTCATCGCTCGCGATGCAGGAGGAGCTTGCTCCTGACGTGGTAGCCGACGTCATCTCCGTGCGGTGGCCAGGGGCGGCACGACCCGCGTTGCACGAGGTCAGCATTCGGGTGCCCGACGGCAGTCGGGTCGCAGTGGTCGGGCCCAGCGGTTCGGGCAAGTCGACCCTGGCGATGACGCTGGCAGGGTTTCTGACTGCTGAGGCCGGAACGGTCCGACTCGGGACGATGGATGCTGCCGCGTTGAGCAAGGAGAAGTGGCACGCGACCGTCGGACTGCTGGAGCAGCGCCCGTATCTCTTCGACACGACTCTGGCCGAGAACCTTCTGCTCGCCGAGCCGACGGCTTCCCGAGCGGCGCTCGATGACGCAGTGCGACGCGTGGGCTTGTCGCCCTGGGTCGAGCGCCTGCCCCGGGGTCTCGATACCCCGGTCGGAGAGCATGGACGCCAGCTCTCCGGCGGTCAACGGCAGCGGCTTGGTCTGGCACGCCTCTTGCTGGCCAAGCACCCGATCGTGGTGCTGGACGAACCCGACGAGCACCTGGACGCCGTGTCGGCCGACGTGCTCATGGCCGATCTTCTTGATGCGGCTGGCGGACGCACGACCGTCGTGATCAGTCATCGACTCGTGCCGCTCGCCGGCGTCGACCACATCGTGGTTCTTGATGGCGGACGCGTGATTGAGGAGGGCGATCACGGCGCGCTCGTGGCACGCGGTGGCTGGTACGCCAGAACCTGGATGCGTGAGCAGGAGATCGCCGCAGCGGTTGGGGAGGCATCAGCGAGATAGGTCGCCCTAGAGTGGCGCCGTGATCCCCGAAGCAGGCGAGCGGTCGAGCATCCCAGATGCGCTTCTCGACGCCTTCCTCGGCATTGCCGGTGATCCGGGGCTGGCGCAGACGCTCAGGGGCATCGTGAAGGCCGCGGTGGACGTCGCCGACGCACGGTACGGCGCGTTGGGAGTCGTCGGGCGCGAGGGCCAGATCGAGGAGTTCATTGTCGAGGGCATCACTGAGGAGCTCGCGGCTCAGATGGGGGAGCCACCCCGCGGCGATGGGATTTTGGGGCTGCTGGTGCGTGAGCCGCGCCCGTTGCGGTTGGCCGACTTGAGCTCACATCCTGCTTCAGTGGGTTTCCCTCCGGGACATCCTCCGATGCACACGTTTCTCGGGGTCCCGATCCGGGTCCGAGGCGAGGTCTTCGGCAACCTGTATCTCACCGAAAAGGCTGACGGGGGTGAGTTCACGGCAAGCGACGAACGGCTGGTCGTTGCCCTGGCGGGGGCAGCCGGAGTAGCGATCGAGAACGCGCGCCTGTTCACCGCGGTGGAGCGTCGCGCCCGTTGGCTGCGGGCCTCCTCGGAAGTGGCGGCACTGGCCCTGCTGGGTTCGACGTCAGATGAGGTAATGGCCGCCGTGGTTCAGCGCGCACATGAGGCCTCTCAGGCACAGGTCACGGGTTTGGTCGACCTCGAGGACATCGGTGTCGGCAAGGTCACCCTGTCCGTGGCCGAGGGGGACTGGCCCGACCCGTGGCAGGGCTGCACGGTGCGGGTCTACGGCGACGACGACGAAGTGGTCGCCGGTGAGCTGCCTGGAGCACCGGGGCGGGTGGTTCAGGTGCCGGTGCGGTCCTTGCGGCGTCAGTTCGGCACGCTGGTGATGGCGTCCAACAACGCTGACTGGGACGAAGACCAGGGAGAGTCGCTCGCGGCACGCGCATTCGGCGAGCAGGCAGCGTTGGCGATCGGTCTGACGCAGGCTCGGGCTGAGCACGAGAGGTTGGCGCTGCTGGAAGAGCGGGACCGCATTGGACGAGACCTGCATGACCTTGTGATCCAGCGCCTCTTCGCCACCGGAATGGTCTTGCAGGGTGCTCAACGGCTCACGACTAACCCAGAGGTCAGCGATCGTGTAGGGCGAGCAGTTGGCGAGCTCGACCAGACCATTCGTGAGGTGCGCAGCACAATTTTCGCCCTGCATCATGCCGCTGAAGGTGGCGGGTTGCGATCAAGCGTTCTGCAGGAGGTTGCTGCCGGATCGGGTGCCCTGGGGTTCGATCCCACGGTGCGCTTCGATGGTCCGATCGACAGCACGGTGTCTGACGATGTGCGCGAGCACATCATCGCTGCACTTCGTGAGGCGTTGTCGAACGCAGCGCGTCACGCGGAGGCGACCCAGGTGCGTGTCTCGCTCTCGGTGGAGTCCGACGAGGTGGTGCTGATCGTCACTGACAACGGATTGGGACTGCCGGCTGATGAGGGGCGTCGCAGCGGACTGGCGAACCTGGCCGGTCGCGCCGAGGTGTCCGGCGGCCGCTTCAGTGTCGAGGCCGTTCCGGACCAGCACGGGGCCACCCGCGGTACGCGCGTGACATGGCGAGCCCCTATCGACGGAGCCGCCACGTAGGGGAGCCCACCGGCGACATGGCATGACACGCGATGACCTCGAGCTGTGAAACCCTGACGGCGTTCTAGGAGCGTTCGTGCTCATCGAGTCGGGCGATGTAGGCGGCCGCTTGCGTCCGTCGCTCCATGCCGAGTTTGGCCAGCAGCGATGACACGTAGTTCTTGACCGTCTTTTCGGCCAGGTGCAGGGTGTCGCCGATCTGTCGGTTCGTCATCCCTTCCCCGATGAGGTCGAGGATGCGGCGCTCCTGACCGGTGAGTGAGGCAAGTCGTTCATCGCGGGGCTCGCCACCTCTGAGGCGGTGCAGTACTCGCTCAGTGGCCTTGGGGTCGAGGAGCGACTCACCGCCGGCCACGCGCCGAACGGCTCCGACAAGGTCGGCACCCCTGATGTCCTTGAGGACGTAGCCCGCAGCCCCGGCGAGCAGCGCGTCGACCATCGCCTCGTCGTCGGCGTACGAGGTGAGCATGAGGCAGTTCACCGTGGGCATCGCGGAGCGGATCTCGCGGCACACCTCTACTCCATTGCCATCAGGCAGGCGAACATCGAGAACGGCGACGTCGGGCCGGACGGCCGGAATCCGGGCCAGTGCCTCAGCAGCGGTCGCGGCTTCACCGACGATCTCGAGATCGTCTTCGAGGCTGAGCAGGTCATAGAGACCTCGGCGGACGAGCTCGTGGTCGTCGAGCAGGAAGACCCGCGTCGCTGCCGGGGTGGTGCCGTCGTCCTCGCTCATACCGCTCCTGTGGTCGCCAATCGGGTGAAGCCCGGTCATTGCCGCGTGTGCTCAGGTTAAGCCCCCCGTATCATCGCCGATATCCGTGCCATTGCGGGTGATGGCCCGCGGCCAGCGTTCACCCGATTGGTGTAGTCCGCTATGACCATTGCCCAGGCACCATAGGAGCATCGAGCACGAGTACGCCGGGCTCTCCCCCCTGACCGGGCGGGGCGAGCAGGAGGGAGGGCCAGTTATGCGAGCGTGGCGCCCCTCTTCGGGATGGCTTGCTGCGGGTCCAGAGACGGCCGGGCGGGCAGCACTGGCCGTCGTGGTGGCCGGCGGGCTCGTTGCCGGGGGCCTGACGACCATGGCGATCGTGGCCAGCAACACGCTCGACTCCGCCCCCAGACCGCAGGCCGGTGTCACACCTGACGCCGATCCTGGGTCGGGCACTCCGCTGCAGGTCGGCTCCAGTCCTGGAGATTCACCGACCCCCACTCCAGGGCCGACCGATCGGCCCAGTGATGGCCCGGGCTCGGTGACTACCGTTCCCGGAGTCGTGGGGACCGTTCCAGGAGTCGTGAACACCGAAGTCGGCGGACCCGTCGATCCTGATGCGCAACCGCCCACGGCCGGCCCGGCGCCCACCGATGACCCGTCACCGACTGACGGTCCCGTGGGTCCCCCAGGTCCCACCGACCCACCCAAGCCCACGGATTCCCCAGACCCCACCGACTCACCCAAGCCTCCCAAGCCCAGCGGGTCACCCAAGCCCAGCGGGTCACCCAGGCCCACGGACTCGCCCAAGCCCACCAAGCCGCCCAACAACGGTGGCGGCAACAATGTTGGTGACGGCAACAACGGTGGCGGCAACAACGTCGGTGGCGGCACTCCGGGGGGCGGGAACCCCAAGGACCCCAAGGACCCCAAGGACCCCAAGCCGGACAACGGCAACCACGGCAACAGCGGGGACAACGGCAACCACGGCAACGGCGGGAACGGAAACAGCAGTGACCACGGCAACAGCGGCAACGGGAACGGCAACGAGGAGAAGAGCAAGGGCAAGCGCGACGACTAACCGCACAAAACGCTCTTCTGGGGTGTTCCCCTCTGCCTCCTGTGGGCCGATGATGGAGGCACCGGACACCCCGGTGACGTAGACGGTCGGAGCGGCGATCCCGCCTCCGGCCACCAGGAGGCGCCGCGTGGCCATCCCGTCGCATGCACCAGACGACCGCTTCGTCCAGTTGCTCACACCCGAGGGCGAGCGCGTCGACAACAGCGACTTCCCGCTGGACATCACCGACGATGAGCTGCGCGCGCTCTACCGCGACCTCGTTCTGGTCAGGCGAGTCGATGCCGAAGCCACTGCCCTGCAGCGACAAGGTGAGCTGGGGCTCTGGGCACAGCTGCTCGGTCAGGAGGCCGCCCAGGTCGGAGCCGGACGGGCACTGATCCCGGGCGACATGGCGTTTCCCACCTATCGCGAACACGGCGTGGCCTGGTGTCGTGGAGTCGATCCCCTGACCCTGCTCGGGCTCTTCCGGGGCACCACCAATGGGGGCTGGGATCCGGAGGCACATGGCTTCGCGCTCTACACGATCGTGATCGGTGACCAGTGCCCGCAAGCCGTCGGCTACGCCATGGGTATGCAGAACGATGGCGCCGAGAACGCGGTCATGGTCTTCTTCGGCGACGGTGCCAGCAGCCAGGGGGACGTCAACGAGTCGTTCATCTGGGCCAGTGTCTTCAACTCACCGGTCGTCTTCTTCTGTCAGAACAACCAGTGGGCAATCTCAGAACCGCTGGAGCGACAAACCAGGATTCCGTTGTTCCAACGCGCATGGGGTTTCGGCTTTCCCGGTATCCGCGTCGATGGCAACGATGTGCTGGCATGTCTGGCTGTTAGTCGCCACATGCTGCAACGAGCGCGTGAGGGAGCCGGCCCCGCCCTGATCGAAGCCTTCACCTATCGCATGGGTGCGCACACAACGTCCGACGACCCCACCCGCTACCGGCTTGATTCAGATGTTGAGGCCTGGAGGCTGCGCGACCCGCTCGAGCGCGTGAGGTCCTTCCTCCACAAACAGCAGCTGGTCGATGACACGTTCTTCGACGAGCTCGACGCCGAGGCAGAGCAGCTGGCTGAGCGGCTGCGCCATGGCACGCGCGCACTGCCGAACCCGGGTGTCGACGACATGTTCGTCAACGCCTATTGCGAGGCCCACGCACTGGTTGAACGCCAGAGGGACGACTACGTCAACTACCTCGCCGGCTTCGCGGGGGAGGTTGACGCATGACCGAGACCATGACGATGGCAAGCGCCATCAACGCCGGCCTGCGAGCGGCGCTCGACAGTGACCCCAAGACCCTGTTGCTTGGCGAAGACATTGGGCGCCTGGGCGGAGTTTTTCGTGTGACCGATGGTCTGCAGAAGGACTTCGGCGAGCAGCGAGTCATCGATACTCCACTGGCGGAGTCATCGATTCTCGGGGCAGCGATCGGCATGGCGATGCGCGGGTACCGTCCCGTCGCCGAGGTGCAGTTCGATGGGTTTGTCTACGTGGCGTTCGATCAGATCGTCAGCCAGCTCGCCAAGATGCATGCGCGATCTGCGGGAATGGTGAAGATGCCAGTCACGGTGCGTCTTCCGTACGGTGGGGGAATCGGCGCCGTTGAGCACCATAGCGAGTCGCCCGAGGCGTACTTCGCGCACACTGCGGGCCTACGTGTGGTGACACCGTCGAACCCAGTTGATGCATTTCACCTGGTTCAGCAAGTAATTGCCTGCGACGACCCGGTGATCTTCCTCGAACCCAAACGACGCTACTGGGACAAGGCCGACGTTGATGTGTCGGCCGATCCTCCGCTGCCCATGAGTTCAGCTCGCGTGGTGCGCCAGGGGTCCCACGTCACACTGGTCACCTACGGGCCGATGGTGCGAACGTGCCTCGAGGCTGCATCCGCGGCCGCGCTCGATGGCAGCGAGATCGAAGTGATCGACCTTCGGTCGCTGGCTCCACTCGACATCGAGACCATCGCCGGGTCCGTCAGTCGAACGGGCCGGTGTGTTGTGACTCACGAGGCCTCGGTGTTCCTGGGGGTCGCAGCAGAGGTGGCGGCGGCCGTTGCTGAGGAGTGTTTCTACGACCTCGAAGCGCCCGTTCTGCGCGTCGGGGGTTTCCATACCCCGTACCCTCCCTCGCGGCTTGAGCAGCACTATCTTCCGGACCTGGATCGGGTCCTTGATGCTGTCGACCGCGCCATGGCGTACTGAGGAGGTGTCTGTCGTGAACGAAGTGCAGTTCTGTCTCCCGGACGTTGGCGAGGGTCTCACCGAAGGTGAGGTTCTGCGCTGGCTCGTGGCAGAGGGTGACGCCGTCTCGGTCAACCAGTCGATCGTCGAGGTTGAGACGGCCAAGGCAGCAGTTGAGCTGCCGTCCCCGTACGCGGGCACGGTCGTCACGTTGCACGCTTCTGAGGGCGAGCTCCTACCGGTTGGCACGCCGCTTCTGACGATCGCCACCGAGACCGCTGCGGCGGTTGACGAGGCCCCACCCGAGGATGAGACGAGCGACAGCGGGGGACCGGTGCTCGTGGGCTACGGGGTCACGAAGTCGGCAACACGGCGTCGCCGGCGTTCGACGATGCCAAGCCCCCATGGAACAGATCGGCGTGAGGCCGGCCCACCTGGCGAGCCGGTGAAACCGGTGCGCCACGGTGGCCTGGAGGTAGGGCGCGCCGCTGAGGCTCGCTTGGCCGGCGCATCGACAGCGGCGTCCCCTGTGCGGACGAAGCCACCGGTGCGACGTCTGGCCAGGCAGCTGGGCGTCGATCTTGCGGCCGTCCGACCCACCGGCCCGGACGGCACAGTGACTCGAGGCGACGTGGAATCTGCTGCGTCCCTGCAGCTTGCCGGTGCATCGCAAGCAACCAGCACCCGACCAGCCGCGTCCGACCGCCGTGACCCGGTTCGGGGCATCATGCGCAGCATGGCGGCAGCCATGACCGAGAGCGCGGCAACGATCCCTGCCGTCACTGAGTGGGTCGACGTCGACGTCACCCGCAGCGCGTCCTTCATCGAGCGGATCAGGCGAGTTCCTGAGTACCGAGACGTCAAGGTGACGCCTCTGTTGCTCGTGGCAGCGGCTTGCCTCACCGCCATCGGACGAGAGCCGTCGATCAATGCGATGTTCGACGCGCAGGCGCAAGAGATCGTCCACCGTGGTGCCGTCCAGCTCGGCATCGCCGTGGCGACCGAGCGCGGTCTCGTGGTCCCCCACGTTGCAGACGCAGCAGCTCTGACGATGCCCGAGCTGGCAGTGGCGCTCGGCGACGTGGTTCAGCGGGCCCGTGAGGGCGATGCCACTCCCGCAGAACTGCTGGGGGCGACGTTCACGATCACCAATGTCGGCATCTTCGGCATCGATGGCGGTACGCCGATGATCACCCCCGGGCAGTCGGCCATCCTCGCCTTCGGCGCATGGCGTGAGCGACCGTGGGTTGACGGAGGTCAGATCGTGGTGCGCACCGTTTCCACCCTTTCGCTGTCGTTCGACCATCGATTCATCGACGGCGCCACCGGGTCACGTTTCCTACGAGATGTTGCCGACATCCTCGAGGAGCCGGCCCTGCTCCACGTCTGGGCCTAGGGCTTCCCTGTCGAACTGGAGGCGCTCGCCTCGGATCGTTTGCGCGACTTGCGGGTCACTGTGAGTCAGGGCGTGACAACAAGCGCTGAAATCACCCGTTCGCCCAGGTCGGCGTCTCCGTGCACATCCACCGCCACCGATGCGTAGGGACGGCGTCCACACATCAGAAGCTGTAGTGACTCCATCGTCAACGTGAGAACAGCATCCGGTTCACCGGTGCCCTTCGTGAACTGTCCCCGTCCGTTGTGGTCCACCTCGATCGTCGCCGTGGTGTCCGGCTCGCCGGTGATGTTCCACGCGACCACACTGCCCGGTGGTGCACCAGCCTGCCGGGCCACGACGTAGGGCAGGGCCTCGAGCATTCGCACCTGGGCGGCAGCGGCGGCAGGCCCCGACATGCGCGTCGATCGACCGGTGGCCCGCCTGACGTCCTGCTCATGGGCCCAGATGTCGAACGTGCGAGTGGCCATGACGCGCGAGACGCGTTCGACCATTCCGGCCGGACCCCTCATCTCGGCATACGCAGCATCGGGGGCGTGGGCGAGCTGCCGCCCCCGCTCGTCGACCAGGCCCGCCAACTCGTCGATGAGCTCGCCGGGAGTCAGATGTCGCCTGGCCTCGACTCCGACCTCGGTGTACTGCTGGAAGGGGCTCGAGACGTGCGGGAAGAGCGACCAGTCGTGGATTGGTGAAGGGACGCTGCGTCCAGCCAGCTCGTCCTCGGTTGCTGCCACGTGCGCGACGACGTCGAAGACCGCCCACCCTGGGAGGTCTGTCGGCCGATGCCACTCGTCATGGTCCAGGTCTTGAGCGACGGTCAGAACCCCGCGCATGGCGTCGACATAGGCGGCGGCTGCATCGTCCCGAGACCACGCCGGCACTTCCTCTGACATGCGGTGACGCTATCGCGGCTCCCGTCGGCATGGCAGGCTGGGCAGAGTGCAGATCGCCGCGGTGCAGTTTCGATTCGACGAAGATGACGTGTTCGACGAACGAGTCGATCGCATGCTCTCGTTGGTGGCGGCCGTCGACGATGCAGATCTCGTGGTGCTCCCTGAGCTGTGGCCGAACGGCGCGTTCGCCTACAAGGCGTGGGACGCCACGGCGTGTGCGCTTGAATCCTCGCTTGTCGAGCGCCTCTCGAGTGCCGCACGTGCGGCATCCGTCGTGCTTCATGCTGGGTCGTTCATCGAACGGCACGCCGACGGGTCGCTGACGAACACGGCCGTGGTGTTCGAGCGGGATGGGTCGCTCAGCGCCGTCTACCGCAAGATCCACCTCTTTGGATTCGCCGCCGGTGAACCGAAGTACCTGGTGCCCGGAGAAGACATCGTCGTAGCTGAGACGTCCGTCGGTCGCCTTGGACTCGCCACGTGCTACGACCTCCGGTTCCCTGAGATGTTCCGCCTGCTTGCCGACGCCGACGCAGAGCTGTTCGTGGTTCCAGCGGCCTGGCCGGCGCCGAGGATCACGCACTGGACGGTGCTGGCGCGAGCGCGAGCGATCGAGAACCAGCTTCCACTGGTCGCGGTGAATACAGCCGGCACCCATGCGGGTGTCGAGATGGGGGGCCAGAGTGTGATCGTCGACGCCCTTGGCGAGCCTCTTGCCCGGGCCGAGACTGGTGAGCAGATCATCCGCGCCGAGGTCGATCCTGCTCATACCCTTGCGTGGCGCGAGCGCTTTCCGGCGCTGGGCGATCGGCGTCTCTAGATCGGTATCTGTTCTGGCTGCTCATCCGTCTATGAGGTGAGAGAAGAAGGACAGACCGAGGAGGACACCATGACCTGCAATATGGGACGCACCGACCGTTGGATCCGCGCGCTGCTCGTCGCACCCCTGCTTGTGATTCTCGCCATCGTCGTCGGACCGTCCGGCGTCCTGGCCTACGTGCTCTACGCACTCGCAGTCGTCATGGTGGCCACTGCGGCCGTGGGCTTCTGCCCGCTCTACGCTCCATTCAAGATCCGCACGACGCCCCGCGAGCACGCGAGCGTTTGACCCCCGACCGACAGGCACGATGTGAGCATTGACGCAGCAGCCTGGGAAGCCGCGCTTCCAGGGCTGCTGCGGTATGCGCGCACCCTGACGGGCGATGCCGAGGCTGCAAACGACCTGGTGCAAGAGACGGTGGCTCGTGGTCTTGACCGAGTCGATCAGTTTCGCCAGGGGTCGTCGCTGGCAACCTGGCTGCACAGCATCATGCACAACCTCGCCGTAGATGATGCTCGGCGCCGCCACGAGATCCCGTCTGGTGACCTGTTTCGTGAGGCCGGGGACCGTGAGGTCGACGACCTCGAGGCGAAGTGGCGCGACGACGGGTACACCGTCGACTCATCAGCTGTCATCGAACGTGCGGAGACCCGTGAGGAGCTGCGTGACGGCCTTGCTCGGCTCCCCTTCATCTACCGCAGCGCGGTCGTTCTTCACGATGCCGAGGGGCTCACGGCGTCAGAGCTGGCGTCCGTGCAGGAGATCGGGCTCCCAGCTGCGAAGCAGCGAATCCGCCGTGGCCGAATGATGCTGGTCTCGGCGTTGGCGGCCGGCACTGAACGCCGAGAGGCTCTGAAAGGAGTTCCGATGCGCTGCTGGGACGCTCGAGCGAAGGTATCGGACTATCTCGACGGCGACCTATCTGCGAACGAGCGCTTGATACTCGAGCAGCACCTCCAAGCGTGCCCCACCTGCCCGCCGCTCTACGCCGGGCTCGTCGGCACCACGGCAGCGCTGGGTGCGTGGCGCGATCCGGACGACGTTGTGCCCCCGCAGGTGATTCGACGGATCAGGACTCACTGAACCGATATCGCTGCTGATCTCGACAGAGAGGGTGAAGCCCTAGCCCTGACCACCATCGAGGGACGACAGTGTCAACTGTGCCCAGCACCGAGCCCGCCGACGCAGCCCTGCTGCGCCAGGTGGCAGACGGCGATCGTCGGGCCCTGGAGCAGCTGTACGCCCGTCATGCCGGGTGGCTGCTGGTAAGGCTGGGACGCCGGTGCGCCGACCCTGGCCTGGTCGATGAGGTCGTTCAGGACACGTTCGTCGCTGTCTGGCGTAGCGCGGGCCGCTACTCAGGACGCGGCGAGGTCGCTGCGTGGATCTGGGGAATCGGCGTGCGGCGCCTCGTCGACGGTCTACGTCGCATGCCGAGGGCGTCCGTCGTGGCAGAGCCCCAAGAGGCGACCACTGAGATCTCGGCCGAAGAACGCGTGTTGCTCGGCGTCGAGTACGGAGACCTCGCCGGAGCCATCGACCGGCTCTCACCAGAGCTGCGTGCGGTGGTGGAGTCAACGGTTCTCGATGGGCTGACCACGGCAGAGGCCGGGCGTCTTCTGGGGATCCCTCAGGGCACCGTCAAGTCGCGCATGAAGCGAGCACGCGAAGTGCTGAGGGAGGAGTTGGCATGAGTTGGCACATTTCGGAACGTCTGGCAGTGGCCTACGTCGATGGGGCGGTGGACGGCGCCCGCGCAGCATCCATTGAGGCGCACGTTCTCAACTGCGCGGCGTGTAGAGGGCTGCTGGCGCCTGCGGCGCCCACGGATCGCCTCGCTGCCATCTGGGCGGAGGTCGAAGAGGAAGTCGACGCTCCGCGTCCGACCTGGATCGAACGCCTCCTGTGTCGATGTGGCATGTCCGCAGAAGATGCGCGCCTGCTGGCTGCTGCGCCATCGCTGCAGCTGTCCTGGCTCGCGTCCCTTGTTGCCGTATTGGCTTTTGCGGTCGCAGCGGCACAGAGCAGCGAACGAGGGGCGCTGGCCTTCCTCGTCCTCGCCCCGCTGGCTCCGGTTGTCGCAGTGGCAGGAGCGTACGGACGCGGAGTGGACCCGACCTACGAGGTCACGCGGTCGACTCCGTATCCGGCGTACCGGTTGCTGATCCTGCGCGTTACCGCCGTGGTGGTCGTGGCGCTGCTCGTTACCTCCGTGCTCGCTCTCCTCATCACCGACTCCTGGGTTGCCGTGGCGTGGTTGCTTCCGTGCCTGGCAATGGTGTCGCTCGCCCTGTTCCTCAGCCGCTGGATCGACCTGACGGTCGCGGCGGTTGGCGTGGGTTCGGTCTACGTGGTCGTCGTTGGTGCGACCTTCGCCACCGATGCCCAAGTCCGCGATCTCTACCAGCCGACCATGCAGCTGCTGGCTGCAGCGGTTGCGACTGCCTGCACATTGCTCATCGTTGCCTCTCCCCACAACCGAACCGCCTTCAGGAGGATTCCATGACCACTGCCGTCAGCGTCGAGAACATCCGAAAGCGTTTCGCGCGCACCCAGGCGCTTGACGGTGTCACGCTCCGTCTGGGCGATGGCGTCACCGGCCTGTTGGGTCCCAACGGAGCCGGCAAGACCACGATGTTGCGCATCCTGGCAACCGTGCTGGCGCCTGATGACGGGCGGGTCCGCATGCTCGGCCTGGATCCTGCGGATCCCCGCGAGCGTACCGAGCTGAGGCGGCAGCTGGGCTATCTGCCACAGGATCCTGGGTTCCAGCGGGGCTTTTCGGTCTTTGCGTTCGTCGATTACATGGCGATCTTGAAGGAGATCACCGGCACCCGGCGTCGGCATGAGGAGGTGCGCCGGGTGATCGAGGCGGTGGATCTGACGTCCGTCAGCGGCAAACGTGTCCGTGCTCTGTCCGGCGGTATGCGTCGTCGGGTCGCGCTGGCAGCCGCGCTGCTCGGAGACCCCGCGTTGCTGGTCCTCGACGAGCCAACTGCCGGACTCGATCCGGAACAGCGCCTGCGCTTTCGCGAGCTCGTGTCACAGGCCGGCGAGGGACGTGCCGTCTTGCTGTCCACTCACCAGACCGAGGATGTCGCCGCGTTGTGCCGAGACGTTGTGGTCCTGAACGAGGGCCGGGTGTTGTTCCAGGGGACGCCGACTCAGCTTGCCGAGCACGCGCAGGGCCGTGTCTGGTTCGCTGGTGAGCGCGACCCGAGAGCGCAGATCGCCTGGCGCACAGGCGAAGGCCTGCACCGCAACCTCGGTGCCGCACCTGATGGTGTCGAGACGGTGGCACCGACCCTGGAAGACGGCTACCTGCTTTTGCTGGGGACCCGGATCGAGGAGGCGGCATGACCACCGAGACGATCTCGCGGCCGGCAGTCGGCGTCACGTGGTCGGGGCGTAGCGCGCCGCTCCTGACTCTGGGTCGGCGCGAGGCCAAGCGCATGCTGAAGTCGCCGGTCTACATCATCCTTGCGGCCATGGTGTTTCTCAGCGCCGGGCTGGACAGCTTCGGTGGCGGCTTCCCAACCAAGGGCCCCACTGCCGCCGCCGTCTATGAGGGTTTGCTCTACTTCTTGGCGTTGTACGCGGGCCTCTTGACGTACATCGCCGTCCACCTGGTGGCCAGCTCGTCAAGGCGCACCCATGCCGACCGTCAGCTCGCCGCGTCGGCCATGTCTCCGCGCGCACGTCTTGGGTGGCCTGTGTCTGGGTGTAGCCCTGGGGCCCTTCGCCGTTGCCCTGGGAATCATCGCCGTCATGGCCTGGCTGGGGCGCTTCGTCGCTGGCACGGACGAGTCCTCCTTCCTCTCCGAAGATGCGTTTGTGCCCTGGAGTTTGGCCGAACTTTCCCAGCCCGCGCTGACGGTCGCAGGGGCCGGGCTGTTCGCCATCATGGTCGCGACCTGGTTGCGATTTCCTGGGTCGCTGCCGATCGGATTCGTCGCGCTCCTGTTCGGCACCCTGTTTGTCCTGGATCAAGGTGGGTCGCTGCCCTGGTTCGCCCCGTACATCACCGCACCCGACTGGGCGGACGACCCGCGGGCTCTTGCTGGTTCCCAGGCCTGGCATGCGGTCTACCTGGTTGGCCTCTGTGCTCTGGCGGTTTGTGGGGCCATGCTGCGCGAGCGCGATGGCCGCATGCGTTGGTTGGGCATCTCGGCTGGTGTACTCGCGGCGACTGCCGTCGCGGGCTGGTTACAGCTGTCATGACGACGCTGTCTGCCGTACGTGCCCCCCGGAGTGGGAAGTCGATCTGGATGCTGGTCTCCACCTATCCGCGGTTGCTGAAGTGGGTGCCCGTCCTGGTGGCTTCTGCCACCGCCTGGGCGCTGCTGGCGTGGAAGACCGGGGAGATCGAGAGCGACGGATCAGCGGTGTGGATGTTCCGCATCACCATGCTGATCGTGACCTACGGCGCCGTCTTCCTGCTCGATGATGCGTCGCGCTCCATGTCTGAGCCATCGCCAATTCCCCTACGAGCACGGATGGGTCTGCGCTGTGTACTGATGGCGACCGTGGGGGTGCTGGCCATGATCCCGGTGGTGGTCACGGTGAACGCCAAGGTCGACCTTGGCGGCGTTTGGCGTGGCCTCGCCGTCGAGTTCACGGTGGTCGTGCTGCTGGCGATCTCGAGTTCGCTGGTGTTGCAGCGTGTGAAGGCAATCAGTGAGCCGGGACAGTTCGCGGGCCTGGCCCCGATCTTCGTCTTCGCGGCGGCGCAGATGACTGGTGGCCGGTGGCCGTTGCTGCCGACACCCGGCCCGCTCTGGGCGGACGCCCATGTTCGGTGGCTGGCCATCGGCCTGGTGGCTGGGTTGGTCGTTGTCTGGCAGCTGCGCGATCCGGCATCACCGTCGTTGGCGAGGTTGCTCCGCCTGGCCCGCTGACGCCTGGCCCGCTGACGTACGTTCGCAGGATGACACCCCATCCGGAGACCGGTCGATTTGCGGAGACGTTCGAGCAAGTCGGCGCTGCTCTGGACGCGTGGCTTGCCGAGGATCGAGTCGACGCCCTTAGGTCGCCCACCGATTGGCAGTCGTCGCTCGCCGGTCCAGTGCCGCCTGACGGGATCGGCGCCGACGCAACGCTGCAGGAGTTCATCGACATCGTGCTGCCCAATGGCCCGCACCTGACGTCCGAGGCATCCTGGGGCTGGATCACCACCGGGCCGTCGACGGTGCCAACGGCCGTCGCGGCCGCGAGCGCAATCGCCGCTCCACAGCGCCAGATCATGACGGCGTTCAACCTGCTCGAAGAGCTGGCCTTGGACTGGCTGGTCGAGCTCTGCGGCCTACCAGCAGGGATGAAGGGGGTGTTCTCCAGCGGTGGATCGACGGCCAACCTCATTGCGCTCGGAGCAGCGAGGCAGTGGGCGCTGGAGCAGCAGGGCATCGACCCCAGCGGTGATGGTCTCGGGGGGCGCGAGCTGGCCGTCTACACGTCCACGCAGGCACATCACACGGTGCAGCGATCCGCCGGCGTGCTCGGGATCGGCCGCAGCCGGGTGCGCACAATCGCGACCGACAAGCAGCTTCGTCTCGACGCCGAGGCGCTCGAGGCAGCGATTGCTGCTGACGTGTCACGCGGCGTCCTACCCGTGGCAGTGGTGGCGGCGGCCGGCACCACCAATACTGGCGCGATCGACCCACTTCGGCGTTGTGGCGAGATCGCCAAGAAGTACGGCGCCTGGTTCCACGTCGACGGCGCGTATGGGCTGCCGGGGATCCTGGACGATCGGGTCGCCCCGCTCTACGACGGGCTCGAGCTCGCCGACTCGGCCATCACTGATCCGCACAAATGGCTCAATGCGCCGACGGGTGTGGCGGCGACGTTCGTCCGCGACCGTTCGGTTCTCTACCGCGCTTTCACCCAAGAAGCGGCCGACTACCTCGAGGGCTCCTTCTCCGACGACGATGTCCAGGTGTCGTTCGACTCGATGGGTATTCCGTACATGGACTTCAGCCTCGAGCTGTCGTCGCCAGCACGGGGCGTCATCGTGTGGAGCATATTGCGCGAGCTAGGAGCCGCCGGCGTCCAGGCCCGCATTGTGCAGGACAACGACTTTGCGCGGCACGTCGCCCAGCGAGCCTCTGAACACCCACGGCTGGAGCTGCTGCTCGACCCGGTGCTGTCGATCTGCCTGTTCCGCTATCGGGCAGGCAGTGACGTGAGCGAGGCAGCCGTTGATGCTGCCAACCGCAAGATCCTGCGTCGGCTAGCACGCGAGACCAGGTTCATCGTGAGCTCGACCGTCGTCGACGGCACCCTCGGGTTGCGCCCCTGTTTCATCAACCCCCGCACGTCACTGGCTGACGTCGATGCCTTCGTTGACGCGGTCATCGCCCTCGGCGACGGGCTGGACGCGTGACGTCGCAGGTCAGGGGGAGCCACGCTTCTGGCATCGAGTGAGAACATGACGCCGTGGCCGTACGACTGAGAGCGCCAGAGCTGGCCGGGCGCGGCTGGCTGAACACCGGCGGACGTTCGCTCTCGCTGTCAGATCTCCGCGGACGCTTCGTTCTCCTCGACTTCTGGACGTTCTGCTGTGCCAACTGTCTGCACGTCCTGGACGAGCTGCGGCCCTTCGAGCAGAAGTTCTCTGACCAGCTGACGATCATCGGCGTCCACTCGCCCAAGTTCGACCACGAGGCCGACGCACACGCGGTCGTTGCCGCCGTGGAGCGGTACGACGTCAGGCACCCGGTGCTTGATGATCCCGAGCTCATCACGTGGAAGCAGTACGCCGCTCGCGCGTGGCCGACGCTGGTGCTCATCGATCCGGAGGGGTACATCGTTGCGCAGCTGTCCGGTGAAGGTCATGCGCACGCGTTGGATGCCCTCCTCACCGAGCTGGTGGCCGAACACGCACGCCGTGGCACGCTGCACATCGGGGACGGGCCGTATGTCGCACGGCTGCCGGAGTCATCAATGTTGCGCTTTCCGGCCAAGGCAATACGCCTGACCGACGGTGACTTCCTGGTGGCTGACTCCAGTCACCACTCGCTCGCCCATCTTGCGGGCGATGCCGAGACCCTCGTGCGCCGAATCGGCAGTGGTGAGCGCGGTCTTGTCGACGGCGCGTCCGGCGTTGCACAGTTCAGCGAGCCGAACGGATTGTGTCTACTGCCGCCAGAGGTGGCCGCCTGGGTGGGCTACGACGTCGTCGTGGCCGACACCGTCAACCATGCTCTGCGAGGCGTGCGTCTCAGCGATGGGCACGTGACAACGGTGGCCGGAACCGGTCAACAGTGGATGCAGGGCGACGAGGTGCCATACGACTCCGACCCCTGGACGCCGCTGAGCTCACCGTGGGACGTCGCGTGGTATCCGGCGTGGCATGAGGTAGCAGTAGCGATGGCCGGAATCCATCAGGTCTGGTCATTCGATCCAGTCACTCCGTCGTTGTCGGTCAGGGCCGGTACGAGCAACGAGGGCCTGGTTGACGGAGAGGAACCGAACGCCTGGTTCGCGCAGACATCCGGGCTGGGCGCCGACGGCGAGACCCTGTGGCTGGTTGACTCTGAGACCTCCAGCCTGCGGCGTATCCGCAACGGCGTCGCGCACACCGAGGTTGGCACCGGTCTCTTCGACTTCGGCTTCGTTGATGGCGACGCGGCAGAGGCGATGCTGCAGCATCCACTCGGCCTGCTGGTGCTTCCCGACAGCTCGGTGCTCGTTGCCGATACCTACAACGGCGCTGTTCGTCGGTTCGATCCAGCAACTCAGACGGTGTCGACGCTCGTCCGCGATCTGGCGGAGCCGTCGGGTCTGGTTCTGGACGGCGACTCGGTCGTGGTCGTGGAGTCGGCGGCCCACCGACTCACGAGGGTTCCGCTGGCGAGCGAACTGCTGCAGGTATCCGGCGATCGGCTGCACACCCAGCGGCCGGTGACCGGAGTGCGGCCTGGACCGCTGACGCTGAGAGTTGAGTTCATGCCGCCGCCTGGGCAGAAGCTCGACGACCGCTATGGACCGTCATCGCATCTCGTGGTGTCCAGTTCGCCGCCTGACCTGCTCATCGAGGGTGCTGGCTCAGGTAGGGATCTGACCCGCGAGGTCATGGTGTCTGACGCGGTGGCGTCTGGCGTCATCCACGTGTCGGCGCGAGCGGCGTCCTGCGACGACGGAGCCGCTGAGTTCGCGGCCTGCCACGTGCACCAGCAGGACTGGGGTGTCCCAGTCGCGGTGGATGCATCTGGTGTGTCCGAGCTGACGCTTCCCCTCTCCACCCACTGACCTCAACGGCCAACATTGTTGAAGCTCACGGGTCATAGCCCCCAGCGGAGTTCCGAACCCTGGTGACTTAGAACGCAGACTCGGGCAGGTTCATCGCGTCGAGATCGGTGGCCTCGAGCACGGCGCGATCGGCACTGACGTGCGGCAGCACCTGGCGGCAGAACCACTGTGCGGCCGCCACCTTGCCTCGGTAGAACTCCTGTTCGGACGCCGATGCGTCACCGAGTGCGTCCAACGCGACGGTGGCCTGACGCAGCAGCAGCCACGCCACCACGACGTCACCGACGGAGAAGAGCAGTCGGGTGGTGTTCAGTCCGGCTCGGTAGATCTGCGTCGGCTCTTGGGCCGACGCCATCGCGAATCCGGCCAGAGTCTGAATCATCGCCTGGACGTCCTGCAGCGCGCCGCCCAGTAACTGGCGCTCGCGCGCCAGCTCGTCCCGACCCCCAAGAGCCAGCGCACCGATCTCCTGGCCGAGGGCGGTGATCGCTCGGAAGTCGTCCTTCACCATCTTGCGGAAGAACAGGTCGAGCCCTTGGATGGCGGTGGTGCCTTCGTAGAGGGTGTCGATCTTGGCGTCGCGGATGTACTGCTCGATCGGGTAGTCCTGCAGGTAGCCGGAGCCACCAAAACACTGCAGCGACTCGGCGAGCAGTCCGTACGACTTCTCAGATCCGTAGCCCTTGACGATCGGCAGCAGCAGGTCGTTCAGCGCGTGGTCGAGCGACGCGTCTTCGCCGCTGGCCTCCTTCACCTCGACGGCGTCCTGCACAGAGGCGGTGTAGAGCATCAAGGCGCGCAGACCTTCGCTGTACGCCTTCTGCGTCATCAGCGAGCGACGGACGTCCGGGTGGTTGATCACGGCCACGCGCGGAGCAGTCTTGTCGGACGCCCGCGTGAGATCTGGGCCTTGTACGCGCGTCTTCGTGTACTCCAGTGCGCTGAGGTAGCCGGCCGAGAGCGTGGCGATGGCCTTCGAGCCGACGAGCATGCGTGCGTACTCGATCACCTTGAACATCTGCGCGATGCCGTCATGCACGTCACCGACGAGCCAGCCAACCGCCGGCTCGCGTTCGCCGAAGGTGAGCTCGCACGTGGCGGACGCCTTCAGTCCCATCTTGTGCTCGAGGTTTGTGGCGTAGACGCCGTTGCGCTCGAGCAGCTCGCCGGTCTGCCAGTCGACGTGGTACTTCGGCACGATGAACAGCGACAGCCCCTTGGTGCCGGGGCCTGCGCCATCGGGACGAGCCAGCACCAAGTGAACGATGTTGTCGGTCATGTCGTGCTCGCCCGACGTGATGAAGCGCTTCACTCCGCTGATGTGCCATGAACCGTCGGGCTGCTGGGACGCCGACGTGCGTCCGGCTCCGACGTCGCTTCCGGCATCCGGCTCGGTGAGCACCATGGTGGCGCCCCACCGCTTCTGCGCCCACACCTGCGCCCACTGCTTCTGCTCGTCGGTGCCGAGGTCATGGATGAGACGGGCAAAGGCGGGGCCGGTCGAATACATGTGCACAGCCGGGTTGGCGCCCAGAACCATCTCGGCAACGGCCCACCGGAGCGACGGAGGCACGGGAGTGCCGCCGAGGTCGGCGGTGAGATCGAGGTCGGGCCAGCCGCCTTCGGCGTAGGCGTGGAACGCCTTCGCGAACTCCTGGGGCATCGTGACGGTGTGCGTGGACGGGTCGTAGGTGGGCGGCGTTCGATCACCAATGACGAAGGCGTCGGCGAGGGTGGTCGTGGCGAGGTGTTCGACCTCTCGCAGCAGCGAGCGGGCGGTATCGGCGTCCACCTCGGCGTACCGACCGGTGCCGAGCACCTGGTCGCGACGCAGCACGTCGAAGAGCATGAACTCGATGTCGCGAAGGTTCGCCTGGTAGTGGCCCATGGCTACGATCTCCCGTGGTTACTGGTCAGTAACTTCTATGTTACTCGTCGGTAGCCCGAAGCGCCGCCTTGAGGGGCTGTCACTCGAGCTCACCACTCGGTGAGCGTCCAGATCTCAGCCCGGATCTCGTCCCCCTGGACGTCGCTGAAGCCGGCAGCTGACGCCTTCAGATGGTCAAGGGCCCCTGCCTCGTCGCCGGCCGCATGCAGCACATCAGCGATCTGGGAGTGCAGAGCCGCACACCGATGACGATCGCCTTGGCGCTCGGCGAGCCTCAAGGGCGCGCAAGGCCGTCTCCCTGGCACCGTCGAGGTCGGCCGACGCCAGCTGGGCCCGGCTCAAGTTGTTGAGGGCGGCGACGAACGGCTCGGGGTCGTCCAGCGTGGCCGCCGCCTCGACGGCTGGCTCGAGCCGCGCGAGTGCCTCGGACGTGCGGCCGTCGGCGAGCGCCACCATCCCTTGCACGTTCAGGGCCTGGGCCACGCCTCGTTCGTCGCCGGCGATCCGAGCGGCCTCGAGGGCGAGGGCGCCGAGCTCTTCGGCTCTGGCGTCTCGTCCGAGTCGATGGTTGACCAGGGCGAGATCGGCCGTGATCCGCGCCAACCGGCTGTGGTCGTCGGAGCCGTCGATCAGCGCAAGTGCACCTTCGAGGTGGGCCTCAGCGGCTGACCAGTCGCCGAGCCGGTCGTTCAGCTGCGCGATCCGGTGTTCGATCTCGGCGAGCCCGGTGGGCTGTTCAGCGAATGCGGCTGCTTGCTCGTAGGCCAGCAGAGCGGCTCGGTATCTGCCCATCAGCGTGAGAGCGTCGGCGGCGCAGAGATGACCGGCGGCCGGGTCGAATCCCAGCCCGACTGCAGCGCGGGCATGCTCAAGCGTCTCGGCATGTGCGTAGAGCCTGCGAGACTCGCCGGCGGCCAACCAGTGCCACGTCGCGGCTTCGTCGTCGCGTCCAGCAGCGGCGAGGTGGCGGGCTACGGCGCCGGCCGGCGTGCGGGCGTTGCCCGATGCATGCCTGCGCTCCAGCACGTCGGCGGCTCTGCTGTGGAGCAGGCGTGTACGTGCCAACCCGGTGCGCTCAGCGGCAACGTCGCGGACAAGCTCGTGAGGGATGTCGTAGCCACTGCCGTCGCCGCGTTCCACGAGCAGGCTGCGTGCCACGGCATCCTCAAGGGCGTCGACGGTCTCGCCATCGGTGCGTCCGCAGGTGTGGCGCAGAAGCTCGGGGTCCGAGACGCCGCCCAAGACCACGGCGGCGCCGACCAGCTGCTGGGTTGTAGCGGGTGCGGTGTCGAAGCGGGTGGCCACAACGTCTCGGACGGCGCTCGCGGACGAGCGCGCGTCGGGTGAGGCCGCGAGGTACTCGGTGACGAGCAGCGGCGATCCTCCGGTTCGGGCGAGAACTTCGCCGGCCGTGAGGTCGCCAGCAGCCGACGCCCGAGTGATCAGTACCTCGATGTCGTCCTCGCTGAGTGGGGTCAGACTCATGACCTCGCACGGAATCGCTCGGAGCGCTGCCGGCAACGGTGCTCCAGAAAGGTGTGAGTTCCAGGTGGCCACGGTGAGTACGCCGGCAGGTTGACGGCGGGCCAGGAAACTGAGCAGCTCTGTGGATGCCGCGTCGACCCACTGCGCGTCGTCAATGCCCAGGAGAACTGGGCCGTAGGTCGCACCAGCTTCGGTCAGCGCGGTGAGTACGTCCTCGAAGAGACGCCTCTGGTCGCTGCCGCTTTCGAGCGTGGGTAGTCGGGACGCCGACCCCTCGCCCGCGAGGTGGTGGCTGACTGATGGCGCCAGCGGTGCCAGCGCACGGATGAGGTCGATACCACTGGCGAGTGCCAGGTGCTGCTCCGAGGCGTGTCCGGTGAGCCGTAGGACGCGTCCTCCGGCTGCCTCCACTGCGGTGCTGAGCTCGTTGACGAGGGCCGTACGCCCGCTGCCGGTCGACCCAGAGATGCCGAGCACTCGTCCTTCGGCTCGGCTCTCGTCCAGACGCGACCGCATGAGCTCGCGGTGGTGCTCACGGCCCACCAAGGGCGCCGGACCAGCACTGAGCGTCTGTTCCTTGGTGGCGCTGGTGCGCGCGTCCGTGGTCGTCGATGGTGCGCGTGCGATTCGGTTGGCGCGAATGTCCTCGTGCAGCGTCACTGTCTCGGGCAGCGGCGGGACGCCGAGCTCGCGGTCGAGCACGCGCACGAGCTCGCGGAAGTGCCGAAGCGCCCCCGGGCGATCTCCGCTCTCTGCCGTGACGCGGATCAGGTCAACGTGAGCCGGCTCGCTCAGTGGGTCAAGGACCACCCGACGACGGGCGTAGGCCAGCGCCGTTGTGAACGCCCCATGCGACGCCTCCGCCTCGACCAACCGTCCGAGTACAGCGCTGTGTTCGGCGCGTAGCAGGTCGCCGGTCGAGCCGGCCCACTCATCGAAGACTGGGCTGTCGCGCAGGCTGAAGCCGGCCAGGAACGTGTCGTTGACCAATGCGTCCGCGCTCTGCCACGACGCAGCATCGTCCGACGCGCTGTCCCCCCGGAACGCCACGACATCGCACCAGACCAGGGATTTGTCGAGGTGAATCTCGTCTCCATGCACCTGGAGAGCAGGACCGACCGCAGTCGCGGACGACAGGGTGCGGCGCAAGGTCGCTCTGGCCCGCGACTGATCAGCCTCTGGCCACAGCAGGGTGGCCAGAACGTCCCGAGACTGCGGTGTTCCCGTCACGGCGAGGTAGGCCAACAGAGCCAGTGCCTTGCGGGTGTCGAACCGGATCGGCGTGGCATCACGGGTAGCGCGAGGCGGCCCGAAGAGCTGCAAGACCAGTTCCGTCACGTGGTCCTCCGTGGGACGGTGCACTCAAGTCGCTTGGCACCGTAACGCAGAACGCCCGCACAAAGCGTTCCGAATGTGGTTTCCTCCCATATCTCGTAACGGTGCCGTAACGGAGGTCCCGGCATGGTTGGTCACGAAGAGCCGACGCCAGGCCGTCGGCCGCAGACCCGAACGGGAGGCGCGGTGTCGGCAGACGTAGCGATGCCCGAGGCAGAAGCCGTCGCACCGACGGCGGTGCCGGCGACCTCCGGGCGCAGGCGACTCTGGCGACGTAGTGAGCCGGCTCCGCCGACAGCTCCCAGTTCCCAGGTGGTTGATCTCGACATCGACCCGTCCGATCCCATCCTGGCCTTTCTGCAATCGGCGCTAGGCCCCGTCGACGTCAGCTCACTTCCGCCGTACTCACCTGCGGCGAATGAGCTGAAGCAGTCGGGCATCGAGGTCGTGGTGCCGTTGGTGAGCTCCGGTGAGCTCGTGGGCGTGGTGGCGCTCGGTCCACGTCTGTCTGAGCGTGGGTACTCGCGCGATGACCGACGGCTCCTGGAGAGCCTGGCCCGGTACGCCGCGCCCGCCCTTCGGCTCGGTCAGCTGGTTCGCGAACAGGAAGAGGAGGCGCGCAGTCTGCAACGCCTCGAGTCTGAACTGCAGGTGGCGCAACTCATCCAGCAGCAGTTCCTGCCCCATCAGCTTCCCGAACTGGGTGGCTGGCATGTCGCGGCTTTCTACCGGCCGGCTCGCACCGTTGGCGGTGACTTCTACGACGTGGTCGACCTCGGCGACGGCCGCGTCATGGTCGTTACGGGTGACGTCACCGACAAGGGCGTGCCCGCAGCTCTGGTGATGGCGAGCACTCATGCGCTGCTGCGCTCTTCGGCTCACTCCGGTTCGCCCGGCCAGGTGCTTCAGCGGGTTAATGAGCTACTGATCCCGCAGATCCCACAGAACATGTTCGTCACGTGCCTCGTGATGATGATCGACCTGACGACGGGGCGCACGCAGTTCGCCAACGCCGGGCACAACCTTCCCTACCTTCGGCGCGACGGTGTCGTCTCGCAGTTGCGGGCTCGCGGCATGCCCTTGGGTCTGATGTCTGGCAGCGAATATGAAGAAGACGAAGTGGTCATCGAACCCGGCGACCTCCTGCTGCTCTACAGCGACGGCATCACCGAGCAGCACGACGACAACGGCCAGATGTTCGGGTTCGGCCGCACCGAGGCACTCATGGAAGCGCCTGGAGACGGCGAGGCCCTGGTCGACCGATGTGTCGCAGCGCTCACCACGTTCAGCGGCTCCATGGAGCAAGAAGACGACGTGACGCTGGTCGCCCTCGAGTACCGCACTCGCCAGGCGCCGCGGCTGCTGGAGACGTTCTCGGTGCCGAGCGTGGCAGGCAACGAGCGAGAGGTGATGCGCAGGGTGATGGCGGCCGCCGAGCCGCACCTGGTGGGCGCCAGGCTCGACGCGCTGGGAACCGCGGTCTCGGAGACTGCCATGAACGCCATCGAACACGGCAACGAGGAAAGACCAGAGGTATCGGTCGACGTCGAGGTACACGTGAGCGAGATCGAGTTCTCGGTGTCGATCTCCGACCACGGTTACGGCGGTCCCGTGGTCGAAGCGGCGGTGCCAGACATCGACCTGAAGCTGGCGGGTCTGCAGACGCCGCGTGGCTGGGGACTCTTCCTGGTTGAGCGCATGGTCGACCGCGTCTACGAGCGAAGCGAAGGAAAGCGTCACACCGTCTATCTCGCCATGGACGTCGGCGATGACGCGGGCACAGCGAATGAAGAGACGAGAGAAGGCAACCGATGACGATGTCCTATGAGGTCAGTAAGGCCGGCGACGTGGCAGAGCTGCGACTGGTGGGCCGCATTGACCGCGATGCGTTGTCGTCACTGGATGAGGCGTACGACTCGTTGTCCAGCCTGGCGCCCGAGCGCATTGTTCTCGACTTCTCAGGTGTCGAGTACATCAACTCCACCGGGATCGCGTTGATCGTGGGAATCCTCGGCCGCGCGCGGGCGGACGGGCGCAACCTGCAGGCGTCCGGGCTCACCCCTCACTACCGCGAGATCTTCGAGATCACGCGGCTCTCTGACTACATCGAAATTCTGCAACACACCTAGACCTCCGAACATTCACCGACCGACGGGAACAGTCATGGCAGACCGAGTGGCGACAATGCGGGTGCGCGAGGCGGACTCCAAGTGCGCGGTGATCGAGATAGCAGGTGACGTCACATCAGCCTGCGACGCACAGCTCGAAGCCGCCCACCAGACGGCCAGTGATCTGGGGGCGCAAGGCATCGTCCTTGACTTCAGCGGCCTGGAGTACATGAACAGTGGTGGTATCGGGATGCTCGTCACTCTGTTGGTGCGCACTCAACGGCAGAACCAGCGCCTCGCCGCGGTGGGGCTCTCTGAGCACTACCAGCAGATCTTTGAGCTGACCCGGATCGACGAGGCGATCGTGCTGTACGCGGATGAGGCGTCGGCCCTGTCTGCGCTGGCCGTCGGAGGTGCGGCATGACTGAATCATCTGAGACGCCCCGCGATGCGCAGTACTGGGCGAAGAAGGTCGATCGCCTCAGCGTCTCTGAGGATCCGAAAGGCGTCGGATACAACGTCGAGGGTCGGCGAGTGACCGGGCCGCAGCAGGGGTTCGGTCGGTTGTGGCAACGCCAGTACTGGACCGACCTAGGAGACGCGGTGAGCCCCGAGGATCTGGTGGCTGACTGGCGCGAGAACTTCGGGTCGTACTGGCCGCGCACTGGTGTCTTTCACGGTTCGTTGGGTCGCATCGAGCCGGGCGACGTCGCTGCGCTTCAGGTGGGCGGTGCCTATGGGCCGAAGATGGCGACCGGGATCATCGTGGTCTACGCAGACGACGAGTCGTTCACGTTCATGACTCCTGAAGGCCACATGTTTGCGGGGATGATCACGTTCTCGGGCGAGCCGGGTACGCGGGCGCACATCCGCATCCTGCTGCGTACGAATGACCCGCTGTGGGAGATGGCGTGGCCGGTCATGAAGCGCAAGGAAGACGTGTTCTGGGCTGGCACCCTGAGTAATGTCGCGGCCGCTCACGGAGTCCTCGACAGCGTGGTCGAAGAAGAGACCGAGTGCCTCGATCGCTCGCGCATGTGGTCCCACTGGCGCAACGTGCGGCACAACGCGGGTATCAGGTCGGGTCTGCACATGGCGTCTGCCCCGATCCGGGCTGTCCGCGGCAAGTGATGGAGCTCGCGTGAAGCGTCTGGCCCATGTGATCGGGGCCACCGAGGTGGCGCTGCTGGTCGGCCTGGTGGCTGTTGGCGGCATTGATGGCCTCGTCGTCGGCGTGCTCGTTGGGTCGGCAACGGCAGTTGGCTGGTTGCTGGCGTCGAGGATTCCCAACAACCCTTTGGGCTGGCTGCTCCTGTTTGTGGCGGGATGCTTTGCGCTAGCCGGTCCGGCATACGCGATGGGGAGTGCCCTCGAGGATTCGTCGCCAAGTATCGCCGCATGGTTCTTCTGGTACTCGGGCGGCGACGATGAGGGGTGGACCTGGCTACCCGCAGTGGGCGTGCTCTTCACCCAGGTCTTGCTGCGGTTTCCGGATGGGCGACTGCCGTCACCGGGTTGGCGCTGGTTCTCGCGGCTGACCGTCGCGCTGCTGGTGGTCACGACAGCACTAATCTCCGCCGCCTATCCCGACGTCCGGCCGGGTCTGGCGAACCCGGTCTATGTGTCCAAGGTCGCCGACTCCGGCGGCGTGATCTTGCTCGTCTTCGCGCTACCGCTGTTGGCGTGCTTCTTCGTCAGCGCGGCATCCCTCGTCGTTCGGTATCGGCGCGCGGGCTCGGTTCAGCGGGCCCAGATCAGGTGGGTGGCGCTGGCGGGATCGATCGTCGTAGGCACCTACGCCCTGTCGTTCGCGGTGCCCGGCTCCTGGGATGCACAGACCTTCGTCAACCAGGGCGTCGTCATGATGTACGCCCTGATTCCGCTCTCGATCGGTGTGGCCGTCATGCGCTACCGGCTTTACGAGATCGACCGGATCGTCAGCCGCTCGATCTCGTATGCGGTGGTCACGGTCGCGGTTGTCGCGCTCTATGCCGTCGTTGTCACGTCGCTTACTCGACTCGTTCCGGGATCCTCCACCATCGGGGTTGCTGTGGCCACCTTGGCCGCTGCTGCTGCGTTCCAGCCGGTGCTTCGACGGGTGCGTGGGGCAGTCGACCGCCGCTTTGACCGTCGCCACTACGACGCGCAGCACATCGTCGACTCCTTTGGGCGCTCGCTTCGTGACGAGGTGGACTACGCCGTCATCAACCGGTCTCTTGTCGAGGTCATTGAGCAGACCCTGGCGCCGGAGAGCTCGTTCGGGTCTGGACGCCGCCAGGACCGCAGTCATGACGCGGCCGTCCCGGAGCCGTGATCTGCGCCCGCTGAGCATCGGCGTGGCGACTGTCGGTGTTGCCTCGCTGGGTGCCTTTGCCTGGACGGGCGTGGTGCTCGATCGGCTTAGTCCGGCGCTCGTGGCGGGTCTCTTCATTGGCCTGGTACCCGCCATCGTGGTGGGGCTTCTGATCTCGTTTCGGATGCCATCTCTGATCCTCGGTCCACTCGTGATCGCCCTTGGCGCGCACCCTGCCTACACGTTCGCGTTCGAGGCGCTCTTCCCTCCGGAGGAGCCAGCGCCGCGTATGCCGGGACTGGTGGCTCTCGTTGTGCTTGCCAGCACTTCGTGGGTGTGGTGGTACGTATGGGCAGCGCTCATCGCCCTGCTGTTCCCCGACGACCGGCTGCCTTCATCGACATGGCGGATCGTGTCGGTCGGGTTGCTGTCTTCGGCTGCCGTTGTGGCGGTGGGAACTGTGTTGGATCCGCAGACGTACGGTGACAGTGGCTCTGTGAACGGGCCACCGCTGTCGGTTCCGCCCTCCGTGGTGGTAGTCGTAACGTTTCCGGCGCTCATTCTGGTGCTTGCCTTCTTGGTGGCGGCTGTTCTCTCGCTGGTCCGCCGATATCGAAGAGGCGATGGCGTCACCCGGCTACAGATCCGCTGGTTGGCTGCTGGGGCTGCAGCCTTTCCCCTCACCCTCGTCACGGGCTGGATTGTGTCGGGGCTGCTCGACTCGCCGTGGTCCGCCTTCCTGCTGGTGGGGCTCGGCATCGGCGCAGTCACCATGCCGATCTCCATTGCGGTGGCCGTGCTCCGATATGGACTGTGGGATCTTGGGAAGCTGGTCTCCCGCACGACGTCGTATCTCGTGGTGACCGTCGCGGTCGTCGCCATCTATGCAGTCGTGGTGACGTCCATGTCTCGGCTGCTGCCGACCTCGTCCACTCTGTCTGTCGCAGTTGGCACGCTGGTCGCCGCCGCTCTCATGCGGCCTGTCTTTCGCCGGGTACAACGTGTCGTGGACCGACGCTTCAACCGGGCGCAGTTCGATGCGCAGCTGAGTGTCGAGAGGTTTGGGACGCGCCTGAGGGACAAGACTCAGGCCGACGACGTGGTCGTCGATCTTGTCGATGTCTTGAGCAGCACACTGCAGCCTTCAACAGTGGTGCTCTGGCGACCGAACCACCCCGACTAGCCCAAGGGCGCGCCGGGCCGCCGTAGGATCGCGGCCGTGACCGCACCTTCGCTCCGCGCCACTACCTGGATGGGGTGGCTCTTCGTCATGGGTTCGGCGTGCTTCACGGTCGGCGTGCCGATGGGACTCAACACGTCCTGGGCGCCAACCGTTGCCGCCGCAACCTTCTTCGTTGGGGCGCTCTTCTTCACGACCGCCTCGACCGTCCAGTTGAAGCTGGCCTGGCGGTCGGGCACCGACGACGAGTCGCTCTCGACGTCCCGTGCCCTGCTGAGTCACGCGTCCGCTTGGACGAGTTCCTGGATTCAGTGGATCGGGACGCTCTTCTTCATTGTGACCACGGCGGCTGCTCTCATCGCAGTTGCCGGCGATCAGGCTGTCTCCAACCAGGTGATCTGGCGGCCGGATGCCGTGGGCTCTGCGTTGTTCCTTGTGTCCAGTGCCATCGCACTGATGCCTGACGTGCGCCGTCACCGGCACGGGCACACGCGCGATCGGTCGTGGACCATCAGCGCGCTCAACATGGTGGGTTCGATCTTCTTCGGGTTCTCAGCAGTCGGCGCGTACGTCGTTCCGTCCTCCGAGGAGTTGCTCAATGCACAGTGGGCAAATGGAGGAACGTTCCTCGGTGCCGTCTGCTTCCTGGTCGGTGCGTGGCTCGTGATTCCAAGCACCGATGCTGAGCACGTGAAGGCCTAGCGGCGCCTAGCAGGACTTGTACACGTACTTCTTCGAACCGGGTCCGGTGACCTGAAGATTGCGTTGGATGATCGACAGCTGGTCACCCCAGCGCTTGCACGAGTACTTGAAGTCTTGCGTGCGGTACTCGATCACGTATACCTGGTCTCCGTAGGCGGCGGTGTAGGCGTTGCACTCCTTCCACCGTCCGCACTCCTCGGCCACCGCGAAGTCGAAGCCGGTCTTCTTGCCTCGTTTGGTCTGTCCGGCCGCGTTCTTCTGGCCGATCGCCAGCCCCTCGCTATGGGCGTGATCGATGATCAGCTTGGAGAACGCGAACGCGTCGTCGCGGGTGAGGTGGCGGCGCGACCTCGTCCACGAGTCAAGGTTGTCGGGCTCGATCGCGTCGAATCCGTCATCGGCACACCCGCTGATCCAGCGGTTGACGATTCTTGCCACGGCCGCACGCTTCTGCTTGGTGCCTACGTCGAAAAGGACCTCACCCCAAAACCCGTCGACGATGTAGCGTCCTTTTGCGTTCTTGAGCAACAGTCGGTTGTGGTGCTTCTTCCACCACTTCGTTTCCTGTGGCTGGGTTTGGAAGGCGTTGACGTAGCACATGTTGTAGGCGTCCTTGAGCGGGCTGGCCTCGCGGTCGCGCGAGACCACGCTAACGCCGTCACGGGGGGTGTAGCTCTTGCCGATCTGGTAGTCCCACTTGGCGTTGGCCGTGGGGAGCAAGGGGTCTGCCGTGGTTGAGGAGACCGCCGGAGTTGGCACGCCGGTCAGCAAGGCGCCCACGGTGAGCAGAGCCACACCGACCTTCCGCGTGAGCATCACTAGGTGGACCGCCTTTCCGCGTCCCCTCGATCATCGACCACGGGGCCGTGTCTCGCGTTGGGCCTTCTGGGTGGAGCGGGTGACGAGAATCGAACTCGCACTGTCAGCTTGGGAAGCTGATGTTCTACCATTGAACTACACCCGCGAGCAGTTGCTCGGTGGCGATTATGCCGCACCCAGGGGGCACATGGGTCAGCGGGAGCGGGCCGGCTAGTAGTCTCCCCGAGTGCTCCTCTCCGACCGTGACATCCAGGCCGAAATCGCTGCTGGACGCGTCCAGCTCGACCCGTTCGACACCTCAATGGTGCAGCCATCGAGCGTTGACGTGAGACTCGACCGCTTCTTCCGGGTCTTCGAGAACCACCGATACCCGCACATCGACCCCGCGCAAGAGCAGCCCGAGCTGACGCGAATGGTCGAGCCAGACGGCGAAGAGCCGTTCATCCTGCACCCTGGAGAGTTCGCACTGGCGTCCACGTATGAGGTGGTGACGCTGCCCGATGACGTCGCCGGACGCCTCGAGGGAAAGTCGTCGCTCGGTCGCCTTGGTCTGCTGACCCACTCGACCGCCGGGTTCATCGACCCCGGGTTCAGCGGCCACGTCACGCTCGAGCTGAGCAATGTGGCGACTTTGCCGATCAAGCTCTGGCCAGGGATGAAGATCGGGCAACTCTGCCTATTCCGGCTCTCTTCGCCAGCTGAACACCCGTACGGATCAGCGAAGTACGGCTCGCGGTACCAGGGTCAGCGTGGCCCGACGCCGAGCAAGTCGTTCCTGAAGTTCCACCGGACCGAGATCACGACATCGGAGTAGCGCTGCCGTCGGATGCTGCAGCACTTTCGGCTGCCATGACGACGGAAACCTCTGCAGAACCCGGGTCGGGGCGGGTGAGGCGGCTCAGTGCAGGTGGCTGACGCGCGCGATCTGCAGGCGCTCGCCCGCGTCACGCTGATCGCGCATGGCGGAAGTCGTGAGTTCCTCGTAGCGCCACATCTGGAAACGCTGCACGAGACGGTCAACGGGGGCTGGGAAAGTACTCACGGGAAACCTCTGAATAGAGAGCCGTCGGTCGACGGCATAGCGCTTGGACACCCATATTTCAACACATGGAGCACCAATGTTCCAAATCGGAGGACCAGTGTTCCACAACGTGGCACACTTCATGCCTGCCGAGTGCTCACCTGGTTGCGGACGTAGGCCATCGAGTGCACGGCATTCAGGGCCCGGCGGTGGTTGGGGAGGACTGCCGACATCTCATGCGGGTGATCCTCCGGAAGCACCAATGGACTTCTGCGGGAGCGGCAACGACAACCAGGTGAGCACTCGGTTGGCCCAGGAGACAACCAGGTGAGCACTCGGCAGGGGTTAGGGGGTCGCGCCGTTCTTGGCTGCCTTCAAGAGGAGTTGGGCAACATCGACGACCTGCACCTGCTGTTCGCGCTCGACCTCTGACTGGACCTCCGAGACACCGTCGCTCAGCATGACGCGACAGAACGGACAGCCGATCGCGATGGTCTCGGCGCCGGTTGCGATCGCCTCTTCAGTGCGCTCAGTGTTGACGCGCTTGCCGATCTTCTCCTCCATCCACATGCGCGCACCGCCCGCGCCGCAGCAGAAGCCGCGGTCAGAGTTACGTGGCATCTCGGTGAACTCGGCGCCAGAGGCGGCGATCAGGTCGCGTGGCGGGCTGTAGATCTTGTTGTGACGCCCGAGGTAGCACGGGTCGTGGTAGGTGACCTTCTCGCTCACCGATGACACCGGCGTCAGCTTGCCGTCGCGCACCAACGTGTTCAGCAGCTGCGTGTGGTGGACCACCTCGTAGTGGCCGCCGACCTGCGGGTACTCGTTGCGCAGAGTGTTGAAGCAGTGCGCGCAGGTGACAACGACCTTCTTGGCGCCGATCTCGTTCAGCGTCTCGACGTTCTGCTGAGCGAGCATCTGGAAGAGGAACTCGTTGCCCGATCGCCGGGCGGTGTCACCGCTGCAGGTCTCGCCCTCCCCGAGCACCGCGAACGAGACGCCCGCCATGTTCAGCAGCTCGGCAACCGCTTGGGTCGTCTTCTTTGCGCGGTCCTCGAAGGCGCCGGCACAGCCGACCCAGAAGAGGTACTCGGTGTCGTCGTCAAGTGGGCCGTCGACCACCTTGACCTCGAACGGCAGGTCGGCCGCCCAGTCGAGGCGCGATGACGCATTCATGCCCCACGGGTTGCCCTTGGTCTCGAGGTTCTTGAAGAGCCCGCCAAGCTCGGCGGGGAACTCGGACTCGATGAGCACCTGGAACCGGCGCATATCGGTGATGTGGTCGACGTGCTCGATGTCGACCGGGCACTGCTCGACACACGCACCGCACGTGGTGCATGACCACAGCACGTCCGGGTCGATGACGCCGCCGCCTATGGCATGGCCGTCGTCGTCGAACTCGGTCGTACCGACGAGCGGACGCGCTGCGGCGTCCTGCACGGACTGCGAGAAGTCGGTGACCTCGACCGGAACCGCTGGTGCTGGCCCGCCTGTCGAGGCGAGGTAGTCGGGGTGCTCCTGCTTGATGAGGTAGGGAGCCTGCGCGAACGCGTTGTCGCGAAGTCCCATGATGAGCAGCTTCGGCGACAGGGGCTTGCCGGTGTTCCAGGCCGGGCACTGTGACTGGCATCGCCCGCACTCGGTGCAGGTGGCGAAGTCGAGCATGCCCTTCCAGGTGAAGTCCTCGACCTTGCCGCGTCCGAAGATGTCGTCTTCGCCGGGGTCTTCGAAGTCGATGGGCTTGCCCTCGGAGTACATGGGCAACATCGGGCCCAGTGCGTTGGGACGCCGAGAGAACGCCACGTTGATCGGCGCGAGGAAGATGTGCAGGTGCTTGCTGTAGACCACGATCACCAGGAAGGCGAGGATCACGCCGACGTGCAGCAGCACGCCGATCGTGGCCAGACGTTCGTTGGTCGTCTCACCCAGTGGCTCGAGGATCGTTGCGAAGAACTGGGAACCGAACGCGAAGTCGGCCGGGTACGGAAAGTGGTCGCTGTTGATCTTGGCGCCGCGGTAGAAGAGCAGCGTCCAGACGACGTTGAAGATCATGAAGAGCACGAGCCACGCTGCGCCGGTGTGTGATCCGTAGAACCGCGAGAGGCGGCCGATCTTGTTCGGGTTCTGTTTGATGCGGATGGCGGTGAAGACGACCACCGCAAAGAGGACGGCCACGGCGAAGAAGTCCTCGAAGAACGCAATGATCGCCCACTGATCGATGATCGGGATCGTCAGGTCGGGGTCGAACATCGCCACGTAGGCCTCGAGGATCGTCAACCCCAAGATGATGAAGCCCCAGAAGGCGAAGAAGTGAGCGACGCCGGGCAGCGTCCACTTCAAGAGCTTTCGTTGGCCGAGGACCTCGACCGTCTCGGCCTCAACAAGTTCGCGGGGGTCGGGCAGGCTGCCCTGCGGTCGGGGTTGGCCGACCCGGATCAGCCGCCACAACATGAAGCCGCGTCGCGAGACGATGAGAGCCGTGACGAGGGTCATCAACAGGCCGATGGCCAGCGCTGGGCGCACGAAACCTCCTGCGGTGTGAGTTGGGGTGGAGCCTAGCGAGCGGAGAAGCCCCTGCCACCGGTTGACGCCAGACCGTGACCTGACTGAATGGCCAACCAGTGAATCCAATATTGACACGGATTCCCCGAGGTGGGCGCTGGTCCTGGGACGTTTCGGGCAATACCGTGGGACCTGCGTGACGGCCGGGGGCGCTGTTGCGCGTCAGAGAAGACCCCCTGGAGGATTTCGTGACCGGTCGTCGTATGCGTGGGGCCTCTCTCGGCATAGCCGGAGCTCTGGCGGCAGGATTGGTGATTGCCCCCAGTGGAGCCGGCGCCGCCGCGAATGGTGCAGACGGGCCAGTCGATCCCGTGTTCCACGCCGTGTCGACCCAGGAGGTCGCTCCGACTGCTGGTGTCTCGCGGGTTCAAGGACGCCTTTCCGCGCAGGGGACGACCCGGTCGGCATCGGCGAAGGCGGCCATCGCCAAGGGAACACAGATCCTGCAGACGGCCACTGGGCTTGAAGGTGTCGGCAGCGATGGTGTCGCGGTCGCCACCGGACCCAAGCAGGTCGTGCAGGCCGCCGGCCTTCGCATTCGCGCACTGACCAAGGCGACATTGGCCACCCCCAAGGGGGGTCAGAAGACACTCCTGAAGTTCTTCGGCCTCAGCAACCCGGTGCTCGTGACGCAGCCAGCGGTCGTCTACGACCCGGTCGGCAAGCGCTTCATCGCGGCTGCCGTTGCCAATGACGCCGGTGACATCGGCCTGGTGATGCGGATCTCCAAGGGAACTGTGGCCACGCCGCTGACGAAGAAGAAGTGGTTGAAGCCGGTCGAGTTCGCGAGTGCTGTGTCGACGGACGAAGAGCCCAGACCGTGCCGATGTCGAGGAGTCCCGGCCGCTGATCGGTGTCAGCTCCGACAAGATCGCCATCACGGCGGTCGCCGACGACCCGGACGATCTGCCAGCCCGTTGCCAACAGGATCTTCATGTTCCCGAAGTCGGACTACTACGCGGGAACTGAGTCAGGTGGTTGGGCGGCCAGCGTCAACAACACCTACGACGGCCAGGCTCCAGCAGTCAACGCCACCAAGCAGGCCAACGTGTTCATCGCGATCCCGGACACCAACGATGTCACGGTCACCACTTACGCGGGGTCGGCAACCAGTACTCCGCCGAAGTTCAGCAAGAACGTGATGTACCCGACCTCGCCCCTGACCGCGCCTCCGCTGGTCAACCAGAGTGGCGGTGACAATCTCGACCTTGGCGACCTGGCGTTCACCGGGGTTGCCTGGCGCAAGAACACGCTCTACGCCGCCACCACCGTCAACAGTGGTGGCAAGGCCGCCGTCCGGGTGTTCGGCATCAAGACTGCTTCCGGTGTCTCGCTGGCCTCCGACAAGACGTTGAAGGCGGACACGCTGCCGACTGGTTCAACCCCGACCTCGCCATCGACGGGGCCGGCAACGTCTTGCTGGCCGCGAACGATGTGGGCACCGTTGCGGGACCCTCCCTTGCGGTGTTCGCCCGCAAGAAGAGCGGTGGTACGTGGCTGGCCCCGCTCTTCATCGCGAAGGCGACTGGCACGGTGAACCTGCCTGGCAACCCCCTCGACTTGCGGAACACCACTGGGGCTGCGCTCGACCCGACCTCGCCGTGGGACGTGTGGGTCACCGGGACCGTCGGCGAAAGCGGCGTGACCGACGGTTTGAGCACCAAGATCGCCCGGGTCTCGATCGCCAAGAACAAGGCAAAGATCAAGGCCAGCTCCACCAGGTGAAGAAGGGGAAGAAGGTCACCTTCACGCTCAAGCTGGTCCGACCGGACAGCAAGGACACCATCAAGGGACTCCCGATCGCCCTCCAGAAGGCGCCGAAGTCGGGCGGCAGCTGGTCGACCATCAAGAGCGGCAAGACCGGCGCGAACGGGACCAAGACCTTCACGCTCACCATCAAGAAGACTGCCAAGTACCGGACCCTGGGCAAGGTCGTGAAGCAGAAGAACGGCGATGGCCGCGCGATTGCCAAGGTGACGAGCAAGGCCGTCACCGTCAAGGTGAAGTAGCCGCACATCTGACTTAGATCACACGTCTGACGAGGACCCCCTGGAAGATCCAGGGGGTCCTCGTCGTTATGTCAATTGTAGAACTTGCGTCGAGTCGGCTCATGTTCTTTGATAGACCACACATCAGACCAGACAGCCCAACCGGGCTGGAACATGAAGGAGAACGACAATGGGCCGAGCCGTCGGTATCGACCTCGGGACGACCAACTCGGTCGTCTCGGTTCTTGAGGGTGGCGAACCCACCGTCATCGCCAACGCTGAGGGCGCCCGCACCACCCCGAGCATCGTGGCATTCGCCAAGAACGGCGAAGTGCTGGTGGGCGAGGTGGCCAAGCGCCAGGCAGTCACGAACCCTGACCGCACCATCCGATCGGTGAAGCGCCACATGGGCACCAACTGGTCGGTCGACATCGACGGCAAGGGCTACAGCGCTCAGGAGATCAGCGCCCGCGTGCTGCAGAAGCTCAAGAGGGACGCCGAGGCGTACCTGGGCGAAGACGTCGGCGAGGCCGTCGTCACAGTCCCCGCGTACTTCAACGACGCCCAGCGACAGGCCACCAAGGAGGCCGGCGAGATCGCCGGACTCAAGGTTCTGCGCATCATCAACGAGCCCACAGCCGCCGCGCTTGCCTACAGCCTCGACAAGGGCGAGCAGGAGCAGATGGTCCTCGTCTTCGACCTCGGCGGCGGCACCTTCGACGTATCGCTGCTCGAGATCGGTGAAGGAGTCGTCGAGGTCAAGGCGACCAACGGCGACAACCACCTCGGCGGCGACGACTGGGACGACGCGATCGTCACCCACCTGGTCGACCGTTTCAAGGCTGGCAATGGGATCGACCTCGGCAAGGACAAGATGGCGATGCAACGCGTCCGCGAGGCGGCTGAGAAGGCGAAGATCGAGCTGTCGTCATCGACACAGACCTCGATCAACCTGCCCTACATCACCATCGACGCCGAGAAGAACCCGCTCTTCCTCGACGAGACACTGACGCGTGCGCAGTTCCAGAACATGACGCACGACCTGCTCGAGCGCACCCGCCGCCCCTTCGAGGCTGTCATCAAGGATGCCGGGGTCAAGGTCGGAGACATCGACCAGATCATCCTCGTGGGTGGGTCCACGCGTATGCCGGCCGTGGCCGACCTGGTGCGTGAGCTGACCGGCGGCAAGGAGCCCAACAAGTCGGTCAACCCCGACGAGGTCGTTGCTGTTGGTGCGGCCAGCCAGGCCGGGGTCCTCAAGGGTGAGGTCAAGGACGTTCTGCTGCTCGATGTCACGCCGTTGTCTCTCGGTATCGAGACCAAGGGCGGCATCATGACCAAGCTCATCGAGCGAAACACGACGATCCCGACCAAGAAGTCCGAGATCTTCACGACGGCTGACGACAACCAGCCGCAGGTGCAGATCCAGGTCTTCCAGGGAGAGCGTGAGATCGCCGCGTACAACAAGAAGCTCGGCGACTTCGACCTCACCGGTCTGCCACCGGCGCCACGTGGTGTCCCGCAGATCGAGGTCACGTTCGACATCGATGCCAACGGGATCGTCCACGTACATGCCAAGGATCTCGCAACGGGCAAAGAGAACTCGGTCAAGATCTCGGGCGGATCGGCGCTGTCCAAGGACGAGATCGACCGGATGATGGCCGACGCCGAGAGTCACGCTGCCGAGGACGCCGCCCGCAAGGACGAAGCCGAGGTACGCAACTCCGCTGACGCGCTGGTCTACCAGACCGAGCGCTTCATGTCAGAGAACGCCGAGAAGATCCCGGACGACGCAAAGGCGAATGTCGAAGGACCGCTCGACGAGCTGAAGAAGGCTCTGGAAGGCACTGACAACGAGGCGATCAAGTCCGCCGCCGAAAAGGTGGCGACGGCGAGCCAAGCTCTCGGTGCAGCGATGTATCAGTCCGGCGATGCCCCAGGTGCTGCCGGCGACGGCGGCGAGAGCTCGGGCTCGGACGACGACATCGTGGACGCAGAGGTTGTCGACGAAGGCAGCGACACCGATGAGAGCACGACCGCATGAGTGAGCGCGACGACGTTCTCGGTGACGGTCCGGTGATCCGCGACAAGCGACGGATCGACCCCGAAACCGGTGCCGTGCGAGAGGTGGCAGCCCCAGCTGCCACCTCCGCCGACGCCGCGTTCGCGGCCGAGGAAGCTGCCGCGGGGCAGGTCGAGAGCGACCTGGAGGCGCTGGAGGCTCAGCTGGCCGAACGAACGGCTGATGTGCAGCGAGTGCACGCGGAGTACGCGAACTACCGCAAGCGCGTCGACCGCGATCGCGAACTGGTGCGTGACCAAGCCTCCTCGTGCTGTTCTTGCCGAGTTCTTGACCGTGCTCGACGACATCGACCGGGCGCGCGACCACGACGAGCTGTCGGGTGGCTTCAAGTCGGTCGCCGAGGCGATCGAGGCAGCGGTGGGCAAGCTTGGCCTTGAGAAGTTTGGCGAGGCAGGCGAGCCGTTCGACCCGACCGTGCACGAGGCCCTGATGCATTCCGAGGACGGGTCCGTGACAGAGACGACTTGCGTGGCGGTGCTGCAACCCGGGTACCGGTATGCCGGACGCGTGCTGCGCCCCGCCCGCGTTGCTGTGGCAGATCCGCCCGCCTGACAGAAGGAGGTGACTCATGAGCGCCCGCGACTATCTCGACAAAGACTTCTATGCCGTACTCGGAGTCACCAAGACCGCCTCGGCCGACGAGATCAAGAAGGCTTATCGCAAGCTGGCACGGCAGTTCCACCCTGATGCCAACGCCGGCGACGAAAAGGCCGAAGAGAAGTTCAAGGAGATCTCCGAGGCGTACGACGTTCTCTCCGACAGCGCCAAGCGCCAGGAGTACGACGAGATGCGGCAGTACGGCGGAGCGTTCGGTGGCGCCGGGCAGGGTGGCTTCGGCCCCGGCGGCGCCCAGACGGTAAATCTTGGCGACCTGTTCGGCGACGCCGACCTGGGCGACATGCTCGGCGGGATGTTTGGGGGCGCAGGTGGTCGCCCCGGCGGTCGCCGTGTCACCAAAGGTGAGGATCTGCCGGCGAGGGTCACGCTCAGCTTCCGCGACGCGGCCTCCGGCGTCACGACGTCGGTGCAGCTTCGTGCCGAGGCAGTCTGCAAGACGTGTGGTGGCACCGGCGCTCGACCTGGCACGTCCCCCCACACCTGCGCCTCATGCAATGGCAGCGGTCAGACCGTGCGCCAGCAAGGTGGGTTCGGTTTCGCCGAGCCCTGCCGTGCCTGTCATGGGCGCGGGCAGGTCGTCGACGACCCCTGCGGAACGTGCGACGGCGTCGGTGTGACGATGCAGTCGCGAACTGTCAATGTGCGGATCCCCGCTGGGGTGAAGAACGGTGCCACCCTTCGTGTACCCGGCAAGGGCGCATCAGGCCGGGGAGGCGGCCCCGCTGGAGACCTCCTGGTGACGGTGCACGTGTCGTCGCACCCGGTGTTCGGTCGCAAGGGGAGCAACCTGACCATGGAAGTCCCCATCACCTTCGTCGAGGCTGCTCTGGGATCGACGATCACGGTTCCCACGCTCGATGCCGACGCGGTCAAGGTGAAGATCCCGGCCGGCACGCCGTCCGGGCGTACCTTCCGCGTCAAGGGTCGAGGGCTCCCCATCAAGAACAAGCGCGGCGACCTGCTCGTGACCGTGGAGGTCGCGGTCCCCCAGCGTGTCGACGGCAAAGCTCGCGAAGCACTCGACGAGTACGCCGAAGCGACGGCATCAGACGATCCGCGCTCTGACCTCATGGCACTAGCAGGACGGGAGTGAGCCACAGATGAAGATCGAAGACTTCGATGCTGCTCCCGTCTTCGCCATCTCGGTCGTCGCACAGCTGACCGGAATGCACCCGCAGACTCTTCGCCAGTACGACCGGGTCGGTCTGGTCACCCCGCAGCGCACATCGGGGGGTGGCCGCCGGTATTCAGCGCGTGACGTCGAGCGCCTTCGCGAGATTCAGCACCTCTCCGGAGAAGGCATCGGCCTGACCGGAGTCAAGCGCATTCTCGACCTCGAGCGGCACGCGGACGAGCTGCAGCAGCGGGTCCATCGGCTCGAAGCCGAGCTCGCCGAGGCACACCAGGCCCTCGCCTCGTTGCATCAGAAAGCCACCCCGGGCACCGACGTCGTGCTCCGCGACCGCGCTGCGGTCGTCGTCTGGCGTCGCTCCCCACGCTCAAACCTGTAACCACCACTCCTGAAGGAGTTCCCATGGAGTTCACCACCCGCAGCCGAGAGGCACTTGCTGGAGCCCAGCAGAGTGCCGTCGCGGCCGGCAACCCTCAGTTCGAACCGGTCCATCTGCTGGCCGCTCTGCTGCCCGAGAGTGACGGAATTCCGGCAGCGCTGCTGCAGGCCGTCGGTGTCGAACGTGCTGAGGTCCTGGCCAAGGCGGATGCGGCGGTCGCTCGACTTCCACAGGTCACCGGCGCTTCGGCGTCTGGCCCGAAGCCGTCCGGCGCCCTGCAACGCGTGCTCGCTCGCGCCCAGGAGCGGGCCCAGGAGCGCGGTGACAGCTTCGTCAGCGCCGAGCACCTCTTGTTGGCCCTCGCCGAGATACCGAGTGAGGCGGCCGAGATCTTGGCCGCCGCCGGGGCCGGCGAAGCAGCGCTCACCGACGCACTGGAGCGGGTGCGTGGCAGCTCCCGGGTCACCACCGAAGACCCGGAGGGCACCTTCCAGGCACTGGAGAAGTACGGCGTCGACCTCACCGAGCGGGCGCGTGAAGGAAAGATTGATCCCGTGATCGGTCGAGACGCCGAGATCCGCCGCGTCGTCCAGGTGCTCTCGCGACGCACCAAGAACAACCCGGTCCTCATCGGAGAGCCCGGAGTCGGCAAGACCGCGGTGGTCGAGGGCCTGGCATCGCGCATGGTGGCCGGCGACGTCCCCGAGTCTCTGCGCGGTAAGCGACTGGTCGCTCTCGACCTGGGTGCGATGGTCGCCGGCGCGAAGTACCGCGGTGAGTTCGAGGAGCGGCTGAAGGCTGTTCTCGACGAGATCAAGAACTCTGAAGGTCAAGTTGTCACGTTCATCGACGAGATGCACACCGTCGTGGGCGCCGGTGCGACCGGCGACTCAGCGATGGACGCCAGCAACATGCTCAAGCCGATGCTGGCCAGAGGCGAGCTCCGCATGATTGGCGCCACGACTCTCGACGAGTTCCGCGAGCACGTCGAGAAGGATCCAGCGCTCGAGCGGCGGTTCCAGCAGGTGCTCGTCGACGAGCCCAGCGTGGAAGACACCGTGGCCATCCTGCGCGGGCTGAAGGAGCGGTACGAGGCGCACCACAAGGTGCAGATCGAGGATGCGGCTCTCGTGGCGGCGGCGAGCCTGTCGAACCGCTACATCCCTGCGCGACAGCTACCTGACAAGGCCATCGACCTCGTCGACGAAGCTGCGTCACGACTGCGTATGGAGATCGACTCCAGCCCTGTCGAGATCGACGAGCTGCAGCGACAGGCCGACCGGATGCGCATGGAGGAGATGGCGCTCGCGCGCGAGACCGACACGGCGTCCAAGGAGCGGCTGGAGAAGCTACGTGCCGAGCTCGCCGATGTCGAGGAACAGCTGGGCGCTCTGCAGGCGCGCTGGGAGCAGGAGAAGTCGGGCCTCAACCGGGTTGGTGAGCTCAAAGAGCTGGTCGACTCGAAGCGGATCGAGGCCGATCGCGCGCAACGGGACGGCGATCTCGCCACCGCGTCAGCCCTTCTGTACGGCGAGATCCCAGCGCTGGAGAAGCAGATCGTCGAGGCCTCAGCGACTGCCGACGAGCTCGAACCAATGGTCAAGGAGACTGTCGGTCCCGATGACATCGCGGAGGTCGTGGCTGCTTGGACCGGAATCCCCGCCGGGCGATTGCTCGAGGGTGAAGCGGCCAAGCTGTTGCGGATGGAGGATGAGCTCGGCCGACAGGTCATCGGGCAGCGACGGGCCATCGAGTCAGTGTCGGACGCCGTCCGCCGCTCCCGGGCCGGCATCGCCGACCCCAATCGGCCCACCGGATCCTTCCTCTTCCTCGGTCCGACCGGAGTCGGAAAGACCGAGCTCGCCAAGGCCTTGGCCGACTTCCTCTTCGACGACCCGCACGCCATGGTGCGCATCGACATGAGCGAGTACGGAGAGAAGCACTCCGTGTCACGTCTTGTCGGCGCTCCCCCCGGATACGTGGGGTACGAAGAGGGCGGTCAGCTCACTGAAGCCGTGCGGCGTCGCCCCTACTCCGTCGTGCTGCTCGATGAGGTCGAGAAGGCTCACCCCGAGGTCTTCGACGTTCTGCTGCAGGTGCTCGACGACGGACGCCTCACCGACGGCCAGGGTCGGGTGGTCGACTTCACGAACAGCCTGCTGATCCTCACGTCGAACCTTGGCTCCATGTACCTGGTCGACCCTGATCTCGATCAGGCGCAGAAGCGCGAACGCGTGATGTCTGTCGTGCGCTCCACATTCAAGCCCGAGTTTCTCAATCGACTCGACGACGTCGTGCTGTTCGATGCGTTGTCCGAGGCCGAGCTCGCCGAGATCGTCGGCCTTCAGGTGGCTCTCTTGGCCCGGAGGCTGGCCGACCGCCGTATCTCCCTCGACGTCACTGACGGTGCGAGCGCCTGGTTGGCGCGCGAGGGATACGACCCGGCCTACGGTGCGCGTCCATTGCGCCGGCTGATCCAGACCGAGATAGGTGACGCGCTGGCGCGACTGATCATCGGTGGCGAGGTGCACGACGGCGACGTCGTCGTGGTCGATGTGGCACCAGATCAGGGTTCACTTACTCTGCGACGGGTTGTGCCTGCCTCGGGCTAGGTGTCGACACCACACCAAAGGCCATGGCGCAGACGATGCACCAGGTCCACCCAAGGGCGAGGCCGGCCAGCACGTCCGTTGTCCAGTGAACGCCGACGAGAACCCGGGTCGCTGCCACCATCATGCCGATCGTGATCCCGATCACGAGAACGGCAATGCGATTCGCCGTCGGCCACACCGTGATGATGACAAGTGCTAGCGCGAGATAGAGGGCGGCCGCCGCCGTGGCGTGTCCTGAGGGGAATGAGTACCCGGATGCGTCAACCAGCCGGTCGAGGTCGGGGCGCTCCCGCTGCACGGCGTGCTTGATCAGGTTCGACAGCAACCACTGCCCCACTGCCACGCTGATGACGAACCCGGCGAGTCTGCGTCGATGGAGGACGAGGAGTAGCACTGCCACCCCGGCTGAGATCGAGAGGTAGACCGGGGTGTCTGCGAGATGCGTCAGCACCTGAGCGGCACTCGTCATCGGTGCCGGGGCCTCCTCGGCGGCCCAGCGAGCCACCTCGGCGTCCATCGACTGCACGCCGCCACTCGTCAGCACGAGGGTCATCAACGCTGCGAGGCACAGCAGGCCGAGCACGACGAAGGGAAGCACCGGTCTTGTCTAGCGCATGAGGACCCCGCGAGCACGTGCCGTGATTGGATCGATGTGTGGACGTCGAGCGAGCCTTTGCGGCCGGCCACGTCACCGCGGCGCTCACGGCCATCGTGGTGGGTGGCCTGGTGGTGCTGCTGCCCAAGGGTGTTGGGCGTCATCGCCTGATCGGATTCATCTACGTAGTGGCTATCGTGATCGTCGACATCGCTGCGCTCCAGGTACATGAAGAGGCGGCCTTCGGTGTCTTTCATGCGCTGGCTGTGGTGAGCCTGCTTACGGTTGCCATCGGGATCGTGCCCCTGTTGCTGGGTAGCCGGTCGCCACTCGCACTCTCATTCCACGCCTACTCCATGGCGTCGTCCTACGCCGGCCTTCTTGCCGCTGGAGCCGGACAGGTGGCTGCGACGAATGCCGATCGGTGGGGGTCGGAGTCGGTGCCAATCACCATCGGCTTCGCGCTGGCGCTCAGCGGCGTGGTGATCTTCTTGCGGGTGCCGCCCATCCTGAACGCAGTGCTCCCCCGCTGACCGCTTGGCGGGTGACGTCGCTGGGCTCCGCGAGGTGCGATGGCTACTCGGCGTGGGGGGGATGGCTGACGTGAATCGGAGGGATGCGCCCGGACCAGGGCAGCGCCTGCTCGAGCTGGGCCGACAGTCGGAGCAGCATCGACTCGTGACCGAATCCCCCGACCAGCTGCATGCCGATCGGCAGCCCGCTCTCGCTCATGTGAAGGGGCAGGCTGATCGCCGGCTGCCCGGTGGCGTTGAAGACCGGCAGGAACGACTCCCATGGTGCCCACGTCTCGAACATGGACGACAGCTCCACCGGCTCAGTGGGGTCGTACATCTTCAGCGGCGCCGGTAGTCGACCGAGCGTCGGAGTCAACAGCACGTCGTATGAGGCGAAGAACCAGCCCATGATGCGCGCCAGGTGGTTGGCCTGCCCCATGGCGTCGAGCAGGCGGCCCGCAGACACGGTGCGCCCGTACTCCACAGCAGCGAAGGTGGAGGCCTCGAGGTTGTCGGCGTTGGCCGTCTTGCCGAGAAAGGCTGCGAGGCCGTCGACGGTGTGGGCGTTGTCGGCGGCCCACACATCTGTCATGGCGACGAGGAAGGGATCCCAGTCGAACTGGGGGGTGGCCGACTCGACGTGGTGTCCGAGCGACTCCAACGTCTGTGCCGTGGCTTCGGTGGCGGCGACGACCTCGGGGTCGGCATCCTGGCCTGACCAGGGCTGGCTCCAGTAGGCGATCCGGAGCGGCTCGACGGTTGCGCCCATTTCGTCCAGGAAGGGCCGGGCCGGTGCGGGGATGACGAACGGGTCGCCGTATGCGGGGCCGCTGAGCGCGTCGAGCATCGCTGCGGTGTCGCGCACCGAACGGCTCACCATGAAGTGCACGGCCCATCCAGCCAGCGCCTCGGCGATCTGTGGACCCCAGGTGATGCGTCCCCGGGAGGTCTTCAGGCCCACGACGCCGCAGGACGCGGCCGGAATCCGGATTGATCCGCCTCCGTCGCTGGCTGAGGCGACGGGCACGATGCCAGCACCGACGGCGGCCGCCGCGCCGCCGCTCGATCCGCCCGCAGAGTGTTCCGCACTCCATGGCGTACAGGTGAGCCCGGCCGCCAGTGTCTCGGTGGTGCCCATGATCCCGAACTCGGACGTCGTGGTGCGGCCCAGGTTGACCAGGCCACTACGGCGGATGCGGTCGTAGAACGCGGTGTCGAGCGAGACCACCCAGTCCTCGCTCAGCCGGCTTCCGTTGCCGCAGAGCTTTCCGGCCTCACCGTGGAAGAGGTCCTTGACCATTGTGGGGACGCCACGGAACGGCTCGGCGGGGATCTCGTCGCCGATGTCGGCGGCACGATCGGCGTAGGACTCGACCACTGCTCCAAGGGTGCCGTCCACTTGCTCGGTCGCGGCAATGGCGCAGGCGGCCAGCTCGGCGGGGGTCACCTGGCCAGAGGTCACCAAGTCGGCAAGGCCCAGGGCGTCGTACGCCGCGTACTCATGCAATTCCACCCAGGGATGCTAGCCGGGAGCCCTCAGGACGTGCCGGACGGCTCCCTGTGGGCGTTCGCCCGATTCGTTCCTACCCGCGTGACCTGCAGAGATTTTGCCGATGTGGCTCAATATCGAGTGGTTCGGTGTCGATTTCCCCTCTGTATCGCCCATACTCGTGCCTACATTCTTTCGATTGAGTCGCTAGGTGGACCCAATGCACCCTCCGCACGTTCCGCCGGAGGTCGTTGAGCTCGACACGACCTTCCGGTCGATCGATGCCGGCGACTCCTTCGACGGCCGGGTGCTCGACTTCTTCTCAGCGGCGTGGCCGGCGTATCGACGCTGGTACCTGAACCAGGGTGAAGCAGCCCGTCCCAAGTACGCCGAGTGCTCGCAGATGGTGCGCACGTACATGCCAGAGCTGGCACCCACCTATGACCGGCTGGTCGAAGCGGTCGGGGGCGGCGACCTGGAGGCGCGGTTCTTGAGCCACTGGCGTCCGCCGCCGCTCTTCGCCGCCTGCTCGCTGCTCACGTACAACCGCGAGCGCAACGTCCTGCTCCGCAACTACGACTACCCGCCGTTGCTCTGCGACAACACAGTCCTGGCGTCGTCGTGGCACGGCACGCGGGTCATGGCCATGACCGACTGTCTCTGGGGCGCGCTCGACGGTGTCAACGAACATGGTCTGTCGGTGGCGATCGCGTTCGGTGGACGCCCTGTGGTGGGCGAAGGCTTCGGCATCGGTCTGGTCGTGCGCTATCTGCTGGAGTTCGCCACGAGCGTGGATGAGGCGATCGCCATGCTGCACCGGATCCCTATCCAGCTGACGTACAACCTCGCCCTGGTCGACGCCTCTGGTGGTGGGGCGATCGTGTACGTGGCCCCGGATCACGAGCCGATCGTCAGCGGAGCCGTTACGGCCGCCAACCGGCAGGGTCCGACCATGTGGCCGGAGCACGCTGAGTTCTGTGCCACGGTGCCGCGAGAACATGCGATGGCCGAGGCAGTAGGCAATCCCGCTCTCGGCCTCCCGCAACTGGTCGACCAGTTCTTGGCGGCCCCCATCCACCGCTCGACTGCGACGAGCACGTGGGGCACGGTCTACACCGCCACCTATGACGCCGATCACCGCATGCTCGAACTCAGCTGGCCCGATGATCGTTGGACACTGTCACTGAGCCAGTTCGAAGAGGATGTTCGCCACCGTCAGGCCCTGGTTGCGGTACCGCCACCGGCGTACGAGCCGGCCGCCGACCACATCGGGGTCAACGCCCCGGTGCTGATCGCGTGAACGGCTGTCCCGGCGTCCAGAATAGGAATAGGGTCGCGACGAGATGGCGAAGAAGAAGAAGCACAAGAAGGGCAAGCGCAAGAAGCACAAGGGCGCTGGCCGTCCGCCACAGCGACTGGACAAAGGTATGAGCAACGTGGGAACCGGATCGGCGAAGAAGCCGGCCAAGACGCAGAAGGCCAAGGCCACGAGAGCGCGGCGCAAGCCCGAAGGCCCAGTGCTGACAAGTCTTTCTGACGTCTATCAGTACTTCCGCGAGAACACCGATCCCATCTACTTCATCTCACCGACGTCGTACAACTTGCTGGGCATCGACGAGTGGATCGGCTCCTTCCGGTACATCACGTACTTCGAGAGCTTTCACGGCGGGCACTCCCGCTCGTTCTCGCCCACCCACACCGGACCGCGAGACTTCGAGTCGTTCGAGTCCGTCAACTCCTACCTCTTGGGAAACAAAGAGGTCATCGACTTCATCAAGAAGAACGGTCCCGGCAAGGCCCTGTTCGTCATGTTCGACGAAGAGACCGAGGACTACGCCCACCAGCTCGGCCTCGAGATCGCGCTGCCGCCGCGTGAGCTGCGTGAAGAGATCGATTCCAAGATCGTCACCACGCGCCTCGGCAACGAGGCCGGTGTCGCCAGCGTCCCCAACGTCATGGGCAGGGCGTCCACCTACAAGCAGCTGCGCAAGCTCGCCAAGTCTGCTGATCTCGGCAAGGACCTCGTCGTCCAGACGCCCTACGGGGACTCCGGGCGCACGACGTTCTTCATCTCGAGCGAAGACGACTTCCTCGAGAATGAGGATGTTCTGGTCGATACCGACCTCAAGGTGATGAAGCGGATCAATCACTTCCCCGGCACGGTCGAGGCGTGCGCGACGCGCCACGGCACCCTGGTCGGACCCATCCAGACCGACATCACCGGGTTCCCAGAGCTCACGCCCTACCGCGGCGGATGGTGCGGCAACGACGTGTTCCCCGGCGTCTTCAGCGAGGACGTGCGCAAGCAGATCGGCCGGATGGCGCGCAAGCTGGGTGAGCGACTCTATGAGGTGGGCTACAAGGGCGTCTTCTGCCTCGACTTCCTGGTCGACGACGACGATGGCAGCGTCTACCTGGGCGAGATCAACCCGCGCATCTCGGGGGCGTCCCCGCTGACCAACCTCATCACGTCGCGCTACGGCGGCGTTCCGCTCTTCCTCTTCCACATGCTCGAGTTCTCCGACGTCGAGTGGGACATCGACATCGAGTCGGTCCAGCTGCGGTGGCGAGACTTCGACCGGTGGACGCAGCTGGTGCTGAAGCAGGTCACCGATGAGGTTGAGCTCATCACCTCGGCACCGCGCAGCGGTCTCTGGCGGATGAACGACGACGGCACGATCTCCTACGTGCACGAAGAGACCGACTGGCACAACGTCAGTGACGATGCGGAAGCCTTCTACCTGCAGGTCTACGGCGAGGGCGAGTACCGCTACCCGGGTGCTGACCTCGGCATCCTGGTCACGCGCGACCGGATGCAGACCGACAGCCGTGAGCTTCTGGCACGCGGCTCGAAGTGGGCCAAGGCGATCGGTGAGGAGTTCCACGGCATCCCCCCCGAGGGCCGCGTGATCACACCAGAGGAACTCCTCTACGCCAAGTGGTTCTAACCCCCCAGCCTGCCGAGTGCTCATCTGGGTGCGGTTTTCGTGCGCCGAGTGCGCGTGACGCGGGGCCGTGGTCGGCCAATCCCGCTCGGCGGTAACTACTGGCGGCTCTGGACGTCGTCTGGTCTTTCCAACCTCGCTGACGGCATCCTGAAGATCAGCCTTCCGCTCATCGCGATTCAGTTCACGCAGAGCCCGACGCTCATTGCCGGTCTGGCCATCGCCGAACGGTTGCCGTGGCTTCTCTTCGCCCTGCAGGCGGGGGCGATCTCCGATCGACATGATCGCCGTCTCGTGATGCTCGGTGCCAACGTGGCCCGCGCGCTCGTTCTGGGAGTTGTCGCAATCGGGCTGGCCGTCGACGTCGGCCAGATATGGGTGCTCTACATCGCGGCGCTGGCTCTCGGAATCGCTGAGACTCTGTATGACACGTCAGCGCAGTCGATCCTGCCGCAAGTTGTCGACCGCACGCTGTTGTCGCGGGCCAACGGCAGGCTGTACAGCGTCGAGCTCGCTGCGAACGAGTTCATCGGCCCGCCTCTTGGCGGCGTGCTGGTGGCAGTGGGCGCAGCGCTTGCGCTGGCGACATCGTCGGTGGTCTGGTTGGTGGCCGCTGCGGTTCTGCTTCTGCTCGCTGGTTCGTTTCGCACTGAGCATGACGGCTCGACCACGATCCGGGCCGACATTGCCGAGGGCATGCGGTTCCTGGCCCACCATCGAGTGCTACGTGCCATGGCAGTGCTGACGGGTCTGGGGAACCTTGGAACCAGCGCCATGTTCGCGGTGTTCGTCCTGTACGCCGTGGGACCGGCGTCAGCGATGGGGCTGAGTGAGCCAGCCTTTGGTGCGCTTCTCGCCTCGTCGGCCGTCGGCAGCCTGATCGGAACGTTTGTGGCAGAGCCGGCTGAGCGGTGGTGGGGCCGCCAGATGAGTCTCATCGTCATGCTGGTCGCCGGCGGCGTGATGCTTGCCACGCCGGCATTCACCTCGAACCCCTGGGTGATCGCGACCGCCTTCCTGGTGGGTGGTGTGACCGTCGTCATGGGGAACGTCGTCATGGTGTCGCTGCGCCAGCGAGTGACACCTGATCGGCTTCTGGGACGTGTCAACAGCGCGTATCGCCTCGTGGCCTGGGGGACGATGCCGATCGGTGCGCTCCTCGGCGGTGTTGTCGCCGCGACGTTCGGCCTGCCGACGCTGTTCGTCGTGGCAGCACTGATCGCGGCGTCCCCGTTGCTGTTCATCGGGCTGTTGAGCAACCGCGCCATGAAGGCCGCCGAGAACTGACGCCTTTGGGAAGGCCTTGCGTACATTAGGCGAGGCGAAGCTACCCCGAAGGTGTGAGGTCGGCGGCGTGGAGGCGCGACAACGCATCCTGCAGGACGCCCTGCTGCTTGCTGAACGTCCAGCGGACCAAGGAACGCTCAGCAGGACCAGGATCCTCGTAGAAGACCGAACAGGGGACGGCCACCACCCCGGCTCTTTGCGGAAGTGCGCGACAGAACGCCAGGGCGTCGTCCCATCCAAGCGATCGGACGTCGGTGGTGACGAAGTAGGTGCCCTTCGGACGGTAGGTCGCGAGTCCCAACGAGGTCAGCCCGTCCGTCAGGAGGTCGCGGCGGTTGGCCATCGATTCGCGGAGCCCGTCGACCCAGGGCATCTCGTGGTCAAGTGCATGGGCGATCGCGTACTGGAACGGTCCGCCGCTGACGAAGGTCAGGTACTGCTTGGTCGTTCGCACTGCCGACACGAGGTCAGCGGGGCCCGTGGCCCAACCGATCTTCCATCCGGTGAACGAGAACGTCTTGCCGGCGCTGGAGATCGTGAGCGTGCGTTCAGCCATGCCCGGCAATGTGGACATCGGGATGTGGGGCTCATCGAACGCGAGGTGCTCGTACACCTCGTCGGTGACGACGAGCAGGTCGCGCTCAATCGCGAGCTGGGCGATGGCGTCCAGCTCTGGCCGGGTGAGGACGGCACCGGTCGGGTTGTGGGGTGAGTTGAGCAGGATCAGCTTGGTGCGCGGCGTCACCGCCGCCCGAAGGCGGTCGACGTCGAGGGAGAAGGTGGGTGGATCGAGCCTTACGGGGACGCAGCGACCTCGCGCCATCGCAATCGTGGCTCGGTAGGAGTCGTAGAACGGCTCGAGAGCGACAACCTCGTCCCCCTCGTCGACGAGCGCCAGCATGGCGGCAGCGATTGCCTCGGTGGCTCCTGCCGTTACGAGCACCTCGCTGTCGGCATCGATTGAGATGCCGTACCTGCTGAGTTGGTGCTCGGCGATCGCAGCCCGCAACTCAGGGATGCCTGGGCCGGGTGGATACTGGTTGCCGAGTCCGGTACGGACCGCGTGAGCGGCGGCCTCGGCAACCGCGGGCGGCCCGTCAACGTCGGGGAATCCCTGGCCGAGGTTGATCGAGCCCGAGGCAACTGCCAACGCCGACATCTCGGCGAAGATCGTGGTGCCAAGGCCCGCCAGGTGGGGAACGAGTCGGTCGCTGCTCACCGTGCCACCGTAACGGGCTCCGGCGGACCCGTACGGTGGCTCCGTGTTCGAAGACATCGTGGGCCCGGATGCGCGGGTCGCCTCGTCGCCGACGTTGGTGGCTGCCGTTGAGGCGATTCGGGCGATGGCTCCAGAGGCTCAGCGACTGGAGGCAGAAGGCGTCACACGCGAGACGGTCGACCGACTGGCGTCGGCCGGTGTCCTGTCGGCAGGGCTGGTGGACGGCTGGACGCCAGCGCAGGTTCGAGAGGTGCACGAACAGCTCGCGGGCGCGTCCGGGGCTCTCTGGTTCGTCCTGACCCAGCACCGGTCTCCGAGCGAGGCGGCTCGGACCAGCGACAACGTGGAGCTGTGTGAGCGGTGGGCCGACGGGCTGGTGAGCGGTCGGTTGCTCGGTGCCGTGGCGTTCGCACACCTGAGACGACCGGGACCGCCAACGGTTGCGGCGACCCGCGAGACCGATGGCTGGCGAGTGAGCGGCCGACTCGACTGGATCACGTCGTGGGGTCTGGCTGACGTTCTGCTGCTGATGGCGGAGACGAGCGACGGTGACGTCGTCCAGGCGCTGCTGCCGGCGTCCGAGCGACCGGGCTTGACGATCACCGGAGAGCTTGCGCTCGCCGCCATGCAGGGGACGTCGACGGTAGGCGCGGTTCTCGAGGGCTTGAGGGTCGAGGACGCCGAGGTTGCTCGCGTGCTGCCGAAACGTGAGTGGAGCGCAGCGGACTCGCTGCGCACGGCGAATGCGCCCCCTGCCGTCTTTGGACTCACCAGAGCAGCCCTCAACGCACTGCTCGCGGCGGCAGAGTCCCGCGGCTCGGAGGGGGCGATGCAGCTCGCACGCGGCTGGCGGGAGACGTTCTGGTCGCTTCGGTCTCGAGCGTATGAGCTGGTCGACGACGTTCCGGCGTCAGAGGCGCTTGTGAGCGCGTGGCATTGCGGGCACAGATCACCAAGCTGGCCCAGGAAGTGACCTCTGCCCTGATCGCGGTACAGGCAGGACGCGCGATGTTGCTGTCGTCCCCCGAACAACGATGGGCCCGCGAAGCGATGTTCGCGCTCGTGCAGGCGCAGACGCAGGTCACACGTGAGGCACTTGTTGCGGCCTTCAGGGCGTGATGTTGACGACTGTTGGTCTGGTCTAGTGCCGAGCTGCAGACATCAGGTGCTGAAGCCGGTCGAGGGGCAGCTTGGGCGAGCGAAAGCCGTTGCGCCCCACCATGGTTTCGGCCGCGACCAGCGCATTGATGACCGATTCCTCAACGGCCTGAACGGTGGCGGCGAAGAGGCCGTCGAGGTGCGCCCACGGAACAAAGGCCGCCGCGTCGAGAGTGCCCACAGGCGGGCGCTCCTCCCACCCGGTGTGCAGCGCTCCGGAGTTCCCCGTTGAGAACGCCAGGAAGATGTCACCGCTGAAGTGCGAGCCGGTGGTGCCGGTACGCGCCAACCCGAGCGGAACGCGGCGAGCCAATGCCTGGCACTGCAAGGGCAGAAGGGGAGCGTCGGTCGCGACGATCACGATCACCGAACCACCACCGGGGGGTCGGGTCTCTTGGTCGGCGAACGGGTTGTCGTCGGGAAGGGCCTTGCCGACCTGGACGCCGCGAATCGTCAGCTCTGCGCGATCGCCGAAGTTGGCCTGGACGAGCGCGCCAACGACGAAGGACTGCTCGCCGTACGCCACGACTCGAGACGACGTTCCGGTGCCACCCTTGAAGGCGTAGCAGTTCATGCCGGTGCCCCCGCCGACGTTCCCCTCAGCGACGGGGCCGCGGCGTGCGGCGTTCAGCGCAGCCGCGACGTGGTCAGAGGTGACATGGCGGCCGTTGATGTCGTTGAGGTCTCCGTCGAAGGTCTCTCCGACACAGGGCAACATCCAGTCCTTGGCCGTCGGGAGCTGTTTGTCGACGATCCAGTCGATGATGCCCCGATGCACGGTGCCGACGGCGTGCGAGTTCGTGATGCCGATGGGGAGGTGCAGCAGACCGGTCTCGGCGATCCAGTGTGAGCCGGTGAGCTCACCGTTGCCGTTCATCGAGTGCATGCCCGCGTGGCATGGATCGCCCACCGCATCACTCCCACGCGGGAGGATGGCGGTCACGCCCGTTCGCACCGCGTGTGCGCCCTCGCCCTCGATGAGAGTGGCGAAGCCGACCTCGATGCCGGGCACGTCGGTGAGGGCATTGTGGGTTCCGGTAGACCCGTCGAACTCGATAGCGAGATCGCGGGCACGCGCAGTCGTCGTCATGCCCAGATCGTGCCAGGGTGGTCCGATGACGACTGCACTGGTGACCGGAGCGACCTCAGGAATCGGCCTCGGTTTCGCTGAGCGGCTGGCGTCGGACGGCTATGACCTGGTGCTGGTGGCCAGGGACCTTCAGCGGCTCGAATTGACTGCTACTCAGCTCGCCACGGCCGGGGTGAATGTCGAGGTGATCGCTGCTGATCTCGGTGATCGTGAGCGAATCCGTGAAGTCGAGGACCGCCTCAGGGATGAGCGACGTCCGATCGAGATGCTCGTCAACAATGCAGGGTTCAGCGCGAACCAGCGGTTCATCGGCGGTGACGTGGGTGCCGAGCAGGCGCAGATCGACGTGATGGTGAGCGCTGTCATGCGGCTGTCCCACGCTGCCTTGCCAGGGATGGTTGAGCGTGGGCGTGGTGCGGTCGTCAACGTGTCGAGCATCGCAAGCTTCCTTCCTTTCAGCACCTACAGCGCCGCAAAGGCGTGGGTCACTTCCTTCTCCCAGAGCCTGGCCACCGAACTGGAGGGAACCGGCGTTCGAGCCTTGGCAGTGTGTCCTGGCTTCGTGCGCACGGAGTTCCACGAACGGGCCGGGATCGACATCGACCGCTCGAACGACACCTGGTGGCGTGACGTGGACGCGGTCGTGCAGCGCGCGATGGAAGACCTGCGACGCGGCAGGGTGATCTCGGTAGAGGGGCGTGGGTACCGGGCGATCGCCGTGGGAACGCACCTGCTTCCGCGTGATGCCTTGCGGCGTGCCGAGCGACTCCGTCGATCACGCATTGCCGGGCGTCGCGGCTAGGCGAGCGCGTCGACGAGCACATCGGCGAACTCACCGGGGTGACTCATGGCCCACAGGTGATGCGTCTCTTGGCGATGTACGTCCCAACCGCGCAGCTCTGCTGTGCGCGCGGCCCCGGCGTAGGCGTCAGACAGCTGAACATACGCACACGGTGCGTCAGGCCAGTCCTCGGGAACGGGGAGCGGCTCGGTGAAGAAGTCCATCCCCCGGGGACGCAGACCGGCGAGAAGAAGCGCCCGATCGGTGGCGTCTGGAAGCGCGTCGCGCAGGTCGGCCTCGGTCCAGCTGGGCACCCGAGCACCGTCAGCCAGCTGCTGGCTGAGTGTTGCGCAGCCGACGGGATCGTCGGCTTCCAGCAGGTCCAGCCTGGTTGCCGTCGTCATCGTGCGGGGGAGTTGGGCGTCAACGAACACGTAGCCGTCAACAGGAGCGCCGGACGCGTGACGACCGAACGCGATCTGTGGCAGCAGCGGACCGGCCCCACCATGTCCCACCAGCACGAGCCGTTCACTGGGGGCCTCGATCTGTAGCTGCTGAGACACACGAGCGACAAAGCGCGACGCGTACGGAGGCTCGTCATCGTCGAGCACCTCTGGGAGGACAACCGTGAGTCCCTTGGCGCGCAAGGCGTCGGGCACCCCGCCCCACGCAACAGCCGACGTGAAGGGCGAGTGGATGAGTGCGACCGATAAGGCCATGGGTGCAGTGTGGCGCAACTGGCTACGACACGTCTCGTCGGGTGAACGACCAAGCGGCCGGGATGCTGAGCAGTGCGGTGTAGACCATCAAGGTGAGGAAGGCGCGCATGTTGGTGAGGTCGAAGAAGGTGTCTTCCTCAAAGAGGAACTGGCCCTCTTCGACCCGCCCTTGAACAGGGATGCCGCCCGGCACCATGAAGGCAATGGAGTTCTCGGCGACGAGGAACGGCTGCGTGCCGTACTTGAGGAGGGCGAAGCGCACGATGTTCTCGACGACCACGAAGTAGACGAACGCAACGCCGAGCGATGCCCCTGTGTTACGCACGAGCATGGCGATGGCGTAGCCGAGGGTCGCTGCGATCACTACCAGGACCAGCCCGCGAAGACCCAGAAACGTCAGGACCTGGGCGAACGAGTCGTTGTCGCCCGGCACGTCGAGATACTTCGGGTCCCACGATCCTCGGGCGCTTGCGGTCACGGCCCCGAAGGCGAGCGCGAGTGCCATCGACACAGCAGCCAGCACGGTGATGCCGAGGCAGAGCCCCAGCCACTTGACGGTCAGTAGGCGCAGGCGACGTGGCTCGAAGAGCAGCTGCAGTGTCATGGATCGTGACGCCCACTCAGCCCCCCCGCTGCTTGCCCCCATCAGGAAGGCCACGGCCGCGGCCGCGATCGTGACCCCCAGAATGACGACCGGCAAGTTCCGGTAGGCGTGGTACCTGTTGTCGCCGCCGTAGTTGAACTGCTGCAGAGGCTGGTCGACAGGGGTCGGGCCGCAGCGGCGTTCAGGGTTCTTGCCGTCGGGCAGGCTGGCCGCGCACTCTTCCCAGTAGCCCTGCTGTGCCGCCTGCTCCTCGAGGATCCGGTCCTCGCTCCAACCACTGTCGTTGCTGGAGACGAAGAAGACGATGGTGCTGATGAGCGCGATACCCCCCAGCAACAGCAGAGCGAGGACGCGGAACAGCCGGCGATGGGTGATGCGCGAGATCTCGGAGCCGAGCAGTGGCAAGAGACGATGGGTGGGGCGCCGTTCGAGCGTGGGGATGCTCATGGAGCGCTCCCCTCATCACCGGTGATCTCGAGGAAGGCTTGCTCCAGGTCGACCTGCACGGGCATCAGCCACGACGGGTAGAGCCCCTGCGTGGCGAGCGCTTCGGCGACCCCAGCTCCGTCGTTCACTCCGTCTACGACGATGCGGCCATCAGCCAGGTGTGCGGTGAACCCGGCGCCCGTCAGCACCGAAAGGGCTCGTGAGGCGTCAGCGACTCCAACGGCCATCGCGCCAGATGAGCGCGACTGCAGAACGTCAGCAACTGGACCCGAGGCGACCATCTTGCCGTGGTTGACGATCGTGACCGTGTCACAGATCTGCTGAACCTCGCCGAGCAGGTGTGACGAGAGCAGAACGGTGACGCCAGAGTCTCCGAGTGTGCGGAGCAGCTGGCGCACCTCGCGCATTCCAGCGGGGTCGAGGCCGTTGCTCGGTTCGTCGAGAATCAGCACTCGCGGCTGCTTCAGCAGGGCTGCCGCGATCCCCAGACGCTGCCGCATGCCGAGCGAGTAGCCCTTGACCCGCTCGTCAGCGGCATCGCTCAGCTGCACCAGATCGAGAACGGCCTCGACCTGGGTCTTGGGAATCTGCGCTGACGTCGCGAGAAGTTGCAGGTTGAGGCGTCCGGTAAACGGAGGGAAGAACGCGGGACTCTCGAGGAGCACTCCTGTGTCGCCAATGACGTCGGGAAGCGCGTGGGGAACTGGGTGCCCCAGCACTTTCATGTCGCCGGAGTCTGCGCGGGCAAGGCCGAGCAGGCAGCGCAGCATCGTGGTCTTGCCTGAGCCGTTCGGGCCGAGGAAACCGTGGACACCTCCCTCCTCGACGACAAGGTCAAGTCCGTCGAGCGCGGCTTTGGGAGGCTTGCCCCGACGTCGGTACGTCTTGTGGACGCCCAGGGCTTCAATGACTGGCACGGCGCTTGTCTACACCAGCGAGGCCCGGCTGAGGGCCGACCTCGCCGACTAGGATCGGACGCGTGACTGATCGCGAAGCCCTACTCACCCAGATCAAGGACAAGGCCGTCGTGCATGGCCGGGTCGTTCTCTCGTCCGGCAAGGAGGCCGACTACTACGTCGACCTCCGCCGAGTCACCCTTGACGGCGAGGCATCACCCCTCGTGGGGTCGGTCTTGCTCGACCTCACGGCTCACCTGGAGTACGACGCCGTCGGTGGTCTCACCCTTGGGGCCGACCCGGTGGCAGCAGCGATGCTGCATGCGGCGTCCGCTCGAGGGCAGCGACTTGACGCGTTCGTCGTCCGCAAGTCTGAGAAGCAGCACGGACTCCAGCGCCGTATCGAGGGGCCAGATGTGGCCGGACGCCGCGTGCTGGCGGTTGAAGACACGTCGACAACCGGGGGGTCGGTGATGACGGCGGTCGACGCGCTTCGCGAGGCCGGTGCTGAGGTCGTCGCAGTCGTGGTGATCGTCGACCGTGGTGCGCGGGCTGCGGTGGAGGCACAGGGATTGCCCTATCTGGCTGCGTATGAACGGACTGATCTCGGGCTCGAGTAGCCCGAATGGTGCTCGCCCTACTTGGGAGGCGGGTCTACGATCAAGACAAGAATTACGGGGCCGTCGACACTGGGGAGCGCTCGCCATGTGGATCTGGATTGTGTTGGCCGTGCTCGTCGTGGTCGTGGGGATCTGGGCGGTGGCCACCTACAACGGCTTCGTGAAGTTGCGAAACATCGTCGAAGAGTCGTGGAAGCAGATCGACGTCGAGCTGCACCGTCGGTACGACCTCATCCCGAACCTCGTACAGACCGTGAAGGGCTACGCCGCACACGAGCGGCAGACCTTCGAGAACGTGACGGCCGCGCGGGCAGCAGCGGTTTCGCCTGGATCCGGCCCTGCTGAGCAAGCAATGCAAGAGAACATGCTGACGTCTGCACTGCGCCAGCTGCTCGCGGTTGCCGAGGCGTATCCCGACCTGAAGGCGAACCAGAACTTCCTTGAGCTGCAGACCTCGCTGACCCAGACCGAGGATCGGATCGCAGCCGGCCGGCGCTTCTACAACGCCAACGTGCGAACGTTCAACACCAAGGTGGAGACGTTCCCGCCGAACCTGGTGGCGCGCATGTTCAACTTCATCAAGCAGGAGTACTTCGAGGCCGAAGACCCAACGGTCCGCGCCGCACCTGAGGTGCAGTTCTAGGAGGCGACTCCCGCTCGACCGTTGCGAATACGTCGACGCGGAGGGGTCTGTGTCAGCGGTTTCGTGTCACTCAGCGGTGGGCTGGACGTCGTCCGGGGCTCCTGCCCTGCCCGAGCGCTTGTGGCGGATGTACTCGACCACGATCGGGACCACTGAGAGAAGGACGACGGCGATCAGGATGGCTTCGATGTTGTTGGCGACGAAGGCAATGTTGCCCAGGAAGTAGCCGAGCAGTGTGACGCCGGTGCCCCAGAGGATGCCGCCGATGCTGCTGTAGATGGCGTACGTGCGGAAGTCCATACGCCCTACGCCGGCCATCACAGTGATGAAGGTGCGGACGACGGGGATGAACCGCGCCAGGATGATGGCGCGCGGGCCGTAGTGGTCGAAGAAGTGCTGCGTGCGATCGACATACTCCTGCCGGAAGAGCCGTGAGTCGGGTCGTCGAAACACAGCCGGACCGGCTTTGCGGCCGATCCAGTAGCCCACGAGGTTGCCCAGAATGGCCGCGATGGTGAAGACCAGACAGACCAGCGCGATGTTGGTGTCGATGAAGCCACTCGCCACCAGCAGACCCGCGACGAAGAGCAGCGAGTCACCGGGCAGGAAGAAACCGATGAGCAGACCACACTCGGCAAAGATGATCAGGACGATGCCGATGAGCGCCCAGCGACCCAACGACTCGATGAGAGTCTGTGGGTCGAGCCAGCCGGGGCCGAGCATGCGGCTGGCCAGCAGATCGGTATAGAGGCGCACGAGTCAAGAGGGTAACTGTCGCTCTAGGCTGCGGTTCCATGGACGTCGTCGGCGTGGGGCCGCATCCGGATCCGTGGCCCGACGATCCTCGGCTTGATCCCGAGTTGTTGGCCGGCGGCGACCGGCGGAATGTGGTCGATCGCTATCGCTACTGGCGACGGGACGCCATCGTCGCTGATCTGGACGACCTACCGACACCAGTTCCACGTGGCCATCGAGAACTGGGAGCACGACTTCAACATCGGCAGTGTCGTTCGGACCGCCAATGCCTTCCTCGCGGCGGAGGTGCACATCGTCGGAAAGCGGCGCTGGAACAGACGAGGGCGCGATGGTCACCGATCGGTACCAGCACGTCCGCCATCACGCCGATGTCGACGAGCTGGTGCGGTGGGCGTGAGGAAGCGGGTGTGCCGCTGGTCGGCATCGACAACCTGCCAGGGGCGGTTCCCTTGGAGACCTACCAGCTGCCGGAGCGCTGCGTCCTGGTGTTCGGGCAGGAGGGGCCGGGGCTCTCGGACGCGGTGCGCGCCGCGTCCGTTGCCACGGTGTCGATCGCGCAGTTCGGGTCGACCCGATCGATCAACGCGGGAGCAGCGGCCGCGATCGCGATGCACACGTGGATGCCGCAGCACGCCCTGTCGGAGACCCGGAGTGGCGCAGTCATAGGTGGCCCCGTAGAAAGGTCACGTGAACCACAATCTGCTGGGCGAGCCGCCAGCCACCTTGTTGCCCGAGAACGATGCCGCCCGAGCCATGGTGGACGCCGGATCGCCCCCGCGTGACGTCGCGGCGCAGCACCCCGACTTCCCCCTCGCCTGGGCCATGCTCGCCGAGCAGGCACTCGCCGACGCTGACCCGGTGGCGGCCTACGCCTATGCGCGCACCGGGTACCACCGCAGCCTCGACCAGCTGCGGCGCAACGGATGGAAGGGGCATGGCCCGGTTCCTTGGGAGCACGAAGGCAACCGCGGGTTCCTCCGGAGTCTGAATGCCCTCGGTCTGGCGGCGGCTGCCATCGGTGAGACGCCGGAGGCCGATCGCTGCCAGCAGTTCCTGGTCGACTCGAGTCCGGCCGCTGCGGCCGCGCTCGCCGCAGGATGAGCGAGGAGTTCCTCGTCGTCGGCGGCGGCGTCTCGGGCATCGCCTGCGCCCAAGCGCTTGCCGAGGCCGGCAGGCCGGTAGTCGTCCGCGACCGCGGATACCGCCTCGGCGGACGCATGGCTGTCAAGACGGTCGATGAGCGCCCGGTCGACGTGGGCGCCAGCTACTTCACCGCGTCGGTTCCGGTCTTCCAGCGCCTGGTCGAACGATGGGTGGACGTCGAGCTGGCTCATCCCTGGACAGACACCTTTCATGTGGGTGAGCCGGGCCGTCTGGTGGGCACGCGAACCGGGCCGATGCGCTACGCGACACCGCAGGGCCTGCGATCGATCGTCGAAGACCTCGCTCACGGGCTCGCGCTCGCGCAGCACGACGAGGTGGGCGAAGTGGAACCAGGTCCGCGGGTCGATGGTGTCCAGTACGCGGGTGTCGCGTTGGCCATGCCCGGTCCGCAGGCGCTCGACCTTCTGGCTGAGTCACTGGCGGACGAGCGTGCGGCGTCCGGCGGGGTGTGGGAGCCGTGCGTCGCCCTGGTCGCGACCTATGACTCCCGAGTCTGGCCAGAGGTTGACGGCGTCTTCGTCAACGACTCAACTGTGCTGACGTTCATCGCCGATGACGGACGGCGGCGCGGCGATGACGCACCAGTGCTGGTTGCACACGCACATCCGCTCTTGTCTGCCGGGCACCTCGACAACCCCGATGCCTTGCTGGCGCCCATGCTTGCCGAGATGGCGGGCGTCCTGGGGATCACTGCCGAACCGAAGTCGGCCTTCGTCAAGCGGTGGTCGCTGGCGAAGCCGCTGAATCCGCACCCGGAGCACTACTACTGGGGCGACAGCAAAGTGGGGCTCTGCGGTGACGGCTGGCACGGGCCCTCGAGGATCGAGTCGGCCTACCTGTCTGGTCGAGCGCTGGGCCGTGCCATGGCCGGACCAGGCCCTGCGGCGGCGTAGGCGGAGCCCCCCGATCCGCTAGTCTCGGCGGGTAATCCCCCAAATTCCGAGGGAGTTCTGCATGCCCGCCATCGTGCTGATCGGCGCCCAGTGGGGCGACGAGGGCAAAGGCAAGGCCACCGACCTGCTCGGCGAGCACGTTGACTACGTCGTGAAGTTCAACGGCGGAAACAACGCCGGCCACACGGTCGTGATCCCGACGCCGGAAGGCCCGCAGAAGTATGCGCTGCACCTGCTGCCCAGCGGCATCTTGACGCCCGGCGTCACGCCCGTCATCGGCAACGGCGTAGTCGTTGACCCCGAGGTGCTCTTTCACGAGCTCGATGGCCTCGTCGAGCGGGGCGTCGACATCTCGCGTCTGGTGGTCAGCGCCAACGCCCACCTCATCGCGCCGTACAACCGCACGATCGACAAGGTCGTCGAGCGCTTTCTCGGCAGCCGAAAGATCGGCACGACCGGACGCGGAATCGGACCGACGTACGCCGACAAGATGAACCGCATCGGCCTGCGCGTCCAAGACCTGTTCGACGAACACATCCTTCGCCAAAAGGTCGAAGGTGCCCTTGAGTCCAAGAACCACTTGCTGGTCAAGGTCTACAACCGTCGTGCCATCGAGGTCGACGAGGTCGTCGACGAGCTGCTCAGCTACGTCGACCGACTCCGTCCACTTGTCGCCGACACGTCCCTGCTCCTCAATGACGCACTGGACGACGGGCGGACGGTCCTGCTCGAAGGCGGCCAGGCCACCCTGCTCGACGTCGACCACGGCACGTACCCCTTCGTGACGTCATCCAATGCGACGGCAGGTGGTGCCTGCACCGGCAGTGGCATCGCACCGAACCGGGTCGAGCGTGTCATCGCGATCGCGAAGGCCTACGTGACCCGCGTTGGCGAGGGCCCCTTCCCGACCGAGCTGCACGATGACGACGGCGAACGGCTGCGCGTCAATGGTCATGAGTTCGGTACCACGACGGGGCGCCCGCGCAGATGCGGCTGGTACGACTCGGTGATCAGCCGGTACGCGGCCCGCATCAACGGCGTCACTGACTTCGTACTGACGAAGCTGGACGTGCTCACCGGGTGGGACGAGATCCCGGTCTGCGTGGCCTACGAGGTCGATGGCAAGCGCCTCGACGAGATGCCGATGTCGCAGAGCGACTTCCACCATGCGAAGCCTGTCCTCGAGTACCTGCCCGGGTGGAGCGAGGACATCAGCGGGGCACGCACCTTCGACGACCTGCCGGCGAACGCGCGCGGCTATGTGAAGGCGCTCGAGGCGATGTCAGGGGCGCCGATCTCGGCTGTCGGCGTCGGACCGGGCCGCGACGAGATCGTGCAGCTGCGGCCGCTGCTCTGATCGATCTGGTTAAGGGTCTTGACTTTTAAGTTAATATCCGTAACCTAGGGTTCATGCACTCTAGGAGGAGCCATGAACACGATGACAACGCCGCGTCCGACCACCCAGTTCCTCACCCGAGGCAGCGACGTGATCGCCTACGACGTCCAGGGGGAGGGCCCACTCGTCGTGGCAGTTCCGGGAATGGGCGACCTCCGCACCACCTACCGGTTCCTGGCCCCCACCCTGGTGGCTGCCGGGTTCCGGGTGGCCACCCTCGATCTGCGTGGCCACGGCGAGAGCGGCGTCGACTTCGATCGCTTCGATGACGTCGCCGCGGCCTCGGACGTCGTGGCTCTGCTCGAGCACCTTGGCGGGCCCGCGACCGTCATCGGTAACTCGATGGGAGCCGCAGTCGCTGTGGTCGCCGCCGCCGACCGCCCCGACCTGGTCGAGCGCCTGGTCCTGACCGGGCCGTTCGTGCGCGACGTGCCCTCTCCTCCCGGAATGGGGCTCGCTGTGCGCACCGCGCTGCTGCGCCCATGGGGGCCACGCTTCTGGCGCATGTTCCACCGCAAGATGTTCGCTGCCCAGGTGCCGGCCGACTACTTCGACTACCGCGACGGTCTGCTTGTGTCGTTGACGCGCCCTGGCGCATGGAGCGCCTTTCAGCAGACGGTCCGCACCTCGCACCAGCCGGCCGAGGACCGGCTGGCCCAGGTGAACGCACCGACCCTGGTCGTGATGGGCACAGCCGACCCCGACTTCAAAGATCCCGCCGCCGAGGCTGCGCTTGTCGCCGAACGCCTCCACGGTCGGGTCGTTCTCGTCCCCGACGCAGGTCACTATCCCCAGGCCGAGTTCCCGGACGCCGTCGGTCCGGTCGTCGTTGAGTTCTTGAAGGCGTAGCTGCATGGCTCGTGCAGGTGTCACGCCGGAGAAAGTGGAGTCGGTGGCAGCAGATGTCGTTGACGAAGACGGGTGGGAGACGCTGACCCTGGCCGCGGTTGCCGCCCGGCTCGGAGTCTCGGTACCCAGTCTCTACAAGCACGTCGACGGTATGGCCGGGGTGCGAAGGAGGCTCACGATTCGGGCGGTGTCCGAGCTGGCCCAGCAGCTCGTCGAAGCAGCCGTCGGTCGGGCCGGTCCCGATGCTCTCGGGCCCGTCGCCCATGCCTACCGGGACTTTGCCCGGCAGCACCCCGGGCTCTATGCAGCGACGGTCGTGGCCCCGACGCCCGGTGACGACGAGCATCACGCGGCAAGCGATCGCGCTCTGATGCCGGTGCTCGCCATGATCGCTGGGTACGGGGTGCCAGGTGACCAAGCCATCGATGCAGCCCGTCTGCTCAGGGCCACGCTGCATGGCTTCGTCTCGCTCGAGCTTGCAGGTGGCTTCGGACTGCCGGTCGACGTCGACGCGAGCTTTGATCGCACCCTGGCCGCGTTGGACCGGGCCCTGTCGACCTGGCCGACGCAGGCCTCCTGATCAACGCCCAGATCTCACTAGTGTTCGGGTGTGCCTCCCACTCCCGTCATCAGGGCCGCGCGCCCGACCGATCATGACGACATCGTGCAGGTCGTGGACGACTGGTGGGGCGGGCGCCAGATGGCCGGGCTGCTGCAGCCCCTCTTCCTGGAGCACTTCAGCGGCACGAGCCTGGTGGCCGAGGACGCGTCAGGGGCGCTCGCCGGATTCCTCATTGGTTTCGTCTCGGCGGACCACCCCACTGAGGCCTACGTCCACTTCGCAGGGGTCGCTCCTGAGCTCCGCGGGTCGGGGCTCGGCCGGCAGCTCTACGACACGTTCGACGCTGTCGTTGGGGCGCGCGGTGTGCGGGTGGTGCGCTGTGTCACGTCAGCGGTGAACGCCGAGTCGGTCGCGTTCCACGAGGCGATCGGATTCGGCGTCGATGGGACCAAGCCCGACGCAGCGATCGACGGTGGTCAGTACGTGTTGCTGTCACGTCGTGTCAGACCGCCGGCGAGCCCACCTCGAGGGCAGGCCACGTGGCCGCCGCCGCCCGGCACCGTCCTCTCTGGCGGGTTCGTCGAGGTGCGGCCGACCAGACCTGACGATGCTGAGGGGTTGTTCGCGGCGCTCGACGACCCTCGGGTATGGACGCACCTCACGGTGCCGCGCCCGCAGAGTCCAGATGACATGGGCTCACTCGTCGAGGCATCGATGTCGACGATGCACCCGTGGACGGTTCGACTCACCCGGCCGGTCGGTGGGTTGGCTGCCGGTGCGGTGGTCGGCTGGTCGTCCTACCTGGAGGTAGCCGTTCCCAACGCCGCCCTGGAGGTGGGCTCAACGGCCTACGCGCCGGAGGTATGGGCAACCGAGGTGAACCCGGCCACGAAGCTCCTGCTGCTCGGCTACGCCTTCGAGACGCTGGGCTTCGGGCGCGTCCAGCTGAAGACCGATGTGCGAAACACCCGATCGCAAGATGCCATTGCCCGCCTGGGGGCAACGCGAGAAGGCCTGCTTCGGCGCTACCAGCGCAGGCTCGACGGATCGGTGCGCGACACCGTCGTTTTCTCGGTCACCGACGACGAGTGGCCTGCCGTCCGAGATCGGCTTCGGGATCGCCTGTCGCAGTGAGCCGTGCTGGTCGTACTCTGGTGCCGTACGCGCAAGCCCCCTGAGGAGTCGCCATGACCGGTCCCACGCCCGATCCCGCCCGCGGCGAAGAGGTTGTCGCTCTCGACCGCACCCATGTCTTCCACTCGTGGTCGGCACAGGGTGCGCTGAACCCGCTGGCGATCGCGTCCGCCGAGGGTTCGTACTTCTGGGACTACGAAGGCACCCGCTACCTCGACTTCTCGTCGCAGCTGGTCAACACCAACATCGGCCACCAGCACCCCAAGGTCGTTGCGGCGATCCAGGAACAGGCCGGCAAGCTCAGCACCGTCGCTCCGCAGCACGCCAACGATGCGCGCAGCGAAGCGGCTCGGTTGATCAGCGAGCTCGCGCCTCCCAACCACCGCAAGGTCTTCTTCACCAACGGTGGGGCTGACGCCATCGAGAACGCCGTACGCATGGCGCGTCTGCACACCGGACGCCACAAGGTGCTGTCGGCGTACCGCAGCTACCACGGCAACACCTCAACCGCCGTCACGCTTACCGGTGACCCCCGCCGTTGGCCCAACGAGAACGGCATCGCGGGCATCGTCCACTTCTTCGGGCCGTACCCCTACCGCTCCGCCTTCTGGGCCGACAGCGACGAGCAAGAGGCCGAGCGTGCGCTGCAGCATCTGGAGTCCGTCATCCAGTTCGAGGGCCCCCAGACGATCGCGGCCCTGACCCTCGAGAGCGTGGTCGGAACCGCCGGCGTCCTGATCCCGCCGGCTGGCTACCTGGCCGGGGTCCGCGAGCTCTGCACGAAGTACGGAATCATCTACATCGCTGACGAAGTGATGGCTGGTTTCGGTCGCACCGGTGACTGGTTCGCGTTCAACCACTTCGGCGTCGAGCCCGACCTGATCACCTTCGCCAAGGGCGTCAACTCCGGATACGTGCCGGTGGGTGGCGTCATCATCAGCGACGAGATCGCAGCCACCTTCGACGACCGCGTCTTCCCCGGTGGCCTGACGTACTCCGGGCACCCGCTGGCTGCGGCGTCCATCGTCGGCACGATCAACGCGATGCGCGACGAAGGAATCGTCGAGAACGCCAAGGAGATCGGCGAGAACGTTCTCGGACCAGGTCTGCGCGACCTGGCCGAGCGGCACCCCGTGATCGGCGAGGTGCGCGGCCTCGGGGTCTTCTGGGCGCTCGACCTGGTCAAGAACCGGGACACCCGCGAGATGCTCGTGCCGTACAACGCGGCGGGCCCGGCGAACGCGCCGATGGTCGAGCTGATCGGCGCCTGCAAGAGCCGTGGCCTGATGCCGTTCACCAACTACAACCGCCTGCACGTCGTGCCGCCGTGCACCGTCTCAGAGACTGAGGCCAAAGAGGGCCTCGCGATCCTCGACGACGCATTCGGGGCGATCGCGCACCACTACTCGGGGTAGCCACACACCTGTGGGGAAGCGTCGAGCCGCCATAGGTGCGCAAGGTCCCGCCAGAGGTGTGGGTCGGTAGGGTCGCGGGCGTGGATGTCCTTGTCATTGGATCCGGTGCTCGTGAGCACGCCCTCTGTCGTTCGTTGAGCCTTGACCAGGACGTCGAGCGCATCGTCTGTGCCCCCGGCAACGCGGGCACTGCAGAGGTCGCCACCAACGCTCCCGTTGACGCCGGTGACCCCGACGCCGTGGCAGCGCTCGCAGCGTCCCTGGCCGTCGACCTCGTGGTGATCGGTCCTGAGGTGCCGTTGGTGGCCGGGGCGGCGGACGCCGTGCGCGGGCAGGGCATCGCCTGCTTCGGCCCCTCCGCGGCGGCCGCCGAGCTCGAGGGGTCGAAGGCGTTCGCGAAAGAGATCATGGCGGCGGCCGACGTTCCGACGTCGATGGCCCACATCTGCGAGACGCCGGCCGAAGCCGCCGCGGCGCTGGACGCGTTCGGGGCCCCCTACGTCGTCAAGGACGACGGCTTGGCCGCCGGGAAGGGCGTCGTTGTCACTGAAGACCGCGACGCTGCACTTGCACATGCCGCGGCGTGCACCCGCGTGGTGATCGAGGAGTACCTCGACGGCCCCGAAGTCAGCCTGTTCTGTATCACCGACGGCACGACGGTCATCCCTCTGGTGCCGGCGCAGGACTTCAAGCGCGCGCTCGACGGCGACGCGGGCCCCAACACCGGCGGAATGGGCGCGTACTCGCCGCTTCCGTGGGCACCGGATTCGCTCGTCGACGACATCGTGCACACCGTCGTCCAACCGACGATCGACGAGATGCACCGTCGAGGGACGCCGTTCGCCGGCTTGCTGTACGCCGGGCTGGCGCTGACCTCGCGTGGACTGCGGGTCGTCGAGTTCAACGCACGCTTCGGTGACCCGGAGACCCAGGTGGTGCTGGCCAGATTGGTGACGCCCCTTGGCGGCGTCCTGAAGGCGGCCGCCACCGGACACCTCGAGGAGTTCCCCGACCTGCTGTGGACGCCGGACGCCGCGGTCACGGTGGTCGTGGCGGCCGAGAACTACCCCGACACCCCACGCACGGGCGACCCGATCGAGGGACTCGACGCGGCCAACGCCGTCCCGAACGCCTACGTGCTGCACGCGGGTACGCGGACGGACGCCGACGGCGGCGCCGTCAGTGCCGGTGGCCGGGTGCTGTCGGTCGTGGGCACGGGAGCCGATCTGGCGTCGGCGCGATCGGCCGCCTACGCGGCTATCGACCGCATCTCGCTGGCGGGTTCGCACCACCGCAGCGACATCGCGGCACGAGCGGCGTCCGGAGACTAGTTCAGTTCCCACTCCTCTTCGTCCCGGCTAGCCTGACGACGTGAACAGCGAGGCGACGTCCAACGAGCTGACTCTGAGCCGTCACTTGGACGCCGATGGCCGCCTGATCGCGATGCCGCGCAAGCGGGCGGCCCGCCTCGTGGTGCTGCGTCACTGCGCCTCGCTCATCGAGCCGGACATCGAGCACTCCGAAACCGATGTCAACAACCGGCTCCGTCCGGTCGCGGACGACGTTGCCATGCTTCGGCGGTACCTGGTCGACGAGCGCCTGCTGGTGCGGCGTCCCCCAGGTATCTACCGACGAGCCGATGGCGCGGAAGCATCGGTCCAGTAGGGATTTCCTCCCTTCGAGCCCTACCTGGGAGAATGCTCCGGTGACTCCGTCCTCCAAGCCGCAGATCCCCAACGTTCTCGCCTCCAGGTACGCCTCCGAGGCGATGGCTCGCATCTGGTCCCCCGAGCACAAGGTCGTTCTGGAGCGACAGCTGTGGCTGGCGGTTCTCGAGGCGCAGCGCGCGCTGGGGCTCGACGTCTCACAAGACGTGATCGACGACTACCGCGCGGTCATCGACACCGTTGATCTCGACTCGATCGCCGCCCGCGAGCGCGTCACGCGGCACGACGTCAAGGCGCGTATCGAAGAGTTCTGCGTCCTCGCCGGGCACGAGCACATTCACAAGGGCATGACGTCGCGCGACCTCACCGAGAATGTCGAGCAGCTGCAGGTGCGTTCCTCGCTGGAGCTGGTGCGCGCCAAGACGGTCGCGACCCTGGCGCGGCTCGCGACCTTGGCGTCCGAGCACGCGACGCTCGTGATGGCCGGCCGCTCGCACAACGTGGCGGCTCAGGCGACGACGCTTGGTAAGCGGTTCGCGACCTCGGCCGACGAGCTGCTCGTGGCGTACGAGCGCATCGACGACCTCATCACCAGATACCCGCTTCGGGGGATCAAGGGTCCGGTGGGAACGAGCCAAGACATGCTCGACCTGCTCGGCGGTGACGCGAGCAAGGTGGCTGAGCTCGAGCTCGAGATCTCGCGCCACCTCGGGTTCGAGCAGGTGCTCGACAGCGTCGGTCAGGTGTATCCGCGGTCCCTCGACTACGACGTCGTCAGTGCGCTGGTGCAGCTGTCGGCGGCGCCGTCGTCACTGGCCAAGACGATCAGGCTCATGGCCGGCAACGAGCTGGTGACTGAGGGGTTCAAGGCCGGGCAGGTCGGGTCGTCGGCCATGCCGCACAAGATGAACACCCGCTCGTGCGAACGGGTCAACGGGTTCGCGGTCATCCTGCGTGGGTACGCGTCCATGGTGGGCGAGCTCGCGGGCGACCAGTGGAACGAAGGCGACGTCTCATGCTCGGTCGTGCGCCGTGTGGCTCTCGCGGATGCGTTCTTCGCGCTCGATGGTCTCTTCGAGACCTTCCTGACCGTGCTCGACGAGTTCGGCGTCTTCCCCGCCGTTGTGCAGCGTGAGCTCGAGCGCTACCTGCCCTTCCTGGCCACGACCAAGGTGCTGATGGCGTCGGTTCGGGCGGGCGTCGGCCGCGAAACGGCGCACGAGGTCGTCAAGGAGCATGCGGTTGCCGTCGCGCTGGAGATGCGCGAGAAGGGCGTCGAGCGCAACGACCTGCTTGAGCGGTTGGCGGCCGACGAGCGTCTCGGGCTCACCGCGTCCGACCTCGAGCAGCTTGTGGCTGAGCCCATCACGTTCACGGGCACTGCCACCGACCAGGTGGCCGCCGTCGTGGCTCGCGTTGCGGCCGTCGCCGCCAACCACCCGGACGCTGCGTCGTACCGGCCCGGAGACATCTTGTGACGGCGTCCCCCATGGCGAATGTGCCACCGCCACCAACGCTCCCCGGCGTCACGGCGGTCTACTCGGGCAAGGTGCGCGACCTCTACGAGTACCCCGACGGGACGCTGCTCTTCGTGGCCAGCGACCGCATGTCGGCGTACGACTGGGTGCTGCCGACCACCATCCCCGACAAGGGACGCATCCTCACGGCCATGACGCTGTGGTGGTTCGAGCAGCTACGCGACCTGGTGCCGAATCATCTGGTGTCCGCCGACGTTCCGGACGCAGTAGCAGGTCGGGCGATGGTGACCCAGCGCCTCGACATGTTTCCCGTTGAGTGTGTCGCTCGGGGCTACCTGACGGGTTCCGGGCTCACCGACTACAACGCCACCGGGGCGGTGTGCGGCATCACGCTGCCGGCTGGTCTGGTCGACGCATCGCGCCTGCCTGAGCCGATCTTCACCCCGGCGACGAAGGCCGACCTCGGTGAGCACGATGAGAACGTCGACTTCGAGGCCGTGGTCAAGACGGTGGGGGCCGACGATGCCGAAGCTCTGCGCGCATTGACGCTGCAGGTGTACGCGCGTGCTGAAGAGATCGCTCGATCGCGCGGGATCATCGTGGCCGATACCAAGTTCGAGTTCGGTCGCCATCCGGTGTCTGGCGAGATCGTGCTCGCCGATGAGGTGCTCACCCCCGACTCGTCGCGCTTCTGGCCAGCAGATGTCTGGCAACCGGGCCACGCGCAACCATCGTTCGACAAGCAGTACGTACGTGACTGGCTCACCTCGTCGGCGTCAGGCTGGGACCGCCACAGCGGCGAGGCCCCGCCCTCGCTGCCTGACGACGTGGTCGCGCAGACGCGTGCCAAGTACGTCGAGGCGTATGAGCGCCTCACCGGGCAGCAGTTCGACTAGGGAGTCTCATGGACGTTCCGGCTGGGTTCGAGGACCTCTTCGACGACGGCGTCCGGGCGTTCCTGGCGCTGGCCACGACCCGGCCGTCCGGTGACCCGGTTGTGGTGCCGGTCTGGTTCGTCAGTGACGCACAGGGGCTCGTCTTCAGCACCGGCACCGATGCGTGGAAGGCGCATGACATGCGGGCGCGTCCGTCCGTGGCTGGAATGGTCATGGCCGAAGGCGAGCACGAGCGCTACGTCTCGGTGCGGGGCACGGCCCACGAAGTCCTCGACCCGGAGGCCGAGGGGATCGACCGGCAGGCCCTCTACCGCCGCATCGTTCGGCGCTACGAAGGGCACGACCCGTCCGGCCCCCACACCGATGTCTTCTTCCGCCTGGTTCCGACCCGCATCACGGGGTACGACTACCGCGGCGACGACGTCTAACGTCCGATCCGGGGCCATCCAATATGGGGCTATGTCACACCGGTTCGAAATGTCCGAACCGGTGTGACATAGCCCCGAAATGGGGCCGGTTGGGGTGGGCTGGATGTGACGTGGCCCAGGGGGGGGCGGCGGGCCGTACCCTGGGCGCATGACCTGGATGGTGACCGGCGGAGCCGGCTATATCGGTGCCCACATCGTGAAGGCGCTCAAGGACTCGGGCCATGGCGTGGTCGCGTTCGACGACCTGTCCACGGGCGAGGCCCGCAAGGTGCCTTCCGACGTTCCGCTGGTCGAGGCATCCGTTGTGGACGCCGTCGCGGTCGAGAAGGCCATGCGCGAGCACGACGTCACCGGCGTCGTGCACATGGCGGCGAAGAAGGCAGTAGGCGAGTCGGTCGAGCGGCCGCTCTACTACTACCGCGAGAACGTCGACGGCCTCTTGAGCCTGCTCGAGGCCATGGACGCCACCGGCGTCAAGAAGATGGTCTACAGCTCGTCGGCCGCCACATTCGGAATGCCCGACAGCGATGACCCGCTCACCGAAGACTTCGTCTGCCAGCCGATCAACCCCTACGGCGAGACCAAGCTCATCGGCGAGTGGCTGATGCGCGACGTCGCTGCCGCCATCGGGCTCGACTGGATCTCGCTGCGCTACTTCAACGTGGCTGGCGCCGGTGGCCCTGACCTCGGCGACACCGGCGTCTTCAACCTGATCCCCATGGTGTTCCGGGCGCTGTCGACGGGCAAGAATCCGCAGGTCTTCGGCTCCGACTACCCCACGCCGGACGGCTCGTGCATTCGCGACTACATCCACGTCACCGACCTCGCGGACGCGCACGTGGCGTCGGTGAAGCGACTCGAGCAAGGCGAGGCGTCCGAGATCTACAACGTCGGACGTGGAGAAGGCGTCTCGGTGATCGAGGTCATGGACGCCGTCCGCGCGGCAACGGGCCTCGACTTCACGCACGACCTCGCCGACCGGCGGGCCGGCGACCCAGCTCGCCTCGTGGCGTCCGCCGACAAGATCCGCGCCGACCTCGGCTGGACGGCTGAGTACGACCTCGCCGCCATGGTGACCAGTGCCTGGGAGGCGTGGCAGGCAAACCCGCCTGCCTGACCCGGCCAGCGGCGGGGGCCCGGTTCGCGTCGGCCCCGGTGGGCGAGTGGGGCGTTCTGTGAGTTCTCGGGATGAATCAGCGGCAAACCTCCTCAAACGCACCAGTCGGCGAGCGACCCTGCGGCGCCGATAGACTGGGTGCTCACCCCGCCCCTCGAGCAGCCGGAGTAGCCCGTGGCTCGCGTCGTCGTCGACGTCATGCTCAAGCCGGAGATCCTCGACCCGCAAGGTCAGGCCGTCCTGGGGGCGCTCACCCGCCTCGGACACTCCGACATCGCCAGCGTCCGTCAAGGCAAGCGCTTCGAGATTGTTCTCGACGCACCACCTGACGCCGCCTCGCTCGACGAGATCGCCAGCACCCTGCTGGCGAACACCGTGATCGAGGACTACACGATCCACGTCGAGGAGAGCTGATGTCGGCGCGAATCGGCGTCGTCACCTTCCCCGGCTCGCTCGACGACCAGGACGCAGCGCGGGCGGTGCGGATCGCCGGTGCCGAGGCGGTGTCTCTCTGGCACGGTGATGCCGATCTGCAGGGCGTCGACGCTGTCGTGCTGCCAGGCGGGTTCTCGTACGGCGACTACCTGCGCTGCGGCGCGATCGCTCGCTTCGCACCGGTCATGCAGAACGTCATCGACGCCGCGCGCAGCGGGATGCCGGTGCTCGGTATCTGTAACGGGTTCCAGGTGCTGTGCGAGTCACATCTGCTCCCGGTGCGCTGATCCGCAACGACGTACGCAAGTTCGTCTGCCGCGACCAGTGGCTGCGGGTCGAGAACGCCAACACCGCGTGGACGTCGGACTACGACGAGGGCCAAGAGATCCTGATCCCGCTCAAGAACGGCGAGGGCGGCTTCGTTGCCGACGACCGCACGCTTGACGAGCTCGAGGGCGAGGGCCGCGTCGTCTTCCGCTACCGGCACGACAACCCCAACGGGTCGTACCGCGACATCGCCGGCATCACCAACGAACGCGGCAACGTCGTCGGTCTGATGCCGCACCCCGAGCACGCCGTCGAGCTGCTGACCGGTCCGTCGCTCGACGGTCTGGGGTTCTTCTCGTCCGTGATCAGTCAGCTGGTCGACGCATGACGCGCCACGTCGACACCGTCAAGGACGCCGAGACGGCACCGGACACCACGCAGCCGTACGCCGACCTCGGGCTCAAGGCCGACGAGTACCAGCAGATCCGCGACCATCTCGGGCGCCGCCCCACCAGCAGCGAGCTGGCCATGTACTCGGTGATGTGGAGCGAGCACTGCTCGTACAAGTCGAGCAAGGTGCATCTGCGTCAGTTCGGCGAGAAGGTACCGCCCGAAGCCGAAGACATTCTGCTCGTCGGCATGGGCGAGAACGCTGGCGTCGTCGACGTCGGCGACGGCCTCGCCGTCACCTTCAAGATCGAGTCGCACAACCACCCGTCCTACGTCGAGCCGTACCAGGGCGCTGCCACGGGCATCGGCGGCATCGTGCGCGACATCCTCACGATGGGCGCTCGCCCAGTTGCCGTCATGGACCCGCTGCGCTTCGGCCCGGCTGACGCCCCAGACACCCACCGCGTCCTGCCCGGCGTCGTGGCCGGCATCGGCGGCTACGGCAACTGCCTGGGTCTGCCGAACATCGGCGGCGAAGTGGTCTTCGACGAGACCTACCTCGGCAACCCGCTCGTCAACGCACTCTGCGTGGGCGTGGTGCCGCACGACCGCATCCAGCTCTCGGCGGCCACCGGCATCGGCAACCACGTCATTCTCTTCGGTGCCAAGACCGGGGGCGACGGCATCGGTGGCGTCAGCGTGCTCGCGTCCGAGACCTTCGACGATGAAGGTCCCAGCAAGCGTCCGAGCGTGCAGGTGGGTGACCCCTTCGCCGAGAAGGTCCTGATCGAGGCGTGCCAAGAGCTCTTCGAGCAGCAGCTGGTCGTCGGCATCCAAGACCTTGGTGGCGCGGGTATCTCATGCGCCACCAGCGAGATGGCGTCCAACGGCGACACCGGCATGCATGTGTGGCTCGACCGCGTCCCGCTGCGCGACTCCACGCTCGCCCCTGAAGAGATCTTGATGAGCGAGTCGCAGGAGCGCATGTGTGCGGTCGTGGCACCCGACAAGCTCGATGAGTTCATGGCGGTCTGCAGCAAGTGGGACGTCGAAGCTGTCGTCATCGGTGAGGTCAACGACTCTGGACGCCTCACCATCGAGTGGCACGGCGACCAGATCGTCGACGTTCCCCCCAAGACCGTCGCGCACGACGGCCCGGTCTACGAGCGGCCGTTCGCGAGACCTGGTTGGCAGGACGCCCTGCAGGCCGACGTACCGACGTCGCTGCCTCGTCCTGCCTCCGGTGACGAGCTGCGCGCGACGCTGTTGCAGCTGTTGGCCAGCCCGAACCTGGCGTCGAAGTCGTGGGTCACCGATCAGTACGACCGCTACGTGCTCGGCAACACGGTGCTCGCGCAGCCCGAAGACTCGGGCATCGTGCGGATCAATGACGACGGGCTCGGCGTCGCTGTGAGCACCGACGGCAACGGTCGTTACGGCAAGCTCGATCCCTACGCCGGCGCGCAGCTCGCGCTGGCCGAGGCCTACCGCAACGTGGCAACGACGGGTGCCAAGCCGCTGGCCGTCACCAACTGCCTCAACTTCGGCTCGCCAGAAGACACCGACGTCATGTGGCAGTTCGCTGAGACCGCCCGTGGTCTTGCCGATGCCTGCCTGCAGCTAGGTGTGCCGGTCACCGGCGGCAACGTGAGCTTCTACAACCAGACGGGCGAGACCGCGATCCTGCCCACACCGATCATCGGGGTGCTCGGTGTCATTGACGACGTCGCGCGACGGACGCCGATGGCATGGGACGCCGACGGCGACTCGATCTGGCTGCTCGGTGACACCGCCGACGAGTTCGGTGGCTCTGAGTGGGCGCACCTGCAGGGTCACCTCGGCGGGCTGCCGCCGAAGGTCGACCTCGATCGTGAACGCCAGATCGCCGAGATCGCAGTTGCGGCGTCCCGAGACGGGCTGTTGACGGCCGCGCACGATGTGTCGCTGGGTGGGCTCGCCGTCACCCTCGCTGAGATGGCGATGCGCTCAGGCAAGGGCGCGCGCGTCTTCCTGCCCGATGGCGCCGATCCGTTCGTGGCCCTCTTCTCCGAGTCAGCCGGGCGCATCGTGTTCGTCGTCCCACGTAGCGAAGAGGTTCGCTTCACCGACATGTGCACTGCTCGCGGTGTGCCGGCTGTGCGGATCGGTGTCGTTGACTCGGAGGCTGACGGGCTACAGGTGCAGGATCAGTTCGCTGTGCCGACCGCCGACCTGAGTGCTGCGAGCGAGGGCACGTTCCCGAGTCTCTTCGACTAGTGGCGGGCATCGACCCGGGCAAGGTCGCGGCGGCCTACCTCGAGCAGTGGGCCGTCACCCGCGAATGGTGCGACAGCGTTGACGACTGGTCGGCGCCGAGCGCGATCGCCGGATGGACGTTGCGCGACCTGGTGGCTCATCTCGGGTTGGTCGCCGACTCGATCAGATCGGCCGCAGAGGCACTGAGCGACGAGAAGTCCGACAAGCCACTGCGCCTTGGCGACTACATCGCCACCTACGCCGACGGGGCGGCCGTGATCGACGAGCGGACGCGTGAACTCGCGTCCCGCGAGGGGTTCCTCTTCGCTGTCGACGCGTCTGCGGCGGAGGCCGAGGCCGCCATCAGCGGCGTCACCGGCAATCCGGTCGTTGGTGCCAGACGAGGCCCCATCAGGTGGGCTGACTTCCTTCGGACGCGGTGCATCGAGCTCACGGTGCACAGCGACGACCTCACACGTTCGGTCGTGGTCGAGGGCCCGGCGGCGTCCCGGCCCTGCCTACAGGTGTCGACGAGGGCCCTGGCCGACGTCCTGAGCTGGCGCGCACCGGGGCGGAGCGTCGAGGTGCGGGTGCCTCCGTTCGCGGCCGTTCAGTGCATCGAGGGGCCTCGGCACACGCGCGGAACGCCGGCGGCCGTGGTCGAGATGGATCCGCTCACCTTCTGCCGCCTGGCGGCCGGCCGCGTCACGTGGCAGGAGGCTGTGGCGGCGGGCGGGGTGCAGGCGTCGGGGCTCCGGACCGACCTCGCCCCCTACCTGCCACTCCTCTAGCCACCACTCCTCCACACCCCTCCCAACCAACCGAGCGCGGTGGGGGCCATGTCACATGGGTTCGGTCATTTCGAACTGCCTGGGTACCCACTGACAGTGGCACTCGACGTCACCACCCGATGGGTGCGGCGCTGGTTCGGTCTTTTCGAAGCCATGTGACATGGCCCCGAAATTGGGGGGAGGGGGTGTGGAGGGTGGTTCCGGGATAACGATTCGTGTCCGGAGCGGTCCCGATCCTGTCGCTCACCCCGTGAGCGGCATATAGTTCTGCGGAGCCCGACAGGAGATCGATATTCATGCCGGAAGCCACCCAGGTTTCCCCCGCCGCCCCGGTGGCTGATGGTGCAGTGGCTGTGGCCCTGCGCAACCTCTCGAAGTCGTTCGGCGACGTCGTGGCGGTGGACGGCGTCGACCTCGACATCTACGACGGCGAGTTCCTCACGCTCCTTGGCCCTTCTGGTTCGGGCAAGACCACGGTGCTGCGCATGATCGCCGGGTTCGAGATCCCGACCGGTGGGTCGATGGAGATGAACGGTAAGGACGTCACGAAGCTTGCGCCCTTCGAGCGCGACGTGAACACCGTCTTCCAGGACTACGCCCTCTTTCCGCACATGTCGGTCATCCAGAACGTGGAGTACGGCCTCAGGGTCAAGAAGGTCGCCAAAGGTGAGCGGCGCCAGCGAGCGCTGGAGGCGTTGGCGAGCGTGCAGCTGGCAGGTTTCGAGGCGCGCAAGCCGGCCCAGATGTCCGGTGGTCAGCGCCAACGTGTCGCGCTGGCCCGAGCCCTCGTCAACCGCCCGTCCGTGCTGCTGCTCGACGAACCGCTCGGTGCCCTCGACCTCAAGCTGCGCGAGCAGATGCAGGTCGAGCTGAAGCAGCTTCAGCGTCAGGTGGGCATCACCTTCATCTTTGTCACGCACGACCAGGAAGAAGCCCTGACGATGTCTGACCGCATCGCGGTCTTCAATGCTGGACGAATCGAGCAGGTGGGCACCCCTGCAGATGTGTACGAACGACCGGCGTCCTCTTTCGTGGCGGGCTTCGTCGGCACATCGAATCTGCTTCAGGGCGCTGCTGCCGAGAAGGTGCTGGGCAACGCCGGCGTCTACAGCGTGCGCCCCGAGAAGATTCGGTTGGCAAACGCGCTCGACCGTGCGGGTGACGGTGAACACGCCGCTGCCGGGGTCGTGCGCGATGTCGTCTATGTCGGTGCAGCGACTCGATTCGTGGTCGACCTGGAGGTGGGCGGTCATCTGGTCGTGCTTCAGCAGAACTCGCATGGCTCGTCCGTTGAGGCCATGCAGATGCGGGGGCGTCAGGTGCAGTTGATCTGGCGTCGCGAGTACGAGACTGCGGTGGGGTAAGACCACCGCGACAACAGAACACAACAGGATTCCGCGGGCCGTCGGCTCACGGTGTTTCAGAAGATGGATGGAGGATCCGGTGCAGAGAAAGCGTCTACTGGCGGCGGGTGCGTTGGTTGCATCCGCATCGCTAGTGCTGGCCGCGTGCGGCAGCGATGATGGTGATAGCGGATCGGGAGGCTCAGCTGCCCCGCCCGACTACTCGGCGCCCAGCGAGCTAGGCGAGAACGAGGGGCAGGTTCGCATTCTGGCCTGGCCCGGCTATGTCGAGGATGGCTCGACGGCCAAGAGCGCCGACTGGGTCACTCCGTTCGAGAAGGAGACGGGTTGCGACGTCACGCTCACGACGTTCAACACGTCGGACGAGTCGTTCAAGCAGATGGAGAGCGGGCAGTACGACATCGTGTCGGCGTCGGGTGACGCGTCGCGTCGCCTGATCTACTCCGGTCTGGTCGATCCCTTCAACCTTGATCTTTCGACGCACTACGACGACATTTTCGACGACTTGAAGGACAAGCCGTGGAACAGCGTCGACGGAGTGTCGTACGGGCTCCCGCATGGACGCGGCGCCAACCTGCTGATGTACAACCTTGACAAGGTGAAGCCGGCTCCCACCTCGTGGGCCCCGACGTGGGAGGCCGACAGCCCCTACGCCGGATCGGTCACGGCGTACGACAACGCCATCTTCATCGCCGATGCCGCGCTCTACCTGAAGGCCACGCAGCCTGACCTGGGCATCGAGAACCCGTACGCACTCGACCAGGAGCAGCTGGACGCCGCCAAGGAACTTCTGCTGCAGCAGAAGGAGCTGGTGGGCGAGTACTGGTCGGACTACACCAAGACGCTGCAGTCGTTCAAGCAGGGCGACACCCTGATCGGAACGACCTGGCAGATCATCAAGAACCTGGCTGGTGACGACTTCGAGGCGATCCTGCCGACAGAGGGATCGACCGGCTGGTCGGACACGTGGATGGTGGCGCACGACTCGCCGAACGTGAACTGCGCCTACGCATGGGCCAACCATGTGACGTCGGCCGAAACCCAGGCACAGATCGCTGAGTGGTTCGGTGAGGCACCGGCCAACGAGAAGGCGTGCGACCTGACCAGTGACGAAGACCACTGTGACACCTTCCACGCCGGCGACACCGCCTACTGGGAGGACGTCTACTACTGGCAGACGCCCACCGAGGACTGTGCAGACGGACGCACCGACGTCACCTGCACGACCTACCTGGACTGGAAAGCGGTGTGGGACGAGGTTCGCGGTTCCTGACCGCTCGCCGATAGTTCCACCTGTGTGACGGGCGGGGCGGCCAGGCCGCCCCGCCCGTCACCACACAGAGAGTTGACGATGACCACGACGGTGCCGGCAGAGCGCAGCCATCGCTTCTCCGCGTTCCTGCATCGCCACCCAGGGTTCGGCTGGGTGCGCTTCTCAGCGCGCCCATGGCGTGGTTCTTCCTGATCTACCTGGCGTCTCTGGCACTTCTCTTCATGACCGCCTTCTGGCAGACCGACACGTTCTCGCTGCAGATCGTTCGCGACTTCACGCTCGACAACATCAAGCAGGTCTTCACCACGCCTGTCTATCGGTCAGTCGCCGTGCAGACCGTCATGATCGCGACCACCGTGACGGTGCTCTGTGCGACGTTGGCGCTTCCGGTGGCCTTCTTCGCCGCGAAGGTGGCCAAGCCTCGCTCGCGTCGCCTCCTGGTGGTGCTCTTCCTGGTGCCGCTGTGGGCGTCCTACCTGGTGAAGGCCTACGCGTGGCGAGTTGTGCTCTCGGAGGGTGGTCTGCTCTCGGAGGTGTTGAAGCCGCTCGGGCTCAACGGCCCAGGCTTCGGCACCACGGCGATCATCTTGGTGCTGACCTATCTGTGGCTGCCCTACATGATCCTGCCGATCTACGCGTCTCTCGATCGTCTGCCCAACTCGCTGCTGGACGCGTCCGGCGACCTCGGAGCACGGGCAGGTCGAACGTTCCGCTCCGTGGTGTTTCCGATCATCTTGCCCGGGTTGGCCGCCGGTTCGGTGTTCACTTTCTCGCTCTCGATGGGCGACTACATCGCCGTACAGCTGGTGGGCGGCAGCGAGACACTGCTCGGCAACCTGGTCTACAACAACATCGCCGGCGGCGGTAACACCCCCCTCGGGGCAGCTCTCGCGCTCATATCCGTGTCAGTCATCACGCTCTACCTGCTCCTGATCCGGCGTACCGGCGCCTTGAAGGAGCTCTGAGTCGTGACCCTTTCCCCCCGGGCGAAGCTGCTGCTGCGACTCTTCCTGATCGTCGTTCTCGGGTTCATGTACATCCCGCTGCTTGTGGTTCTGGTCAACTCCTTCAACGCCAGTGTGGTGGGGGCTTGGCCTCCGGAAGAGCTGACCACGAAGTGGTGGACCTCCGCCATCGACAACACGGGTGCCCGCGACGCGTTGATCGAGTCGCTGGTGGTCGCAACGTGGGCGACTGCGATTGCTCTGATCCTGGGCTCGATGGTGGCGTTCGCGGTCACTCGCTACCAGTGGTTCGGACGCGACTCCATCTCGCTGCTCATCGTCCTGCCCATCGCGCTCCCTGGCATCGTGACCGGTGTCGCTCTGCAGAACGCATTCACCCAGGTGTTCCCAGACATCGGAATCACGATCGGCCTCGGGCTCATCACCGTGATCATCGCGCACGTGACCTTCTGCATCGTGATCATCTTCAACAACGTCGCTGCTCGGCTGCGGCGTGCGTCGGTCTCGATGGAAGAAGCCTCGATGGACCTCGGGGGGTCGACGTGGCAGACCTTCCGGCTCGTCACCTTCCCGCAAGTGCGGTCGGCCCTCTTGGCGGGTGGATTGCTTGCGTTTGGTCTGTCGTTCGACGAGATCATCGTGACGCAGCTCGCTGCTGGCTCCGGTGTGCAGACCCTGCCGATCTGGATCTTCAACAACTTGTCCCGACCCAACCAAGCGCCAGTAGTGAACGTCGTCGCGGCACTCGTCATCATGATCTCGATCATTCCGGTGTACTTCGCCCAGCGGCTCTCCGACGATCCCACGCATAGCAGGATGTAGGGGTGACCGATGTGACCCGCGGCTGGGCCGTGGAGCAGGACGAGGGCGACGAGCTGGCGTCACTCCGCGACAGTTTCCACCGACCTGACCGGGACGTGCGCTACCTCGACGGCAACAGCCTCGGCATGATGCCGATCGCGGTCCGCGATCGACTGCACCACATGGTCGACGATGAGTGGGGACGCGAGCTCGTCCGCGGGTGGCAGCACTGGGACTCGTTGCCGTTGCAGGCCGGGGACCGCATCGGCCAGCTGATCGGTGCAGCATCGGGCCAGGTGGTGGTCACGGACACGATCTCCGTCAACCTCTACAAGCTGGCGGTCGCAGCGCTCGAGGCGCAGCCCGGCCGCAAGGTGCTGGTGACCGACAGCGGCAACTTCCCGTCCGATCGCTACGTGCTGCAGGGCGTCGCCGAGCGACGCAAAGGCCAGCTGCGCACGGTGCCGACCACTCCGACCGACGGAGTGAACCCCGACGACGTGCACACCTACCTGGCCGACGATGTGGCCATGGTCGCGTTCTCGCACGTCGACTACCGGTCTGCCGCCATCAATGACGTCGTGGCGTTGACCGAGCAGGCCCACCAGGCTGGTGCGCTCGTTCTCTGGGACCTGGCGCACTCAGCAGGTGCGGTCCCGATCGAGCTGGACGCCTTGGGTGTCGACTTCGCCGTGGGCTGCACCTACAAGTACCTCAACGCCGGTCCGGGGGCTCCCGCCTTTCTCTATGTGCGTCGTGATCTTCAGTCGCGCTTGGCCAACCCGATCCAGGGGTGGTGGGGCGTGGCTGACCCGTTCGACATGGATGCCCCGTTCACCGCCGCCGACGGGATCGCGCGGTGGCAGACCGGAACGCCGCCGGTTCCCGGCCTGGTGGCCGTCGACGAGAGCGTCGCCCTGCTGGCCGAGGCCGGCATCGACCGGCTGCGCGCGAAGTCGATGCGGCTCACCGCGTACCTGATCGACCTGGCTGACGCCTGGTTGGCCCCGCTCGGTTTCGCTGTGGCGTCTCCGCGTGACGCGGCACGCCGTGGCGGCCACGTGATCCTCACGCACGATGACGCGTACCGGATCAGCGAGGCAGCGGTCGCTGCCGGTGTCGTGGGTGACGCGCGTCCCCCCAACCTCCTACGCCTTTCTCCGGCGCCGTCCACGACGTCATTCGTTGACGTGTGGGAGGCGATGTCCAGGCTCCGCGACCTGGTGGCGTCCGAGGCCCACCTGGCGCTGCCAGCGCAACGCCGACGCGTCACCTAACCGATAGCGTCGCACCGTGCTCCCTGAAGACCGGTCGATCCTGTCGCGTGCGTCCTCGGCGCCGCCGGTCGTGGTCTCGTACGGCGATCACGCCGACCAGATCGCCGAGATCCTTCCCGGTGAACCAGAGGCGCCGCTGATCATGGTGCTGCACGGCGGCTTCTGGCAGGAGCGCTACGACCGAGTCCACTGTCGAGGTCTGGCCGGTGAGCTGGCGACGCTCGGGGCGACCGTCGTGCTGCTCGAGTACCGAAGGATCGGAGGCGGCGGCGGGTGGCCGGCGACCTTCGACGACGTCCGCCTGGGGCTGCGCAAGATCGTCCAGCACCACCCGCGAGCCTCGCGGCGCATCGTCGTGGGTCACAGCGCCGGTGGCCACCTCGGGCTGTGGGCGGCGGCCACCGAGCCCACTCCGGTCGTCGATGCCGTCGTCGGGTTGGCCCCCATCGCCGACCTCGCCGCCATGGCGCAGGCGCTGGGTGACGGTGAGAACCCCGTGCACGACCTGCTCGGGGGGACGCCCGAGAGTCACCCCGATCGCTACGATCTCGCAGATCCCTGCGTGCTGCCTGCCCCGCGCGCCGACGTCCGCCTTCTGCACGGGGTGTCGGACACCCTGGTGCCGATCGAGCAGAGCCTTGGCTACGCGACACGACACCCCGGAGACGCAGCTGACCGAACTGCGCTGCGCCCATTTCGAGCTCATCGATCCTCGGAGCGGCGTCTTCCCGGCGGTTCTCGAGGCCGTGGGGGCGGAGGTCGACGCCGCGCGCTCAGAGCCGCGCCGATCGCGCCCCTGGTGACCGGGCGTCCACCGACTCATCCCCCGGACGCCGATCTGCGGCTTTGGGCGTGTCGACGACGGTCCCGTAGACTGCGCCCGTGAAGCGCGGTGATGGTCGACTCACGCACGATCTGCTTCCCGCTGAGCCGGGAGAGCATGGCCCGCAAGACGCCTGTGGCGTCTTCGGCGTCTGGGCGCCCGGTGAAGAGGTCGCCAAACTCGCCTACTTCGGGCTCTACGCGCTGCAGCACCGCGGCCAGGAGTCTGCAGGCATCGCCGTCAGTGATGGCGACGGCATCGTCGTCTACAAAGACATGGGCCTGGTCGCCCAGGTGTTCGACGAACGCCACCTGGCCACCCTGAGCGGTCACCTGGCCGTGGGTCACACGCGCTACTCCACCACTGGCTCCAGCACCTGGGAGAACGCCCAGCCCGTCTTCCGGCACACCGGCGACGGCGGAATCGCCCTTGGACACAACGGCAACCTGATCAACTCCGGCGAGCTGGCGCGGCTCGCCGCCGAGTCCGAGGTCGAGCGCGGTGACGTCCTGCTGCCCGGGCTTCGCCACCCCCGACGCCAGCTCCGACACCGACCTCGTCACCGAGCTGCTCGCCAACCATCCGTCGCGATCGCTTGAGAAGGCTGCGCTCGAGGTCCTGCCGCTGCTGCAGGGCGCCTTCAGCTTCGTGTTCATGGACGAGACGACGCTCTACGCCGCTCGCGACCCGCAGGGAATCCGTCCGCTCGTTCTGGGACGACTCGAGCGCGGCTGGGTCGTGGCGTCCGAGACGGCAGCGCTCGACATCGTGGGTGCCAGCTTCGTGCGCGAGGTCGAGCCGGGCGAGCTCATCGCCATCGATGAACACGGCCTCCGTACCCAGCGTTTCGCTGATGCCGACCCGAAGGGCTGCATCTTCGAGTATGTCTACGTCGCGAGGCCGGACACGAGCATCGCTGGACGCAGCGTGCACGAGACGCGCGTCGACCTCGGTCGGCGACTGGCTCGGCACGACCCGGTCGAGGCCGATCTGGTCATCCCGGTCCCGGAGTCAGGGACGCCGGCGGCGATCGGCTACGCACAGGAGTCCGGCATCCCGTACGCCCAGGGACTGGTGAAGAACGCCTACGTGGGACGCACCTTCATCCAACCGTCGCAGACCATCCGTCAGCTCGGTATCCGGCTGAAGCTGAACCCGCTGCGCGAGGTCATCGAAGGTAAAGCGCCTCGTCGTCGTCGATGACTCGATCGTCCGGGGCAATACCCAGCGAGCACTTGTGCGCATGCTGCGCGAGTCGGGGGCTGCCGAGGTGCACGTGCGCATCTCCAGCCCACCGGTGAAGTGGCCCTGCTTCTACGGGATCGACTTCGCCACCCGCGCCGAGCTCATCGCCAACGGTCTGGCCGTTGACGAGATCCGCCAGTCGATAGGCGCAGACTCGCTCTCGTACATCTCGCTCGAAGAGCTTGTCCAGGCCACCACGATTCCGGTCGAGCGTTTGTGCACTGCCTGCTTCTCGGGCACGTACCCGATCGAGCTGCCCGAGCCCGAGGCGCTCGGCAAGCACCTGCTCGAGGGCTACGAGCGAGACAGCACGGCTGTCAACGGGACGGGTAGCGATGCTGACGGGCTTGAGTCCCTGTCGGCAGCAACGGGCGCCGCCGATGCCCTGAGCCGACCATGACAACACCATCAGAGGAACCCAGCGTGACCACCACGTATGCAAGTGCCGGCGTCAGCATCGAAGAGGGCAACCGTGCCGTCGAGCTGATGAAGTCGAGCATCGCGCGAGCCACGCGTCCCGAGGTGGTCGGAGGCATTGGTGGCTTCGCAGGGTTGTTCGACCTGACGCCGTACACGCGCATGCGCAAGCCTCTGTTGGCGTCCTCCACCGATGGCGTGGGGACAAAGATCGACGTGGCGCGCCGCATGGATGTGCACGACACCATCGGCATCGACCTGGTCGCCATGGTGCTCGACGACCTGGTCGTCTGTGGAGCCGAGCCTCTCTTCATGACCGACTACATCGCCACGGGCAAGGTCTACCCCGAGCGGATCGCCTCGATCGTCTCCGGCATTGCCGAGGGGTGCCGTCGGGCTGGCGCCGCGCTGGTGGGCGGCGAGACTGCTGAACACCCTGGACTCCTTGATCCCGATGAGTACGACCTGGCTGGTGCTGGTACCGGAATCGTCGATGCCGACGACGTCCTCGGGGCTGAGCGGGTGCGTGCCGGCGACGCTCTCGTCGCCATGGGCAGCAGCGGACTGCACTCCAACGGGTACTCGCTGGCGCGGCACGTGTTCTTCTCGTTGGCCGGCTGGGACGTCGACCACGACGTCGACGGACTCGGGCGCACCGTCGGCGAGGAGCTCCTCGAACCGACGCGCATCTACAGCCTCGACTGCCTTGCCCTGGCTGCCGCACATCGTGATGGGCTGCACGCCTTGTCGCACATCACCGGCGGCGGGCTGGCCGAGAACCTCGCCCGTGTGATCCCGGCGCATCTGTCGGCCACCATCGAACGATCGACGTGGACGCCCCCACCGGTCTTCTCCCTGATCGGCGAGCTGGGCGGCGTGCTGCGTCACGACCTCGAGAGCACGTTCAACCAGGGCATCGGCATGATCGCGGTCGTCGACGGAGCCAAGGCTGACGACAGCGTGCGGTTGCTTACCGAGCGGGGGGTGCCAGCGTGGGTCTGCGGCCACGTGCAGGCGGCGTCAGGGACCTCCACCGTCACAGTGGTGGGCGACCACCCGTCCTGACCCACCCTGGGCACGGCGTGACGTGTGCGCCCGCATCGGGGCCGCGACGTCACACGTGTCGAGCGGGCTTGGCGTGTCAGCGGCCGGACTCGGCCTCGCCGTACGCCGATGAGTACGGGTCGTAGGGGTCGTCCTCGACCTCGTCGTCGTGTGGTGCCACGCCACCAAGTTCGACGGTGAGCGCGTCGACATCAAGCTCGGAGCTGGAGTACTTCAGCTGCCGAGCGACCTTGGTTTGCTTGGCCTTGGCCCTCCCGCGACCCATGGGCTGACCCCCTTGGTGGGGCACCGGCCCCAGTAGGCGTGTCTGACAGTTGGCGCCGCTGGGGCGCACTGCTCTCCAGGGTAGACGATGGATCTCGATCGTGTGCAGGCAGGCGGCAGGCGACCGTCGTTTTCGCTGGGCCGAACGGGTGGTCGGCGTCAGCCGGTGGTGGTCAGCCCAGCCGCGATCCGCGCCTCGGCCAGCCGGTCGGCGGCCTTGGCAGGTGGGATTCCTTCGGCATCGGCCAGCCGCAGGACGTCGAGCGCGATGTCGTAGATGCCGAGGGTCCGGGTTCGGGCCCGCTCGAGATCGAAGCCGTTCATCTCGTCGGCCACCTGGATGACGCCCCCGGAGTTGACCAGGTAGTCGGGGGCATAGGCGATGCCGCGGTCGGCCAGCTGCTGCTCGATACCCGGATGAGCGAGCTGGTTGTTCGCGCCTCCGCAGACGATGGTCGCGCCCAGAGCCGCCACCGTGGCGTCGTTGAGTGCGCCACCGAGGGCATTGGGTGAGTAGATGTCGATGTCGGGGCGAGCCACGAGGTCGGCCTCGCTGGCTGCCACTTCGACCCCGGGATGGGCGGCGAGCACTGCGTCAATCGCCGCGCCGTCGACGTCGAAGATCACGACGGACGCCCCAGCCTCGAGCAGGTGGGCCACCAGGCGGTGCCCGACCTTGCCGACCCCGCTGATCCCTGCCCGGCGACCGGAGAGGTCGTCCGAGCCCCAACGGTGCTGGGCACAGGCACGCATGCCACAGAAGACCCCGAGCGCGGTGAGCAGTGACGAGTCGCCGCCCCCGCCCTTGGCCTCGCTGCGCCCGGTGACGTACCGCGTCGTGCGGGCGATGACGTCCATGTCGGCGACGTAGGTTCCGACGTCGCACGCGGTGTAGTAGCGGCCGGCGAGCGATTCGACCGCGCGGCCGTACGCCTCAAGGAGGGCATCGGTCTTGACGGTCTGCGGATCGCCCAGGATGACCGCCTTGCCGCCACCGTGCGGAAGGCCGGCGAGGGCGTTCTTGTAGCTCATGGCTTTGGAGAGCTGGAGCACGTCGTCGAGCGCGGACGCGTCGTCCGGATAGGCGTGGAACCTGGTGCCTCCGAGTGCTGGCCCGAGGGCGGTGGAGTGCAGCGCGATGATCGCGCGAAGTCCGGAGTCGGGGTCGGATGCGAAGACGACCTGCTCGTGACCGTCGAATCGGTCGAACAGATGGATGCCGGACGCCGGACGCGAATCTGCCACAAGTCGGACCTTACCGACCGGCAGTTGGCGGCTCGGCCCCCGATCGGGTTAGTCCAGACGATGGGGGAGGGATGGCCCTCATGAGGGATTACGGACAAGCGGGACATCCGTCACTCTTTGCACAGGTACGCTCGGTGAGCGCCGCCTTCGCGGGGCATCGACAACCAGGGGGACCCATGACTCACGTACCACCGGAGCCGGAGGCGCTCCTCACGCCTGCGGAGGTGGCTGCGCTCTTCCGGGTCGACCCCAAGACCGTGACCCGTTGGGCCAAGGCCGGCAAGCTGAGTGCGATCCGGACCCTGGGTGGGCACCGGCGTTATCGCGCGGCAGAGGTGCAGGCGCTGCTCGCGGGAGTGCAGGGAGAAGAGCCCCCAGTCGTGCCTCCGCACCAGCCTGGAGCTGGGATCTAGTCCGTTCGGGCGACGCCGGATGATGTGAGTCATGCCACATCGTGGGCTGTGCGCTTGCTTTTTGTACCCATGCCGCCGATACCATTCCGTGACCTTGCCGCCAGGCAGGGACTTCCCCGGCACGCCGAGTCCTGTCCAGCCGTGGAAGTAACCCGTTCGCACGTGGACAGGAGTGGGGGACCCACAGGTTCGCGACCGTCCAGGTAGTTCTGGCCGGTCTTGGGGTTAAGTCGTGCCGAAAGGCGCGGCCGGGCACTCTCTGGCCCGAACCCGACAGCTGACCTCGCAGGCGTCGGAGAGGAAACATGTCGCGATTCATCGCGCGTCGACGCCTTGCTGCAGTCGGCCTGATCGTTGCCCTTGCTAGCCCCCTCGCTCCCAGCACCGCCGGAGCGTCCGATGGCGGTTTCAACGAACTGTCCTTCCGAGACTCCGGACCCCGCGTGCTGCTCGTCCAGCGAGTGCTGGACGTCGACCCGCGCACGGGATTCTTCAACAAGCAGACGAAGCGCAAGGTCAAGAAATTCCAGGACAAGCGCGGCTTCGCCGTCACCGGTGTCATCAACGAGCGCACCTGGAACGCTCTCGAGAAGCGCTGGGAGTCCATCCACCGGTCTCGCCAGCGCGCTGACGCCAAGTACCACCGCGTCATGAAGGTCGCTCGCAACCAGAAGGGCGACCCGTACGTAGCCGGCGGTATCGGCCCCAACCGGTTCGACTGCTCCGGGTTGACCAGCTACGTGTACAAGCAGGCCACCGGCAAGAGTCTGGTGCACAGCTCGTCCGGGCAGCTGCGCCAGGTGGACCGGATCTCGCGCAAGCAGGCTCGTCCTGGCGATCTCGTGTTCATGTACGGCAGCGGTGGCGTCTACCACGTGTCCCTCTACGCCGGAAAGGGCCAGATCCTGCACGCGTCGCGCCCTGGAACGAACGTCAAGGTCGACCCGATCTGGACGAGCAGCGTCTACTTCGGTCGGGCGATCCCGAAGCCGTAGCCGCAGCCGCGAGCATCTCTGTCGCAGCCCCTGACCCCTCGCGGGTCGGGGGCTGCTGGCGTTGGGGGATGGTGCAGCGCTTTCAGTTGCCAGGACGCCGGAAACCGCTGCAACACCCTTGGAGCACGACCCTCAGTCGCACTCCGACGTCGGCAGCTGCCGCGTGTCGCAGGCCTGCTGCTGGATGTTTGCCGGTGAGAAGCTGGACGCCGCGAGCCCCAGGAGGCCGAGCAGCACCAAAGCGACCAGGATCGTGGCAATGACCACACCGCGCGCCTCGACCACGACGCGCCTCCTGCCTGCCGAGAGCGTGTTGGTACGCCCTGTTCAGACGCATATCGGCAAGTCAGGTGGCAAGCGTGAGAGCTGGGGGGGGTGTCTCAACTGGAGGTAGGGATCGGACCCAGAGTGACTGGTCGGCGTCGAACTCGAGAACCGTCTGGTCGGTGTCGTCGAAGCCCAACCGCCGCAGCAGTGCCGCGAGCGAGTGTTGGCCGTCTGCGTGCAGACCCGACCCGATCGTCCGAGAAGGCGACTCGGCGGCCCAAGTCAGGGCCGCCCCTGACCGCCTCGACGGCGTAGCCCTGGCCCCACTGCCGGGCGGGCTGAGGACGTACGAGAGCTCCGGTTCGAGGTCACCGGGTGCCAGATGGCCAGGCCGGTCGGCGTCTCGTCGGTCGAATCCGATTGTCCCGACAAAGTCGCCGGACGCGGCAGCGATCACGACGAAGGAGCCCGGCGTGCGGCCGAAGGGGCCAGAGCAGACTTTCTGGGCGTCGACTAGGGGGAGGGGCCCGCCCAGGAAGCGGCGAGCCTGCGGTGACGTGAACAACTCGACGAGCCAGGGCTGGTCGGACGTCTGTGGCGCCCGGAGCGTGAGACGTTCGGTCTTCAGTGGCTGAGGGGGCCAGGGCGCCGCAGCTGGCAATTCGAGGGCGGCCATCGGGCAATCCAAGCACGGGCCTGTGGCTCCGTGCGTGCGGTGGGCAGGGGCGGGGTCGAACCGCCGACCTTCCGCTTTTCAGGCGGACGCTCGTACCAACTGAGCTACCTGCCCCAACTGGCCCGGCGCGAGCATTACGCACGCCGAACTAGTCGAGCGGTCCCGACGGGATTTGAACCCGCGACCTTCGCCTTGACAGGGCGACGAGCACTCCGAACTGCTCCACGGGACCTCGTAGTGAGGTCTGCCTCCGGCAGGAGGTGGTACCCCCAGCGGGATTCGAACCCGCGCTACCGCCGTGAAAGGGCGGCGTCCTAGGCCGCTAGACGATGAGGGCTAGCTCCGCCGGAAGCCCGCTCAGCATAGGGGATGGGGTCGGGATGCTCCAAAGCCGGGGCTGCAGGTGTCCGCGGTCGCCCCTAGCCGGCGAGGGCGTCGCGGATCGCCGCGGTGAAGGCAGGTGTCGAGCCGCAGCACGACCCGATCAGGTCGACGCCCAGCGCGCGGAGCCGAAGGGCGTGCGCTGCCACGTCTTCGACTGAGGCGTCGTAGACGAACTGGTCACCGACCAGGTGCGGGAGTCCTGCGTTCGACTGGCCGATGAGCAGGAGATCGCCCTGACGGACGTCGACCATGGACGTCATGATCGCCTCGAGCTCGGCCAGGCCGCGGCCGCAGTTGGCGCCGACGGCGTCGACCGACGTCTCGGCGAGCTCGGTGACGGCCTGCTCCGGGGAGACGCCCATCATGGTGTGCAGGTTCGTGTCGAAGCTGAGCATCGCGATGATCGGAAGCTCGGGAGCCACCTTCTCGGCAGCGGCTACTGCTGCCTTGACCTCCGCGAGGTCACTCATGGTCTCGATCAGGACGAGATCGATGCCGCCGGCCACCAAACCGCGCAGCTGAGCCTCGAACAGCGCCGTTGCCTGCTCTTCGTCCATCGTTCCCATGGGGACCATGAGCTCGCCGGTAGGACCGAGGTCACCGCCGACGAAGATGCCGTGCTGCTCGGCGACCTCGTGGGCGATGGCGGCGGCCGCCTCGTTCAGCTCGTGGACTCGGTCGCCGAGATCGTGCATCGCCAGCCGCGGTTCGGAGCCACCGAAGGTGTTGGTCGTCAGGACGCGGGCGCCGGCCTCGGCGTACTCGGTGTGAATCCTGCGGATGACGTCCGGGTGCTCGACGTTCCACAGCTCACCGGCGCCACCACCTTCCAGGCCGCGCTCCTGAAGCAGGGTGCCCATGCCGCCGTCCAGAAGGACGGGTGAGTCTCCGCCGAGCAGGTCTCGTAGGCGGTTCATGGTGGACGCTCCGTGGCAGGTCGGGGACGTGAGGGGCCAAGGGTAGTGGGCGGCGCTCTACGCTGACGGGGTGCTACCCATTGACGCCGCTGACTTCGAGGCGCTGGTCGTCCGAGGCGCTCGACGGTGTTCCCCCCGAGCTGACCGAGCTGATGCAGAACGTTGTGGTGCTGATCGCGGACGAGCCGGCTCCAGGGGACGAGCAGGACCTGCTGGGGCTGTACGAGGGGATCCCACTCACCGAGCGCGACGGGTACTACAGCGGGGTCCTGCCCGACCGCATCACCATCTTCCGCGGCCCCACCCTGCGGTACGCCCGCGACCGGGACGAGGCTGTGCGAGAGGTGCGGATCACGGTGGTGCACGAGATCGCTCACCACTTCGGGATCGATGACGACCGGTTGCACGCCCTGGGCTACGGCTGAAGGGCGAAGCCCGGTGCTAGGGGTCGACGGTGAGCACGGCCTTGCCGTCGACCTCGCGGTCGAGCAGGGCCTGGACAAGAGGCATCGGGTCGCTCCATGAGCCGGTCCGCGTGACTTGCGGGTCCAGGCGTCCGGATTCAATCAGCGTGAGCATCTTCTCGAGCTGCGCGGTACCCAGGCGATGCCGGTCGACCTCGGTGAAGACCAGCAGCCCCTCGATGCGGGCTCCTGAGTGGTCGCCGAACCAGTACGGGTCGATGGCTCCGTCGTCGCCCGACGACCGCCCGTACGTGACGAGGGTGCCCTCGGGTGCCAGCACCTCGGAGGCGCGACGCATTGACGCGCCTCCGACTGACTCGAGGATGAGGTCGTACCGACCGGACGCGTTCTCGATGCCGACGACGACCTCTGACGCCCCCAGCTGCACGAGGCCGGTGCGCCGCTCGGGGCGCCCGACGACGGCGGTGACCTCGGCCCCGGCACGGTTGGCCAGCTGGACGGCCAGACGTCCGACACCGCCGGCCGCGCCGGTGACGAGCACGCGCGCCCCGAGGAGCAGTCCGCCCATCTCCAGCGCCCGCCAGGCGGTGAGCCCCGCGATGGGTAGCACCGCCGCCTGTGCGTCGGAGACGGCGTCGGGAATGGCAGCAAGGGCATGGGTGGGGACGGCGACGTACTGGGCCCAGCCGGCACCGCCGACGAGACCGACCACCCGCGTACCTGCGGGCGGGCCTGAGCCGTCCGAGGCCGGTTGCTCGATGGTGCCGACGACGTCCCAGCCGAGGACAGTGCCGGGTTCTTCGTCAGCCAGGTGGCGAACTTCGCCACGGTTCAGCGATGTTGCGGTGAGCTTCACCAGCGTCTCGCCGGAAGCTGGCTGAGGGCGTTCGACGTCCGCGAGCGTGAGCCCTGGCCCGTTCGGTCCGGTGGTGACCAGTGCTTTCAAGGGAACCCCCGGCGAAGAGTGTTTAGAGCCGACTTCCGCAGTGCGGCCACGGTGAGCGCCCGGAGACCTTGTACAGCTTCCAGGCGCGCTTGGTCTGCTCCCAGTAACCGTAGTCGGTCGGGATCCCCTTGCCGCCCACAGCCCGCCACGTGGAGATCGAGAACTGGTAGAGCCCGTAGAACCCTGACGGGTTGACGGCCTTCGGGTTGCCGCCTGACTCGCAGTCGGCCAGTCCGACCCAGTTCGGGCCGGTGCCGATGCGCACGACGCGACGCTTGGGCTCCTTGACGACCCGCGACTTCACGATCCGCTTGGACGCGAGGTCGCCGTCGACGAAGCGCTTCTTGTAGACCACGTGCTTGGCTCCGTTGCGGCCGTCCTTGTAGACGCGCTTGCCCCCGGACCGAACCAGCTTGCTGCGGTCTTTTACGACCTTGGGCTTCACACGCACGGTGCTGTCAGGAAATGTGACGCGGACCTTGTGGACGATCGCGAGGCTTTCTTCGCGCACATTCTGGTCGGCGTCCATCTTGCGGCCGCCGGGGCTGTAGACCACGCCGTTCTTGTAGGAGTAGGTCTCCAGGCGCGCAAACGTGGCGTCGCTGGCAGAAGGGAGCTCGAGTTCACGGCGGACCTCTCGGACGGTCTGGCCGACCACCTTGTGGGCGGTGCGATCGCCGTCTTGGCGGACGTAGACGAGCGTGGCCGGCGTCCATGAGACGGCCATACCGCTCACGATTTCGCTGCCGTAGCCAGGGCTGACGAGGTCTGAGGAGTCGAAGTCGATGGCTTGCTCGGTCAGCAAGTCGCGAACCGTCGGCGCGGTGGTGGTGACCGGGCTGGAGACTCCGTCGACGGTGAGGGTGACCCTCTTGCCGCTCGCGGCGGATGCGGGCGTGGCCGTCGTGACCATTCCGCCGGCGAGGATCGCGGTGCCGAGGGCGGCGATGCCCACAACGCGCAGCGACGCGACGCGTTCCGTCAGATGCGAGACAAGCATGGAGCTCCAGACTTCGATCGGACCGGGCAGAAGCACAGCGCAACGCGTTCTTGCACTGGGGTCTGCGGGCTTCATCCCGGCTGTCAGCGCCGGCGGGGAATCCCGGCGCAGTGGTCCCTGGGGGACCGCGTCCGATGGGACGCACAAGCCATGACACTAACCACGGGACGGGAGGTCTCGCCAACCCTCAAGAGCAGCGTCCACAGGGATGAAACGGGCAAAAGAGACAAGCCTTGCGTCTGCTGTTACCGAACTGAGACATGACTCACACCACGACGCGGGGCTGTGGACGACGGGGAAGTTGCTGAGCGTCGCGGCTTATCTACGGAGAGTTGATGTGAGCGGGCGCGAGGAGTCAGCGAATGGAGATCTTGACCCTGAACGTGCGTCTTTGGTCCAGCGGAACGCCACCGCCGCAGGAGTACGACGTGAGGCCCTGGAAGCAGGTGAACCGGTCGCTGGCGTTGACGAGAGCGACTGTCACCTGGTCGACCCGGGTGCGGCCGAACGGCAGGTCGACCGCACCCTCTCCACCGCGATCGAGCGGTACTGGGTACGTGCGAACGGCGCCAGTCCGGAACTCCACGAGGGCCAGTGCTCGAGGTTTGGTGCTGCGCTTTGGCGCATCGACGCGTAACCGGACCTTTGCGCGCCTCGGCGCCGTGGACTTCGGACGCACCGAGCGAAAGTCGGCGGCAAGGTGATCGATTTGGCTGCGCTGCCAACCCGTAGTGATCCGGCTGCCGCCAAGGGCCTGTCGCCGGATGTCGGGCGACGGGTAGTACTCGCCCTCTTGGTAGAACGTCGAGGGTTTGAGCACTGAGACGGCGAAGTCACCGTAGCTGTCGTACAGGGTCGTATCGCGCAGAGCCAGTACGCGCTTGACGGCTGACAGCGAGTAGTCGTCGGGCCCATCCGGTGAGCCGTCCGTCAGCGACCAGAAGTCCCGAACAACGTCGCGGCCGTACCGCTCGGACAGGAAACGGAAGAAACCCCATGCGCCGTACTCCGTTCCGCCCTCTCCGGTGTCGAGAGACACACCGGGTTGCCGGAACTGGCTGTCCCATAGGAACTGCTGGTTGTCGTTGATTCGGTCGTAGACCTCGTCCTCGATCCACGCAGCCGTACCTTCCATGAACCATGCATCCTCGTACGCGTCGTAGGCGAACTGGATCGCGTGAAAGAACTCGTGCGCGGCTGTGACCTTGAGGTTCTGGGTGGCTGAGTTCGCGGGGAACTCGACTGCGGAGTAGTCGTCGTCGAGAACGCAGTATGCCGCCCGGTCGTAGAACGGGTAGGTGGCGAAATCGCGGGAGTCATCGGTCGCGCAGTAGCCGTAGTACCCGTTCTCCCCGATGTCGGAGAGGTACACGTCGAATCCCGGACCGGCGTCCTGGGCCGCCCGGTCGTCGCTCAGCGGCGCTCGGTAGCCGAAGGTGTCGACCTCGGTGCTCCAGACGTCGAGCATGACTGCCAGCGTTGTGTCGACCTGATCGGGGGTGGACCCGTCGTCAGGTCCGTCCTCCAGTGGCGGCGCGTGCTTGCCTATCGCGGTCCAGTGCACGCAGAGAAGGGGAGATTCCGGGTTGTCGCACAGCGGTGACTCGGCGGCTTCTGGCTGCCCCCAGGCAGCTCCAGTGCCTACCTCGACGGACTGGTCGCCCCCGTTGGGACGTGCGAGCAGCGCCTCAGCCAGGTCCAAGTCGGCCCCTGAGTACTCCGGCAACCGGGCCGAGAGGTCGCGCAGCGCGAGCGTCGGCCCGAAGCGGGTGGCGTCGCCGGCCATGACAGCCTTGGCGTTTGTGAGTGCCTTCTGCGCGCTCGGGATGCCCGCCGGGACCTCGGCGAAGAGCGGTGGAGTGGGCGGTTCTGCATACGAAGCCGGGGCTGCAGCAACGGCAGCGGTCAGGGCTGCCAGAACTCCCAGCACGGTCAACGTGACGGTGCGACTTCGTTGCGCTGGCATGACCCCGGCCTCTACTGGATCCCTGGCTGCATGGGGTCCTGACGTCGTCGTACTTTCGTCCAAGAGTACCTGTCGAGGTTGCGGGCTCGGCGCAGGCGGAGCCTTTCACTGCCACGTGATGCGCAGACTAGGGAACAGTGGTGTTGCCGCCGGGTGTGTTGCCGCGGTCATCCACCGACGACGACTAGGGCGACCCAACGATGCTAGGGCGACACCGTCACTACTCGTGTGACGGTCGTGTACTTCCCCCAACCGTCTGTCACGGTCAGGGTGAGCGTGTACGGACCTGGGCTGGCGTACGTGTGCGAGGGAGAGGAAGACGTACTCGTGGCGGTCCCGTCGCCGAAGTCCCACAGGTAGGAGATCGTGTCTCCGGCGTTCGGGTCTGCGCTGCCCGCGCTGCTCGTCGCGCAGGTGAGGGCTATGCAGTTGAAGGCGATCTGTGCTGTGGGTGCGTCGTTGTCAACCGGCTCGGTGATCGTGATCGCCGGCAGCGTGAACACCTCGGAGCTGGTGTTCCACTCGTCGCGGACGGTCAGGGTCGGTGTGTACGTGCCGGGCCGGTTGTAGATCCGGGTGGGAACCGGGCCGGACGCTGTTCCCTGGTTCGGTCCGAAGTTCCACGAGTAGGTCAGACTCGACGGACTCTCGTCCGTGGAGCTGCGCCCGTCGAAGGAGCAGACGTTCTCGTCGCACGACACGGTGGCGTTGGCGACCGGTGGGTCGTTGGGCGGAATTGTCACCTCAACCCCCACCGAGGTGCGTGTTTCACCGATCTGGTCGTGGTGGTCCGTGGGCCGCACCAGAACGGTGTAGGCCCCTTCGGGGATCACCGGTGTGGTGTAGGAGAAGTTCGAGCCCGGACTCCCAGGACTGTTCAGGAACGCGGAGCGCCAGCTCGGGTTCGTGCTCGTGAATGTTCCGGATGAGTTCATGTAGCGACCAGCCGAGTCGACGATCCCTACCTCGACCCGAGCGATGCTGATGTCGTCGATGGCTCGACCCGAGACGATGATCCGGCCCTCGCTGAAGGTGGAACCGTCGACGGGCTGGCCCAGGTTGGCCTCGAACGTCGGAGGGGCATCGCCCGGGTAGTACTTGTAGCGGGCAGTCGCCCCCGACGTGCTCGGGTCCTGCTGGCCAGCGGTATCGAACGTGTAGGCGGTCATGCTGTAGTCGCCGCCGGTCGGCAGGACGATGGGCAGCGACCACGTCGTGCTGGTCGAGTTTGGTGAGTCGAGGGTCGCGTTGACCAGGTTGTATCCCGAGGCCATCTGCCCGTTGCCCTGAAGGTACCTGCCCGTGTCGTTGTCGAAGACCCGGACTCGGACGCTCTGGACGCCGATGTCGTCGGTGGCCGTGCCGCTAAGAGTGATGTTTGGGTCGTCTACGGAGAAGGTCCCTCCCGGGGTCAGAGTGCCGTCCGGTGGGCTGTCACCGGGGATCTGGGCGCTCAGGGTGAGACGCCCTTGACTGCTGGATGGGGTGGTGAGGTCTTCGGTGTCGGTGGCCCTCACCCTGAAGTCGTACGACCCTGGGCTCAGGTTGAACTGCGTGGTGAAGGCCCAGCTGTAGCTCGTTGCGCCGATGGTGACCGGTGAGATCCGCCGCCATCCGGCCGAGATCCCCACGCCCCAGGTTCCGTCTGCGCCGAGATTCTCACCTGTACTGGTGTTGCGCAGGTAGATCTCGACGTCCTTGAGCTGACCGTCGTCCACGGCGGTGCCGGAGAAGGTGATCGGTCCGCCCGGCTGCACCACGACAGGCGGCGAGGTGAACGGAGGTGTCATGGCTACGGGCTGGTTGATCGTCACACTGGGCGAGACCGCGGTGGAGTCGACCCGGAAGTCGCGCACGGCGCTGCGGAGGTCGGCCTGCCCTGCGGTGTCGACGGCGGTCGCACTGCCGCGCCAGATTCCCTCGTGCGGCAGGGTGACGTCGTACGACCACGTGGCAGACGTCGCCCCGATCACATCGGGGGTTCCGCGGAAGGTGTTGAAGATGGGACCAACTGTTCCGTCGTTCTGCAGGTAGTTCTGGTTCTCGTCGCGGAACCAGTAGGTGAGAGAGTTCACGCCGTGATCGTCGGTCGCCGTCCCCGTCATCGTGAACGAGGTGGAGGTCTGGATCCCGCTGGGGCCGGTGACCCTGGTTGCAGGCGTCTCATCGTCAAAGCTGAACGACTCGATCTTCTTGGTCGCCTTTGTCGGATCCTTGGCACCGTTGGTTCCGATGGTCTTGGCCATGAGCTTGAGGTTGCGGGTACCTGTGATGGTCACTGGCAGTGCCCACTCACGGTTCGTGGTACCCGTCCCCAGGGTGGCGAGGATGTTGTTGTTGCTACCCCATGTCACTCCGTCGTCCTGCAGGTAGCGCTTGGTGTTGCTGTCCTGGACCCAGACCTGCACGCGCCGAATACCCTGTGGGTTCTTGGCGGTTCCCTGGATGGTGAACGGCGTACCCGAGGCCACCACCCGACCCTCGATCGGGGCGTCGATAGTCGTGTCCGTGGTCGTCGGTGCAGGCACGGAGTTGAAGTCGTAGAAGGCGACCCGCCCCGTGCGCACGCCACCCTGGAACATTCCATCGCCACCGACGAAGAGGCCACGTGACGTCGCCTCCATGGCCTTGTTCCCCTCGAACGAGTTGGACCAAGGGTTCCACTCCAGCGCGGTGCCGGTCTGTGGGTCGAGGGCACCCAGGTGCTCACGCCGCACCACCTGGTCGCCGAGTCCGTATCCGGACAGGCCTTGGCCGGTTCCATATCCGACGTTGTCGAGCCCTGGCCACGGCTGGTTCGCCGTCGGTGACTCGTTCCAGCCGAAGTGTCCTCCGACGTAGACAGCCTCTTCGGTGATCGCGACCGAGTAGACGCTGTCGAACATCCGCGAGACCCACAAGGGCTCCTGGTTGTCTCCACCACTCAGGTCGAAGGCGATGGCAGTGTCGCTGATCGGTGGACGGTCACCACCGGAACCGCTGCCGACGACGAAGTACTCGTCATTGGGAGCGATGTCGCCGGCGTAGATACGTTGAACGCCTCCGACGATCGGGAGGTAGTCATCCCACAGTCGGGTACGCCAGGGCAGCAGCTGCTTGGTCGAGGTGCTGATGATGCCGATCCCGAGTCGGTCCTCGCCATCGATCTTTCGGCCGGTGTGCACCACGAGCAGCTTGCTGTCGTCGTGAGTCAGCTTGAGCTGCTGCACGGTCAGTGCTCCGTTGACGCCGATGCCACCCGAGAGCTGGTTGTCGAAACTGGTGTCCACATCGCCGGTGTTCGCGTTGAGTGCGGCAAGGCCGGTCATGAGCTCGCCGTTGATACGGCTGAACTTGCCGCCGACGTAGAGTGTCGAGTTGGTTGCGGCCAGGACGTTGACGGCGTTGTTGGTGCTCCTGGTCGAGGCGAAGCCGGATACCGGAGCGCCCGTTGTGAGGTTCAGGCTGGCCACCTTCTGGCGGGCGACCCCACTGACCGTGCTGAAGGTGCCCCCGACGAATAGCTTGGTGCCGTCCGGTGAGGCTTCGACCGCGTTCACGCCACCGTTGAAGGTGGGGCGGAAGGTGGTGTCGATCAGACCGGTGTTGATGTTGTAGGCGGCCAGGTAGCGCTGGCTCACCGTCCCGCGGTTGTTACCCGTGGTGTTGGCCAGCGAGGTGAATGAGCCCGCGATGAACACGCGGTTGCCCACGACCTCCATGTCCCAGATCTCGCCGTTGCCTATCCGAGGGGTGTCCTTGCGCGGCACGTCTGGAACCAGGGCGGCGTGGCTGGGCTTGGGCTGGTCGGCCAGGGCGGGCGTTGAGATCGTGGCCAGCGGCAGCCCGACGACAACGACAGCAATGGCCAACCCGCTCATTCCGAGACGGTGACGGACAGACATGTGGTGACCCTTCATTCTTGGCTCGCGGGCATCATGAGCCGATCCCCCCGCACCTCAGGTGTGCGTGTGGCAGATCTTGACATGCGCCGCATGGGTTCGAGTGGTGGTTCGGGGAAGTCGCACGATGGCACTGCGGGGAGTGACGACGTTGGTACGTTCGGGTGAGCCACGTGTGCGTACTCGGCCCGTGAAACGGATGGGAGTCGTGAGACGCTCACGACCGTGTGTGCTCCGCAATCCTGGCTACCTGACTCACGGGCTACTGCACCGGGAGCGTTGACACGAAGGAGGCGCTAGCGCGCCAGTCGTACGACACCTCGACCGTCGTGGCGGAACCGGACACTCCGCCTGCTGATCCGGCCGTGCCAGGTGAGAACGCGATGCGCTTGAGTGAGCCGGCGGAGTCGACGAAGTAGACGCTGTCGCCGTCTCGGAACATTCCTCTGGGGTAGGTGTTGCCGCCCGAGGTTGCGCCCATCAGGTCTCCGTTGAGCGCGGTGAAGCGCTCGGCACCGACCACGCCGCTCTCGGGGGTGAAGTAGCGATAGAAGAATCCGCCGCTCTTGTTGTTTGAGGTCGGCTGGAGCGTGTAGTAGAGCCTGCCTGTGTCTCGGTCGTAGAACATGCCGGTCACGCGCGGCAGGTCGACGCCGAAGCCCCGGCTGTCAGTGGTGAATCCGTTGGCATAGAGCTCGACGTTGCTTGCCGGACCAAAGCTCGTCCCATCGAAGCTGCGGGCACGGAAGGACCCCACCGAGGTGTTGTCGGCCCAACCCATGTACACCGTGCCGTCGATCATCACCGCACCACGGGCCTTGCTCCAGTCGTCGGCAGCGCTATTCGTTCGTGTGTCGCCGACGGACGTGCCATCGAAGGTTCGGTAATCCTGGCTGACGCCCGGCGCTGGGGAATCAAGCAGCACGACTTCGCCGGGAAGAGTTGCGGTGTGATCGTTCGGCAGAGTGCTGCCAGTGGCCAGCGGGAAGCCAGCGATGCGTGGCCGGTACTCGCTGGCCCAGCGATTGCTGTCTGATCCGGCCCACAGCTCAGAGTCGGTCACATCGAACGCGAAGAGCCCGACACCTCGCTCGCGGCCGGGGTTCCACGAGAGGGGCAGACCGTTCCTCGTATCCAGCGCGCCGATTCCCTCGCGTGCGACGGCGCCTACGCTGGCCCTGTCGCCGGCATACGGGTTGTTGAACCAGCGCATGTGACCGCCGACATAGGCGATCGAGTTGGTGACCTCTACCGCCCAGAACGTGTCCCCGCCGGTCAGGTCGGACCAGGTCTCAACCTGCGTGCCGGAAGCGTAGGTCTCCCACCGGGAGGCGGCGTCGCACAGGGTTCCGGGGCGATAGGCGCCCGTCGTGACGACGACGAAGAACGAACCGTCTGGTGAGAAGTCGACGTCACGCATGTAGGAGTCGAAGGCCCGGGCGCACAGAGATGTCCCCGCGGTCGAGCCGGTCGCCCTGAACCTCGAAGTCTCCCAGTTGGCCAGCGACGCTTGGGAGTCGGTGAGGTCGAACATGGCGATCTGAAGGCGGGTCTGTCCCCCGACGGCGTCGAAGTTGCCCATGGCCACCAGGCGATCCCCGGCCGGGGTGATGTCAATCTTGCGAACGGTTGTCTTTCCCTTGCCCCAGGCCGTCCCCGAGAACTGAGCTGTCAGGTAGTCCGTCAGCACGCCCGTCGTCGAGTCCAGGCTGACCAGCCCGGGCCGTGCCAGGCCGCCGGCGGTTGAGAAGGAACCTGCGACGAGAAGCTGTGATCCCCTCAGCCGCATGCTGAAGATCTTGCTGTTGGTCTTCGACGGCTTGAAAGCGTTGATCCGCGTTCCGGTGGTGGCATCGACCATGGCGACGTGCGACCTCGTCACGCCATTCATCTTCGTGAGATTTCCACCGACGTACAGCCGATCGCCCGTTTCGTTCGGGAGCAGCGCCTTGACGGGTCTGTTGGGGGTGGCAGCGAACTCGTCGAGAATCTTTCCGGTGGTGGCGTCAAAGGCGAACAGGTAGGGGCGGTCCAGGATTGGGCTGGAGTCGTCGGGGGCCTGGATCTTCGTGAAGTTGCCCCCTACGTACACGGTGTTGCCGACACGCTCGACGGCCTCGACCTTGCCGTTGAGCACCCGCGGCGTCCAGTTGTAGGGGTTGTCGCTCGCCAACCGGGTATTCGGGTTCTCGGCGGCCGAGACGCTGAGTGGCGCGGCGGTCACGAGACCGAGAGCGACGATGGCAGCGATCAGACTCGCTAGGTAGCGGGTGTGACGTGCGTGAAGCCCGATGGATCTGAACATCTTTCCCCCTTGGATGGTAGGCGCAGTGAAGCACCGGAGAACGAAGCGTGACAAGCCGAGCGCCAGTGATCCCTCCGCTTGGCTCGCCTTCGTTTCTTAGCGTGTTGCTTCGATTACTCGCAGTCACATTGATTCGGGGCCGATCCACCCAGGCCCCTTCAGCCCGAATGGATCGGCCATATGGGGGTCGTTCCTGACCCGGGGACTGCGGTGGTGTGTCAGAACCGTCAAGATGGCAGCCAGGAGCTTCAATCACAGGGAGCAGCAGAGTGTCGGGTAGTACGTTTCGGGGCGTTCCGTCGGGAGCCCGCATTCTCTTGGTGGGATCGAGCGGTGGCCATCTCGCCCAGATGTGGGCGCTCGCCCCGTTGTGGTCGAAGGAGCAGCGGTTCTGGGTGACCTTCGACACTCCCGACGCCTGCTCGCTGCTGGCGGGCGAAGACGTGACATGGGCGCACCACCCCACGACGCGCAATGTCGGCAACTTGTGGCACAACAGCATGCAGGCCAGGCGCGTCATGCGTCGAGTTCGGCCGGACATCGTGATCTCCACGGGCGCCGCCGTCGCCCTTCCCTACTTCCTGCTCGCTCGCCGGGCCGGAGTTCCGCGGCTCTACGTTGAGGTGTACGACCGGATTGATCGCTCGACCTTGACGGGGCGTCTTTGCCGCCCGCACGCGTCGGTGTTCGCGGTGCAGTGGCCGGAGCAGAAGGGCCTTTACCGGGGATCGACTGTGGTGGGTCCGCTGCTATGAGTCAGCTGCCCTCGACCCGACGGGTGCTGGTCACGGTCGGCACCGACTATCACGCCTTCGACCGGCTGATCCGGTGGGCTGACCGTTGGTCGGAGACCAACCCAGAGGCCCGTGTCGTCGTACAGCATGGTGCGTCGCGTCCGCCCCTCGTCGCGATCGCCGTGCCATTTCTCTCGCCCCCTCGAGCTGCAGGACGAGATGGCCGCTGCCGACGTAGTGGTGACGCATGGCGGTCCGGCCACGATCACGGAGGCCAGAAGGACGGGCCGGACGCCAGTCTGTGTGCCCCGAGACCCGAGGCTGGGCGAGCACGTCGACGATCACCAGCAGAGGTTTGCGAGATTTCTCGCCGAACGCGGTCTGGTGCGTCTCGTCGAGACCGAGGTCGAGTTCTTTGACTCGCTCTCGGCCGTGGTGGAACCCGGCCATGAAGGTGACGTCGGCCAGTTGGCGACACCAGCGGGCGTGGAAGAAGTCGGAAGGATCGTTGCGCAGCTCATCCACGACTATCGATCGTCATAGTGGTGAGGCACCGAGAGAATCGGGTGAGACCCACGAGAGGTCGTTGGACCCTGCTCGGGTTGATGGCGGCAGCCATCGTCGCCGCGGCTGCAGTTGTCTGGTTCGACCTTGGCCGGGGTGGGTGTGTGGAGCGTTTTGCGGGTGATCCGTGTGCGGGGTCGTTGTACTACGGCGCGTCGGTGGAAGGTGGTGACCCGCGCCCGTTGGAGTCTGAGGTCGGCACTGGTCTGACACTTTTCCGCTCGTACATGCAGCCGAGCACCCCGGCGTCGAAGTTCGCCTCCCGCGCCTCCGCCGATGTGGCGGCCGGCCGGATCCCGCTGATCTCCACCAAGGTCCCCGGGAGCTGGGCTGAGGTGGCGAACGGCAAGCAGGACCCCTGGTTGCTGGACCGGATCAAGGCTCTGGCGGCGGTGCAGGGCCCGGTCTGGCTGGTGCTGCACCACGAGCCCCGCGGTGACGGGGACCCGGCTGACTGGGTTCGGATGCAGCAGCACACCCGCACCCTGATCGACCAGCACGCGGACAACATCGCCCTGGTCGGGATCTTGAACGGGTGGGACTTCCTGCAGAAGAACGGCAACCCCGGCGCCTACAACCACCCGGTCGGCACCGGCGTCCACGTCATGGGCTTCGACTCCTACAACCCCTGGTCCCCGACCAACGGAGACGCCTGGAAGTCACCGGAGAAGACACTCTTACCCGCTGACACCATCCAGAGCTGGGGGTACCCCACCCTCGTCGGCGAGTACGGCGTGCGGACCGACCCGCAGCAACCCGGCCGGGCCGCGGACTGGATGAAGGACGTCTACACCATCGCCCTGCAGAAAGGCTTCGTCGGCCTTTCCTACTTCGACTCCGGCGCAAACTCCCCAGACGGGACATGGGACCTCACCGGCGAACGACTCGACCAATTCGCACGAAACCTCAAGCGACCGGAGACGGCGTCGATCTCTCCCGGGCCGGCATCCCAGAAGGCTTCCGATGAGCGGATAGTGATCGACTAGCCACCGTCCGTCGACATCTGAATCGATCCTGCGCCAGCAGGCGGGCGGTTGCTTGGCCTGGGTGCGAGTCCGGGGTACCTTCAGGAAGCAGGGCGGGTTTCGGCGAACGTCAAGGTGAGTTTCATCCAACGGGAGGACACAGATGCGCTGGTCACGAAAGGCCTTTGGAGCATGCGGCGCACTGGCGCTGGCAGCTGGGCTGGTGGTGGCCGCTGCCCCCGCATCGGGTGAGAGCTCGATCGAGGCCGACTACCAGATGAACGAACCAGCCGACGCAACCACGATGACGGACAGCAGCGGCAACGGCCTCGACGCCGTCATCGACCAGACTGGGCTCGACACCGGGTTCGAGTTCGATGGCGCTATCGGCTACCACTGGGACCGACGAAATCCCAACGAGCCACCGGCGTCGCCCGAGCGGGTGATCAAGGTCGCCGACGACAGCCACCTGGACCCTGGGGACGACGTGTTCACTGTCGAGATTCGATTCCGGACGAAGGAGAAGTTCGGGAACATCATCCAGAAAGGACAGTCGAGATCCAAAGGTGGCCAATGGAAGATCCAGAACCCCCAGGGCAGGCCATCATGCCTGTTCAAAGGGTCGATCCAGCGGAGTGCTACGCGCGTGAAGACTCCACTCAATGACAACGAGTGGCACACCCTGACGTGCGTGCGAACCATGGACAGTGTCGAGGCGTACGTAGACGGTGTATTCAACAACCGCAAGAGGGGCTACACCGGAACCATTGACAACAAGATCCCGATGTCCATCGGCGGCAAGACCAACTGCGATCAGATCAAGATCACCTGCGACTACTTCTCCGGCGAGATCGACTACGTCCGGATCACCCGTAGCTAGGAGAAGTTGCGGAGGGGATGGTATTCACGGAAGCCGCACGCGCCAGACCTGGGAGTACCGCCCCTCGCTACCGACGAATAGGTAGTTCTTGCGCCAGGCCGTCGTTATCGACTCACCTTTGATGGGCAGCGGAAAGCGCTTCGGGTTGGCATCCACGTCTCGGTACAGCCAACCTGACTCGTAGCCGCGTAGAACGAAGCGACTCTTGTCCAGGAACACGCCATCTGCCATTCCGGCGGGGGCGGGTCCGACCTTTCGTAGGACGTTGACGCGTTTGGTGGATAACGACCGCTGTGCGGCGTAGATCGCCCCCGGTTGCTTCTTGCCCTTGGTTACCACGTAGATACGGAGTGAGCCGGGCTTAACCATCAGGGTCTCTGCGTTGTGCGGGCCGTCGGGGTACTTGAAGGCATAGGTGACGGGCTTTAGTGAGCGGCCCGAGGCCCCCGGTCTGGGCTCACGGACGCGGTGTACGTAGATGTTCGACCGCTTGCTTCCGTTGTCGCCGATGTCGCCGACGAAGAGGTAGCTCACGCCACTGCGCTTTGCGGACGCCATCCCCTCCCAGTCACGGTGGGAGGCACCAGTCAACTCGAAGCGGGCCTTGGTACGGCCTGACTCTGCAATCGCGAAGATTGTGGTGCCCCCGCCGCTGTCGTTGTGCGTCCAGAGCCTGGTGTCGCTGTACCTGCTGCGTGCCAATCCACTCGACTCGACGATAGCGGGGTCCTTCAGGGTTCGTTCCACCGTCGTAGCGGGATCCGACGTGGCGGCCAACGTGGGAGACGTGACGGAAAGTGCTGCGACACTCACGATGGCAACACCGATCCCAGCCGCTGACCGTCGACTGCGCGCGCTGGAGCGTCCGAGAACAGCATGGGATAGGGACGAGGGGTTGGGCACAGCTGAGTCCTCCGTGTTGGCCCGCTTGGTCTACCGCTCATCGAGGGGTACCAGAGTATGTGCGGGGACCGCATGTCTTGGGTCGACGTCTCGCGAACGCGGCCACTCTAGCGGACCGGGCGAGGCAGTAGGCTCGGCGAGCCCTGAGGTCGATGCGCCTGATTGCTTGTGGAGGTCAACTTGTCAGCAGCGCGCGCCCCATCCTTGCGGCGAAAAAGGGCATTGGAGCTGAGTCGCCGGCGAGGTAGAGATCTCGTGTGGGAGATGCGGCGATGGTCGTACCTCGATCTTGGAGGAGGAACCGAGGACACCGTCCTCGTGGCCGGAAGTGGGCGCAGTGGCACCACTTGGGTTGAAGAGCTCCTGAATCGCAACAACGACTTCCGCATCATGTTCGAGCCGTTTTGGGGGAAGCAGGTACGTGAGGTCCGACATTTCTCTGATCACCAGTACCTAGCTCCGGGGAACAACGATTCTCGATTTGTCGAGCCAGCGGGTCGTATCCTCTCCGGCCACGTGAGGAACCGGTGGATTGACCATCAGAACACCGCCCATCTTCCGCGCCGACGACTGGTCAAAGAGATTCGAGCCAACAACTGGTTGGGATGGGCGGCAGATCATTGGCCACACATGCCCGTCATCTTCATCGTGCGCCATCCGATGGCGGTTGTATCGAGCGGAAAGACTCTTGGCTGGGGTGACGGACTGGACCGGCTCCTCGCCCAACCGAATCTGCTTGCCGATCACCTGGACCCAGACAGCGAAGGGTATGTGCGTTCGCTGACTGATCCTTGGCAGCGTGCGATTGCTCGCTGGTGCATCGAGAACCTGGTTCCCTTCAGAACCTTGGGTCCGACGCGGGCCACGCTCGTTCTCTACGAGGTCATCGCCTCGCACTCCGATGACGACATCGACCGCATGTTGGAGGTCGTGGGGCAGGAGCGAGATGAGCGGCTCGCCGAGGCCACCGTTCGACCGTCGCGCCTGGCCCGCGCCGGTGCATCCCCATCGGGGTCGTCCAACCCGGCTGTTCGGTGGCTTTCCGAGGTCGATGCGCCACAGCGGCGGCAGGCGCTTGCCGTTATCGAGCGGCTCGGGTTTGGTGATGTCTATGGCGATGAGCCGATGCCGGACGCCGGGGCTGCGCACCGCCTGTGGGCGCAGGCGCCCCCGCGAACGAGCAGCGAAGAGGTTGGGAACTCTCACGGAGGGTGACAGCTGCCAGGAGTGATCGGCTGAACACTGCAGGTGTTCAGCCGATAGTTTCTGCAGGGCCGAACCGGGTCGTGTCGCGACCCCCATGTGCGCGCCTGTGTCGCGTTGAACCGCTCCGGGTAGCGATCCGTCCCGACACGCGGGATGACACGGACATTCCGCGCTTGTCACCGCATATGACCGCGCGATAGTCGACTTTGTCCTTTTCCAGTAAGGGTTTTCACGATTTTTGCGTGTCGACTTGCGTCGACCCGACCTGGTCTGTTTCACTGCGCCAGAGCGGGTGGCGGGTACCGAATATCTGCCGTGGACGAGAACCATCGATGCCCCGCTGACGGACTGTCTAGTCCGTGGTCGTACACCGGAAACCGAACTAACCGGAGTGATTTTGTGTTGGGCAATTCCAGGAAACTAGTCGTCGCCGGCGTCGCCGGCGTCTTTGCGGCTTCGAGCTTGGCGCTAGGCACGCTGATCTCCGCGCCATCGAACGCTGGATCGGACATCGACCGGACGGTACGGGTGCTCGTCGGAACCGACGCCGTCGTGAGGTCGAGTGCGCCGACGGTTCCCCGCGAATCGGGACGGCGCCTCCCGGCAGCGAACGAGAACGGCGTGCGCAAGGTGAGCTATCTGAAGTTCACGGTGCGTCCGGCTGCGCTGCAGCAAGGAAGCATCGTTGGCGCGAAGATCCTTCTCACGTCACGAGCCGCAGTCACCTCGCCAGTCCAGTTGCGTTGGGTGGCCGACACAGGATGGAACGGATCGAGGCTCACCTTCAAGAACGCGCCGGCGCGCGGGGCAATTGTCGGTGAGGTCGGTCGCGGCACCGCCTCGACGAGGTGGGTCGACGTCAGCTCGAAGGTCAAAGGACCAGGCACCTACGCATTCGCCTTGTCGACTGAATCGGGATTCACATTCTTTGCCTCGCGAGAGACGGGCAGTGGGCCTCAGCTCGTCCTTCGACTCAAGGACGAGGCGGGCGCGGCTCCGACCAAGCAGCCGGCGGCGACGACGTCGCCCAAACCACAGCCCTCATCGAGCACCAATCCGACCAAACCCAGGTCGGGTCAGTGCAGCGAGAAGTTCCCGGGTGATCCGTGTCCTGGCGAGATGTACTACGGCGCGTCGGTGGAGGGTGGCAACCCCGCCACCTTGGAGTCGAAGGCTGGCGCGGGTCTTTCGCTGCATCGCACCTACATGCAGGCGAGTACACCAGTGAAGGCCTTCGTCTCGCGGGCGACGTCAGACGTGGCCGCAGGGCGGCTCCCGCTGATGTCGACGAAGGCACCGGGGAGCTGGGCAAGTGTGGCGGCCGGCAACCAGGACGCCTGGTTGACCGAGCGAATCAAGGCGCTCGCGCAGGTGAAGGGGCCGGTTTGGCTGGCCTTGCACCATGAGCCTCGGGGCGATGGCAACCCGGCGGACTGGGTCCGGATGCAGCAGCACGCCAGAACCCTGGTCGACCGCTACTCGGACAACATTGCCCTGGTAGGAATCCTCAACGGTTGGGACTTCCTCGAGAAGAACGGAAATCCGCAGGCGTTCAGGCACCCGGTGGGCACGGGAGTCCACATCATGGGGTTCGACAGCTACAACCCCTACACACCGAGCAACGGTGATCAGTGGAAGACGGTCGAGAAGACGATGTCGCCAGGTCTCACCATCCAGGGCTGGGGATACCCGACGCTCGTCGGTGAGACTGGTGTGCATGCTGTGGCAGGCGATGGGGGTCGAGCGGCCGAGTGGATCAGAGACCAGTTCGCCTACGGCGTCTCCCATGACTTCGTTGGCATCTCGTACTTCGACTCCAGCTACAACTCCAAGGACGGTGGATGGAGACTGACCGGTGACCGCCTCACCGCTTTCGCCAAGAACTTGAACAGTGGAGCAGTCGCTCGCATCTAGCAGTGTGTGGATGGTGCAGCGCCGGTCACGACCGGCGCTGCACCATCGCTCCGAACGCGGTGAGCTGCAGACGATGTCGACCGATCCATAGCAGAGCCAGATAGGCGAACCCTCCGGTCACGGTAGTCGCCAAGATGACAGCGAAAGGCGCGCCGGAGACTCGAAGGAGTGTGGGCACGACGCCCACACAGGCGACCGCGCTGATGGCCACCCAGGATGAGGCCGAGCCGAACGGTGACATGCCGAGCATTCGGTTGATCATGGCAAGTGGCAAGACGTTACGAACAAGAATGGCGACGGCCCATGAGATCGCTGCTCCGATGATGCCGTAGGTCGGAATCAGCACGAAGTTCATGCCGAGGTTGATGACGAGAGCGATTCCGGTGTTCATCAAGCTCAGCCAGCTGCGTCCAGCCATCAGTAGGACGGTATCGACGGACCCACAGGCGGTGGCTATGAGCATCGCCAGCGAAAGCACGGCAACGACTCCAGCGGCTTCGGAGTACTGAGGGCCGAAGAGCAGCAGGATCCAAGGGCTCAGCACTGCGCTGGCGATGTAGACCGGCCATGCGAGCGTCATGCCCCAGGCCGTTGTCGTCCGGTAGATGTCCTGGGCCGATTCGCGGTCCTGGCGGGCGAGCGTGGCGCTCATCTGTGGAGCCAAGGCCTGCTGCAGTGCCTGGACAGCCAACTGACCGAAGACCACGAACCGTGTGGCGGCGGCGTACAGCGCTGCCTGCGTGGTCGAGCTGAGGGCGGCCACAAGGATGATGTCTGAACGTTTCAGAAGCGTCTGGGCGATCGTCGCCACGCCTCTTGGTGCGGTGAAGCGCCAGAACTTCTCGGCGATTCCGGGGTCCGGCGAGCGTCCCGCATGACCCGCCTCGCGTGTCCTGACGTGCATCCGACGCTGCAACCGAAAGAGCCAGACGGCAGCGAACGCGAACGCGACAAGGTAGGGGATGGACCACGCGGTGACGAACCCCACCGCAGTGAGTCCGAGTGCGCTTGCCAGGAAGACCAGCGCCAGTTGCACGGTGTGGCGGCCCAGCGACTCAACGACGACTGTTGGGCGCATCGTGCGGTATCCACGCGTGGTCGCCAGCACGAGGTTGTAACAGGCGGCCAGCGGAAGAAAGAGGGCCAAGACACGAAGTTGCGGCGCAATGCCTTCAGCTGAACTGCCGAACAACGCCGCGATCGGCGAAGCGAACAAGAAGGCGGCGGTGCCCACCAGCAGCGAAAGGATCAAGACTGGAGTGAATGCCGCTCGCATCGTTGTTGAGACGTTGTGCTCGTCGCCCACCGCGATGTGGAGTGGAAGCCACCGCACTATTCCTACGTCAGCCCCGAGTTGCACGACGGTGACAGCGATCAGGAAGAGTGCAGTAGTGGTGAAGACCGATCCAGCGGCTGACTGCCCGAGATCACTTCGGGTGATCACCATGACCAGTAGAACGCCGACAACTGCACTCACACCGGCCCCGACAACGCTGAGGCCACCGGAGCGGGCGATCCGTTGGATGTGTTCGGGTGTGGCGCTCACAGGCACGGCCTCGCAAGGGGTGTGAGGCCCGCGCCCACCCCGGTAGTTGACACTGCCATGTCCTCCTCGTGCCTGGAGTCGCAACGGTACTGATTCAGATGTCGCTCAGGCGGGATGAGGGCGGTTACGGCACCCGGACGGCGGAATCATGATTGCCGGAGATGATCCGGGCAGCGAACTCAAGTCCCCATCGGGCTCTGGGATGCAGTGTCTGGGTCTGCGACTCGGCCGCCATTTGAGCGAAGCGGCTGCTGAGGGTCAGCAAGTAGAGAGCGAGCACGAGGCGGGGGTGTTCGACGCCGGCGGGCGAGTGCATCTCAGCGAGCAGGCCTTCGGCGCGCGAGATCAGCTCTTCCTCACGTTCTGCAGTGTCTGGACGATTGTGTCTGACGCCCTGGGCCGCGAAGTGGATCGCATCGAAGCCGATCGGAACGGGGGAGCTGAACCGCTCCCAGTCCCACAACTGGACGATTCCGTTGTGGGAGCCCATGTTCCAAGGGGCCCAGTCACCGTGCCAGTTCCCCAGGTCGATGCGAGTGGTGCTCCATCGACTCGAAACCCGGCCCATGAGTTCTCCGGTCCGGGAGGCACCCGGTGCGTTGCCCGACTCGGCGACATCGCGCTCCAACCCTCTCCAGTAGTCGGACGACGTCAGAGGCTGTGACTCAAGAGCGGAGAAGTGGGCGAGCTCGCGCATGGCGGGGAGGGGCATCTGTCGCTCGCGTCGTTCCTGACTGGACTCCATGGGGGAAAGGACGAGGACGTCGGCATTGTTGAAGGTGCCCAGGTGGAGAATCTTGGGGACCTCGAGGAGACGGAGCTCGGCGCTGCCGACCACCTCGAGATTTGCGGCCTCGGTGCGGACAAGGCGGCGGGTGGCCGGAGTCATGCCGATCTTGGCGAAGCCGATGGTCGTCCCGTCCGCTGCGAATAGCTGGAGTACTGGCTTGCGATTGGGACGAGGTGTTCCGAGGATCAATCCGCATGCCCGTACGCCTGGAACTGCCTGCGCGATGTGGTCCAACACTGATCCATCCGAGCCCCTGTGACTCTCGGCGGAATCGGAGACCTGGAGCCGTGACATTGGCGACTGTCGCATCAGTCCGGCCTGGATCGCCTTTGCAAGGCCCGCTCGGGTCAGGCGGGGGAGCCGGCGGTCGCCGTGTCGTTGAAGCATCCGCGACGCTTGCCGAACGCCGGATGGCACGAGCAGAGTGGGGCGTCTTGGGTTCGGCAGGAGAAACCACTCGTGTTGGTCTTCGCTCTGACTTCGGAGCGTCGGTCGACTGGTCAGAGTAGGTGGACTCGCGTCGGGCCACAGCTGGGCCACGACGGCTTGGGCGTAGGCCACCTGGTCCGAGACGAGTGACCGCATGAGGCTCCTTCCCGGTTGCATCGGGTTCGCGTGGGCCCGGCACGGGCCAAATGATTAGGGCATCCGGGTGACAGCGATCGTAGTGCTCATCCTGTGAGAGCCCGTTAACTAGGATTGAGTCGAATCGATTGTCGGGGGGTGGGATCTGTGGGCTCAGTGGGGCGGGGTGGCTCGGGGGAATCTTTGGCGTCCGAAAGACCCACGGTTCTCTACATCGTCGGTGCCGGGCGCTCGGGGAGCACGGTCTTCGAGAGGCTGCTGGGTGGATTTCCCGGGTTCGTCAATGTTGGAGAACTCGTGGAGGTCTTCCGGCAGATCGCACCCAGAAACGAGCGGTGCGGGTGTGGCTCCCTGTTCGAGGATTGCCCGTTCTGGCAGGGGGTTGGCGAGCGTGCCTTTGGAGGCTGGGACCCGGACTTGGTGCACGAGAACGCCTTACGGCAACGCCGGGTAGCGCGACAGCGCTACCTTGTGAAACTCGCCAGTGAGAGATTCAGGGAACGCGACTTCGAGAACGACTTGGCGAAGTACTGCGAGGTGCAGTTCAAGCTTTATCAGGCCATTCAGCAGGAGTCGAAGGCAGATGTGATCGTTGACGCCAGCAAGGCGGTGGCTCCGCTTGTCGCACTGCGCAATGAAGGGCGCATCGACCTCCGCGTCCTGCACCTGGTCCGAGACGTTCGTGGTGTGTCGTACTCGTGGGCGAAGTCGGACGTCCGCCGACCGCACGCCACGGATGAGGGCCGTGACACCATGGCCAAATTCTCCATCGGGCTGACGTCTGCCCGTTGGACGAGGATGGAGACCCAGGCCGCGCTGGTGACTGCTGTGATGAAGCCGTCGGTCACTGTTCGGTACGAGGATCTCGTGACCGACCCTCGAAAGACCACCGAGGAAGCACTGAGTGCTCTTGGCCTAGGAAGGTTCTGGAGGCAGGGCACGCATCTTCGCGGGAACGTGGCCATTCTTCCCCCGAGCCATGGAATCAGCGGGAACCCGTCCCGCTTCACGACGGGGGAAGTGACGCTACGCGCGGATGAGCAGTGGCGATCCAAACTGCGCAGGCGTGATCGGGCGGTCTCGACGGCGCTAGGGGTGCTGCCACTGATGGCACACGGCTACTTCAGGACTTCGAGCGGCGAGAGCGACGGCTGACCCAGAAGAGCAGCCACAGCCCGAACATTGCTCCGACGACTGCGCCGGCGAATGTGGATACGCCCATCATGGCCTTGCTGGAGACCTGTGTCGTGGTGACCCCGATCACCGCTCCGGGGCTGAGGGGCTGATCCTTCAGATCGCGAACCTGACTGTTGAGCAACACCAGCCGGCGTGCCAGGCGTTGTTCGTCGGGTCGGCCGTCGGCCTTCGAAAGGGCACGTTTCGTAGCGTCAATTGCCGCGGTGAGCTCGTTGATCTGGGCGGTGAGGGAGTCTGACGCGCGCTGCTTGCGATCGCGGAGCGTGGCCTCTGCCAGCGCTTCAGCGGTAGTCGCCGAGGCGCTCGCAGATCCTCCCCCGTACGACACTTCGATCACCTCTGATCTCGGTGCCACGGCGACTGAGACGCGACGCTGGAGCACGCTCCGACTGACAGCGCCATCCAGCTGATCGACGACTGCGGCGAGCACGGCGTCAGAACGTGGTCGTTGAGCCTCGGTCTGCAAGGTCTCGAGATCGGCGACGGAGTCGTCGAAGAGAGGATTGCCAGGGAGAGGGTTGATCACGATGGACGCCGTCGACACGTAGCTCACCGAACTACTCGCACCTACGGTCCAACCGATCGCACCGCCGACGAGAACCAACGCGATCACAACGACAGTGCGGGTCATGGGTCGGATACCGCGGGCGGGAGACGTGGGGTTCAGCGCTTGACGTCTGTCGGCAGTGGTGATGTGTGTCATGACAGCACGGAGGCTCGGGCGGGGCCCGAAGTGCGCCCAGCGGCGAGCATGACTGCCACCACAAGGCCGAGCAGCGCACCGAGTGCGATTCCGGTGACTACCGGCACCTCAACGTCACCACGCTCGCCGGCAGCGGTGATCCGGGCGCCCTCAAGGATCTCACCGGCGCCCTGAAGACGTAGTTCGGCGGCCATCGCTGACTGGCTGCGCGCCTCGAGCTCCCACAGGTCAGGGGTCGATTGCCTGAGTGATCCGCCGGCACTCGAGACCTGAGCATCTTGGCTCTCGACGGACTGCAGGTAGCTGCGCACGGGTTCGACGATGAGGCGTTCCTTCTCACTCAGGAAGGCATCTGCAGCCTTAGAGGCACCCTGGATCGCTTCGGTTGCCGAGTCAGCGCTGTAGGTAATGTTCATCACCCGAGTGAGAGGTCGAGCAGAGACGTCGAGGCTGTTGCGTACGTCGGTCCTGTCTCGCGAACTGGTGCGCGCGACCGCGTCCACCACCGCATCGGACATCACGATCTGCGCGTCGGTGTCGATGGTCACCGGGTCGGGCCTCGCACCGACCGAGTTGATGTTGACCTGCGGAGCCACTGATGTCAGTTCCAGGGCGATCGTCGCCTCGTAGGTCTTGGGGGTGGCGAACAACCAGACCATTCCTGCGATCGCCCCCACTGCAGCACCGAGCCCAACGAGACGCCAACCCCGCCGGCTTCGCAATGCCGTGATCACCGGGTCGGAGTTGACCAGCACAGGAGACTTCGTCACGGCGTCACCCACGGGCCCAGGACGGGGGCCGCTCGAAGTACGGGGCGAGAAGTCGTGCCTGGTCCTCGTATGCCTCGACGAGGAACTCTCTGGCGGATTCGGACATGCCTGAGCCTGGGCGTGCGTTCCATCGGTCAAATCTTTCGGGTCGGTGCGGTGCGAGGCCGAGGAAGTCGATGATCCGGGCGTACTCCTCCTCTGGGTGCTCGAAGAAGTTCTCGCTCTCAACCGCGAGCAAGTGGTCGCGTCCAACTTCCTCTGCGAGGCGGTCCATCTGCTCGGCATAGAGCCCACGGCGCCGATAGGAGTGGTGGCGGTAGCTGCTGCTTTGGTACGAGTGGTCAGCCAGCATGCGCTCAAGTTCCGGCTGCACTCGCTCGTCCTCGATCTGTAGCGCACGCTCGAAACTCTCGGTCTCGAACCCGCGGCGGTACTCGTGCTTGTACGCCGAGTAGGCGCGTTCGACAGGATCACGGAGCAGGACGAGGACCTTGACCCCCGGCAGGTCGCGACCTATCCGTTCTGCTGCCAGGGGGTGGTACATGTAGTAGCCGCTTGCGTCGAAGGTCACCGGTGACTCGTTCGTTCCCCGGGCTCGCATCGCAGCGGTCACGTTGAGGGGGAAGTGCCCCCTGTACCAGTCGATGCCTCGGTCGTAGTTGACGTCGAAGTAGTTGACACCTTTGTGATAGGCGGCGGACAGGACCGCTGGGTGGCTCAGCAGGGCTCGGTACAGGCTCGTCGTGCCGCAGCGCTGCGCGCCGGCGAGTATGAAGGACGGCATCAGTCGGAGGCCGGCCGTGGCCTGCCCGATGGGGGTGTAGGCACGGCGCCCCAGCCGCTTGACGGCGAGCGGGCTGCGCTGTTTCAGGGACGGCACGGTTTCCTCACGTCACTAGGGCGGGGCGTTCCACCGACAGACCGGCGGTGGACTGTCGGGATTCGAGTCGTTGTCGGTTCATCAAGCCGATCGCCAGCATCAGGATGAAGAGCGGCGACTCCAGTGAGTCGTACACGATGAAGAAGACCCCAGACATCGTGAGCACCATGCAGCCGACCACGGAGATCGGGTCGATGCGGCGAACGTGTCTGGCTAGCTGGATGGCCATGAACACGGAGAACAATGCGGTGCCAACGAAGCCGGTCGTGAAGATCAGACGCCACAAGAAGCCTTGTGTTCCGATCGGTGGCGCTGCACATTGGTGGCAGTCGGGTGTCTCTCCGCCAGCGATCGAAGCGAAGCTTCCCTGGACTTGTCGGGTGGTGCCGTAGCCGGCTATCGGGGATCCGGCCCACGTCGTCGAGATCACGGTCTCGGCAACGGTGGTGCGCCGCTCGTTGCTGTGAGGGGTTTCGATGCGCAACGAGATCGTGTCGCCAAGAGGTGTCGCGAGGAGCACGACGGTGGCGATGACGGTGGCCCCGAGCAGAGCCAGCAGACCTGAGATGTGGCCTTTGCGCACCATCGTCACGGCTGCGTAGACGACCAGAATCCCGATCCCCAGCCAGAGGCCACGGTTCAGTGAGTAAGCGATCGGGATCATTGCGAGAGCCACGATGAAGGGCATGGTGAGGCGCTGCCACCGCCGCTTGCTGGTGGCCCAACCGAGCACGAAGAAGGGCAGCAGCAGTCCGATGTTGTTGCCCCATGCGTTCGGGTAGGCGAACGGCGCCTTGGGTCGAGGTTGTTCGTACCCCAAGAAGCTGCTTTGTTCAGCCAGCGAGGGGTGGACAAGGTTTCGGATGAACCCCTCCGTCTGTGCACCGGGGATGATCAGCTCCATCGGCGACGTGAACTCAAAGGACGGGAACAGCACACCCAGAAGTCCCCCGCCGGCAGCGAACAGGAAGAGGATCCCGAGCCATCGAACCACCGTCAGCCCCGGTAGGTCGCGTGACGAGAAGCTGAGCGGGTAGAGCATCGCGACGGTGATCGCCAGGTACCACAGGTATCTCAGCCCGAACCCGGCCAGGCGCCCGATTCCGCCGCCCTCGACGGTCCCTGGGGCCTGCGCCCAGAGGAGGAAGGCCCCAGCGGCCACCCAGATGAGGAATAGCAGCCACACCCCGAAACCGGCCGGGATCCTGATTCTTCCTCGTCGGAACATGTCGATCGCCATCGCCAAGGCTGCGATCAGGAAGGCGAACGAGCTGATCCCCAGAGCCCACCAGAGCGGAAACCCGAAGATCAGTACCTTGAGGGGCCATCCTGGTCCGAGGCGGTCCAGGCCACGGGCAGGCGGTCCTGGCTCGGAGAGCACCCAGTCATGACGCGTCGCGACCAACACTACGTCTCCTGGCGGTCGGCGGTGACTTCCTCAGCAGCTGTCCATCCCCAGCGCTCCGCCAGGGAGAGACCGAAGTCTCGGTCGAGGGAGTCAATCTCGCTGGCGAGCGCGCGGTGGACGGCGAGTCGCTCGGTCGCTGACATCACAGGCTTGTCGTCGGTGAGGGTGCGATAGAGCACCCGTTGTACTGTCGGCGAGCGCTTCACCCGCCCCACCAGATTTGCACCGTCTCGCTCTCGCACCACGTCGGCCGCGCGACGGGCCAACCGCGCGATCAAGGCCGACCGCGCTGCGCCGGCCGGGAGTCTGGTGGCGCTGAGCTCGTCGCCGAGCACCAGGGGCTCGACCCCGAGCCACTCCAGGAGCCTGTCGATGAACGCTTGCGGGTCGGAAGCGAGATCGTCGAAGACTGCGATGTAGATGCTCTCCTGGCCGAACTGATCTGTGAAGCGTTTGATGCCGGAGGCGTAGCGTCCGTGGTCTATCAGCTCGGGGCGTGAGTCCAGTGCCTCGAGGAAGGTGCCCGGTCGTTCGCCCTGCTTGAGCATGTAGAGGTAGGACGAGAAGGCCCGATCAGCAGGGTCACGCAAGGTCACCATGAAGCGACTACTGCCCAAGGACTCGGCGATGCGCTTCGGAGCCTCGGCGCAGAACAGGTAGTCCTGGCAGACCTCACCGACCACGACCTCGCTCGGTTGGGCTGACTCGAACTGCGAGAGGTACCAGTCCAACCCGCGGTCGTAGTAGCGGTCGAAGAAGTAGAGGTCCTTGGCCACAGGCATGAACACCTGGGGATGCGTGAGCAGGACCTCGTGGAGCCAGGACGACCCTGCCTTGTCGGGTCCGATGTAGATGAAGTTCGGCAGGACGGCTTCAGGAGAGCCCACGACCCACCACCCTTGCCCCGCGGAGCAGCATGCGCGGATCGGCCTGGAACGTCAGTTGGAAGAGGGCCAACCCTGCTTGCGGCGCGATGGGCCACACAGCAAGCGACCGGCCCACGTCCTTGAGAGCGTCCTGGCGCCGACCCTGGTTGGCCCTGGCAAAGGCGATCTGGCCGAGGATGCGCGCATGCCCTTTTCGGGACTGCTTGATCTCGGGGTGCATGACCAATAGGTACTCGAGCGCTTCGGCGATGACCTCGGACCGCTCTCGGAACCAGGAGGGACCATCCTTCTTGATGGTGGCGAGTGGCCTCCGAACGACCCCAATCGAACCGTGCTGGGCGGCTCGCAGCAGCCACTCGTAGTCCTCGGCGTAGCTCTGCGGCAGCTTCTCGTCGTAGGTTCCCGCGAGCTCGAAGGCGCTCCGCCTCATCATCAGCGTCGACGAATGCAGCTCCTTGCGACGAGAGCGGAAGAGCTGTTCCTGAGTGACGACGTCAGAAGACCCGAGCCACTCCACCGTTCGGTCTTCGGCCATGAGCAGGCGAATACCGGCCCCCACCACCAGAAGCTCGGGTTCGCTCATCAGTCGGGCTACCTGAGCACTGACTTTCTCGGGCTCCCACCAGTCGTCGTCGTCACATGACGCGATGAGGTCGTGCTCGGCGAACCGGAGACCGAAGTTTCGTGACCCGGCGAGGCCGGTCTGGCCGGTGTTCAGGACGACTGACACGTCTCGTCCCGATCGGCTGAGTGCCGCCAGGGAGTGGTTGGGCTCTTCTTGGTCGTGCACGACCACGCATTGGATCGGGCCGTCGTAGTTCTGGTTGACGACCGAAGTGACGGCCTTACGAACCAGATCGGGCCTGCCACGGGTGGGGATCACCACACTGACCCCTGGCTCGACGGTTGTCACGCTCTCTCCAAGAAGCCAGAGCGAGTCGGACGACCTTCTTGATCAGAACCACGTCGCTCATGTGAGTCGCCGTCTTGTGCGACTTCGGGTTCATGCCGGTCGGCGTTCTTGGTAGCTCCGTGCTGCGTTCCCGACAGGCCACCGTCGTCGACGATGATGACGCCCACCAGACGGCTCGTTGCTGAAAGACGATCGAGCGCGTGCAGCACCTCGGTGAGATCCTGCTCGCGACCGTGACCAGAGCTCACGATGCCCACTACTCGACCGGCCGTGCGGATGACAACTTCGCCCACCGATGTGTCTGGAGATGTCGTTGCCGCCAAGACGGTGCCGAACTCGTTCTCGAGCTGATCCCAGACCGTCACGAATCTCTGGCCGGACACCGTCTCGACGGTCGACTCGTGGCCGGGACCGACCACAACCGCACGCGCCGTGGGGGTGGTCCTTGTCGCACACTGAGCTGGCGTGGCGGCGCCGACGAGCAGTTCTCTGAGCCCTGGGGAGTCGCCTACGTCGTCCGGGAGTGGATCGATGACTGAAGTATCGGTGGAAACGACGACACTGCGACCGATCTCGGAAGCCCACGCCTGACCAAGCTGAAGCGCTACCGTCACGGTGGTCCCGTGGTCGGAGACTCCGACGACGGCAATCGCCCCGGGATCACCGGCGAACGCCACGATTTCCTGGCAAGCCCGACGGAGTTCTTCGGAATCGGACCCACGTTCGTCGTCGGCGAGTCCGCTCAGGGAGGCGAGCACTCGCACCTGTCGCTCGGTCGTCGGCGCGCGTCGTCCAGCTTCAGGCCGGCGCCGAACAGCGCCAACCAGAATCAGGGCGGCCGCGACCGCCGCTCCGATGATGAGGCCGGCACCCAGTGACACTGCAAGTTGTGGAGCAGCGGCATCCGACGGGGGTTCGGCCTCGCTGATGATCGTGCCCGCGTCTGCCGGGCTGACCCCGAGCGCCACCAGCTGCTTGTCGATGTCGGAGATCTTGCTGATGAGAACGTCGCGACGTGCCCGGTCGAGCTGGTCTGTGCTTGTCCCGAGATCTTCTAGCTCTGCCTGGGCTGCTTCGTATCGCGCAAGCAGCGTCTCGGTCGCGCTCCCGACCAGCTCTGCCGCCCGTTCGGAGCGGCGGTCGAGGTAGGTCTGCGCCCACTCATTGGCCGCGTCAGCGGCCAATGAGGCGCTGGGGGCCTGCGCTGAGAACTGGAGCACCTGACTGTTCAGCGGAATGGTGACGGCGCCATCTCCCAACAAGTCGCTGGAAGAGAGCTCCCCGGAGAGGGCGTCGGACACCTGCGTGGCTACTGAGACAGAACGCGCCAGCTCAGCCTCGGTATCCATGTTGATCTCGGCAGATGTGCCGGTCGTGCCTGCGTCGAGCCCGGTCGCGGTGGGCAGGACCAGCACCGTCGCCGAGGCCTGGTACACCTTGGGCGCCTGTAGGTAGTAGGCGTATCCGACGGCGAGCCCACCGATCAGGCAGGCGACTACCAGGAATGCGCGACCCCAGCTCCAGGGCCCCGACGATCGGGACGACTCACTCAACGGTTCCACCCCTTGCGTGGCTGTCCACGTCGGTTCCCTCCCCGCTCCGGTCGGCCCTCGTCCTAGGGTCGACCGGGCCGCACCACCGGGGGACGACCCTCGATGGCCGTCGTAGGCTCACGATACCTGGGCCTCGAGGCCCTTCGGGCTGGTGGTGTGCGAACGTCCACCAGATGGCGCAATCGTGGGTGACCGGCTGGCCTCAGGTCGTTGCGTGGCTCCCTGAGGTCGTCCTAGGTGCCTTGATGGGCAGTTTCGGTTCGCTTGAGGTTTCGTGAGAATTGGTCGAGTCGTTCGCCGGTGAGGTCCCATGTCCCGTCTGGGGAGTTTGCGCCGGAGTCGAAGTAGGAAAGGCCGACGAAGCCTTTCTGCAGGGCGATGGTGTAGACGTCCTTCATCCAGTCCGCGGCCCGGCCGGGTTGCTGCGGGTCGGTCCGCACGCCGTACTCGCCGACGAGGGTGGGGTACCCCCAGCTCTGGATGGTGTCAGCGGGTGAGAGTGTCTTCTCCGGTGACTTCCAGGCGTCTCCGTTGGTGGGGGACCAGGGGTTGTAGGAGTCGAAGCCCATGACGTGGACGCCGGTGCCGACCGGGTGGTTGTAGGCGCCGGGGTTGCCGTTCTTCTGCAGGAAGTCCCACCCGTTCAAGATCCCGACCAGGGCGATGTTGTCCGCGTGCTGGTCGATCAGGGTGCGGGTGTGCTGCTGCATCCGAACCCAGTCAGCCGGGTCCCCGTCACCGCGGGGCTCGTGGTGCAGCACCAGCCAGACCGGGCCCTGCACCGCCGCCAGAGCCTTGATCCGGTCCAGCAACCAGGGGTCCTGCTTGCCGTTCGCCACCTCAGCCCAGCTCCCGGGGACCTTGGTGGAGATCAGCGGGATCCGGCCGGCCGCCACATCGGCGGAGGCGCGGGAGGCGAACTTCGACGCCGGGGTGCTCGGCTGCATGTACGAGCGGAAAAGTGTCAGACCAGTGCCGACCTCAGACTCCAACGGGCGCGGGTCACCACCTTCCACCGACGCGCCGTAGTACAACGACCCCGCACACGGATCACCCGCAAAACGCTCCACACAGTCGCGGTCCGTGCCGCTTGCGGGCGTCGGGCTGGGCTTGTCGGTCTTGACGGGGTCAGGAGCTGGGCTCGAGCTTGGCTTCGGCGTCGCCTTCGATTCGTCAGGGGTGGGTGTGTTGGACTCCGAAGCGCCGGGCTCGGCTGCGGGTACCTCGTTGCCCATCCGTACCAGCAACGTCGGGGGGTTTGGGGTCTCACTCGAGAAGAAGCGAGACTTGCGCTTGTCGGTGGTCAGGGCGAACGAGTAGGTGCCAGGACCCTTGACCACGAAGCTCACGTCCACCCAGCGGGTTGTTGCAGGGCCTGACTTGGCCGTACCCACGACCTTGCCGATCTCCGGTGCGTTCCGGTGCGTGAGGGTTCGCCCAACGACGGCGGCGTTGTTGACGAGTCGGAGCGAGGTCTGCACCCGAAGTCGCTCGTAAGGCTTGAGGAGTAGTTTGGCGCCGAGCACAGGCCCTTGACCCAGGTCGTCTCGCGTCACGGTGAAGCTCAGGTAGGAGACCTTCTCCACGCCGACGGTGTTGCGGGCGACCAGTCGATCGCCGTGATCGCGGCTGACCGTCGGCCTGGTCGATGTGGTGAAGCTGTCGTGCTCGGCAACCAGCCGGACCGTTCGGGAAACGGGCTCGGCCTGCGAGAGGCTCGACGTGATGACGCCGATTCCAGCACTCGAGACCGCGAGCGCGCACGTTACGCCGAGAATCGGACCTTTGAGGCTGCGCGACTTGCTAGGCACGTGGTTGCTCCCAACCGTCGACAAGTGAGTCGAAAGTTGGTTCGTCCGCAACGCGCCAGCGCTTGATGAAGCCTGAAGCGGCGTCACCCAGTCGGGCTAGTCCGAATGCCCGATAGGGCTAGACGATAGTGCCCATGATGGACCGTCAGGACAATTCGGGCCCCGCTATCACTTGACTGTGAGGCGCTTCTTCGGGCTGCTGCCGGCTACGTACTCGGGCGCGACTGAAGTCGCCCGCCAGCGGTAGAAGAGGTCAGCCTTTGACTTGGGGGTGAACTTGGTGCTGAAGAGCCCGTCATCGCCGATCCTCACGCAGGGAATGCCAACCCCCCGCCAGGATCCCTTCTCCTTCTTCTGCAGACAGACGCTGTCGCCAGCCAAGACCTTGCGGTTGCCAGCCGTCACCTTTCCTTTTGCGGTGACGGTCTTCCCCAGTTTCACCGGGTTCTTGCTGAACGAAAGGCTGAACACCGGCGACACATCGATTGCCTGAATGGGGTTCCATGCTCCGGTGGTTGGTGCCCCACCGTTGAGGCCCTTGAAGTACGTCCGGATGGCGACGGTGCTTTGCACCTTGAAGGTCTTGGAGTACTGCCCGTTCTCATTGGTCTTCACCGGCTCTCCCAGGGTCTTCCACTGGTCACTCGGCTTGACGCGCTTCTGGATGATCACATCGGCGTCCGACACGAGATTCGCTGCCTTGAGCCGCTCCAGACACGGTGACCTTCTGGCCCGCCTTGGCCTTCGAACGGGACAGCTCACTGGACAGGCTGTAGGCCTTGGTGACGACCACTGGGGCCGCCGCGACATAGTCGCCTGCGCCGTCGATCTGCGCTTCCAGAATGAAGGTGTAGGAAGTCGAGGTCTTCAGTTCGCCCAATGTCGTACAGCTGTTGGCGCTCACTGGGGTAGGCAGGACTGAGCGCTCCGGTACGCGCAGCTGGTAAGCCGTGACCGTCCCGGCGTCCGGCGTGAACTCGGTCCAGCACACTTCTGCCTGACTCGGCTGAAGGGGTGTCACGGTGAGTTCAGCCAGGGGTAGCGCGACTGCAGTCCCTCCGGCACCTGCCACGGCCAGGGACGACACGAACGCTGCGGACACGATGCCGGCGACGGCGGAGGACTTCTTCACTGATCTACCCCATTGACGTTGCTCCGATACATGAACCGCCATTGTTGCCCACGTGCAGGGGATCGCTGTGATGACCCCCGAAATGTGACCCGTTCGGCGCAGGATCCTCTTTCTCCCGGCCGTTGGCCACCACCAGGTCTTCGCGACCAGAGCCACATCGCTACGGTATCTGCGATGGTCGAGGGCCTAGTGCGTTCAGTACCGCACCAGTCCTCATCGGGCCGCTAGCTCAATTGGCAGAGCTGCGGACTTTTAATCCGTAGGTTCAGGGTTCGAGTCCCTGGCGGCCCACCATCTGCTCTGCATCTGTCGATGCCCTGGAGCTTGCGAGCGCCGGGTAGTCGCAGCTGTCGGCGCCACGGTTGGTCGCTGGTGTCGCCTCGAACTTGCCACCGATGGTCCATGGCTTGGTGTTGTCGATGTTGCCGGTGGTATGCCGCACCGGTTCCGGAAGACCCCGTCCACGTACATCTCGACCATCGTTGCGTCGGTCACACCGACACGGCCACTGGCCTCGTCAGAGGTCTTGAACCGATCGCCCCGCCGGTCGGACTTGACATGCGCTGATGATCCCTTGGCTGCTGAACTTGACCTGCCTCCACCCCGGCTTGCCTTCTGATCACGTGCCGAGCTTGTCCGTCGACGTGCGATCTCCACGGAGTTGCCGGTCCCGATCGAGCGATCATCTGCGTCATCACCATATCAGTGATCCGCCGTGTAGATGCGCATCCGTGATGCCGTCCAGTCGGCCCACGGCCATCATCTTGATGGGCTGCCGATGACGCCGTCGTGCCCATGCCAGACTGTCACCGCCCCCTGCCCTCTGGCTCGTTCTCAGATCAAGTGTCGTCGACCGTCGGCATTCTGCCCCTGCATCGGCGCCGGCCAGACACAAGCAGATCCCGCCCGATCAAGCAGCGCGATTCTCTCGCCAATCCTTCCGCGGTGTGGCACGACCCTCAACGATCACGCCATTCGCGACTCTACGCTGAGTCCGAGCGATGAACCACTTCCCGACGAGCCGCACGTGCAGATTGCAGCCACTACGGAGAGGTGGGACCAGACGTCGCGAGATCTCAGTCCACTGTCCATCCTGCCACGTGCGGAGGGAGCCCGACCTGCGGCCCTCCCGTGCCGCCCCCCGGCGACGGTCAGCGCCCTCGGGCACGTCTGACGTCGGTCGTCGCGAGGGCAGCGAGCCCAGGGGTGTGCATCAGGCGTCCACCCAGCAACTGACCCAGCAGCACGCCGGCAGCCAAGGCGATGGCGATGGCCATGGCGCGGACCAGAGACGCGAGTCCGGTCTGGGGGTCGTTCTCGCTCAGGGCGAGCAAGCCCTGGTACACCGCGAGACCAGGCAGCAGGGGCACGATGCCCGGCACGGTGACGAGCACCGGAGGCACCTTCATACGGACGCCGAACCAGCGACTCGCGAGCCCAATGACGATGGCTGGGACGGCAGTCACCGCCGCGGAGGTTCCGGGGCTCCGCGGCGTCGAGGCATCCGGATTCACGATCAGCTGCTCCATGCCGACGAAGATCAGGATGCCCAGACCGGCGACGAGACCGCCGACCACGGCGAGCCGCCACGGCGACTGATAGGTCAACGCTGCCGCCGACGCCGCGACGGCAGCAGCCAGCACGGCGATCAGCGCTGCGCTGGCGCTGACCTCGAGCCGCACTGTGGCAGACAGTCCGATGCCCCTGTTCTCGGCGAGGGTCAGCCCGAGGAGTACACCGGAGACGATCCCGATTGTTGCGAACGTCAGCTCGACGATTCGAGCCGCGGCGGTAACAGCGAAGGAGCCGATGGCCTCCTGCGCGGCCACCATGAGACTCATGCCCGGCAGCAGGGCGATGATGCCGCCGACGATCACGAGCGAGGTGCGGATCCGCAGCGAGCTGTCCTCGGGCACGAGCGCCGTGATGCCCACCACGATCGCCACTGATGCGAAGGCGACTGTCATGTTGACGAAGAAGACGGGCACCTTGCGATGAGCCAAGCGGTTGCCGACCAGGCCCGTCAGGGCCGCGGTGCCGAAGGCGAGCAAGGCGGTGAGGGCGTTGCCTCCCAGCTGGACAGTGATGCCGGCCGACAGCGCACCGAACGCCGACACCACGAACCAGCGGGGGTAGGGGCGTCGAAGATGTTCGATCGCCTCGAGTCGCGCCTCGACGTCCTGCGGCGGAAGGCGTCCCTCGGAGAGATCGAGCACAAGACGGTGTGCGGCAGCCACCCTGGCGTAGTGCGTTGACCGCCCCCTGACCACTCGAGCGTCGGTGACGCCGGGGTGCTCGTCGCTTGTCGCGACGCTGATGATGATGGACCCGTAGGTGATGTCGACCTCGAACGTGCCGAGTCCGACGGCGGTGCCCACAGCGAACATGGCCGCCTCGATGTCCTCGGTCGGCGCACCACCCGCGAGCAGCAGGGCACCCACGCGAAGGGTGAGCGTGACCCCGTGGTCGACAGCGGCAAGCTCGGTGTCCTCTCCGGGGCTCCGCCGGGTGTACACAGCTCGGGTGGGCGTCCGAACGACGGGGATCGGTGCGGTCTCGCCGCGCCAGAGCGCGGTGCGCCAGCGGCGTGGGGTCGGGTCGGTCACCTGGGCAGTATCTCGCGGCAGGCGCTCGGAGTTGCGCACTCGGTGTGCGAGACGGGCAACCAGGTGAGCACTCGGCGGGATGTGGGGCTAGTGGGTGAGGACGGCTGCCCCGTCGACGCGGTCGGCGGCGAGGTCGGCCAAGGCGCGGTCCGCGCGATCGAGCGGGTACTCCTGATGGTGAACCTGTAGGCGCATGGACGCCGCCACGCGCAGGAACTCTTCGCCGTCGGCGCGGGTGTTGGCGGTCACGGAGCGAACGACTCGCTCACGGAACAGGTGCTCCTGGTAGTCGAGCGGGGGGATGTCGGTGAGGTGGATGCCCGCGATGGCCAGCGTCCCGGCATCGTCGAGAGCGCTGAGAGCGGCAGGCACGATCTCGCCTGCGGGTGCGAAGACGATGGCTGCGTCGAGGGGTTCGGGAGGGGCATCGAAGGTGTCGCCCGCGCTCGAGCAGCCCAGCTGCAGCGCAAGCTCGCGCGCTGCCGCTGACCGCGTCATGACGTGCACCGTTGCGCCCTGGTGCATCGCCACCTGTGCGGTGAGGTGGGCCGAGGCGCCGAAGCCGTAGATGCCCAGGCGTCCGTTGACCGGCAGCGACGAGAGGCGGAGGGCTCGGTACCCGATGATGCCGGCGCAGAGCAGCGGTGCGGCGAAGGTGTCGGACCAGTCGTCAGGAATCGGGTAGGCGAAGTCCTCGGGGACGACGGCTTGCTCGGCGTAGCCACCGTCGGCGTCCCAGCCGGTGAACTGCGCGTGGGGGCAGAGGTTCTCGAGACCGCGTTGGCACCAGCGGCAGGTGCCGCAGGTGTGTCGCAGCCAGGCGATGCCGACACGGTCGCCCACTGAGAGGCGCACGCATCGGGCGCCCACCTTGGACACCACGCCTACGACCTCGTGTCCGGGGACGGTCTGTGGGCGATGCGGTGGCAGGTCTCCCTCGGCCAGGTGCAGGTCTGTGCGGCAGACCCCGCATGCGCTGACGTCCACCACGACCTCGCCCGGTCCGGGCTCGGGCTCCGGCAGCGTCACCCAGCTGAGCGGTCGACCGGCCATCGGTCCCGGCTGCTCCACGACCCATGCGCGCATGGCCCCAGCCTCGCCGACCGGCAGGCACCTGCCAAGGGTCTTTGGTTGGCCGCCTAGGCGTTCGGCACGCGAACCGTCAGAGCGCCTGGCATGACGCGCACAACGAAGCCGTGACCGTCGTCGATGAGATCGCCGTCGATCTGCCGGGGGCGCGCGCGATGCGTGGTGACGACCACCCGGCGTCCACGCAGCAGTGTGCGCGCGGGGTCTCCCTCGTTGCTGTGCCCACGCAGGACGCCCCATGACGAGCGCACGTAGTCGCGGCTGGTCGTTGGATCGAAGACGAGCACCTCGAGGGTGCCGTCGTCGGGGGCCGACTCGGGCAGCAGCTCGAGGCCCCCGATCAGCGTTCCGACGTTGGCGATCAGACAGGTGCGTGCGAAGAAGGTGTGCTCCGGGCCGTCGTCGACCTGCACACGCAGACGGATCGGGTGGTCGCGCACGGTGCGGGCCGCTTGCAGGCCGTATGCGCCCCAGCCAAGACGCGCTTTGACGGACTCACTGACGTTCATCATCGCGGCGTCCCAGCCCATGCCGCACATGACGGCCGAGACCTCATGGCGTCCTTTGCCGAGTGCGACGTCGAGCACGTCCACCTTGCGGTCGGCACCGCCGAAGATCGTGCCGATGGCTTCGGTGGTCGCAAGGGGGATGTCGAGATTGCGCGCAAGCAAGTTGCCGGTGCCTCGGGCGAGGATTCCCAGCGGGACGCCGCTGTCGACCAAGCCTGCGACAACCGCGCGCACGGTGCCGTCGCCGCCGCAGCCGATCACGAGCTCAGCACCGTCGGTCACTGCCTGGGCGGCCAGCTCGCTGCCCAAGTTGTCCGGTGTCGTCTCGACCCATCGGAGCGAACCCAGCTCGTACTGGTCGGCTGCCACAGTCAAGAGCGACCGCAGAGACTCCGGGTCGTCGACCTTTGTGGGGTTGACGATGGCGACGACAGTCATGCGTCGACGGTATCGGCCCGGCAGAATGGGGCAATGCGAGTCTCCACCCCCGTCGGTCGGCTACCGGCGTCCGTCGTGGTCACCGGCAACGTGCTGTTCTGGCCGGCGTGGACCGTGCTCGTGGGGTACGCGGCGCAGCGGACGTCGGATGACCGCTTTGCCGCGGACGACGTCATCACGCGCGAGCGCTCATTCGAGCGAGGTGGGCGTTGGTACCGAGACGTGGCCGGGATCGAGGCGTGGAAGACGCGTCTGCCGGAGGCGGGCGCGTTGTTCGGAGGTTTCGAGAAGCGCACAGTGTCGTCGGGTGACCCTGAGGTGATGGAGCGGTTCGTCGTCGAGACGCGGCGCGCTGAGCACGCGCACTGGGGAATGACCGCCGGGGTGGCCCTGACGCTGCTGTGGAATCCGTGGTGGGCGGCACCTGCCAACGTGGCTGTCGCCGCGGGCAGCAACCTGCCGTGTATCGCCGTGCAGCGCTACAACCGGGCGCGTCTGCGTCGCGTCCTGGCCGCGGTGCGGCGGCGTCCTACATCTTCTCGATGACGTCGCGCGGACCGATCACGATGACCGGGTCCTTGGCGGGATCGAGCCACCTCAGCACCTGCCGCATCTGGTCGCGTGCGATCGAGACGCAGCCGGCTGTGGCGCCTGACCCGCTCACGTGCAGGAAGATGCCTCCGCCCGCTGAGGTGTCGGCGGTGTTGCGTGCCACGCGCTGACCGTTGCGCCAGGTGATCTCACTCGGCAGGTTGTAGTCGAGCACGACGGCATACCGGTACTGCGCGCCGTACGACTTCAGACGCTCGGACCAGTCGGTGCGCCACTGCGCGTGCTTGACGCGGCGCGGCTGGAACACGTTGTAGGTCTTGGGGTCGGCAGGGTCGTAGGGCCACCAGTCGTTCCTGTCGACCCGGCGGTACGGCAGATCGACGCCAGCAGGCTTGGCGAGACCGAACCCTCTGAGCAGCCCGAACGTGCCTGCCGGCGTTGTTCCGGTGTTCTGCTTGCGGTTGGCCTCGCGCCGAACGCCGTTCCACCCCACACGGGCGGGAATGGGATCGACGACGCGCGTCCACTCGCCTGAGCTGGTCAGCTTCCAGGTCTGCAGCCTTGCGTGGCTGGTGGTCCAGCTGCGGGTGGTGACGACGACCACTTGCCGACTCTCGCCGATGTGCGTGAGCCGCTCGGGCAGTGGCGTGGCAGCGCCGGCTGCTCCGGCCGGCGCACCCATCGCGGTGAGTGCGACGACGGTGCTCGAGGCCGCCGCGACGACCGCGACGGCAAGACGTGGGAAGCGGGCCATCTACCCAGTATCGGTCGCGGGGGCGTCGAACCTGACGGCGCACTCGGCGTCCCAGGGCAGCAACCAGGTGAGCACTCGGCGTCCCAGGGCAGCAACCAGGTGAGCACTCGGGGGGCTCTGGGAGAGTGGGAGGGTGAAGGGCCGCCTCTATGTCAGTGCTCAGGCCGTGTTGATCGCTGCCCTGGTGCTGGCTCCGCGCTGGGCGGATGCCTGGTCGGTGTCTGTGTCGGTCACCATCGCTGGGTGGTGCGTGGCCGCGCTGGGCGTCACCCTCCTGGCCGTCGCGTTTCCCCAGCTGGGCCGGGCGCTCAGCCCCTTGCCCGAGCCGCGGGCCGACGGCGAGCTCACCACGAGTGGGCTCTATCGCTGGGTACGACACCCGATCTACAGCGGCGTCCTGGCGATGGCCTGGGGCTGGACGCTGGCGCATCTCTCGTGGCTGACGGTCGTGGTCGCGGTGGCCCTCACGCTGCTGCTCAATGCCAAGGCGAGATACGAGGAAGGCCTGCTGAGCGAGCGGTATCCCGACTACGCGGCGTACAGCCGCCACACGCCGAGGTTCGTTGCGCGTCCTTGGCGCCGGAGCGAACGGGCCTAGCTCGGGCTGAAGCGCCCGGTGATGGCGGCAAACCCCAGCACCGAGCGCGGTTCGTAGGGCGCCCGCCACATGCCTCCGTGCACTGCGCCGGCGGCGAACAGGTCCATCTCGTTCTCCAGCGGCACCGAGGCGTGGGCGACGGACTGCTGGTGACGGAGGTCGTGGACGAGAAGGGCCGCCATGACCTGGCGGCTCGCCGCAGGTGTGAACACCCGCAGCCCGAACCGATGCGAGCCGCCGTAGGCAGCCTCAAGGAGGCGGTTGTCGACCACCGACCTGGTGCGGGTCGGGGGTGCCACGTTGATGGAGACCCAGGTGCCATTCTCGCGAGACCTCGTCGCCCGCCATCGCTGGATACGTTTGGCGAGCGCGTAGTTCGCGCCTTGCTGCGTGATGAGTCCGTCGAAGACCCCGAACCGTCGTTCGGTCACCATCGTCAGCATGGTCGGGTAGTTGGGGCGGAAGACTCGGCGTCCGCCAAGCCCACGGGCCACGGTGACGAGGCGGCCTGAGCTCGCGTACGCGTCCAACGACGCGGTCACCACCTCGCTGGGCACGGCGTAGACGTCGGTGGGGGTAGCGAGGTAGGCCAGTCCCACATCGTTTCGACGGTCGACCAGCGTGGCCAGGATTGCGTCGACGGCGGTAGACACGCGTACGTGCGTGGCGCCCGGTGCGTAGACGTAGTCGCCCACGGTGAGAGGGCCGTCGAGCTCGAGGAGCCACTGGGTGAGCTCGGGGGCCTCGGTGATGACGTCGGCGCCGGCGGCAGCGGCCACCTCGGCGTCCGTGGGGTCGGTGCCAAGTGGGTGCCGAACGGGCAGCGTCAACCGACCGGGTGACTGACGAGCGATATCGATGAGACCGCGCCATGCTGCGCCTCCGGGAAGGTCGGCAGCGACGACATGCGCCCCCCATGACAGCAACGCCGAGTAGGGCCCCATCTCGGCGCCGGCGCCGAGGAGGACGAAGGTCTGCCCGCGAAGGTCGAGCAGCTCCGGACGTTCATTCAGCATCCGGAGCGCCTCGACAGCTGACGGCTCTGCTGTGCCGTCGTCCGACCAACGGTCGAGCAGCCGGTCGAGCTGAGATCCCTGAACGGCGGTGTCGTCGTCGTGGAGCGTCAGGCCCGCGCCGGCGAATCTGCCGGTTCCGCCGATCGTGACGCTCGTGAAGTAGTGCGCGCGGGGGACGTCAATGGCGTCCATGATGGGGCCTTCGGCTCCCTGGTGGACGAACCTCATCGATTCGTGCAGCGCAGCCAGACCGTCAGTGGCGATGAGCCCGGCGTTGAGCCCGGCGGCGAGGCGTGTCATCTCGTGGAAGTGCTGCGGGTAGCGACGGAACCAGTGTTCTTCGCCGCGCGCAGCCTCGCTGGCGGACGTGTCGACTCGACGGGTGGCGGTGGCAATGATGTGGCGCCCCACCGGCTGTGTTGAGCGCTTGCCATCGGTCATGGGGAAGACGACGCCGGCGTGCGACTCCGGGACAGCCGGTGATTGGCGTCCCTTCACGACGTGACCTGACCTGTCGCGGCAGCCCGGAGCAGTCGATCGCGCACGGCGTGCCCGACGCCGACATCTGTCGGCAGAACTGCGATCACGACGTCGAGCTGTGCCTCGTCCGCCTCGCGCAGTGCGGCGTACAGCGCGTGCGCGTAGTCGGCGTCGTCGCGGGGAGAGGCGAGGCGGATGTGGTGGGCCTCCGGAGGGGCGAGGTCGGCCGGGGCGATGAGCCCGAACGCGCCCGTCACGGTGGCGACGGTCTTGTCGAGGTCAGCGGTCTCGATGGGGATGACGCGTGCTCGTGGCGCGTAGTGGGCAGCCGTCGAGCCGGGGGCACGGACGCCGTCGGTGGCGGTCGACACCTCTCGTCCGGTGATCTCGGCGATCTGGCCGAGGGTGACAGCACCGGCGCGCAGAAGTCGTGGGGTGTCGTCCCATGCTCCGACGATGGTGGACTCGACGCCGACGGGGCACCGTCCGCCGTCGAGCACGAGGTCGCGCATCGGGTCCAGCACGTCGCCGAGCTCATCGAGGACGTGCTGCGCGGTCGTCGGGCTCACGTGGCCGTAGCGGTTGGCCGACGGTGCGGCGAGGCCGCCACCGAACTCGTTGAGCACCTGCAAGGTGAGGGGGTGCGAGGGGACGCGGAGCCCGACGGTGGACTGACCGCCGCTCACGGCGTCCAGCACGTTGGGTCCGCGCGGCACGATCACGGTGAGTGGGCCGGGCCAGATCTCGGCGGCCAGGGCCAGGGCCCACGCGGGGGCTGCGTCGGTCCAGTTCGGGACGAGCTCGATGCCTGGGAGGTGGACGATCACCGGGTGCGTGGAGGGGCGTCCCTTGGCCGCAAAGATCCTGGCGACGGCCGCCGGGCTCATGGCGTCCCCGGCGAGGCCGTAGACCGTCTCGGTGGGCAGGGCGACGAGTGCGTCGCTGAGGAGTGCCGCGACGGCGTCGCCCACGTCCTGCGTCACTCGAACAGTCACCCGCTCAGTGTGGCGGGTGCGACGTCCGACAGGTAATTGCCGGCCCGTCGGGTGGTTCAGGCGGCCGCCACCTGACGGCGGGCCTTGCGTTGCCTCGAGCGACGGAGCGAGCGACGCTCGACCTCGGTCAGGCCGCCCCAGACACCATGATCGAGCCGGGCACTGAGGGCGAACTCCAGACACTGGGTCCGGACAGGACACCCGCGGCAGATCGCCTTGGCGGCCAGGGCCCGGTCGCTGGGCCGCTCGGGAAAGAAGACCTCCGGGTCGACTGACATGCAGCCTGCCTCGATATCCCAGTTCATGGCACCTCCGCCGTCCGGTTCTAGAGGGAGCGAGACCAATAGGACGGCGTCCGGGCGCCGTCGGTTCCCCACCACGCTGACCGTGATCGGATCGTTTCCGTCGCCGGACCTGACCCAGCTCTTGCCAGCGATGGCCTGAGTCACGGCCCACCATGCCTCGGCGAGGTGACGGCTGAGGCATCTGCGGGCGAACGTCGGTCGAAGGGGCGACGCCGCGTCACGTGCTGTGAGAGAACCCGCGCTCTGCGAGGGGCAGGGACGGTGGTCTAGCGCACGATCGCCTTGAACCAGTGCCTGGCGTTGTCGTGCAGCGGAATCCCACCGCCGCACGAGAAGGCCGTTCGATCGGAGTCGCAGCGACGGAAGTCGGTACTGGTGTTGCCCAAGGCCACGACGACGTGCTTCACAGTGCCGGGAGCGAACGGAACCGAGATCCTTCCGCTGCCCTTGCGGTTGAGCACCACCTCCTTGATGGCGCCGTAGGACCCGTTCCTGCGCACGACCATGACGCGAGCCTCGGGAGACGTCGCACGTCCTGGGGCGTCGACGACTACCTTGAGACGCGAATCCGCCGTCACCGAGCGTCCTGGTCGTACTTCGACCGGCGCGTAGGACATGTGGTCGAGCGTGTACGACTGCCACCCGGTTGAGGCGCCAACGCGGTCGAGGAGGAAACGGTCCACCCTGGCGGAAGGGAAGGCCCGTCCTTCGCTGAGAAAGGCTCGGGGTTGGTTGATGACCAGTCCGAAGTCGCCCATCACCTCGTCGAAGCTGGTCTCCTCGCTGATGACGCGATCGAGGGCCTGGATCGAGTAGTCGTCGGGGCCACCCGGTGCGTGGTCGGCGCGCTCCCAGGCTTTCCTGATGACATCGGTGCCGAAGCTCTCGGACAGGTATCGCAGGAATCCCCACGTTCCGTAGACCCCGAAGCCGCGAGAGGTATCCAGCGGAACGGTGGGCCTACGGAACTGGCTGCTACTGAGGTACTGACGGTTGTCGTTGACGGAGTCGAATACCTCGTCCTCGATCCACGCCGCCGATCCCTCCAGGAACCAGCCGTCCTCCGTGGCGTCGTAGGCGTACTGAACCGCGTGGAAGAACTCGTGGGCCGCCGTCACCTGAAGGTTCTCGCGCGGGCTGTTGGTGGGGAACTCGTCGCGCGCGAAGTCGTTGTCGAGGACGCAGTAGGTGGAGAAGTCGCCGTACTCGTAGCCGGTCTTCGTGCGGGAGTCGTCCACCGTGCAGTATCCGTAGTACCCGCGAGACCCGATGTCGCTGAGGTAGACGTCGAAGTTCACGCCGTCGTTGTCGATCGAGGCACGCTCGTCGGTGAGAGGCGCGCGGTATCCGAGGGTGTTGATCTCGTAGTTCCAGACGGTCTCCATCTCGGTGACCGACACCTCGACCCAGTCCGGCACCTGGTTGCTGTTGGTGTCAGCCGATGGGGGTGCGTCGTCGCCCTGGTTCGTCCAGTGGACGCAGACCGGGACGGTCGCCGAGCAACCGGCGCCGGAGACAGACTTGGCGGCTTCGGGGCCCGCCCACACGGCTGCCTGCAAGTCACGGCCTTTGGCGCCACCGTTGGGGCGGGTCAACAGCACCTCAGCCGCTCGCTGGTCAGCGCCTGCCAGGTCACTCTGGCGCAGGGCGAGCTCGCGCAGGGCCAGCGACGGAGAGACCTCAGTTGACGCGCCTGCCATTACCTCTTGTGCCAATTCGAGCGCCTGCTCAGCGACGATCGTCTGCTCCAGAACCGGGGGGCTGTCGACCTCGGCTGAGGCGCCGCTCACCCCGAGCGGAGCCAGCACGGAGAGGCCGACGGCACCGGCGAGCCCGGCGCTGGCGCGCGCCAGCCGTGAGATGTGCATCCGGGCTCCATCGGGGTGGGGGTCTTTCAGCGTTTCGGCGCTCACGCTAGTGGTCTGAATCGGCCCAACGGGGGGACGTCGACCGTGGTGGGGACAGTGTCGCCGAGTACACCACCAGCCGTGGCTCGCCCGACACCGCCGACCGGGCGATGACGTTGGCGAGATCGTCCGCGTCGACGGGAGTGTCGACGGGAAGCCGGTAGGCGGCGCCCAGTGCGCGCCAGTCGGGAGCGTCGAGATCGACACCGCGCTCGGGGAGGCCGGCCCGCTGCTGGTCGTAGCGCAACATCCCGTAGCCGCTGTCGGACACCACCAGGACCGTGACCGGCAGGTGCTCCTGGGAGAGAGTCGCAAGCTCTCCGGTGGCCATCGCGAGGCCGCCGTCACCGACCACGGCGAGAGTCGGCGTTCCGGAGGCGGCCACGCCGATGGCGGCGGGCAGCCCGTAGCCGAGGGTGCCCCACCCGACGGGGTAGAGCAGCTGCCTGGTGCCGTGCACCGCTGCATAGCCGCCAACCCAGTAGCCGGCGATCGCCATATCGCAGACGACCGCGTTGCCGGCGGGCCACGCTCGCTCGATGGCGTCGACGAAGGCGGTCGCCTCGCGGGTGCTGGGGTCGGCGGCGGACGCAGAGCGAACGGCGTCCCGGATGAGGAAGGGAGAGTCAGCCCACGGCTCACGTCCGCCGAGCCGAAGGGCGATGCCGTCGACGAAAGCGGCGACATCTGCGGTGATGGTGAGGTCGGGGGCGTATGCGCCGCTCGGCCGGAGGTTGACATCGATGACGCGCTGCGGACGCGGCAGCGACCAGTTCGCGGTGGACATGCCGTCGAGGGCCGAGCCGAGAACGAGCAGCAGGTCGGCCTCGTCGAGCAAGGCGCTCGCACGAGGCTCCATGGCAGGAACGTCGACCAGTAGCGGGTGCCCTGGGGGCAGCACCCCGCGCGCTGCATAGGTGGCGAAGACCGGGGAGCCAAGGCGCCACGCGAGTGTGTCGATGTCGGCGGCGCTCGCCACGGCGCCACCGCCGATCAGCAGCACAGGGCGCCTGGCGTGGTTGAGCAGGTCGACCGCTGAGTTGATGTCGTCGGTGGACGGCTGCCGGGAGGTCTGGACGGTCACGCGGGCTGCCGCGGGTGCGGGCGCACGCAGCACGTCAGCCGGGATGCCTAGGTAGACGGGTCCGCGCGGATGGTTCATGGCGGTAGCGATGGCGTCCGCAGCAGCCGTGACGGCGTCGTCGGGCGTCGTCGGCTGGAAGACCGCCTTGGCCAGCGGCGTGAACCAGGCACCTTGGTCCTGCGACTCGTGCAGCAGGCCGCGAACGGCGTCCCGGCTACGCAGTTGTTCCGGGACGTCGCTGGCGATGACGAGGAGGGGGATGCCGCTGGCCGCGGACTCGCCGAATGCCGCGAGGGTGTTGGCGGCGCCGGGGCCAGATGTGACCAGGCAGACGCCGAGGCCACCGGTAGCTCTGGCCAGACCGTCGGCGGCGAAGGCAGCGGTCTGTTCGTGGCGCACGGTGGTGATGCGCAGCCCGGTCGAGTGAGTCGACGCCTCGTCCAGGTCCTGCCAGAACGGGAGGTTGTGCACTCCCGGAAGCCCGAACACCGTGCTGACCCCTGCGTCGGAGAGCGCGACCAGAATCCGTTCAGCGGTCGAGGCGCTCGTCACGTGGGCATCGTCGCACATCGTGGCGAGCTGAAGGCCGTCCTAGAGTGACGCCATGACGAGCTCAGGTGGTACTCCGTTCCAGAAGAACAATCCGGCCGACGCGTCTGACGTGGTGTGGAGTGGCGAGTTGCTGGCGTCCGACGCATTGGTGGACGCCACTCGCCGGGCCCGCGCGGCGCAGCAAGCATGGTCGCGTGTCCCGTCCCCGGCGCGCGGACGCGTGATCGCCCAGGTGGGTCGACTGGTGGAGGCGAACAAGGAGTCGCTGGCCGCGTTGGTGACGCGCGAGATCGGCAAGCCCTACGCCGAGGCGCTCGGCGAGGTGCAAGAGGTCATCGACACGTGCGACTTCTTCCTGGGTGAGGGGCGGCGGCTGTACGGGCAGACGGTTCCGAGCGAGATGCCGAACAAGCAGCTGCTGACGTTCCGGGTGCCGGTCGGAGTGGCGACGATCGTCACAGCCGGCAACTTTCCGGCCGCCGTTCCCTCGTGGTACCTGGTGCCAGCCCTGCTGTGCGGCAACGCCGTGGTGTGGAAACCGGCGGAGACGGCCAACGCCGTTGCCGGGGCCCTGACCTCGCTCTTCCACGCCGGAGGGGTGCCCGCCGACGTCCTGCAGACGGTTCCGATGGCAGGTGCTGACACGTTTGCGGGCCTGACCTCGGCGCTGGATGCCGGGCTCGTCGACAAGGTGGGCTTCACCGGGTCGACGGAGGTGGGTCGCGCGATCGGCGAGCTGTGTGGGCGTCACCTGCAGTCGCCCTGCCTGGAGCTGGGCGGGAAGAACCCGATGGTGGTGATGCCGGACGCGGATCTGGATCTGGCTGTTGAGGGGGCGCTGTTCGGTGGGTTCGGAACGGCGGGGCAGCGGTGCACGTCACTGGGTACCGCGTGGGTGCACCACTCGGTGTACGACGACTTCGTGGCGGCGTTCGCCGCTGCCGTCGAGAGGTGCGCGGTGGGCGACCCCACCCGGGACGTCCTGTACGGGCCGATGATCGACGAGCGGTTCCTCGAGCGGTTCGAGGGGTGGCTCGACCTGGTGCAGCCGCACCACACGTTGCGGGGGTCGACGGGCACCGGGCGGATCACGGCGTCCAACCCGCGTGAGGGATTCGTCGGAGACCCGTCATTGGGTCTGTATGCGCACCCGACGATCGCGGTGGGCGTGCAGGCGTCCGATGCGCTGTACAGCACCGAGACGTTCGGTCCGCTGGTCGGTGTCGGCGCGTTCGAGTCGCTCGACGAGGCGCTGGACCTGGCCAACGGACACGGGTACGGGTTGTCGTCGGCGATCTACACGCGTGATCCGCAGTCCGTGTGGCGCTTCCGCGAAGGTGTGAGTGCCGGCATGGTCAGCGTCAACAACTCGACGTCTGGCGCGGAGGCGCACCTGCCGTTCGGTGGCAACGGCAAGAGCGGGAACGGCTCACGTCAGAGCGGCATCTGGGTTCTCGACCAGTTCACCCGCTGGCAGTCGATGAACTGGGACTACAGCGGCACCCTGCAGAAGGCCCAGATGGACACCGCCGAGGTGACCGACGCGCTGGCAGGTGACCCCGCCTTCCGCCTGACCCCCTAAATCCGGGGCCATGACACATGGGTTCGGTCATTTCGTACTGGCCCGGTACTCATCGTTCGTCGTTTTCGGTGTCACCTTGTAGATGGGTACGGCGCTGGTTCGGTCATTTCGAATCGATGTGACATGGCCCCAGGGTTGGGGGAGGGGCCCGGGGGAGCGCTGGGGTACCGTCGGTGGGTGAAGACAGTGCTGGTTGACCTGCGGGCGAAGCGCGACGACGTTGTGGCTGAGCTCGATCAGCTCACCGAGCCTGCGACGGACACCGGTGACATCTCGTTCGGCAAGCGGGTGGGCGACGGCACCAGCATCGCGGTCGAACGCATCACGCAGGTGGCGGCCCACGACGGCCTTCAGGTGATGCTCGCCGAGATCGACCGAGCCATCGCGAAGGTGGACGCCGGAACGTACGGCCAATGCGACGAGTGCGGCGCCGCGATCGCCCCGGCCCGCCTCGAGGTGCGGTTGTGGTCGACGCACTGCGTCGAGTGCGCCTGACGCGGCCCCACGACTCCCACGAAGCGATGCCACCGTCCTTCCCGCAGCGCGCCTGGACGGCACTTCGGACGTCGGTTCCCGTCGGTCTGGCCGCCGGCACGCTCTACTTCATCGTGATCGCGGCCCTGTCGCTGTTCACCGCTGTGCTTGACGGGCAGGCGCTCTCGCTCTTCGGGTTGGTGCTCTTCGTCGGCGTCGGCGCGGGTCTGGGCTTGGTGCTCGGCGTGGTGACCGGGCTGTCAGTGTCGGCCGTGGCATCGCACGGCCGAACGCCCACCGCCAGACGGGTCCTCGGCGCCTTAGCCGCAGGGTTGCCGGTACTCGCCTTCACGACCTGGGAGTACCTGACCGACACGATCGGTGTCCTGTCACCGGACATCACGACGGTGATCGCCGTGCCGACGTTCGTCGCCGCGGTCGGTGGTGCCGCGCTGGCTGGGCGGTTCGCCCCGGCGGACTAGCCGAAGCGGCCGGAGATGTAACCCTCGGTGCGAGGGTCGGAGGGGTTCGTGAAGATCTTCTTCGTCCAGTCCATCTCGACCAGGCGCCCGTGGCGCTCGCCCTTGTCGTCGACGTCGGCGGTGAAGAACCCGGTGCGGTCAGAGACACGGGCCGCCTGCTGCATGTTGTGCGTGACGATGATGATTGTGTAGTCGCTCGCCAGCTCGCGCATGAGGTCTTCGATCTTTGACGTCGCGATCGGGTCGAGTGAGGCGCACGGCTCGTCCATCAAGATGATGTCGGGCTGTACGGCGATGCACCGCGCGATGCACAGGCGCTGCTGCTGCCCACCGGAGAGAGCCAGCGCGCTCTCCTTGAGCTTGTCCTTGACCTCGTCCCAGAGCGCCGCGCGGGTGAGCGCCTCCTCGACGACGTCGTCCATCGAGTCGACCTTCCACCCGTTGACCCGCGGACCGTAGGCGATGTTGTCGTAGATCGACTTCGGGAAGGGGTTCGGCTTCTGGAACACCATGCCGACGCGGCGGCGCACCTCGATCGTATCGACGTCTGGCGCGTAGATGTCTTGGCCGTGGTACGTGATGGTCCCCTCGACGCGTGCGCCGGGGATGAGGTCGTTCATGCGGTTGAAGCACCGCAGCACGGTCGACTTGCCGCAGCCGGATGGACCGATCATCGCGGTGATGCGGTTCTTGCCGAACTCCATGTCGACGTCGCGGACGGCTTGGTAGCTGCCGTAGAACACCGACAGGTCACGCGTCGTGATGACTGACTCGAACGCGTCGCCGACGTGGCTGCTGTCGCTGACGCCGCCGGCACCGTCGCGGTCGGTGACGGGGAGATCAGAGGGTGACTCGCTCATGGCTCCTGCAGTCGGCTGGTGGAGGCGAACTCGGGTACCGGTGGTAACCACGCTACTGGCTCCTGGGTGGGTGGGTTTGCTCACGGGGCTACCAACGCTTCTGGGTCTTGTTGCGGATGTAGATGGCCACCGAGTTCATCGCCAGCAGAATGACGAGCAGGACGACGCTGGCCGCCGCCGCGAGGTCGGCGTACTCAGGGCGCGCCTCTGTCGTCCAGCTGTAGATCTGCACGGGCAGCGCGGTGAAGCTGCTCATCAGGCCGTCCGGGTTGAACCGCACGAAGGAGACGCCGAGCATCAGGAGGGGCGCCGCCTCACCGATGGCGCGGGACAGGGCCAAGATGGCGCCCGTCGAGATGCCGGGGACGGCAGCCGGCAGCACTTGGCGGTAGATGGTCTGCCATCGCGTGGCCCCGAGAGCCAGTGAGCCGGCCCGAATCGACTGCGGAACAGCGCGGATCGCCTCGCGACTGGCGATCACGACGACCGGTAGCACCAGCAGCGCCAAGGTCAGTGAACCGGTGAGGACGGTGGGCCCGAAGCCCATGCCGCGGGAGATGAACGCCAGCCCGAGGATTCCGAAGACGATGGAAGGAACGGCAGCCAGGTTGAGCAGGTTGATCTCGATGACGCGGTTGTACCAGCGGGTGGGGTCGCCGTACTCCTCGAGATAGATGGCAGCCATGATCCCGACGGGCAGCGACCAGATGGCCGTGAAGACCATGAGCCACAGGGTTCCGGTGATCGCCGACTGCGCACCCGCCGTCTCGGGCAGCACGGACGACGGCATGTCCGTGATCAGGCGGGAGTCGAGCCGGCTCCACCCCTTGATGAAGACGTAGGTGAGGAGCACGACCAGCGTGACCAACCCCACTGCGAGGCAGAACCAGAGCATCCACTTGAAGGCTCGCTCGCGCAGTGGCTCGCCAGTGGTCTTCAACAGGGGTGCGTCCGACGACGTCGGTGACTTCGGAGGAGGCGCGGTGATGGTCACTCGTACACCTCGCGGTACTTACGTACCAGCCGGATGCTGATCATGTTCATGACGAACGTCATGATGAACAGCAGGGCTCCGACGGCGAAGATGGTCTTGTAGACGGTGGTTCCGGTGGCGATGTCGCCGGCAGCAGTGGCAGCGATGAACGCCGTCATCGTCTGGTGGAACTCAAGGGGGTTCAAGGACATGTTGGGCTGCAGCCCGCCGGCCATGGCCACGATCATGGTCTCGCCAATGGCACGCGAGACGCCCAGGATGAACGCTGCTGTGATGCCCGAAAGTGCAGCCGGCACAACCACACGTGTTGAGACCTGACGCCGGTTGCTGCCCAGCGCAAAGGCTCCTTGACGCAGACCGTTGGGAACGGCCGACATGGCGTCCTCGGAGAGCGACGCCACGGTGGGGATGATCATGACGCCCATCACGAGCCCGGCCGACAGCGAGTTGTAGATGGTGGGGACGTCTCCGCCGCCGGGGAAGATCCAGCGCAGGAACGGTGTGATCAGGGTGAGCGCGAAGAACCCGTAGATGACGGTCGGGATGCCCGCGAGGATCTCGAGCGCAGGCTTGAGGGTGCGCCGGAGGCGGTCGCCGGCGTACTCCGACAGGTACACCGCTGAGCCGAGCCCAAGAGGAAGTGCGACCACGCTTGCGATCGCTGTCGTCAGCAACGTGCCGACGATCAGTGGCAGGACGCCGAACTGCGGGTTGGCAAAGGTCGGACTCCAGCTGGTGCCGAAGAGGAAGTCGGTGATCGGCACCTCGGTGAAGAACTCTGCTGCGGGGACGAAGAGTGAGATGACGATCGCCGAGCGTGGTGGCCACCGAGACCAGCGCCGCCAGCAGCAGCAGGACGACGACCAGCTTCTCGCCGTGCCGAGAACGCTGCTGTTGCAGGAACCCTGGGGTTCCTGCAACAGCAGCGCGTTTGTCGACCTGGGTCGACGGTGTCGAACTCACAGTCAGCCCGCGTCCACCGCTGCCTGGAAGTCGGTGAACTCAGAGTCCAGCGTCGCCTTCTGCTCGTCGTTCAGCGGGATGAACTGGGCCGCCTCGGCGATCGCGGCGTCGTTCTCGACGAAGAACTGGGTGTAGGCGAGGGCGGCTTCGTTGCTCGCGGCCTTCTCGACCGACGGGTACATGTACAGCTCACGGGCGAGCGGTGTGTAGGTGCCGTCGCCCACGGTCTCGGCACTGGGCGAGACGCACCCGTCGCCACCGTCGATCTGGACAGCGGTCAGGTTGTCGGCGTTCTGCTCGAAGTACGAGTAGCCGAAGTACCCGAGACCACCGGCGCTGCCCTGAACACCCTGGACGGTGTTGTTGTCGTTCTCGGTGGGCGAGTAGTCGGTGCGGCTCGCGCCCTCTTCGCCGTTGATGGCGTCGGTGAAGTAGTCGAACGTTCCGGAGTCGGTGCCGGCGCCGAAGAGAACCAGCTTCTCATCGGGGAACGAGGGGTCGACCTGGTTCCAGTTGGTGACCTTGTCCTCGGACTTCGGGTCCCAGATCGTGTTCAGCTGCTCGACCGTCAGGCAGGTGGCCCAGTCGTTGTCGGTGTTCACCACGACGGTGAGCGCGTCGTTGGCGATCACCATCTCCTGGAAGTTGATGCCGTCCTTCTCGCAGGCGGCGACTTCGTCGTCCTCGATCGGGCGCGACGCGTTGCTGATGTCGGTCTCGCCGGCGCAGAACTTCTCAAAGCCTCCGCCTGTGCCGGACTCACCGACGGTCACCTTGACGTCGGGGTTCGACTCGCCGAAGAGCTCGGCGGCGACCTTGGCCATCGGGCCGACGGTGCTGGAGCCATCGATGTTGACCGAACCCGACAGGCCGCTGGCGGTGTCGCCGCCATCTTCGTTGTTGCCGCCGCAGGCGGCGAGGGTCAGGGCCAGGGCCGCGACCGTTGCGGCCGGCGTGATGACCCGGTGCAGGGAGCTGCGCTTCACGTGCGTGGACCTTCCGTTTGAGGAACGTTCTGACAACTGTCGCGGCGAGGCTAGGGAGCCTGGGTGACGCGGCAGGGGCCAGTCGATGAACGGATGGTGACCCGCGCTCGTCGAGTCTGGAAAACGTCGATGACCGCACACGGTCCTGAAGGTGAACGGACGGTGAATTGCCCCGCGGGTGGCAGCTGTCTAGTGCGCGTGGTGCTCCAGAGCCAGGGTCGTGGGCTGGCCGGTGTGCTCGTCCTGGTGGACGTGCAGCACGGTCATCGAGGCGGTGGGCACCGTGTGCGGGAGCGGGTACTCCCAGGGGTCTGCAGTGGTGCTGCCGGGGCAGATGTCGACGAGATGGTCGACGAGCTGCGGCAGGTAGGGGCGATGCCCGCAGAGGACCACCGCCTCCTGGCCCCGCCAGGCGTCGATCAGCAGCTCACCGGCCCGTTCCATCGCCGACTCAGGGTCGTCGTTGAATCCCTCCTCGGTCAGGGTGGGCTCGGAGGCGAGCGGGATGCCGGTGGCCAGCGAGTAGGGCCGCACCGTGTCAGAGCACCGTCGAGCGGCCGATGAGTGGACCCGCTCGACGCCGTACGCAGTCAGTCGGGCCACCAGTGCCTCAGCTTGTTGCTCCCCGGACGACTCAAGGGGTCGGTCCACGTCATCGCCTGACCAGTCGACCCGCTTCGTCGCGTTCCCGTGGCGCAGCACGACGAACGGCGTCCCGAAAGGGTCGTCGGCCAGCTTCACCAACGATGCGTCGTCGGGGCGAGTGACGCGTGCGACCGCCTTGTCGATCGACAGCCAGCGCATCTTGTCGACCTCGTCGTTGGGGACGAAGGGCGGCTCGTCGACGACCACCGCGCGCCAGTAGTGCACCTGCTTCGGGACGCCATCGACCTGGTAGGTCTGAAGCGGAAGTGGACGCCGTAGGGCCACCACGAGCCCCGTCTCTTCGAGCACCTCGCGGACAGCGGCTTCGGTGATGTGCTCGCCGACGTCGACCTTGCCCTTGGGCAGTGACCAGTCGTGATACCGGGGTCGGTGCACAAGGAGGACCTCGACCCCCTTGCGTCCTTGACGGGTGATCAGGCAGCCCGCGGCGATGATGGGTCGGCGACTCATGACGGCCCGCTCATCCAGGTACGCCAGCCCGGGTGCGCGACCCGCGGCCAGATGTCGATGAACTCTCGGCGGGTCTGGGCCACCAAGTCGCGTTGCTGGGCGTAGAGGGCGCCGAGGGCAAAGGGTGCTCGGGTGCCTCGCGTTTTCGACGACAGCTGGAGCGCCAGGTCAGCAGCGATGGCGGCGTCCTGGTGTTCCCCGAGCAGCTCGGTGACCTGGGCCAGCTGTTTGGCGAACTTCTTGGCCGGTCCTCCGAAGACGGGAACACATGCCTCGACCGTGTATCGCGCACGCTTGGCTGTGATTCGCGTGCGATGCCAGTGGTCGTCGTGGCCCTCCAGCTCGTTGTTGAGGCGACGTCCCTGTTTGGCCAGCTTGCGCCAGCTGGCGTCCGCGAGAGGAGGCAACACCTTGGACGACTTGCCGTCAGCCAGCGCGGTTGTCGGTGGGGCATCGGCAGCTGCGTGCAGCGTGGCCATGAGTGCTGCGTAGCGCGGAGAGGCGAGCGCGGCTGCGATCGTCGAGTTCGCCTCTGCCAGCTCGGCGTCGAGATGCTTCTGGATCGCCATCAGTGCCGCTGCGCCGTCGATCTCGGGCGGTAGGGACCGAATGGCATTGATCAGGCGCTGCCTCGAGGACCTCGCGGTCGCGCGACTGGCTCAGCACATTGGCGATCCAGCCCAGCTCTGTGCGAAGTGCACGAGCCCAGGTGTCGTCGACGAGCGGGCCGAATGCCTGCAGCACGCTGCGCAGTCGTCTGGCCGCGACACGGTACTGATGCACCGAGTCGGGCAGGTGGCGTCGAAGGCGCTGGTCTTGGGTGACGATTGCCGCCACCTGTGTTCGGACGTGGTGGCGGACCGCCTCGGACGCCGGCTGCTTCGGACGCGGACGGCTGCCGATCTCGATCAGCGGTGCCAGCGGGGCGTCGCCGACAAGGGCCTTGATCCCCTTGCTCTGCGACCTCGAGGGCGCAGCCCCGGCGTCCATGAGCACCGCGACAACGGACTCAAGAAGCTCTGCTGCGCCGAGCACCTCGACCTCGATCTCGCGGTACTCCATGCCGGCCTGCGCACCCTCGGTGATGCTCACGCGGTCGTCGACGATCTCAACGCCCGGCCTTCCCGAGGAGGTGTGCACGACGTACGGCGTGCGTCGCGTCTGCTGCGTTGCAAGCGGAAGAAGTGGTGCACCAGCGGTGAGAGCCACCACCGCCTGTGCCAGCGGAGCCGGCACGCGACCGGGGCGTCCGGCCGATAGCGGAAGTACCTGCTCCTCCCGGGCGTCTGAGAGCAGATCGAGGGGAGGAAGCTTCAGGTGCCAGCCTGAGTCGTTGCCGCCCGTGCGGCGACGCAGGGTGACGCGCGAGCGGGCAAGTCGGAAGTCGTCGGTGTCGTAGTAGACGGCGTTGAGGATGCGACGTCGCTCGACAGTGATCTCGCCGATCGTCGACAACGCCTCGAGGACGTCATCGATCGTGAAGGCCTCAGGAACCGTCAGCTTGCGTTCGACCTCAGTGACCGAGACAGGTTCGGTCATCGCAGGGGGACGCGCCGTGACTGCCGCTTCAGCGCAATCAGCTCGGCCTGCAGGTCGGCAAGCGGTTCGCCGTCGTCATCCTGGCTGACCTTCAGCCACTCGCCGTCGGGCATCAGATGCCAGGAGGCGGTGCCGGGGTCGAACGAGAGGTCGAGGATTGCGCTCAGGTGGGCCACGTGCTGCTCGCCGACAATGCTGACCAGAGCTTCGACGCGGCGGTCGAGGTTGCGGTGCATCAGGTCAGCGCTTCCGATGAGGACGTCCGGTTCTCCGTCGTTCTCGAACCAGTAGATGCGGGAGTGCTCGAGAAACCGTCCCAAGATGCTGCGCACTCTGATGTTCTCGGACAGTCCTGGCACGCCTGCCTTGATGCCACAGATGCCGCGCACCAGCACGTCGACCGGAACGCCGGCCTCGGATGCGCCGTAGAGGGCATCGATGATCTGCTCGTCCACGATGGAGTTGACCTTGAAACGGATCGCCGCGGGTCGCCCTTGGCGATGGTGGTCGATCTCGCGATCGATGCGGTCGACCAGTCCGGCGCGCACCGAGTGCGGTGCGACCAGCAGCCGTTGGTAGTCGGTGGTGAGTGAGTAGCCGGTCAGAACGTTGAAGAGCTTGCTGACGTCGTCGCCGACCGCAGCGCTGGAGGTGAGCAGACCGAGGTCTTCGTAGAGACGCGCTGTCTTCGGGTGGTAGTTGCCGGTGCCGATATGTGTGTACCGGCGCAGGACGCCGTCTTCGTCCTGACGGACGACCATGCTGAGCTTGCTGTGTGTCTTCAGGCCGACGACGCCGTACACGACATGGCAGCCCGCCTGCTCGAGCTTGCGTGCCCATCGGATGTTGGCCTGTTCGTCGAAGCGCGCCTTGATCTCGACGAGGACGAGCACCTGCTTGCCGGCCTCGGCGGCGTTGATCAGGGCGTGCACGATCGGTGAGTCACCGCTGGTGCGGTAGAGGGTCTGCTTGATGGCCAAGACGTTCGGGTCCTCGGCGGCTTCTTCGAGAAACGCCTGAACGCTGGTGCTGAACGAGTCGTACGGATGGTGGAGCAGGACGTCTCGGTTGCGCATGACCTCGAGGATCTCGGGTGCGTCGCTGGTCTCGACCTCGTTCAGCTCCGGGGAGGTGATCGGCACGAACGGCGGGTAGAGCAGCTCGGGCTTCTCCAAGCCGGAGATGGCGAACAGGCCGGTGAGGTCGAGGGGCCACGGCAGGGTGACGACCTCGTTGCGGTCGATGTCGAGCTCTTCGATCAGCAGCTCGAGAACGTGAGGGTCGATGGTCTCTTCGACCTCAAGGCGTACCGGGGGCCCGAAACGGCGCCGGGAGAGCTCGCGCTCGAGAGCCTTCAGCAGGTTCTCTGCCTCGTCCTCCTCCACCTCGACGTCCTCGTTGCGCGTCACCCGGAAGGTGTGACGTTGCAGCACCTCCATGCCCGGGAAGAGCGAGTCGAGGTGCGCGGCAATGACGTCCTCGAGGGGGACGAAGCGCTCGCCACCGTCGAGGGGGACGAAACGGGGCAGGGCCGGCGGGACCTTCACACGGGCGAAGTGCTCCTGGCCGGTGTTGGGGTTGCGGACGACGACAGCCAGGTTGAGCGAAAGACCGGAGATGTACGGGAACGGGTGGGCCGGGTCGACCGCCAGCGGTGTGAGGACGGCGAAGATCTGGTCGTCGAACATCTGGCTCATGGCCTTCTGCTCGTCGACGTCCAGGTCATGCCAGCGAAGGATCTCGATGCCGGCGTCCTGCAGCGTCGGCATCAGGTCGCGAAAGGCCTGGGCGTGTTGGGACATCAGCGTCCGGGTGCGGTCATGGACACGCTTCATGAGCTCGCGGGGGGTCAGGCCGCTGGCGGCCTGCACGGCGATCCCAGCCGCCATCCGACGCTTGAGCCCGGCGACGCGCACCATGTAGAACTCGTCAAGGTTGCTGGCGAAGATGGCCAAGAACTTTGCGCGCTCAAGAGGGGGCACCGCGGTGTCCTCGGCGAGCTCGAGCACCCGCTGGTTGAACGCCAACCACGAGAGCTCGCGGTCGGAGAAGCGGTCTGCCGGCAATGGCTCGGTCGAGGCGTCGGACGCTGAACTCACAGGATCCCCTTTCGGTGAGATGGCTCCATGGTGACACCCCCCAGCGGGTGCGTCATCCGGCAAAGGTCCTATTCATCCCTATGGGCCTAGGGACGACCGACAGAGGAGGGCGTGGACGGCATCCTGAGCGTGCCTGGTCGGCGCCTACGATGTGGCGGTGCCCTCCGCCGTGAACCGTGCCTCGCTGGCAACCAGGTGAAGCGCTTTCGCCCCTCTGGTGTGCTCGACTGGACCTTCGAGATCGTCCTGATCGTCAAGGGGCTCGACGGAATCCTCGAGATCATCGGCGGCCTCCTGCTGTTGGCGGTGTCGAGGGCGCAGATGGATGCGTGGGTCGTCGCGCTCACCCAGCACGAGCTGGCCGAGGACCCCCACGACCTGATCGCCACTCATCTGCTCTCGCTCGAGGGTCATCTGTCAGGTGGTTCGCAGACTTTCGCGGCCCTGTACCTGTTGTCGCATGGCGTGGTGAAGGTGCTCCTCGTCGCCGCGGTGTTGAAGGACAAGCTGTGGGCGTACCCGTGGATGATCGCCTTCCTGCTGGCCTTCATCGGCTATCAGGGCTACCTCTTGGCGGTGAACCCCACGCTTGGCGTCGCCCTTCTGACGGTGTTCGACGTGTTCATGGTGTGGCTGACGTATCGCGAGTTCGGAAAGCACCGCCGGCGCCAACCGGCAGTCGCCTAGGCGCCGGCCTCAGGCCGGCGAGCGGAACTGGACGTCGCTGTCCCAGTGGGTGAAGCCCAGCCGCTCGTAGGCGGCGATCGCCGGGGTGTTCTCGGCGTCCACGTAGAGCATGGCCTCGAGCAGCCCGGCGCTGCGCAGGTGGTGCAGGCCGAGCACGATCAGCGCCGTCCCCAGGCCGGATCCCCGCTCTGAGGGGTGCACGCCGACCACGTACACCTCACCGATCGGCTCGTGGCCATGCTGGTCGTGGGTGTGCAGCCCGTGGTCGTCGTGCTCGTGGACGACCGCCTCGCCGCCGTGCACCTTGGTCCAGTGGTAGCCGACCAGCCGGCCATCGCGTTCGGCCAGGAAGAACCCGCCGGCGTCGAACCACGGCTCGCCGAGGCGGCGGTGCAGGTCGTCCAGGCTCAGGGCCCCTTGTTCGGGGTGATCGGCGAAGATCAACGCGTTGAGAGCCACCCAGGACTCGTCGTCCTGGCCGGGGACGAAGGGGCGCACCTCGACTCCGTCGGGCACCTCAGCGGCGGGGATGGGCGCCGACAGGGACCGCCGCAGCTGCAGCAGCTCTCGGGTCTTGGTGAACCCGAGAGCCGATGCCAGACCCGAGGCAGCGGGGCTCTCGCCGTGTGCCCACAGCCGCAGTCGGCCGTCGGGCGTCTCGGCGCGCACGGTGTCGACGAGTAGTCGGCCCACTCCGTGACGTCGCCAGGCGGGGTCGACGACCACCTCGGCGCTCGACCCGGCCACCTCGTCGGTGACGTCGAGGTGGGCGTATCCGGCCAGGTGTGGGTAGGGGCCACGGCCGTCGCCGTAGGCGAGCAGATGCCGGACGCCTTCGTCACCGCCGTGGCGCAGGTGGAGCGAGACATGCTCAGACAGGGGGCGGACGCCGTCGTGCTCGGTGGCTCGCTCACTGAGCAGGGATACGGCGTCGGTCTCGTCAGCGTCCAGCTTGGTGAGCACCTCGACGTGAAGCGGGGGCTCGGTCATGAACGTCACCCTAGGCGGAGCCACTGTGCGGCCGCGCGGTGTCTGCCCGCCGGGGCGAGTGACGCTGACAGGTCAAGCGGACGTGGTCGTCGCGACGAACCGGTAGCCGACGTTGCGCACGGTGCCGATCAGCTGCTCGTACTCACCGCCGAGCTTGGCGCGCAGGCGGCGCACGTGGACATCGACGGTGCGCGTGCCCCCGAAGTAGTCGTAGCCCCACACCTCCTGCAGCAGCTGACCGCGGGTGAAGACCCGGCCGGGGTGCTGGGCGAGGAACTTGAGCAGCTCGAACTCTTTGTAGGTGAGGTCGAGTGCGTTACCGCGCAGCTTGGCGGTGTAGGTGGTCTCGTCGATGACGAGGTCGCCGTTGCGGATCAGCGGCGAGACGTCGTCGCGCGCCGCCGCGAGTCGTTCGGTGACCAGTCGCAACCGAGCCTCGACCTCGGCCGGGCTGGCTGTGGTGAGCACCACATCGTCGACACCCCACTCGGCGTTGACGGCCGTGAGTCCGCCCTCGGTGGTGACGAGCAGCAACGGCACGCCAACGCCCGTGGCACGGATCAGGCGGCAGAGCGATCGCGCACGGGGCAGCTGACCGCGGGCGTCGACCAGCAGGGCGTCGGCCGGGCCGGCGTCGAGCAGGGCGGCACCCTCAGCGGGCAGCACGCGCACGGTGTGGGGGAGCAGCTCGAGCGCAGGCAGCACCGACTCGGCGGTGGGACCGCCGTCAGTCAGAAGCAGCAGTCGCGCCACGCGTCCTCCTCGTCGGTGTCCCTCGAGGGTATCGACCTGTTGGGGCGGGCGGTGAAGACGCAGGGCCCGTCAGCCGGTCAGGCGGAGGCCTTCGCCGGCGCGCTGGCAGGTGCGCCCAGCGGACGCCGGAGCGTGCGGAAGAAGAGCCACATCGTCGGCACCAGGTAGGCGAACCAGACGAACACCTCGAGCCAGCTCGGGACCGTCCGCACGGCGAAGAGGCCGCGGAAGACCGCGTACTGCGCCGAGTCGTCGGGAAGGGCCCCGCTGATGTCGAAGGCGATGGAGTCTTCGCCGAAGAGCAGCCCGGCCTCCTGCAGCTCGTGGATGCCGTAGGTGAAGACGCCGGCCGCGATCACGATCAGGGCGACGCCGGTCCACTTGAAGAAGGTGCCGAGGTTGACGCGGAGAGCGCCGCGGTAGATCAGCAGGCCAAGCGCGATCGCCGTGGCCAGGCCGAGCAGGCCGCCGAGGATGTCGACCCAGCCGCCACCGGTCGTCTGGAACGAGGACCAGAGGAAGAGTGCGGTCTCGAAGCCTTCGCGAGAGACGGCGATGAACGCCATGGCCGACACAGCACCCGCTCCGGCGGCGGTTGCCTTGTCGACGTGCGCATGCAGTTCGCCCTTGAGCTCTCTGGCGTTCCGCGCCATCCAGAAGACCATCCAGGTGACGAAGCCGACGGCGAGCAGGGCCATCACGCCTTCGAACGCGGCCTGGCCTGCCTCGGGCAGACGGTCAGCGGCCACTGCCAGCGAGCCGCCGACGGCAAGGGAGAAGACCGCGGCGGCACCGACGCCGGCCCAGACGTAGCGGATCGAGCCCCCCCGATCGGTCTTGACCAGGTAGGCGATCAGGATGCTCACGATCAGGGCGGCTTCGAGCCCTTCGCGGAGGGTGATGAGGAAGGCGGCGAGCATGAGCGGTCCTGTCTGTCGTGCCGTGGCGGTTCAGGGCTTGGTCAGTGGAAGTTAGGACATCCTAACCTAACTAACTGACTTGTGGAATCCCGGGCTAGTGGACACGTTGCGCACCGGCCTCGTGCACGACTGGCCGGTGCGGCACAGTGGGGGCACAGGAGGTCGTGGTGGCGCTACTGAGGTACTGGGCGGGTGCCCGTGCTGCGGCGGGGGTGTCCGAGGAGTCGGTGGACGCGTCCTCGCTGCTCGTCGCGCTGGACGCTGCCCGTGCGAGCCGAGACGAGTCGTTCGCCCGCATCGTCGGTGTCTGCTCGTTCGTCGTCGACGAGCAGCCGGTCGGCCGGACCCCGCACGCCGACATGTCGCTGCAGCCCGACTCGGTGGTCGAGGTGCTGCCGCCCTTCGCCGGTGGAGCCGGCGACCCTGAGCAGAGTGCCGGTGGAGCCGGCGGCGTTGAGCAGAGCGCCGGCGGGTCCGGCATGATCGACCGGTGACCGCCGACCAACCCCTCGCGCCCGACCCGGCGTGGCGGCGTCCAACGTGCCTCATCATCTGCACCTGCCCGACTGGCGCACTGCGCTGGTCGGGGCGGTGGGCGCAGGGATCGTGCTGGTCGGCGCGCTCCTCGAGCTGCCGTGGCTGTGGGCGCCGGTCATCGCGTTGCAGGTCGTGCTCGTGCTCACGTGGCACCGCTCGCTGGGTGCTCCTTCTGCGGCGTCCGGCGCCTTGGTGGGCGCCGGGTTGGCCGCCATCGTCGACGTCATCGTCGCCACCACCGAGGACGCTCCCGAGTCTCGGGCCGATCGCGGTCGTGCTCGGTGCTGGCTACCTGATCGCTGTCGTCCAGCAGCTGCTTCGGCAGGACGGCCGAACTGACCTGGTCGATGCACTGGCGGCCACCGTCACGCTGGCGACGATCGCGTCGTTGGGCGCGGCATGGGTGGTCCTGATCGAGCTCGAAGACGGCAACGTCACCGCGGTGGTGCTCGCCGGGGCCTGCGCTGCGGCGTCGGTCGGGCGGCTCGCCCCAGGCATCGCGGGCGCCATCGCGGCGCCGCTCACGGCTGGCGCGGTCGCGGGTGTGCTGCTCGGAGTTGCCGTCGACCAACCACTGCTCGGCCTCGGTCTGGGCCTGGCTGCCGGCATCCCCGTCGCCCTGGCGGCCACGGCCCAAGCGCGGGTGCGCGGCCAGGGGTCGGGGTGGCTGGTCGGCGGGGTCTGGCCGCTGTTGCTGGCGGCTCCCTTGGGGTACGTCGCAGTCGGTCTCATCGGCTGAGGTCAGCAGCCTCATGGCACCCCACGGCGCGAGCGCGCTGGCCAGCTGCGGGAATGCCGACACCGATTCGGACGCTGGCACGGTCGTGAGCAGCTCCGGCGTCGTCGTGCTGGTGGTCATGATCGTGGTGGCCACCGCCTTCGGGCTGTGGCGTCGTCGCACCGACGGTCGGCTGCGCAACGTGGCGGCCGACTCGGCCGACGCCGATGCCGACGCCCGGCTGGTCTCGGGCTTCACGCCGTCCGAGCTGGGCGTCGATCTCGGAGACCGGGCCACACTGGTGCAGTTCTCGTCAGCGTTCTGCCAGCCGTGCCGGGCCACGCGTCGGGTGCTGCTCGAGGTCTCCGAGATGGTCGACGGCGTCGTCGCTGTCGAGATCGACGCCGAGGCCCACCTCGATCTCGTGCGCCGGTGGGACGTCATGCGCACGCCGACCGTCTTCGTGCTCGATGCCGAGGGCCGGGTGGCTCAGCGGGCAGCCGGGCAGCCCCGCAAGGTCGACGTCATTGCTGCGATCGGAGCCCTTGACTCGGTGGGCGACACGGACCATCCGGTGCGTGAGACGTGATGTCATTATGCGAGACAGAATCGACACTTTCCGGCTCGTCTGCCTACGCTCGCCCCCATGTCTAGCCGCCCTCCCCGCTTCCTGGGGCTCACCCAGCGCCGCGCCGTCGACCTCTGTCGCGTCGCCGGCTGCCTGTGTTGTCGCTAGCTGGTCGCTGACCGAACCCCTGCTCGCCGGCCCACTGGCCCGAGCCCCCGCTGGACGCCTGCTGGCGCCAGCTCTTCTGCTCCCCCACACCATCGGAGATCATCGTGATCGACCCCCGTGGACCGCGCTTCGCCGCGGCCCTGACCACTGTCGTCCTGGCCATCGTCCTGCTCACCGGCAACGTCTGGCTGCTCGCGGCGCAGACCACTGTGTTTGCCATCGGCGCGTTCGTCGGGCTGCACCGCACCCCGTACGCCGGCGTCTACCGAGGCTTGGTGCGTCCGCGCCTCGCACCACCCACTGAGCTCGAACCGGCTGCTCCCCCGCGGTTCGCCCAAGGAGTGGGCTTCGGCTTCGGCGTTGTCGGCACCCTCGCGCTCGCGCTTGGGGCGTCCACCGTCGGCCTTGTCGCCGTCGGGCTGGCGCTTGCCGCTGCGTTCTTGAACGCGGTGTTTGGTTTCTGCCTGGGATGCGAGATGTACCTGATCGGACGCCGCCTGCTCGGCCCGCGCACGTCCGCTGTCGCGCCCAGCCGATCGCCCGCGGCTGGGGAGGCTGCCGGCTGAGCCGCGACGACGTCCTGGTGGACGCAGACTGAGCCCGCGTCCACCGCCGGCGTCCACCGCCCGCGTCCAGGGCGCCGCCAGCGTCCGCCGCCCGCGTCCAGGGCGCCGCCGGCGTCCACCGCCCGCGTCCACGCTTCGCCCCAAGGGCGCCGTGAAGACTTAGTGTGCACTTTTTCGCTTGGATCGCCTCAGAATTCGACACTAACTCTTCAGGGCCGATAGGAGCGGAGCCGTGGAGTCAGTAACTCGCGCTTCGGCGTCCACAGCCCGTGTGAGCAGGGTCGTCCACAGTTCTCCCGTCGAGGCTCCACCACGCAGCGGTTTCGGCCATCGTGCACCGATGCCTTGGCCGCTTCCACCTCACGTCGAAGAGCTGATGGTGTCGCAGCACGGGGTGGCAACAGCCAGGCAGCTGGACGGCTTGGGGCTTTCGCCACGACGGCTCCGTAGCGCATCTCGGGCCGAGCTGCTGGTTCGCCTCCATCGCGGTGCCTACGCGCTTGGGACGGCGTGGGCTGGCGCGTCTCCAGAGGTCCGGCACTGCATGCGCCTGCTCGCCGTTCAGCTAGCTGCTGTCGACGCGATCGCCTGGGGCGCCACCGCCACGATCGCCTGGGGCCTTCCCGTGCGGCGAGTCCCTGACCTGCCGACGGTGAGGCGGGCACCCGAGCGGGGCTCGACGGCAGGGGCCGTCGTCACCCGACCAGCTTGCGCGGTCTCAGCACCCACTCGCCATGCCGGCCTCTTGGTTCCTTCGGTGGCCGAGGCAGTCGTCGAGGTGGCCTCATCGTCTTGCCTGAGTGATGCGTTGATCACCGTCGACGCCGCGCTCCGCCGGGGCGTTCCCGGCCGCGACTTGCTCGCGCTTGCCCAGCGCCGTCCGGCCCACCTGGGTCGGGTGAGGGCGCTGCAGGCCATCGAGTGGGGAGATCCAGGCTCGGAGTCGTGGCTTGAGTCGCTGTCGCGCGGACGCATGGTCGAACGCCGAATGCCGGTGCCGCTCTGCAACGTGGTGCTACGCCGGGGGCAGCGGACCGCGAGAGTCGACAACCTGTGGCCTGAGCTCGGCGTCGTCGGCGAGTCTGATGGCAAGGGAAAGTACCGGAGGAAAGGCGGCCAGGGTGACAGCAGAGGAGAGTCTTCACAGCAGAACGGCGTGAACGAGGTGATCTGGCGCGAGAAGCGGCGTCACGAATGGATCGAGGAGATCGGTTTCGAAGTGGCGCGCTGGGGCACTGCCGAGGTCGCCGAGGACGGGGCCGCGATGGAGACCCGCTTCCGCCGTTCCGTGGTGCTGCAGCAAGGAGCCGGGTTCGCCTGGCCGGACGGCGTCCGCGCTGAGATGCCGCTGCTCAAGGGGGTGGCGCCGCCAGTGCGCGTTGTCTCCGAGGTGGTGCGGCTGCAGTCGCTGGGCTATCCGTTCATGTTCGTCGACCACTGGCACTTCCCGGTCGATCCCCCCGCGCTGGGCGCGTGAACCGTTGTGAAGAGTTCTTGTGCGTTTGTGGCGTCCGGAGCGGCTGAAAGCAGCACCTAACTCTTCACCGCGACGGTGGATCGGAGGCGGTGCAGTCAAACCCCCGCGGACGACCTCGGGTGCGTGGAGGGTGCGTGTGCTCGCGCTGGAAGCGACCGGTGCGCGCCGAGGAGGGTCAGGTGGCCGGTGTCGCCCTGACTCCTGACGCTGATCTGCCAGGACGTCGACTCATCACGCTGTGACACACCCGAGAACTCCTCGAAGGCCGGGTCGACATTTGCGGGGTGATCGTGCCGATACTGGACGCCATGGACCTCACCGATCCGAACGGCCGCCCTGACGAGGAGTCGGCGGCGCCGCGATGGACCGTCGTACGTTCCTCGCTCGAGCCGGGCTCGCCGGTGCTGCCGCGGTGACGGCGAGCGGGCTGACGATCCCGGACGCCGCGCTTGCTGCTGAGGGGCTGACGAGGAAGGTCATTGGCACGTCGACGAAGGGGCGTCCGATCAAGGCGTGGTGCCTCGGTGATCCCTTGGCCAAGAACGTCTACCTGGTGTTGGGCCAGATGCATGGCGACGAGGCCGCTGGGCGCCTCGTTGCGCGCCATCGTCTGCTCAACAAGGACCCCGTCCAGGACGTCGCGCTGTGGGTGGTCCCGACGATGAACCCCGACGGCAGTGTCCGAGGGACCCGCGTCAACGCGCGAGGCGTCGACCTCAACCGCAACTTCCCCAGCAGGACGTGGGTGAAGCAGGGCAAGGGAACGCGCTACTGGTCGGGACCGCGTCCCGCGTCCGAGCCTGAGACACGCGCGATCGTGCGCTTCTTCTCGACGATCCAGCCGCGCACGATCGTGTCGATCCACCAGCCGTTGTCGTCGGTCGACTTCTCCGGTGGCAGCAGGGCGGTCACGCAGTGGCTCTCTCACGCGCTCAATCTGCCTGTCGCCCACCTGCAGGTGTCGGGGGGCGGCACCATGACGTCCTGGTACAACGCTGAGTACCCGAAGAAGACGGCTGTCACGGTTGAGCTGCCGCCGTCGACCACCCCTGCGTACCGCAACAACGTGGCTGAGGTGCTTCGGCGTCACGCCAAGCAGCGGCGGAAGTAGCGCACTCGACGAGTCCTGGGAGCAACCAGGTGAGCACTCGACGGGTCCTGGGAGCAACCAGGTGAGCACTCGGCGGGCTGTGGGGTAGGGCTGACGCGTCAGTGGACGACGATCTTCAGCGCCAAGATCAGCAATCCGAAGGCGCCGACGATGAGCGCGTTCACCAAGATGTTGAGCCAGCCCTTGTCCTCGCGGACGCCGAGGATCACGCCGTAGAAGAACAACGCACCGATACCCACGGCCAGCGCGAGATCAATGGCCGCGGCTTCGGAGATCCAGCCGAGCTTCCCGAGCAGCAACGCGACGACGACTGGCCACGACGACTGCAGCATGGGCCACTCCTCGACGGTGATCGACGTGACTTCACGGCGGGTCAGTCGGCGGCCGGCGACCATGCGTGCCGCCACGATGAGTGAGTACACGTGCGCGGCAAAGAACACCGCTGACGTGCCGATGACGATGAGAATCGCCTGTGGGAGCAGCTCAGAGTCATGCGAGATCGCGGCGACCACCGTGGTGGCCAGGATCGTGCCGTAGATGGCGCCGGCGATCTCGTGCGCCTTGTGCTCGGCGCGACGAAGCGTCGCGTGGTCGACATCGGGCGCCCCCGTGTCGATGCCCACCAGGTTCTCGATCTCGTGCTCGAACTGTTCGCTCACCGCGCGGTCATCTCCGTCCTTGGCAGGCTGACCTCAGCTCCGCCCCGTAGGATGGTCCCATGCTCGAATTCGTCTACACCGGCCTCCTCGTCGCCGTGTCGATCCTGATCACGTGGTTCTCGTTCTACGTCGTGTACAAGCTCTACAACGGCCAGGGCTAGGCCCAGCAGTGTTCGAGATCCCGGACGACCTGGCTCCCGAATGCACGCCGCTCGCGTGGCTCCTCGGGTCCTGGGCCGGCCTCGGCGTCGGTGGGTATCCGACCATCGACGATTTCCGCTTCGCCCAAGAGGTCACCTTCGAGCACAACGGCAAGCCATTCCTCAGCTATCGCTCCTTCAGCTGGTTGCTGGACGACGATGGCCAGCGCGTCCGACCCCTCGCCACCGAGACCGGCTTCTGGCGCCCGAGGCCAGACGGTCGGCTCGAGGTACTGCTGGCTCACCCCACGGGGTTCTCCGAGATATGGGAGGGCACGCTCGACGGCCCCCGCATCGAGATCCGCACCGACGTCGTCGCGCGCACGGAGTCGGCCAAGGAGTACACGTCGGGCCACCGCCTCTACGGCCTCGTCGACGGAGACCTGATGTGGGCGTTCGACATGGCCGCCATGGGCGAGCCGCTCCAGCCGCATCTGTCGGCTCAGCTGGCGCGCGTGGAGTGACCGACGCCGACTGGCAGTCTGAGCTGCGTTCGCGTGGCTATCGGCTGACGCCGCAACGCCAGCTGGTTCTGGACGCCGTACGCGAGCTGGGCCACGGCACCCCGGACGAGATCGGTAGCGCCGTGCAGGCGAAGGCATCGTCGGTGAACTTGTCGACGGTGTACCGCACGCTCGACGTCCTCGAAGAGGTGGGCCTCGTCACCCACACGCACCTCGGGCACGGCGCTCCCACCTACCACCCGGCTGACGAGAGCGACCACGTCCACCTGGTCTGCACGGGATGCGGCGACATCATCGCGGTCCCCGCCGCCGCCGTCGAGCCGCTGGTGGGAAGTTTGCGCACCGCCAATGGGTTCGAGGTAGATGTGACCCACATGGCGATGCACGGTCGGTGTGCCGGATGCGCCGATGGCACGGCGTCGACACCGACAGCCGCCGACGATCAGGAGCCCCAGTGACCAAGACCGCGGTAGCGCCACCAGAGGCATCGGTGGACGCCGGAGTCGCCTGGCACTACGGCGACCCGCTCGGCGAGCAGCGCGCTCTTGATCGGGGCGAGGGTTTCGTCGACCTGTCGCACCGTCCGGTGATCGAAGTGGCCGGCGACGACCGGCTGACCTGGTTGCACACGTTGACGTCGCAGCACGTCTCCGAGCTGCAGCCTGACGTGTGGACGCAGGCGCTCGTCCTCGATGCCAATGGACGCGTCGAGCACCACCTCGACCTCGTCGACGACGGCGAGCGCGTGCTCGCGCACATTGAGCCCGGAACGGCTGACGCGCTGCTCGACTACCTGCAGAAGATGGTCTTCTGGAGCAAGGTCGAGGTGCGTATGCGCGACGACCTTGGCGTCGTCTGGCGCCCCGGCCCGAGCGGCATGGACGGCGCTGACGCGTTCGCGTTCGTTGCGCAGGACGCGGTGGCCGCGACGGACGGCTCACCGGCCGGCACGTGGGCCTACGAGGCGCTGCGCGTGGTCGCCGGTCGTCCGCGGCTCGGGCTCGACACCGATCACCGCACGATCCCGGCCGAGGTCAACTGGATCGGCGACGCGGTGCACCTCGAGAAGGGCTGCTACCGCGGGCAGGAGACGGTGGCGCGCGTGCACAACCTCGGCAAGCCGCCCCGACGGCTGGTGCGGCTGCACCTCGACGGGAGCGCTGACGTACTGCCGTCCCGTGGCGATGCCCTGGTCTTCGACGGCCGAGCCGTCGGGTTTGTCGGAACCGTGGCCCAGCACCATGAGTTGGGGCCGGTGGCGCTCGGCTTGCTGAAGCGTCAGATTCCAGATGGTGCAGGCGTCGTCGCGCGGGCTGTGTCCGATGGCGCGGCGTCCGGCGACACGGCGTCCGATCCGGTCGAGCTACCGGTCACGGTCGAGACCGTCCTGCCGCAGCGCCACTGACGGGGCGCCTCAGACGTCACCCTGCCTGAAGTGGCGGTGCACGAAGCGCGCTTCGTCGGATGCGACCATGGGACGTGTGACCCGCCGCTCCCGCATCCTGCTGACCCTGGTGGTCGCGGTGGGGGTACTGGCGGTCGGCACGGTCTGGATCGTCGTCAGGAGCCAGCAGGCGGCTGACGCGTTGACGAGTGCTCGATCCGGCGTCGTGCTCGTTCGTGAAGACCTCGCCGAGGGGCGGACGGCCGAGGCCGCGCAGCAGCTGGCCGTCGTGCAGGGCGACACCGCCCGCGCTGTGCGCGCCACGAGTGATCCGGTGTTCGCGGTCGCGTCGGTGATCCCCGTCATCGGCACCACGCCCGCGGCGGTGAAGGATGTCGCCGAGGCCGCTGATGCGCTGGCGCTCGAGGCCCTGCCCGACCTGCTCGAAGCAGGCACCGCGCTGAGCCCTGACGCGCTGCGGGCCGACGGCAACCAGATCAACCTTGCGGCGTTCGAGACGGCGTCCCCCGCGCTCGACTCCGCCGAAGCATCGCTGAGCGCGATCACCGCCGACGTCGCAGGGATCGACACTGCTGGCACGCCGGCTCAGGTGCAGGACGCCGTCGCGTCGCTGCAGACCGAGCTCGACGACGCGCTTGATCGAGACCCAGTCGGCGGCGCGTGGTGCTGCGTTGATCCCGCCCATGCTCGGCGCCGACAAGCAGCGGCGCTACTTCTTGGCGCTCCAGTCGAACAACGAGGCACGCGGAACCGGTGGGTTCTTCGGGTCGTTCGGCGTCATCAGCGCTGACGACGGCCGGGTCCAGGTGCGGCAGCTGGCACCGCGGTCGGTGCTCGACGACCAGCAGTACGACGAGCTGCCGCTCGATTTCGGCCCCGACTACGCCGCCCTCTACGGCGACGACCCGGCCAGCTGGGCCGGTGCCAACCTGTCGCCGCACTACCCCTACGCGGCACAGCTGTGGCTGAAGATGTGGAAGGACCGCACCGGCGAGCAGCTGGACGGCGTCATCACCACCGACCCGGTCACGTTGTCGTACCTGCTCGACGCCACTGGGCCGGTCACGCTGCCGGACGGCCGGGTGATCTCGGCCGACAATGTGGTGTCGTTCACCGAGAACGAGATCTACTTCCTGATCGAGGACGACGCCGAGCGCGACGCGTATCTGCAGACGGTGGCCGAGGCAGCGCTTGACGCGGTCTTTTCAGGTGAAGCCGACCCGCGAGCGCTGATCGACGCCTTGGGCAAGGCCGCCGGCGAGCGGCGGCTGCTGGTGTACTCCGATCGGGTGAATGAGCAGAAGCAGCTCGCGGCGTCCTCGGTGGGGGGAGCGCTGCCGGGTGACGGGGCGCCGTTCGCGGGGTTGGCCACCATCAACGGTGGCGGCAACAAGCTCGACTACTACCTGGGTCAGTCTCTGACGTACGAGCTTGCTCGGGTGTACCGAGGACGGTGGCCGCCGGGGTCAGATCACCGTGACGTACGAGAACACGGCCCCCGACGACGGCACCCTGCCGCTCTATATCGACGCCAGGGGAGACCGCCCGCTGGGCCCGGACGGGCAGCCCAGAACGGCAACGGAGACCACCTTCTTCTTCTCGCAGGTGTACGCGACGGCCGGATCGTCCCTGGTGGGCGCGGTGCAGGACGGCAAGCCGATCGAGGTCGAGCAGGGCAGGGAGCAGGGCCACACGGTCTTCCGGGCGGGGATCGAGCTGCCCGCCGGGACGTCCACCACACTCGTCTTCGAGGTGGCCGAACCCCAGACTGAGGGGGAGCTGAGCACGTTCGTGACGCCGCTGGTCAAGCCGGTCGACATAGATGCCGACACCAGGAAGTGCAGTGCCGGCTAGCGTCTTCGCGGCCAATTGCCGCTACGCTGAGCGGGTTGATGTGTGAAGTCGGTCGACCACCGGCTGTGCGCGATGATCACCGAGACTCGGGCGGAACCGCCCGCGGTCTGCTACACGATGGGGGTGCGGGGTGTTCGGCACCAAGACACTGCGACGCGGAGCGGCCCTGGTGGCTGTCGCCGCCGTGCTGGCGATGCCGATCGGAATGGCTCCGGCCAACGCCGAGCCCGACTACCCACCGGTTTTCTACAAGATCAGTGCAAGCTCGTTCAACGCGAAGGTCGGTCAGTCGGTCACGTTCACCGCGCAGACCTTCCGTTCCGGTTCCGCAGTCGCCGTCGACGTGAGCGTTGACGGCGCGTCCGTCGGTTCTTCCGGCGCTTCCGCGAACGGCAAGGGCATCGCGACGACCTCGGTGAAGTTCACCGTCACCGGCGTCAACCGCGTGACGATGTCGGGAACCTCCGACACCGGTGAAGACCTCGCGCTCTCGGCCGACATCACGGTCACCGAAGCAGGCGACAACGTCGTGCCTGTGGGTGATGACGGCGGCAACGCCTCCGACGACACCAACGCTGGCGGCGTCCCGTTCATCGGCGGCGGCCTTCCCCGTACCGGTGGCGAGATCGCTGGCACCGTCCTCGTTGCCGCGGGGCTGATCGGCGCCGGCTTCCTGCTGGTCGTGGCTACCCGCCGCCGCCGCGCCTCCCACTGACCCCCCACTCACCGCCGCCCACTGCGCGCCGAGTGCGCACCTGGTTGCGCTCACTGCCCGCCGAGTGCTCACCTGGTTGTGACTAGGGCACATCGAGTGCTCACCTGGTTGTCGGTCTAGCCGCCTAGCTGCGGCTTCAGCGTGCACTCCGAGCTGCGTTGACGAGTCTCATGACTTCGGTATCGAGATGCTGAGACGACGTGAAGACGTCCTCCTTGCGGTAGACGCAGATCGTCCAGCCGCGTTCTCTGATCCATGCGCGCCGCTTCGCGTCGCGCTCGGCGTCAGCGTCGGTGTGGAACTCTGCTCCGTCGTACTCGAGGGCAAGGCGCCAGGCGGGCCACCCAAGATCCAGGTAGAAGCGGGCGTTGCCGAAGAGGTCGAACACGGGGATCTGCAGTTCTGGACGCGGCAGGCCCATGTCGAGAACCCGCAGGCGTAGTCGTGTCTCGCCGCCCGACTGGCTCCGTGCATCGGCAAGGTCGGCAACCTCGTACGCCTGCCGGACGCCTCGTCGTCCACGCCAGCGAACCAGGCTCTTCTTGAAACGGTCGGGGGTGATGAGGCCCTTGTGCAGAAAGGCGTCCAGGCTGACCAGGGCATCTGGGCGGGGAGTGAACCTCGTCAAGTCAGCGGCGGTACGCATGGCTGACGTCACTCGGATACCCCCGATCTCGACGATGTCTGTGGCCGCGAGGTCGTCTGCCACGTGAGCGCTGACGAGTGCGGTGCGGGGACGGTCGACGCGGTTGCGTGTCACGACCTCGAGGCGCGGCGTTGCTGGAAAGCCGCGGTAGTCCAGAACGTCGAGGCCATGCAGCCATGCCGCCGCGCGACGGGCGACCACCACGTCCGGGTCCAGCGCCCGTCTGGCGATTGCCAGACGCAGGTCGAGGGTGTCGGGCAGTGCGGCGTCGACGAAGTAGCCGGGAGTGATCTCGCGGACGAGGCCGGTTGAGCTGAGCTCACGCCATTCGCTGGTGCGGAGCCCGGAGTCCAGGGCCTCAGATCGGGTGAAGGGGCTGGAAGGGAGCATCGGCGCAGGGTGCGTCACCGCGCGACCGACCGGGGCGACCGCCGGGCAAGTTGGGGATGAACGTCGTCCCTGCAGAGCTGTGGACAGCATTCCGCAGACGCAGCAACGCGCACTCGGCGCCTTCAGGCCGCAACCAGGTGAGCACTCGGCGCGCATTCAGCGCAACCAGGTGAGCACTCGGCGGGCCTGTGGGGTGGGTCAGCCTTGGGGAGTGGGGCTCCAGGTGGTGCCGCCGTCGTCGGTGACGAACATGGCCGGTTCGCGGTCGACCAGGCCCAGCATGACGCCGTCGGTCTTGGACGAGAAAGCGACATCGAGCACTTCGTCGATGGTGACGGACTCAGAGGGGCAGGGGAGCCGATCGAAGACGGCTCCCTGGCTGTCGCTGATGCGCAGCTGCCCCTCGTCGCAGTCACGCTCCCCGGTGAACTGCAGCCAGACCGTCTCGTCGCCGGACACATCCATGTCGATCACCGAACCGCCCCCGTCGAGGCCGTAGTCGGGGCGGTTGTCGGCGAGTCGTTCGAAGTTGCGTCCCGCATTCGTCGTGCGGGTCATCAGGCGGGTGCTGATCACATCGTTCTCGCAGTAGAGCAGGCCCGTGCTTTCGGTCCAGAAGGCGATGTGGTCAGGGACTCCGTCGGCCACGTCGCAGGGCTGGATCGGTGTGATGCGCTTGATCGGCTGCACCCGCTGCTGGGCGTCGACGCGGTACGCCCCTACTTCGAGCTGTCCGACCAGCCGCTCGATGCCCCAGATCGTGGTTCCCACGTACCAGGCGTCGAGGAGGACGGGATTGTCCTTCTTCGACTCCCAGGTGCGGCCGCCATCACGTGTGACAGCAACGCCCCTGGCGCAAGCCCGCGTGGTCCCGGTGGCGATGCCGTCCTCGGTGTTCGCGAACGAGATGCTGGAGACGTTGGCGAGCGGGATGGCAGCCGCCGTCCACTCCTCGCCTCCCGTGCTGCGCTCGACCTGCAGGTCATCGGCGTCGGCGTTGCAGTCGGTGGGCCCTGCCCAACGCCACACGGTGTCGCCGGACGCCGCTACGGCACCGATCTCGTACGCAGCGACCGGGAGGGGTTCAGTGGTGGCCGGGCGCAGCGACAGAACCACCAGCAGCACGGTGGCAAGTGCGAGCACGGCGACAACAACGCCAGTGATCACCCCTCGGTTCATCGTCGCCCGCCCCCTTCGCCCTCGTCGTGCCCGTCGGATCCCTCGGTGTCTGGGACGACTTCGAGCCATTCCCCCTCGACCATGTCCGCCAGCAGGGCGGCCACATCGTGGTCGATGATCGACGGGTCCACGCCGTACTCAGGCGCCAGAATCTCCGTGATCGCCGCCAGATGGCAGCCGTCGGCGCCTGAGGCCACGACCTCCAGCCAGACGCGGGTGGCGGTGTCCGAGAGCCCGATCCGGCGTCCGGACGGCAGGTGGAGCAGCACGGCGCGGGGCGGCTCGGCGACCTCGTCGAGCACGTGTGCCACCCATTCGGGACGCCGGACGCGACGACTGGCCACATCCGCCACATCCGTCACACTCGTCACATCCCAATTTCGGCGTTCATAGGCCATCATGGAGGGGGAGCATCGCACAACTGCGATGCCGCTCCCGTACGCTGCGGTCGCCGCCTGATCGACGACCGTGTAGGCGACTGTCTGCAACTGGAAGGTCACGCACCGTGGACTTGAGGGACTACCTGGACATCCTCCGGGCTCGCTGGCGCTTGATCATCGTGACCACGTTGCTCGGTGTCATGGCCGCCGCCACGGCCTCCATGCTGGCAACACCGATGTACACCTCGACAGCGACGATCTTCGTGTCGGTCAACGGTGGCGACTCGATCGGTCGGCACCGCCCTGCAGGGAAACCTCTTCGCACAGGATCGGGTCAAGTCATACGTCGGTATCGGCACCGCCGATGACGTGATGAGCGCCGTCATCGAAGATCTCGGGCTGCCGCTCTCGCCCAGCCAGCTGGCCGGCAAGGTCGACGTGAACAATCCGATCGACACGGTGAGCCTGGAGATCTCGGCCACCGACCCCAACCCTGCGCTCGCTCAGTCGATCGCCAACTCGACCGCCAGTGCCCTCGGGGCCCAGGTCGCCGAGCTCGAGCAGCCAGCCGCTGGTGGCGCTCCTCTCGTCACGATCAGCACGACCGACGAGGCACCGCTCCCGACCTCGCCCTCGTCGCCGCGCACGATGATCAACCTCGCCCTCGGGTTCCTGGTGGGACTCGCGGTCGGTGTCGGCGCAGCGGTGCTGCTCGAGACGCTCGACACCCGGATCAAGTCGATCGAGGCGCTCACCAAGTACTTCGAGCAACCGCTGCTCGGCGTGATCGGCTACGAAGCCGACGCCGACAAGAAGCCGTTGCTCACCGATGTGAAGGGACATAGCAAGCGGGCAGAGTCGTTCCGGCAGGTACGCACGAACCTGCAGTTCGTCGACATCGACCACCGACCGAAGTCGATCGTCGTGACGAGTTCGGTGCCGCGCGAGGGCAAGTCGACGACGGCGATCAACCTCGCGATCACGATCGCGCAGACCGGCCAGCCGGTCTTCCTCATCGAAGCCGACCTTCGGCGTCCCAAGGTGTCCGACTACCTCAACATCGAGGGAGGCGCCGGGCTCACTGATGTCCTCGTCGGACGCGCCACCGTCGATGAAGTGATGCAGCCGTGGGGCGCCACGGGCAACCTGTGGGTCATGGCGTCCGGTCCGTTGCCGCCCAACCCGTCTGAGCTGCTCGGTAGCCAGTCGATGACCGACCTGATCCATCACCTGGAGAAGCGGGCCACGCTGATCATCGACGCCCCGCCACTGCTCCCGGTCACGGACGCCGCCGTTCTGACGCGTCTGGCCGGTGGCGCCCTGATGGTGATCGCCACGGGCAAGACTCGGCGCGAGCAGCTGCGCACCGCTGAGCAGAGCATCGAGTCGGTGGGAGGCAAGATCCTCGGGCTCGTCATGAACATGGCGCCCGCGCGGGGACCCGACTCGCACCGCTATGGCTACGGCTACCAGTACGACTACCGCGCCGCTGAAGAACGCACCACGTTCGAAGACCACGCGCCCGTCATTCCCGCTGGTTTCGGTGGGCTACCAGGCGTCAACGGGTCTTCGACGCCCACCTTCCCCGCGGGGAAGGTGAAGCGAGCCGATGACGAGGCTGTCAGCGCCGACACCGCGAACGTCACCGACGAACCAGAGCCCTCGCCACGTCCGGCCGCGCGCGCGAGTGTGCAGGCGTCCGACAAGCCGGTTGTGGTGACATCGAAGGCCTCAACGCCACCCCCTCAGCCGAAGGCCGACAAGCCAGCGCTCTCGCCCGTTGTCCCGGCCGACGAGAAGGTCATCGGTGGGTCCACTGGCGTGCCGCTCGCTGACGCGATCTCTCCGTACGGTCATGCGAAGGTCGTGCCTCAGGTCGTGCCGCAGGTCGACCTGCTGCCGGCCGACACGGCCTCCGGCGCCCGCTTCGGCCTCGACGACGACGTCCCCCTTGCCGATGTTCAGGAAGTACCTGTCGGCGAGGCTCCGAGCAGTGTGATTGGCGACGTCTCCGTTGCTGCGGCGGACCCGTACTCACCGGCGCAGAGTGCCTGGACGCCGCCCGCTCCGCGGGCCGCCCTCGACCCGCTGACGGCCCCCTACGAAGAGGTCCAGGTAGCCGACCTGCGCGAGAGTCCACAGGAGTGAAGGCGGGTCGCGACTCGCTGAAGGGCTAGAAGGGTAAGCAGCGGCCGCCGTTGCAGTTCCAGTTCCCTCTGCATTCAGCAGATGTGGCGCACGTGGCAAGGAGCCCGCCGCACCTGATCCCGTTGCAGTTGCCGTAGGTGCAGGCGGCGCTCGAAGAGCACGTCGCACCTGGACCACCGCACGTCTCTGCCCCGCCCGTGTGTCCGGAGCACGGAAGCCCACTTGCGCAGATCGACGTGGGGCAGAGAGCGCCGACACCCCCGCACACGGTTCCGTTGCAGTAGGCGTCGCCCCCGGCGCAGACGCCCAGGTCGTTGCAGGGGTCGCCCAGGGCGGTGCCGACCGAGGCGCTCGCAGCTGGCGCGGCCACCGACTGCAGCACCGGAACTGACCAGGCAACAGTTCCGACGGCGGCGGCCCGCCTCAGAAACGTGCGCCTGCTGACCCCGACATGCGGGCTCGAGGCGGCGGGGGCTGCACGGTCGACCGGGGCCGCAGCTTGCCTTGCCCACCGGTCGATCCAGTCCATCCGAAAATCCTGCCCCATGAACCTTCCAAGGCCGTGGAGGCCGCGCGGGTGGGTCTAGGACGCAGCTGAGTCGGTGGTGATCAGTTTGCGTGCGCTCAACACCCTCACCAGGTCTTCCACGTCGAGCAGCACGGCGTCGGGGTCGGCGCCGTAGTGGTCGGCCAGCTCTGCGGCGACGCCAGGCAGGTCGAGCTCGCCGTCGAGGGCGACCCAGATGGCGGCGCCAGGGCCGTCGAGGTGGTGCAGGTGCTCGCCGTCGAAGAGCACGGCTTCGCCGGCGAGCAGGATCCAGTCGACGCCGTCCGCCCGGCGGGGGCCGATGGTGCCGGTTGGTGCTGGCTCGGGGGTGTTGGAGGGTGGCTCGAGTCCCTCGGGCGGGGGGGCGTCCATCAGCTCACCGATGATGACGGGAGCGGCGTCAAAGGCGTTGCCGTACGACACCTGGAACGCGGGGACGGTCGTGACGAGCCGGGCGATGGCGGCCAGCGGACGCGGCTCGATCGCCCACATCGCGCTCGACTGCTCGCCGAGGACGAAGGCAGCGCGAGCAGGGGAGACCGGAGTGGCTTCGACGTCCGTGCGGTCGGGGTCGACGTCCGGGAAGACGATGACGGCGGGGCGCAGTTCGGCGTCGGGAAGTGGTGGGCCGCCGAGACGTTCCGGGGGAAGCTGCCAGTTGCCGCTGCCCTCGGAGACTTCGTCGTCCGGGGGCTTGAGGTGCGCGAGCAGGTCTTGCGAGCCGGGCTTGACCGTCAGCGGCTTGGTGAACGGTTCGATGACGAGGGTGTCGGGGTCGAGGCAGACCGTCTCGTCGGTGACGTACGCGAGCCCGGATTGGACGAGAGCCGTGGTCAGCGTCGTCTTGCCGGCGCCAGAGGCACCGTGGACGACGACGGTGCGCACCGTCAGCGAATGCGGCGGTGCCGCCAGCGTGGAGAAGAAGATGCCCGCGCCGGGCCTCGATGAACGCCGAGAGTTGCCAGACGCGACCGTGTGGTCTGGCCTCACCGAGTCGGAATGCCCGATCGGTCGTTCTAGGCGTCACTTCTTGCACCTGTTGCGGTCCGCAGCTAAGCACGCATTGGGTTGTCCTTGAAGCAGCGCTTCCAGAGATACATGCATCGGTTCGATCGCAGTTTCCGGGACAGGAGATCCCGTATGGCGTCAGAAGGCTGCCTGTCGCTACGTCGACGCTTCAACCCGCCACAGAGGTACCACCGGTTGAGCAGATCGAGCCGTCGCCGCACGGTGTTCCCGCTGCCGTCGGCGGCGTGCACGTTTGAAGCACAAGCGTGCCAGGCGAAGCGCTCGCGGCCGGTGCCATCACGGTCTGCAGCACGGGAACCGACCAGGCGACGCCGCCAACGATCCCGGCCTTCTTCAGGAAGTCGCGGCGGGACGAAGCGGGGCGCGCAACATCGGGTGAAGCCGACATTTCGGCGTCCGAAAGGGGGGTCGGCGGAGCCTCGGCAGCGCGCTTAGCCCAGCGATCGAGCCAGCTGCTCATGAGGTACCCCCGAATGTTCTGTAACAGACGGCCTCACTCTAGGGGAAAGCCGACCTCCGAGGCGAGCCGCCAGACAGATCAAACCCCTCAGGGGTTCCCTGGGGCAACTTCGGGTGAGCCATCCCTACGCGACGCAGTAGCCTCCCTGGCACTTGCCGGTCGTGCACTTGTTCTTGTTCTTGCAGGCCGCGCCGACGCCTCCACACACCTTGGTGGGGCCACAGGTGGTGTTGTCGGTGCAGTCCGCTGTGGTGCGGCACGAGCCTCCGACGGCGTTCGCGAAGCACGTACCGCCGGTGCATTTGCCAGACAGGCACTGGCTGTTGGCGGTGCATGGCGCGCTTGGCCACGACGCGAGGCACCGATTGGTGGTGGGGCTGCAGTTACCGCTCTGGCACTGGACGTCGGCGCCACAGACGGCCGTGGTGTTGCCGAACGGGATCTTGCAGACCCCGCTCAGGCACAGAAGACCGGACGCGCATGTCGCCGAGGTCGTGCAGAGCGTCCCGGGGGGGCATGCAGTGGTACAGACGGGGGGAGGGCTCGCAGCGGCAGCTGGGGCGAGGGCCGACTGCATCAGAGGGGTCGTCCAGACCGCGGCGCCGACCACGGCGCCGCGCCGCAACAGGGCACGACGAGTCATCCCCTGCGCCTCGGGCGCAACGGAGTTTTCTACGGGACGCCTGGTCTCAGGCGGTGATTCAGTCCCCAAGTCAGTCTGTTGATGACGTTCTCGGCGACCGGTCGACGCCTTGGCCAGAGCGTCGAGCCAGTGCCCCACGAAATGAGTTTCGGCCATAGCGCCTGAAATCTTGAGGACCTCGGCACTCAACGGCCGTGTCGGACCGACGATTTTGAGCGGCCGAATGGGTGAAGATCAACTTGTCTCGTCACCTGATCGGCCCAATCCGGGGCTGCAGGGGTCACCCGTTCGGCCCAACGAAGGGCGCTCGCGTGCCGGAACGGCTACCAATCCCGCGCATCCCGTGTGGCGGACACCACAGCGATGTCGATGACGCGTTCCAGCACGGTGCCCTCGTCGGCGAGCACCTTGTGCAGCACCTTGAACGCGTCCGCCACCGCCCCCTGGGGGGTGGTCGGCGCAGAGGTGTAGTCGAGGGCGAGCCGTGGGATGCCCTGCGAGCCCATGGCCAGGCCGACGCCTGACCAGTGGCGCGCCTCGGCGGTGCCCATGCGGTACACGGTGGCTTCGTCGGGGGGCGGATCGACGGCGAGGGTGAGGCGCACTTCCCACTCATCGGTCACTGGCACATCTTGACCGTCCCGGGCGCCGGCGACCTGGGCGACACGCGCCAGATCGGTCCGGCGTCAGCCCATCACGCGCACGGACGCCAGCAGGTTCAGCACCTCTGGACCACCCACCGCCACGGTGGACGCCACCGCGCCCTCGCGCAGGCGCACGGCGGTCGGCGTCCCCGGAGCCTGCAGCGCCCCGCCGACGCCGAACGCCGGGTCGAGCGCCACCGGAACCGTGAACCCGGCCTCGCGCACAGCCGCGTCGGAGTCGCTGCGCAGCACGAGCACGAGCGGGACCGAGCTCTGGCGGCGCAGCACGTCGGCCTCGATCTGCTGGCAGAACCCGCACGTGGTGTCCCAGAAGAGCAGCACCGCATCCTCGCCTGCCGCCTCGGCGATCGGCATGCGCTCGCCGTCCAGCTCGACCATGACGTCTGGTGCAGGGTCGCCCTCGCGCACCGGCGGAGGGCCGATCACCAGGTCTTCCGGCTGGCGTCCGGCGAGGGCGTTGTAGAGGCGACGGACGTCGTCCGAGCCGTAGGACGCGGGAACGGTGACCATGCGGTCGGTGCTGACGACGACAGCACCGGGCGTGTACTCGACGCGGTAGTCGTCGATCGCTGCGCCGTCGTGGGCGAGCACGTGCACGTCGGGGCCGAACTTCTCGGTGATGGCGTCGCGCTCGCCGCCGCTGAGGACGACCACGTTCGGACCGGTCTCGTCGGCCTGCCACGTCTTGAGGTCTTCGGTGAGCTCGCCGCAGGCCTCGCACCACGGTGCGACGAAGAGGAAGAGGCTGGCGCGGTCGTCGGGAACCACGTCGTCGAGCGTGAGCTCAGCGCCGGAGGCGTCGACCGCGGCGAGCGCCGGAGCGGCCCACGGTGCGAACTCGTGTGCGTGGCCGTGACCGTGCGCGTGGCCCCCCGCGCCACCGGCCTCGACTGCCTCGAGGCGCAGCAGCAGCGAGCCGTAGCGCTGCAGCAGCGAGAAGAACAGCACCGCAAGGACGCCGACCGCGGCCGCGAGCCCGATGAGCCCGGCCGTCAGCCATGCCTCGGTGGTGGACAGGTCGGCAAACGTGTCAGTGACCACCTGCCATGGCCACCCCTGTGTCGTGCCTCCCGCCAGCACCACCAGCGCCAGCCCGATCATGACGGCGTTGCGCACCACCGACCACCACGACAGGGGCTTCGTCGACATCGCGCCGAAGCAGTGGCAGTCGACGCGCTTGCCGCGCAGCAGGTTGGTGACGATGCCGACCGTGAACGCAACCAGCAGTGCGAGCGCCAGCAACCCACCAGCCGTGACGCCGACGTCAGTGGTGAGCAGCAGCACGGCGGACGCGATCTCGAGCGGAGCCAGCGACATCGCCACCAGTGGAGCCACGCCAGCGGGGACGCCGAAGTCTCGGACCGCCTGGCGTGCGCCATCGGCGTCCCGGATCTTGGCGACAGCCGAGATCGAGAACGTGACGGCCAACGCAAGGCGGGCGATGAGGGCGACGAGCTCCACGCTGGTTCAAGCCTCCGGGTGCGACGACGATTCCCGCCCATTGTGCCGGTGCCCGTGCGCGGTGGTGGTGAGCGGTTCGCGCGGGTCGCGTGTGGCGGCTCTTCGGCCAAGGTTCACGCGCTGTTTCCCTCGGCTGTGGTTCACCGTTACCCGGGGCCAGCACCCTGAGGGTCATGACGACCATGGATCCGCGGACGATGCCCCGCACGCCACTGCCCGTCCCCACATTCGGCGTCAGTTTCTGGCGCGAAGCTCTCACCGCCCCGGCGATCCTGGGCGTCGGCCCGTACGGGCCGCTGGGGCATCCCGACATCTACGGCGTCCGCCTGCCGGCCGGGTTCCGGGCGCGGCTGATCGGCCGGTCGTCGCGGACGGTGGCCGGTACCGACTACGAGTGGCACCCCGAACCGGACGCCGCTGCGTCCTTTCGCATGCGCGATGGCGGGTGGGCCTACGTCAGCAACTCAGACTTGTCCGCTCAGCAGGGGGGCGCGGGAGCGATCCGCTTCAACGCCGAGGGTCGGATCGTCGACGCGTACCGCGTCCTCGACGGCACCAGCGACAACCGCTCGGGCGGCGCGACACCGTGGGGCACGTGGCTCTCGGGAGAGGGCTTTGCGCAGGGCCGGGTCTGGGAGTGTGACCCCGCCAAGCCTGGGCAGGGGCAGGTGCGGTCGATGCTCGGCGCGTTCGCCCACGGACCGGTAGTCGTCGACCCGCGGTCGGGGTGGGTCTACCAGGTCGAGGAGGCGTACGACGGACGGCTCTACCGGTTCCGCCCTGACGCCTACGGCGAGCTGTCGATCGGCGTCCTGGAGGCCGCGAAGGTGCGTCGCAGCGGACACGTCGACTGGGTCGAGGTGTCGGCCAAGCGCCCTGAGCGAGGCGACGCCACCTCGAGCTTCGCGCGGATCAGCCACTCCTGGTTCTGTGACGGCCACCTCTTCCTCGCGACGGCTGCTGGTCCGCGCGTGGTGGTCCTGGACGTCCAGTCCAGCTGTATCGAGGAGATCTACGACGCCGACGCGATCGGCGTCGACCCTCCGTTGCGTGACACCGGCGCGATCACCGTGAACGAGCGGTCGGGCGACATCTACGTCACTGAGCCAGGCGTCGAACCACAGTTGCTGCTGTTGGCCGACGCCGGACGCCGCCGCGTCGCGGCTCCGTTTCTGCGGCTGGTCGGGCACGGCGGGAGTGAGGTCGGGGGCGTGGCCTTCAGCCCTGACGGGACGCGACTGTTCTTCGGGTCCAAGTGCGGGATCGACGGCGAAGGGCTCACGTTCGAGGTGACCGGGCCGTTCCGCCGACACCGCTGACCGCCGCGCCCCACCCCCCAGGATTGCGGAAGTTCAGTGGGGTCCTGCCCCCAGAGAGTTTCCGCGTTGCGCGGGCTGAGTGTGGACGGCAGTCCGCCCGCTGCGCTTCACAGCTACAACGGGCGGATGCTCTATGTGGTGTCTATCGACCTCTGGGGCGTGGATCTTGACCGCATCCCCTCATGCTGATCAACCGTTCAGACGCTCGTGATTGGCGGCGTACCCTGACAGCGTGGAGCCACGCAAGCTGGTGATCGGGGTGGGGACGTCGTTGCTTGCGCTCCTGGCCCTCACCGCGATGCACGTGCTGCCCGCCATGGGGCCGGACACCCAGCAACCGATGGTCGGCATGGTGCATGGTGTCAGCGCGCAGGCTGCTCCGGTGCACGCCGCGACAGGGTTCGTTCCCACGGAGTCCGAGGTCGCCGCAGCGCACGATGCCGGCGGTGTCCCGTGGCACGGCCACTCGCTGATGCATCTGTGCTTCGCCGTGTTGGTGGTCGCCCTCATGCTTGCGCTCGCCCGCTGGTTGCGTCCACGCGTATTGGCCGTCGCTCCGCAAGTGCGGTCAGCGGCGCATCGGCTCATCTTCTCGCTCGACATCGGTCCACCGAACCGCGTTGCCCTCTGCGTGGTGCGTTGCTGATTGGTCGCTTGCCCTGAAGGGGCACGACGACCTGTTTCACCAACCCACGCTATGAGGAGACCGATGATGAGTACCCGAAGATTCGCGCACGCGGTCGGCCCGGTGGCCGCTGCCGCGCTGCTCGTTCTAGCCGGCTGCGGAGCGGACGATGCGTCGACGACCGCAACGGCGTCCGGCGGCGATCACAACGACGCCGACGTGACGTTCGCGCAAGACATGATTCCGCACCACCAGCAAGCGCTGGTGATGGCCGACGTCGCGATCGAGGGCGCCAGCACCAAGGAGCTGCAGCAACTGGCCGAGCGCATTCAGGATGCGCAGGCGCCCGAGATCGACGCGATGACCGGGTGGCTGGAGTCGTGGGATGAAGAGGTGCCCGACCTCGACGCCATGGGCCACATGATGATGGGCCACGGCGATGACGACGACGACAACGACATGCCCGGCATGATGGATGCCGACCAGATGCAGCAGATGAGCTCGATGATGGGCGACGGCATCGGCTTCGACCGCATGTGGGTGCTGATGATGATCGAGCACCACGAGGGCGCGATCGAGATGGCCCAGGACGAGAGGGTCGACGGTCAGTCGCCGGACGCCATCGCGCTGGCCGAAGACATCGTGACAGCGCAGAAAGCCGAGATCGACGAGATGCAACAGATGCTCGACGACTGGCAGAGCTGATGCAGACCTAGCGCCGCAACAAGCAACAACGCGTGAGCTGGGTGACGCCATAGCCTCACCCAGCTCACGCGTTGCGAGTAGGACGGCCGCGCCTAGTGCGTGTGCTCGTCGTCCATCTTCATGGCGGTCACCGTGACCGTGGCCTCGACCGGCTCACCGTCTGCCGAGTACTGGTTGTGGTCGTTGCCGTTCAGGGTGACGGTGACCTCGTGCTCGCCCGGCTCCATGACCATCGGCCCGATGAAGTGCCACTCGCTGTAGACGCGGGTGACCTTCTCGCCGTCGACGTACACGTGTGCGTGGCCCTCGCCAGGCACGGCGTCACCGCTCGCATGCTGCGGTGCCCACGTGAAGTTGTCGGTGGTCGTCTGCAGGTTGAAGCCGCCCATCTTGTCGGGCGTCACCTTGATGTCGACGGTCGGAGCGTCGGCCGCCGGCAGGTCGCGCAGCTGGTGGCCTTCGCGGTCGAGCGTGGTGAGCATCTCGCCGGCAGGCATGGCCGCAACGGTGGCCGCCGACTCGGCAGTGTCGGTGCCGGAGTCGTTGCCGCAACCGGCCAAGGACGCCGCCAGCAGCGCCGCGGCGCCGATCGAGAGCAGAACAGTAGAACGTGACATGAAGCACTCCAGAGTGAAAGTGCGGCGGGCAGCGTCAGGGCGCCCGACCGCATGGGCCTGGTCAGGCCCGCGAAAGGGTCAGCGGAAGCAGACCGACGCCGGTGGCCCACGCCACGACAGGGCGACGCCCACCAGGCGGCGTCGCAGCACCAGCACCCGCGATGTTTCCCGCGCGATGCGCGAGGGCGCCGCGGACGCCGGCACCAGAAGCAGTCGAAGCGCGCGCAGGGGGCGGGCCGTTGCGGCGTCCAGCATCAGGAACAGCAGACGCTCACCAGCGGCGAGCCACAACGCCACCAAGGCGGCCGCGGCGGTGTGAGCGGCAGCCATCGACGGGGTGAGCGCGTGGGCGGCCGGCATCGCAGCGGGAGCGGCAGCGTGGTGGGCGGCCTCGGCGGCGGCCGGGCCGTGGGCCATGGCACCGAACGCGGTGTGCAACAACCACTGGCCGCCGATCACGAAGAGCAGCAACGCCCCGGGCGACAGACGTCGCGAGGTGACGAACCAGGCGGGCAGCCCGACAACGGCGGCCAGCAACATCACATGACCGGCGCTCGGCAGCGCGCCGTCCGGCTGAACCGTGCGCGGCAGCGGCCAGCGCCAGCACCACCACGCTCAGCGCAGCGGTGCGCTGCAGGCGGAGCGGCGCGTTCATCGCCTCCAGGCTAGCTGCGTCCCGCCGCACCCCAACAACGTGGTAGTTCAGTGGGGCCATAGCCTCAGAGAACTCACACGTTGCGAGCCCTGACGCGGCCGGACGAGCCCTGCCGAGGCCGGACGCCGTGTGGCACGATCGCCCCCATGACTGACCTTCACTACATCACCGCCTCTGACGCGCTCGCCAAGTTCCGCAGCCGCGAGCTGTCACCCGTCGAGCTGATGGAGGCCACCATCGCTCGTGCCGAGACCGTCGAGCCGGACGTCAACGCGTTCGCGTTCACCTACTACGAGCGCGCGCTCGAGCAGGCCAAGGCAGCCGAGACCGTGTACGCGCGCAACCCCGACGACGCGCGTCCGCTCGAGGGGTTGCCGGTCGGCCTCAAGGACGAGGTCGAGATCAAGGGCGAGCCGGCCACGATGGCGTCGATGGCGTTCAAGGACGAGGTCGCCGAGGAGACGACCCCCGTCGCCGAGCGCATCCTGGACGCCGGCGGCATCATCCACGCGCGCACCACGACGCCCGAGTTCAGCTGCGCCGGCTTCACGCACTCGACGCTCAACGGCGTCACGCGCAACCCGTGGAACCTGCACTACGCAGTCGGCGGCAGCAGCGGCGGATCGGGAGCCGCCCTTGCCGCGGGAACGGCCACCGTCGCCAGCGGATCCGACATCGGCGGCTCCATTCGCATCCCGTCGTCGTTCAACGGCGTTGTCGGCTTCAAACCGCCCTACGGGCGCGTCCCGGTCGAGCTGCCGTTCAACATGGACACCTACTGCCACAACGGCCCGATGGCGCGCACCGTTGCCGACTGCGCGATCCTCGAGAACGCGCTCGCGGGTCCGCACCCCAACGACCACACCTCGCTGCGTCCGAAGCTCGAGATCCCGGCCACGCTCGAGGGCATCGAGGGCATGCGCATCGGCTTCACCGCCGACATGGGTGGCTGGCCGGTCGACCCCGAGGTCGTTGCCAACACCAGGGACGCCGCACTGGCCCTGCGCGACGCGGGCGCGATCGTTGACGAGGTCGACTTCGGCGTCGACCAGGCGACGCTGACGCGGGCGATCAGCGTTCACTACCAAACGATGTTCGCTGCGTGGATCGGAAGCGTTGCCGACGAGTACCCCGACCTGCTCACCGACTACGCGATCGAGTTCGCGCGCATGACCGCCGAGCAGGGCAAGGGCATCCCCGTCATCGAGGGCATGGTGATCGAGACCGAGATCTGGAAGCCGATCGGCCAGCTCTTCGAACGCTACGACGCCCTGATCGCCCCGACGTCAGCCACCCGCGGCCTCGTCGCGGGCGAGGGCTACGTGGGAAAGAAGCTCGACGTCGGCGGCGTCCAGGTGCCGTACTTCGACGCACTGCTGACACCGCTGTTCAACCTCGCCAGCCGCTGCCCGGTGCTCAACGTGCCGTCGGGCTTCGCCGACAACGGCGTCCCCACTGGTGTGCAGATCGTGGCGCGCACGTTCGACGACGTGACGGCGTTCCGCGTCGGAGCCGCGCTCGAGCGCGTGCGGCCGTTCTGGGGCGACCGCGCACCGACCTTCGTCAACGAGCCTCTCGCCTGACGCCTCCGCGCAGTCGGCGGGCGTGGGGCCGCGGCACACCACAATTCGATGGGCAGACGCCCCCCGCGCTGCCCGCCAGGTGCTGTGAAGACTTAACTGCAGTTTGGACGCCCCAACGAGGCCCGAAATCGACGGTAACTCTTCACGCGGTGGTCGTGCGACGATCGTTGGTATGAGCGTCGATCGCGAGGACGGCCGAGTCGGCCCCGAGGCGACCCCGCGCGGTCTGCTCTTCGACATCGACGGCGTGTTCTTCGTCGGCGACGAGGCGATCCCCGGCGGTGCGGACGTGATCGCCTGGGCGGACGCCGCTGCGATCCCGTACCTGTTCGTCACCAACACCACCTCGAACCCGCGGACCTATCTCGCCGACAAGCTGGCGCGCTTCGGCGTGGCCGCTGACCCCGCGCGCATCCTGACGCCGGCAGTTGCCGCCCGAGAGTGGCTCACCGAGCACGACCGGACGCCCGTGGCGCTCTTCGTTCCCGAGGCGACGGCTGCCGAGTTCGGAGACCTGCCGCGCGTGGCAGCGGACGCAGAGTCCGGCGCGGCGGCGGTGGTCGTCGGTGACCTCGGCGAGGCCTGGGACTTCGCCACGATGAACCGCGCGTTCCGCCTGCTGACCGCGGAGCCGCGTCCGCAGCTGGTCGCCCTCGGAATGGCGCGGTTCTGGAAGGACGGGGACGGGCTCACCCTCGACAACGGCCCGTTCGCCCAGGCGCTTGCGTTCGCGTCCGGCGCCGAACCCGTGGTCACCGGAAAGCCGTCAGCCGACTTCTTCCACGCAGCCGCGCACCGCCTCGGCCTGCCGGCGTCCGACATCGTGATGGTCGGCGACGACGTGCGCGGAGACGTCGGCGCCGCACAGGACGCCGGGATGCGCGGGGTCCTGGTGCGCACGGGCAAGTTCCACCCCGCCGACCTCGACGGAGGCATCGCGCCGGACGCCGTGCTCGGCTCGGTAGCCGACCTTCCGGCGTGGTGGGACTCTCGCACCTGACTGAGCGACTTGTGGATATCACTCGCCGGCCGTGATCCCGGGCCACGGTGGTGCCTTCCGCCAGCCGAGGAGGACCGATGGCATACACCAATCAGGTGTACGATAGCGCCATGGCACGCACCAACATCGACATCGACGATCACCTCGTCGAGATCGTGATGCGCAGGTACGGCGTCACCACCAAGAAGGACGCGGTCGATCTCGCGCTCCGCCGGCTGGCCGGTGAACCCCTGACAACCGAGGAGATTCTCGGGTACCAAGGAGCCGGCTTGATCGAGTACCCGGTCGACGACCGCTGGACGCCTCCTGGCGACCCCCGGTGATTCTTGTCGACTCGTCTGCCTGGATCGAGTACGACCGAGGATCTGGGGTGCCGGTGCATCATGCGCTGGCGCGCCTGGTCTCCGAGAGCCGCGATCAGGTAGCAGTCAGTGAGCCGGTTCTGATGGAGGTCCTCGCGGGCGCCCGCACAGACGCGCAGGCTGCCCGCCTCCGCAGGCTGATGACATCGGTCGCCTGGGCCGGACTCGATCCCGTCGCAGACTTCGAGGGCGCCGCTCGGATCTACCGCCACTGCCGCGCCGCCGGTGTCACACCGCGAAACCTCGTCGACTGCCTCATCGCCAACGTTGCCTTGCGGCACGAGGCCGAGCTGCTCGCTGCCGACCGTGACTTCGAGCAGATCGCCAGGGTCGTGCCGCTGCGCTTGTACGCCGTCTGACGGCCGGCACTGAGGAGAGGCACGGCGCGCATCCACGCCGTGCCCGGCCGACGCGTCCTCTGGAATACCTCAAGTTGCGGGATAGTTGAACGTTCATAGACTTGACCTCACCCACCCTCGCCGCTCGCCACCTGAGGAGCCCCCGTGACCACTCCCACCCCCCGCATCCACGTCATCCTTGGCTCCACCCGCGAGGGGCGCGCCGGTGAGCAGGTGGCCCGTTGGGTCGCCGACCTCGCCGCGCAGCGATCAGACGTCGACATCGAGCTGGTCGACCTGCGCGACTTCCCGCTACCGTTCTTCGACTCCCCTGTCTCACCCAAGCGCGCACTGAGCGACGACCCGCGCGTGCAGGCCTGGGCGGCCAAGGTGGCAGAGGCGGACGGCTACATCTTCGTGACGCCGGAGTACAACTACGGCTACCCGGCGGTGCTGAAGAACGCGCTCGACCACCTCTACTACCAGTGGAACGACAAGCCCGTCGGCTTCGTTGGCTACGGCGGCATCGCCGGAGGCATCCGCGCCGTGCAGCAGCTGCGTCAGGTGGTCGTCGAGCTCGGCCTCGCGCAGGTGCGCACCCAGGTGCTGATCCCCAAGGTGTTCGCCGCGTTCGGAGACGACGGCCAGCCGGCTGACGCGATGCACTCCACGACCGCGTCTGCGCTGCTGGACGAGGTCGCCGACTGGGCGCGCATGCTGCAGGCAAAGCGCAACGCTGACGCGTCCGCAACGGAGTTGGCGAGCGCCAGCGCCTGACCCGCGTGGCTAACGACCAACAACGTGTGAGTTCTCTGAGGCTATAGGCCCAGAGAACTCACACGTTGCGAGCAGTTGCGAGCTGTGCCACCTGCCCGGCTGCGGCCCGTCGCAGGACGCCGTCAGCTTTTGGCGAGCCACTTCACGGCGTCGTCCTGCTCGTCGTCGTCGAACACCTTCACCTCTCCGGGCATCAGCCAACCGAGTGCCTTGACGGCCTTCTCGAGGCGGTCGCTGTCGGTGACGACGGCGACCTTCTCGAACGACGTGAAGTGTTCGACGCCCATCTTGGCGTCCTGCCAGGCGGCCCCACCGGTGTAGCCCTCGAGGTCGTCGCTGGTGACCAGAAGCAAGCGAATCCCGATCATGGGGCCACCAACCGTGCGGTCGAGTCGGGTTCACTCGGGCTCGTTGTGGTTGTCACCGCCGATGACGTACGGCGTGGAGTAGCCCGTGTAGCCCAGGTGGGCCAGCAGCCCTTCGGCGGCGTGCGGCAGGTTGTGACAGTGGTCGAGCCAGACGCCGGGGTTGTCGGCGACGAACGCGATGTCGTACGTCTCACCGTCCACGACGTTCAGCGAGTCGACCCACCATGGGCTGCCGGTGGCAGGGTCACCGTTGCGAGCGAGCACGACCGCGTGATGGCCGTGCAGGTGCATCGGGTGCACGTCCCCGCTCTTGTTCTCGATCCGCATGGTCACGACGTCGCCCTCTGAGACGGTGAACATCGGGACGTCCGGGTACAGATTGCCGTTGACCGTCCACCAGAGTCCGGGCTTGCCGTCGAGGAAGCCCGGACGCCGGTCGACGACGTACTCGAACTGCCGGTCCGCGTCGTCGGGGTCGACGCCGAGCGGCGCCGGCGAGCCGTAGCTCAGCAGGTCGACGAACTCGCGCGGCGCCGGCTCCTCCGACACCGACGCAGCCCCTTCGCCGAGCAGCAGCGCGGTGTTGCCGCCCAGCTCGAGCCTGGCCCCCGACGCCGGCACCTCTATCTCGAGGTCGGCGCGTCCACCAGCGGTGACGGTGATCGCCGCGCCGTCCACGACGTCAGGTTCGTTGACGTCGTAACCGTCCACCGCGAGGACGCGGTAGGGAGAGCCGGACGTCCATACCGACATGGGTCCGTTGTCGGTGTTCACCACCCGCACCCGCACGACGGCGCCGGACGCCACCTCGGTCGGCACGTCGCCCTCGAGACCGTTGACCGTGCGGGTTCCGTCGTAGATGTGCACCATCGCCGTGACGTCGACATCAGCGCCGCCCACGCTGGCGTTCACCGGATCGAAGACGACCCCGCCGAACAGCCCGCCGATCACCTGCTCGTGCGACACCTGGTGCGAGTGGTACCAGTAGGTGCCCACCTGGTCAGCGACGAACCGATAGGTGAACGACTCACCAGGCATCACCGCGTTCTGCGTGACCCCGGCGACCCCGTCCATCGCGTTCGGCACGTCGACTCCGTGCCAGTGCAACGTCGCCCCATCCGGCACCGACTCGTTGGTCAGCGTGACCTGCACGAGGTCGCCCTCGTCAGCGTGCACCGTTGGCCCTGGCGACCCACCGTTGAGGGTGTAGCCGTCGACCGATCGGCCTGACGCCAGCGTGAACGTCTCCTGCCGCGCGACCAACTCGTATTCGACGTCGGCCGGTCTGTCATCGGCGACGGTCAGCGTCTCGATGCTGACGCCCTGGTGCGCACTGTGCCCGCCGTCGGACGCCGACGCGCCTGGTCCGCCGCCGAAGTCGGCGTACCCCATGTCCATCACGGAGTACTCGCTTGGCAGCCGGCTGTTCCACCAGAGCCAGGCCAGCGGCGCGAGGAGGGCGAACGTGACCAGACAGGCGACGACCAATCGCCACCTGCGCCTCACGCGTCCGCCAGCCGGGTCGGGTCAGCTGGACGCCGGGGCGTTGGCTGCGTGATCGCCGGTCGTTGCATCGGTGCGCACCCGCTTCCCGGCCATGACGGCGACTGAGAAGAGCACGAGGGCATTGATGCCGTGCAGCATGCCGAAGTAGGCGCTTTCGTGGCCGAAGAGACCCAACGTCACCTGCAGGATTACCAGCCCGAGGGTGGTGAGCGCCCAGGCGACACCTCTGGGAATCTTGGCGAACAGCGCGACGATCACGAAGGCGAGCGCGAGCGCCGGGATGAGCATCATGCCGTTCAGGCCGTGCACCATGAAGCCGACGACGCCGGTGAACTCGAGGTCGCTCTCCATGGCAGCCTTGTCGAGCACCCCGCCGTCCTTGTCGACCCAGATACCAAGCCCGGCAAGCGCGAACGCGATCATCGAGGCCTGCACCACAACCTCGAGGGCGATGAGGTAGGCGAACACTCGGTAGGCAGTCTTCATCGAGGCACCCCTTCGTAGGCAACCATGAACATGGCCATGCCTCCTTTGACTCGTCGACGACACCGTAGGCCTGTTCACCGAACTTGATCAACAGTGCATTCGGGCCCCTCGGAACTGGCCCGTTCGGGGTGTGCGGCCGCGTCTGCTGGTCGGACGGCTCAGCGCCAAGCAGCACACGCGGTGTGCAACGCTGAGGCATGCCGCTTCTCGACCGTGATGACTCCGTCCTTGTCGTTGTCGACGCTCAGGCCGGTTTCCTCGACAAGGTGGACGCCGATACTGCCGCCGACGTCGTCGACCGCATCCGCTGGCTCGTGCTCGTCGCGCGCAGGCTCGATATCCCCGTCGTCGTCACCGAAGAGGAGCCCGACCACAACGGTCCCACCGCCGAGCCGATCAGCGCCGTGCTGCCGCCCGGAACCGTGCGTCACGTCAAGCCCACGTTCGGGCTGACCGGCGACCCCGAGATCCTCGCCGACATCGCCAGCACCGGCCGCCGCACTGCGGTTCTGGTCGGACTCGAGACGGACGTGTGCGTTGCTCAGTCAGCGATCGGCCTGCAGGAGCACGGCTGGCACGTGACCGTGGTCGAGGACGCGGTTGCATCACCTGGCGCCAGTCACGCCCAGGGTCTGAACCGCCTGCGCGCCGAGGGCGTCACGCTGCTCGGCGTCAAGGCGGTCGCCTACGACTGGTTCCACTCCGTGGCCATCGCGAACGACGTGCTCGGCGACCCGGAGCTCGGCGACCCACGCGGTGTCATCCTGTAGTCCGAAGCCCTATTCCGGGTGATTGGTGAGCTTGCGCGATATCACGCCGATGCGGAAGGGATTCTTGACGTTCATGTACGACAGGTGTGTGATCAGGCCGGCGTTGGCGTGGGCCAGGATGTGGCAGTGGAACATCCAGTCACCGGGGTTGTCGGTGGTGATCTGCACCACGTAGGTCTCGCCCGGGTGCACCTCGAGGGTGTCGACGACCCACGGTGAACCACTGGCCGGGACGCCGTCGCGTGAGAGCACGAGCATGTGTTGACCGTGTGGGTGCATCGGGTGGTCGATGGTGGTGTTGTTCTTGAACCGCACGCGGACCGTCTCGCCGGGCTTGACCATGAACATGGGGACGTCGGGGATCAGTTTCCGGTTGATGGTGAACCAGGTGCCGAACTTCCCGTCCAGGTAGCCGCGTTTCTGGCCCACGATGTAGTCGAACTTCCGGTCGGGTGCGGGCGTGTCGACCGATGGGTCTGGGGCGCCGTAGTCCAGCGGGTCGAACATCGTGCTGACGGCCAACTTCGGGGGCGACCCGCCTCCCAGCACCAGGCTCGGCCCGTTCACGATCCCGACGCGGGCGGACGTGGCCGCCGCACCGAGCACGATGTCGACCCGACCGGCGGCCGGCACCTCGACGTAGGTCTGCGTGTCCAGCGTCGTCGGTCCGTTGAGGTCGATGCCGTCGAGGGCGGCCACTTTGTAGGGGACGCTGGAGGCCACGAGGATGGCCGTCTGGTTCGTGTTCACGAACCGGATCCTGCGCCCTCCGACGTCACCGCTGACCGGTCGTTCCCCGGTTCGGCCGTTGATGGTGTTGCGGCCGCCGTAGCTGTGGACCAGCGCAGTGACGTCCTTCGCCGATGCGGGGGGAACGGGTGAGCCGCGTGGCCGGATGACAACGGCTCCGATCAGGCCCTGCTTCACCTGCTTCTCCGAGTACTGGTGTGAGTGGTACCAGTAGGTGCCGGCGTCCTTGGCACGGAAGCGGTAGACAAACGTGTCACCGGGGAGGACGGCGTTCTGCGTGACGCCGGCGACGCCATCCTCACCGTTCGGCACATCGATGCCGTGCCAGTGGATCGTCGTCCCGGCCGAGATGTTGCGGTTGCGCAGGATCACACGCACGAGGTCGCCCTGCTCGGCTTCGATCACCGGCCCTGGCGTGCTCCCGTTGATTGTGAAGACCCGTTGCCGGCGTCCGCCCACCTTGTCGCGTTCGAACGCCGTGGTGAGTGTGTACGAGACGTCCGGCGGGCCATCCGGCCCGCGGAGCTTGGCCACGCTTCTTACGGTTCCTTTGTACTTCGTGCTACCGCCCCCGTAGTCCATCATTCCCATGTCGTGAATCGAGTAGGTGTGACCGAGCAGGCTGTGCTGGCACTTTGCCTTCTTCGCGTCGTTGCGAATGTCGCTGCAGGGGCCGGCAGACGCCGCCTGTCCCTGGGGCGACCACGACGGTGGCGATGGCGGTGAGCGCAAGTGCGCTCACCGCCATCGACAGCCCAGTAGGTCGCTTCACGGTGGGCTATCCGCCGTGCACCAGCTTCCACATCCCCATCATCGCGTGCGGGACGCCGTCCTGTTCCTCGCTCGGCATGAAGCACAGCAGCAGGTACTTGCTTTCGGCAACGTCCTGCCGGTAGACGGTCTCGATGCCCGGCGACTGCACCTCGAAGAAGAACCCTCCCGGCTTGATCCATTTCGGCTGCTTCGGAGACTCCAGGGCCTCGCGGACATCACTGCCTGTAACGCGCTCGGCAACTCGCTGGGCCTCCACGAAGTGGATCTCGCGGGAGTTGTTGTGGAATCCGACCCACTTGCCGGTGAGGCGTCCGGAGGTGCGGAACTGGTTGTCCTTGGTCGTCGTGATCGTGCTGTCGGCCTTCTGCATCTTCGCGCCGCGACGGTCGCCCTTGACTGTGAACGTGCCGAGGTTGTCCGTCTTGGTGTCGAGCAGGAAGTAGGAGCCCTGCGACAGCTTGACCTGCCAGCGCGCGCCCTTTCCGCCACCACCGTAGATCGTGACGATGCGGTCGAACTTCTTCATGGCGTCCGCGCTGCCTGGCTCACCGGAGAAGGCTTTGCCGAGCAGGTTGAAGACGCGCTTGAGGTTGTCGGTCTTCACGATGATGATGGTCGAGCCGCGCTTGGGCGTGTCCGTCACGCGGAACTCCGTGACTCCGGGGCGGAACTGCTCATCGTTCACCGTCACCTTGCGGTCGGTGGCCTTGATCTTGACGATCTTGGGCTTCTCCGGTGCGCCGGGACGGGCGGCGGTCGGACCAGCGTCGGCGGTTGCGGCAGCGGGCGCTAGTGCGAGACCGGCCGCCGTGACTGCAGAGGCCACGACGAGCGCAGCCATCTTCGAATGTGCTTTCACTTCCAGTCCCTTCATCGAACTGTATGGGCGTGGGGCGTGATGCCGTGCACGCCATAGGTGGACCCTTGCGCGCCCGCGTTCCGGAATCGTTACGAAGGCGGCCGTGATGGTGCTTGGCGCAGAGGCTCAAAAGGGGGCGGCGCCGAGCACTGAGGCGGAGAGCGTGGGGGATGCCTTCACAACCTGTCCCTCCGTTAAGCAACGAGGGCGTCCGCGTAGGTGGGGTGAACGCCGTGTCGTCGGGTCTGTCGCGCAAGGTACGCCCATAGGTTCCACTTAAACGATGACCAACCAAAGATGACCCGTAATGATCAAGGGGCCCTTCCAAGTGCGCCCACCCAAGCCCGCCGAGTGCTCACCTGGGTGACGGAATTCGGCGCCGAGTGCGCACCTGGTGGACGCCTACGCGCGACGCCCCATCGCCGCGAGTACCTGTGCCTGCGCATCGGCGCCGGCGTCCACCGCCACCGGTGGGCCGAACACTCCGGCAGCCTGCAGCTGTTCCTGCATCGGCTGCAACGCGGTCACCATGGCCTCGACTTGGGCCAGCTCGTCGTCGGTGAACCGCTGCTCGTCGCCGATGCCCTGGCCGAGGTCCCAGCGGTGCACCAGCAGGTCCATCGTCATCTCGCCGATGTATTGCCGAGCGGGCAGCGGCCCCCTCGACGAGTTGGTCGTTCGGTCGAGCGCGTCAGGGGCCGAGAAGGCCGCGGCCGACTCCTTGGCAGCCAGATCCCAGGCGGAGGCCGGGTCGCTGCCCACCAGGTCGCCGTCGAACCGGTCGCCGACCTCAGCGACAGTGACGCCGTCAAGCATGGGCTTCGCCCACAACTGCTCGTAGACCAGATGGTTCACCAGGGCCCGGACGTCCCACTCGGTGCACGGTGTGGGGTTCGACCACTGGTCAGCGCCTACGCGGTGGACGACGGAGCCGAAGGCTTGTTGTGCGGTGAGGAAGCGTTGGAGCTGGTCGGGGGCGGTCATCGCCATCACCTCGGCCCCGAAACTACGCCCGTGGTCCGCGCGGGTCCAGGGGTCTGGCGCCGGGATCCGATACCGCCCCTAGAAATCTGGCCGGTTCCGGGCCATGCTGGCCGATGGGGCGCTACGCCACCCGGTGTGGCGACGCACGCGTCGGAGGTAGCCCAGTGTTCGTACAGATCATGCAAGGGAAAGTGAAGGACCCGGAACTTCTGGACAAGCAGATGGACGCGTGGAGCCGCGACTTCAAGCCGCGCGCCACAGGGTTCCTCGGGTCAACCAGCGGCATTGACGACAACGGCAACTTCATCGCGATCGCCCGCTTCGAGTCTGAGGAGGCGGCGCGCAAGAACAGCGACCGCCCCGAACAGAGTGAGTGGTGGCAGTCGATGACGTCCGCCTTCGACGGTGACGTCGACTTCACCGACTGCACCGAGGTGGACGCGATGCTGGGAGGCGGGTCTGACAGCGCCGGCTTCGTGCAGGTCATGCGGGGGCGCGCGGTAGACCCCGACAAGATGCGCGGAACGGCCGAGCACATGGAGCAAGAGCTGCAGAAGGCGCGTCCGGACATTCTTGGCGGGCTAGCGGCCTGGCACGGCGACCGGCAGTTCACTCAGGTCATCTACTTCACCTCCGAGGACGCCGCCCGCAAGGGCGAGGAGGAGATGCCGGACGACCCAACGGCGTCGGAGTGGGAAAACATGCTCGACGGCGAGATCACCTTCATCGACCTGCGTGAGCCACGCTTCGACTGACCCCCAAGCTCGCCGAGTGCTCACCTGGTTGCGGAGATTCGCCGTCGAGTGCGCACCTGGTTGACGCCGCACCGTCACCGTTGGCGGGCTGCTCGGGAAGAACCCGTCCACCCCCGGCAACGCTGCGAGCGCGACAGGCTGACGTCAGCCAGTGGACTCGCGACGCCGGTAGCCGAAGCCGAAGAACACCGCGCCCATCGTGAGCAGCGCAACTGCGAGAGCAGTGAGCGACTGCACACCCTGGGCGCCGGTGTCCGGCATCGTGCCGCCGTTGGGTGTGTCGGCTTTCTCGACGGTCGTGGCCGCTGTCCCCGAGTTGTTGTTCGACGTCGGGTCGAAGGTGCCGGCGCTGACGGCGGCCGCGTTCGTGATGTCGCCGTCGTCAGTAGGTGTGCGAACGACGATGGTCAGATCAGGTGCGGTCGTGTCAGCAGCCAGGCGGTCGCGGTCACAGGTCACCGCACTGTTGCCTTGGTTGGTGCATCGCCATCCGGAGCCGGCCGCCGACACGAACGTGACGCCGTCGGGCAGGGTGTCGGTCACCCGGATGTCGCGCGCGGCGTCCGGCCCGGCGTTCGAGACCCGCAGCACGTAGCTGATCGTCGAGCCCGGTTCGGCAGTGGCTGGTCCGCGCTTCACGATCGACAGATCGGCGGCGTTCGCGACGCGCGTCGCCGCCGTGCCGCTGTTGTTGCTGGGGTCGGGGTCAGGTGTGGACGAGGTGACCGTGGCGGTGTTGGTCAGCTGAGCCCCACCGTCGGGGGCGGTGACGCGCACGTTGAGCCGGGGCGCGGTAGCACCTGCAGCGAGGGTTCCCCGGCTGCAGGTGACCGAGACGCTTCCGGCGTTGGCGCACGTCCAGCCGGATCCACTCGCTGACACGAACGTCACGCCGGCCGGGAGGGTGTCGGTGACGCTGACGTCGGCGGCGTCCGATGGCCCGTCATTGGTGACGGTGAGTCGGTATCGGATGGTTTCGCCCGGGTCGACGGTCGCCGTCCCCGACTTCTGCAGGCGCAGGTCGGCAGAGGGGTCCACGCCCGTGGTGGCACGGTCGGTGTTGTTGCCGGGGTCGGGATCTGGCGTGGTGGACGTGATCGACGCGGTGTTGGTGAGCGTGGACGTCTGGTTCGGTGCCGTCACGACGATGGTGAACGTGGTGGACGCGCCACTGTTCCAGTTCGGGCGGTCGCAGGTGACCGAGGCGTTGCCGGCGTTGCTGCACGTCCAGCCACCGTTCGACGGGGTCACCGACACGAACGTGACATCGGCAGGCAGGGTGTCGGTGAGGGTGACGTTCGATGCGTTGGACGGGCCGTTGTTGGTGGCGTCCACGGTGTACGAGACGCTGCCGCCCGCAACCACGGTCGCCGGGCCGGCTTTGGTCACGGCCAGGTCGGCGGAGGCATTCACGGTGGTGTCCGCGCTGTCGGTGTTGTTGCCGGGATCTGGGTCGGGGGTGGTCGACGACACCGACGCACTGTTGGTCATGGTGCCTGCTTGGTTCTGCGCCGTGACGTTGATGGTGAACGTGGTGGACGCGCCACTGTTCCAGTTCGGGCGGTCGCAGGTGACCGAGGCGTTGCCGGCGTTGCTGCACGTCCAGCCACCGTTCGACGCCGAGACACTGACGAAGGTGACCCCGGCCGGCAGCGTGTCAGTGACCGACACCGTGCTGGCGGCCGACGGGCCGTTGTTGGCAACGACGAGTTGGTACGCCACGGCCCCGCCGGCAGTGACTGTGGCCGGTCCGGTCTTCGTGATGGTGAGGTCGGCGCACTCAGCACCGCCGCTGACGCCGGGGATGGTGGAGGGCGACGTGGTGGATGTGGAGCCCCCCGTTCCCGGGGTCGCTCCGTAGTTGAGATTGCCGGTGGTGGTGATGCCGTTGGCCCCGCCGGTCACCGACGTCGACGTCGGTGCGCTGGAGGTGATGATGGCGCCACCGCCACCGCCGCCCCCAGGACCGTGCGCACTGCCGGCGCCTGCTTGCGTGGCCCAGGCATTTCCACCGCGACCACCGTTGGCGCGCAGCGTGGCACCGGCCAGCGATGCGCTCGGGGAGGTGAGGACGATGGTGCCGCCCGCACCTCCGCCGCCGGCTCCATCGTTAGGAGTGAGGTTGTAAGCGTCTGCGCCGTTGGCCGAGACGGTGCCGGTGCCTGCGATCGACCCGGCGCGGATCAGCGCCATGCCACCACCGGCTGCGCCGCTGGCATTCGGGTTGTTGGAGTTGTTGGTGCTGCCGCTGCCGCCTCCGCCGCCGAGGAAGACACGGGCCGGGCCGATCGGCAGCTGCACGCCGCCGTAGCCGCCGCGGGGCAGGTTGCTGCTCCAGGTGTTGCCACCTTGTCCGCCGTCGCCCCCGTTGCCGCCGCCCCCGCCGCCGGAGTTCTCGTCGTTGTTCGAGGGTCGACCGTCAGTTCCGCCACCGCCGGCATTGCCCGGCGCGCCACGTGCGGCGTCCCCACCGGGGTAGCCGTTTCCGGCGCTCGTTCCGAGCGGCGTCCCGGCGATTCCCTCTGCCTTGTTGCCGTTGGCGGCCAAGGTCGCGCTGGTCACGCGATCGGTGTTGGCCAGGCCCCCTGCGCCACCGCGTTGGATGCCAGGTGCACCGCGGAAGCCGAGCCCATCGAGGCTGACGGTGCCCGACAACGTCAGGGCCCCGGCAGTGTCGAGGGCGAGGACGCCTCCGACGGTGCCGTTCCAGGGCGCGGCGGTGAGGGCGTTGCTCGTGGTGGCCGTCGTGTACTGGGGAACGCGGATCACCTGGAAGCGGCGCTGACCAGCGGTGCCGGTCGCTGCGGCCGACGTGTAGCTGTAGACGAGCCCGGCTCCGGTGCCGAGGCCGGAGATGTCGACCGATCCGGCGCTGACGCCAGACGTCGCCATCACGTACTCGTAGCGACCAGTGGTGTTGAGCGCCGTGTAGCCGGAGGCGGGCGTGGCCGGGGGCGGTCCGTGACCGTATGAGTCGGTGTTGGTGAAGTCGAAGTCGGCACCCTGCATCTGTATGACGAGCAGCATGTCGCCGGAGGCGATCGGGGCGGCGGCACCGCTGGGTGCTCCGACGCTCAGGGTCGTCGCCCCCGAGGCGGCAGAACCGACGCCCGGGTAGTAGGTGTTGACGACCCCGCTCAGCGTGCCGCCTGGGCCTTGGGCACCCGGCGTCGCGCAGGGACCGGCCGCTAGTGCGGGGGTGGATCCGAGGGCGAAGAAGCTGGTGGCTGCCAGGACCCCGGCCGACGTGACGGCGATGGTTGGCGTGAGCCGCGTGCGACGACCTGTACTGAAAAAGCGCATCCGGATGCTTCACCCTCCCTGAGTGTGACGCCAGCCTAGGGTGCGTCGGGGGGCCCGGATCGGGAGGCACGCCCGATGCGCACGTGGAAGAACGACGAGTCGAGGGTGGGCTCGTCGATCGGCGCTGCGGCCTCACCTACCGCTGGCGGCACGGTCGTGCTGAGCCCCGTGTAGCCCGGTGATGATCGTCGACTGCGCTGAGCGTCCCCCGGCGAGCCGGGCCAGCGGTCCCGCCAGCTACCCCGCGGTGTGGACGTCGTGCGACGGCGCCTTGTACCCCCGGAGGTCGTGCGCCACCTTCGTCTTCACGAGTGTGGTGCTGACCAGTGCCTTCTTGTCGCCCTGAAGTGCGGCCTCGGCGCTGAAGGTGACGACGAGCGCCGCACCGACTGACAGGACCATCATCAACGCCATCGGCAGTACCAGCCGTGGCAGTCGCATGGCGAGCCTCCAACGTGGGTGTTGAACCCGTCATCGCCCCCCTGAACGGACGGACTGATACTGCGAACGGGTCTAGTTCGTTGGGACTAGGCCAAACGTGTGACATCAGTGACCGCGGGGACGCCCACGTCCTCATCGACGGGGGTGTGTGGCTTGTGAACGGTGCTGTCGGTGAGGAATCCACAACTGAAGGGCGAGTACGTTGGGCCAAGTGGGTGAACTATTAGCCCAAATGAGTGAAGGGAACGCGAAGTGTCCTTCGTGCCGTCACACGTTCGCCCTCGTCAGGTTACCGCCGTCGTCGCGGCGTTCGCGCTGAGCACAGGGCTCGCGCTGGCCGCGATCGCGTCCCCTTCCGCCGCAGATTCCCCGGTCCCATTGGTGACGGCGGAGTCCACCATCACCGCCTTCGCAGGCTACGGCGTGGCTGGGTTCTCGGGGGACGGAGGCCAGGCGACGACGGCCCGGATCAACCAGCCGCGCGATACCGACCTTGGGCCGGACGGCAGCCTGTACATCACCGACACCTACAACCACCGAATCCGTCGCGTGGCCCCCGACGGCACCATCACCACGGTCGTGGGGACCGGCAACTCCGGCTACAACGGTGACGGCCAGCAGGCCACGGCGGCGACGATCTACTGGCCACACGACGTTTTGGTCGACGACTCGGGCGTGATGTTCATCGCTGACTCAGCCAACCATCGGGTGAGGCAAGTCGGGTTGGACGGCGTCATCTCCACGATCGCCGGGATCGGAAGGTCCGGGTTTGGTGGCGATGGTGGGCCGGCGACTTCGGCCAGGCTCAAGAACCCCAAAGGTCTGGCGCTGTTCGGGGACACGCTCTACATCGCCGACGGGGGCAACAACCGGATCCGCGCAGTCGATCTCGCCACGGGCATCATCACCACGGTGGCGGGCACCGGTGAGTCGGGGTTCGGCGGCGACGGTGGCCCGGCGACAGCCGCCAAGTTGGACTATCCGCAGCGCATCGACGTCGATCCGCTCGGGCGCATCTACGTCGCAGACGCCAGAAATCACCGGATCCGACGCTTCACGCCAGGCGGCAGCATCACGACGATCGCCGGAACCGGAGTAGCGAGCTACGGCGGTGACGGTGGTCAGGCGACTGCGGCTGATCTCCGCTTTCCGCGGGGCGTCGGCGTGGTCGGCACCGAGGCGATCTACATCGCCGACAGCAACAACCACCGGATCCGAATGGTCGATCTGACGACGGGCATCATCACGACCGTTGCCGGCACCGGCAAGTCCGGGTACGGCGGTGATGACGGGCCCGCTGGCGCTGCCCGGTTGACCAATCCGAGGGGCGTCACCATCGACGCTCAGGGAAACCTCTACGTGGCCGACACCTTCAACAGCGCAGTCCGACTAATTACCCCTGACATCGTTGTTCCGCCGGGTCCGAATGTGTCGCCGGTGGCGGTGTTTTCTGTGGACTGTTTGGGTGCTCGGTGTTCTTTTGATGGGTCGGGTAGTAGCGATCTGGATGGTTCGGTCGTTGGGTTTGGGTGGGATTTTGGGGATGGGTCCGGTGGTGCTGGGCGGATGGTCGAGCACACGTATGAGAGCGATGGCACGTTCGTGGTGACGCTGACGGTGACGGACAACCGGGGGGACACTGCGTCCACGAGCAGTTCGGTTGTGGCGACGAATCAGGCACCGGTGGCTGACTTCTCCGTGTCGTGTCAGGGGTTGACGTGTGATCTTGACGCCTCGGCCAGCTCAGACGTCGACGGGTCGATCGTGTCGTATGACTGGGTGTTGGGTGATGGTTCGGTGTCGACTGGGCGTCACACGTCACACTCGTATGCGGGTGAGGGTGAGTACCTGGTGCTGTTGACGGTGACCGATGATCGGGGAGTCAGCAGCCAGGTGACGGGTACGGCGTCGGTCACCGAACCGGTGGCCGGTGCGGTCGCGTTTGGTGGGGCTGACTCGGTGGGTGGGTCGGCGTCGGCTGATCCTGCGGTGACGATTCCCGCGTCGACCGGTGCAGGAGACACGCTGCTGTTGTTCGTGAGCAACGGGAGTTCGCGGACGCCGGCGGTTCCGGGGGTTGGACGTTGCTGGGAACCGAGATCGACAACGAGCTCCGCACCGACGTCTACTGGCGGCAGGCCACGGCCGCTGATGCCGGCCAGACGTGTTCCGGTGGCGTTGCTGAACTCTGCTGGTGTCCCTCAGAGTGCGCCGAACACGGTGACGGTGGCGGCGTACTCCGGGGTGGGCAGTCCACCGGTGAGTGCGTTCACTTCAGCTGTTGAGTCCAGTGGTTCGTATGTGGGTGAGCACACGACGCCTGATGTGACGGTTCCCACCGACGGTTCGTGGGTGGTGTCGTACTGGGCCGATCGGACGTCGAACACTTCCCGGCAGTCGGCGACGAGCAGCTGGGCGGCCCCGTCCGGGCAGCAGGTGCGGGCTGACGCCTACAACACCGCCAACGGTGGGCGGGTCACCTCGCTGCTCACCGACGACGGAGCAGCCTCACCGGTGGGGCCACGGCAAGGCCTGACCGCCACAGCCAACGGACAGACCAAGAAGGCCACCCTCTGGAGCATCGTCCTCCGCGGTTCCTAGGTTGCGCCGTCAGACGTGGTTCGTTGACTCCGCGCGCGCCAGAGCGGGCTGCGCCATCAGCGCACCCGCCACGGCCACCAACGCCATGAACGCGATCGATCTAGTGACGCCGCCATACAGCAGCACGCGAACGTCGTAGAGGTCGCTCATGCCGACCGCCAGGCCGCGGACGGACCACCAGGCCAAGGCGCCAGCCAGTGCCACCGAGCCGCCGAAGGCGAGCTGCCAGCGCCAGCCGAGACCCGGCGACACCGCGGCGGAAGCCGGCGTCCGCTGGTACCAGCGCACTAGCGTCCATGCGATCAGCGCCAACCCGATCACCGAGCTGGCGTACTGCAACACCCGGTACGCCGGTAGCGGACCGAAGACATGCGGCAGCTGCAGCAACGGCACGGCCATCACGCCGAACCGCCCCTCGTGCGTGAACGCGTCCCACACGATGTGCGTGGCCGCGCCGAAGCCAGCGGCGAACACGAGCAGCGCAGCGGTCTGCAGCGGAGCCGCCCGGTGTGGCCGCAGCACGTGACGCGGCAACCGTGCCCGGACGCTGCGAGGCGCGAGTGCTCGCAGTGGAGCGGCGAGCACCGCCCAGTAGACGGCGACCAAGATCAGGGTCACTGGGATGTCGACCAGGAGGAGCCCGGACCAGGTGTGGCTGTGGTAGCTCCAGGCGTAGCTCGGGATCCATGAGCTCACCGGCACGAAGTACGAAGCGTCGGGCGACATCGCTCCGACGATGAAGGCGCTCATGATCAACGGCGCCCGCAGCAGCGGGAAGCGCCCAGCCGGCAGCACGGCGGCGACGTGGCTGACGGTGAACGGCATTGCCCCAGGGTACGCGTGCCTGTCGCCTGCTTCGCTAGGTATGCAATGGAGCTCCTACGGCAACTGGCGACGACGGGCATCGCGCACTGCGCGAACCGCGCCAGGCAACGCCCGCCCGCCAGCTGCGAGGCGTGAGGCGTACGCCTTGCTGAGTTCCCATGGCCCGTCTCCCACGGAGGCGTCGCGGAGCCGAAGAACAGCTGGCGACGGAAACAGCCAGCTCAACGACGAAGGCCGGCCGCTGGCGCCAGGGTCGTTCCAGAGCCGCCTCGAGATGTACGGCGGTGCCGCTGGCTCCCTCGTTGCGGAGTCTCCAAGAGGCCGGTACCTCAACCTCATCCAAGCCCAGCTCCCCAACTAGGTGGCGGGTCTCGTCCAGGGACTCGAGGCCAACCCGGAAGGCCGGCAGAGCGTCCAGTTCCTCGGCTAGCGCCCGCGCCTGGCGGAAGAGCTCGAATGCCTTCCTGGTTCCAGGCTCGTCGCTGATCCTCGAGCACCTTGGGTGTCAGCGCCCCTCGCGCGGCGTGCAGCACGATGATGAGCAGGCGGGAGGGCAGGTCGGGATGCCAGGCGTCCACGCCCGCCGTGAGTGCAGACACTCGGCGGTTCCACAACGATTCGAAAGCGATACCTGGATCGGCATCGATGCCTGGAAAGAAGTAGTGCAGGTCTACCTGATGGCCGCCGACGGCCGGGTCAGTGCGGGTGAAGGTCAGCGCGTGAGCAGTGCGCTCCGAATCTCGATATCCCTCGGCGTAGTCCACGAAGCCCCGGCGGACAAGCGTCTCGACGGCGAGGTCGTACTGGGCGGGTGGGACGAGGATGTCGGCGTCGGCGGAGACACGCGCCTCGTCGGGATAGAGCCAGTCGGCGATGGTGGGCCCCTTGATGACCAAGGCTCGGACGCCGGCCTTGCGGAGGGTCCAGCAGACCTCGGCGTGGAGTAGCTGGATCCAGGCCACCGGGCTGACTGGCACAGCCTCACTCTCTGTCACCGGGCCAGTATCCCGCCTTGCCGGCCTCGAGTGGGCGACGTGTCGGTGACTCACGGTGACGTTGAGATCCGCTTGGGCCTGTTACTTCCCTCACGGTAGAAGTTAGATGGTCAGAAGGCCCCTGGGCACTGCGGAGGTGGGAGTGAATCCCGTAGCCTACGGGGCGCAGACGATAAACCGGTCGCAGAACGTACAGGGGAACCGTGAGTCAGACGGCAACACCATCCACCTCAGCTCCGCGATTTCTTTCGCGCCGCGACTTCTACCGATTGCTCGTCGATGGCGTCGCCTGGTTCTTCGGTCTCACCTTCGCAGCCCTGGCCCGGTTCGACTTCGTGATCGACGAGGTCGAGTTCCTGGCCGTTGCTGGCTTCGCCGTCGCGGCAATCCTGCTGCAGTTCCTGATCGGGCACTTCCTGCACCTGTACCGCGGCCGCTACCGCTACGGAAGTTTCGATGAGGTCTCCGGGCTCTCCGCCGCGGTCATCAGCGTGGGGCTGATCCTCACCGCTTTCGACTACTTTGCGTTCGAAGACCGTCCTATCCCGGCGAGTACGCCGCTCATGGGTTCGCTGGTCGCCTTGATCTTGATGTTCGCCGTCCGCTACGTGTGGCGCTACCTGCTCGAGCGCTCGCTGCGCCCTGACGCGGAGACGGCCACCAAAGCGCTCGTCTTCGGCGCCGGTGACGGTGGCACTCAGGTCGTGCAGTCGATGATCCGTGACCCGTACAGCATCTATCTCCCCGTGGGCATCCTGGACGACGATCCGATGCTCAAGAACCGCCGGGTCAGCGGCGTCCACGTGATGGGCACTCGCAACGACATCGAGACCGCCGCCAGCAAGACCGGTGCGACTACGCTCATCATCGCGATCGCGCGCGCGGACGCCGCCCTGATCCGTGACGTCAACGCCATCGCCTCGGGTGCCGGGCTGGCGGTCAAGGTGATCCCGTCCGTCAGCGAGATCATCGACGGAAAGATCAGCTCGGCCGACATCCGCGACATCAACGAGGCCGACCTGCTTGGCCGGCACCAGATCGAGACCGACCTCGACTCCATCGCGCACACGCTTCGTGGCAAGCGCGTCCTGGTGACAGGCGCCGGCGGATCGATCGGGTCTGAGCTGTGTCGGCAGATCTACCGCTACGACCCGGCCGAGCTCATCATGCTCGACCGAGACGAGTCGGCGCTGCATGCGGTTCAGCTTGCGCTGCATGGCCGCGCAATGCTGGATGACGACAGCACGGTGCTTGCCGACATTCGCGACGAGGCTCGCGTGAAGGAGGTCTTTGACGACCGACGACCAGAGGTGGTCTTCCACGCAGCGGCGCTCAAGCACCTGCCACTGCTGGAGAAGTACCCGGCGGAGGCGGTCAAGAGCAACGTGTGGGGCACGCTGACCGTCCTGCGCGCAGCTCAGTCCATCGGCGTCGCCACGTTCGTCAACATCTCGACCGACAAGGCAGCCAACCCGATCAGCGTGTTGGGCTACTCCAAGCGGATTGCTGAGCGCCTGACGGCTCAGATCGCTGCCGAGACAGACGGTGGGACGTACCTGAGCGTGCGATTCGGCAACGTCCTCGGCAGTCGAGGTTCGGTGCTCACCGCATTCGCGAGCCAGATTGAGGCCGGCGGCCCGGTCACGGTCACCGATCCGGACGTGACGCGGTACTTCATGACGGTCCAGGAGGCCGTGCAGCTGGTCATTCAAGCTGCGGCGATCGGTCGGGATGGAGAGGCCCTGGTGCTCGACATGGGGGAGCCGGTTCGCATCGCCGACGTCGCCCAGCAGCTGGTGTCGCAGTCGCCAGACCCGATCGAGATCGTCTACACGGGGCTCCGTCCTGGCGAGAAGCTCGACGAGGATCTCTTCGGTGACGGAGAGGTGGACGAGCGCCCGATCCACCCGTTGATCTCGCATGTGGCAGTCCCGCCTCTGTCGGCGGCAGACGCGCTGGAGATCCCCGCTGACTGCCAAGTGCAGAGGGTGCGAGCCACGCTGATCGGCTGTTGTCACAGCGATGCCGCAACTCACGTCTCGCTGTGACCCGCATCTATCTGTCGCCCCCCGATGTCGGGCCCCGTGAACGCGACTATCTCCTACGGGCGTTCGACTCCGGCTGGGTGGCGCCACTGGGGCCCGAGGTAGATGGGTTTGAGGCTGAGATCGCCGCCTTCGTGGGAGTACCGCATGCGGTTGCGCTGAGCAGCGGGACGGCAGCCATTCACCTGGCACTCAAGGTGTTGGGTGTAGAAGCAGGTGATCGCGTAGTTACTTCGACGCTTACGTTTGTCGCCACGGCTAACGCAATCACCTACTGCGGTGCCACACCGGTGTTCATTGATAGCGATCGAACTTCGTGGAACATGGATCCCCAGCTCCTATCCCTCGAACTTGAGCAATCCGCCGAGCCGGAACGACTGCCAGCGGCTGTCATTGCCGTCGACATCTTCGGCCAGTGCGCCGACTACGATCAGATTGGCGAAGTTTGTGGCGAAGTACGGCGTCCCCCTGATCGAGGATGCCGCCGAAGCCTTGGGGGCCTCGTACCGGGGTACAGCCAGCGGGTTCCTTTGGCGAGATCGGCGTCTTCTCGTTCAACGGGAACAAGATCATGACGACCAGTGGTGGAGGGATGCTCGTCACGCGACATGAAGATTTCGCCTCGCGAGTGAAGTATCTGGCCACCCAGGCAAGAGAGCCAGTCGTTCACTACGAGCACCACGAGATTGGCTTCAACTACAGGATGAGCAACCTGCTTGCTGCAGTTGGGCGAGCGCAGCTTGAGGGTCTGCCACAGAAGATCGCGCGTCGACGTGCGATTCGTGAGGACTATTCACGGAGTCTCGGTGCCTTGCCGGGGGTTCAGGTCATGCCGGAAGCCGCGTTCGGGCAAAGCAACGCCTGGCTGACCGTGCTCACCATTGACCCGATGCTGGCGCCTTTTAGCACCGAGTCCGCGCAGCGAGCATTGGAGTCGTGCGGGATTGAGTCTCGCCCGATCTGGAAGCCGATGCATCTGCAGCCTGTTTTCGCGAAGTCGGAGATGCGCGGCGGTAGCGTAAGTGAGCAGTTGTTTGCGCAAGGATTGTGCCTACCTAGCGGAAGCAACCTTACGAGCGAACAGCAGGAAGAGATCATCGAGATTCTTGAGAACCACGCAAGTCGAGGGGCAGGAAATGTCTAGCGGGATTGGCGGGAGCACCGTACTCATTACCGGCGGAACGGGTTCGTTCGGCCAAACCATGGCCCGCAAACTCCTAGATTCGGACTGTGGTGAGATCCGGATCTTTAGCCGCGACGAAGCCAAACAGGACGACATGCGCCACCGCTTTCCGGATAGCAGGCTGCGCTTCTATGTGGGAGATGTTCGAGCGGCTGACAGCGTGGACAGAGTCACACGGGGTGTCGACTATCTGTTTCACGCTGCCGCGCTCAAACAGGTTCCGTCATGTGAGTTCTTCCCCGTTGAGGCGGTCCGGACAAACATCCTGGGTAGCGAGAACGTTGTTGAGGCGGCCGAGCGGCACGGGGTGAGAACTGTCGTCTGCCTGAGTACTGACAAGGCGGTCTATCCCATCAACGCTATGGGTATGTCCAAAGCCATGATGGAGAAAGTGGCACAGGCCCATGCCCGAAACCACCGCCAGTCGGACACTACCGTCGCGATTGTGCGTTACGGCAACGTCATGTACTCGCGCGGATCTGTTCTTCCGCTCTTTGTCCAGCAGGCGAAGGCGGGCAAAGGGTTGACAGTGACAGACCCGGCGATGACCCGCTTCATGATGTCGCTTCCCGAGGCCGTTGATCTAGTCGAGTTCGCGTTCGAGCACGCCCGACCGGGTGACCTATTTGTGCGTAAGGCGCCAGCGGCGACGGTGGGTGATGTAGCTGAGGCGATCACCAACATGTTTGGTTCGACAACCCCGACGACCGTCATCGGGACCAGGCACGGGGAGAAGCTCACGAGACCTTGGCGAGCAGAGAAGAACTGGTACGAGCCGAGGATCTGGGCACCTACTTTCGAGTTCCTGTCGACGATCGCAATCTCAATTATGAGCTCTACTTTTCCGAGGGTGAACCGGGGCAGGCGGACATAGACGACTACAACTCTCACAACACTGAGCAGTTGTCAGTGAGTGAGGTCGAGAGCCTCCTTGCCGGGCTCCCCGAAATCCAATCCGAGCTTGGACGGTAACGCTGTGCGTATCGCCGTCACCGGCTCGGAGGGGTTCCTCGGCTGGCATGTTCGCTGCAATGCCATGACGCGTACTGATGTGGAGCTCGTCCCGATTGATCGTGAAGCGTTCTCGGATGGCGACCGACTTCTCAACGCGCTAGAGGGGGTAGACGCTGTCATTCATCTCGCTGGTGCAAACCGAGGAGATGACCAAGAGGTGTCCGCCACAAACACCAAACTGGCAAAGGGTCTTGCCGCGGCTCTCGAACGAATCGAGGGCGACCCACATGTGGTTTATGCCAACTCAACAAAGGCCCTTCACGGGGGCGCCTACGGCGAGTCGAAGGCGGCCGCAGCAGGTCTACTTTCCGAGGCCGTGCCGACCACCTTCACGGACGTTGTGCTCCCCAATCTCTTCGGTGAACTTGGTCGCCCCGACTACAACTCATTTGTGGCCACCTTCTGCCAGCGGATAGCCCAGGCTGAGCCTCCGGAGATCCATAGTGATAGTGCCGTGGATCTTCTGCACGCGCAGGACGCCGCGACCGTTCTTCTCGACGCGGCAATCTCCGGCATGACCGGCCAACTCTGCCCCGAAGGTCATGAGACGTCAGTGGGCCGGGTGGCTGAGCTGTTGATGGCGCAGGCAGATGTCTTCGCGTCCGGTCGCGTCCCTGCTCGGGCATCGCTCCTCGAACGTAGGCTCTTCAACCAACTTCGCTCATACGCTCAACCCCAGAATCC
>CAWGPZ010000003.1:0-24539 GCA_963824605.1 uncultured Actinomycetota bacterium | reverse complement strand
CGACCGCGACTGGGCGAGGCTCATTCCGAGTACGGATAGCCTGACGTTTCGACATCAGGAAGGGGCAAAGTGAACTCGCATAGAACTGCGCTGGCAACCGTCCGCGGGGCGGAGGTGGAGTTTGGTCGGCGCAACATGGTGAGGCTAGCGAGGTTTGGCGACGTTGCGCGCGGAGACACTTCGAAGTGACTCGCCGCAATGGTGAGCAACTCGTGCAGGCAGCCGCACTGCGGGGCACGCAAGGTGCCGTGCTCGACGTTGGCGCACACTTTGGGGAATGGTCTGAGTCTCTGTTGCGCGGGCAACGTCGACCGGCTCCACTGTTTCGAGCCCTCCGGCTACAGTGCGGATCGACTTCGAGCCGCCCTGGCAGGGCGACAAGGCGTCACTATCGAGCAAGTGGCGGTCTCGGATGGCGAAGGACATGCCGACCTCCATGTCGTTTCACGAGGGGGCCAGATTCAGAATTCACTGACCGAGTTCACGGACCCCATGAGGTCTACTGTACGGGAGTCGTGGAGCTGCGTGACGATTGATGGATACTGTGCTCGGAATCAGGTTGACCGGATCTCCCTCTTGAAGGTGGACGCAGAGGGTCATGAGCTTCGGTACTCAGCGGAGCCAAAGAGCACCTTCGTGCAAAGTCGATTGAAATGGTGCAGTTCGAGTACAACTGGCGCTGGATAGAGGCCCGTTGTTTTACTGCGCGATGCGTTCGAGTTGCTCCTCCCACTCGGTTACACACTCGGTAAGGTGACCTCAGAGGGGATCGAGTTCTACCCGGCTTGGCACTTTGAGCTCGAGACCTTTCGGGAGGGTAATTACCTTGCAGTGTTGCCGGAGCGACTGGCCGTCCTGCCTACAGTTCGTTGGTGGATGAACCCATAGGGACGCTACGAAGGCGATTGGGGGAGGGTATGAACTTCTGGTAACCAGCCAGTGGGACATGGCCGTGAGCCTGTCTCGGAGGAAAATGTGATCGCCGCTACCCGGCTGATGAAACGCCCATCACACGTAGTCAAGGCATGATGCGGGTAGGGGTTATCGGTCCTATCGCCGCGGACTACTTCGCGGAGAACGTCCTTGATTCCCTTCCGCGGCTCAACGTCGAAGGCGTAGCCCTGGGTGCGGCGAACGTCGTTCACCGTCATGTCGATGCGGGGATCGCGCTGGCTCTGCGCGCTTCGTCGCGCCTGGAGGCGCGAGCCCAATGGCAGCTAGTCAATGCTGTTAGCGACCTAGATGTTGACGTCGTCATATCGGTCGATCGCGAGTGCGCCCCGAGACGGTCGCGGGGATCCGCGCTCGTGGTACGAAGATTGTGCTCTGGTACCCGGATGCAGTTGCGAACTTCGGTCGGCAACTCATGCTCCTGGCCCCGTTCGACCGTGTCTACATTAAGGAGCCCATCGTCGTGCCTCGCCTTGCCGACTTGCTAGGTCTCCCCGTGGCTTACCTCCCAGAGGCCTGGAATCCGCAGTGGCATCGACCTATTGGTGAACCCGGAATAGAGCCTTACGTGGTCGTTGCTCGCAACATGTACCCGTCTCGAGTCCTGTTGCTTAATCGACTGGTGCGCGATGGGGTGCAGCTCAAGCTCTTTGGTCGTCCGGTGGCATCCTGGATAGGACCTTCAAGTGTCGCTCGAGGCCCACACGGGCAGGTACATCGCCCGCGAAGAGAAGGCAAAGGTCTTTCGCGAAGCTGCAGCAGTCCTCGACGACTTGCATCCGGCCGAGTTCGATGGGGTCAATTGCCGGCTATTCAGGGCGGCTGCCTGCAGCGGCCACCATTCTCTTAGTACCGGCCCACCATTGATCATCAACGCGCCCAAGGAACTGTTCTGCTATCGCACCTATGACGAACTCCTGTCACAGGTTCGTCAACTCCTCAGCGAAGGTAGATCGGAACGAAAGGGGGGATCGAGCCTTACGGCCGCCCACTATGAGCACTCTTATGATGTGCGCTTGCGGGCGATCCTTGAAGACGTTGTAGCGTGATCGCGGCCACCTCGCGCAGGGTAGGTTGTCGTGATGGGCTCGGATCTGGCGAACCGCAGGATCTCGCGCATCAATGGCCCCCAGTTGCGCGGTTGTTCTGACCGCACAACGCGAATGCGTGCCGGACCCTCTGTGACCCGCGCACTCCCCTGCGAAGGTGATGCCAAGTCCAGATCATGGTTGTCGGCGACGATGTCACGGCAATTCACGTGTCGGGCACCCGCCAAGGGCCCTTCTCCATCGCTATCCTGACTGAGCGGATCTCGTGTCTTGGTCTTCCTGGCCCGTGGATGTCTAGCGACGGCCCAGCGCCGCCAGTTTTGTCTTGGCCACGACACTACTCTGAGCACCGTAAACGCTGTCTTTGCGGACGGCGGGTTGTCGGATGTCGGATGGGCCTCCGTAGGGCCGTCCGGAATCCCTCGCCCTTGGAGGCCCAACGAAGGAAGGACGCCGGATTGCGGATCGCCGTACTGACACACGGCTATACCGTGGGTGGGGGCGTTCCTGCCGTCACAACCTGGCTAGCGTCAGGGCTGTTGTCCATGGGGCACACCGTCGAGGTGCACGACCTATCCACTTCGAGCTCCGATCCGTTTAGTCGCCGGCTCCGTGCCCCCAGATCTTGGCTGACCTCCCCGCATGGCGTTCACGTGCAGGCAACAAGTAGCTATCTCGAGCACTGGCATTGGGGATCTCACTTCAGAGTTGAGCCCTCACTATCGACCGCGACAGGGGCTGACGCAACAGATGCGCTCGTACGATGTTGTCCAGGTTGTAGCTGGCGCGCCGTGCTGGGCAAATGTGGTGGACCGGATGCGAGATCCCTCGCGTGCTTCAGGTTGCAACGACGACGCGCTGGGAGCGTGCCTCTCGCACGCCGACTATGACGATCCCTCGGCGACTTCTGGCGAGATCGCTGGGCAGCCAAATCCGGCGGGATGGTCAAGCTGCCGTCCGCGAAATGGATTATGTGTTCGTTGAGAACCTACTAATGCTTGAATGGACAAAGGAGCAAGGTCAAGAGGCAGTTGCGTTGGTACCTCCTGGGATCGACACAACCCTTTTCGCGCCCTGTCGGGCCTGGAACTCGAGACCATTGTGGCGCTCGGGCGTCTCGGCGAGGCGAAAGGGCTTGGTCCAGCTCCTGCTGGCGTACAACAAGTTGGCGGCGCAATGGCCTGGTGCCCCTGACCTTGTGCTGGCAGGCGAGGGGCGCTTCGCTGGGGATCAAGGGGTTCTCGACGCATCTCCACTCGATCACGGATCCACGTGCGACACCGACCTTTCGCAGGCGGACGTGATTAGTCTCCTTCAGAAGGCGTCCGTGTTCGCGCAGGCGTCCTTTGAGGAAGGTCTCGGTCTTGCGGGGCTCGAAGCGATGGCTTATGGCTTACCAATGGTAGCCACAGACACTGCTGGCACACGCCAGTATCTCCGCAGCAGGAGTCAACGGGGTGCTCGTTGCACAGAATGATCGACTCACTGTGGCGATGGCCGACGCACTGGCGTTATTCTGCGAGGGCGGGGAGTCGCTCGCGAGTCAGGCAAGGCCGACCGTTGCTCGCGGGTACTCAAGCGACCGATCTCTGGCACGGTTCGTGAGGATCTACGAGACTCGTGGCGGGGCATTGAAGGTTCGGCACCACGCGCTAAAGGCATTGACGGAAGATCCCTTGTTAGACCGCCTCGCGCGTCGAATACTCGCATTGCGTGATCATCAAGCACAGAGAGGTCCACTGAAGAGTGGGTTTGAAGCAGCACGCAAACGTCGGCCCTTCTAGCGTCAGTGGCGAGGTTCACTACCCCGGCAACTCCAGGCACTGACCACTCCTCAACAAAGGGGTCGAAGTAGGTGACTGCGGCACCAAATCTTGTCAGGCGTTCAGCGATCTCTCGTCCGGGAGTCTCGCCGGGTGTCACTGACATCAGGCTTGTAGGTGATGCCGACAAGGAGAACGTGGGCTCCCATAGAAGCTATCCATCACGGTTGAGTTGGTTCTGCACGCGGTGCACCACGTACTGTCAGGCATCGCCGCGTTGACCTCTCGAGCCAGTTCAACGAAACGAAAGGACGTGCCAAGCGTGGAGCGAACCCAATACGACAGGTAGTTGGGGTCAATAGGAATGCAGTGCCGCCCACTACCCAGGCCCGGGTAGAAGGCTTGAAATCCGAATGGCTTGCTGGTGCACAGTGGATCACATCCCAGACATCAATCTCCATTTCGTGAGCAAACTGAGCCAGTTCATTCACCGAGGCAATATTAACGTGCCGATAGGTATTCTCAAGCAGCCTGGCCATCTCGGCTTCGCGGGGACCCTTGGCCGTCACGATCTCGCCCGACAACCGCTCGTACAGCTGAGTCGCGCGCTCCGTGCACTCGGGTGTGATCCCACCGACGATCTTGGGCGTGTTAGTGATCCCATACGTGGGATTGCCCGGGTCGACTCGCTCGGGCGAGAAGGCGAGAAGAAGTCCCGGCCGACTTCGCGGTCCGCTCTGGCAAGGATCGAGAGCAGGACTTCATCTGCGTGCCGGGATAGGTGGTCGACTCCAGAACGACGAGAGCGCCTGGCGCAAGGTGTGCGGCGATCGTCGAAGTCGCAGACCGAACAGCCGATGGGGCAAGCGCTCCCCGCCCCGTAGCGGCGTCGGCACGCAGATGGTGATTGCACGAGCCCGGGAGATGATCGCCGGGTCGTCCGTTGCGGTAAACCCGCGCGCCCGCATCTCTTCCAGGTCCGCGTCGCTTAGATCGTCGATATGCGATCGGCGAGCGTCCAGACGGTCAACTGTCGCCTTAGAGATGTCCAATCCGGCCACCTTGAGACCGGCGAGCGTCGCGGCCTGTGCAAGCGGAAGCCCCACGTAGCCCAGCCCCACAACCAGAAGGTCAATGTCAGATGAGTTGATTCCGACAGTGGCGTCGATCTCGGCAGAAGTCACCGGCCTAGGCTATCGATCGCCCGGCAGTTCAGACGAGGTGCGGAGGAGAGACGGCGTGGCCCGTGTCCTTGTCCTGTTGGACTTCTTCGTGCCCGGTCACAGGGCCGGTGGGCCAATCAGGGAAGATGTCGCCCGCATTGTCGAGTCCGAGGCGCGAGCCCACGAAGTCTCGGTTGTTACGCGAGACCACGATCTAGGTGACCCGAAGCGGTTCGAGGTCGCCACCGATGGGTGGGTATCGACACTTGGAGCCCGCGTCCACTACGCCGACTTTCGATCGTGGGCAGGCCGCCGTCGTGCTCTGAGCCACGTGCGTCAGGTGAAGCCGGACCTTGTCTACCTCAACAGTCTCTGGGCTCCCACGTTCACGCTGGTACCGCTGGCGTGGTTGCGAGTCATGAGGCGACGATCGGTGGTCCTCCTGGCCCCGAGAGGAGCCTGCGGTCCGGAAGCGTTGGCCCTCAAGTCGCGTAAGAAGTCGGTAGTCCGCGCGGTATCCCGCCGCTGGCTGCGGTGGGATCAGCTCGTTTGGCACTCGACATCTGATCAAGAGACGGCGGACATCGAGGCATCGATGGGGGAGCTACCACCACGCGTGGTGACAAGGAGCAGTTCTGGGCCCACGCCGAGCGCTGAACCTTCAGTCACTCAGGATCCAGACCCGGGTGCGAGTCGTCGGTTTGTCACGAATCTCCCCTGTCAAGGACGTCGTACGCTTCCTCCGGATTCTCAGCCGCCTCGAAACCGAGGTTGAGGCTGCCTACTACGGACCGCTTGAGGACGCCGACTATTGGGCCTCGTGTCAGCCCCTACATCGCCGACCTCCCGTCTAATGTTCACTTTGAATATCGAGGGGAAGTGCTACCGCAAGACGTTCCAAAGGTCTTTGAGTCGGCAGAGGTCCTCCTCTTCCCGACGCGCGGTGAGAACTTCGGCCATGTGATCGCTGAGGCGTTGTCGGTCGGCTGTCCCGTACTCACGACCCCGACAACAATCTGGACTGATCTATTGACTCATGGTGGCGGCTCAGTGTTCGTCGACGACGCAGAGGCTGCCGAAGGCATCGACCGGATTTCAGGTGATTCAGCATCTGTGCGAGATGCCAGGCGTGCAAAGGTTTGGACTCTCTATGGTGAGTGGTACTCGTCATCCACCGGGACCGCGTCCCTCTTCGATGAGGCGATTGAGTTGGTTCGAGGCGAATAGCGGACCAACCGAAGGGGTGGAGACTGCCAACATTGATCGGCTCGATGACGGAAGAGCGGCGACGGTCCATGGGGCGCTATGCCACCAACCCAGCCCTGGTAGCGCTCCTCGGGCGCCATCGTGATCGTGTACCGATGGCAGTGAGGCGCTCGCGTCCAGGGTGGTCGGTCCGTAGCCTGCGCCTCGACCCGAATCATCTGGCCTCGGAGTTTGTACGGTGGCGTGGGTCGCTCCAACAGACCGGATGGTGTCGTGTTGGGACTAGCCGAGGCCCGGTTGGGGGGGTGGGGGCTCGCGGCGGCCCAGGTGGCTCACGAACAGGGTAGCGACCACGGCCATGTGGACGACGAGAAGCGGGATCTGCGGTCGCTCGTGTACCGCAGGGGTGCAACATCGACCAAAGACGACGTGCCCTCGGAGTAACGAGGCCGCCGCCTCGCACCGACCCGAACACGCGAGAGAGGGGGAGGTCCACCGTGGACCTCCCCCTCAACCGGTTCGAGCTACGAGCCGTAGACCGCGTCCCAGTCGTCCACCGTCATGGTGAGCAGCTGGCCCTGCTGCACGTACTCGACGGTGTTGTTCACCGTGGGCGCGTGCACCTGGGCGTCGAAGAGGAAGGTGCCATCGCCGAGCAGCTCGGCGGTGTCGATGATCCCGCTCGACTCCTCATCAGCGGTGATGAACCCAGCAGCACCCGGCGTGAACAGGTCGGCGTCGAACTGCGCGACGACGGCCGTGGCCCCGTCGCTGATGCGGTACGCAACGATGCGCGCGAGGTGCACGTTGTTGCCCGGGTCTTCCTGGATCAGCAGGTTGCCGTGGCCGTCGATCGTCATGTTGTCGGGCTTGTTGAGGAACGGAGCCTCCGACCCGTCGAGCACCAGCGTGAGGGTTCCCCCCAGCTGCGGGCGCTCGATGTCGACGAACGACGCCTTCCACAGACCGCCACCGTCGCGTCCAGCGAACGGAGCGCCCTCGGTGGTGAGGAAGTAGTAGTCGTTCGGGTTGTTCGGGTCGAACTCGCCGTCCTCGATCCGGTTCAGGCTCAGGCCGGCCGCGGCGGCGTCGGTGTTCTGATCGACTCCCGACTGGTCCCAGTCGACCTCGGAGAGGTCGAACGGCACCGGCGTCCCCTTGCCGTAGGAGGCGCGGAACGCGGCGTCGGAGTTGACCGCCTCGTCGATCAGGTCGACCACGTAGTTGGTGCCGTTCGACAGACCGGCCTTGGCGATCGGGTTGCCCGAGCGCGACTTGTTGCCGACGTACGCCCAGATCTGACCGGACGAGGAGTCCTCGTTGCCCATGACCAGCGTGGTGTCGGACGTGTTGGGCGCGGCCAGGGTGTTCTCCCACGAGAACAGCCCAAGGCGTGGCAGCTGGTAGGCGTCGCCGGACTTCGTGACGCCGAAGACGCGTCCCTCGCTGCCCGACTCCTCGTTGGCGAAGTAGATCTCGCCCTTGTAGCCAGCCTTGGACGCCTCGTTGAACAGCTGACCTGGGGCCGTCAGGTGACCGGAGCAGAACCGTGAGAACGCCGCGGCGTAGGCGCCGAACACGTCACCGTCGGCCTGCGCGCCGGCGCCGTTCGGAGCCGACGCGTACGACGACGTCAGGTAGTCCCAGTACTGGACGCCGGGACGGATCAGGTCTGAGCCCGACAGCACCTCGCCGGTCTTCGGGTTGATCTCCAGCCGTGACACAAACGCCCCGCGCTGACCGTGCGCGCGCACGATGCCCTCGGTGGCCTGCAGCTCGTGGTTCATGAAGGTGACGAGCTTCTTGCCCTGCGCGAAGGCGCCAAGACCGTCGGGGATACCGACCATCTCGTAGCCGTTCCTTGCCGAGCCCGCGTCATCGACTGTGAGCAGGGAAGTGATCGATACGCCGTCGGCGACGGGCAGGACGTAGGGGGCGGTGACCGTGCTCGGTCCGATTGGGCCGCTGATCGAGGCACCGGCGGTTCCCGCGACGGCGGGCACCGCCAGGGCAGCTGCGCCGGCGATGGCCAGCCATTGGGTAGATCGTGGTCTCACGACGAATCCTCCAGAAGGTGGTTGGTGTTGGCGCCGTTGGCGTCAACCTCACCCGACCGCGTCGTGGTGAACGCACCGGGAATCGGGAGGGGAACAGCGCGTGACCGTCGGTCGAACTCTGGTGGGTGGAGGTGGAGCCGCGCGAGTACGCCGGAGGCGGATACCCACGCGGCAGCGCCTGGTGGGACCTCGTGTCAGCGCTGCTTGTGACCACCACGTCGCCCTGCCGGCGGCGATCTGCGTCACCCGCGCGCTCGCCAGCACGCCGCCGGTGTACATCGCGACCTGGGTGCGGTTTTCGGGTTGACGAACGTCCGGATGTTCGTGACCCCGAGGGGCCGAAGCCTCGTCCCGCTTCGGCGAGGCAAGCCAGTGGTCGGTGTCCTTCACAAGTGGTGTCCGATGACGGTTGGCATGACGGCTCCTTGAACTCCGCTCGGCGCATCTGCGCCGGGATCCTGTCGGGAGGGACTCCCGGTCGACACCATGTGCTACATTGACGCACATGGTTGAAAGTGTAGGGGTACGAGCGCTGCAGCAGCACGCGTCCAAAGTGGTGCGCAGTGTCAGCGAGGGGGCCGTGGTCGAGGTGACCGACCGGGGGCGGCTCGTGGCCCGCATGGTCCCGGCCGATCTCGACCCGCTCGACGTCCTCATCGAGTCGGGGCAGGCTCGTCGCGCGACGCGGCGGCTGAGCGACCTTCCGCCACCGATCACCGCTGACGGAACTCCGCTCACCGAGCTGCTGGACGAGGCACGAGCGGACGAGCGGTAGGCCGTGGCGTACTACCTCGACACGTCCGCATTCCTGAAGCTGGTCGTGGCTGAAGCTGAGTCGCGTGCCCTACGTCGGTGGGTGGCAAAAAACGATGCCGACGTCTACGCGTCCGAACTACTCCGAGTTGAGGCACTACGCACCGCTCGACGGCATTCTGAGCAGGCCCTGGTCGAGGCACGGTCGCGACTGGCCGCTGTGACGCTCATCGCGGTAACGAGCGACATCTGTGAACGAGCGGCCGAACTAGACCCCGGAATCCTGCGGTCGTTGGACGCGGTGCACCTGGCCACGGCCTTGGCGGCCGGCGATCGGCTCGAGGGTGTCATCACGTATGACCGAAGACTCGTTGACGCATGTGCCGCGCACGGGGTCCGCGTGGTGTCGCCGGGGGTGGCTGCGTAGCAAAATCGCCATCGGGACGGCGGACGATCGTGCACCGTCAGAGTGCAGAAGCGCCCGTAGTTGACGATGTCCGGACGCCTCACGTTCTGACGGGGGTCAGGTCTCAGCCGCCCTTAATGGCTATGGCGTCCCCCAGGTGCCGGGAGTAGCGTCGCGGCCGCTCGGGGTTCTATGGATAAGGGGATACGCCATGGATGGACGCCGATTTACCGTCGTGCTCGCAACCGTTGCTCTGTCGACCGGGCTTCTTTTCGCCCCTAGCGCGTCGGCCATGAAGCCAGACATATTCTTCGACGGTGGTGAAGGCTCGGCCACGTTCAAGGATGTGTGCAGTGGCTTTCCCATCCGGTTCGATAGTGCTGGCAGTGGTCACACGATCCTCTTCTACGATCGCGCGGGAGAGCTGAGGTCGATCGCGTTCGCGGGGCACTACACCGCCACGGTCACCAACGAGACGACCCGAGCCTCGGTCACGCTCAACCTCTCGGGGCCGGGAAAGGTCGACCCGGCGACGGGCAACGAGGTTCTCACCGGCCCGTGGGGGCTCATCGAGTTTGACGATCCCGACACACCGAGCTGGGAGGGCTACCTGCTCTACGCCAAGGGGCGCACAACCATATCCGTGGATGAGAACGGCAACGACGTGCTTGGAGGCACGGTCGGCGTGCGGCGCGACATCTGCGCAGAACTGGGGTAGCGGCGGATACGTCGCTACGAGGGTTCGGCGCGTCAAAGCCCCGCGATCGGCGTTCTTTGCGTGCGTAAGTGTCGTACGGACGCGGCTTGGCCGTACGGTCGGCGCCGCACAGCGGTCGACGCCACGGCGTCACGTGATCGTGGACGTTTGCACACCCGGAAGGTACAGAAGTGTCCGCGATCGACCAGATGGTCCAGGATCAACGCATGACGCGGCGTAAGAGGGGATGGTTCTGGGCGGCAGGCATCTGCCTTGGCGTCGTCGGCATCATCGCCTTCGCGCTGACCAGACCCGACCCCGACCTCCAGGCGCTCCAGGCCGACCCGATGGCTACAGCCAGCGTGGAGGGGGCCACCGAGGTGCGACGGTTCGAGAACGAATCAGGGACGACTCTTGGCAAGCCGCAGTACGCGAGCATCATGAGGGTCTTTGAGGTAGACGTCAGTCCCGAGGTTGCCCTTGCGCGCAGCCGGGATGCCGCTGGAGAGGCGGGTTGGATCTTGGTGAAGGACGACGAGCTGTCGGCCGAGTACGCCAAGGACTTCGGCGAGTTCGACGCGTCTCTCACCCTGATCGTGCAACCAGAAGGCACCGACGGCGATGAAGGGCCAGTTCTGAGCCTGTTCGTCGAGCGTCGCTGACGCAGAGAGCGCTGTCGTCCCGCGCGTGTGCGGAGACCTTTCCGCCGTAGCGGCGGAAAACTCACCGCTGCTACCCCTCGCCGGGGTCGCCCGCCTACCGCCAACCTCCCCATCGCACTACCGCCGTCATTGCCTGACGTTTACTCAGGCTGGACGGAAGCCGCTCGGCGCGGTCTCGGTCTTGCTGTGCTTGATCATGACGTGCCTGCCGACCGAGAACTCGAGCACTGACTCTTGACCCAGGTCTTTGCCGAACCCGCTGCCCTTCACGCCACCGTGCGGTGCCTCGGACGCGCCAGGAAGGTGGTCGTTGATCCAGGTGGTTCCGACGTCCAGCTCGTGGCTGACCCGCAGGCCGCGCGCGACGTCCGACGTCCAGACCGACGAGGCCAGGCCATACGCCGAGTCGTTCGCCAACCGGATCGCCTCGTCCTCATCGCTGAAACGGCAGCACGACGACAACTGGGCCGAACACCTCGCCCTGCACGATCTCGCTTCGCTGGTCGGCGCCGACGAGAACCGTCGGCGGGTAGTAGGCACCCGATCGATCGGGAAGCACGCCACCACAGACCAGCTCTGCGCCCTCGGCGACGGCCCGCTCGACGTAGCCGTGCACCCGGCCCTGATGCTGGGCGCTGATCAATGGACCGATGTCGGTGTTTGCGTCGAGGGGATCGCCCCACCTCACCGCGCCCATCGCCGACGCGAGCGCGTCCACGCCTTCGTCGAATCGTGACGCCTGGACGTAGACCCGGGTGGCAGCCGTGCAGTCCTGGCCCGTGTTGTAGGTGGCCGCCAAAGTCACTGCCGTTGCCATGGCCCCCAGGTCGGCATCAGCGAACACCAGGGCCGGAGCCTTGCCACCAAGCTCCAGGTGGACCCGCTTCGCGGTCGGCGCACATGCCTGCATCACCCGCCGACCCGTCGCCGTCGAGCCAGTGACGGTCACCATGTCGACGCCGTCGTGCGTGACCAGCTGTTCGCCGACGTCGGCGTCGCCGGTCACCACGCCTACCAAGCCCTCGGGGGCTCCCGCTTCCACGAGCAGCCGCGCGATCAGCTGCGTGGCCCGTGGCGTCTGCGGCGCCGGCTTGATGACCACCCCGTTGCCGGCAGCCAGGGCCGAACCCAGCTTCCACGCCGCCATCACCGTCGGGAAGTTCCAGGGGGTGATGGCAGCAACGACGCCGACGGGACGCCGGAGCAGCAGGGACGTGTAGCCGCTGCTCAAGACCCCGGCCCCGGTTCCCTCCAGCGACCGCCCCGCCCCGGCCAGGAACCGCAGGTTGTCGGCTGCATAGGGGATCTCGCCGTCGCGCACCGACGCTTGCGGCTTGCCGGTCTCGGCCACCTCGAGAGCAGTGAGCTCGTCGGTGTGCTCGTCGACCAGGTCGGCCAGGCGCAGCAGCACCCGTGCGCGTTCGCCGGCGGTCCAGGTGCGCCACTCGTCGAAGGCCACGCGTGCCTTCTGAACGGCGTCGTCCACCTCGGCGGGTGTGGAGTCGGCGATCTCGTCTTCGACCGTGCCGGTCGCCGGGTTGATGAGCTGTCGAGCAGGCAGGGTCTGTGACATCAGGCCTCCAGCACGAAACCGTGTGCGGCGTCCCAGGCCAGGCCCACGTCTCCGTGGCGCGCGACATCTTCTGACCCCGGGCGGTTGACGAAGACCGGGTTCTCCAACCCGGGGACGCGGACGATGAGGATGGAGGCACCCCCGTAGAAGTGCGAGTCGATGACCGTCCCCTTCAGGATCGCTCCCTCAGAGACCAGCTGGATCGACTCGGGGCGCACCAGCAGCTGGACGTCTTCGCCGACGTCTCCGTGCCCGGTGCCCGGCAGCTCGCCGACGCCCGGCACGTCGATCCCTCGCTCGGTGCGTGCGCCGTGGAAGAAGTTGCCGGTGCCGATGAACTGCCCGACGAACGGGCTTGCGGGCCGCCGATACAGGTCGACCGGGGTGGCGATCTGCTCGATGCGGCCCTCGTTCATGACCGCGATGCGGTCGGCCATCGACATGGCCTCTTCCTGGTCGTGCGTGACCACGACGAACGTGATGCCGAACTCGTGCTGCAGCCGCTTGAGCTCGAGCTGCATCTCAGCGCGCACCTGCTTGTCGAGTGCCGACAGCGGCTCGTCGAGCAGCAGCAGCTGCGGTCGTTTGACGATCGCGCGCGCCAATGCGACGCGCTGGCGCTGGCCGCCGGAGAGCTGGTGAGGTCGCTGGCTTGCCTTGTCGAGCAACCCGACCGTTGTCAGCACCTCTTGCACGCGCTCGCGCACCTCGTCCTTGGCGACTCCCTCGCGCTCGAGCCCGTACGCCACGTTCTTCTCCACCGACATGTGCGGGAAGAGCGCGTACGACTGGAACATCAGGTTCACTGGCCGGCGGTTCGGGACGGATGCCGAGCAGGTCTTGCCCGCTGAGGGTGATCGTTCCGGCGTCTGGGTGGTCGAAGCCGGCGAGGATGCGCAGCAGGGTGGTCTTGCCGCAGCCCGATGGGCCGAGCAAGGCGAAGAACTCGTTACGCCGGATGGCGAGGTCGACGTCGTCCAGAGCCCGAAGGCTTCCGAACGAGCGCGAGACCCCTTGGATCTCGAGAAGATTCTCGGTGTCGGTCATACCGCGTCCGTCAGTCGTGACGCCCGCTGGGCCAGCAGGACGATGGCAAAGCTGACCACAACCAGGATGGAGGCGAGCGCGTTGATCTCAGGGGTCACACCAAACCTCACCATGGAGTAGACGACGATGGGCAGAGTGGGGCTGGTCGGACCGTTGGTGAAGAACGCGATCACGAACTCATCGAGCGACAGCGTGAACGCCAGCAGTGCCCCGGCGACTATGCCAGGTGCCAACGTCGGAACCGTCACCCGAAACAGCGTCGACACCTGGCTGGCTCCCAGGTCGAGCGACGCCTCTTCCAGTGAACCGTCGACCTGACCCATGCGAGCCTTCACGACGGCGGCGACAAAGGCGGTGCCGAAGACGATGTGCGCCAGCAGGACCGCGTGCAGTCCGAGGGGAATCGCGATGAGGGAGAAGAGCGTCAGGAGGCCGATCGCCAGAACGATGTCGGGCATGATCGCCGGCGTGAGCGCCGTCGCTTCCAGCATCTTCGACCGGGTGTGGCGATGCAGACCGATCGCCAGCAAGGTGCCGAGCACGGTCGAGGCGGCAGTGGCGCCGACGGCCACGATCAGGGTGTTCCACAGGCCGTTGATGACTGCTTCGTTGTTGAGCAGCTCGCCGTACCACTTGGTGCTGAAGCCGGACAGCGCGTAGGGGCTGCCCGAGCTGTTGAACGACATCACGATCAGCACGAGGATCGGTAGGTAGAGGAACGTGATCACCAGCCAGAAGACGGCGGCGGTCCCTCGACGCCTAGGCATGGGCGTCCCCCTCTCGGACGCGTCGTGTTGCCACAGCCTGCAGCACGAACAGCAGCACGAGGAAGGCGATGACTGACAGGGCAAGCACCGAGCCGAAGGGCCAGTCGCGTGCCTTGAGGAACTGGTCGCGGATCAGGTTGCCCACCATGACCGACTTCCCGCCGCCGAGCAGCTCGGGGACGATGAAGTTTCCGATGCTGGGGACGAAGACGAAGATGCACCCGGTGATGACACCCGGCAGGGTCAGCGGCAGCGTGATGTCGCGGAAGATCCGGAAGGGGCCGGCGCCCAGGTTGGCGGCGGCCTCGCGAAGCTGCGGGTCGAGCCGCTCGATGGCCGCGTACAGGGGCAGGATCATCAGCGGCAGGTAGGCGTAGAGCAGCCCCACGACCACCGCCCCTCTGGTGTACAGCACCTGGAACGGATCGTCGCGCAGCCCAGACGCGACCAGCGCCTGGTTGACCGGGCCCTCGGTGTTGAGCAGCACGATCCAGGCGTAGGTGCGGATCAGGAAGTTCGTCCAGAAGGGGAGAACCACAGCCACCAAGGCCACCGTGCGCCACTTGGCCGACAGGTTCGCGATGAAGTAGGCGGCCGGAAACCCGAGCAGCACAGCCAGCAGGGTCGTGATGCCGGCGATCAGCACCGAGTTCCAGAGAACCTTCAGATAGATCGGCTCGATGGCCCTCGTGTAGTTGTCGAGCGTGAACTCATAGACGATCCCCCCGAACCGTCCTCGCTGGAAGAACGTGAAGCTGAGAATCAGCCCCAGCGGAACGAGCATGAAGACGGCCAGGTAGAGCAGGCCAGGCCCGAGGAAAACGGCCCGCTCGCGGAGCGCGCGCCGGGGGGAGTCGCGCGCTCCGCGAGCCTTCAGGACGTCGGTCATGCGGGGTACTACGAGGCGGTCACTTCAGTGGCCATCTCGGTGTACAGCGGTGCCGCGTCACCAAGGTCGACCAGTGTCTCTTGCTCGAAGAGCTCATCGATCGACATCCCGAGGTTCGGGAAGGCCGCGACCAGCTCAGGGTCGATCTGCTCCATCGCCGCCTCGTTCGGGACCTTGTACAGAATGTTCTCGACCACCCACGAGTGGATGTCGGGCTCGAGGATGTAGTTGATCCACGCGTGGGCAGCTTCTTTGTCTTCAGACGACTTGAAGATGACCATGACGTCGGTCCAGAGGTCGCTGCCTTCTTCTGGCACGACCCACTTGATGCGCTCGTCCTCGGCGATGCCGTAGTTGCACCAGCCGTCCCAGGCCTCGACCAGAGCGGCCTCGCCCTCGATCAGCCTTTCGTAGAACGTGACGTCGTCGTAGGTGAGCAGCGACTTCTTTGCCTCTTTCAGCAGGTCTTCGACCTCGGCCAGCTCGGCTTCGTCCTGGGTGTTGGCGGAGTAGCCGAGGGCCTTCTGCGCCGGCAGGGCGAGCCAGCGCTCACTGGCGATCATGGTCACCTTCTTGTCGAGCTCTGGCTTCGGCTCGAGCAGGTCGTACCAGCTGGTCGGGTCGTAGCCGGTCAGGTCTTCTCGGTAGCAGAGACCGGTGGTGCCCCACGCGTACGGCACGGAGTACTCGTTGCCCGGGTCGTACGGCAGGTCTTCGGCCTCGGGGTAGAGGTTCTCCATGTTCGGGATCAGCTCAGGGTTGATGGGCTCGAGCAGTCCTTGCTCAGCGAGAGCCTCGGCGTACGGTCCGGCCACGAAGGCGACATCGATGCCCGGGTCGCCGCCACCGGTGACCTTGGCAACGATCTCTTCGTTGGTGGCGTGGTAGGTCACGTCGGCGCCAGCACCGGTTTCTGCCGTGAACCTCTTGGGGAGGTTCTCTGGCTGGTAGCCCTCGTAGTTGGAGACCACGATCGACTGCTGCGACAGGTCGGCATTGGGGTCGAGGTCGGACGCGGCCTCTTCGGAGTCGTCACCGCCGCAGGCAGCCAGGAGCAGGCTGCCGGCCGCCACGAAAGCCAACCCCCTCATGATGCGGCGCGGATTCAGGTGTTGTGCCATCTCATCTCCCTTCGGTGGGGCGAAAGAGGACAGCGACCTCGTGGCCGTGCCCGACTGGACTAATCACGTAGCGTTCGCAAGCTGGTCGACGACATCAGCCGCGCGCTCCTGGGCGGGAGCGGCCTGCAGCTGCTGCGCGATCTTGGCCATATCGTCCTTCAGAGCCGCGTCGGCCAACAGGTCGTTGACGGCCGAGACGATTTCGTCCTGCGACGCCCCGTAGGTCGAGAGCCGCCGGCCGTAGCCGAGCTCTTGCACCCGCTGAGCGTTGTCGTACTGGTCCCAGAAGAGTGGCAGGACGATCATCGGCAGTCCGAAGTTGAACCCCTCGGTGACGGTGTTGTTGCCGCCATGGGTGATCAGCAGGTCGCACTGCGGCAGGATCGACGGCTGGGGCAGGAACTCATCGCCCCACATGCGTTCGCCGAGCTTCATCTGGTCCTTGAGCGGGCCCATGCTGACGATGACCCGGTGCGGGGTCTGGTCGAGCGCGTCGATGAGCCGCTGCATCAGCCCGAGGTCGTTGCAGCCGAGACTGCCCATCGACAGATAGACGACCTTGCCGTCGCCGGGCAGCACCGCGTTGATGTCGAAGGGCTCCTCGCCCTTGCGAACGGTGGTGTCGAGCCGCGTCCATGTGGAGTCGAGCGGTACCGCCCGCGGGTAGTCCATGATTTCGGGGAACAGGTAGAGGTTGGCGTAGGGCGAGTTGTACTGGAAGTGACCCTCGGGCAACGGGTCGGCGCCAACCGACACGTTGAAGTCGCTGAGCTCTTTGATCAGTGGATCGTGCAGGCGACGGAACTCGGCGGCGAACTCAGCCCACCCGGCGCGGTCGTCGGTGGGGAGGCCCGAGAACGGCGGGGGCAGGTCGGGGTCTTCCATCTCGAGCGGGTTGGCCGAGACCATGCGCACCCAGGGCACGCCGGCCAGCGGTACGGCAGCGAAGCCCACCACGTTGTCGGAGACGATGACGTCTGGCTTGTGCTCTGCCCAGATCTCCATGAGCCGGTCGTGGGCGTACTTGCCGCCGCCGACGAGCTCCTCCCAGATGGGCTTGATGACGGTGGCGAGCTGCTCGATCGTGGGCTTGCGGAACTCAGGGGCGGTCGCCCGGATGAACTCCGCCCAGCCCTCGCCAACGGCCTCAGGGTTCTCGGGGGCCGGGCCGAGCCGCATCAGCGCCTCGTCGAATCCCTTCTCGGCGAGCTTTCCCTCAAACGACTCCTCGATCACGAAGACGCACTTCGTCCCGCGCGATCGGAGCGTCTCGGCGATCGCCACCAAGTTGTTCGTGGGACCCCAAGCTCCTGGCTCGGGGAAGAAGGCAACGGTCTTCTGCGACATCTGCGCCCCTTTCCGTGGTGTCGGTAGCTGTCCGAGGACTGCTGTCGTGTTTTCAGGATCCTAGGAGGCGGCTCAAGGCCCTGACGGTGCGCGACCTCGGCCAATAGTGTGAACCGGACCGATGGCTTCGTACCAGGGTATGGAGGCAGGTGTGATCGTTTCGTGAGACGGGGAATGCATCCACAGATGCGGCGGAAGTGATCTCTGCACACAAGGCGCGGGCCCAACTTCGTACTGCGGTACTACGTCCTGAGGCATGACCTCGCAAGGACGCGGCGACACAATCGAGCCCTCGGAACCAGAGGGAGGGAAGCGACCATTGACACCATCGGTGACCTGAGACAGGCGTGGCCGCCCCCGTCACTGGTGTACCCCGACGAGGGCTACCGCAGACCGGCACCTGCCGACCTCATGCCCGTCGACGCGCTACCGGTCGGCGACGACGGCTGTCTCGCGGTCTTCGGCGACGAGCGCGGCGGCAGGTGGTGCCTGCCTTTGGTACGTGAGCGTGGTGAGTGGCGGCTCGCAACCGATGCCGATGCGCTGAGCGTGGCGCTCACCGACCTGCTCATGGCTGGTCCGGGGGCTTCGGGAGCATTCCGCATCTCCCCGACCGACTTCGACGGCCTCAGTCTTCCCCGACACCATCGAGAACACCGCGTGGCGGGCGACCAGACGCACATCTCGGCCATTGTCGACGACAAGCTGATCGTCAAGTGGTTCAGCAACCCGGCCTCACCCCAAGTTGTCGGGGTCCGCCTGCACCACCTTCGCGCCGCGGGCTTTTCCGAGATGCCACGCCACTACGGCGAAGTCACCTGGCAAGAGGGGGCGACCACCACTCTGGTGGCCACCGTCACCGAGTTCCTGCCGGACGCTCGCGACGGGTGGACGTGGTGCGTCGAAGGTCTCCGCGACCATCTTGCCCACTCGCCGGACGCCTGTGACAGCAGCTGCCCTGGTTGGTTCGCCGCCGAGCTGGGCGCGATGCTCGGGCGCTTTCACGCCGCCGCCGCCACCCCGACGTCGGTACTGCCTGAGCCGGTGGTGTGGGTCGAGGGTGACGAGATCGCGCGCTGGGCGAGCCGATGCGCTGCGCGAGTTCGCGAAGCCTTGACCGTGTACCGCACCGAGCTCGGTGACACCGGTTCGCTCGCGTCGCTGTGGGCGGGGGAGGTGGCACGGATCACCAGCGTCGAACGTGCTCCGACAGTTGTCGTCCACGGTGACCTACATGTGGGGCAGATCCTGCGGTCGATCGGTGGCAGTGAGCTGACCATCATCGACCTGGAAGGAGACCCCCTTGACTCCCGCCCGACCGCATTCGAGTCGCCCCTTCGCGACCTGGCGCACCTGCTCACCAGCGTGGCGTTGGTCGGTGAAGTGGTGAAGCGGCGGATCGAGGTCTCGCCGAGGGCCATAGAAGACTGGGCGGCCCAGTCGGCAGAGCTGATGCTCGCCTCGTACATGGCGACCATGGAAGACGCGGACCTCACACACCTGGTCGACGCTCGGCTCGTGCGCCCGCTGGTGGTGGAACGGCTCGCCTCCGAGCTGGTGTACGCCACCCGCTTCCTGCCCCGCTGGGCGTACGCACCCCTGGGGCTGGCGCGGTCGTCGTGGCTCGCGCGTCTGCCGATGGAGGCATCGCTCAGTGGAGCTTGAGCTCTTTCTCGCCGACGTCGAACGCAAGCCCGCAACGCTCGCCGAGCTGGCCGATCGCTGTGCCGGTGGCGTCGACTGGGGCATCGACCTCGCATCGGTCGAGCGGGTGGTGCTGCTCGGTATGGGTTCGTCGCGGTACGCCGCCGAGTACTGCGCCCGATCGCTGCGGGCTCAGGGGATACCGGCGTGGGCCGACTACAGCTCGGCCTTCTCAGACCACATCTTCGACGCGAACACGCTGGTTGTTCTGATCTCTGCCAGCGGCAGCACCCCCGAGACGCTCGCTGCCGCCGAGAGCGTGCGCGATCGCGGGCTGACCTTGGCACTGACGAACTCGCCGGCATCTGCTCTGGAGTCGACTCGCGAAGGGCAGCATCGACGTGGCCGCCGGCGTCGAGTCGTCCGGTGCCGTGACCCGATCGATGGTTCACACGATCGTCGTGCTGCAGGCGCTCTCGAACGCACTGACCGGGGGTAATCGGACTCAGTGCGTCCTGGCCTCGCTCGGCGAGGGGCGGAGGCGGTCGCCGATCTTCTCGACCGGCGAGATACCTGGCTGCCCCAGACGGCCGACCTGCTCGATGGCGCAGCTGGTGTGCACTTCCTCGCCCCCGCCTGGCGCATGGCATCGGCCGCCCAGTCGGCGCTGATCGTGCGTGAGGTTCCCCGTCGCCCCGCGGTGGCCTGCGAGACGCATGACTGGCCGCACGTCGACGTCTACCTCACTTCGAGCACCGACTACCGGGCTGTCCTGTTCGGCCAGACCGCTGCCGACCCAGAGGTACTCCGCTGGATGACGATGCGAGACTCGGTAGCAGTGGCCGTTGGCGACGAGATTCCGGGAGTCGCCGGGGTCGTCACGTACCCGCACGCCGATGAGCCGTTGGTTTCCCTGCTGGCCGACACTGTCGTCGCCGAGCTCGTCGCGCACCGGTGGGCGAGCACTCGGTCCCAGGGTGGGTGACCGACGTCACGGGTACCCTGCTGACACGGTCGTTGTTCGCGTGGGCGGCCAGCGAGCAACGCTGACGCGACGCAGCTGACCGTTCAGACTCCCTGGTCGTGCCTGGAGGCTTTGTGTGGCTGTAACCGTCGCTGACATCGTCGGCGAGCCGTCACTGCGTGTACGTTGCGTGGCCGGCGAGTCGGGGTTCGATCGCGTCGTGTCGTGGGCTGCCACCTGCGAAATGGCCAACCCGTGGGACTGGCTCGACGCCGGCGACCTGCTGCTGGTCAACGGTCACGGCATTCCGGCGGAGCCGACCGAGCAGGAGCGCTTCATCCGAAGTCTCGAAGGGGCAGGGATGGCTGGTCTGGGCATCGCAGATCACGCATTCGCTCCGAAGCTCAGCCCGGAGATGCACGACACGTGTGACGAACTCGGCTTTCCCCTGCTCAGCGTCGACTACGACGTCGCCTTCTCCTCAATCTCCAAGACCGTAGCCCGGTGGAACCACAGCATCGATCAGCACAGCGTGCGCCTCACCGCCCGGATCTACGACCGGATGCGAAAGGGATCAGCCAAGGGCAGGTCGTTTGCCCACATCCTCGACTCCATCGCCGAGGAAGTCGGGGTGCAGCTGCATGTCGTCACACCCGAGGGAGTCGCGCTGCTGGATACGCCCGACATCGATTCCCACCTCTCAGACGATCTCACCAGCTACCTGCAGTCGCGCTCCGGCGAGCGTCTGCCAGCGGTTCTCAGGTTTCACTCACTCGATTCCGGCACGATAGCTCTCCCTATTCCAGCCGATCGCTCGTCCCTGCTCATCGTCGATGCGCCCCCTCACGCCTGCGACATCGTCGTCCTCCAGCACATTGCGACCATCGCAGCGCTCCACATCGAGCAAGAGGCGTTTCAGCAAGTAGTCCTGTCGCGGCTTGCGTCCGACGTCCTTCTCCAACTCATTCAACGGAACATCGACACCGGCCGCGCCGCTGCCGAGATGCGCATCCTTGGCATGGACCCCGATCGCGAAGTGGTCCTCGCTGTCACGCGGGCGGACGACCCGCTGGCTCTTGTGCAGTCGCTGCTGGACCGCCGGATTCCGCACATGATGTGCCGGCACCAAGGAGACTCAGTGCTCCTCCTGCACTCTGACCGAGAGACGCTCGCCACCATCGCCGAGGTAGTTCAACCTTCCGCTATGGGTATCAGCGCCCCTTTCACCGGGCTGCTCCGAGTGCCAGATGCCGTCGCCGAAGGTCAATGGGCGCGAAAGGCCGCGCAGCGTCCGGGGATCAACGAGTACGGATCGTTCAACGATCCGCTGCAGCCGCGCACCATCAGCGAGGCGCAGCGTCTGGTGAGCGCGGTGCTCGGGCCGCTTGTCGCCTATGACGACGCTCATGGCGGCGACCTCGTGGGCACCCTGAGAACGTTTCTCGGGGCCCAGAGATCCTGGCAGCAGACGACACGTGAACTGCACATCCACAAGCAGACGCTCGCTTACCGGATCAAGCGCATCGAGGAGATTCTCGACTGCCAGTTGAATGATGTCGAGGCGGTCACCAGGATCTGGATGGCGCTTCGGGCTTGTGACTTCATCGACGTGGACACGCCCCACGACGTCCAATCCAGCGGTCGACCCACTCCCACGACGCCCTGACCCGAGGGTCAGCTCGGCTTGGCGTAGCCCGCGACGCCGGTGTCGTAAAGCACGCAGGCTTCGTCGCCGACCGTCCAGGCGTCATGCCCTGGCGGGATGGTGAACACGTCGCCGGCGCTGATCGTCAGCTCTGTGCCGTCGTCCATGAGGACGGTCATGGCGCCGGCGGTGCAGATTCCGGTGTGATTGCCCATGCACGAGTCGGTGTTCATGATGGGCTTGACGTCGGTGGACCAACGCCAGCCCGGCTCGAAGACACCCTTGCCCATGGTGAAGTCACCGATGGTCACGACGTCGATCTGGCCATTCGCCGCGAAGGGACGGGTCTCGTGGGGGGTGTTGATGCTGTGGGTTGCGAGGGATGCCATGCGGGTCTCCTCTTGTGGGGAGCCTCACCTTCCTCGCCCCGGTTGGGGCGGTCAATGGTCCGGCGGGATGCCTAGCTGCCGGTGACCTCGTCCACCACGCTCATCAGCTGCGTGTTCGCCTCGGGCGGGAGCACGTGCGACATGCCTCCGAGCCACCCCGCGAACGACTCGGGCGGCATCGCCGCGTGCATCCCGCCCACCACGGCCAGCTGCTCGGCCCGGCTGGACGAGGACAGGATCAGCTCGAACGTCCACGCCGACTCCTGCGGGTCCATGGTCGACATGAACTGCCCGCGGACGCGTCCGAGTTCTTCGTCGGTGCAGGTAGCCCAGAGCATCTCCATGACGGCGGGCTCCTCGGCGCCGAGGTGGTCGAGCATGTCGGCGGTGAACCAGCCGAGCGCGCGGTAGAACGTCAGGCCGTTCGCGTGCGTCGGTTCCTTCACGGCCGCCTGCATCGCCGCGTCGACGACGTCCAGGTCAGACTCGACCGGTTCGTGCGCGATGCCCATCTGGGCGACGGCACCGGGGCGTTTGGCCTCGAGCAGCGGCCAGATGTAGGTGTCCTCCACGACGGCGTGGCTGCGGAAGAGCGTGACGATCCGGCCCCAGCGCTGCGCGAAGTCGGTGACTGTGTCGGCGTCCTGCCAGTCGAGGCGTCCGGCTTCGACGTACAGGGTGAGCAGACCGGCGCGCAGTGCCTTGTGAACCAGGGTGAAGAAGTCGTCGCGTGGCGGGCTGGTCATGGGTTACCTCCGGACGGCATTGAACCCGATGCCGCCTAGAACACGCCAGTGGCCGCCGCGACTCAGTCGGACGAGCGGCCGATCGACGAAATGGTGCGCGCGACGACGATGGCGATGACAACGGCCGCGACGGCGCCGACGATGCGGTTCGGGTCGACGGCCGGCTGCCAGCTCACCTTGCCGTTGTCGATGACGTACACGCCAGCGGGCTTGGCGTGGATGCCGAAGCCGCCGCCCTCGCCCTGCTCGCCTTCTTCGTCGGTGCCGCTGCCACCACCGCTGCCACCGGCAATGCGGGCCGCCGGGATGACGGTGATCCCGTCCTTGTCGATGGGCGGGGCGAACACGGTGCTGACGGACAGGTTGTCGCGCGCTTTGGTCAGCAGTTCTTCGACGTTCATGACCTCTCCTTGGAAGGGATCGGTCGGACGGTCGGTGCTAGCCGGCGAGACGCGGGGTGGTCGCGCGCAGCTGACGGTCGACCTCTTGGCCGATCAGTACGGGAATGAACTCGGTGATGCGTGCATCGGCGAACGACTCTGCGCTCGCCGACACCATGGTGGCTACCTCTGCCTCAGTGGCGTGCGGAAACTTCGCCACCAGTTCCGCCACCAGGGCGCGGACGGCCTCGTTCAACTGGTCGTCCGACAACTCGGGGACGCCGGTGGTGGAACTGTCAGTCGTGGTGCTCATCGGCACTCCCTCGCAAACCTGGTCGCGGTGCGTGGGTGGTGCACCGTGGCTCTCTCGAGTCAATCGCTGATCACACAACGGAAACACGGTCGTTAGTCCCTGCCGAACTGCTTGCCGACTTGTTCACCTTCTGTTCACCTTGCACCCAGTGATGAAGGCGTCACCGGTTTCAGGCTGCGTCGGCGGAACTCGTCAGGCCTGTGGGGCGTCGGGCAGGACGTGACCTGGCAGCAGGTCGGTGACCAGTGCACGGGCGCGCGCGTCGATCTCGTCGACGATCGCCCGCACGGTGTCAGGGTCCTGGCCGGCAGGGTCGGCGACGGGCCAGTCCTCGTAGCGCTTGCCCGGGTAGAAGGGGCAGGCCTCACCGCAGCCCATGGTGACGACGACGTCGGCCTGCTGCACGGCCTCGTCGGTGAGGGGCTTCGGGAACTCGTGCGAGACGTCCAGGCCGCGCTCGGTAAGCACCGCCCGCACCTCAGGGTGAACCTCTGCGCCCGGCTCTGACCCGGCCGACGTGACCACGATGCGCCCGGCACCGTAGTGCGCAAGCAGCAGGCGCCCGGCGACCGACCGGCCGGCGTTCTTGCGGCACGCGACGAGCACTTCGGGGCGTGCGGTCATCGTCGGTCAGAGTTGGTCGAAGAGCGAGTGCAGCTGCTGCGGGTGGTGAAGCTCGAAGGGCTGGCTGTCGTCACCAGTCGCTACGACTAGCGGACAGTTTGTGGACGCGAGCAGCGCGTGCAGGTAGGGCTCGTGGGGCAGCAGCGAGTGCGTGACGCGCAGCAGGTCCTGGTCGTCGTCGGTGAGGCTCTGCCACCAGATCAGCAGGTTCGCCGTAACTCGGCTGGACGCGGTCAAGGTGTTGGCTTGTGACGTCATGACTCCACTATGCCCAGACGTGGTGACGTCGTGGCAACCCAACGATGAACGTTTGTTGACGATCAGTGGTCGCTCATGGTGATCAACTCACTACCCAACGAAGTAGTCCGGGGCTTGCGCGCGAG
>CAWGPZ010000002.1:0-153029 GCA_963824605.1 uncultured Actinomycetota bacterium | reverse complement strand
TGCGACCAACTGCTTAGAAGGCAGCTGCTCTATCCACTGAGCTACGGGGGCGGGACGTGCGGAATTCCTTGTGGGAAACCCGTGAGACCCTGCCGCGATCGGTTGGGATCGGGGCGGAACAAGTCTAGAGGGCGGGACTCAGTGGCTGTTCGGTCGTTGCTGCGGTGTCGAGGGGGACACGCGCAGCGACCAGGTCAGGCCTGGATTCCCATCTGCTGAAGGCAAGGTGGCGGGCGAGCCGAGGACACCCTCTCGGTCAGTTCGACCGGACACTTCCCTTGGCCACTGTGCGTGAGTGTGCGCCCGTCAGTCGGGCGAGGCGTCCAATCCCTGACGTCCCATCTTCACGAGGAAGCCGGTCATTGCGCGGAACAGCCGCCCCTTGATGCCCGGGTACTTCGAAGCGATCTGGTGCATCAACCCCAGCTTGTCGTAGTACGAGCGCATCTCGACGATCGCTCCTTGATCGTCGACCTCGAACACGGTGAGGGCCGGTTCCTCATACGGGATCTCGTCGGCGGTGAGGTGGACAACCCGTTCGGCGATGGCCAGACGATCCCCGGTGACGATGCCGATGCCGGTGATGTCCACTCTGGCCGAGGGGGACTGGTCGAAGTCCCACTCCACAACCTTGCGGATCTTTGCCTTACCCCGGAAAGTGCCCCCAGCCCAGTTCACCACGGCGTCGTCGGTGAACAGCGCCATGATCGCGTCGATGTCACGCGCCGTGTAGTACTCGTGATAGCGCTCGACGAGATCGATGAGCGTCTCGTCCTGCATCCCGCACCTCCCAACGGTCGACCCACGAACCACGTGCCTGTCGCACCATGACGTCACTCCGCCCAAGCGATATCGCGTATGACCGTCGGGGGGCTAGAGCCTTTGGTCCGGTCTCCGTCCAGAACGTTCATCGCTGCCGACCGCAATGGCGAGCTACGGTGCCGCAGACGCCGGCGGCGGCGCGGCGAGGAGCTAGCCAAGGCGTACGGCCTGTACTTCGCCGTCGTCGACCTGAGACCGATCGCGGAGGACGCCGACAAGTGGCAGAGATTGGACAACGAACCCGATCCCGTAGGCCGCGGCCACTTCCGGATCTGGCCATATTTGCTTCCAGTGGGCGCTCGCGCCATGGTGAACTCGCAGGTCAGGTGCGGCGCGGGGAGTTTTGCGCATGTCCTACGGGGGCGGGACGTGCGGAATTCCTTGTGGGAAACCTGTTGGACCCTGCCGCGATCGGTTCGGATCGGGGCGGATCAAGTCTAGGGGACGTGTCTGGCGCTTGTTTGGCCCCGATGGAGGTGCGAGGAGCGGCTCCGTGGCTCTGAGGCGGGCCAGTTGGCACAGCTACGCCAGGCGCGGCTCTCGTGGGGATTGCGGGGAGGTTTGGGCGGCCACTTGGCGCAGTGACTGTCGGTCGAACGCCCGCTGCCGGGTGTCACGTGCTCAGGCTTTCTGGGCGCCTGGAGTACGGGTCACACCCATGGTCAGCTGGGCATCACGTGGTGCCTCGAACAGACGCCACGTCGACGGGCTGGTCTGGGTCGACGCCTAGGCGAAGCCCCGAAACCGATAGAGGTCCTTGGCCTCTGGGAATGCCGCACCACAGTTGCGAGTGTGACTGTTGAGATGCGGCCGGGCGACATCAGGCACGGCAACGAATCGCCAAGGAAGGAGAAGACGATGCCGAAGGTATCGAGGGACACCGCTTCCACTCGCCTAGCCATTCCTGGCTACGTGGACAACTGCGAGGAGGAAATTGGTCGCTGGACCATCAGCATGGAAAGCAGCTTGACCGACATGGACCTCGCGCCGTTCTACAAAGGCGCGCCAAATGATGAGTGCCAGGCGTCACACGTTGGCTACGTGCTCAAAGGGAAATTTGGTGTCCGGAAGGCCGACGGGGCTGAGGAGATCTTCGAGGCCGGTGACGCCTTCGTCATCGAACCCGGGCACGTGCCACTCATGTTCGCCGGCTGTGAGTATGTCGCGTTCACCCCCACCGAGGAGTCGAAATCGGTAGAAGCAGTGGTCATGCCGAACATGATGAGGTATGCGAAAGAGCAGGGGATCGAATTGCCCGTGTAAGCGGCGTCCTCGTGGCTCCGCGTCCGGTTGAGCCTTTCAGAGGCGGGGCGGATCACTCAGACCATGGGTGGAACGGTCCTTGAGAATCTGCTGGCTTGCCAGGCGTGCGGGTGCTCCGGTTACGCAGCCACCGGGGTGAGTGCCTGAGCCGCACTGGTAGTACCCCTCGATCGGCGTGCGGTACTGACTCCACCCGGGCGCCGGCCGGAAGAAGTACAGCTGCGGGAGTAGGTAGTCGCCGGCGTAGATGTTGCCTTCGGAGAGCCCGACGACCCGCTCGATGTCGAGCGGCGTGACGACCTCTCGGTGCAGCACCAGGTCACCGAAGCCGGGGAAGAACGACTCGATGGTGCTTTGCACCGTGTCGCCAAGGTTGTTGCGCTCGGTGTCCCAGTCGCTGCCCTCGAGGTGGTACGGCGCGTAGGAGACGAAGCACGACATGACGTGCTTACCGGGAGGCGCCATATCGGGATCGAGGAAAGTCTGAAAGGAGGTGTCGAGGTACGGACGCTCGCTGTACCAGCCGTACTTTGAGGTGTCATAGGCGCGCTCGAGGTACTCGATCGACGGGGCAATGCTGACGAAGCCGCGGTACTGGTCGGTGCGGTCACCGAGCGCTGGGTACCGAGGTACATCGTCGAGCGCGAAGTTGACCTTGGCGCTGGTGCCGTTGAACTGGTAGCGGTCGATGCTCTCCACCAGATCACGGGGCAGTTCGCGGGGGTCAACAAGCTTGGTAAACGTCTGGCGCGGGTCGAGCGCGCTGACAACGACGTCGGCGTGGAACTCGGTTCCGTCGGTGAGTACGACGCCGACCGCCTTGCCGTCCTTGGTCAGTACGTGGTCAACGCGCGAGTCCAGAAGGATCTCGGCACCAAACGACTGCGCCGCGCGCCCCAGCACTTGAGTGAACCCGCCGTTGCCCCCCTTGTGGAACGACCACGAGCCGAGGTGACCGTCGTGCTCACCCAGCATCTGCATCAACCAGACCAGACCCGAGCCCGCTGACATCGGTCCGACCTTGGTGCCCGTCGTGGAGGATGCAGCAAGGTAACCCTTGACGATCTCGCTCTCGAAGTAGTCGTCCAGGAAGTCCGAGACGCTGCCCGTGATGATGCGGACGGCATCGTGGATGACCTTCTTGTCTGCCGACCCGAGGTGCCTGAGCAGCCAGGCGACGTCCTCGGCGTCCTCGGGGGTGCTGCCGAAGATGTCGGGTGGCACTCGGTCGGACAGTGGGTACAACATCTGAAGGACGCGTGCTAGATCGTGCTCGTAACGGTCGAAGGCGTCGGCATCGCGCCGAGAGTGTCGCCCGATCTCGTGGATGTTCTCGTCCCGGTCGGGGCCGAGCAGCAGATAGTCGCCGTTCTCCATCGGGGCGAATACCGTCGGCATGTAGATGGGGTTGAATCCGTGCTTGACCAGTTCGAGCTCACGAATCACCTCGGGTCGGACCAGACTCAGCCCGTAGGAGAACGTCGTGAAGCTGAAGCCGGGGTAGAGCTCCTCGGTGATAGCGGCGCCACCCACGAGGTGACGTTGCTCGAGGATGAGCGTGTTCATCCCCGCTTTGGCGAGGTAGGCGCCGTTGACAAGGCCGTTGTGGCCGCCTCCGACAATGATTGCGTCGTACCGGTGGGCGTCGGTCATGGGCTGACGTTTTTCGCTCGAGTGAGGTTCACGCCCGAACTCGTTCCAGGCTCGGATCGAGGAGCGGTCTCAGCGACGCCTGCGCGCCGACCAGCTTTCCGGCGACGTCGACTTCCCAATGACCCGCGCTCACGAGCGATGCCGTGATCGGCTCCTCGAGGCTGGCGAAGCCGAGGCCTACGGCCCCACCGAGTGTGTGGCCGTAGGAGCCCACCTGAAGGTGGCCGACCGCGCGCCCGTCGAGGTAGATGATCTCGTTGCCGAAGAGCAGGGGTTCGGGATCGCTGAGGAGGATCTGCAGCATTCGCCGCTTCGGCGTACCCGCCGCCTTGATGGACGCGAGGGCGTCTCGTCCGACGAAACCGCCGGGCTTGTCGAGCCGCAAAGCGAAGCTGAGCCCAGCCTCGATCGGGTTGTCGGTGTTGTCGACGTCCACCCCGAAATCGCGGTACGCCTTCTCCAGGCGCAGCGACGCCAGTGTCTGCATGCCGGCGTTCCGGATGCCGAACTGACGTCCGGCCTGCATCACGAGGTCGTACACCTGCACGGCATGAAGGCTCGGGACGTGGAGCTCCCAGCCGAGCTCACCCACGTACGTCACTCGCAACGCCAGCACGTCGAAGTAGCCGACATCGATGCGCCGCGCGGACATGAAGGGGAAGCCCTCGTTCGACACGTCGGCATCGCTGATCGTGCGCAGCAGGTCGCGTGCCTTGGGGCCGTGGACATTGATCTGTGTGACCCCGGCCGTGATGTCGGTGACTGCGACGAACTCCTCCGGCTGGACATGACGGCGCAGCCACGTCTCGGTGTGGCCGTGGCTGTTCTCGCCGACCACGACCAAGAACGAGTCCGCCTCCAAGCGGGTGACGGTGAGGTCGGCCTCGAATCCGCCAGCCTCGTTGGCCCACGCCGTGTAGACGACACGGCCGGGCTCCACATCGACGTCGTTGCAGCTCACCCGACCCAGCAGCGCGCACGCGTCGCGGCCCTGCACGAGGAACTTCGACATCGAGGACATGTCGATCGCGACCACGTCCTGCCGGGCCGCCCGGTGCTCCTCGGCGTGCCAGTCAAACCAGTGTTGCCGGCCCCAGCTGTAGCGGTCGATCTGCGCCTGTTCGGGCGTCGGTGCGAACCAGTCGGGGAGTTCCCAGCCGTGGCTCTCGGTGAAGTACGCCCCTGCCGTCTTGAGCCGGTCGTAGAGAACCGACTGCTTCAGCCCACGGGCGGTGGTGAAGGTGCTGTTCGGGAAGTGCGAGCCGAAGCTCTTCGCGAGCAGCTCTGGTGTCCGGGTGCGCCGAAAGGCGGGAGTGTTGTGCGTGCCGTCGGCGAAGCGGTCGACGTTGAAGGCGGTGTGATCGACCGGGCAGTCACCCTCGACGATCCAGTGTGCGATCACCTTCCCGATCCCAGGGCCGTACAGGATGCCGAGCGAGTTCAGCCCGGCGGCGACCCAGCAGTTGCGCAGGCTGGGTGCTTCCCCGACGAGTGGTGCGAGGTCGGGGGTGAAGCTCTCCGGGCCACAGAACAGCTTGCGGATACCGGCGTTGGCCGCAGCGGGGATCCGGGCGAACGCCCGCTCCAGGTGCGGGCCGATACGGTCCCAGTCCGGTTCGATCTCGCCGAACGAGAAGTCGTCGGGGATCCGGTCGACGTTCCACGGTGCGGCGTCGGGCTCGAACAGCCCGATCATCATTCCGCCGATCTCTTCGCGGAAGTACGCCCACGCGTGCGCATCCTCGAGCAGCGGTAGGTCTCGGTGGACGCCCTCGATTGGCTCGGTAATGAGGTAGTAGTGCTCGGCTGCCTGCAGGGGGAGGTTGATCCCCGCTGCAGCGCCGAGCTGGCGCGACCACATTCCAGCCGCGATGACGACGTGCTCGGCGGCAATGTCACCCTTGTCGGTGCGAACCCCCACGGCGCGCCCGTTGGCCGTCAGAATCTGTTCGACCCGCGTGTCCTCCAGGATCTGTGTTCCGTGGTCGCGAGCACCGCGGGCGAGCGCCATCGTCATGTCGACCGGATTGACGCGCCCTTCGCGGGGGAACCAGTATGCGGCGAGCGTCGTGGAGAAGTCGCCGATGGGGAACAGCTCCGCCGCTTCGGCTGGGGAGACCTCGTGCACCTCGATACCCATGCGACTCATGAAGGCGGACGCCCGCCTGCACTCCTCGACGCGTTCCTCCGTATCGGCCGGCTGGATATATCCCACCTGGCGCCAGCCGGTGGCCTGGCCGGTTCGCGCCTCGAGGTCAGCGATCAAGTCGCGTCCGTAGGTGTAGAGGTCGCAGGCCCACTCGTCGCCGAGCAGCCCCGGTACAACCTCACCCGCTGCGTGCCAGGTGGTCCCCGAGGTCAGCTTGTCGCGATCGACCACCACGACATCCGTCCAACCGAGGAGGTTGAGGTGATAGGCGATGTTGCAGCCGATCGAGCCGCCGCCGACAATGACGACGCGGGCCTGAGTGGGGAGGTCGCCGCTCATTTCCTGCCTCCGTTGCGAGGGTTGAGTGCGACGTCAACTCTAGGCGTGCATGCTCGGGTTCGCACTCGACCGCAGACGTCCTCACTAGCGGCCTCAGCCGCGAAGGGCCTCGGCGAGTTCGCGGAAGTCGCTGACGAGAATGTTCATGTCGTCGGCGGTGTGGGCCAGCGACACCAGCCACTGCTCGTCGAGACCGGGCGGGGTCAGAATGCCGCGGTTGACGCCCCAGAGCCAGCTGAGCTCGGCGGCACCGAAGTCGGTGCGCTTGTAGTCGCGGTAGTTGCGAACTGGGGTCGTTGACCAGGTGACCGCACCTTTGACGCCCAGGCCCACTGTGTGGGCCGGGAGGCCAAACTCGCCGATGATGGCGTTCATCGCCTCAAGGGCGTCGACATTGAGCTTCTCGGCCGACGAGAGCGCCTCTGCTGTGGCGATCTCGTCGATCGCCACAGCGGCTGCCACGACCAGTGGGTTGCCGTTGTAGGTGCCGAAGTGTGGCATTCGATCGTCGGACACGCAGGCCATGACCTCTTCGCGTCCACCGAAGGCTGCGAGGGGCAGGCCGCCCCCGATGCTCTTGGCCAGGCAGATCAGGTCGGGTGCGACTCCGAGCCGTTGCGCGGCTCCGGCGGGCCCGGCAGTGAGGCCGGTCTTGACCTCGTCAAAGACCAGGAGGGCGCCGTTTGCATCGCACATCGCACGCACACCGGCGAGGTAGTCCTCGTCGGGGACAACGATCCCGATGTTCTCCATCACCGGTTCCATGAAGACGCAGGCAACCTCGGAGCCGTGCTCGGCGAAGAGCTCCCCCAGCCGTGCGAGGTTGTTGTAGGGAACGACGTAGACCGTTCCCGCCTCCACCTCGAACGGTGTTTGCGGAGTAGGTGCCTCCTCGGGTCCGATGTCGGCGACATCGGGTTTCACCGAGACCTGCAGAGCGTCATAGCCTCCGTGGTAGCCACCTTCGATCTTGATGATCGCCTTGCGCTCTGTGAACGCACGCGCGGTGCGGACCGCGTACATCGTGGCCTCGGTCCCAGAGTTGGTGAACCGCAGCTTGTCGAGTCCGAAGCGCCGCTGGAAGCGCTCGGCTGCTTCGGTCGCTGACGGTGACGGGGTGACGAACAGGGTTCCGGTCTCAAGGGCCTTGCCGACTGCGGCGACGACCGTGGGGTTGAGGTGGCCCACCAGCATGGCGCCGAAGCCCATGGAGAGGTCGAGTACCTGGCGGCCGTCGACGTCGGTCAGCCAGGCACCGTTGGCGCTGGTGATCGCCACGGGATAGGGGTCCCAGTACTGAAAGGACGATGGCACGCCGAGCGGCAGCGAGCCGAGCGCGCGGGCGTGGTGAGCACCGGAGTTGGGGGTCTGCGCCTCGAACCGTTCCCATTCGGCCGCGAGCAGTGATTCCACGCGTGCCGGGTCGAGCGGGGCAGCGCCCTCGGGGATGACGCGATAAGTGGCCGGGTCGTGAGCCGGCCATGTCGCTGGAGTCGGAACTGTGGTTACCGTCTGAGCGCTCATCGCAGCACTGTAGCGGCGTACCAAGTCGAAGGGCAGATCTACTTGACCGACATTGGCCCTCAGGGTGGGTGTCAGACATCAGCGGTCCTCTCGGAGGCGTATCAGTGGGACGGCGGCTGCCCCGATCGTCGCCGAGCCCTGGTCGATCCCCTACCGGTGCCTCGCGGGGTTGATAAGTTCGCTGGGCCACAAGACCCTCGGAGGGCGAACATGCCGCGCGATCCTCGCTTCGACGTCCTCTTCGAACCTGTTCGCATCGGACCGGTGACGGCCCCGAACCGCTTCTACCAGGTTCCCCATTGCACCGGCATGGGATACCGGCGTCCTCAGACACTCGCCGGGATGCGCGAGGTGAAGGCCGAAGGTGGATGGGGCACGGTGTGTACCGAGTACTGCTCGATTCACCCATCGTCCGATGACGAGCCGTACCCTTCAGCCTCCTTGTGGGACGACCAGGACATCGATCGCCACGCGCTCATGGTCGACAAAGTTCACGCCCACGGCGCTCTCGCTGGCGTCGAGCTTTGGCATGGGGGGCCGTCGAGTGCAAACAACTATTCGCGTGAAGCCCCGCTCGGCCCGGCCAGCATTCCGGCCGGGGTCTACGACCCGGTTCAGACCCGGGCGATGGACAAGGCCGATATTCGGGAGTTCAAGCGCTGGCACGTCGAGGCGGCACGGCGAGCGCAGCGGGCTGGTTTCGACATCGTCTACGTCTATGCAGCTCACGGGTATCTGATTCGGGAGTTCCTGCAGTCCTCCAACCAGCGGGCCGATGAGTACGGCGGCTCACTCGAGAACCGGGCCCGGCTCCTGCGCGAACTGATCGTGGAAACGAAGGAGGCCATCGGGGACACCTGCGCGGTGGCGGTGCGCTTCTCTGCGAGCACAGGTGGTGACGACGACGATCAGGACACGCAGGAGCCCAGGGAAATGTTGGAGCTCATGGCGGACCTGCCGGACCTGTGGGACATCACAGTGCATGACTACAGCTACGAGATGGGCACATCGCGGTTCACCCCTGAAGCGGCACTCGAGGCGACGACGTCATGGGTCAAGAGCGTGACAAGCAAACCCGTCGTCAGCGTGGGGCGGTTCACCTCGCCCGAGACGATGCTGCGACTCGTGCGAGACGGCGTCATCGATCTCGTGGGTGCGGCACGCCCGTCCATCGCTGATCCGTTCTTGCCCCAGAAGATCGCCGAAGGACGTGACGACGAGATCCGCGAATGCATCGGCTGCAACATCTGCTACGCGGGCGACCAGACGGGCACGCCGATCCGTTGCACACAGAACCCCACGATGGGCGAAGAGTGGCGGAAAGGTTGGCATCCGGAGCGCATCCCGGTGAGGGGATCGGACGCGAGCATCCTCATCGTCGGTGGCGGCCCTGCCGGACTCGAAGCGGCGGTGTCGCTCGGCAAGCGCGGCTACGACGTCTCCCTGGCAGAGGCCCGCAGGGAGCTTGGGGGTCGCGTCACGCTCGAGTCGTCGTTGCCAGGGCTTGGTCAGTGGGCGCGGGTCCGCGACTGGCGGCTCAATCAGATCGAGAAGCTGGCGAACGTCGATGTCTATCTCGACAGCACCATCGATGAGGATCAGATTCTCGAGTTCGCCCCGGACCGTGTGGTCGTCGCGACCGGTGCCAGGTGGCGAAGGGACGGTATCGGTCGCTGGCATTCGTCAGCGATACCGGGATCGGACTCGCCGTCGATCCTCACGCCGGATGACGTGATGGCTGGCGCGATGCCGAGCGGCCCTGTGGTCGTGTTTGACGACGACCACTACTACCTCGGCGGGGTCATCGCCGAAGCCCTACGACGCACCGGCCTCGAGGTCACTCTGGTGACTCCGGCGAATGAGGTTTCGACCTGGACGACGCATACCGAAGAGCAGCATCGAATCCAGGCGAGGATTCTCAGGCTCGGCATTGCAGTCGAGACGGGGACGGCGCTGGCGAGCGTCAACGAGGGCTCGGTGACCGTCGAGTCCATCCATACCGGGGCGGCAAGAGAGCTCGAGGCCGCGAACGTGGTGATGGTCACGTCCCGCGAGCCCGTGGACGCCCTGCACCACACGCTGAACGAGCGCATTCCCATCCAGCGCATCGGTGACTGCCTTGCTCCGGGAACGATCGCGACCGCCGTCTACTCCGGACACCGCTACGCGCGCGAAGCCGATGCCGAGGTGTCCCTCGGCGTCCCGTTCGCTCGCGAGTAGAAGCCCGCGTTCGCTCGGCTGCGCGATCAGGAGAGGGGACGGCGTAGTTGGCGAGGGAGATATTGGAATGAACCCAATCTGACAGCTGACGCGTCTTTCAGACTTGACCGGCCTCACTTCCAAGGCGCACTGGAGCCCTGGTGACGACGCAGGTCACGTGTGTGGGGGAGGGCTCGCTCATGTCATCCGGGGACGGACGTGCGGATCTCTCTGTGGGAAGCCGGCTGGTCCCGCCGCGATCGGTTGGGATCGGCGTGTCAGTTCCATGGCGACGAATCATGCCTGCTTTGGCCCCTGTCAGAATGTCACGACATGATTTCGTGGCTCAAGGCTCGCGAGTGGGCCGATTTGACCCATGTGCGGTGTCTAGTCGAGAGGAAGGGAAGTCAGGCACCTTCTTGGGGTGACCACTGTTGGCGGTCGAGCGGTTGCCGCCAGGTGTGGCGGGCCCAGGTGTTCTGGTCGAGGGTGGCGATCAGCACGACGACGGTCTGGTTCCGCAACCCCTACTGGGAGCCGCCGGTTGTCGAAGGCGCGCTCGAATTGCGCATTGAGCAACTCGGGGTCAGCTCACGTTGTGTACACGTGGCAGTGGTCGAGATCGGTCGGGGGCAGGACGCACAGGGAGTCGCTGCGGGTTGAACGTGTTCGTCCGGTCGCTTTGGGTCGAGGTAAGTGGCTCCCACCGGTCCTGCACGGCTTCCTTCGGCGGTCCCGCCGGCGATGGTAGTCATGGCCTCGCGAGAAGAACGGGTGGAGCCGTGAACACGGTTCGTCGATGGGTGGAGCGGTTCTGCCGACCGAACGGCGCCACCACCAAACCGCTCACCAGGTCGTCAAGCTCCACCCCCAAGGCGGCTCGAGTGGGCGAAGTAGCCGCGCTCGCTGGCGCTCGGCTCTCGTCCACGTGTGGGGGAGCGGTCACGCGATGTGGGTCAGTACCCGTTCAGCAACGTAGGCGCCAAACGGAACGGCTGACGTCCACCCCGGCGAGACTGCGTTGAGCACGTGTGTCGAAGTCTCGTCGCCTCGAACGAGGAAGTCCATCTCGAGCCTGCCGGTGGGCAGGTGGACGAGCTGCGCACGGATGCCCGGGGGCCGAGGAGTCCAGCCCTTCACCTCGCGGACCGCGGGAACGAGCTGTGATGCGTCCGACACCAGCCGTCGGGTGAAGAGACGGGCGGCCTCGGTCTTCGCCAGGCCGACCATGCCGGGGGCCCGGCCACGCACAAGTGCCCACGTTGCACGTGCGCTGTCGCGTGCATCCTTCACCGACCAACCATGGAGCAGTTCGTACTGTTCACGTCCGACTGAGGGGATCGCGGTCGGGCCGATCTTGACCGATCCCTGCGCGGTCACCGTGAGGTGGACCCCGAGGAACGGCTGCTCGGAGTCGGGAACCGGGTAGACCAACCGTTGGAGGGGCAGATGCTCCTGCGCGGTCGCGAGGTACCGGCCGAGGAAGGGCATGGCCAGGTAGTCATCGTTGTGGCCCAGGGTCTGAGCGATGCGGTCCGCCTGCGCACCGGCAGCGTTGACCAGATGGACTGGTCTCAGCACCTCCACCCCCTGGCGCACCGTGCCATCGGCACGGACCTCTGCCGATGACCCGAGCCGGATCGTTACGCCGGCAGATCGAGCTCGGGCGGCAAGGGCGTTCACCGCGTCGGCGGGCACGGCAACCGAGGTCGTGGGGCTCCACAGGTAGGCCTCCACGGTGCGTGCCAACGGCTCGTGCTCCGGGAGGCGCCGTGCCGGCAGCAACTCGAGCTCGACGCCGTTCGCTCGACCCCGCCGGGCAAGCTCCTCCAGGGCGGGGATCTCACTGGCCTCGCGAGTCACCACGACCTTGCCGATCCGTCGGACAGGTCGTCCCGCCGTCCCAAGCAGCTCGGTGAGTGCGGCGTTTCCCTCTCGCGTGAACCGAGCCTTGAGTGAATCCGGGGAGTAGTAGAAGCCGGCATGGAGTACCCCGGAGTTCCTCCCGGACGCATGGGCGGCGAGGCTGGGCTCCTTCTCCAACACCGTCACGGGGATCTGTGGCAGGCGCTCCTTGACCGCCACTGCGACGGCGAGCCCGACGATCCCCCCGCCGATCACGACCACCCCGTCGTTCCGCATGCTGGTCTCACTCTCCTCTGGTGGTCGGCGTTGCGTCTGGTCCGTATCGCAGGGGGACGTCGTTGCTCTCATTGGGTGGGAAACGGCCAAAGGGCTGGACAAGGGAGGCTCTGTGACGGTTCCACCGGAGTTGGTCCGGTCCAGCAAGTCGCTCTACGACGAGTTCCGCCCGCAGGCCGATGTCGCTGTGGTCACGCTCGACGTCCTCATTGCCGGCGAGCCGGGGACGAGTCTTCCCTTCAGGCGTCTGTCCTTCAACCTGCCCGATAGGTCCTTGACGATCCGGTTCGAGCATGTAAGCGCCTGTGGCGTCCTGCGCGTCACCTGTACACCCGTCGTTGCGGGGCGGTTGACCATGTGGCAGGACGGCCGACAGCCGATCCGGCGGGAGCTTACCGACGGCGCCGCCACGGTCGGCGGGGTCGCTCCTGCCTGGACGAGCGTAGTCATCCACCCTGACCACCGGTTCGGTGATCCGGTACGCACGGCGTGGGCGCTGCTCTAGGGTCATGAGACTGTCCACCGCGTCCAGCCATTCGGGGTGCGAGCACCCCGGCGAGCTGCGGGCTCTGGGCGATCCACGCCAGTGTGGCCAGGGCCACCAGGAGAGCACCGAGGATGTCGCTCGCCCAGTGCGCGCCCTGCAGCAGGAGGGCGTACCCCATCACGATCCCGGTCACCAGTGATGCGGTCAGCGCCCACGGAGCGGCTCGGGCGCCCAACAGGAGGAGCATGCACACGCCGACGGCGAGCATGACGGCCATCGTGTGTCCCGAAGGGAAGCTCCCCGAGATGACGTCGCCGTGAGGGTCCGGTCGTCCGACGAGCTGCTTGAGGCCCAACACCATCCCTACCCCACCAAGTAGAGCGCTGGCGCTGACCAGGAGCGGACCCCAGGACCGTCGTTGAGCGCAGACTGCTGCGGTGACAGCGCAGATCAGCACCAGCATGTGGCTCGGCCGAAGGCCCTCGACCACGTGGTCGGCCCTCCACTGCCTGGGGCCCCATACGTCGTCGGGTCGGAAGAGCTGGTGCAGCTGGTCGTCGATCGGCTGGGTCGCGCCGACGAGGACGAGCAGGGTGAGGATGACAACCGACACCAGACAAGCCCACATGAGGACACGTAGCGCCTGGCGAGAACGACCAGCGGTCATGCGAAAGGTTCAGCCTTGCCAGCGGCGGCGAGAGTGGCCCGCACGCGCACGAGACACCGACCACGCGTTGGGCCGATGCTCCCGATCGGCATCCTGAGTCGATCGCTGATCTCCTCGTACGGCGGCGGCGGGTCGCTCACCAACAGCTCGAGAAGGTCCCGCCAGGCGGGGGGAAGGGTCTGGACAGCCGCCTGTGCCGCTGCGCTGAGCTCTTGTGTGAGCAGGGCCTCGTCCACGGGGGTGCCCAGCCGGTCAGGGCCGTCGAACAGCTCGATGTCATCGCGCGGCGTCACCCGTCGCCGCATCGCGACGACCCGCAACGCCTCTCGTCGGGCGGTCGTGGCGAGCCAGGCGGAGATCCGCGCCGGCTCCCGGATGTCATTGATGTGCTCGAGAAGACGCACCCATGTGGTCTGGACGACGTCGGCTGCGTCCGCTTCTCCGATGCCGTGCCGCAGCGCCACGGCCCAGAGGAGGGCCACGTACCGGTCGACGAGCGTCTCCCATGCCGCTCGGTCGCCTGCAGCCGCGCGCCTCACGATGCTCTCGACGACTTCGTCGTCGACCAGCTGCGCCTCGGCGCAGTGAACCGGCATCTGCCACTGCGGCCTCCAGATCCCCACCTGCGAGGGCACCGATTCCTCGGGCCACGCAGTCCGGTGGAGGACATCCACTCCACCGGCTTCCCCCCAGGACCGATCCGTCCCGTAGTCGGGAGCGTATGAAGGCAGATATCAGAAGGACGCGATTCGTCGGTGGGTTACCCCATGTGGGTGACACAAGCGGGCCGACGCGCTGTGGTTCAGGCACACACGGCACGCGGCCGACTACGCAGCGTCGAGACATTGCTCTGTGCGTATCACGAGGGATCTGTGGCAGGTCTCCAATGAGATGGAGCTGAACGGTCGACACGGGGGTCGAGCGAACGTCGCCTAGGGTTGGGAGCTCGCTACATGAGGATTGCCGTCTTCGGCCTGGGGTACGTGGGCTCGGTCACTGCCGCCGGATTGGCGTCGCTCGGTCACACGGTCCACGGTGTTGACGTCGACGAGTCGAAGGTGGCGCTGATCCCACGGGGTAGGAGTCCGGTCGTCGAACCTGGGCTGGAGGAGCTCATCGCGTCCGTCGTGGCCGACGGGCGGCTGAAGGCGACGACGGACCCGTCCGTGGCGCTGGCCGGCGCTGACGTCACACTGATCTGCGTCGGCACCCCGTCCACCGCTCAGGGAGGCGCCGACCTCACATACGTGACGCGGGCGCTCGACGATGTGAGGGCCGGGCTGGCCGCGAACTCGCCCCCGGATACCGGGCATCACACCTTGGTCGTTCGCAGCACTGTTCCGCCTGGGACTGTCGACACGGTCGTCCAGCCGTACGCGGAGCAAATGTCGGCCGAAGGCCGGACGGTAGCCACAGCCATGTGCCCAGAATTTCTCCGGGAGGGGTCTGGGGTTCGTGACTTCTTCAATCCGTCGTTGGTGGTCGTGGGGACCGGGGATCTTCGCGCCGCGGAGACTCTCACGGAACTCCTCGGCTTCTCTGACGAGCCCGTGCGCGTGGTCGAGACGAAGACGGCGGAGGCACTGAAGTACACGTGCAACGCATTCCACGCCACGAAGGTGTCCTTCGCGAACGACATCAGTCGGGTCCTGCGTCCGCTCGGCGTGGATGCGCGAGAGGTCATGTCGCTGGTGTGCGAGGACCGAGTGCTGAACATCGCCCCGACCTATCTCCAGCCGGGGTTCGCCTACGGCGGCTCGTGTCTGCCGAAGGACCTTCGGTCGCTGATCTACCTCGCCCGTCGGGAGTCCCTGGACGTCCCCTCGCTTGCGGGGACGGAGGCGACCAACGAACTGCTCGTACGTGAGGTGGTGGACCGCGTCGTGGCTCACGGGCCGCGGTCGATCGCGCTGCTTGGGCTCGCGTTCAAGTCGAACACCGACGACCTCAGAGAGAGCCCCAACCTTGAAGTTGCGGAGCGCCTCGTGGGCAAGGGGTTCGACCTCCGTATCTACGACCCGGTCGTCAATCCCGTGAAGCTTGTGGGCACCAACCGGGTGTTCGTGGAAACTCGGCTGCCGCACGTCAACCGGCTGTTGACCACGAGTGCTCACGATGCGCTATGGGGTGCCGACATGGCGGTCGTAGCATCGAGCGACGAGGCGACGCGGGAGGCACTGGTGGCGGCGCGGCCGTCCCGAGTCCTGGACCTCAGCGGACGGTTGGGCCCCGATGTGGAGGCTCTCCCTGGGTACGAGGGGGTCGGGTGGTGACGCAGAGGCCGTCGCTGCGCATCCCGTCAGCCCGCAGCCGAGCGCGCCAGCGGGGGGTCCCTCGCGTCCTTATCATCGTGCAGAACCTGCCTGTTCCGTTCGACCGGCGAGTATGGCTGGAGAGCCTGGCGCTGCGCGACGCGGGCATGGACGTGACCGTAATCTGCCCGAAGGGTCCCGGAGACCCCTCTCGCCAGGAGCTCGACGGCATTCACGTCCTCAAGTACCACCAGTTCGCCCCAGGCGGTAGCGCGGCCGGGTTCGTCTTCGAGTACGCCTACTCCTTTGTCGCCACGGCCTGGCTCACCCTGCGGTCCCGTGTGCATGGCCGGTTCCAGATCATGCAGGCATGCAACCCGCCTGACATCTTCTGGCCCATCGCAAGGGCGCTTCGTCTGGTCGACGGGACCGTCTTCGTGTTCGACCACCACGACCTGTGCCCGGAGCTTTACGAGTCCAGGTTTCCCCAGGGCTCCCGGCTGGCCCACCGAGGACTTCTCTTCCTGGAACGAGCGACCTTCCGGGCGGCGGACCACGTGATCTCCACCAACGAGTCCTACGCCGACATCGCCCGTCGCCGCGGCCACAAGAGCGAGTCCGAGGTGACAGTCGTCCGAACCGGTCCGGACGACAGCCGCCTGGTGCGCATCGAGGAGGACCCGGAGCTCCGGCGCGGCCGCAAGCATCTGGTCGCCTACATCGGCGTGATGGGGCCGCAGGATGGCGTCGACATCGCGATCCGGGCGGCCCACCATGTGGTCAACGTCCTCGGGCGCAAGGACGTGGCCTTCACGCTCATGGGTGCCGGCGACAGCTATGACGAGCTCGTCAAGCTCCGGGACGAGCTCGGGATGACGGACCACGTGGCGATGCCCGGACGCGTGCCGGACGAGACCGTGTTCCAGGTGCTTTCCACTGCCGACGTCGGAATGTCGCCGGACCCCAGCAACCCGTTGAACGACCTGTGCACCATGAACAAGACCATGGAGTACATGGCCTTCGGGCTGCCGGTCGTCGCCTTCGACCTGCTCGAGACCAGAGTGTCCGCTCAGGGCGCCGGTGTGTACGCGGAACCGAACGGGGTCGTCGCCTACGCACAGGCTCTGGTCGAGCTCCTCGACGACCGTGAGCGGAGGCTCGCCATGGGAAGCGCGGCTCGCGCTCGCGTGGTCCGGGTCCTTGCTTGGCGTCACCAGGAGCGGGTGTACGTACGGACCTACGAGCGGCTGCTTCAACGCACCACGCGACACCTGGCATCCGTCGTGCCTCACCGTCGAAACCCAGCGGCCTAGGGGCACAACATGTGTGGAATCGCAGGCTGTCTGGGACAGCCCGACGGAGTTCGCGTCGCCCAGACGATGCTGGAGCAGCTGCACCACCGAGGCCCGGACGCCCAGGGCTGGGTGGACCTGACCGACGACGTCGGATCCGCCCAGCTGGTCCACACCAGGCTGTCGATCATCGACCTCAGCTCGGGGGCGGACCAACCCTTTCGTCGTGGCCCGCTCACGCTGGTCTACAACGGTGAGCTCTACAACTACCGACAGTTGCGGGAGGAGCTGGTGGCGGGTGGATCCCGGTTTGCCACGACGTCGGATACCGAAGTCGTCCTTGAGGCGTGGGCACGATGGGGTCCGCAGGCTCTGAAGCGATTCCGGGGGATGTACGCCTTCGCCGTGCACGACCGCACGACGGGCGACCTGACCCTGGTCCGCGACCCCCTGGGCATCAAACCCCTGTACGTCCTGCCGCGGGGTCAGGGAATCCTCTTCGCCTCAGAGTTGAAGGCGATCGTCGCGGCCGTCGGTCCGGAGCTGAAGGTCGACACCACCGCTATGGTCGCTTCGGCCCTCTACTACTGGATTCCGGACGAGCACTGTGCGATCGAGGGCGCCCACAAGGTTCGGCCCGGTACCTACGAGGTCTACTCGTCCGACGGCTCGGTGCGAACGGGCGTGCACTGGTCGGCCGCGCACGAGGCGACCGCGGCCTCGCGGTCCGAAGGTGTCGACCTCGCGTCGGTGATCGAGGACAGCGTGCTCGCTCACCTGGTCGCGGACGTTCCCGTCGCAACCTTCCTCAGTGGCGGGCTCGACTCGAGCATCATCACTGCGCTGGCGACTCGGCAGAACCCTGACTTGGAGGCGTACACCATCGCCTTCCGTGACGTTGACCAGCGGTTGGAGGCGATGCCCGACGACGAGCGTTATGCCCGAACGCTCGCAGCCTCCCTCGATATCTCGCTGCACACGATCGAGCTGAATCCGGACGTCGTCACGCTCCTTCCCCGGCTCGTGCGAGCGCTCGACGAGCCGATCGGCGATCCTGCTGCGCTGAACACGGTTCTCATGTGTGAGGCAGCGAGGGAAACAGGGGTCAAGGTGCTGCTGTCCGGGATGGGCGCCGATGAGCTGTTCGGCGGCTACCGGAAGCACCTCGCCTGCACCCTCGGGACTCGCTACCAACGGCTTCCCCGTGGGCTGAGGGAGGGAGTGGTCCGGCCGCTGGTGTCGCGGGTCCCGGTGATGACCGGTGACCGTGGTCTCCGCTACGCACGCTGGGCCAAGCGCTTCCTCGACTTCGCCGATCTAGACGAGGAGAAGGCCTTTCGCCGCAGCTACACGCTCTACGACCCCGGCGAACTCGCAGCAATGCTCCCCCCGGACATTGCGTGGTCCGTTGACGCTCTCGTCGAGGAGCATGCAGCTACCTACCTCGACAACGACCTCCCTGACCACGTGAGCCGCATGTGCCTTGCGGACACCCGCATGTTCTTGCCTGGTCTGAACCTCGCCTACACCGACCGCGCCAGCATGGCCGTGTCGACCGAGGTCCGGGTGCCCTTTGTGGATGTCGAGGTGTTCGCAGCGGCCTTTTCGCTTCCCGGCTCGCAGAAGATCCGCGGCCGTACCCAGAAGTACGCGCTCAAGAAGGCCGCAGAGGCCTGGCTCCCCAGGGAGATCATTCACAGGCCCAAGGCGTCCTTCGGTGCGCCGCTCCGAGCTTGGGTGACCAACGACCTCCGAGAGCTGATCGACGATACCTTGGTCAGGGGTGAGTTGGTCGGAAGCGGTCTGCTGCGGAAGGACGACCTCGAACGAATGGTGGCCGACCAGCAGAGCGGACGAAGCGACGAATCCAAGCAGCTCTGGCAGCTGCTCACCCTCGAGCTGTGGTACCGGGACATGCGAGACCTTGGGGTGTCTGGGCTGTGACGACTGTGGGCTGCCGCGGGACGGCGCGAGACCTGAGAGGCTGCTTATGCGACAGATAGCTCAGAACTACCGAACCGGTGAGCTGACGGTCCTGGACGCTCCGGCGCCCAGCTGCAAGCCGGGTGGCGTCCTCGTCCGCAATTCGTACTCGCTGATCTCGACGGGAACCGAGCTCATGAAGGTCTCCGAGGCGCGGCTGTCGTTGATTGGCAAGGCGAAAGCCCGTCCCGACCAGGTCCGAAAACTGGTCGACTCCGTTGCGCAGCAGGGCGTCCTCTCGACCTACAAGAAGGCGATGGACCGCCTCGACTCGTACACACCCCTCGGGTACTCCAGTTGTGGCGTGGTCATCCAGGTGGGAGCCGGAGCCGAGGACTTCCGTGTGGGTCAACTGGTCGCCTGCGCCGGCAACGAGTTCGCGCTTCACGCCGACGTCAACTGGGTCCCCAAGAACCTCTGCGTGCCTGTCCCAGACGGCGTGAGCCCGGAGCACGGAGCCTTTGCCACGGTAGGTGCCATCGCCATGCAGGGGCTGCGGCGCGCGGAGGCGCAGATCGGCGAGACTGCCTGCGTGGTCGGGCTCGGCCTGATCGGGCAACTGCTCGTCAGGCTCCTGGTGGCCAATGGCATCCGCGTTGTCGGCCTTGACCCTGTCGAGTCACGGAGGGCACTGGCGGTCAAGGCGGGAGCGGTCACGTGCGCCCAGCCGGGAGGCGAATCCATGGTCGACTTCGAGCGCGAGCTGGCCGACCTGACAGGTGGGCTCGGTGTCGATCACGTGTTCCTCGTGGCCGGTGGCTCGTCGAACGACCCGGTGGAGACAGCTGCCCGTCTCGTGCGTGACCGGGGCAGGGTCGTGGACATCGGCAAGACCAGCCTGGACCTCCCGTGGAACGACTACTACGAGAAGGAGCTCGACGTCCGGTTCTCCCGGTCCTACGGGCCGGGCCGCTACGACGATACCTACGAGCTCGACGGTGTCGACTATCCCGCCGGCTACGTCCGATGGACGGAGCGTCGCAACCTGGAGTCCTTCCTCGACCTTGTGTCCCGCGGGAGTGTGGACCTGACATCACTGGTGTCGGAGGTGTTCTCGCTCGACGAGGCGGCGGATGTCTACGAGCGCTTGGGATCGGGGTCCCTGGGAGGCGTCGGCTACCTCTTCGAGTATGGAAGCGCCGACGTCCCCGTCGAGGACGTGAAGAGCGGCTCGGCCACAGGAACGATCCTCCCGCAGCGACCCGCACGCGCCCCATTGCGCCGAGCCGGAGGCAATGTGCGTCTAGGCTTCATCGGGGCCGGGAACTACGCGGCCTCCATGCTGCTGCCGCACCTCTCCAAGGATGAGCGTGTGGTCCTTGCCCGGGTCGTCACGACGCGGGGCCTGTCCGCGGTGAACGCTGAGCGGAAGCACGGGTTCGCCGCGGTGTCGACGGAGAGTCAGCACGTCCTGGAGGACGACTCGCTCGATGCGATCTTCATCGTCACCCGGCACCACTCTCATGCGGACTTCGTGTGCCAGGCGCTCAGGACGGGCAAGGCCGTCTACGTCGAGAAGCCGCTCGCGCTCGACGAGGAGCAGGTCACGAGGATCCTCACAACCGTCGAGGAGACCGGGAACGACCGTCTGATGGTCGGCTTCAATCGACGATTCGCGCCGCTGTTCAAGGAGGTGCAGTCGGGTGTGCGCGCTGATGGTGAGCCGGCAGTCGCCCGCTACCTGGTGAACGCCGGGCGACTTGCCGGGGACAGCTGGTATACCAACGACGCGCTCGAAGGCTCACGCTTCGCCGGCGAGGGGGGGCACTTCATTGACACGTTGAGTGCCCTGTTCGACGACGACCCCGTCCAAGTGTTCGCCACGTCGACACCGAGTGGCGACGACCTCGATGTGCAGATGCGCTTTCGGCGTGGGTCGGTCGCCTCGGTGACGTACGTGACGAACGGCAACAGCCGCTACCCGAAGGAAACCATCGACGTCAACGTGGGTGGACGGACCGCCCGGCTGGACAACTTCCAGAGCGGCCGGGTATGGCAGGGCAGGTCTCGATCGGGAAAACGGTCACTGATGGGACAAGACAAGGGGCAACGAGCCATGCTCGGTGCGTTCATCGAGGCGGTCCAGGGGGACTCGTCGATGCCGATCCCCTTCGACTCGCTCGTGCAGACCACGCGTGCCACCCTGGCAGTGGAGGGGAGCGTGGGTTCCGGGTTGCCCGTCCAGCTGTGAGTGACTCATCGGTCGGGTGGTACGTCCGGCGCCTACGACGGATGCAGCCTCGGGAGATCGGCTGGCGGCTGTCCGATGCCGCCTGGAGGCGACTCTGGGCCCGGCGACGGGTGACGACCTGGGCGTCTCTTGAGTGTCCTGACGGGCTTCGTCCCGGGCGAGCCTTCGCGTCCCCTCTTCCCGACGCCGCTGGGGACGAGCTGCCCACCGAAGTCGTCCAGTCCGTCCTGGAAGCGGCGGACCGACTGCTGGAAGGAAGGTGGGACGTCCTCGGGTCGAACCGCCCCGACATCACAGACCCCGACTGGTTCCTCGACGTCGTCACGGGGGTGCGCGCCCCGGACCGAGACCTTGCGTTCAGCGTCAACCACCGTGACGAATCGCAGGTCGGCAACATCAAGTCCCTGTGGGAGGTGTCCCGGCACCACCACTTGACGCTCCTCGCGTCGGCGTTCTGGTTGAGCGGTGACGAGCGGTACGCAGAGATGGTCGACGCCCAGCTGCGGTCCTGGTGGGACCGCAACCCGTTCCTGACGGGTGTCCACTGGACCAGCGGTATCGAGATCGCCATCAGGCTGATCAGCTGGACCTGGATCCGCCGTCTGCTGGACGGTTGGCAGGGGGCCACAGCCCTATTCGAGGACAATCCGCAGGCGCTCTGGCAGCTCGCGTGGCACCAGGAGTTCCTGGAACGGTTCCCGAGCCGTGGCTCGTCGTCGAACAACCATGTCGTGGCGGAGGCCTGCGGTCTGTTCGTCGCCTCGTGCGCATTCCCGTGGTTCGACCGGTCGGCTGGCTGGCGGGAGGACTCGCGTCGGCTCCTGGAGCGGGAGCTCGACCGCAACACCTTCCCGAGCGGGGTCAATCGCGAACTCGCCACCGACTACCACCGGTTCGTCACCGAGCTCGGCCTCGTGGCGGCGGTCGAGGCCGACGCTGCCGACTGGCCCCTCTCGCCCGAGACCTGGACGATCCTCGGTCGCTCGCTCGACGTCGCGGCGGCGCTGCTGGATGTCACCGGCGAGCCGCCTCGTCAAGGTGACGGGGACGAAGGGCGGGCACTCGTCGTCGACGGTCCCGAGGGGAATCCCTGGACCCAGCTGCTCGCGATCGGTGAAGGGCTGGTGGGTCGGGCACCCTGGTGGCCCGAGACTGGTCCGTGCCTGGAGGCATTCGCTCTCGGGTCGCTGGCTCGGTCACACCCCGAGGTTGTGCACCGCTCGATCCGACCGGACCGGTTCGATGACGCGGGAATAGCCCTGCTGCGTACTTCGCAGGGCACCGAACCCGAGATCTGGTGCCGTTGTGACGGTGGTCCGCATGGGTTCCTGTCCATTGCGGCGCACGCTCACGCTGATGCCCTGTCGGTCGAGGTGCGCCACGACGGGGTGGAGATCCTCGTCGATCCGGGGACGTACTGCTACCACGGCGAACGACAGTGGCGCGACTACTTCAGGTCCACCCTCGCGCACAACACCGTTCAGGTCGCCGGGCTGGACCAGTCGGTGTCGGGGGGGCCGTTCCTGTGGACGCGCCACGCCAGCAGCCGGGACTCAATGACCAATCTTGACGGCTCGTCTCACAGCCAGAGCTTGACCTGGTCCGGTGTCCACGACGGCTACCAGCGACTGGCCACGTCGGTGACGCATCGCCGTAGTGCCCGACTGGACGTGTCTGGGTCCCGACTCGTGGTCACGGACCGGGTCGAGACCTCGGGGGCATTAGAAGTGGTGCTCGCCTGGCACGTCGGTCCTGCGGTGACCGTGGAGCTGGGCCAGGACAGCGCACGCCTGCGCTGGGACGGGCGAAACAGTCCGGGTGCGGCTACCCTCCAGCTTCCCAAGTCGCTCTCATGGAGTGTGCATGGCGGCGAGACGGAACCGGTTCTCGGGTGGTATTCGCCGCGGTTCGGGGAGAAGGTACCTTCGCCGACCCTGCTGGGCCGTGGGTTGGCGCGGTCCTCGACGGTCCTCGTCACCACGCTGCAGTTCGACGCTGGCTAACCGGGTCGCCCATGCCCTCGGCATTGCATGCGCTCCCCGGTATCACGTCGATCAGCGTCCGACTCTCCTGTCAGACGGATGCGCACGTTCGGCAGGGCGCCGGTGCGCTCCCGCCCGGGGTGCGGCACGCCCGGCGCCGGCTGGGTGTCCGGTCGGCGCGAGCAGCAGGGTGGGGAGTGAAGGGGTCGTGAGCGAGCAGCCGGTCGACGTCCATGTGCTGCTCGTCGCACTGCGCCGGCACCGACCGTTGATCATCGCCCTCACCCTGATCGGCTGCGCTGCTGGTGTGGTTCTTTCGCTGCTTCTGCCCGCCCCGTTCAAGAGCACCAGCCTTGTCCTGCTGCGTGCCCCCAGCAACAGCCAAGGCGCCTCAGCGGGGATAGACATCACCACTCAGGCGGAGATCGCCAGGAGCCAACCGGTGCTCGACCAGGCTCTGGCTACCACCGGAGCGGACCTGACGGTCCGTGAGCTTCACGATGCCGTACGCGTGACCACCCCGACCGACTCGCTGCTCGAGCTCGAAGTTCGGGCACGCACGACAGCCGACGCCGACAGTCTTGCCACGGCGATCGCCGACGCGTACGCCGCCTACGTTTCGCTGTCGTCCGATCCTCTGTCGGACGAGGCCCTGACCCAGCTTCGCGAGCAGGCGGCTGGCCTGGAGGACCGGTTGAAGCAACTTCAGGACGAGCTGGACACGGCCAGGGCACGGCTGGCCTCGGAGCCGCCCGACAGCGCACAGAGCACGAGGGACGCGCAGCTGGTGGCCTTGCTGGTCGGTCAGGAGGCGGACCTGGCAGTGCAGCTGAGCGAGGTCCAGCAAACCCTGAGCCTTGGGGCGCAGGCACCGGTCGACTCCGGGGGGCTGTCTGCCACGGTCATTCAGAGTGGGACGACGCCGACGAGTCCGAGCGCGATCGGACACACGGCGCTGTGGGCCGCCGCCTGCGGTCTGGCGGGAGCCGCGATAGGGGCCCTGGTAGCGCTCGTACGGACGCGCCGGGACCCGCGTGTCCGCTCCCCGAGGGACCTGTCGCGCGCCCTTGGAGCGCCAGTCCTGGCCGGGATCGCAGGGCGGCCGCAGCGGCGGGCGGAAGACTGGCCAGAGCTTCTGAGCACCTATGAGCCACCCGCTCTCGATGCCTGGGGAGTGCGCCTCCTCCTGCGCGAGATCCTCGGGGCCGAGGGTGGGGTCCGGGGCGCGGTCGACGGGAAGCGAGGCAAGCAGCAGACGAGGCAGGCCACGGTGGTCCTCCTGTCGTTTGCCGGCGACTCCTCCGGGCTGGCCCTGGGGCCGCAGTTGGCTGCTATCGCGGCATCGCTGGGGGTGCAAACTGCGCTGGTCACCGCTGGCTCCGGCGACTTCGGCGACGGCCTTTCTGCCGGGCTCGCCCTCGCACGGCGCTCCCCGGACCTTCGGGAGAACCTCGCCCTCCCTCGCTCTCTGCCGGAGTCGAGGGACCACGAGCTGGCCTTCGTGATCGCGACCGTCGATCCCGCGGAGCCCCGTCTCCAGGACTTGCCTGCGGCGGAGGAGCACCTACTCTGCATCGGTGCGGGGAGGGCCACGGCCGAAGGGCTGGCGAAGTTTGCTCTCGCGGCAGACTCCGCAGGTCGCCAGATCGACGGGGTAGTCGTCTGCGACCCCAAGTCCTGGGACACGCTTCCCCACTCGACGGTCGGCCTGCCCGCGTCCACGTCGAGCCGGCCGGCCTCCGTCGCCCCGCCAGAGCGCGCCGCGACGAGCGGTGCCAAGCGGTCGCCCAAGCTCCAGAAGAGCCGCCGATGAAGAGCACCTCATGGGACCTCGGTCCATCGGACGAAGTTGCGGCCCAGGACGATACCGAGCCTCGAGCTGTCGTGAGCCTCACCCTTCTCCGAGCTGCCCTCCGGAGGCAGTGGCGGACGTGGGCGACACTGGCCCTCGGAGGAGGTCTGCTGGGGCTGGCAGCCTTCGTGGCTCTTCCGCAGCCGGCCACGGCGAGCACCTCGCTGCTCCTCGCACACGCGCCGACAGCGGACCCAGCCCTTGCCATGCAGAACGACACGGCCCTCGCCAGCACGCGCGAGATCGCGCAACGCGTCATCTCGTCGCAGGGGCTGAGCCTCACCACTGACGAGTTCAACGATGCGGTGACGGCGACGCCGACGACGACGCAGATCCTGTCTCTGACCGTCGCCGCCCCGGACGAGGACCAGGCTCGGGCACGCACGTCTGCCCTAGCCGCTGCGTACCTCGAGTTCCGTGCCGAACAGATCAATCAGCAGGCGCAGGCCGTGATCGCGGGCACTGAGGCGCAGGCGGACGCTCTCTCACAGCGGGTCGAGGAGCTCAGCGCCAAGATCGATGGACTGCAGGGGACCACCTCAGCAGCTGGGCAGGCGAGGCTCAACGACCTCATCACGCGCCGCGCCGCATTGGCGTCGCAGGTCTCCCAGCTGAGCCAGACCGTTCAGACCGAGAAGATCCAGGTGGACGGGGTGACCCAAGGCAGCCTGGTGCTCGACCCGGCGACGGTGAATCCCGCCCACGCCAAGCGACGGCGGTGCTGCTCGTCGCCTCCGGCGTCATTGCCGGGCTCGCACTCGGAGTGGCGCTGGTGCTCTTCCGGGCCGTTCTGAGTGACCGTCTCCACCGTCGAGCGGACATTGCGGCCGCGGTGGGGGTGCCGGTGGTCCTGTCCGTCGGCCGGGTCGGCGGACGAAGACGGTCGCGACGACAGGCACGGGACGTCGCCGCGGCCAGACTCGTGACCGAGCTCGAGCGGGCTGAGGGCACACCGGTGCGATGGGCGCTGCTGAGCGTGTCGAGCAGCGCGGACGCACGGGTGGTGGCTGCGGGTCTCGTGGCCCAGCTCGCACTGAGAGGAACCCGCGTCGAGGTGTTCGACCTGACCGAGTCGGGAGGGCTGGACGGCGACATCGCCGCCGCCGTCCCGGGGGACGAGGAGTTGAGCCGGGTCACCTGCGTCAGGCCCAGCGAGGTCCCGACCATTGCCGGCCCACCGCCCGCACTTCGGGGTCCGGAAGCAGCGCGCGAGCTCGTGATCGAACGGATCGGCCCGCGCGAGGTGACCGTGGCCGCATCACCCCGCGGCAGTCAGGGCAGGAACCTTCAACGTGTCCCTTGTGGTGGCGGAGGTGACGCCGGCCATCGGAGCGGACCACCTCGCCGGCTGGGCGGACCGGGCAGTCTTCGTGCTGACCTCAGGCAAGGTGACCGCCGAAAGGCTCCGGGTGGCGGCCAGCCTGGTCCGCGCCTCGGGTCTCAAACCGCACTGCGCAGTCGTGACCCGCGCAGACCCGACCGACGAGAGCCTCGGCCTGCTCGCTGAGCCGGAGCCCGGTACCCGTGACGTTGCGGGGAGGGCTGTCGGTGGCGGCTGACCTGAGGGCGCTCGGTGAGCCCGTACAGCTTGGTGGAGGCAGACAAACGAGCACCACCGACGTTCGGCGCCGCTTGGTCATCGCGGCGTGGGGTGCCCTTCTGCTCAACGTTCTGCCCTACTACGAGCTACCTGCGGTGATTGCCCTCCCGTCGAGAATCGCACAGTTGGTGACGCAGGGAGCCCTCCCGCTGGCGTTCTTTCTCGCGCTCCTGGCGAACCCCAGAGTCCGTCTGCGCCCCAATGTGTTCCTAGTCCTGCTTTCGGCCGCGGTCGTGGTGCCGCTGATGACGAGCCTGCACAACGAGTTCTTCCTGGGCTCCACGTTCCGAGCCGTTCGGGTCGTGGTCTTCGTGTCGGTTCTGTGGCTCCTCACTCCCGACTGGGGGAGACGGGAGGGACTACTCCTCAGAGCCCACGTGTTGTTCCTCAGTCTGATCATGGGAAGCGTCCTCCTGGGCGTGGTGGTGTCTCCGGGGGCCGCCTTCTCGTATGGCGGGCGGCTGTCTGGGGCTATCTGGGCGATGCCTCCGACCCAGGTCGCCCACTATGCGGCGGTACTGCTGGGTATCGCCGCAGTTTTGTGGATGAGCGGAATCGCGTCTGGCCGATGGGGTGCCACCGCGTTCATCCTGTGTGGCGGCATCCTGCTGGGAACCCAGACCCGCACGGCGCTGTTCGCATTGGTGCTGTCTCTCGCCGTGGCTGCGGCCAGCCTGTTCCTGGGTCACGCCAGGGTGAGGCGTTCACTTGCTGCAGCGTCGGGGCTGTCGTCGTCGGGGGTCTGCTGTTCGCACCGGTGGTCATGCAGTGGCTGCTGCGGGGGCAGAGTCAGGAGGAGGCCAGCAGTCTGACGGGGCGCACCGTCGTCTGGAACGAGGTCTTCGCCCTGAGGCGTCCAGTCCTCGAGACTGTCTTTGGTGCCGGTATGTCGAACCAGTCCTTCGGTGGGCTTCCCATCGACAGCAACTGGGTCGCCGCGTATCTCGACGAGGGGTACTTCGGCATCGCGGTCCAGCTTGGGCTTCTGCTGAGTGTCCTGGTCACCGCGGCCTTCCGGCGGCGCAGCCCCGCACGTGCACTGGCCCTCTTCCTGGCCACCTACTGCTTCGTATCCTCCTTCACAGAGGTCGCGCTGAGCACGCCGACCGTCTACCTGCTGGACCTCGCCGTCGCGGCGTCCCTGGTGATGCCGGCCCCGAGACGCATCGCACCCTTGAGATTCATGATCGTCCGCATGGATCACGATTGCTCGAGGTCTCTAAGGGACGAGCTCCTCCGAATGCTCACGGCGAGGGGCACGCCAATGTGGCAACGCTGAGAAGGGTGGTGCTCCCTACCCGGAGGCCGCCCTGCACCGTTCGCTCGCGGGTTCCTTGGCAGCGGAGCCAACGGCCGACTGTTCGACCCCAGGGCCCTGGCCGCACTCTCGATGACCCTCCGCGAGATGCCCGCGACGCCGATGTGTCGCTCCCTCGGGACCTCTGGGCCAGATGAGCTGCAGTGTGCTCTTCCACGCTCCGAACTCGGAACGACTGCGCGAGGCCTGCGCCGTTGACCACGGCAGCCGCGGGGGCTGCGAGATGGCGGCTTCAGCGCGCCCGATCGTTGGTATTCCAGAGGCTGGTGGGGCCTCTACTAGGTGAGAGCAGGAGCGCCAGGCGCCACCCGGGCTTGCCCATGTGCTGTTGCGCGTAGATCGAACTGAAGGGGGATCACTGTGCGCGTACTGGTGGCTGGAGACCGTGGCTACATCGGCACGGTACTGACCGGGGTCCTCGAGGCATCCGGTCACGACTGGGTCGGCCTGGACAGCGGGTTGTACGAAGGGTGCGACTTCCGCGGTGGTCCCGGCCCGTGGCGCGGACTTGCTGTCGACATGCGCTCGGTCGAACCGCACCACCTCGAGGGCGTCGACGCGGTCATCTGCCTGGCCGCGCTGTCGAACGACCCCCTGGGGCACCTCGACCCCGGGGTCACCGAGTCGATCAATCTCCACGGCACCATGCAGCTGGCCTCGGTAGCCAAGGCTGCGGGAGTCTCCCGCTTCGTGTTTGCGTCTTCCTGCAGTCTGTATGGCGCCGCAGGCTCAGAACTGGTCGGCGAGGATGCCGTTCTGAACCCGGTAACCCCCTACGGGGAGGCCAAGGTCAGGGCTGAGCAACAGCTATCGCGTCTGGCGGATGACGACTTCAGCCCCACGTACATGCGGAATGCGACGGCCTTTGGGCCCTCTCCCCGGCTGCGGCTGGACATCGTCGTCAACAACCTTGTCGGGTGGGGAATGACGACCGGGGAGATCAGGCTCATGAGTGACGGGATGGCCTGGCGTCCGCTCGTGCACGTCGACGACATCTCGAGGGCGGCGGTCGCAACGCTGGCGGCGCCTCGTGAGGCCGTTCACGACCAAGCGTTCAACGTCGGGGTCAACGCCAACAACCTTCGTATCCGGGAGGTGGCCGAGTTGGTGGGTGTAGCTCTCCCCGACTGCACCGTCACCTTCGCTCCGGGAGCCGGCGCCGACACTCGCAACTACCGCGTGGACTTCTCCAAAGTGGCGGAGGTCCTTCCCTTCGCCTCACTCGGGACGTCGGTCGCTACCGGCATCGAGCAGCTCGTCGCCGCCTACCGGGCCCACGGCATGACCCATGGCGAGTTCATGGGGTCCTCCTTCACGCGTCTGAGCCGCATCGAGGAGCTCATGGCCGATGGCGTCGTCGACGCGGAGCTGTACGTCAGGCCCGGACAGCACACCAACCGCCCAGAGACGGTACCGGGCCGATGAGCGAGATCATCTGCCGCCTGTGCGAGGCGACCGTCACCCGGACGTTCGTCGACCTCGGGATGTCGCCCTTGTGTGAGAACTACCTGACGGCAGAACAGGTCGACGGGCCTGAGCCGTTCTATCCACTGCACGTACGCGTCTGCGACCAGTGCCTTCTCGTGCAGCTCCCGGACTACGTATCCGGTGAGGAGATCTTCAGCCACTACGCGTACTTCTCCTCTTACTCCGACTCGTGGGTCGCGCATGCCGAGCGTTTCGTCGAAGCCATGGTGGCTCGGCTCGGGCTCGGCTCCACCAGCCTGATCACCGAGGTTGCTAGTAACGACGGGTACCTGCTGCAGCACGCCGTGCGACGCGGCATTCCCGTGCTGGGGGTCGAGCCGGCTGCGAACATAGCCGAGGTTGCCCGCGAGAAGGGCATCCGGACCGAGGTGGAGTTCCTCGGTGCGGAGAGTGGGCAGCGTCTTGCCGATTGGCATGGCAAGGCCGACCTCGTCGTCGCCAACAACGTCTTCGCGCACACGCCTCTTCTCCTCGACTTCGCACACGGGCTGCGCCGACTCGTCAAGGACAACGGTGTGGTCTCGATCGAGGTTCCCCATCTCCTCCGCCTGGTCGAGCTGTGCGAGTTCGACACCATCTACCACGAGCACTACCAGTACTTCACACTCCTCACGGCCTCGGCTGCACTGGAACGCGCCGGCCTGTCTGTCTTCGATGTCGAGGAACTGACCACACATGGCGGCTCGCTACGAATTCTCGCCATGCCGAGCGAGAACGCTCCGGAGCCTTCGGCAGCCGTTCAGTCCTTGCTCGCTGACGAAGCGACTGCGGGACTCCACAGCATCGAAGGACACCTGGGATTCGCAACGGATGTCCTCGACCGCCGTACCGACCTCATGGACTTCCTTGTGAACTGCTATCGCGAGGGTCTGACTGTTGCGGGGTACGGCGCGCCGGGCAAGGGCAACACCCTGCTCAACCATTGCGGAGTCCGTTCGGACCTGTTGGCCTACACCGTGGACCGCAACCCGTTCAAGCACGGGAAGTTCCTCCCGGGTTCGCACATTCCGGTACTGCCCCCGGACGTACTCCGAGAGCGTAGGCCCGACCGGGTGCTGATCCTTCCCTGGAACCTGAGCGAGGAGATCAGGGAGCAGTTGGCATATGTCGAAGAGTGGGGTGGGCGGCTCGTGGTGCCGATCCCGCGTCTGAAGATCCTCTGAAGGGGGGCACGAAGATGAAGGTCGTCCTGTTCTGCGGTGGCCTCGGTCTCCGCATGCGCTCACACATCGATGCAGCGCCCAAGCCGATGATGACGATCGGTGACCGACCAGTGCTGTGGCACGTGATGCGTTACTACGCCCACTTCGGGCACACCGAGTTCATCCTGTGCCTGGGCTACGGCGCAGCAGCAGTGAAGCACTACTTCCTCAACTACGAGGAGACACAGTCCAACGACTTCGTCCTGAGCAAGGGCGGTCAGGACGTCCAACTGCTGGAGTCGGACATCTCCGAGTGGAAGATCTCCTTCGTCGACACCGGGATCCAGACCAGCATCGGCGAACGACTTCGTCGCGTGCGCTCCCACCTCGAGGACGACGACGTCTTCCTGGCAAACTACGGGGACACCCTCACCGACGCCCCGATGGACCGCATCGTGTCGGACTTCATGGCATCGGACGCCAAGGCGAGCCTGCTCGCCGTTCCCCCGCAGGGTTCCTTCCATGTGGTGGACGTCGACCGTGGCGACGGTCACCGGGCGAGCAACCTGGTGTCGGTGTCGGAGTTGCCGCTGTGGATCAACGGTGGCTACTTCGTTCTGCGACAGGGGGTGTTCGACGTCCTGGGCAAGGACGAGGACCTCGTGGGCGACGCTTTCAACCGGCTTGGCGCTGACGGAAAACTAATGGCCGTCCCCTACCGAGGCTTCTGGGCACCGATGGACACTCTCAAGGAGCGAAGCTACTTGGAGGACCTCCACCAGCGCGGTGAGTCGCCATGGGCGGTCTGGAACCACCGCAACGGCACGGCATCTGCTGCCCGGGCGGCCTCTGTGGCCGGGCTGGTGGGCTGATCCCCTGATGATCGAGCTGGGCCTCCCATCGGAGCCCCGTCGCCTTCTCGTGGTCGGGGCCCACCCTGATGACATTGAGATCGGCTGCGGCGGCACCCTCCTCGTGTTGGCGCGGCGCTACCCACACCTGGAGGTGACCTGGGTGGTCGCCACGGGGTCGGCGGAGCGTCGAGAGGAGGCCAGGGCTGGGGCGGAGCTGTTCCTGCCGGACCACAGGGTGCGTTTCGTCCAGGGCGACCTGCCTGACGGACGGATGCCCGCGCACTGGGGGGAAGCGAAAGACCTACTCGAGGACGTGGGGCGCGAGCGCGACGTCGACCTGGTCCTGGCGCCGAGCAAGACCGACAGCCACCAGGACCACAGGACGTTGGCCGAGATCGTCCCCACGGTGTGGCGGGACCACCTCGTCCTCGGCTACGAGATCCCCAAGCTGGACGGTGACCTGGTTCGCCGCAACGCCTACGTGCCCTTGCCCGAGGAGACGATGAACCGAAAGGTGGAGCTTCTCGACAAAGCCTTCCCTTCGCAGCACGGCCGTCAATGGTGGGACCACGAGATGTTCATCGGGCTCGCTCGGCTACGCGGCGTGGAGTGTCGCAGCCGCTATGCGGAGGCGTTCCAGATCGACAAGGCGGTGCTGGCGTGGTGACCACCGACGCGGCGCCGCGGATGGTGGATGTCACCGACGCCAGGTGCCGAGGGTGCGGCTCGAGGTCGACCGCCCGCATCCTCGACCTGGGGCGGCAAGCAGCGTCCGACTACTTCCCCCTGCCCGAGGAAGCCGGCCCGGACCCCCGATGGCCACTTGAGCTGTGGCTCTGCCGCGACTGCCGATTGGTCCAATTGGGCCCGGTGGAGCCGCTGCTTCCGAACCGGTACGTGCGATCGAGTCTGCGACGAGCATGGGGCATGCGCGCGACTCGGCAGCGGACTTGGTGGCGAGCGAACCCCGGCTGAAGGGCGCGACGGCCTATGAGTTCAAGAGCCACCACGGTGGCTCCTGGTCACCCGCGCTGGCAGACCTCGGCTGCCACGTACTGAACGAGCGATCGGGCGAGAAAGCGCAGCTTGTTGTCGACGTCCATGCACTGGCGCACGAGGCTGACGTCCACGCCTCCCTAGCGGCTCGTCGGCGTCGTATGGCCCCGGGTGGTCTGCTTGTCATCGAGTGCCACCACCTGGCTGCACTCGTCCGTGACCGGCAGTTCGACACCGTCCGTCACGGCCACTGGTCGTACCTGTCGCTGACTGCACTGCAGGCGCTGGGAGCCCAGCACGGCTTGGTGCCGGTGCGGGCAGCTGGCACCGATTCCTTCGGGGGAAGCCTGCGGGTGACGCTGGCTGACCCTGCCGACTATGGCGCCGACGAGAGCGTGGCACGCGTACTGGCCGAGGAGGCGAAACTCGGGCTCGCTACGCAAGCTGGTCTTTCGGGTCTGCAGGACGCGGCCACCGAGGTCGCCCGGGAGCTTCGCCGGGTCCTCGAAGAGCTGAACGCGTCGGGTCGCAGCGTGCTGGGCTACGGTGCCCCGTCGAAGGCGACGGTCCTGCTAGGTGTGGCCGGAGTCGGTCGGGAGCTGATCGACTTCACGGTGGATGCCTCCACCGCCAAGCACGGACGACTGGTCCCTGGGGCCCGGCTTCCGATCCGGTCCGTCGACGAACTTCGCGCGGCTCGTCCCGACACCGTTCTCGTGTTCACCTGGGACATCGTCGACGAGGTCGTGGACTCCCTCGAGCAGGGAGGTGGCTGGGGGGCGTCGTATCTTCTACCCTTCCCCGCCCCCCACATCCACGGGACTCGCCCGGGCATCTCTCGACGGGGCGCGTGATGGACGTACGAGAAGCGAGTCTGTCCGGAGCGCTGGTGTTCACTCCCGCCCCGATCCGCGACCACCGGGGCTTCTTCACGCGCACGTTCGACGCGACGGTCGCACGGGCCTCCGGAGTGGACCCGGGCTCGCTCGTACAGGACAGCCAGAGCCGATCGTCCCGCGGAGTTCTGCGCGGACTTCACTTCCGCAGCGACGGCGGCGAGGGGAAGCTCGTCCGGTGCAGCCGCGGCAGCATCTACGACGTCGCCGTCGACCTCCGCCCCTGGTCCCCGACGTACCGGCAATGGATGGCGGTCGTCCTCGACGACGTCGACCACCGCTCGGTCTGGCTGCCAGCAGGTCTTGCCCACGGCTTCCTCGTGGAGTCAGACTTGGCAGACGTCTGCTACCGGATCGACCGTGACTACGAACCGGGCACATCGGCCACCCTGCGCTGGGACGACCCGGACGTCGGCATCACCTGGCCGATTGACGAGGCTGGGGTCGCTGCGCCGCTGACCTCCCCAACCGACCACGACGCACCGCCCTGGGCGAGCGTCGAACCGCAGTTGCGCCAGTTGTTCCCGGAGCCGAAGTGAACACCGAGTGATTCAGGTCGAGGCATCGCAACGGCGGTGCCCACGTGAGATGTCGCTGCTCCGCATGAGATGGGATGACATGGCCCAAGCTGTGTCCAGCATCAGCAGATGCTTCCTCCGCATCCTGGTCGCCAAGACGCTTCGCAGGGACGTGCTCTACACTTTCAGTTTCCCGCATGTCATCTGCTCGAGTCGGCGCTTGAGAGCGAAAATTTCTTCGGTGCGCGTACTCCGCTCGTTTGGATCTTCCTGCAAGACGTGCAGGTCATAACAGGTTCGCGTTGATTGGTCGTCATGGGAGTCTGGAACCGAGCGGTAGCGCACTGGCGCCTGGTTCGTGGATCCAGCTGGCGCCTTGGTTGGGGCATCGCAGACCAGGGCATGTCCAGCCTGACCAACTTCCTCATGATGGCCGTGGTTGCCCGCACCCAAGGCGCCGCGTCCTTCGGAGCCTTCAGCCTGGCCTACGTGACTTATGGATTCGCCTTGAACGCCTCGAGAGCCCTCGCCGCCGAACCGTTGATGATCCGGTTCAGTACGAGTGACCTCCCGGCGTGGCGTCGCGCGACTGCCAAGAGCACGGGCACCGCGCTGGTCGTGGGGGTCGTGCTAGGGATGTGTGCATTCGTGGCCGGATTCGTCACACCGGCACGACCGGAGATGCCTTTCTTGGTCTAGGCCTGGTGTTGCCAGGGCTGCTGCTACAAGACAGCTGGCGGTGTGCATTCTTTGCGCAGGGTTGTGGTCATAAGGCTTTCGTCAATGACTCGATATGGGCGTTTGCGCAGATCCCTCTGCTCTTGCTCGTGGTGACTAGTGGCCGAACGGACGTCCTCTGGTTTGTCCTCGCTTGGGCGGTGCCGCCGCAGTGGCGGCGATCACCGGGGGGCTGCAGGCGCGAGTCTGCCCCAATGTGCTGAGGGCCTGGGAATGGGTTGTGGAGCATCGCGATCTCGGTCCCCGCTTTGTTGTGGAGAACACCGGGGCAAACTCAGCCGAGATTTTGAGAAGCGTCGGGGTGGCTTCAATTCTGGGTCTCTCGGCATTTGGCTATCTCCAGGCCGCGAACTTGCTCCTTGGACCCTTCAGGGTCGTTCTCGTTGGGGTCGCAACGACCGCGGTTTCTGAAGGCGCCCGGATACTGCATCACACCCCGCGCAGACTGCCGGTCTTCAGCGCCGCCGTAAGTCTGGGTTTGGCGGGGCTGGCGGCTGCGTGGGGGGTCGTCCTGCTGTTGGCGCTGCCTCAAGGCCTCGGGGATCTCGTGCTGGGCGATCTATGGCAACCAGCTTATCCGCTCGTACTGCCCTTGACGATCTCGCTGATGGCCTCATGCTTCCGCGTCGGCGCAGGAATCGGGCTGCACGCGCTTGGGGCAGCGCGCCGCAGTATGCGAATCGGACTCATCACCCCTGCTGCCGTCGTTGCATGTGACCTTTACGCCAGGGACTACCTACGAAGTTGCGTTGGTGTTCTCGATGAGCATCCAGAGGCCGCGCTCGCACACGCCTGGTGCGTGCTGATCAGCGAGGACAGAGAACCGATCCAGTTCTTCAAGTACCCAACTGCTACGTCTCTCCCTCGAGCTCCTGATCGGTTTCGCAGTTTGCTGTTCGACGGCCCATATGATTGGACATACGCGGTCTTCCGCACAGAAATTTGCGTAAGACGGCTCTGCACGGCACCTACCACTTCGCGGATCGTACGCTCATGGCCGAATTCGCCTTGCACGCGGAAGCTCCTGCAAGTTCCCGAATGGATGTACTTCAGGCGGGACCACCCCAACCGGCACCAGTCCCCGCGGGCAAGGAGTGCGAGTTCCGACCCTCGCCGAGCTAACCGTCTACGGCATCCGTCCGCACGACTGTACTCCGAGTACGTCTGGGGTTATGCCTCGGCGGTAAACCGATCGCGGCTGTCGAGGCGTGAGAAGGGCGAATGCTACCGAGAACTCGTTCGATCGCTCGCAACCCGAATCGCTCCCAGCGCACAGCCTGAAGAAGAACGCGAGACTTTTCGGACGCAGCCTGTCCTACACGTGTTGAGGCGATTGGCTGGGATTGCTCACCAAGAGCGCGAATTGCCTGTCGGCGAAGTGGCGACCCACGAGTTACCGGACATCCGGGTCGACGAGCTCGTGCTCGGCCAGGACAGCTAGGCAAAGTGGTGACGTTGCGGGTCGGACTCTTCGGCAACCTCGGCTCTGGAAACCTGGGAAACGACGTCTCCATGGAGTCCGTGCTCAGTCACCTGAGGGCGGAACATCCAAAGATTCTTGTAGACGCTATGTGCAAGGGCCCTGGCACGGTGACTGATCGGTACGGCATTCCTGCTAGCCCGATGAACTGGTACCAGAGGTACGAGGACTCTGCGACCGGCGGCTGGGCGGTCCTGCTGAAGATGGCAGGCAAGTTCCTGGATGTATTCCGGATGGCGGCGTGGGTTCGCCGACATGAGGTAATTATCGTGCCGGGTATGGGAGTGATGGAGGCGAGCCTCCCTCTGAGGCCGTGGCAATTGCCCTACTCACTGTACCTACTCGCTCTGGGGGGTCGCGTCTGCCGGACGAGTGTGGCCTTCGTGAGCGTCGGCGCTGGCGCGATCAAGAAACCAATCAGTCGAACGCTTCTCGACGGCGCTGCGAAGAGAGCTCAATACCGGTCGTATCGTGACTGTCCATCTCTTGAGAGCATGCGTTCGCGCGGGATAGACACGTCGGGAGATCGCGTCTACGCCGATCTAGCGTTTGGCCTGCCAGCGCTCGACTGTGGTCCTGGTGACCCGCTGACCGTGGGAATCGGGGTTATGGAGTTTCAAGGCGGAAATGACGATCGAACGCAATCCTCGGAGATTCGGGAAGGGTATCTCGCAGCGATCAAAGTCTTCGTGAGGTGGCTGATCGACAATGGTCGGACTGTCCGCATTCTTATCGGCGACGAGAACGAGTCTGAAAGGACTGCTGGCGAAGAGATCATGGCGGATGTGGTTTTCGACCGACCCGAACTGGCCGCACAGCGTGTTACTCTCCACTGCGCCTCAACCTTCCGTGAACTCATGGAGGAAATGGCACCGGCGAGTATCGTCGTCGCGACCCGGTATCATACCCTCATTTGTGCCCTGCGACTTGGCAAACCGGTCATCGCGCTTAGCTATGCCCCCAAGTTCGCTGCTGCATTGGAGGGTGTCGGCTTATCGAAGTTCTGTCAGCCTGCTCAAGACATAGACATTAAACTACTCCTTTCGCAATTCATTGAGATCGAAAGCCGACAACAGGAGCTCAGACGAAGGATCGAAGCAGGTAACATCGTGAGTGAGGGACGTGTTGCATCCCAGTTCGCTGAACTGTCAAGTTCACTCTTGCTGCCCGACTCAGGACGATAGCTGGTGTCCGGAGATTCTGAGGTAGCTCTGGTTACGGGCGGAAGCACCGGAATCGGCCGAGCCGTTGCATTGGGCTTGGGAAGAGCCGGATTCACAGTCGCTATCCTTGGCCGTGCTCGCGAGGCGTTGGCCGACACCCAAGCCCTGCTTGAGGCTGAGAACGTGCGCATGATGACCTGCTCTGCCGACGTACGAGACGGTGAACAGGTGGCGAACGCTATCACTCTCGTCGAGCAGAGCCTGGGACGAATCTCGACTGTCGTCAATGGTGCAGGGACGTGTCTCGCGGTTGGCCCGCTCTGGGAAGTGGACCCGGTCGAGTGGTGGGCTGACGTTGAAACAAGCGTGCGTGGGGCGTTCAATGTCTGTCGGTGCGTGATCCCAAGCATGATCACCCACCGCAGGGGGCCGCCATACTGAACGTGTCCAGTTATGCCGGGCTGCGCCCAGCGCCCTTTCAGACTGCCTATGGGATCGCGAAGGCGGGTCTTGCGAGCCTAACCGAATCGCTCGCCGTGTCGCTGATGCCTTACGGCGTCCTCGCGTTCACCGTGACGCCGGGCTTCGTCCATACCGGCCTGGTGCAAAGGCTCGTGGAGTCCGAGGAAGGCCGCGTCTCGCTTCCGGAGCTTCAAGGGCGCCAAGGCGTGGATCCGTCCCTGTTCGTGCGTATGGTTGTGTCGATAGCGCTCGGCGACGCTGACGAACTCAACGGGCGCGTTCCTGCACGCGCTCGACGACCTTGGCGAGCTGGTCCGCCGCAGCGGCGAGATCGATTCTCAGGAACTCTACGTGCCGCGCCTCCGCAGGCTCCCCTCGCTGTAGCCCAGAGGTCATGGCCTCTGGAAGCCCTGGCCCGAGACCAGCACTTCGGGCGATCGGATCCCGGGCCGACGTGGCGGAATGAGTGTGACGAATGAGGCGCCAGCTTGGCCAGAGGGACTCCCGGCGAGGCTTACGTAACGTCAATGCTCGGGGTGACGGCGCACGTTCGCCGAGGATTGAGTCAGTCCACGGTGGCGGGAGTGACTGATTCCGTCACGGGCTTCCCGGACTTATCGGCAGGAGGAATCCTTCCGTCGGTTCGCCGAAGGAGGGTCATTCCTAAGCGGTACTCGCCTGATTTCTGACGCCGCGCGCTGGGCTTGGTGGCCTCGGGTCGCATCGTCGTCGGAGTAGCGGCCTCGTTGGGGATCGCACAGTCCTGCCTGCACCGATGGCGCAACGAGGATCTGATCGACGTGGGCCGAAAGCCGGGTCAGTCTCGCGCCGAGTCAGCCCAGCTGGTCGCTCCAGAGTGCCGGACCACCGACTTGGAGGATCAGGGCAAGATCCTTCGTCGGGCCCGCGGTTGCCGTCGAGGAGGGGTGCCTAAGAAGGCCGCTATCGCATCGTGACCGACGTGGCCGCATGATGGCGTCCGCATCCGGCAAGCGTGCCTTTCGCTTGGGGGTGTCCAGATCTGGCCACTACGAGTGGGCCAGCCGGGCGCCCTCGACCCCGCCAATCCGGCTCGCCTGGTTGACCCATGTGATCGACACCGTGCACGAACGCTTCGTGGCGTCTACGGCATCCACAGGACCTGCGCCGAGCTGGTGCACGCCCACGGCATCAGTGTCGGCACGAGACAGTCGCCCTGCTGATGCGCTGTGCAGTCCCGGCCGGCCGGCCGGCCCCACCTAGACTCAGACGGGTCCGGTCAGCCGAGCCGACCGCCGCAGATCTGGTCGACTGGTAGTTCACCCGCAGCGGGTTGAACCAGCTGTGGTTTACCGACATCACCGAGCACCCCATTTGTGAAGGTAAGCCGTACTGCTGCGCGGTTCTGGACGTATTCTCCGCCGCGTCGTGGGCTGGGCAATTGATCCCCAGCAAACCGCTACGTTGACCAGCAGCGCACTGGGCATGGCCATCGAAGCCCGCGGCCCGGTCGCTGGCTCGGTGATACGCCGACCACGGCACCCAAGCTCATCCCTTGGACCTTCACCAACCGCGCCCACACGGTTGGCATCCTTCCCTCCTCGGGCATCGTCGGAGACCCCTACAACGCCGTCTTGGAGTCGTTCTGGGGCCGTAGGCAACCGAGCTCCTCAACCGAGAGCGCTGGCACACCCGCGTCGAGCTCGCCATCGCGATCTTCGAGTACATCGCGGGCTTCCACAACCGAATCCGCCGGCACAGCAGTCTCCGCATGCTGAGCCCCCTACAGTTCGCAACGCAACACACCAAGATCACGCCGGCCGGATGACTCCGCAACTGCGAGTGGGAGTCGGGGCAGCCGGGGCAGCCGGGGACGGATAAGACCGTTCGGGTAGGCGAGAACAGGTCGAGCCGTTCGGGAAACGGGTCAAGCTCCATGTATTCGCAGATCGGGTCGGGCTCCTAAGGACGCGTCAAAGGTCGAGTCGTCGGATGCCTTGCTAGAGTGCAAGCCAGTCCAGGCTGACGGGCTCGGGCCGTTGCCCCGGGATGAGAGTAGACGGTGAGACCATGGGCGACGTCAGGGATCCAGAACGGCCCCGTTCGCGCGTCTGGCCGAATCGCGGTCGTAGGTGTGATGGCTCCTACATTGCCGGCGCCGGGCTACTGGCCCAGGCCGACCCTCCGACTGGTCTCGCCGCCAGCGCCGAGTCGTCGACGCCCCGCGCGCGCGTTGCTTCTTCGCAGACTTCACCCGCGTCTATTTGCGGTTCGCGGATACTTGCGGGCCCGAGAACTCGGCCACGCGGGGCGGTCGTCGTCAGCACGTCGACCAGCCTGACTCGTGTGACTGAAGACCGTCGGGCGGGGACTGTGTTCTGGCTGGTGCCGGGTGTCGACCACATCGGACCGGGGTCGTACGACAGCGTGACGCCCAAGGCTGGCAACACCTACATAGGGGCACCAGGTGCCGTGATCGACGGTCGAAATTGAACCGATATGCCTTCACGGGAGGCGCGCCCTCAGTCACGATTTCTCACCTGACGATCCGTAACTTCGGCTCGGCCGGAGAGAACTTCAACGAAGCGGTGGTCAATCACGACTCCGCCCGTCACTGGCGCATCATGAAGAACACAATCGAGAACAACGCCGGGTTCGGGCTGATGGTTGCTACAAGAAACGTGGTCAGGAGCAACTGCATCCGGGCCAATGGACAGTCCGGTTTTGGCTCGTATCGGCCAAACGGCGTCAGGAACGTAACGTTGGATCACAATGAAATTGTCGGCAACAACACCTATGACTGGGAGCGACGTCAACCAGGTTGTGGCTGCACCGCGGGTGGCAAGTTCTGGAACGTGACGCGGGGCACCGTCACGGACAACTGGATCCACAACAACAAAGGCGTCGGGCTGTGGGCCGACACTAACAACTCGGGATTTCTCGTTCAGGGCAACTTGATCTCGGACAACGACAACGTTGGATTCATGTACGAGATCAGCTACAACGCCGTGGTGAGAGGTAACCGGTTTGTGCGCAATGGGCTCGTGCAAGGTCCTACGAACCCGGGATTCCCCACGGGGGCGGTCTACATCTCTGAGTCCGGAAGTGACCGTCGGGTCTCCGGACCGTACGGAGGTCGTCTGCGCATCGCCCACAACTACTTCAAGGACAACTGGGGCGGGGTGGTTCTGTGGGAGGACGCCAACCGTTTCTGTGGTTCACCCGCGAACAGCTCTTCGACCTACTGCACTCTCGTCAACCGTCCCGTTGCCAAGCGGTCGACGTGCAGCGACGCCTAGCCTGATCGCGACGAGACCATACGTCAACGACTGTCGGTGGAAGACGAAGAACGTGGTGGTGTACAACAACCGGTTTGTGTTCGACCCGACTCGTATCGGGTCGGACTGCACAAAGGCCAACGCCTGTGGATTCAACGGCGTCTTCTCCAACTACGGAACCTATCCTGACTGGTCGCCCTACAAGGGCACCATGGTTATGCGAAACATCACGCTCCGCCAGCACAATGTGTTCCGCGACAACACGTATTTCGGCCCCTGGCGCTTCATGGCGCGCGGAGCGGGCAACGCCGTGTCCTGGGGTAGGTGGCGCGCCCGGCCCCTGTCGCAGGACGCGGGCAGTCGTGTCGTGTAGCAGCATGAGACCGAGCAGTCGGGATGCTTGCGGGCACTCCGTGGCTCCACACAAGGTGGAGTTGCGGGAGCGCGCGGTGCGGATGGTCGGGGAGGTTAGGCCGGGCTACGACTCGCTGTGGGGGGCGATCCGTGCCGTCTCTGGCAAGCTTGGGGTCGGGTCGGCGGAGACGCTGCGGACCCGGGTGCAGCGTGCCGAGGTCAACTCCGGTCGTCGGCCAGGAGTCACCGCGGAGGCTGCGGTGGAGCTCGCCAGGCTGAAGTGGGAGAACGCTGAACTGCGCCGCGCGAATGACTTCTTGAAGGCGCTGAGTCTTTCTACGGTGCCGAGCTCAACCGGCCGGGGAGACGGTGATCTTCGCTATCCGCCAACACAAGGACCAGCGCGTGACCGGACGAGGCGGGGTCGCGGGTATGAACTGGGGTGTCTTGCACATGTGCACCGTGTTGAGCGAGCACGGCGTTGCGATCGCGCCGGCGATGTACTGCGAGTGGGTCGACAAGCAGCCCACTGCGCAGCAGCTACGCGACGAGCAGGCGACTGCGCGCTGATTCCGGCCGAGCGGGAGGACCCGAAGACCGGGAAGTGCGACTCGACGCTCGGGTCGCGCAAGGTGTGGCTTCAGCCGCGCAGCAAGGCAATCCGGGGTAAGGATTGCCACGAAGTAGCTAGTGCTGAAATGGCGCCGGATTGCGCCTCGAGACCTCACCCGGGTGGTTGTGATCCTCGACGAACCGAAGGCCGGCGTCGAAAACTCCAGCCGGGAAGGTCCAGTTGAGCCCAGTTGTCGTAGTCCTGGGGTACACCTCGTTGGGCGAAGCAGGCGTTGCTCGCTGAGCAGCTACCCATGATTCGCGTCCGCGGCAGCTGGATCCCGCGATCGAAGTCGGCGTCAGCGAAGCGTCCCGAGTCGCGGTCACCGTTGGCTGGGCCTGCCTCGATCAACACCCCCGTGCAACCGCGATCCTTGCCGGTCCGCGCGACGAGAACACAACCGGCGGGTGCGCCGCCGATGGTGAGCAAAGCCCATCGACGAAACCGGGCCAGAGGACCCGTCGGCTTGTGCCGGTCCTCAACAAGAAGGTCTGCAGGATCTTGGTGCACAAGTGAACGCGCTGACGAGATCCAGTGAAGTGTGCTCCGCTGGGGCATGTGGGGGCAGCGTGGGCGTAGTTGCGCCGGGGGGTGGGCAGCTCCTGATGCGGCTGAGCTCGGGATTCAGTCAGTAGCGCTCGGGGTCAGCCGCGGGCGACGGACTCGCAGTCGTGGAAGATCCGGTCCGCCGCGTCAGCCTTGACGCGGTCCTTGCCGGTGCCACAGAGAACGAAGTCGGCACCCGAATCCCCCCTGAGCCGGTCATTGCCGTCCGAGCCGCCGACGCGGTCGTCACCGGGTCCGCCGCGCACGTTGTCTCGACCTTCCCCGGCGAGCAGGTCGTCGTTACCGGCGCCACCCTTGACGGTGTCGTTGTCAAGGCCGGCCCTGATCCAGTCGTTGCCCCCGCCTCCCCAGACGACGTCACGACCGGAGAACCCGTTGAAGAAATCCCGACCCGCCCCGAAGTGGGCAACGTCGTGGCCCTTGTCGCCCAAGACGGTCACAGCGAAGGTGGCGGGGAGGCTAGAGGTGTCGGTGAAGTCGTTGCCGAGCCTCGGCCATACCTCCACGAGCAGCGGCTGACGCACGCTGATGCTTGCGGGTACTCGGCATACCGCGGCGACCCCCACCCTCGACTTTCTGCTTCTGGCATGCGGGCGACAGCTTCTTCCACCTCTTGGTGCCGGTGTCGACGAACTTGAGCCGACCACCCACCTGGGTCACCACCAGGTGGCTGTCCTGCTGCCCGCTCCAGAAGCGGTATCCGTGCTGTGTCTTGGTGAGCATGACCTGGTCCTTCAGCGGGATGGTCCCGAACTGACCGGTCAGTTCTGTGGTGAACTCGTACGGTGGGCCGGCATCGGAGCCTGGCTTTGAAGTGCTGCTCATTGAAGTGCTGCTCGTTGAAGCGCTGCCATCGGCGGGCCCGACGGCGACGGTGGTCATGGCCCCGGCGAGAAGAACCGGCAGGACCGTGATCACGGTTCTTCGAAGCACAGCAACCCCCAGATCTCGACCCCTCGACGGCTGAACGGCAAACACCGCCAGCAGCTGGCGCAAACACCAGGTGCGCATCAGCCCGTTCAGACGCGCCACACTACCTAAGTTCTCGCCTCCGCGACACTACTTTGGTGATGCTCAGTAATCAATCACTTACTGAGTGTAACCTATCTCACACACTGGCGCCTGGAACGGGGGGCGAGTTGTCCACGTGCAGCACGCGTTCAGGTGCGGTCGAGAACACCCGCCGAGTACCCCGGAACCATGGTCAGGTGCCGCATCCGACGACGTTCGACTCAGGGGTTCCCGGACTCCATGAGGAGGACTAGCGTCCAGTCATGACTGACTTGGGGGTGCCCTCTGCAACTGGCGAGGTGCGGGGAGCCTGCCCCCATGACTGTCCGGACACGTGCGCCTGGACGGTCTCGGTCCAGGATGGCCGTGCCACTGCGTTGACAGGCGATCCAGACCATCCATTCACTGCTGGCGGTCTGTGCACCAAGGTCAATCGATTCCTCGATGATCGCGTCTATCACCCGGATCGGCTGCTGCACCCCCTGAAGCGCAGCGGACCCAAGGGGTCGGGCGCTTACACCGAGGTGTCGTGGGACGAAGCTCTCGACGACATCGCGCGACGCCTACGCAGCGTCATCGGTGACTTCGGTGCTGAGTCGGTGCTGCCGTACAGCTATCTCGGCACCCAAGGGCTCGTCCAGGGATCGGCGGTGAGTGACCCGTTCTTTGCCCGAATGGGCGCCACTGAGCTGACCCGAGCGGTATGTGGTGACGCAGGCATCGCCGGTACCGAACTGACGATGGGCAGTGGCGTCGCACTGCTTCCGGAAGAGCTTCGGCGCTCGCGCTTCATCATCCTGTGGGGAACCAACACGCTCTCGACGAACCTTCATCTGTGGCCCTTCGTCCGCGGGGCACGTGATCGGGGCGCGACGGTGGTCGTCATCGACCCGGTTGAGACGCGAACCTCGAAGGCAGCCGACTGGCATGTGCGTCCGCTACCGGGCACCGATGCGGCCCTCGCGCTCGGCATGATGAACATCATCGTTAACGAGGACCTGATCGACCGTGAGTACATCGAACGTCATACGGTCGGGTTCACCGAGCTGCGTGAACGTCTCGCTGACTACAGCCCCGATCGAGTGGCCGCTCTGACCGGACTGGACGCGGACGAGATCGTTCGCCTGGCACGCGCCTACGCGACGACACCTCCCGCGGCGATCCGCCTTCTCGTCGGGTTGGAGCATCACCAGTTTGGCGCCGAGACCTACCGAGCCATCGCCTGCCTGCCGGCGTTGGTCGGAGCCTGGTCTGAGCGCGGAGGTGGACTGTGCCACATGACCTTTCGGCTCTTCGACGGGTTGGACTGGTCCTGCGGGGTGGGGATCGCAGCGGACTCGCCGAGGAGCGTCAACATGGTGCAGATCGGTCGGGCACTCACCGATCTTGATCCACCGATTCGCGCGTTCGTCGTATACAACGCCAACCCGTCAGCGATTGCCCCCGAGCAGAACCTGGTCATGCAGGGTCTGGCACGCGAGGATCTGTTCACGGTGGTCATCGACCACGTCATGACAGACACCGCTGCTCACGCAGATTATGTATTGCCCGCAACCACACAGGTCGAGCACCGCGATGTCATGTGGTCGTGGGGTCAGACGTATCTCACGTGGAACGAGCCGGCGATTGAACCGGTGGGCGAGGCGCTGCCCAACGCCGAAATCTTCCGGCGCCTTGGACAGCGGCTCGGATACCGCGATCGTGCCTTCTCCGCCACCGATGCTGAGCTTGCCGACAGTGCCATCGCACCTCTGGGGAGAGCGCGCGTTGCTGAACTGAAGGAGCGTGGCTGGATCAGAATGGAAGAAGAACGTCACCTTCTGCCATTTGCCAGCGGTGGGTTCGGCACCCCGTCAGGGAAGGCGGAGTTCTTCAGTCAGGCCGAGATGGATGCGGGGCGTGACCCCCTGCCTGCTTACCGAGCGGCGTCCGAGGGCCCGCACGGTGACCCTGAACAGCTAGCCAAGTACCCGCTTCAGCTGATGTCAGCCAAGGGTGCACATCACTTCCTGAACTCCGGATATGTGCACGTCGATCGCGCGGTGCGCGCCGAGCGCGGCCAGTTCGTCGACATGAACTCAGCAGACGCAGCGGGGCGTCGAGTTACTGAGGGAGCGGACGTGCGGGTCTTCAACCACCGTGGCTCACTGATCATGCCGGCCCGAGTGGGAACCCGAGTACCGCCTGGAGTGGTGTCAGTGCCGTCTGGATGGTGGGCCTCCGCATGTCCCGCGGGGCGGTCAGTCAACGCGCTGACTTCTGACGGACTGTCGGATCTCGGGCAGGGCGGCGACTTTCACGACACGCTCGTTCAGGTCGAGCTGGCGTAGGTCGGCGAGGCCACACCGGTGGCCCCTGCCCTTGGCTAACTCAGAGTTCGCCGGGCGAGGACCACTGCGAAGTCATGGCCGGGATCTGTGTATGTGCCGGTCACGTCGAATCCGGCCGTGGCCAGCTCCGACCGAATTCCTTCGGGTCGGAACTTTGACGAGATCTCGACCCGGATCTCTTCGCCCGATCCCAGGTCGAACTCGAGCTGTGCTCCCGGGATGCGCACCCGCTGGGGCATCTCGGACCGGAGCCGTAGATCCATTCGCTCCATGTGCGGGTCCCAGAACGGGACGTAGGTGAAAGCGTCGAGGTCGAAGTCGGCATCGAGTTCGCGGTTGAGCACGCTCAGCGAGTTGAGGACGAACTCCGCTGTGAGGCTTCGTGTGTCGTCGTAGGCAGAGATCAGACGGTTCGTGTCCTTGACGAGGTCGAAACCGAGCAACAACGAGTCTCCGGGGGAGAGGGAGTCGGCCAACGCCCCAAGGAACGCAGCTCGTTCTTCGACGTAGAGGTTCCCGATGGTCCCGCCCAGGAATGCGACCATGCTCGGCCCTCCCCGCGGCAAGTGACCGAGGTGGAGCGTGAAGTCACCGACGATCGCCTCGACCTGCAGCCCGGGATAGGCGTGAGAGATGTCGTAGGCCGCGCGCCGAAGCGTGCCCTCGGAAACATCGACCGGCACAAAGCGTTCAAGCTGCCCAGTCGCCACGAACGCGTCGAGGAGGGTGCGCGTCTTGTCGGACGTGCCACTGCCCAGCTCGATGAGGATCGAGGCCCCCGAGTCGCGGGCAATCGAGTGGGCGTTGTCGTGCAGGATCTGGCGCTCTCGCTCCGTTGGGTAGTACTCCGGAAGGCGGGTGATCTCGTCGAACAGGGCAGAGCCGCGGTCGTCGTAGAGCCACTTGGGCGGCAGGGTGCGTGGAAACGCACCCAAGCCGCGGCGCACGTCGTCGGCGAGCGTGCCGGCGGCCCAGTCGGGGTCGAGTAGTCGCTGGACGACCGGCTCTCTGACCTGCGTCATCGGATTCCCATCGGTGCGCCGCCGTCGGCCAGCCGCACCCCGGAGAGTGCCCACCGCGCGGCGTGCGGGAAGAAGTTGCGGTAGGTCGAACGGGCATGATCGGGCGGGGTCAGCGCGCAGCCGCCGCGCAGGACCATCTGGTTGGACATGAACTTGCCGTTGTACTCGCCAATCGCACCGGCAGGCGGGTGATACCCGGGGTAGGGGTGATAGGCGGAGGACGTCCACTCCCAGCAGTCGCCGTACACCTGGCGCAAGCGACCCGTCTTCGGTTCTGCGGCCCGTGGGTGAAAGGTCTGCGCGTCGCTGAGATTCCCGACGACCGGCTGGCAGTCGCTGACAACCGCGTGCTCCCACTCGGACTCGCTCGGCAGCCGCTTTCCTGACCAGGCGGCATACGCCTCGGCTTCGTAGAAGCTCACATGACTGACGGGAAGTGCGGGGTTCACCGGCCACGTGCCGTTGAGGGTGTGTTCGAACCACCCGCCATCGAGCTCGGTCCAGTAGAACGGCGAGCGCCATTCACCCGACTTCACCTTGCCCCAGCCGTCGGAGAGCCAGAACTCGTGCCGGCGGTAGCCGCCGTCTGCCATGAACTCCAGCCACTCTCCATTGGTGACGAGCCGATCGGCCAAGCGGTACGGCTCGAGCCAGACCCGGTGCCGGGGTTCCTCGTTGTCGAATCGGAAGCCGTCGCCTTCGTGGCCGATCTCGACCAACCCTCCTTCGACGTCGACCCAGCCGAGGGGGTCGGGCTCGCCACGTTCGGAGGGTTTGCCGGCATACGTCGGCTGGATCGGGTTCACCGAGAGCACGTGTTTGATGTCCATGAGCAGCAGCTCTTGATGCTGTTGTTCATGGTGGAAGCCGAGCTCGATCACCGGTGCGACCTTCTCGAGCGAGCCTCCGTCAAGGGTGGCGACGATGTCGCGCAGCCGATCGTCGACATTCGAGCGGTAGCGGCCGACCTCGTGGGCACCGGGGCGGCTGATCAACCCACGATCGGGGCGGGCGTAGCGGGGCCCGACAGACTCGTAGTAGCTGTTGAACAGGTACCAGTACTCGTCCTGATAGGGAGCGAAACCTGGCTCGGTCTCGGCGAGGACGAACGTCTCGAAGAACCAGGTGACGTGTGCCCGGTGCCACTTGGTGGGGGACACGTCTGGCATCGACTGCACCGTCTGGTCTTCGGGTGACAGCGGCGCTGCGAGCTGCTCGGTATGGGCCCGGATCTCTGCGAACTTGCTGACGAGCGCGTCAGGCGTCCACTCCTGAGTCGACATGGGTAATCCTCCTGGGCCACAGTCCGAGGTGGCCACGTTCGACAACCGAAGGTCCTACGACCCTAACCCCATGCGTGTACAGGCACATTCCGATTCTTGGGGCGGATGCCAACGTCAGCGGTGCTCGTCCAGATCACCCAAGGTGGGAGCGGACACCACCGACTGCGCAGCGCGACGAGCGTCTCCGGTGCAGTCGTGTGCAACGTCCCAGTGGACGTCGAACTCCTGCCAGTCGCTGAGTACGTCGTCGGTGATGGTCGCCACCGCCACTCGTGGTGCGCGACCGAAGCGTGGGTCGACCGTGCCGTCCGGCGTGACAGGAATGCAGACCTTCATCCGTCTCCTTCTAAGATTTGATTGATTCCATTCTAGGAATTATTCTGATGTTGTGGCAACGGCCGACGAACTCCTGCGCAGGCACCAGCTTCGTGTCACCGCTCCTCGGGTAGCGGCGCTCGAGGTCCTGGGCGAGCGCAGTCATCTGACCACTGACGAAGTCTCCAAAGCCGTCCGGCAGCGCATCGGGAGTCTCTCCACGCAGGCCGGGTACCACGTGCTCGATGCGTTGGTCACCGTTGGTCTGGTTCGCCGCATCGAGCCGGCGGGAAGCCCTGCGCTCTACGAACGCCGGGTCGGGGACAACCACCACCATCTGGTGTGCCGGTCCTGCGCAATGGTGGTCGACGTCGACTGTCACACCGACGAAGGGCCGTGCGTCGAGCTACCGACCGCGCAAGGCTTCGAGGTCGACGAGGCCGAGGTCGTGTTTTGGGGCTGCTGCCCCACCTGTTCACTCCGTCCACAGAGTTCGAGAACCCCTGAGGAGAACCGATGAGCGCCACCGTTTCCAACTGGTCCGAAACCGAACACCTCGACGAGGTCGTTCATGGTCTTTCTCGAGTTCTCGCTGACTCGTACTCCCTGTATCTGCGAACACATAGCTACCACTGGAATGTCGTTGGCCCGATGTTCCACTCACTGCACGCCATGTTCATGGAGGAGTACACCGAGCTGGCCCTTGCTGTGGACGAGATCGCCGAGCGGATCCGCGCGCTTGGCGCGCCCGCCCCAGGCACGTACCGGCAGTTCGCCGAGCTCTCCAGCGTGACCGAGGACACGGACGTGCCCGACGCGACAGAGATGATCCGTCGTCTGGTGTCGGCCCACGAGGCGACCGCCGACACCATTCGTCAGGTGCTGCCGGTCGCTGAATCCGTACCGGACCACGTGACCACCGACCTCCTCGTCCGCCGACTGGACGTACACCAGAAGACGGCCTGGATGCTTCGGAGTCTTCTTGCCTGAGGCTCCATTCGCGGCTTGCGCTCGAGTGGAAGGATCACGTCATGGACAGCAAGGGTTGGGACGCTCGATATGCGGAGCACGACCTTGTCTGGTCCGCCGAACCGAATGTGTTCGTCGCCGAGACGACGGCGAATCTGCCAGTTGGACGGGCCCTCGACGTAGCGGGAGGGGAGGGGCGGAACGCCCTCTGGTTGGCTGACCGGGGCTGGCAAGTGACCATCGTCGACTTCTCCGCCATCGCGGTGAGTCGCGCTCAACAGTTGTGGGCCCAACGTGAAACGCAGAGTGGCTCGCTGACGGGGAAGATCGGAGACGTCACCGAAGGGCCCTGGGGGGCGGCTGACTTTGACCTAGTCATCGTTGCGTACCTTCATCTACCGGCACGAGAGCAGCGATCTGCCCTTCTGCATGCGGCACGTGCCGTATCCCCCGGCGGTCATCTAGTCGTCGTCGGTCACCACACCGGCAACCTCACGCACGGATCTGGTGGTCCGCAGGATCCAGCACTGCTGTACACACCCGAAGACGTCGTCGCCGACCTCAAGGGCACAGGCTTGGCTGTGATGCGTGCCGAGACCGTCACACGCCAGGTGCGGGCGGACGATGGACCCCGATCGGCCCTGGATGCCCTAGTGGTGGCCGTTCGCCCGGCGCTCAGCTCTTGATCCGACCAGTCTCGTAGGCCCACATGGCCAGCTCGACCCGGTTCCGGACCCCTAGCTTGTTCATCAGGGCCGTGAGATGGGTCTTGACGGTGCTCAGGCTGATGTGGAGGTCCTGCGCAATTTCGGAGTTGGTTCGTCCCCGCGCGACCGTGATCAGCACGTCCTCTTCACGCTCAGTGAGCGGCGCCACAGGCTGAGCGGGGGGAGGGCCGCCTGACTCGCTGAACGCCGCCAGGAGGCGAGCGGTCACGTTTGGTGCAATCAGCGCGTCGCCGATGGCGGCTGCGTGGATCGCCTGGATGAGCAGTTCTGGACCGGCATCCTTGAGGAGAAAGCCGCGAGCGCCGGCCTTGAGGGCGCCATGCACGTAGTCGTCGAGATCGAACGTGGTGATGACCACGACGGCGATCGGGTCCTCGACATCGGGGCCGGCGAGCTGTCGAGTGGCCTCGATCCCGTCCATCTCGGGCATCCGGATGTCGAAGAGACAGACGTCGGGGCGCAGCTTGCGGGCCAGGTCTACGGCCGTCTGTCCGTCAGCGGCCTGGGCGACCACGTCGACATCGGGCTGCGCGTCGAGGATCATCGCCAGTCCGGTGCGAACGATCTCTTGGTCGTCGGCGACAATCACTCGAATGGTCATGCGGTCGCACCAGATTTCGGAAGCTCTGCGCTGACGACCCATCCCCTGCCCGGTTGCGGCCCTGCGGTCAAGGTGCCGCCCAGCAGTGCGGCTCGTTCGCGCATCCCGACGATCCCGTAGCCAGGCTTACCTCGTCCCGCGGGGATCGGATCCCCGTCATCGGTGACCCTCAAGCGGACCGACTGCGTGTCGGCGTCGAGAGTGACCTCGATAGAGGTCGCGTGCCGGGCGTGCCGTAGGGCGTTCGTCAGCGACTCCTGGGTCAGACGGTAGACGGCGGCACCTACGGAGGGCGGCACGTCGTCCAAGGCTCCAGAGAACCGAACCGTCACCGGTGGCGAGTCGCCGGCGTCTTCGGCGAGGCGTTCGATGTCGGCGATTCCGCGTTGCGGGGCGAGGTCGGCCTCTTCTCCCTCGCGCAGGGTGCCCACCATCAATCGCATCTCGGCAAGAGCGCGAGTGGCCTCCTGTTCGACAACGCGCAGCGAGTCGACGGCTGCCTGTGGGTTGGTCGCTGCCACCACTTGCCCTGCCTGGGCGCGGACGGCGATGGCGGAGACGTGGTGGGCGACCGTGTCGTGCAGCTCGCGGGCCAGCTGCTCGCGTTCCCGCATCTTGATCTGCTCCTTCTCGTTCGCCTGATAGCTCGCCTGGTACCGCACCAGTGCCCCGAGCCCTGCCGGGAACAGTCCGAACGCGAAGGCTGCCACGGCATCGCCAACGCTGGTGTAGTCCGCGGCGACACCCAGGGCATAGGCGACGAAGATGATCGGCAGGCCCAGGAGCACCTCGCGGCCGCTGCCCCACCGAAAGAGTGCATACGGCAGCAGCAGCACGAACGCGGTCGTGTAGAGACCGACCGCACCCTTGTCGCCGGCGATGGAGGCGATGGATTCGACGATTATCGCGCCGAAGACGACCGTGACCATCTCGAGAGGGCGGGTCCGTCGCCACAGAAGAGTCCAGACCAGCACAAGCGTCAGAGCGAACGCCACCGGGCGCCAGATCACATCGCTTCGAAAGCTGCCTTCGAGCACGGCTGAGAGCACGACGACTCCGACCAGAACCCAGTCGCGCCACACGCGCACTGGCGCGTTCGGAGCACGTGGTTCGTCCCACAGCGAGCGGACAGCATCTGGCAGCACGGGTTCACAGTAGGGGGCCACGTCGGCCAGCGGCTCGGTCAAAAGTTCGAGATTGTCCCCGGCCGATAGTTCGGGCAAACGTCGGGCGTACTGGCCGATGCCAGGTAGTTCTACCAAGGCGAGTCTTGAGGCAGCTCGGCGACCGCGCCGACGAAACCTGGATCCGCGAGGAGTTCACGATGTCGAGTCTGATGTATCGGTGGGGTCGGTTTGCCGCACGGCGGCCTTGGCGGGTGATCGGCACCTGGCTCGTCGTCTCGGTCATGGTGATCGTGGCTGCGGCAGGTTTCGGGAAGGAGCTCGAGGACTCTTTCGCGGTCCCGGGACTTGACTCCCAGCAGGCCGTCGACCTGCAACAGGCGGCTCAGTCGGACCGGGCAGGCCTGACAGCCCAGGTCGTCGTCACCCCGCTCGACAAGGGAGTGAGCTTCACCGAGTCGGCGCAGGCGCGAGAGGACCTTGGCTCGCTCAAGGCGTCGCTACGAGCCCTTCCACACGTTCTGGGCACAACGACATCCGTCTCCCCGGACGGAACAGTGGCGCTCGTCCGCGCACAGTACCCGGTGGTCGAAGAACTCGACCCGGTCGACCTGGACAACCTCAAGACGCTGGCTGCCGATGCTCGCGAAGGGTCGACGCTGCAGATCGAGACAAGTGGTGATCTCTTCTTCGCCTTTGAGGAGTCGCAGACCGGAGTGGGCGAGATCCTCGGCCTGGTCGCCGCGGTGGTCATCTTGCTGCTGGCCTTCGGATCGGTCATCGCGATGGGGCTTCCGATCGGAATCGCCCTGATCGGACTGGCGGTGAGTGTCAGTGCGCTGTCCCTCGTGAACTATCTCGTCGACATCCCGAGCTTCGCGCCCGTCGTGGGTGCCATGGTCGGTCTCGGTGTCGGAATCGACTATGCCCTCTTCCTGGTCACCCGGCACCGCGAGTTCCTGGCACGTGGCATGACGGTGGAGGAGTCGGTCGGACGAGCCGTGGCAACCGCCGGACAGTCGGTCATCTTTGCCGGAGGGGTCGTAGTCATCGCGATCCTCGGCCTCGCGGTCTCAGGCATTCCCTTCATGACGGCCGCTGGGATTGCTGTCTCGATCGTCGTAGCGGTGATGGTCGCTGCTGCAGTGACCCTGCTACCGGCGCTCCTCGGCCTGGCGGGACACCGCATCAACGGGCTGCGCAGTCGAACCCGCCGCTCGCGCAGAGAACGCGTGGCGGGCGCGGGCTGGCACCGGTGGGGCCGGCATGTCTCGCGGCACGCGTGGGTCTATGCCATCGGGGGCGCCGCGCTGCTCATCGCCATGGCGGCACCGGCGCTGTCGCTGCGGCTCGGATTCCCGGACGAGGGGGCGCTACCCGAGACCCGCACCGAGCGCCTCGCCTACGACCTCCTGGCAGACGGATTCGGACCCGGAGTCAACGGTCCGCTGGTGATCGCAGTCGACACGTCGGCCGACCCAGACGTGGTCGAGCCGCTCGCCGCGGCCATCGAGGCAGACCCGGGGATTGCCTCTGTCTCGCCCGCCGAGGCCAGCGCCGACGGCTCGGTCAGCACCTTGGTGGCCATCCCGACCACGGAGCCCCAGGACGGAGCAACGTTCGAGACCGTTGAGCGGCTGCGCACCAGCGTCTTTCCGCAGGTCCTCGCTGACGGGCCGGCTAGCGCCCACATCGGGGGTCAGACTGCGACCTGGGGCGACCTCGGGGGGCGGGTCGGCGACCGGTTGCCGCTCTTCATCTCAGCCGTGGTCCTGCTGTCCTTCCTGCTGCTGACCGTGGTGTTCCGCTCGGTCCTGGTCCCGCTGAAGGCGGCAGTCATGAACCTGCTCAGTATTGGAGCTGCGTATGGGGTGCTCGTCGTTGTCTTCCAGTGGGGATGGGGTATGGATCTCATCGGCCTGCAAGAGACAGTTCCGGTCATTGCGTTCATTCCGATGTTCATGTTCGCGATCTTGTTCGGTCTCTCCATGGACTACGAGGTCTTCCTGCTCAGCCGGGTGCGCGAGGAGTACCTTCACACCGGTGACAACGAGACGTCTGTGGTCCGTGGCATCGCGAGCACCGGACGAGTCATCACCTCCGCAGCGCTGATCATGATCGCGGTGTTCTTCGGATTCATCCTCGGCGAGGACCCAGCCACGAAGATGATGGGTCTCGGTCTCGCGACCGCCATCTTCTTCGACGCCACGGTGGTACGCCTGATCCTGGTGCCCGCCACGATGAAGCTGGTGGGTGACGCCAACTGGTGGATCCCTGCCTGGCTCGACAGGCTGCTGCCCACGATCGATGTCGACGGTGAGACCGGCCTACCTGAGCCGATGATGGAAGCCAGCTCGGGAGCCTGCTTCTGACCGCTAAGCTGCCCTGGTGTGAGGGCGGGCTGCGGGAGTCCTCACCCTCGAGGAAGAGAGAACCACACGTTGTCGTGTGAGTCTGGTCTGGTGCCTCAGCCATCGCTGGGGTCGAACGCCGCCGGGGCGTCGATCCAAGATGCCACCGCGAGATCTCGTCGGGTACGTGCGTTTCCGGAACTGCTTGTCGGTCTCGCCATCAGGTCTCGCCCTCTCGACGGTGCGGCGCTATGGGACCGCATGAGCAATGCGCACGCAGCGCCACGACCGTTCGGTGAGTTGCCTTGCCGTCAGCGTGACTGAGCGTACGACGATCGCCGACCTTGCACTCGGTGTCAACTGCAAAACGACGCGAACGCCGGTGGTCTGCCGGTCAGGGCGGGTGACGCTGAGGGCGTGCCGTGCCCATCGTGCGCTTCAGCGGGCTCCGCTGCGGGTCGTTGGCGCCTCGGTGGGTGCGACTGCTAGTTGCTCGCTGGAAGGAACCACCAGCTGCAGACCGCCAGCAAGGGTCCGAAGACCGTGGCCACGGTGACCGTAGCCCGAACGTTGGCGCGGAATGCTGATCGCGTCGTTGTCGCGGGAAGCCTAGGCGGTATCCGAGGACAGGCGGGCAGCTCGTGATGGATCCAGGAGAGCCCTGACCAGCTATTCATGATCTTTGGTGGCCTTACCTCTACCCATCTGTGGCAGCCTGACGGCATGACCTTTGGAGACTGGCAATCGACACCGGCTAATCGGCGGTTGGTCCAACCCGTCGACGAGCTCACGACAACTGTGACCCCGTCTCGGGGGAACGACCCGGTGCAGCCATTGGCCGAGGCGCAGACTCCCGGGGTGCGACCGCCGATGGGGTTCTCCAGCGCTGTTCAGGAGGTTCTGGACATGACGGTCGCGGTTCGGCACGTAGCAGACCACGACCACACCCAGGTGCTGGCGTGGCTCTTCGATGGTAGCGTCGATCCCGAGGCGAGTCCGTGATTCCGCGTGAATGGACCGCTGATACCCGGCGAGGCGGAGATCGGCATGCGGCCAACGAGAGCCTGGTGGCGGTGCACCCCGGAGGCAGTTGTCGCAACCAGTTCTGGATCTCTTCTGATACCAACAGCTGCTTCCGCGGAATGGGCGGCTAGGGACAGCACGTGTGGATGAACTCTGCGACCGATGTCGTCATCGCCAAGGTGTCGTCGCTGCCCCTCGCGGACGACGATGATCCGGGCGCAGAGCACGTCGCCTTCTTCGACGATCGTCACATCGTGGCAATGGCCAGCTAGCGGGAATGTCGACGAGTCCACTCACTCCGGGCTGGCGCCGGTTCGCGCGGGACGGGTCGTACTCCTCGCCTTCGTGGCCATGACCGCCTTCGCGGCCAACTCGGTGCTGGCCCGGCTCGCACTTGGGGACGGTGAATCGGGGCCGACGTCCTTCACACTGCTGCGGATCCTGTCGGGTGCTGTTCTTCTCGCGCTGCTTGTGACGTGGTCACCGGCAGTACGTCACCCCTCCTCGTTGGATCAGCATGGGCAACTGGACATCGAGCGCAATGTTGGTGACCTACGCTGCTGCCTTCTCCTTCGCCTACGTGAGTCTGGGTGCCGCGTTAGGCGCCTTGGTCCTCTTTGCCGTCGTTCAGATCGTGATCTTCGCGAGCGTCATGGCGCTCGGGAGAGCGTCCCAGCCCGGCGACGTGGTGGGGACTGGCGCTCGCGGCGCTGGGGCTCGTGGTCCTGGCTGCGCCCGGTGTTTCGGCCCCCGACCTGGGTGGTGTGTTCTTGATGTGCCTGGCGGGAGCAGCGTGGGGCGTCTACACCCTGCGAGGTCGCGGAGTCTCACGACCGCTGGACGCGACCGCGAGCAACTTTGTTCGCGGCGTCCCGCTGTCACTGATCGTGCTTACTGCCTGTGGCCGCGTTCCATACTGAATCCATTCACCTGACCTGGGCTAGGCGCTGGCTATGCCGTTCTGTCGGGAAGTGTTGCCTCGGGACTCGGCTATGCCATCTGGTACGCGGTGGTTCCCCTACTGACACGGGCACAGTCCGGAATCATCCAGCTCTCACCCGCTCCGCTCGCAGCCATGGGTGGGCTGCTACTCATCGGTGAGTCCATCACGGTGCGCGTCCTAACGGCCTCGCTGCTCATCCTGGGAGGGGTGGCGCTTGGGGTCGTGCCCGCGACCATCTGCTGCCTCTGCCCTGCCAACCGGTGAGAAGTAGCGCGTCATGATCGACGCGATCGGTGCGCAGCATGAGTCTCGGCAGCATGAGTTGGGTCGTTCCACATGTGGGCTGAGGACCGAACCAAGAATGTGCTGATCGCCGTCTTGGCGGTGGGTGTCCTTTCTCTGACCGCGTTGACTGCATAGGCCCTGACAGCTCGGAACAGCGAGCCAAAAGGCGGCAGTTCTGGGTGGCACCAGAGCGTCGTGCGCTCCGCTGGTCCGCTGGTCCTCGTGCAGTTCGACACCCGCGACAACGTGGTCGCCAACAACATCCTTGTGTCAGGAGACCACCACTCGTTCGTCGAGAATCGCTACGCCGAGAATGTCGCGAACATCGTGGACTACAACTTGTACTGGGCAGAAGATGGTTTGGACGCGGGCATGTGGGAATGGAAGGGCAAGGAGTACGGGCGCTTCACCCGGTGGCAAGAGCGGTCGGGCAACGATCAGCACTCGGCGTTCTCCGATCCACGGTTCGTCGATGCAACCGCCCATGACTATGCCGTTCGAGCAAACTCGGCCGCAGTCAACGCAGGTCTACGCCTCGCCGTCGCCGGTGCCGAGGACCTGAGGGGTGAAGTGCGGTCCCAAGGATCGGCAATCGACCTGGGCGCGTACGAGCTGTCGGTGCCGGCTCCGACACCGACGCCCGAAATCAGCGGCGTGGCCATCGCCATCGGTGATCTGGAGTGGATTTCTCAGAAGAACGGGTGGGGTCCAGTTGAGCAGGACCAGAGCAACGGTGAACGTCCGGCCGGAGACGGTCTGCCCCTGACCGTGAACGGGTCGACCTTCGACAACGGCCTGGGGACTCACGCACCGTCCCGAGTCGTATTTGCGAGGCCTGAGGGGTGTTCCGCGTTCTATGCAGATGTCGGTCTGGACGATGAGGTCGGCGACCAGGGAACCGTGGTCTTCGAGGTCTACGGTGATGGCAAGCTGCTGGTCACCAGCGGGTTGGTCTTCGCGACAGACGAGCCGGTTCCGTTGTCCGCGGACGTGAGTCAGGTTGGTCGAGTTGCGCTGGTCGTGACACCCGGTGGAGACGGAAACGCCTTCGATCATGCGGATTGGGCTGATGCGCGGCTGGATTGCGCCACGCCCTAGAGGAGCGCGCAGGGCGCGGCGCGCAACCTCCGTCAGTCCGCGGTGATCAGGATGCTCACGATATTCCGACGAGCTGTTCGAGCCGGTCGAGGAAGGGCTGTTGTCCGCCAATCAGCTTCCTTCGCGCGACCTCGAGTGTCATCCACTCGGCACGGTCGACCTCCGGGAACTCTCCGACCAGACCTGAGCGCGGTGGCCACTCCATGGTGAAGGTGTTGCTGACGACCTCGTCCATCTCGAAGTCGGCGCCGATGGCGAAGCCGGTGATGAGCTTGCCGCTCGGCTGCCGGTACTCGCCGAGCAGCGTGGCCTCTCCACTGGGGGCCGGTTGCCCGATCTCCTCTTCCCACTCACGCAAGGCGGTACGCCAGGGATCGTCGCCGCTTTCGTACTCACCCTTGGCGATCGACCAGGCTCCGTCGTCCTTCGAAGCCCAAAAGGGTCCACCAGGATGCACGAGAAAGACCTCGAGCCACTCACTACGCCAGCGGTAGGGCAAGAGACCGGCACTGAGCTTTGCCGCCATGGCTCAACCCTACGGAGGGTGAATGCGGGAAGGCATCGGCCGCCGAGGGTGTTGTTGCGATCGTTACCCCATCGAAGGGACCCCGTGATGACCGCTGCTCGTCCGATCCAGATGTACGGCACCGCCTGGTGCCCCGACTGCCATAGGGCCAAGCAGTTCCTGAGCGAGCAGCGTGTGCCCTACGAGTTCACCGACGTGGACGATGACACCGCCGGTCGGGCCGAGGTCGAGCGGGTCAACGACGGAAAGCTCATCATTCCGGTTCTCGTCTTCGACGATGGCAGCACTCTGGTCGAACCCAGCAATGCCGATCTGGCAGCCAAACTCGGACTTCGCACCGAAGCCCAACATCGCTTCTACTCGCTCATCATTGTCGGTAGTGGCGTCGCCGGACTGACCGCGGCGATCTATGCCGCGCGCGAGGGAATCCCCACGCTCGTCGTCGAGTCGGGCGCAGTGGGCGGCACGATCGGAATCACCGACCAGGTCGACAACTTCCCTGGCTTTCCTGACGGTGTCGCCGGCAGCGACTTCGCTGACCGTTTGCGTCGCCAGGCCGAGAGATTCGGTGTCGAGATCCTGTCGGCCACCGAGGTTGCCTCCATCGCCGAGGACGGTGACCAGAAGGTCGTCACAACCGGCACTGGGGATGTGTACCGCTCGCATGCGCTTCTAGTGGCGACCGGCTCCACCTACCGCCGGCTGGGAATCCCGGGCGAGGAAGACTTCATCGGCTCCGGCGTGCACTTCTGCGCAACCTGTGACGGCGCCTTCTACCGCGGCGAGTCTGTCGTGGTCGTCGGTGGCGGAAACTCCGCGACCGAAGAGAGCCTCTTCCTCACCACACTCGACCAGACGGTCACGCTCGTCACGAACTCGGATCGGCTGAGCGCGAGTGCTGCGGCCGTCCAGAAGGTGGAAAGCGCAGTGACAACATCACGATCCTCGCCAACACCAGTCCTGTCGAGTTCGTCGGCGAAGGCGGCAAGCTCACCGGGGTCGTGGTGCAAGACAGCGACGGCGCTCGCGAGACGATCAAGACGCCGGCGGTCTTCGTGTTCATCGGGCTCACCCCCAACGCCTCATTGGTGGTCGACCTGGTCGACCTCGACGACCAAGGGTTCGTCTCAGCCGACGCCGGAATGCAGACCTCGCAGGCTGGTGTCTTCGTTGCCGGTGATGTGCGCAGCGGAAGCACGAAGCAAGCTGCTGCGGCCGCGGGCGAAGGCGCGGCGGCGGCGATCGCGATCAGGCGCTACCTCGAGCCATTCGGAACGGCGATGCGTCCCAACGTGGTCGACGCGGCCTGATGCCAGTGCGACCTCTTTGCCTCCTCACTACGTGAGGACCGCCACCTCCTGACTTCAGACCGCGCTTGAGCGGTCGATATGGATACCGTGACTGCTTCGCTCACCGAGTCGGAGCGCCCACCGGCCTGGCCGGTGCTTGGCGCCATCCGTGCCTGGGCGCAGCCGATCGTGGCGCTCACCACCGGCTTGACCGTCGGATTCGAGGCCCTGGCCCGATTCGATGAGTACCGAGGTCCGGTGGCGGAGGCCTTCGAGCGTGCCTGGGCGACGGGCATGGGACCCGATCTCGAGGCCGAGGCCCTCCGGGCCGCATTACGCATGGAGGGAAGGCCCCCTGGCACCTACCTGGCCGTCAACGTCAGCCCGCGAGCACTCAACATGGACCTTGTCCGCGACATCTTCGACCGTGACCTCGCTGGAATTGTGGTGGAGCTCACCGAGTCGCACTACGTCCCGACCAGCGAGCTAAGGCTGACCGCTGACTGGTTGCGTGCGCGGGGCGCCAGGCTGGCGATCGACGACCTGGGCACGGGGTATGCCGGGCTCGAGCGCCTGGTCAGCGTCCGCCCCGACCTGATCAAGATCGACCGATCGCTGGTGACTCAGCTGGAGACCGACGAGGTCTCGCGGATCATGGTGGAGAGCCTGGTGCGGTTTGCGTCCCGCGTTGGTGCCGGCGTGATCGCCGAGGGCATCGAAGAGCAGTCGACGCTCGAGGTGGTGGCTGAACTTGATATTGCCTACGGCCAAGGCTTCCTGTTCTCGCCGGCTCGGCCGACGTGGACGTTCCCAGGACGCCAAGCGGTCGAGGCGGCCCGAGCCGTTCACCAGCAGGCGCTCAGTGCCACGCCGCGACAAGACATCCTCCTCAACGAGATGGTCCAGCTCGACCGCGTCGCCGAACGATTCGGCGAGGCCGAGGAAGTCGTCGACGTGCAGCATGCCGTCGTCGAGCTGACCCGGATGCTGGGCGCAGTCGATGTCGGCATTGACCTCGTGAACGAGACCGAAGGCTGCCTGGTCGCCTTGAATCACCAGAGCTGGGCGCACGTCGGTCCAGTGCGTCCACTGGACGAGAATCCGCTTCTGCAGTGGACCATCGAGTCCCGCCGAGCAGCACAGGTGCTGCGTGGCGAGCCACTGTCAGATCAGCAGCAACAGGATCGGCTTGCCGAGCTGGGGTATGGGGCACTACTCCTGGTGCCGGTCGTGACGCGGGGCGATGCCATCGGTCTGCTCACCCTCTTTCGGGACGAGGCGCGTCCCTGGACCTTGGCTGAGATTCGACTGGCCCGGATCGGTGCTGGACAACTCGCCGCCGCACTGGAGCGCCTGAGCGCCTAGGCTCGCTGTCGTACACCCGATGACCTGAAGCTTGTCGGAGGCGACATGGAACTGGCGCTGGTAGGTCTTGGCCGCATGGGCGGCAACATGACACGTCGTCTGGCCCGAGGTGGTCACCGCGTCACCGCCGTCGACCCGGACCCGGCAGCACGGCAGGCACTCGCCGATGAATCGGGAGTGACCGCTGTGGCGTCGGTCGCGGACGCGGTGCAATGCTCTCAGCGCCCCGCGCGTGGTGTGGCTCATGCTCCCGGCCGGAGCGGTGACGGACGCCGTTCTCCTGGAGGTCAGCGGGCTGCTCTCCGAAGGCGATCTCGTGGTCGACGGTGGCAACGCCAACTACCACGATTCGCTTCGGCGTGCCGACCTGCTCCAGGCTGAGGGACTCACCTTCGTGGACGTCGGGGTGTCAGGTGGCGTGTGGGGCTTGTCAGAGGGTTACGGCCTCATGGCCGGTGGCACGAAAGCGGACATCGAGCGGGTAGCTCCTGTTCTTCGGACGCTGGCGCCAACACCGGACTCCGGATGGGTGCACGCCGGCCCCGTGGGAGCCGGCCACTTCACCAAGATGGTCCACAACGGGATTGAGTACGGCGCCATGCAGGCCCTTGCCGAGGGTTTCGCGCTGCTGCAGGCGCGGGACGACCTGGTCACCGACATTCCGGGCGTCGCCGAGGCATGGCGGTACGGCACGGTGATCCGGTCGTGGCTGCTCGACCTGACGGCGTCCGTGCTGGAGAACGATGTCACGCTGGGCGATGTGGCTCCGGTCGTGGCCGACTCCGGCGAAGGTCGCTGGACGGCGCTGGAGGCGATCGACCTCGGAGTGCCGGCGCCGGTGATCACGGCGGCGCTGATGCAGCGTTTCTCGAGTCAAGGCAACGGCGACTACGGCAACCAGCTGCTTGCGATGATGCGGAACTCGTTCGGTGGTCACCCGGTGACGTCGGCTGAGGCCGCGGACGAACGGTGAAGGGCGGGTCCAGCGACTGACGTCAGATTGTGGGCCGTGTTGATGAGCGCCACGTGCGTGAAGGCCTGCGGAAAGTTGCCCACCATCCGGCCGCCCGTTGTGTCGTACTCCTCAGACAGCAGACCGACGTCATTGCACAGCCCCAGTAGTCGCTCGAACAGCTGGCGGGCTTCGTCCGTGCGCCCCTGGAGCGCGTAGTTGTCGGCGAGCCAGAACGAGCAGGGCAGGAAGGCGCCCTCCTCGCCGGGCAGCCCCTCAAGATGAGGGTCGGGGATGTACCGGACGACGAGACCATCGCGCATGAGCGTGCGCTCAATGGCTTCGACGGTTCCCAGCATGCGTGGGTCGTCGGCGGGGATGAACCCGACCAGGGGAAGCATCAGCAGTGCCGCGTCGACCGACGTGTGGCCATAGGCCTGCACAAAGGTGTTCTGTGCAGAGTTGAAACCCTGCTCGCAGACCTCGGCTTGGATTTCGCCACGGATTCGTCGCCAGTGGTCGACGGGGCCGTCACGGCCGTAGCGCTCGACGGCCTTTACCGCTCGGTCGAACCCAACCCATGCCATGACCTTGCTGTGGGTGAAGTGCTTCAGGGGTCCGCGCACCTCCCACAGCGACGAGTCCGGCTGATCCCAGATCTGCTCGAGATGTTTGAGAATCTCCAGCTGCAGGCTCCACGCGTCATCGGACTCCGGGTGCGCCCCGTCGAAGCGTCGCGTGAGATGCAGGACGTCGAGCACCTCGCCGTAGACGTCCAGCTGGAACTGACCCCGTGCGGCGTTGCCGACGCGAACCGGACGGGAGTCGCCGTAGCCGGGCAGCCAGTCAACGCTCTGCTCAGGGATGCGTCGTTCTCCCGCGACTCCGTAGAGAACCTGCAGGTCTTCCGGGCGTCCGGCCGCCGCCCTGCAACAGCCAGCGGCGCCACTGGGTCGCCTCGTCGTGGAATCCGTTCACGAGCAGGGCGTAGAGCGTGAAGGTGGCGTCGCGGAGCCAGCAGAAGCGGTAGTCCCAGTTGCGTTCGCCACCGATCTCTTCGGGGAGTGAGGTGGTGGGCGCGGCGACGATTCCCCCGGTGGGTCCGAACGTCAGCGCCTTCAGCGTAATGGCCGAACGGCGCATCGCACCGACATAGGGGCCAGAGGCGGTGCACCCCTGCATCCATGCGGTCCACCAGTCGACGACCGACGTGATCGCCTCGTCCGCGTCGATGCGCCCAGGCATGGGCTCGTGCGACGGATGGTGGACGAAGACGAACGAGACAGCCTCGCCGTCGCTGACGTCGAAGGTGGCCTGCGTATGCATGTTGCGCCCCACCAGTGGCACGGATGCGTCGACGACGACGGCGTCCGGCCCGGCGATGGCGTGCAGGCGACCATCGATCTGACTCACCCAGGGAACGATGCTTCCGTAGTCGAACCTCAACCTCAGTTCGGTGGTGACGCTCACGCGGCCGGACAGCCCCGTGACCTGTCTGATCACGGTTGGATGGTCGGCCTCCGGAACCATGAGATCGGTGATGCGGATGGCGCCGGCCACCGTGTGCATCGTCGTGTCGACGACGAGTGTGTCGCCCCGGTAGGCGCGCTCGACGCTGAGCACCTCTTCGTCGGGATGGATCGACCACCGCCCGTGCTCGGAGTCTCCCAACAAGGCGGCAAAGCACGCACCTGAGTCGAAGCGGGGCACACACATCCAGTCGATGGCACCATCGAGGCCCACCAGGGCAGCCGTCCGGGTGTCACCGATCAGGGCGTAGTCCTCGAGGGGTCGTGACATGTCAGCTCGTCACCATCGCGGCCGCGTCCGCGTCGGTGAAGAGGGTGGCATCGGCACCCGCAGCGACCATTGCTGCAGGCGACCTGGCTCCAGACTCGGTGAGGTCGCGCACGGCGGGTGCCTTGTCTGCACCGGCCGCCAGCCATACCTGATGGCGAGCGCGCGCGAGGGTGGGGAGGGTCAGCGTCATGCGCCGATGACCCCGGTGTTCGCTGGTCCACACGACGTCGTGGTCGAACACGCTCAGCGCCGGGTCGTCCGGAAACAGTGACGCGGTGTGGCCGTCATCTCCCATGCCGAGGTGCACGACGTCGAAGGTAAGAGGGCTGCCCATGGTGGCTCTCAGCTCGGTGGCATACATCTGGTCGCCGTCGGTCGCTTCCACCGGCATCGGATGCAGGTTGGCCGATGGCATGTGTTTCGTCAGGGTGTGCTGATGCAGCCAGTTGCGCGAGACGTCTGTCACCGGCACGGCCCGCTCGTCCACCTGGAAGACATGCACTTCTGCCCACGGCAGGGGAAGGGCTGCAAGTCGGTCGAACATGGGCTGCGGCGTCGACCCGCCGCTCACCGCAACGAACGCCTGACCACGTGCGTCGATCGCGCTCGCAATATGCGCTGCGATTTCGTCAGCCGCCCGATGTGCCGCCGCGATCGACGAAGGGCTCACGACGACGCGCATCGGCCTACTCGTTGCCTGGCTCGTGCCAGCCGCCGACCTCTGCGGCCAAGGCATCACCGGCCGCTGGTCCCCAGGTGCCCTTGCGGTAGAGCTCGGGCGCCTCCTTGGTGCGGCCGTCGAGCAGAGTGTCGACGATCCGCCACGACGCACCGACGGCGTCGGCCCGGGCAAACAGGGTCGGGTCACCGTCGATGGCGTCGTCGATCAGACGTTCGTAGGCGGTCATCGATCCCACCTCGTCGTCACACATGTAGAGCTCAACGTTGCGTCCTACCTGCTCGTCGCCCGGTCGCTTGCTGCGCACGCCAAGTGCGATCGATACCCGATCGGGTCCGAGGCGGAAACGCAGATGGTTGCTGTCGCGAGGGAGGGTCTCGTCGAAGAGGCGTTGCGGCGGTCGGTGGAATGTCGCCAGGACCTCGGTGGCGGTCACCGGAAGATGCTTGCCGGCCCTGATCAGGAATGGCACGTCGTTCCATCGCCACGAGTCGATGTGCAGACGTAGGGCTGCGTATGTCTCGGTCGTTGAGTTCGGCGCAACGTCTGGCTCGTCGGTGTAGCCGACGTACTGGCCTCGCACCAGATCGTCATACTTTGGTTGGCGAATGGCATCGAGAACCTTGACGCGCTCATCTCGCAGCGGACCGGGCTGCATGCTGACCGGTGGCTCCATGCTGAGGAGTGAGACCACCTGCAGGAGGTGGTTCTGCACGACGTCACGAACCGCACCGAGCTCTTCGTACAGGCCGCCTCGGCCCTCGACACCGAACTCCTCGGCCATCGTGATCTGCACGCTCGACACGTGGTTCCGGTTCCACAGAGGTTCGAGGAACGAGTTGGCGAAGCGGAAGTAGAGCAGGTTCTGGACCGACTCCTTGCCGAGATAGTGGTCGATGCGGAAGACATCGTCCTCTCCGAAGGCCCCCCGGAGCACGTCGTCGAGCTCGGTCATGGAGCCGAGATCACGCCCGAACGGCTTCTCGACCACGACGCGGCCACGCTTGGCCAGACCAGCACCAGCCAGGTGGTGGACGACCACCTCGAACAGGCTCGGGGGAATGGCCAGATAGAAGAGGGGGCGCTGGAAGTTCTTGAGGCTCTCGGCCAGCTTGGTGAACGTGGCCGGGTCGCTGTAGTCACCGGCGATGAAAACCAGCCGACTCTCCAGCTCGTCGGTCGCGGCGTCGTGCGGGTCTGCCGCGTGCTCCTTGATGCTGCGACGGATGTGGTCTCGCAGCCACTCCTCGGTCCGATCACCGCGGGCGACGCCGATCACCGGCACTCCGAGTCGCCCGGCCTGTGCGATGTTGTGCAGCGCAGGAAAGATCTTCTTGTAGGCGAGGTCACCGGTGATTCCGAAGACCACGACAGCGTCGCAGGCGTCCGCCGAACGCGCCCTGGGGTGAGCGTCAGCCACGTGATGTCTCCTTCGCGAGGTGCGCGCATGAGCGCCAACCGACTTGTCCACCCTAGCCGGGCCGCCGCGCGCGCTATCCACAGAGCGAGTGTGGACGCCCCACGGGTCGCGCGATTTGGCGCAGGCTGCTCACTTCCGACAGCAGGAGGCAGGCATGAACGAAATCTTCGTGACCGTGAACGGAACGGTGGGCACTGACGTCCAGCTGACGTCGGGCGAGCGCAGCAACCGGGCCAGGTTCCGCCTCGCCACCGCCGAGCGCTACCTGGATCGGGAGTCCAACAAGTGGAAGGAGCGCGAGACAGTGTGGCTCGATGTCATCTGTTTCCGGCGTCTCGCCGACCACGTCGCAGCTTCGGTGGCCAAGGGGCAGCCGGTGATGGTGCGGGGTCGTCTGCGTGTCTCGAGCTGGCAGAGCGAGACCGGGCCGCGTCAGACCTTGGAGATCTTGGCAACGTCGGTCGGTCACGATCTTGCGCTCGGACGGGCTTCGTTCACCCGCCCACCGCGCCCCGATCCTGACAACCGTCCGGCGGAATCTCCGCCGTCGATCACCCACGCAGCCCCCTCGCCCGAGCAGCCGACGAGCGATGTCGCGTGAGATGAGGGCATGGCCGCCCGGGCCCAAGTGCCGTTCGGCTGATCGTTAGGCTTCCCGGCATGGCTGAGTTCATCTACACCATGTCGAAGGCGCGCAAGGCGCATGGCGACAAGGTCATCCTCGACAACGTCACCATCGCCTTCTACCCGGGTGCCAAGATCGGCGTGGTGGGTCCGAACGGGGCCGGCAAGTCGAGCGTCCTGAAGATCATGGCGGGGCTCGACCAGCCGTCGAACGGCGACGCAATGCTGAGCCCTGGGTACACCGTGGGCATCTTGCTGCAGGAACCGGCGCTGAACGACACCAAGAACGTGCTCGAGAACGTCGAAGAGGGCGTGGCTGAGACCAAGGGCATGCTCGACCGCTTCAACGAGATCTCCGCCCTGATGGCTGAACCGGACGCCGACTTCGACACCTTGTTGTCCGAGATGGGCACGCTGCAGGAGCAGCTCGACCACCGCAACGCCTGGGACCTCGACTCTCAGCTCGAGCAGGCCATGGATGCGCTGCGTTGCCCACCACCAGAGACGGACGTCAGCGTGCTGTCCGGAGGTGAGCGGCGTCGTGTCGCGCTCTGCAAGCTGTTGCTGCAGCAGCCCGACCTTCTGCTGCTCGACGAGCCCACCAACCACCTCGACGCCGAGAGCGTGCTCTGGCTCGAGCAACACCTCGAGAAGTACCCGGGCACCGTCGTGGCCGTCACCCACGACCGCTACTTCCTCGACAACGTCGCGCAGTGGATTCTCGAGCTCGACAGAGGCCGCGCCTACCCGTACGAAGGCAACTACTCGACCTACCTCGAAGCCAAGGCCGCCCGGTTGAAGGTCGAAGGCCAGAAGGACATCAAGCGCAAGAAGCGCCTGACCGACGAGCTCGAATGGGTGCGCTCGAACGCGAAGGCCCGCCAGACCAAGAGCAAGGCACGACTCGACCGCTACGAAGAGATGGCCACTGAGGCCGACAAGCAGCGCAAGCTCGACTTCGAGGAGATCCAGATTCCGCCAGGTCCACGCCTGGGAGGAACGGTCATCGAGACCACCAAGCTGACCAAGGGCTTCGACGAGCGACTGCTGATGGACAACCTGTCGTTCTCACTTCCTCGCAACGGGATCGTCGGAGTCATCGGCCCGAACGGCGTGGGCAAGACGACGCTCTTCAAGATGATCGTGGGCGAAGAGAAGCCAGACTCAGGCGAGATCAAGGTCGGCGACACGGTCAAGATCTCGTACGTCGACCAAGGGCGCGGTGGTCTCGACGGCGACAAGACGCTCTGGGAGGTCGTGTCTGACGGCCTCGACTGGATCAAGGTGGGCAACGTCGAGATGCCCTCGCGCGCCTACGTGGCTGCCTTCGGTTTCAAGGGCCCCGATCAACAGAAGCCGGCCAAGGTCCTGTCGGGTGGCGAGCGCAACCGCCTCAACCTCGCGTTGACCTTGAAGCAGGGCGGCAACGTGCTGCTGCTCGATGAGCCGACCAACGACCTCGATGTCGAGACCCTGGGCAGCCTCGAGAACGCCTTGCTCGAGTTTCCGGGCTGCGCCGTGATCACGTCTCACGACCGGTGGTTCCTTGACCGGGTGGCGACGCACATCCTTGCCTACGAGGGCGACTCACAGTGGTTCTGGTTCGAAGGCAACTTCGAGTCCTACGAGAAGAACAAGATCGAGCGGCTCGGGGCCGACGCAGCACGACCACACCGCACGACGTACCGCAAGCTCACCCGCGGCTGAGCGGTGTCGCGATGACCAAGCACCGCTATCACTGCTCGTTGCGATGGTCTGACATGGACGCGTTCGGCCACGTGAACAACACCACCTTCTTCACGTACCTGGAGGAGGCGCGGGTCGACCTGCTCTTCGTGCATGCAGGTGACACGGTCGCGCGCGAGCGACTGTCGTCAGGAATCGTTGTGGCACGCCACGAGATCGACTACAAGGCTCCGCTGGTCTTCCGCCCCGAGCCGGTCGCCGTGGACGTCTGGGTCTCGCGGCTCGGATCATCGTCTTTCGAGCTGCGCTACGAGGTGCTCGATGAGGGGGGCCCGCTCTACGCGCGGGCGGCGACGGTGCTCGTTCCCTATGACGTCGATGCCGGACGTCCGCGTCGGGTGTCCGATGAGGAGCGTTCGGCCCTCGAGCCCTTCCTGGAGCCCGCGTGACCTCGCTGCTGATGGCCGGCAGCACAGAGCGGCAGGGCTTGCAGCACTACCTCGAACGACTCGTGGCGCTCGACAACCGTGCCGCCGTTCGCCTTCAAGCTGCGGGGTCGACCCTTGGCGTCTGGAGCGGGCCACCCTTCGAAGTCGTGGCCCTTCGGCCAGTGGCGCTCGCCGAAGCTGTGCAGCTCGATGCGACTGTCTCTGCCCAGCGGCTCTGCGAACGCGTCAGCGAGGGCGAGCGCTTGCAGGTTCCTGCTGCTGTGAACGGCCCCAGCTGGGTCGGTCTGCTGCCCCCCAGAAGCGGCTGGGAGGAGCGGATGCGGGGTGACGTCGCCAACGTCCGGGCTGCAGTCGACTCGGCGAAGCACTTCTTTCGCGAGCGGGCCGCTGGTGTCACCGACCGAGCTGCGCTCGAAGAGATCGCTGCCGACGTCTGGGAGCGCACCTGCCTGGGTGAGGTCCCCATGCGGTGTGCGCATGCTGCCGAGTCGCTGGGGCTGATGGGCCCAGGTGACGGGATTGCCGTCGCCTACTCCACCACCTCGTGGACGAGGCTCCTGGTGCCAGGCGGCAGTGTCGCCACCCGTCGGGGGCTGCTGCCCTCAATCCCCGTGATCCCGCTGGTCTGAGGGGGCTCGACCAGGGCTGTATAGCCCACATGTACGAGCCCAAATGGGTGACGTGAAGATCCTTTCGTCAAGTCCGGGGCACTGACCTGACGACACCACGATGTGACCACCCTGACGCGACGTCGACTGTTCGGGCTGGCCGCTGCCGGCGCCGGGGGGCTCTCCGTCGCCTCCGTGACGTCGGGCGGCACGGCTACGGCTGCAGAGGCAGGGAGCGGAGCTCAGTTCGTCTCACCGAGCCAGGACCTGCATCTGCTGCGCCGGGCCACCTTCGGTCCCACACCCTCGCTGAAGTCGGCGGTCAAGAAGCAGGGACGCAGTCAGTGGCTCAACAAGCAGCTCTCGCCGGCATCGATTGACGACTCCTTCTGCGACCGGTTGATCCGGGATCGATTCCCACGGGTCAACTGGACGATTCCCCAGGCGCGAGACCGCCTCGAGCCGTTCTCATGGGACTTGATGTACGACGTCAGCATGGCGACCATTGCCAGAGCCACCTGGAGCAAGCGCCAGCTCTTCGAAGTGATGTGTGAGTTCTGGTCGAACCATCTCAACGTCACCAACCCCAGCGACCGCGTATGGGACAACCGCCAGGACTATGACCGGCGAGTTGTTCGAAAGCACGCGCTCGGTCGGTTCGAGGACATGCTCATCGCAAGTGCCACGCACCCGTCGATGCTGCTCTATCTGAACAACGCTGACTCAACCAAAGAGAACCCCAACGAGAACTACGGTCGAGAGCTGCTTGAGCTGCACACCGTCAGCGTCGACGGTGGCTACAACGAGCAAGACATGCGCAACTCGACGTTGATCATGACCGGCTTCGGTGTCAACTGGAGAAGGGGCACCTTCAAGTACGCGCGGCGCGACCACTACCGCGGAGCCGTGAGTGTCATGGGCTTCTCGCACCCGAACCCGGATGCCGACGGGTACTCGATGGGCATCAAGTACCTCAAGTACCTTGCGAACCACCCTTCGACGGCGCACCACATCGCCTACAAGCTGTGTGAACGCTTCGTCTCCGACCACCCCGAGGCTGCGCTGGTGGATCGGCTTGCGGCGACCTACCTGGCCAAGGGCACGGCGATCGCTCCGGTGCTTCGACAGCTGTTCAACAGCGACGAGTTCGCTGGGTCCGTGGGGGAGAAGACCCGGCGTCCGTTCGAGGATCTCGTGGCGACACTGCGGGTGCTCGACTACAAGCCCGACCGCAAGGGTCGCACGGGCATACAGGCGTTGGTGTGGATCTCCGACGGGCTCGGTCAGCAGCCGCTGGCGTGGAGTCCGCCGGACGGATACCCCGACGTGGCGCTCGCGTGGCAGTCCGCAGGCGGAACACTCGCCCGCTGGAACACTCACCTGTCGCTGGCGGCCCACTGGTGGCCCAAGGAGCTAAGGCAACCGCCGGCTCGCGAACTACTGCCCAAGCGGCTGCCGAAGACGCACGGCGCCTTGGTGGACGCTCTTGCCAGACGCCTGGTCTTCAGGACACTGGCACAGCCGCACAAACAGGCCGTCTTGGGGTTCCTCGGTCGCTCGGCTTCGGACCCCCTGGACGCCGACAGCGAAGCGGTACGTTGGCGACTGCCCTACCTGGTCGCGCTCATCCTCGACTCGCCGTACCACTGGGTCAGGTGACACCGTGACGCCTCCCAGGCAAGACTGCGGTTGCCCCGACTACACGATGTCGCGGCGGGCATTCCTCGGTCGTCTTGGCACGGTGGGGGCGCTGGCCGGCCTGACGTCCGCCGGCCTGTCGACCCAGATGGCATTCGCTGCCGAGCCGTACACCGGTGATGTCTTGGTGGTGCTGTCGCTCCGAGGTGGGTTCGACGGGTTGAACACGATCGTTCCAACCGGGGACCCCCGATACGCAGAGGTGCGTCCCTCGATTCGGATTCCGCAGGGCGCGCTGCTGCCACTCGATGAGATGTTCGGTCTGCACCCGGCGATGTCCCCGCTGATGCCGTGGTGGAACTCCGGAGACCTCGCTGCGGTGCAGGCAGTCGGAATGGCCAACCAAACGCGCTCGCACTTCGAGGCGATGGAAGAGATGGAACGCGCTGCCCCCGGTTCCTCACTCCGCACCGGTTGGCTCGACCGCACGCTGGGCCTTCGCGACACCGGTACGGCCTTCCAAGCCGTGCAGATGGGCAGCAGCATGGCGGCCTCTGCCTTCAGGGGGCCGTCTCCGGAGCTGGCCATGCGTTCGGTCGACGACTTCGACCTCTCCGGAGCATGGGACGCCACCGAGCGCCGTCGCTGGAGCGATGCCCTCACCGCGCTGCATGACGGGGCGCCACCGATGGTGGCGGCGCCTGCTGCCACCACTCTGGGTGCATTGGCTGGAGCCGCCCAGATGCAGGACGCCGGCTACACACCCGACGCCAACTACCCGAACACCGATCTGGGTGGCGCCCTGCGCGACGTGGCCCGCGTCATCAAGGCTGACGTCGGTCTACAGGTGGCGGCCGTCGACTACGGCGACTGGGACATGCATGCCGACATGGGAACAGTGAACTCGGGCTGGCTCAAGGACAAGCTGAGTGAGCTGGCTCGTTCGCTGGCGGCGTTCGCCACCGACCTTGGAGGGCGGTTCGGTGACGTCACCGTTGTCACGCTGACCGAGTTCGGTCGCAGCCTCGTCGAGAACGGCTCAGGCGGAGTCGACCACGGTCACGGTCAGGCAGTGCTGCTCCTGGGCGGGGGAGTCGACGGCGGCAAGGTGCACGGCACCTGGCCGACGTTGGAGAAGGACGCGCTTGCCGGCGGCGACCTTGCCGGCACCACCGACTACCGGCAGATCCTCGCCGAGATCCTCGAGAAGAGATGTCAGGGTTCGCAGATGTCTGCGGTCTTCCCCGACCTGACGCCGGATCGGCTGGGTGTGGTCAGAGCTCGGGGCTGACCACACCTGGGGGTTCGTCCATGGTGTTCACCAGTGAATGTGCTGCCATGACCAGGTAGCTCCACAACTCGTCCTCGAGCGCAGGGTCGAGATGCAGGGATTCGACTCCCGCGCGCATGTGCAGCAGCCATTGATCGCGTGCCAGCGCGTCCACCCGGTAGGGGTGGTGACGCATGCGCAGACGCGGATGCCCGCGCTGGTCGGAGTAGGTCGTGGGCCCGCCCCAGTACTGCTCGAGGAACATGCGCAGACGGTCGGCGGCCGGGCCCAGGTCCTGTTCTGGGTAGAGCGGCCGGAGGACCTCGTCGTCAGCGACACCGGCATAGAACACCTCGACCAGGCGGACAAAGGTCTCGTGTCCGCCAACGCGCTCATAGAAGGTCTGCTCGGATACGTCCACGCCGGTGATTCTCTCAGGTGGGCTGAAGGCTGCGGCGTCGAGTCTGCACAAACCCTATGCGGTGTGCTCCTGGCAGGCTGCCTTTCACGTGGTGGGCGGCAACTCTTGGTCGGCCGCACCGTAGGGGCCGGGCTGCGGCATCGAGAGGCCCGCTGCTTCGAGCGCCTTGACGGCACGAGCCCGCAGCTCTCGTCCCACACCAATCTGCTGCTCGTGAACCGTGTGCAACCGCACTCGGATCGTCACCGACAGGGCGGTGACCGACTCCACCCCGATGACGGGGTGGTCAGGCATGATCTTGTTCTCCCAGTCGGCATCGTGCTGCAGGGCCTCGACCGTCGATGCCAGCACCTGCTTGGCCTGCTCGAGGTCGGCGCCGTGTGCGACCGGGATGTCGACCACGGCTACCGACCAGCCTTGGCTTTGGTTGCCGAGCTCGGCCACCGAACCGTTGGTGACGTACCAGATGGTGCCGTCGAAGTCGCGCACCGTGGTGATCCGCAGACCGACGTCTTCGACCGTTCCGTTCACACCGTTGATCATGACCACGTCGCCCACGCCGTACTGGTTCTCGAGGATCATGAAGACGCCGGACAGAAAGTCGCGCACGATCGTCTGGGCGCCGAACCCGATGGCGATACCTGCGATTCCGGCACTTGCCAGCAACGGAGCGACGTTGACGCCGAGTGCGCTGAGGGCAAAGAGCAGCGCCACAGCCGCGATGACAAAGGTGCCGACAGACGTCAGCATCCCTGACACGGCCGCGGCCCGTGCGCGATAACGCGCGATCGCCATGTCGCGATCGCGCTCGGACTCCTTGTCTGCGGCGACGTAGCGAGTGACGGCGGACTTGGTGAAAGTCGAGGTGGTCCGGCGTACGAATCGGCGCCAGATCCACCTGACGACCAGCGCCAGAACAAGGATGACGGCGACCGCTATGAGCGCACCCAGAAAGGTGTTGTCGATGAAACTGGTCACCCGGTCGGCGACTGACTCTTCGGCGCGGAGATTCATGGTGCTCGAACGCTACTGCGTCAGACCTCCCAGGTGAGACCGGTTTGGGCGGCCGCGAACGTCAGCGTGTCGACCGAGAGCTCGACAGCGCGGGTGACAGCCCGGGTTCCGTGTCCTACATCGGCCTCGCGGCGGACCAGGATCGGGCGACTCCCGGTCGTGGAGTGTTGCAGGGCAGCGGCCATCTTGCGCCCGTGCAGCGGGTCGACGCGGGTGTCACCATCGAAGATCGTGAAGAGCGACGCGGGATAGTCGACGCCGTCACGAACGTGGTGGTACGGCGAGTACGAGAGCAGCCATTCGAGCTCGGTTGCGTCAGCGGCGGAGCCGTACTCGTCCGACCAGGTGGGGCCAAGGCCGTGCATCTCGTAGCGCACCATGTCGAGGAGTGGTGCGGCGCAGATGACGGCTGCGTAGAGGTCGGGGCGCTGCGTGAGCGCGGCACCTACCAGCAGACCCCCATTGGAGCCCCCCGAGATCGTCAGCTGTCCGGGAGTGGTGACGCCGTTCGCGATCAGCCAGTCAGCAGCGGCATGAAAGTCGTCGAAGACGTTCTGCTTGGTGTCGCGCATGCCGGCCCGGTGCCAGTCCTCGCCCTCTTCGCCGCCACCGCGCAGGTTTGCGACCACGTAGACACCCCCGGCTTCGACCCAGGCAAGGATGGTGGCGGAGTAGGCCGGGGTGAGCGGGACGCCGAACCCGCCATAGGCGTTGAGGATCGTCGGTGCGGGTCCATCAGGGGCATCCTGGCGCCGAATGACGAACATGCGCACCGCTGTGCCGTCCTTCGAGCGATAGACCACCTGTTCTGACACGGCCGGGGGGACGTCGACCGTTCCCGGTGCGCTGGCCCACAGCGAGGTGGAGTCGGCCACCGCGTCGTAGTGGTAGACGGACGGCGGCGTGATGTGATCGGTGTAGCCGAACCACGCCTCGTGTCCACCCTCGGGGCGGTCGCTGATGCCGGCCACGGTGCCGAGGCCAGGCATCGGGACCGAACCCGTCTCGGCGCCTGAGCGTAGATCGTGACGGTGGATGCGTCCGACGGCGTGGTGGCTTCTGACGACGAGCAGCACAGGATCAGGAAGCGCGTCTCCGTCGAGGACTGCCCATCCCTCGAGCACCGCCTCGGGGTCCTCCGGAATGAGGTCACGCCACTCATCGAGCGACCAGGTGCCGGGTTCGGTGACGAGAATGCGTCCGCGCGGGGCACGGTTGTTGGTGTACGCGTAGATGAGCCCGTCTCGTCCGAAGTGCAGGGACGTCTGCGCGTCGACGCCCTCCTGGACGGTCACCAGCGTGGGGTTCTCTGGCGGCGATTCGGCGATGTCGGCCACCCAGAGGTCATTGCGTGGCTCGGTGCCGGCGGAGGCCATGATCGAGAGCCACCGTCCGTCGCGGCTCACCGTGACGCCGTAGTAGTTGGTGGCGTCGAGACCATCGCCGAAGACCAGTGTGTCGCCGGCGGGGTCGGTACCCACCTGGTGCAACCAGACGCGCCGGTGGAACTGCTCTTCGCCCTCGGGCACCTGATCGGCCGGCAGGCGGCGGACGTAGTAGTACGACTTGCCACCAGGGAGCCAGGCCACCGGCGAGTAGCGAGCCCGGTCGATGGGACCATCGACGAGGTCGCCGGTTGCGACGTCCATGACGCGCAGCACCGACTCCTCGGTCCCTCCTTCGGACAGCTGGTACGCGAGCAGGTCACCTTCCTTGCTCGGCTGCCAGGTGTCGAGCGTGGTGGTTCCGGAGGCGTCGAGTGCCATGGGGTCGATCAGCGTGCGCTCGGTGCCATCGCTCTCGATGACGATCAGCAGCGCGTGCTCCTGCTCTGATGTGCGCCGCATGATGAACTGCCTGTCGCCTCGCCACACGGGGGCCGTGACCACGCCGGCGCCCACCAGCTCGCTGACTCTACGGCGCACGTGTTCCTTGCCCGGCCAGCCGTCACGGGCTGCGGCGAACAGGGCATCTTGATCTTTCGACCACTCGTCGGTGCGCGGATCGTCGGCGTCCTCGAGCCAGCGGTACGGGTCGGCGACCTCGTGGCCGTGCAGAGTGTCGACCAGCGGGAGTCGTTCGGCATCGGGGTAGGCGGGGCGCGCAGCGTCAGGCATGCCGCCCAGCCTAGGGGCATGCCCGGCGGGTCCTTGAGGCGATATTGCTGGCCCCTGGGCGTGAGTCGGGTCACACTGGTGTCGCCATGTCTCGAGCTCTGGTGCTGAACGCCACCTACGAGCCGCTCTGCGTCGTCGCGGACCGCAGGGCGCTGGTGCTCGTCCTGACGCGAAAGGCCGACGCCGTCGAGGACACCGCCCGCGTGGCCCGAAGCGAGCGGCGGGCAGTGCCGCTTCCTTCGGTCGTCAGGCTCGTGCGCTTCGTCCGGGTACCCCGCCGGGCTGCGGTCCCGCTCACCCGACGGGCGGTGTTCGCCCGCGACGGCGGCCGCTGCGTCTACTGCGACTCACCGGCGACGAGCCTCGACCATGTCATCCCGCGAAGTCGTGGCGGGCTCCACGTCTGGGAGAACGTCGTGTCAGCGTGCCGGCGGTGCAATCACGTCAAGGCCGACCGCAGTGTCTCCGATCTGGGGTGGCACATGCGACACGCTCCCTTCCAGCCGGTCGGACCCGCCTGGCGGATTCTTGGGTCGGGCCGCGCCGACCCGGCCTGGGTTCCGTATCTGGTTGATCACGCCGGCGGAGGATCAGGACGTGCGGCGGGGCTCCGCGCCGTCGAGCACGTGGCCATGCCCGCCTGACGACTCAGCAGGGGAGGGGCGGACTCCGGTTCGCACCTTCGGTACCGTGACGCCATGTCGACCATCGAGATCCTGGGCTGGTTCGTCCTGCTGCCCCTCCTGGTGTACGTCGTGATCATGCTGTTGGTCTACACGCCCTCATGGGTGCGTGGGCCGAAGTATCGGCCAGGTCTGTCGTGGTGGGCTGAGCCGATCTGGATCGGGGGCGCCGACCTCGAGGTGGCCGCCGCGGCCGACTCGGTCCGCGAGGGGGGTGGCTGCAGTGCCCGCTGGTGACGCCTTCTCAGCCGGTCAGGTCGATGCGATCGAACGTGCTCTTGCCCACGCGCATGCCGAGAGCGATCTCGAGTACTCAGTCTTCGTGGGAGCCCCGGACGGTGACCTGCGTGAGCAGGGGCGGCGACTACTCGGTGCCCTTGGCGGCGATGCTGACCGCTCGGTGATCGTTGTGGTCGACCCCGCGCACCGGCGTCTTGAGATCCTCACAGGGACAGTCGCAGCTCGCCACCTCGACGACCGGGCTACGGCCCTCGGCGCGATGTCGATGACGTCGTCGTTCGCGGCGGGTGACCTCGCAGGCGGCATCGTTGCCGGACTGCACACACTGAGCGAGCACGCTCGGCACCCGCGCACCCTTCACGCTGACCGCAGCGAGTAGCTCACTCACTCCAACCGGGGGCTCGACGCGCGCCTAGTAGGCGCGCTGGGCGGCCAGCGATCGGCGGATCCCGTCGGCGGCTTCAAGAAGCAGACGGCGCAGTGCTGGTGGTGAGTCGTTGGACGCCAGGTGCGCCTCTGTGGCATCGATCGTGGACTGTTCGATCAAGAACGAGGGGTACAACCCCACGACGATCGTCTGCGCCGACTCGTTCGTGCGGTCACGCCAGACCGGTTCGATTGCTTCGAAGTAGCGCTCGACGAGTACCCGGTTGAGCTCAGCCTGATCCGGCGTGTTGAGGCCCGCCACGGTCGCATTCAGCAATGCATTCGGCAGGTCGTCGGACTCGACGACCGCCTGCCACGCGCGCTCCTTGTCGGCGGCCGTCGGAAGCGCGGCACGGGCGGCAGCTGCCTGGCGCTCACCTGTTGCCGTGCGGTCGCGCTCGAACTCAACGTCGATGGCCTCGGCGTCGAGGCGTCCAGTTGCCACCAACCGATGCAGCAGGCTCCACCGAAGGTCGGCATCGAGTGCGAGACCGTCGAGGTCAGGGCCGTCGGCCAGCGTCCCGGCGACGGCGTCGAGCTGGGCATCGGTGCGCGCAATGCTGACGAAGGCTCGGTACAGGGCCAGCTGGTGGTCGCTGCCCGCCTCGGCGACAGCCGCTTGATCCTGCAGGTAGTCGGCGAAGTCGGCCAGCGCGTGCTCACGGTGATCGACGGGTGTGAACAGGTACAAGGCCGAGACGGCCTGCCGCACCACGACCTGAAGCACACCGATGTCGGTCTCGTGAGGCAATCCGCTCCGAACAAGTGCCACCCAGTCGCGCGCCGAGAACTCGGCGTCACGGGTCATGTCCCACGCAGCCGTCCAGCACAGGGCGCGGGCGAGGGTGTCCGGCAGCTCTCCGATGTGGTCGACGAGCGTCTTCGCTGACCGCTCGTCAAGGCGGATCTTGGTGTAGGCGAGGTCGTCGTCATTGACCAGCACGAGGTCGGGCTGTGACATGCCGACGAGCTCATCCACTGAGGTCCGTTCGCCCACCACGTCGAGCTCGACGCGCCCCGTGCGAACCAGCCCGGCGTCCCCGTGCTCGTAGAGGCCGACTGCGATCCGGTGCGAACGAATGGTCGGGTGGCTCTCGGGCGCGGTTTGGACGATGTCGAACGAGAGGAAACGTCCGTCGGCGTCGACCTCGAACTCCGGACGCAGTGTGTTGAGCCCTGCGGTCTCCAGCCATTCCTTGGCCCAGCTCGACAGGTCGCGTCCGGACGTCTGCTCAAGGGCTCCGAGCAGGTCGGCGAGCACGGTGTTTCCCCACGCGTGCTTGTCGAAGTACGAGCGGACGCCGTCGACGAAGGCGTCCCGGCCGACCCACGCCACGAGCTGTTTGAGGACCGCCGCACCCTTGGCGTAGGTGATGCCGTCGAAGTTGACCTCGACGTCTTCGATGTCGGAGATGTCCGCGCGGATCGGATGGGTCGACGGCAGCTGGTCCTGCCGGTACCCCCATGTCTTCTCGGAGTTGGCGAACGTTGTCCAGGCGTTCGTCCAGTGCGTTGCCTCTGCCATGCAGAGCGCCGCCGCATAGGTGGCGAAGGACTCGTTCAGCCAGAGGTCGTCCCACCACCGCATGGTGACCAGGTCGCCGAACCACATGTGTGCGAGCTCGTGCAGGATCGTCTCGGCTCGACGCTCGTACGCAGCATCGGTGACCTTGGACCGGAAGACGTAGTCCTCCAGGATCGTGACGGCTCCCGCGTTCTCCATGGCGCCGGCGTTGAACTCGGGGACGAAGAGCTGGTCGTACTTGGCAAAGGGATAGGGCGTCGCGAAGAGTTCTTCGAAGTAGTCGAAGCCGCGCTTTGTGACGTCGAGTATCGGCGCAGCGTCGAGGTGCTCAGCGAGCGAACGCCGACAGTAGACGCCCATCGGGATGCCGCGGTGTTCATCGCGCACCACGTGGTACGGACCTGCGACCAGGGCCGTGATGTAGGTGGACATGCGCGGCGTCGGTTCGAAGCTCCAGCGCGCGTAGCCTGCGGTGACGACTTGCGACTCGGGTGTCGGTGAGTTCGAGACGACCTGCCAGTCGTCGGGTGCCGTCACGGTGAACGCGAAGGTAGCCTTCAGGTCAGGCTGGTCGAAGCAGCTGAACATGCGCCGGGCATCGATGACCTCGAACTGGGTGTAGAGGTAGACGGCCTTGTCGACGGGGTCGACGAAGCGATGGAGCCCCTCGCCGGTGTTCATGTAGGCGCAGTCGGCGACCACTCGCAGCTCATTCTGCTCGGCCAGATCGCTCAGTGTGATGCGCGAGCCGTCGAAGACCGCGGTGTCGAGTGCGACGCCGTTGAGAGTGACCGACGCGACACTCGGAGCGATCAGGTCGATGAATGTCGACGAGCCCGGTGCGGCGCTGAACCGGACGGTGGTGTCGGATTCGAAGGTGGAGTCGCCCTTGGTCAGGTCGAGCATGACGTCGTAGCTGTCAACGGACACACGCCGCGCTCGCTCGCCGGCCTCGTCGCGGGTCAGGTTCTCGCCAGGCACTCGGTACTCCTTCGAGAGGTGATGGTCGCCGGCCCACGCTACGCGAGTCAGCTGAGTGGCGGAGACCAGGAACATACTTGAGAGTGAAAAGTGTTGATGTCAACATTTCCTGGAGATTCGCGTGACGGACGTGCTGGACCGACCTGCCACCAACGACGCGCGCGGTGAACTCGCGAGCGCCGACTTCTGGTTCGACCCCCTGTGCCCATGGGCCTGGTTGGCGTCTCGGTGGATGCTCGAGGTCGAGCAAGTGCGACCCGTCGCCACCCGGTGGCACGTCATGAGTCTGTCGGTGCTGAACGAGGGCCGTGACCTTCCCGATGACTACGCGGACTTCCTTCTGGAGGCATGGGGCCCGGTCCGGGTCTGCGTCGCGGCCGAGCAGACCCATGGTCCGGATGTGGTTCTCCCGCTTTACACCGCGCTGGGCACGAGGTTCCACGTTCAGGAACAACCCAGAAACCGCACCACGATCGAGGCAGCGCTCGCTGACGTGGGCTTGCCGGCAGCCCTTGCGGACGCGATGGTTGACGACCAGTGGGACGAGTGCCTTCGCGAGAGCCATCACGCCGGGATCGACCAGGTCGGTGAAGAGGTCGGAACTCCTGTCATCTCGGTGGGCGGAGTCGCCTTCTTCGGTCCGGTGGTGACTCCCGCTCCGAAGGGTGAGGCGGCTGGCCGACTCTGGGACGGCGTCCAGCTGGTCGCCGGAACTGAGGGATTCTTCGAACTGAAGCGGTCGCGGGACGTCGACCCGATATTCGTCTAGGGGTTTTGTGAGGGTTCCACCAATCTTGATGGCGAGATTGTCGGGGTTGGTGCAGAGCCGGGGGTCGGGTGGTGCGCTAGCGTTCCCTGGCGTTGTCGATTACGCACCGGTGCCCGCTCAACCGCTCGCCCCTTCTGGAGGACTCGTGACCACCCTCAACCCCTCGCTGGGACGCCCCGGTACCCTCGCCGACCTGATTCCGGGCTCCGGCGCCATGGCGTACGTCCGCGACGTGGGGCTGGTGGTCGGTGGCGCAGCCTTCACGGGCCTGGCGGCGCAGATATCGTTCACCATCCCGTCCATCTCCCCGGTCCCGTACACGCTGCAGACCTTTGCGGTCCTGCTGGTGGGTGCCTCCTTCGGCGCGGCCAGAGGTGCAGTGTCAATGGCGCTGTATCTGCTGGCGGGTCTTGCCGGCGTGCCGTGGTTCGCCGAACAGGTGTCGGGGTTTGAGGCGGCCAAGGCGACCATGGGGTACCTCGCAGGCTTCATCGTCGCCGCGGCGGTTGTGGGCTACCTCTCGAGTCGAGGCAACGACCGGCGATTCCTCAGCTCCACAGCGGAGATGTTCTTGGGAACGCTGATCATCTACGCGATCGGTGTTCCCGTGCTGATGAACGCTTTGAACGTCAACCTCGCTCAAGGGCTCGAGTACGGGCTCTACCCCTTCGTGATCACTGACACCCTCAAAGTGCTCGCCGCGGCTGGTCTGCTTCCACTGGCCTGGAAGCTGGTCAACCGCGACAAGAAGGCCTGATGCGCGTTCACATCGGGTCAGACCACGCCGGGCTCGACGCGAAGAAGTTCCTCGTGGCCGCACTCACTGAGCAGGGCCACGAGGTCGTCGACCATGGCCCGTATGAGTACGACGCCCTCGATGACTACCCGCCGTTCTGCCTCGCCACCGGTGCCGGTGTGGCGGCTGACCCGGGAAGCCTCGGCATCGTGCTGGGCGGTTCGGGCAACGGAGAGCAGATCGCGGCGAACAAGGTCGACGGTGTGCGCGCCGCGCTCGTCTGGAGTGAGCAGATCGCCCAGCTGGCGCGTCGAGCACAACGATGCCAACGTCATCTCGATCGGCGCTCGCATGCACACCGAGGGGGAGTTGATCGCCTTCGTTGGCGTTTTCCTCGCCACTCCGTTCAGCGGTGACGACCGTCACATTCGGCGTATCGGGCAGCTCTGCGGAGTACGAACGCACCGGCGAGGTGCCGACGACGGCCTGAACCGGCACTCTGATCCCATGCCAGAAGGCCACACCATTCACCGGATCGCCGGTCAGCACCGCAGCCGGTTCGCCGGTGGACCGGTGTCGGTCACCAGCCCGCAGGGCCGATTTCTCGAGGCCGATCGGCTTGATGGCCGCGAGCTGCGGGCGGTCGAGGCCTACGGCAAGCATCTTCTCTACGAGTTCGACGGACGCCGCTATGTCCACGTCCACCTCGGCTTGTTCGGCAAGGTCCGGACTGAACATCAACCGGCCCCGCCGGCAGCTCCCACGGTGCGCATGCGACTGGCCGTTGACGATTGGTACGCCGATCTGGTCGGCCCGACCCGCTGCAGGCTGATCGACGGAGACCAGCGGTCGATGTTGCTGGCCCGGCTCGGCCCAGACCCGCTGCGTCGCAACCCCAAACCTGACGTGGCCTATGAGCGCATCATTCGCAGCCGACAGCCCATCGCGGCTCTGCTGATGGACCAGAGTGTGGTGGCGGGCATCGGCAACGTCTACCGAGCCGAGCTGCTCTTTCGCGCCGGCCTCGACCCGTATCGGCCAGGTGAGCGAGTCGCGGCGGACATGTGGCAACAGATCTGGGACGACACTCGAACGCTCATGCGGGCCGGCGTCCGCAGCGGTCGGATCATCACGACGGAGACCCGGGACCGCGAGCACCTGGGACGTGTCGTGCGGGCGTCCGATGCGCACTACGTCTACGGGCGAGCTGGACGCTGGTGTCGGCGGTGCCGGCAGCAACATCCGCGCCGCTGACCTGGCCGGACGAACTCTCTACTGGTGCCCTACCTGCCAGCAGTAGCCAACCCCCAACATTGCGGTAGTTCAGTGAGGTCATGGCCTCACTGAACTACCGCGGTGCTGGTTGCTAGAAGACGAAGGGGCAGTAGGGAGCGACCGCGGTACGGAATGCGTTGCTCATGAGGGCCACCGATCCCGAGGTGTGCTCGGACACCCACGTCGCGGCTGCGTGCTCTTCGATCGTGGTGCCGCCAAGGTAGGCCGCACCGAGTGTTCGCACATCGAGCGAGACGTCAGCTTCGTCGGTCGACGCCGACACGGTGGCGCCGGCGGGTCCTCCGGTCAGGCGCCAGCGCCCTTCGTTGACCGGCAGGTGGCGGTCGGTGACCTCGATGACGACGTCCAGGTCGCTGGAGTAGGTACGTGCTGACAAAGCAGACGGCAGGTCGAGGAGGCGAATGTAGAGCTGGTCTTCACGTTGACGTGATGCGTGACGCGGCTGGTCGAGCCAAAGTTGGATGGGGTCGTCGCTGGGCGCGTTCCACCACCCCACCTTCGACATGAGGTCGAAGTTGATCGCGTACCGCCACAAGGCTGCGTAGGCCGCTGGATCGTTCGCCATCATCCGTTGGATGTTGAAAGTGCCGTCAGCGTGGGCAGACGTCCAGTCGGGCTTCACGGTGTAGCGAAGGAACCCACGCACGTGCCCATCGGTCTCGGCAAGGACCGTGTGCAGACGCCCGGCTCCTTCTCGTCGGCTGGGTGGGTCCCACACGTGACGTGCATGCCAGCGCTGGTCGTAGGCGGGGATGCCGCTGCGGTAGCGGCGCTCGATGTCGTAGACGGTGCTGGTGGTCCTTGAAATCATCCGCGGGATCGACCATTCGAAGGGCGATCCTCGGGTCGTCCGGGGCCTCGCTCATGCTGCCGTGCGAACGCGCGATCGACAGCCGGAGTGAGTGCGTGGCGACGCCGTAGCCGAATCTCGGGTAGATCGCTGGCTCTGCTGCCCACAGCGCAGCCACGGGTTCCTGGCGCTGTAGACCGTCGACGTGAAGGTTCTCGAGCATCGCTGACATGACGCCGCGTCGTCGATGCGTGGGACGCACCCCGATGAAGGTGACTCCAGCTGTCGGGACGACACCGCCCGGAACACTGAGCTCGAGAGAGAAGTTCGCTGACATCCCGATGGTCTGGTCGCCGTCCCATGCCAAGAAAGTTCGGTCGTCCTCAACCACTCCGAAAGCAGGTGACGCGATCTCCTCGTCGGTGAAGTCTTCGCCGAACACTGCCTCGTCCACGTTCAGCACAGCTCGGAGTGCTGTCTCGCGATCGGGGAAATCCCACGAGGTAGTTGCGGATGTCGATTGGCATGTCCTCTGCCTACCACTCGAAGGAGCCCTGCGGCCAACGATTTCCTTGGTTTGTGTCACTAGCGGGGACCTTTGCCACTGGAGCGCTGTCGGCCGCTAGCCGATGCTGGCGACATGACCACTCATGTGAGGCCAGGCACGATGACGCTGTCGTTCCATGGCGCCACGCGAACCGTCACGGGCAGCCGGTTCCTGGTGCGATCGCCGATGAGTCAGGTCTTGGTGGACGCCGGGCTCTTCCAGGGCTTGCGCAAGCTACGTCGGCGCAACTGGGATCCGGTGCCCTTCAGCGCTCGAGACCTTGATGCTGTCGTGGTCAGCCACGCGCACTTGGACCACTCGGGATACCTTCCGGTCCTGTCGCGGGACGGACTAGCGGCTCCGGTGGTGGCGACAGCAGACACGGTCGCGCTGGCCGAGATCGTCCTGCGAGACAGCGCGAAGCTGCAGGAGGAAGATGCGACCTACGCGGCCAGTCGCGGTTTCTCCAAGCACGAGAAGCCAAGGCCGCTCTACGGCAGTGGTGATGTGGTCGGGCTCCTGGACAAGTTCTCAGTGGTCGACTTCGACGACGAGCGTGAGTTGGGCAAGGACATGGCGATGCGGCTGCGTCCGGCAGGTCACATCCTGGGTTCCGCGACCGTGCTCCTTGAGTCGCCGCTGGGGTCCGTCTTGTTCAGTGGTGATCTGGGACGTCCCCACCACCCGTTGCTCCGTCCTCCCGCGCCGCCCCCCAGCGTCGACACCCTGGTGATCGAGTCGACCTACGGAGACCGCAAGCACCCTGCCACAGGTAGCGAGAAACTCGCTGACGTCGTGCGACGCGCTGTCGGACGAGGCGGGTCAGTGGTGATTCCGGCCTTCGCCGTCGACCGGACCGAGGTCCTGCTCGTCGCGCTCGGTCAGTTGATCGCTGACGGTGACATCCCGGCCGTGCCCGTGTACCTGGACAGCCCGATGGCGCTGAAGGCTCTTGAGGTCTATCGGCAGGCGCTGCAGGTGGGGCGTCGAGACATCCGGGACGGCGTCGCGCACCTCCTCGACGTGCCGGGCCTGCGTGAGGCCCACACCGCCGACGAGTCGAAGGCGCTCAACTCACCGCGGTCCCCGTGCATCATCCTCTCGGCATCCGGAATGGCGACCGGCGGTCGAGTCGTTCATCACCTGAAACACCTGCTCCCCGATGCACGCAACAGCGTGTTGCTTGTTGGGTACCAGGCGGTCGGCACGCGTGGGCGTGACCTTGCTGAGGGCGCTTCGTCGCTGAAGATGCATGGTCGCTACGTGCCGGTGCGCGCTGAGGTGACTCAGGTCGAAGGCTTCTCGGTTCATGCTGACGCTGACGAGCTCTTGGCGTGGGCGTCGTCGATGCCGGAACCGCCGGCGACCACCTATGTCGTGCATGGCGAGGAAGAGGCTTCGGAGGCCCTGGCGCGTCGGATCCGCAGTGACCTCGGCTGGAACGCCGTCGTGCCGCGCGACGGTGAGACGGTTCGGATCGATCGGGCGAACGGCTAGTCGACCCGCTTGGCGTCGGCCATGGTGTCGGCGCCGGCCGGGACCGACGCCGGCGCAGTTGTCGTGCTGGGTACCTCAGGTCACCTGAGTGATCGTTCTTATGCAGCGGCGAGTGCCGCAGAGGCTGCGACCAGTACGAAGCATGCGAGTTCGACCATGCCGATGGCGCCAGGACGCATCGAACGTCTGGGCACGGCGAAAGCGCGGAGGACGAGCACGATGAACGGCACGATCAGCCATACCCCTGAAGGCCATCCCCACCAGACCGCCAGCGCCACCGCTGCAGGCACTGAGGCGGAGGCGACCACGAGCGATGCGCGCGCATACCTCCGATCTCGACGCTCGCGAATCAGCGACTTGACGTGCAGCGTCGAGCCGAGCAGAACGAGCGCGCAGACCGCCACGAGTGCCCAGACGTCATCCGGTACTGAACCGAGGCTCGGTGGTGTCCATGACTGGTCCGCCGACTCCAACCGCCCATGTGACAGCGACCATCGCGGAGCACTCGACAACAAAGACGACGTCATTGGTGAGGGCTCGTTCTTGGTTTCTCCGGGCGTAGCCGAGATTGATGGAGAACAACGCTGTGTAGGCGACTCCAACCCACAGCAGCCATGGACGACACACCAGCAGCACGCCACGGCCGGAAGCACGACGGCTGACCAGATCAGGAATGGTGCCCGGAAGCGTTGGGGGCGCTTTGCGCGAACGAGGCCCAGTGCGGCATACGACAGTGGGTAGGTGGCGATCCAGGCGATCGCAAGAACCAGCAACAGTGGAGTCCACGGCGCCACGATGAACCCAAGGACGAGCGGAAGCGCCAAGAACGCCCAGGCGCCGTGCTGTGGTGGCACGTACGTGCTCACGTCTTGTCACCTCGCAGCACCCCCATACCCTAGGCAGGTCGTCGTCGCCCGACGGGAGCGTGCCAGAGGCCTCGGCGCCAGACGATCAGTTCGTCCGAGCACATGGGAGTGCACCTGATGGTCGTGACTGTTCTGGCCTTGTTGGTCGGGGTCGGATGTGCGGTCGTCGGAGGTGACCTCTTCGTTCGAGGCGTGGTGAACCTCGCTGACTGGTGGCGGATTCCGGCCGGCATCATCGGTGCCACAGTGGCGGCGTTCGCAACATCCAGCCCAGAGCTGTCCGTCGCCGTGAACTCGGCGCTCGCGGGGTATCCGGAGATTGCGCTGGGGGATGCGCTGGGCAGCAACGTGGTCAATGTCGGCGTTGTGCTGGGTCTGGCCCTTGCTTTCGGCGCGATCGTCGTCGATCGCGGCACCCTCGTTCGTGACATCCCGATGGCCCTGGCGGCACCAGCCGTCCTTGGCCTGCTCGCGCTCGACGGTGTGATCAGTCGCATGGATGCGGCGGTACTGATCGTCGTCTTCGTGGGCTGGCTGACCCAGACAGCCTTCGCCGCTCGGACTGCGCGCGACGAGGTCGTGGCCGTCCTCGAGGACCGCAATCACTCCTCGATCATCCTCAGCGTCCTCGGCGGGCTGGCCCTCTTGATCGTCTCGGGGCGGCTGATCGTGGTGGGCGCAGAGGGGATCAGTGAGGCCCTCGGTTGGGATGGCTTCGTCGTGGGGGCAGTGTTTGTCGCGATCGGTACGTCCGCACCCGAGATCGCCACCATGCTTGCAGCCCGTCTTCGGGGCCACGACGAAGTCGGGGTCGGCACCGTGCTGGGAAGCAACATCTTCAACACGCTGCTGATCGTGGGAGTCGCCGCCTCGATCTCGCCGATCTCGGTGGGTCGAGCCGGCATCGAGCTCGGCATCATCGCCAGCATGGTGGTCGTGGTGCTCGCCATCCCTGGGCGCTCCGGTCGTCTGGGGAGATGGCGCAGCGTGCCGCTGATGGCGACGTACCTCGCCCTGGTCTCGATCATGATCGGTGCTTCGGCGGTCTGAGGGACTGCTACCGAACTGGCTTAGCGCCAGGACCTGGCGCCGGACGTCAGTTCCCGTGCGCGCCGTGTGAGTGATCTGGTCGCACGAGGCTGACGGTGAGCTCGATAACGTCGGCGCTCGGGCGGCTGGTGTCGATGCGCCGGGCCGTTGTCCAGGGTGCCTGGGATGGGCGCGCGAGGGTGGCGAGCACTTCGGGGGTGGCGTCAGAGGCGTCGCCCCCGGCAGCCGTCCGGGCGAGGATCCGGGCAGCGGCCTCGTCGGTGGCCAGGTCGCAGCAGACCTCGTGCAGGTGGGCATGTGTCTCCCGGGCCACGGCCCGGGCGGCGTCGCGTTGCCCAGGGTCGAGCCAGGTGGCGTCGAGCACCACGGAGTCGCCCCAGCCCAGGGCCATCTCCGCCCGACGCAATAGCTCGGCGTATACCTTGGCCGTGAAGCGAGGAGCGTAGATCCCCTCGAACGGAGTGGCACCGGCTGGCTCCACCTGGTCGCGGCCGGCAAGTTCCTTGCGCACCTCGTCACTGCGCAGTACCGCCCAGCCAAGTCTGTCGGACAGTCCCTTGGCAACGGTCGTCTTGCCGGTGCCGGGCAAGCCGCCGACGAGGACCAGGTGGATCTCGGCCTCGTCGAGGTGCCGGCTGGTCTGGGCCAGGAAGGCCAGCGCGTCCTGGGCGGCGTCCGCCTTACCGGCCTCGGCGCGCAGGCAGGCGATCTTGGCCCGGACCAGCGCGCGGTAGGCGATGTACCAATGCTCCAGGGAGTCCGGGTGATTCTCAGCGGCGTACTCACGGTAGGCGGCGAGGAACCGCTGGGCGAGGTCGGCCCGGCCGAGATGCTCGAGGTCCATGGCGAGGAAGGCGGCGTCGTAGAGCACGTCACCCCAGCGGAACCGAGGATCGAACTCGACGCAGTCGAGGATCCGGGGGCCGTCGTCGAGGCAGAAGATGTCCTCGGCGAGCAGATCACCGTGGCCGTCCACGATTCGTTGTTCGGCCACGCGGTGGGAGAGTAGCCGGTGTCGGCCGTGCAGGTAGTCCATCGCCCGACGCCCGATCCGGGCCAGCAGGTCGCCCTCGAGGAACCGGTCGGCCAACTCCGCGGTCTCCTCGAGGTTGGTCGACCAGAGCATGGTCCAGTGCTCGACTGAACCAGCCAGGTCGATGTCAGGACCGCGGGCGGCTCGGGAATGGAAGGCGGCCACCTGCCGCGCCACCGCCTCCAAGTGGGCTTCGTCGAACGACGAATCGGCGATCATCGTGGCCAGCCGGCGATCTTCGGGCAGCCGGCGCATCACGACCAGGTGGTCGATAGGATCTCCGGATTCGTCGACGATGTCGTGGACCCCCAGATAAACGTCCGGGGCGAGCCGACGGTTGAGCTGTACCTCCCGCCGACAGTCAGCCAGGCGCAACTCCCTGGTCGAGAAGTCCAGGAACGGGGTCGCCACCGACTTGCGCAACTTGTACGCCCGGTCACCAAGAAAGAACAACACCGAGATGTGGGTCTCGACCACCGCCGCGCTCTCCACGAGGCTGATCGTCCGCGCTAACGGAGGAGCAGCACCAGAGGCCAACGTCCCGCAGCCGACAGCGACGCGGCCACCTACCGTGTCAGGGCCTCCCGATTGACCAGATACCCTCGCTATGCCCGGGGCAACCTTCCGACGCCCAGGTGAGCGGAGGTGGCGCATCCGCATAGCAGAGCTCTTGGTCCTTGGGACAGTCATCGGAGCCAACAACTTCTCGGCTGCGCTGGCGCTCGGCGCTCTGGGTCAGGCGCGGCGTCGCGCACGGATCCTTGTGGTGTTCGGGACCTTCGAGTTCTTCGTCCCTCTGGTTGGGGCTGCGGTCGGACAGGCTGTGGCTCTCACCTTGGCAGGTGGGGGGCGCTGGATCAGTAGCGCGTTGCTGCTGACCGTCGGCGCGATGACGGTCGTTGCCGGGATCCGCGGGCGCGATAAGGACTCGCGGATCACAAGGCGGGTGACGAGTTGGCGTGGCCTGGTGATTCTCGCCGCGGGCCTGAGCGCGGACAACCTCGCGATCGGCTTCAGCCTGGGGCTTGGGCAGATCGAGCCACTGGTTCTCGCGACGACGATCGCGGTGTTCTCGACCGCGTTCACCTGGGTCGGGATCAGCCTGGGCGACGAGATGCATCGCCACTGGGAGCGCCGAGTGGAGGTCGCTGCGGGTGCCCTGTTGATCGGGCTCGGCATCGCCAACCTCGCGAGTTGGCCCTGAATTGACGAGTTCCGCGCGCCACGACACGCCTCTTGCACCGAGCGCGATCTTGGATACGGGGTGGGGCTAGTTGTCGGCGGTGTGAACAGTTGGTGAGGGAGTCCCCTCTCGATCGCCCCCTATGACCAGGACGGGGGTTGGTGACCCGGAAACCAATCCGGAGGCAACGCTGCCGAGCAGCCGCTGGGACAACCCGCGGCCCCTGGGTCCTACGACAATGAGGTCAGCGGCCTGTTCGGTGGCGAACTCCGTGAGCGCCTTGACCGGCGGTCCCATCAGCACCGCCTCGGCGGGGCCCCAGTCCTTCAGCCGGGAAGAAGCCAGGCGGAGTCGAGAGCGAGCGAGTGCGTTCATCTCCTCAGTGCTGGATTCCTCCGCGTCGTAGTCCACCACAGTCGCGAGCGTGACCCGCCCGATGGCCGCATTCAGCACGTCGACAGCAACAGTTGCCGCGTGGGCTGCCTCTGGCGATCCGTCGACGCCGACAACCAGGTGAATTCCCGGTTTCGTCTTCCCGCCGCGCAACTGCTGAGTGTGGGGCGTGTCACCGGAGGAGCGCTCATCCAAGACCGGCCAGGCGAAGGGGCCCAGAAGTAGGGCAACCAAGCTCCAGTACCAGTGTGAATGCCCACGCCTTCCCATCATGACTGCGGCGAGAAGCCCCGAGGCAACCCAAATCAACACGACGAGGACTTGTGTGGTCGTCATGACTCATCCTTCTGTTGGCTGGTGATCAAAGGGTTCGAACAGCCCCGTTCCGAGGGGGTGAAGGACCAACACTCATCGAGAATCCGCCGTGTCACGATCAGTCCGGGGCTTCGGCGACGTGGGCGACCATCAGGTTTGCCGTCTCGCGCTTGAACAGCGCGGAGACCGTCGAGCCCACGGCCAGATGAGTGAGCCCGGTCAGGCCTCGCGTGCCCATGACCACGAGGTCGATCTGTCGCGACTCCGCGAAGGCGGCAATCTCCCGCTTCGGCGAGCCGGCCAGATGGATCATCGCGGGCGGGTTCCCCGCTGGGAAGGAGGACGCGGCGGAGGCCAGTGATTCCTCAATGTCCGTGGCGCCGTCATCGACCGATAGGAGACTCACTTCAACATCAGCAGACCATGGCAACGACCGGAACGCCTCGAGTGCACGCTGCGAGTGGGGCCCACCGTCGACACAAATCGCCACGGAACGAGTCCGGTGCCCATGCCGCGCGATGACGAGGGGGACGGGTGGCCGCCCCATCAGCCACTGCGTCGTGCTGCCGGCCAACAACCCGGTCAGGTGCCCGCGGGGGTGCCGGCCCACGACGATCAGTGAGGCGTCCGACCGGCTGTGGATGACCGTGCGAGGGTCGCCCTCCACATCCACGTGATCCCATGCAGTGAACTCGGTCTCCACGGGTGGTTGACGGCTCACGTGAGTTGCCTCCCCGATAGCGCGTCCGCCCGGAAAGAGGGTCATACGTGCGGTGACGGCCTCGAGCGCCCACCCTTCCCAATGGTGGCTGGCAATCCATGCCCAGGCGACATCTGCCGGAGCGGCCCCATCGTCTGCGAAGAGCAGCAGGGGTATCGTCCGGTCCTCTGGAGTGCGCATCGGACCACCTCCCACGATTCATGAAGCATATTTCACATATCTGTGGGGCAACAGGGCCATATGGCCCGCGTCAGCACGGCGTCCGGCGGCTGCACGCGACTGCCTGATCCCGGCGCCGTCTTGGACTGACGCGCCAAGGAAGGGGCTTTCAGTGCGTCTGGTTCGAATCAACTCTCAGCCTGATGGATGACAGCTACAGGGCAGTGTGCGCTGTTCAGCACGGCCAGGCTGACTGAGCCCAGGAGGAGTCGGAGGAAGCCACCACGTCCCCGGGAGCCGACCACGAGCAGGGTGGCGCCCGCGGAGGCATCGATGAGCGAAGATCTGGCTGGCCCATAGATGGTCCGGGACGTGATGTCGACGTCTGGATACTGCTCCTGCCAACCGGCCAATGTCTCTGCGAGGACCGTTGTGGCGTGTTCGGATTCAGCCTCAAATGTGTCAGCCAGAATCGGTCCGACCCGGCCAGGCACGTTGAGGTACGAGAGATCCCACGCGAGCAGGGCAGTGAGGCCGACTCCGCGCTCGGCTGCCTGCTCGAACGCGAACGCGAGGACAGCTTCTGAGAGTTGCGAACCATCTACCCCAACCACCACCCGACCGACCTCAGGGCTTGGTGTTGGTGCGGCTGCGGATGGTCGGACGACCACCACGGGGCACGCGGCGTGGGTGGCAACCTGAAGTCCCGTGGATCCGAGAAGTCGACCGCTGAAACCGCTCAACCCGCGGGAGCCAACGACGAGGATGTGGGCGCCTTCGGCTGCCTCAAGTAGGCTCCCGGCTGCGTTGCCGGCTACCAACTTCCCGCAGATGTCCACATCTGGTCCCATGTCTTTGGCATGGTCGAGCGCCTCGGCCAGAACATGGTCGGCGGATTGCCGGAGCTCGGGTTCTTGGGGACCCCAATCGTCACCGGCGAATCGAATCCTCGGTGGTGGCGGCTCCCAGGCGTGAATCACCTCAACTCTCGCCCGCCGAGGTCGCGCCGATTCGATGGCGAAGTCCAGTGCGGAACATGAAGTGGTTGATCCGTCGTAGCCAACAACGATTCGGGCACTCTCCATGACTCTCCAAGCGTGCGAAGTGGATTTCGCTCTGCCTGAGCGTGACGTGTTGGCGCATAGATCGGCAGAGTCAGAAGTCCTAGTGGAGGCAGTTCGCGCCGTGCGGTTCGGCGATGGCGATCACCACGAGATGTCTGAGTCCATACAAGTGGCGAAGTCATTGCAGGTGTCGAGCGGAAGCGGTGTTCGAGTTCGCGGTCGCGCTGGAACGGTGGCCGCGATCGAACCTGCCCGGACAGCAGGTTGGGATGGGCCGGTCATGTCCAGGTCCTTGACCTGACCTCTGGGTGTGGGGGCGAGCTTGCACACGGGGGCTCGCGGAGCAGGAGAGGCTTGCCGAGGTCAACTCAGCGAACTGTCCGACGCTCCGGATGATCGGCCTGACGTTTCCCTGCCGTGCTGGCCATGCAACCAATGTGACGACAGCTGACGAAGAGGGAAGCCTCGCCATCCGAGCTCCGCCTTGCAGGACCGAGGCTGCTACGGCTAGTCGCCGACCAACGGCGAACGCTGCGTCCAGTCGACGGTCACCCGCGGTCTTCGATGGCGCTGAAGTCGCGCTCCGCTTCTCCGACATAGACCTGTCGTGGACGACCGATCCTGGTCTGCGGGTCGTCGATCATCTCCCGCCACTGCGCGATCCAGCCTGGCAGCCGACCCAGGGCGAACAGCACGGTGAACATGTGGGTGGGGAAGCCCATCGCCTTGTAGATGAGCCCGGTGTAGAAGTCGACGTTGGGGTAGAGCTTGCGTGAGATGAAGTAGTCGTCGGCGAGGGCGACCTCCTCCAGTCGTAGCGCGATGTCGAGCAGTGGGTCGTTGACCCCGAGGGAGTCAAACAGGGTCGTGGGCCGCCTGCTTGATCTGAGTCGCGCGCGGGTCGTAGTTCTTGTAGACGGCGTGGCCGAAAGCCCATCAGCTTGACCCCGGACTCCTTGTCCTTGACGCGTTGGACGAACCGATCGACGTTGCCGCCGTCGGCTTCGATCGCCACGAGCATGTCCATGACTGCTTGGTTGGCGCCTCCGTGCAGTGGTCCGAACAGGGCGTTGACACCGGCCGACACTGACGCGAACAGGTTGGCATTGGAGGAACCTACGAGTCGGACCGTGGCGGTCGAGCAGTTCTGCTCGTGGTCGGCGTGGAGGACGAACAGCATGTCGAGGGTCTTGGCGATCAACGGGTCGACCTCGTAGTGCTCGGCCGGTACGCCGAAGGTGAGTCGCAGGAAGTTCTCCACGTAGCCCAAGGCGTTGTCGGGGTAGAGGAACGGTTGGCCGATGGACTTCTTGTAGGCATAGGCCGCGATCGTTGGCACCTTGGCCAGCAGCCGCACGGTCGAGATCTCCACATGCTGCTTGTCGAAGGGGTCGAGGCTGTCCTGGTAGAACGCCGACAACGCGCTGACGGCTGACGAAAGCACCGCCATCGGGTGAGCGTCGCGGGGGAAGCCGTCGAAGAACCACCGCAAGTCCTCGTGCAGGAGGGTGTGCCGAGTGACTTCGTTCTGGAAGTCTTCGAGCTCGCTGGTCGTGGGTAGTGAGCCGTAGATCAGCAGGTACGAGACCTCCAGGAAGGAGGCCTTTCCCGCCAGCTGCTCGATCGGAAAGCCGCGGTAACGCAGGATGCCGGCGTCCCCGTCGATGTAGGTGATCGCCGACGCGCAGGACGCGGTGTTCTTGAATCCTGGGTCGAGGGTGACCTGACCGGTCGAGGTGAGCAGCTTGCTCACGTCCAGCCCAGATGGGCCTTCGGTCGCCTCGGTGAGATCGAGAGGCAGGGACCCCCCTGGGTAGTTCACTGTGAAGTCAGACATGACGTCGCCCTTCGGCTCAGCCGGGTTGTCTCGGCTTGTTCGAGTCTGTCACGACCGGCTGAGCGTGGCTCTGAGGACCTGTAGGAGCGCACGGCCCGATGGCCGGACCGCGCAGGTCGGGGAGATGAGACAGTGATGGCCATGTCGACCCCACCGATAGCGATCGTCACCGGCGGTAGCCGTGGCATAGGCCGCTCGATCGTCGAGCGCCTGCTCGCCGACGGTGCTTACGTGGTGACTTGTGGCCGGGGTCAGCGTCCTCCCGGCCTGCCCACCGACGTCCACTGGGTGCAGGCCGACGTCTCCGAACCCGGTGCGGCTGAGCGAATCGTGTCCGAGACGACCGACGCCCTCGGTCCGCCCACCCTGCTCGTGAACAACGCCGGGGTGCAGGTCGAGAAGTCCGTCCTCGACAGCACCGACGCGGACTGGGACCTTGTGGTCGGAACCAACTGCCGGGCACTGTTCAGAATGTGCCGAGCTGTCCTCCCCGGCATGACCCGCTACGGCGGCGTCATCGTCAACATCGGCTCTATCTCCGCGGCAGTCGCCGACCCGTCCATGGCGCTCTACAACGCCTCCAAGGCCTTCGTGCACGGTCTGACGCGCTCCATCGCCGTCGACCACGGCCCGGCGGTGCGGTGCAACACGATTGCCCCAGGATGGATCGCCACAGAGATGGCCGATGCCGCCTTCGCGCTCGCAGCCGACCCTGAGGCGGCCAAGCGCGATTCCGAAGCGCGCCACCCGGCCGGTCGCCTGGGAAGACCGACCGACATCGCAAACGCCGTTGCCTGGCTGGCTTCGCCCGAAGCAGCCTTCGTCACCGGCCAGTGCTTCACAGTTGACGGAGGACTGACCTCGGCGTCGCCACTGCGTGCCGACCTTCTTTGACTGACGCGTCGGTCCTCAGGCTCGTCGCCGGGCCGCCGGTTGCCTCAACCACCGCAGTGACTGCAGGGCACCTGTGGTCGCCGATGGATTCGGTACCGATCACCGTCAAAGTCGATCCATACCCTGTGCGACTGGCTCGGGTGTTTGCCCTGGCCAGAGAGCTGGAGCGGGTGACCGGGATCGAACCGGCATGGCCAGCTTGGAAGGCTGGGGCTCTACCATTGAGCTACACCCGCGGGGCCACCGATCGACCGGCCCAGCAGCCGGGTCGGCGCTGGTAGCTGCTCGGTGGCTGGCGTCTAGACTAGCCGTTCGCGACGGGGCGTAGCGTAGTGGCTAGCGCGCCTGCTTTGGGAGCAGGAGATCGGGAGTTCGAGTCTCCCCGCCCCGACCACCACAGGGCCGACCGGTTCTTGTGACATCACCCGGCAGTGGCCCGGGCGACCAAGGAGTACCAGGCACGTGAAGAGCGACGTCGAGACCCTGAGCCCGACCCGAGTGCGGCTGTCTGTCGAGATTCCCTTCGACGAACTGCAGCCCAGCGTCGACTCGGCCTACAAGAAGATCGCCGCCCAGGTGACGATCCCAGGCTTCCGCAAAGGCAAGGTGCCTGCTCGCATCATCGACCAGCGCGTGGGACGCGGTGCAGTGCTCGACGAGGCAGTCAACGAGGCGCTCCCCAAGGCGTACGGCGACGCTGTCACCGAGAACGAGCTCAAGGTGCTCGGTCAGCCCGACGTCGAGATCGGCGAGTTCTCTGACGGCGTGGCGCTGACCTTCACCGCCGAGGTCGACATTCGGCCAGACATCGAACTGCCCGACTTCGCCTCACTCGAGGTGGAGGTCGACGTCGCCGAGGTCACCGACGACGACATCGACGCCGAGCTCGGGCAGCTGCGCGAGCGATTCGCCACCTTGAAGCCGGTCGACCGCGGCACCGCTAAGGGCGACATGCTGTCGCTCACGCTGGCGTCTGTGAAGGACGGCCAGTCGGTCGAAGACCTTTCGGCCTCCGGCCTTACCTATGAAGCCGGCAGCGAAGGTCTGCTTCCTGGGCTCGACGAGGCGGTCGAGGGCTTGAAGGAGGGCGAAGAGGCCACCTTCACCGTCACCCCTGACGCGGGCGAGCACGAAGGCCAAGAGGTCGAGGTGACGGTCACAGTCGTGTCGGTTCGTGAACGCGAACTCCCAGCGCTCGACGACGACTTCGCACAGACCGTCAGCGAGTTCGACACCCTCGACGAACTTCGCGGAACAGTGCGTGGCGAGATCGAACCGCGCAAGAAGGTCGAGCAGCTGATGGCAGCACGCGACGCCGTTCTCGACGCGCTCATCGAGGCAGTCGAGGTTCCCCTTCCAGAGGGTGTCGTGGCTGCCGCGCTCGGCGATCACTTCGGTGACGGTCACGGCGACGATGACCACAAGGAGGAGTTCGAGACGCAGGTGCGCGACTCGCTCACCCGCGACATCGTGCTCGACACCCTCGCCGACCGCGACGACGTTGAGGTCTCGCAGGCCGAAATCACCGAGTACCTGATCCGCCAGGCTCCGCAGTACGGCATGACCCCCGACCAGTTCGCCCAGGCTGTTGCCCAGGCAGGTCAGGTGGGCGCGATCGTCGGCGACGTTCGCCGCAGCAAGGCGCTGTCGGTGGTGCTCGAGCAGGCGATCGTTCGCGACTCAGCTGGCAACGTCGTTGAGATGGTGGCCGAAGAAGCCGAAGAGCCACCGGAGCTTGCCGATTCGGAAACCGACGTCGTCGAGGCCGAGGACGCCGAGGCCCAGGCCTAACCTCTTTCATCCGTCAGCGAACACCCCGGCACTTCGGATGGCGCCGGGGTGTTCCGACGTTAGGGTCAACGTACGTCCTTGATGTGAAAGGTGGACTCGTGACCGACAGCGCGACGACTGGCCCCCCTCTGCCCAACCCGGGGTTGTCCCTTCCCGAGGCGCGGGCTCCGCAGGCGCCGGCCAACAGCTTCGACGACTCCGTCTACCAGCGACTGCTGCGCGAGCGCATCATCTTCTTGGGCTCCCAGGTTGAAGACAACATCGCCAATGCGCTTTCGGCCCAGATGTTGTTGCTGGCCGCTGAAGACCCAGAGAAGGACATCTACCTCTACATCAACTCACCAGGTGGTTCGGTCTCGGCCGGCATGGCGATCTACGACACCATGCAGTTCGTCCCGTGCGACGTCGCCACGGTGGCCATGGGGTTGGCCGCGTCCATGGGCCAGTTCTTGCTCTGCGCCGGAGCCGAGGGCAAGCGCTACGCCCTGCCGCACGCGCGGATCATGATGCACCAGCCGTCAGGGGGCATCGGCGGCACGGCCTCAGACATCAAGATCCAGGCCGAGCAGATGCTCTACACCAAGAAGAAGATGGCCGAGCTGATCGCGACGCACACCGGTCAGCCGCTGGACGCCATCGAGTCCGACTCAGACCGCGACCGATGGTTCACCGCTGACGAAGCCAAGGAGTACGGCTTCGTCGACCACGTCGTCAGCCAGGCGCGTGACGTCGCCGGCAGCGGCGGAACCAACGCCTGACCCACCCGGACTCTTCGACTCGACTTCAACGGAAGGACCCGACCACCGTGAGCACCTCGAACAGACTGTGGAGCGCCAGCCCCACGACTGGTGACGTCTTGCGTGCGGCCCCGCAGGCGCGCTACATCCTTCCGGAGTTCCGTGAGCGCACCGCGCAAGGCGAGCGGCTGCACAACCCCTACACGAAGCTCTTCGAGGAGCGGATCATCTTCCTCGGTGTGCAGATCGACGATGCGTCGGCCGACGATGTCATGGCGCAGCTGCTCTGTCTCGAGTCGATGGACCCCGACCGCGACATCTCGATCTACATCAACTCTCCTGGTGGTTCGTACACCGCGATGACGGCCATCTACGACACGATGCAGTTCATCAAGCCGCACGTGCACACGGTGTGCCTGGGCCAAGCAGCGTCAGCTGCCGCGGTCCTGCTCGCGGCCGGCAGCGCCGGCAAGCGCTCGGCCCTGCCGCACTCGCGGATCCTCATCCACCAGCCCTACACCGAGGGCGGCGGACAGGGGTCTGACATCGAGATCCAGGCGAACGAGATCCTGCGCATGCGCGAAGAGATGGAAGGCATCCTCGCCCAGCACACCGGCAAAACGCCTGAGGACGTCCGCAAGGACATCGAGCGCGACAAGATCCTCACCGCCGACGACGCCAAGGAGTACGGCATCGTCGACCAGGTGATCAGCAGCCGCAAGACCGCGGCGTCCGTGTGATTCTCGGCGGCTGATCGGGCGACTCGCCCGGGCTGACATCGGGTAAAGAGCCCTCCGACGGGGTACCGTCGTCGGGTGCGACGCCCGCGAGGGCGCCCGCACACCTGTTCATGACGTCAGTCGTCCACCTCGGCCGAGCAAGGGAGTCACGTGGCACGCATCGGTGAGAGTGGTGACCTGCTCAAGTGCTCGTTCTGCGGCAAGAGCCAGAAGCAGGTCAAGAAGCTCATTGCTGGGCCCGGCGTCTACATCTGTGACGAGTGCATCGATCTCTGCAACGAGATCATCGAAGAAGAGCTGTCAGAGTCGACCGAGGTCACCTGGGACGAGCTGCCCAAGCCTCGCGAGATCTACGACTTCCTGGGCGAGTACGTCATCGGTCAAGACACCGCCAAGAAGGCGCTCGCCGTCGCGGTGTACAACCACTACAAAAGGCTTCGTGCGGGCGAGAGCGGCCGCAAGAGCGACGACTCGGTGGAGCTCGCGAAGTCCAACATCTTGCTGCTGGGTCCCACCGGTTGCGGCAAGACGCTGCTTGCCCAGACGCTCGCGCGCATGCTCAACGTTCCCTTTGCTATCGCAGATGCTACGGCTCTCACTGAGGCCGGGTACGTGGGTGAAGACGTCGAGAACATCCTGCTCAAGCTGATCCAGGCTGCCGACTACGACGTCAAGAAGGCTGAGCAGGGGATCATCTACATCGACGAGATCGACAAGATCGCTCGCAAGAGCGAGAACCCGTCGATCACCCGCGACGTGTCGGGTGAGGGCGTCCAGCAGGCTCTGCTGAAGATCCTCGAGGGCACCACCGCGTCCGTGCCTCCGCAGGGAGGTCGCAAGCATCCACACCAAGAGTTCATCCAGATCGACACCACCAACGTGCTTTTCATCGTGGGTGGCGCATTCGACGGTCTCGAGCACATCATCAACCAGCGGGTTGGCAAGAAGGGCATCGGCTTCGGCGGCGAGATCGAGGGCAAGGCTGAGCGCGACGCCAAAGACATCTTCGGTGAGGTCAAGCCCGAAGACCTCGGCAAGTTCGGCATGATCCCCGAGTTCGTCGGACGCCTGCCCGTCCTGACGGCTGTGCAGCGCTTGCGGCCCGAAGACATCCAGCAGATCCTCACCGAGCCGAAGAACGCGCTCGTCAAGCAGTACGTCAAGCTCTTCGAGCTCGATGACGTCGAGCTCGAGTTCACCGACGACGCGCTCGAGGCGATCTCCGAGCAGGCGATCATGCGAGGCACTGGGGCTCGTGGCCTGCGCGCCATCCTCGAAGAGGTCTTGCTCGCGGTCATGTACGAGGTGCCGAGCCGAGAAGACGTCGCACGCGTCGTCATCACGCGCGACGTAGTGCTGGAGCACGTGTACCCGACCCTCGTGCAGCACGAGAAAGAGTCAAAGCGCGAGCGCCGCGAGAAATCGGCCTAGCCCACCTCCCCGCTATGCGCACCCGGCCGCTACGCGAGAGTCACGAAAACGCTCTCCGGGGCGCTGCCCGACCGGCGGTTTCGTAACAGTCACGCTAGTTGTCGGCGAGCTCGACGGTGACCGAAAGCTCTGACGCACCGTCGACGAGCTCGAGGACGGCGATCCGTCCGACGGCCGACAGGTCTCCGCGGGCCCCCTGCAGCTGAGCCACTTGCTCGGCGGACCCTCGGACCTCAGCCCTGGTGACTTCGGTGCGCATCGACGCCTTGGCGTCAGACTTCGCCCTGCGGATGTCACCGAGGACGGTCGAGACGGTGTCGAGGAGAGCGACGTCACCGCCACCGGCAACTGCGCCCACCTCGGCGACGGTTGGCCATGGTGCCCGGTGCACCGACCCCTCCTGCCACCACGACCACACCTCTTCGGTGACGAAGGGGAGGACCGGTGCGAACAGCCGGTTCATCACCGAAAGTGCTGTCGCGAGCGTCGCACGCGCTGAACGGGTGCCCGCATCGGACGCGTCGCGGTAGGCGCGCTCCTTCACCAGTTCGACGTAGTCGTCGGTGAATGACCAGAAGAAGGTCTCAGCCAGCTCCAGGGCTCGCGCGTAGTTGTAGTCGTCGAATGCACGGGTGGCGTCATCGACGACATCGGCCAGTCGGGCCAGCAGCGCCCGGTCGAGCGGCTCGGTGATCGCAGACGCATCGAATGCCAGGGACTCATCTGCGCCGACCCCCAGCACGAACTTGCTGGCGTTGAGCACCTTGATGGCGAGGCGCCGTCCGACCTTCATCTGTCCGATGTCGAAGGCGGTGTCGGTGCCGGGACGTCCACTGGCCGCCCAGTAGCGCACGCCGTCCGAGCCGTACTCCTCGAGCAGGTCCATGGGCGTGACCACGTTGCCCTTCGACTTGCTCATCTTCTTGCGGTCGGGGTCGAGGATCCATCCGGAGATGGCGATGTCGCTCCACGGCACCATGTCGTGCTCCGCGTTGGCGCGCACGACCGACGAGAACAGCCAGGTACGGATGATCTCGTGCGCCTGCGGGCGAAGGTCCATGGGAAAGACGCGCGCGTAGAGGTCGTCGTCATACGACCATCCACCCGCGATCTGTGGGGTCAGCGACGAAGTGGCCCAGGTGTCCATGACGTCCGGGTCGCCGATGAAACCGCCCGCCGACCCACGCTGCTCCTCCGCGAATCCAGGTGGAGTCTCTGACTGCGGGTCGATCGGCAGCGCGTCGTCGGCAGGCACGATCGGGTCGTCGTACACGGGTTCGCCGTTCGCATCGAGCCGGTACCAGAGCGGCAGCGGCACCCCGAAGAACCGTTGACGTGAGATGAGCCAGTCGCCGTTGAGTCCTGACACCCAGTTGTCGTAGCGCACCTTCATGTGCGCGGGGTGCCAGTGCAGCTCGGCACCGCGAGCCAGCAGCCGTTCGCGCAGCAGCTCGTCGCGCCCACCGTTGCGGATGTACCACTGGCGGGTGCTGACGATCTCGAGGGGCTTGTCGCCCTTCTCGAAGAACTTCACCGGGTGCTTGATCGGGCGAGGCTCTCCGATCAGGTCTCCGCTGTCGCTGAGCATCTCGACGATCGTCTTCTTGGCGGTGAACACGGTCGAGCCGGCCAGGCGCGCATAGGCGGTGCGCCCGGCTGATGAGGTGATGGCATCTGGGATGTCGGCAATCACCCGTCCGTCGCGACCGATGATGGCTCTGGTCGGCAGATTGAGCTCGCGCCACCAGGTGACGTCGGTGATGTCACCGAACGTGCAGATCATCGCGACGCCGGTGCCCTTCTCGGGCTCGGCCAAGGGGTGGGCGAGCACCGGGACCTCGACGTCGAAGAGCGGGGTGCGCACGGTGCTTCCGAAGAGCGGTTGGTAGCGCTCGTCGTCCGGGTGCGCAACCAGAGCCACGCAGGCTGGTATGAGTTCTGGACGTGTGGTGTCGATGGTGATGACGTCGCCGTCGGGTCGGTGGAACGTGATGGCGTGGTAGGCGCTGTCGCGTTCACGGTCTTCGAGTTCGGCCTGGGCGACGGCTGTGCGGAACGACACGTCCCACAGCGTCGGGGCTTCTGCCTGGTAGGCCTCACCGCGGTCGAGGTTGCGCAGGAACGCGCGCTGCGACACGGCGCGCGCTCGCTCGTCGATGGTCTGGTAGGTCAGGGTCCAGTCGACCGAGAGCCCGAGCTGTCGCCACAGCTTCTCGAAGACCTGCTCGTCCTCTTCGGTGAGGCGCTCGCAGAGCTCGACGAAGTTGCGTCGTGAGATGGGGATCTGCTGCTTGCCCGGCTCGGCGGGGGGCTCGAAGTCTGGGTCGTACGGATGCGTGGGTTCGCATCGGACGCCGTAGTAGTTCTGCACGCGCCGCTCGGTGGGCAGCCCGTTGTCGTCCCATCCCATCGGGTAGAAGACCTCGCGCCCGCGCATGCGCTGGTAGCGGGCGATCGCATCCGTATGGGTGTAGCTGAAGACATGCCCGACGTGCAGGGAGCCGCTGACCGTGGGCGGGGGAGTGTCGATCGAGTAGATCTCGTCGCGCGTCTTGCTGCGGTCGAAGCGGTAGGTGCCCTGCTCGTCCCATACCTGCTGCCATGCCGCCTCGATGCCGTCGATCGACGGCTTGTCGGGAAGGCGGGCGCTGGTGGTGTTCGACGGCTCCATGGGAGGCAATCGTAGAGAGGGGCCTCTCTCTAGACTCACCCCCGTGACCAAAGACCCGAAGACGCCCCCTCCGCCCTCTGACGAAGAGGCCGAGCGACTGCTCGCGCTGGAGGTCGACCTGATTCGCCGGGCGCCGGAGTCGCAGATCGAGCCGAGCCTCGATCGCGTCCGCGCTGTGCTCGATCTGATGGGGAGTCCGGAGACGAGCTTCCCTGCCATTCACGTCGCCGGTACCAACGGCAAGTCATCGACGACGGCCATGATCGATGCGCTGCTGACCGCCTACGGGCTGCGGACCGGACGTTTCACCAGCCCGCACCTGGAGACCATCCGCGAACGGATCCGCCTCGACGGCGAGATGATCGACGCCGGCCGGTTGTTGGCGGCCTGGGAAGACCTCGCGCCGTTCATCGTCATGGTCGAGAGCGATGGCGGGCGTGCCCTCACCTTCTTCGAGGTGCTCACCTTGCTGGCGTTTGCGGCCTTCGCCGATGCGCCGGTCTCGGTGGGCGTCATCGAGGTGGGCCTCGGTGGCTCGTGGGACTCGACCAATGTGGTCACCCCGCCGGTCGGCGTGGTGCTGCCGGTGGGGCTCGACCACATGGACTGGCTCGGCGACGATCTCGCCACGATCGCGGGCCAGAAGGCAGGGATCATCAAGCCCGGCATGGTGGTGGTGCTCGCCGAGCAAGAGCCGGCGGCGTCCGACGTGCTTCTTGAGAAGGCAGCCGAAGTAGGCGCGGTCGTGCTGCGCGAGGGCATTGACTTCGGAGTCGTCGATCGTCAGGTGGCGCTGGGTGGGCAGCTGTTGACGCTGCGGGGTGTAGGCGGCACCTACGAGGACGTCTTTCTGCCCATGCACGGTGAGCACCAGGCGCACAACGCCGCGTGTGCGCTGGTGGCCGTCGAGTCGTTCCTCGGCGGCGGCGCCGGTGCCCTTGACGGCGACGCGGTCGGTGAGGGCTTTGCTGCCGTGACGGTGCCGGGTCGCCTTGAGGTCATCCGTCGCAGTCCCGCCGTGCTGCTGGACGTCGCTCACAACCGGCCAGGCATGGAGGCGTTGGTCGAGGCTGTCACCGGATCCTTCACCTTCACCCGGCTCGTCGGCGTCGTCGGAGTGCTCAACGACAAGGACGCCGAGGGCATGCTGTCGGCGCTCGAGCCGCTGCTCGCCGAGGTGGTCATCACGCGCTCGAACTCACCGCGTGCGATCGACCCTGACGACTTGGGTGCGCTGGCCGCTGACATCTTCGGTGAGGACCGGGTCGTGATCGAGCATGCTCTCCCTGATGCGCTCGAGAAGGCCGTCACGGCGGCCGAGGACTCCGGCGACCTTGGTGGCGTGGGCGTGCTCGTCACGGGATCGGTCACCGTGGTCGGCCAGGCCCGCGCCCTGCTGCGCTCGCGGCGCTGAGCAGGGAGACTGTCCTTATGCGCGTCATCGCTGCCAGTGTGCTCACCTTCGAGGGCCTGATCGTTCTGCTCGCGATCCCCGTTGCGGTGACCCTCGGTGGTGTCGAACCTGCAGTGGCCATCACCGGGGGACTGGCGCTGGCGGTGATCTGTCTGCTCGTGGCCGGATCGCTGTCGCGACCCTGGGGCTATCAGGCGGGCTGGGTGGTCCAGGGTCTGATCCTCGCCAGTGGATTCGTCGTTCACGCGATGTTCTTGGTGGGCGGCCTCTTCGTGGCGCTCTGGGTGGTCGGCCTGCGGGTCGGGCGCCGTGGTGAAGAGCTGCACGCTGAGCGCTGGGCAGGTGTCGACGACCCGGAGGCGCCACCACCTGAACCCGCTGGCTAGAGTTTCGCCCGTCCTGGTCGGCATCGCCGGCCCTCGTAGCCCGTCCCAGGAGTTCTCCGTGTCTGAGCGCACTCTCGTCCTCGTCAAGCCCGATGGCGTCAGCCGTGGCCTCGTCGGCGAGGTCATCTCGCGGATCGAGCGCAAGGGCTACCACTTCGTCGCTGCAGAGCTGCGCACTCTCGACCGAGCAACCGCGGAGGCGCACTACGGCGAGCACGCCGACAAGCCGTTCTTCGGCGACCTCGTCGACTTCATCACCGGTGGACCGCTGTTCGCGGCCGTCATCGAAGGCCCTGACGTCATCGAGGCCTGGCGCACCATGATGGGCGTCACGAACCCGATCAAATCGGCCCCGGGCACGATTCGCGGAGACCTGGCGAACGTCATGCAGGAGAACCTCGTCCACGGCTCAGACTCCCCCGAGTCCGCCGCTCGCGAGGTCGCGCTCTTCTTCCCTGCCCTCTAGGACAGGTTGAGACTTTTTTCGCCTTTTTGGGGGAGCGGCCGGACGCGGGTATCGTGGGGGGCTGACGCCCCGCCCGTTTCTGCGCCTTCGTAAGGCGCGTTTCCCCGTTCTCGGAAGGCTCTCATGAGCAACATGTCGTTCATTGGCCGTGATATGGCCGTCGACCTCGGCACCGCCAACACGCTCGTCTACGTACGCGGCCGCGGAGTCGTCCTCAACGAACCGTCCGTCGTGGCGATCAACCAGACGTCCGGCGGCATCTTGGCGGTCGGCGCTGACGCGAAGAAGATGATCGGCCGCACACCCGGCAACATCGTCGCGATCCGCCCGCTGAAGGACGGCGTCATCGCCGACTTCGACACCACCGAGCGCATGCTCCGCTACTTCATCCAGAAGGTGCACAAGCGGCGTCACCTGGCCAAGCCCCGCATCGTCGTCTGTGTGCCGAGTGGCATCACTGGCGTCGAGCAGCGCGCCGTCAAGGACGCCGGATACGCCGCTGGTGCCCGCAAGGTCTACATCATCGAAGAGCCGATGGCCGCGGCGATCGGTGCCGGTCTTCCGGTGCACGAGCCGATGGGAAACATGGTCGTCGACATCGGGGGTGGCACCACCGAGGTTGCCGTCATCTCGCTCGGTGGAATCGTGACGGCGCAGAGCATCCGCGTCGGTGGCGACGAGCTCGACAACGCGATCATTCACTACGTGAAGAAGGAGTACTCGCTGCTGTTGGGCGAGCGCACCGCGGAAGAGATCAAGATGGCGATCGGGTCTGCCTTCCCGATCCCCGACGAGCCGCACGCTGAGATCCGCGGACGCGACCTGGTCTCCGGTCTGCCGAAGACCATCGTCGTGTCGGCCGAAGAGATCCGTAAGGCTCTCGAAGAGCCCGTCAACCAGATCGTCGACGCGGTCAAGACCACGCTCGACAAGTGCCCGCCCGAGCTGTCCGGCGACATCATGGACCGTGGCATCGTGCTCACCGGTGGTGGCGCGTTGCTCAAGGGCCTCGACGAGCGGCTCAAGCACGAGACCGGTATGCCGATCCTGATCGCCGACGACCCGCTCGACTCGGTCGCCGTGGGATCGGGCAAGTGCGTCGAAGAGTTCGAAGCCCTGCAACAGGTCCTCATCTCTGAGCCCCGCCGCTGACGGGGAGCCCGTCCCGGCGCCCCGGACTTCCGTCATCGGAGCTTTTTCGCCGTCTCGGCACGCCGTTAGGGGGTCTGGAGTGACTGAAACGCTCCGATCACCGTCACCTAGGCTGCGCTGACGATGAGGGATACCCGCCGAACCAGGATCGTGCTCGCGGTGCTGCTGCTGACCGCCTTCACGTTCATCACGCTGGACGCCCGCGGCGGTGACGGATCCCTGCTCGACAGAGTGCGCGAGTCGGCGTCGTCGGTCTTCGGCCCCGTCGAGCGAGCAGCCGCATCGGTCGTCAACCCGGTGGCAGACTTCATCGACGGCGTCACCTCGATCAACTCCACCGCCGACAAGATCGACGCTCTCGAGGCCGAGAATGACGAGCTCCGCCGCCAGCTCCTCACCGCACCGCTCGATCAGGGACGCCTTGACGAGCTCGACAAGCTGCTGCGCGTGTCCTCGCTCGGCGACTACACGATCGTGCCGGCCCAGGTGGTCGCGGTGGCCGCACAGAATGGGTACGCGCGAACCGTCACTGTCGACGCCGGGACGCGCGACGGCGTCAAGCGCGAGCAGACGGTGCTCAACGGCGACGGCCTCGTCGGTCGGGTGATCGCCGCCGGCCCGGGTACTGCCACGATCCTGCTGTTGACCGACCCGGAGTTCGGCGTGGGCGCGCGACTGGCTGCCTCGAGCGAGACGGGCTTCCTTCAGGGCAACGGCCGCGATCCGCTCAGCCTTGAGCTCTACAACAGCCAGGCCGCGGTCGATGAGACGAGCGTCGTGGTGACTCTGGGCAGTCCCAACGGCAAGCCGTTCGTGCCCGGCGTCCCGATCGGCCAGGTGACCAGTGTGATCGCGACGCCAGGTGAGCTGTCGCGCCAGGCCGAGGTGGAGCCGTTCGCCCAGCTGACCTCCCTCGACCTGGTGGGCATCGTGATCGAGCCGCCGAGTCGCAATCCCAGAGACGCACTGGTCGCCCCGACCGAGTCCGCGTCACCCAGTCCCTCACCCTCACCATGAGGTCAAGACCATGACGACAGGGCGGGTGCTGCTGAGCGCCGTGCTGATCCTGACCGCGGCGCTGCTGCAGGTCACGCTCGTCAACCGGCTCCCGCTCCCAGGGGCCGGTCCTGACCTCGTGCTGCTCGTGGTCATCGGCCTGGCGATCGTCGTCGGCCCCACCGCTGGCGCATCCATCGGCTTCGCGGCCGGCCTGCTGGTCGATCTCATTCCTCCGACGTCGACCGAGGTCGGGCGGTGGGCCCTGGTCCTCTGCGTGGTCGGCTACCTGGCCGGGCAGGTGCAGATCGGTGCGCGAAGGTCGGCGTTCATCGTGCTGGGATCCGTAGCCGGGCTCGCCGCGCTGGCCACGCTGCTCTTCGCCGGATTGGGCGTGCTCTTCGGTGATCCCCGCATCACGGGAGAACTCGTCGTTTCGACGATGCTGTCAAGTGTTCTGTACGATCTGTTGTTGGCTCCCTTTGTGATTCCTGGCGTAATGGCACTGGCGCGTCGAACGGCCCTGAACCCCACCATGATTTAGCGGCTGCTGACAGCACCACCTGGTGTGACAGCGATCACCGCCGCACTGAGGAACGTCCCCGTGGTTGTTCGCGTCAGAGCACGGGGATCCTGCTCATTCCGACGACCGCTGCCGCTTGGAGACCACCGTGACAGACCGTTCGCGGACTCGTCTCGTGGTGTTGCAGGTTCTCGTGTTCTCACTGCTTGCCGCTCTCGGTGGGCGACTCTGGTACATGCAGGTCGTCGCGGGCGAGGAGTACCAGGCTGCGGCATCCGAGAACCGCATCAGAGAGGTCGTCACCCCGGCAACTCGCGGCGCAATTCTTGATGCACAGGGACGCCCGCTGGTGCAGAACCGGACGTCGCTGGTCGTGTCCGTTGACCGTTCTACCTTGCTCGATCTGCCCGACGACGGCGAACGTGTGGTGCGCAAGCTCGCCAAGGTGCTCGACATTCCGTACCGCAAGCTCGACCGGCAGCTCACGCTGTGTGGGTCACCGGGTGCGGCCGAACCGCCAGTGTGCTGGAACGGCTCGCCGTACCAGCCCATCCCGGTTGCCGAGGACGTCCGAGCCAATGTGGCGCTGCAGGTCATGGAGCGCAGCGAAGAGTTCCCCGGCGTCACGGCTGAGATGACGGCGATCCGCGACTACCCCCAGCCCTTCGGGGTCCGGGCGGCGCAGACGCTCGGCTACATCGGACCGATCTCGGCTGACGAGCTTGCGGCAGCAGAAGCCGAGGAAGGACGACGCGGCAGCACGTACACCAACTTCGACCTGGTCGGCCGCGGCGGGCTCGAACAGGTCTACGACTCGTACCTCCGTGGCAAGCCCGGCGTCAAGAAGCTCGCGGTCGACTCGGCCGGCAACGTCACCGGAACCGTTGCTGAGCGAGCCGCCAAACCCGGCAACTACCTCGTGACGAGCATCGATGCCCAGGTGCAGAAGGTTGTCGAAGAGCAACTACGGGCCGCGATCAAGAGAGCAAACACGGCCGGGGCGAACGGGCAGGATCAGTCGTTCCCCGCCAAGACCGGGGCCGCAGTTGTCATGGAGGTCGACACCGGGCGCGTCGTGGCGATGGCCAGCTACCCCGACTACAACCCGAAGGTCTGGGTGGGTGGGGTCACCAACGAACAGTTCAACCGACTGTCGAGCGACAAGGCGGGCAACCCGCTGATCAACCGTGCCATCCAGGGTGAGTACGCCCCGGCGTCCACATTCAAGATCGTGGGCACGGCGGCGGCTGCAAACGCCGGCTACGGCCTCGACGGCCCCTACCAGTGCTCAGAGTCGTTCACCGTCCCCGGCTCGACCCAGACCTTCTCGAACTTCGAGGCCGGAATGAGTGAGTCGATGACACTGGCCCGCGCGCTCGAGGTGTCGTGCAACACGGTGTTCTACGGCCTCGCCTACCGAATGTACGTCGAAGAAGGTGGGCAGGACGCCGGACCCAACGCTCCCGAGTACCTGCTGAACACCGCACGTGGCTTCGGCTACGGGTCCACCACTGGTGTCGACCTGCCCTCCGAAGCGGCCGGACGCGTTCCGGATCGCGAGTGGCGTCAGGAGTTCTGGGAAGACAACAAGGACTTCTACTGCAACTTTGACGAGAAGGCGTCACCGGAGCAGCGCAACGATCCCTACTTGCAGGATCTCTACGCCGAACTCTGTGTTGACGGCTATGTCTTCCGTCCAGGTGACGCAATTCTCTCGGCGATCGGTCAGGGTGACGTCCTTGCGACACCGCTGCAGGTTGCTCACGCGTATGCCGCCATCGCCAACGGCGGCACCCTCTATCGCCCCCAGGTGGCTCGTGCTGTCATGTCACCAGAGGGCAAGGTCGTGAAGAACTTCAAGCCGAAGTCGCAGGGCAAGGTGCCTGCGTCGAGCGCAACTGTGCAGTACATCCAGGATGCATTGGCCAGCGTGCCCGTGTCAGGTTCTGCCGCGTACCGGTACGTCGACTTCCCGCTCGCCCAGCTGCCGGTGGCCGCCAAGACCGGTACCGGCCAGGTCGAAGGTAAGGCCACGACATCGTGGTACGCCTCGTACGCACCGGCCAACGACCCCAAGTACGTCGTGCTCATGATGGTCCCCGAAGGTGGCACCGGCTCAGGCACGTCGGCTCCGAGCGTGAACGAGATCTACCGGGCTCTCTTCGGCATCGAGGGGTCGCAGGTGATTCCGAAGAGGGCCATCGTTCCCGGTGGAGAACCGATCAAGTCGTTGCCGACGGTCAACCCCGACGGCACGATCGAGCTGCCCAAGGACGACGGGCTGCCCGGATCGTCCGAGAGCGGCATCCCGGCGGCGAACACCGACGACAAGAAGTCGAAGAAGAACGGTCGACGGCGCAGGCGGTCTCAGCCATGACGCTCGGCTACCCACAGACCGTTCTGTCGCCGCGTCGGCGGCGTCGGTCGCTGCGTGCTCGCGCGATGGGGCGCGACTCGCTCCTGCGACGCTTCGACTGGGTGCTCTTCGTGGCGGCGCTAGGACTCAGCGTCGCCGGGGCCGTCTTCGTCTACTCCGCGACTCGGGTCGTGCCGGCAGGTGAAGATCCGCAGGCGTACCTCAAGCGTCACCTGCTCAACCTGCTCATCGGGTTGCTGCTCGGCTTCGCCACCATGCTCTTCGACTACCGCACCCTGCGTGCCTATGCGCCGTTCGTCTACATCGCGTCGGTCATCGGGTTGATAGCGGTTCTCGTGATCGGCACCGAGGTGAACGGTGCCCAGGCGTGGATCCAGGTGCCCGGTGGGTTCTCGATCCAGCCTTCTGAGTTCATGAAGGTGGCGCTGGCGGTCGGTTTGGCCATGCTCTTGGCCGAAAGACGTGACGGAGAGTCCGAACCGCAGCTGCCCGACGTTGCGTTCGCCCTGCTCATCGCTGCTGTCCCCATCGGCCTCGTCATGCTGCAGCCCGACCTCGGCACGGCCGTCGTCATGGGCATGATCGTTCTCGGCATCCTTGCGGTGGCGGGCACACGCCTCTGGTGGCTGGTCGCACTTCTTGCTCTTGGCGTGGCGGGTGCGTACCTCGCCGTTCAGATCGGGGTGCTCGACCAGTACCAGATCGATCGACTTCTGGCCTTCGCCAACCCCGAGCTCGATCCGCAGGGCGTCGGCTACAACACCAACCAGGCGCGGATCACCGTCGGCGCCGGTTCGATCTTCGGTGCCGGCCTCTTCCAGGGCACACAGACCGCCGGTGGCTTCGTGCCCGAGCAACAGACCGACTTCATCTACACCGTCGTCGCCGAAGAACTGGGCTTCGTGGGCAGCATCGGGATCATCGCTCTCTTCGCGGTTGTCCTCTGGCGGGCGCTGCGGATCGCGGTGCGGGCCGAAGACCTCTTCGGCACCCTCATGGCGACCGGAATCGTGTGCTGGTTCGCCTTCCAGATGTTCCAGAACATCGGGATGGTCATCGGGATCATGCCCGTCACCGGCGTCCCGTTGCCCTTCGTCTCCTACGGCGGCACCAGCATGTTCGCCAACTGGATGGCCATCGGTCTGCTCGAAAACGTCCACCTACGCCGCGCCATCCGCTGACCCACCCCACGCTCGCCGAGTGCTCACCTGGTTGCGCCCCTCGCTCGTCGAGTGCTCACCTGGGTGACGCTCTTGGGTATCGACTGCAGGCGAAGCCGGGAGGGGCCACGGGGTTCCTGCTGAGAGGGCTATCACCTTTCGGCGTGCGGGAGACGTCCGCCAAGTGCGCACTCGAAGGGTCCAAACCGCAACCAGGTGAGCACTCGGGGGGAATTTGTGGCAACCAGGTGCACATTCGGCGCGAGGGGGGCGGGCCGCGTACCCTTGAGGCGTTCCCCACCCCGTTCCCCACCCCGTTCCCCACCCCGCCCCCTCCCAGGAGGTCTGCCATGTCGGCTGAGCCGGTCGAGTCGGTCTTTCCCCGGCTCGAGGCGTTGCTGCCGATGGTGCAGAAGCCCATCCAGTACGTCGGGGGCGAGTTGAACGCCGTCAGCAAGCCGTGGGAGTCGACCACGGTGCGGTGGGCGCTGATGTACCCGGACGCCTACGAGATCGGCGTACCCAACCAGGGCGTCCAGATTCTCTACGAGGTCCTGAACGAACAGCCCGACGTGCTGGCCGAGCGCACGTACTCGGTGTGGTCAGACCTCGAAGCCCTGATGCGCGAGCACGACGTGCCGCAGTTCACCGTTGACGCCCACCGTCCGGTCGGTGCCTTCGACGTCTTCGGCCTCTCGTTCGCCACTGAGCTCGGCTACACCAACATGCTCACCGCGCTCGACCTCGCGGGGATTCCGCTGCACGCCAGCGATCGCACCGACGAGCACCCGATCGTGCTCGCGGGTGGCCACGCTGCGTTCAATCCCGAGCCGATTGCTGACTTCATGGACGCCGTCGTCATCGGCGACGGCGAGCAGGCCGCCCTCGAAATCACCGCAATCATTCGCGACTTCAAGGCCGAAGGTTCTCCGGGAGGTCGCCAGCAGCTGCTGATGCGTCTGGCGCAGACGGGCGGCGTCTACATCCCTGCCTTCTACGACGTCGAGTACCTCGACGACGGCCGGATCAAGCGGGTCGTTCCCAACCGCCCTGGCGTGCCTTGGCGCGTCAGCAAGCACACGGTCACCGACCTCGACGCCTGGCCCTATCCGAAGAAGCCGCTCGTGCCGTTGGCCGAAAGCGTGCACGAGCGAGCCAGCGTCGAGATCTTCCGTGGCTGCACGCGCGGTTGCCGCTTCTGCCAGGCGGGCATGATCACGCGTCCGGTGCGTGAACGCAGCATCACCGGCATCGGCGAGATGGTCGAGCAGTCGCTGCAGGCCACCGGCTTCGAAGAGGTCGGCCTGCTCTCGCTGTCCAGCGCCGACCACTCCGAGATCAAAGAGGTCGCCAAGGGTCTGGCCGACCGCTACGAGGGCACGAATACCTCGTTGTCACTGCCCAGTACTCGCGTTGACGCGTTCAACATCGACCTTGCCAATGAACTGAGCCGCAGCGGACGCCGCTCCGGCCTGACGTTCGCGCCCGAGGGCGGAAGCGAGCGCATCCGCAAGGTGATCAACAAGATGGTCACCGAGGAAGACCTCATCCGCACCGTCGCCACCGCCTACGGCAGCGGCTGGCGTCAGGTGAAGCTCTACTTCATGTGCGGCCTGCCCACCGAGACCGATGACGATGTGCTGCAGATCGCCACGCTCGCCCGCGAAGTGATCAAGACCGGGCGCGAGGTGGCCGGACGTAAAGACATCCGCTGCACGGTGTCGATCGGTGGTTTCGTCCCCAAACCGCACACGCCGTTCCAGTGGGCCGCCCAGCTCGACCATGGGACGACCGACGCCCGACTGCAGAAACTGCGCAACACCATCCGGGACGACCGACAGTTCGGCAAGGCCATTGGCTTCCGCTACCACGACGGGAAGCCCGGGATCGTCGAAGGCCTGCTCTCGCGTGGCGACCGGCGGGTGGGCCGCGTCATCGAAGCCGTGTGGCGCGACGGTGGCCGTTTCGACGGATGGAGTGAGCACTTCAGCTTCGAGCGCTGGATGCGCTGCGCCGAGCAGGTGCTGGCCGACGAGCCCGTCGACGTCGACTGGTACACCACCCGTGAGCGCGACTTCTCTGAGGTTCTGCCGTGGGACCACCTCGACTCCGGTCTCGACAAGGACTGGCTCTGGGAGGACTGGCAAGACTCGGTCAACGAGGTCGAGGTCGAGGACTGCCGGTGGACGCCGTGCTTTGACTGTGGCGTCTGCCCGCAGATGGACACCGACATCGAGATCGGTCCGACGGGCAAGCAGCTGCTCCCGCTCACTGCCATCGGTGCGGGCGCCGAGTCGTTGCGGGCCTGAGCGCCCACTGATGGCCCGCCAACCACCCCAGCGCGACGTCGCACCTCCGGTACAGAAGTTGCGCCTGCGCTACGCCAAGCGGGGCCGGCTCCGGTTCACCAGCCACCGCGACATCCAGCGCGCCCTCGAGCGTGCCCTGCGACGAGCGAGCGTCCCCATGGCCTACAGCGCAGGCTTCACGCCACACCCGAAGATCTCGTACGCAGGCGCAGCCGCCATGGGGGCGGCCAGTGAGGCTGAGTACCTCGAGATCTCGGTCACCCAGCGCCTCGACCCTGAGCGGGTTCGGGCCGCCCTCGACGCGGCCCTACCCCCCGGCCTGGACGTCGTTGAGGTCGTCGAGGCCGCGCCCGGTGCGTTGGCCGATCTGCTGCAGGCATCGGAGTGGCAGGTGCAGCTGCCCGACGTCTCTGCAGGTCAGGCGGCTGATGCGGTGGATACCTTGATGGCCCAGGACGAGGTCGAGGTCGAGCGGATGATGAAGTCCGGCCCTCGCCGGTTCGATGCGAGGGGGCCGATCGTTCGACTCGCCGTCGAGAGCGGCCAGACGGCCTCTGGAGACCCCTGTGCGATACTGCGCATGGTGGTACGGCATGCCACACCGGCCGTACGACCAGACGACGTCCTCACCGCCCTGCGACAGGTAGCGGGCCTGACGCCGCCGGTCCCACCCCTGGTGACCCGGCTGGCGCAAGGCCCCCTCGAGCCGAAGAGCGGGACGGTAGCCGATCCGTTGGCCTCCGACCGCGCCAGCGCTGACGATGCCGTCGCGGCCCATCCGCACCCGCGGTAGGCCTCATCGCCCCTGACGGGGCCGAAGACTTTGCCCGTGGCGGTGCGCCGCTCGGGTGTGACAGGAGTTGCCCGAATGCTCGACGACGAGCCAACGACAACCAGCACCAGCAGCAGCAAGAGCACCACCCAGCCCCGCGCCCGCCGGAAGGCGGCGGCCCGACCCGCCGGACCACCGAGCGCTGAGGTGCCGGCCGGAGCCTCGGCCGAGGCGCCGGCCGCCAAGAAGACCACGAAGAAGGCCGCCAAGAAGACCACGAAGAAGGCCGTCACCAAGAAGTCCGCCGCCGCGTCAGACACCGACACCGACGGACCGGCCAAGAAGGCCACGAAGAAGGCCACGAAGAAGACCGCAGCCAAGAAGGCACCGGCCGAGAACGATCCAGCGGCCCCATCGCTGCTCTTCAAGGCCCCGGACCCGGTCGTTGCCGACAAGCCGGCCAAGAAGACCGCGAAGAAGACCACGAAGAAGACCGCTGCGGCAGACTCCGGCGAAGCAGCTGCAGAGACAGCGCCCTCCGAGGGCGAGTCGAGCGGCGATGGCGATGACGAGGGCGGCACGCGACGTCGTCGCCGTCGTGGTGGCCGAGGACGCAAGGGCAAAGCGTCGGAGTCGGGCTCAGAGGACGCGACCGAGGGCGAGTCGCCAGCGACGATAGCGATGATGAAGCAGAAGAAGGCGGTTCTGGCACCACACGCCGGCGACGCCGCCGGCGCCGCAAGGGCACCGGAGGGGACGGCGACGACGGAGGCGGTGACCCGGCCCGCACCGTCGTGCATGTTCGTGAGGGTCGCAAGGCGTCCGACCAGATCTCCAGCGTCAAGGGCTCGACCCGCCTGGAAGCCAAGAAGCAGCGACGTCGTGAAGGCCGCGAGCAGGGCCGACGACGTCCGCCGATCCTCACCGAGTCAGAGTTCCTCGCCCGCCGCGAGGCCGTCGACCGCGTCATGGTCGTGCGACAGCAGGGTGACCGCACGCAGATTGCGGTGATGGAGGACGACGTCCTCGTCGAGCACTACGTGGCGCAGCGTTCGGCGTCCACCATGGTCGGAAACGTCTACCTCGCCAAGGTGCAGAACGTCCTGCCCAGCATGGAAGCCGCGTTCGTCGACGTCGGTCGTGGCCGCAACGCCGTGCTCTATGCCGGCGAGGTGAACTGGGACGCCGCCGGCCTCGACGGGCAGCCACGTCGCATCGAGCACGCCATGAAGTCGGGCGACTCCGTCCTCGTGCAGGTGACCAAGGACCCGATCGGGCACAAGGGTGCTCGACTGACCGCTCAGGTGTCGTTGCCCGGACGCTACCTCGTGTACGTGCCTGACGGCTCGATGACCGGAATCAGTCGCAAGCTGCCCGACACCGAGCGTTCCCGGCTCAAGGCGATCCTGAAGAAGATCGTCCCCGACGATGCCGGTGTCATCGTGCGCACGGCAGCAGAGGGCGCCAGTGAAGAAGAGCTGGTGCGCGACGTCACTCGGCTGCAGGCCCAGTGGGAAGCCATCTCGAAGCAGACCGGTTCGGCCACCGCACCCTCCTTGCTGCATGAAGAGCCCGACCTCACGGTCCGCGTGATCCGCGACGTCTTCAACGAGGACTTCAGCAAGCTGGTCGTGTCGGGTGACGATGCCTGGGACACCGTTGAGGACTACGTCAAGAATGTTGCTCCCGACCTGGCTGAGCGGCTCTCGAAGTGGACCGACACCGACGACGTCTTCGCGGCCAACCGCATCGATGAGCAGCTGCTGAAGGCGCTCGACCGCAAGGTGTGGCTGCCGAGCGGCGGTTACCTGATCATCGACAGCACTGAGGCGATGGTGGTCGTCGACGTCAACACCGGCAAGTTCACCGGATCCGGTGGAAACCTCGAGCAGACGGTCACCAAGAACAACATCGAGGCTGCCGAAGAGATCGTGCGACAACTGAGGCTTCGCGACGTCGGTGGCATCATCGTCATCGACTTCATCGATATGGTGCTCGAGAGCAACCGCGAGCTCGTGCTCCGTCGTCTCGTCGAGTGCCTGGGACGCGACCGCACCAAGCACCAGGTGGCCGAGGTCACCTCGCTCGGCCTCGTCCAGATGACGCGAAAGCGGGTGGGCCAGGGCCTGCTCGAGGCCTTCTCCACGACGTGCGAGGAGTGTGGGGGACGCGGTCGGCACATCACGCTCGAACCTGTCGAGGCCAAGAAGCCTGCTGAGGGCGGGGGCAAGCGAGGCGACGAGAAGCCGTCTCGCCGCCGTCGCGGCAAGGCAGCGGCAGCCACCCCGGCACCTGAGGTCGACCCGGAGGCCGCAGCCCGCGAGGCGGCGGCGAAGGCAGCCTTGGCCAAGGTGGTCGGAGCCACCCTGGGTGCCAGCGCCGATCATGACGAGCCTCAACCCCCGGAGGCGTCCGAGGAGCCTGTCGAGACCGAAACCGGGGCCACGGCCGAGTCAGACGCGGACGCGACCCTGGTTTGACCCACCGCGGGGGCACTCCGTACCCTTGTGTCTCGGCGCTGGTGTGCCTTTGCCCCAGACCCACCACAGACCAACCCGCGAGGCCATCCGGCCTCGCATGAGTGTGTCGCTGCTGACTGGCAGTGACGTGAGGAGTTCGCGGTGTACGCGATTGTCCGCGCTGGCGGCCGCCAGGAGAAGGTCGCGGTCGGCGACGTCCTTCAGATCGACAAGGTCGACGGCGAGCCCGGCAGCTCCCTCACCCTTCCGGCACTGCTCGTTGTCGACGGCGAGACCGTCACCAGCGACGCGAAGGCCCTGGCCGGCGTCACCGTGACCGCCGAGGTCGTCGGCGCCATCAAGGGTCCCAAGATCACCATCATGAAGTTCAAGAACAAGACCGGCTACCGCAAGCGGCAAGGGCATCGGCAGAAGTACACCGAGGTCAAGGTCACCGGCATCGCAGCGGGGAAGTGAGAAGCAGCCATGGCACACAAAAAGGGCGCGTCCTCAACACGCAACGGTCGTGACTCCAACTCGCAGCGTCTAGGCGTCAAGCGCTTCGGCGGCGAGGTAGTCAACGCCGGCGAGATCATCGTGCGTCAGCGCGGCACCCACTTCCATCCAGGTCGCGGCGTCGGTCGCGGCGGCGACGACACGCTGTTCGCCCTCACCGCTGGTGCGGTCGAGTTCGGCACCCGGCGAGGACGCCGAGTCGTCAACGTCGTCGCGGCGGAGTAGCACCCCAAGAACGCCACGAAGTCTGGCCTCGCCCGATTTCGGGTGAGGCCCTTCGTGCGTTGAAGGCGGCAAAGGAGGCAGGACGCCATGGCCACCTTTGTCGACCGTGTCGTGCTGTACGCCTCCGGCGGTAACGGGGGCAACGGCTGCGCGTCGGTTCACCGCGAGAAGTTCAAGCCCTTCGGCGGGCCGGACGGCGGCAACGGCGGACGTGGCGGCGACGTCGTGCTCGTGGTCGACCGCAACGTCACCACACTGCTCGACTACCACCACAGCCCCCATCGCAAGGCCGGGCACGGCAAGCCAGGGATGGGTGGCCACCGCAGCGGTGCGGACGGTGAAGACCTCGTGCTTCCGGTACCTGAAGGCACCGTGGTGGTAGGCGCCGATGGCGAGGTCATCGCCGATCTGACCGGCGACGGCACCCGCTGGGTGATCGCGGCTGGTGGCCCAGGAGGTCTCGGCAATGCCTCGCTGGCGTCCCCGCGGCGTCGAGCGCCCGGCTTCGCACTGCTCGGTGAGCCGGGGGTCGACGCCGATGTCGTCCTCGAGCTCAAGACGGTCGCCGACGTGGGGCTGGTGGGGTTTCCGAGCGCAGGCAAGTCGAGCCTGGTCGCGGCCGTGTCAGCGGCGCGTCCCAAGATCGCCGACTACCCCTTCACCACCCTGGTGCCGAACCTCGGCGTGGTCGAGGCCGGGTCGACGCGTTTCACGATCGCCGACGTGCCTGGTCTGATTCCGGGGGCCAGCGAAGGCAAGGGTCTTGGTCACGAGTTCTTGCGTCACATCGAGCGCTGTGCCGTGCTCGTGCACGTGCTCGACTGCGCCACTCTCGAGCCCAACCGTGATCCCTTGACCGACCTGCAATTGCTCGAGGACGAGCTCGCCGCCTATGGCGGGCTCGCCGATCGCCCGCGGGTCATCGTGCTGAACAAGATCGACGTGCCCGAGGCGCGCGAGCTGGCCGACCTCGTGACCCCCGAGCTGCAGGAGCGTGGTTGGCCCGTCTACGAGGTCTCGGCGGTGAGCCATGAGGGTCTCCGTCAGCTCCTCTTCGCGTTGGCCGAGGTCGTGGCCCAGTACCGCGCCGCACTCCCGGAGCCCGAGGCGACCCGGATCGTGCTGCGTCCGACGCCTGTCGACGACGCCGGCTTCACCGTGACGGTCGAAGACGGCCGCTTCCGCGTGCGGGGCGTCAAGCCCGAACGCTGGGTGCGGCAGACCGACTTCAGCAACGACGAAGCCGTCGGCTACCTGTCGGATCGTCTGGCCCGCCTCGGCGTTGAAGAGACCCTGGCCGCCAAGGGTGCCGAACCCGGTGCCGAGGTCGTCATCGGCGACGACGAGGACGGCGTGGTGTTCGACTTCGCCCCGCAGATGGAGACCGGCGCCGAGCAGATGCAGAGCCCGCGCGGTACCGACCGACGAGTCGAGGCGTGGGAGCGCGACCAGTGAGTGGGTCGCGCTCGGCTGCCACCTCGGTGAGCAGGGTGGACTCAGTGGTGGGGGCCCGCCGGATCGTCGTGAAGGTCGGTTCGTCCTCGCTCACCACGCCCGAAGGAGCGATCGACGAAGCGCGCGTCGTTGGGCTCGTCGACGCCTTGGCCACCCGTCGGGCAGCGGGCACGGAAATTGTGCTGGTGACGTCGGGCGCGATCGCGGCCGGCCTTGAGCCGCTCGGTCTGCAGAAGCGTCCGCGCGATCTGGCGACGCAACAGGCTGCGGCCAGCATCGGCCAGGGGCTGTTGATGCACCGCTACACCGAGGCATTCGCCGAGCGAGGGGTCACCGTGGGGCAGGTGCTGATGACGTCCGAGGACGTCGTGCGCCGCGCCCACTACCGCAATGCCCAGCGCACGCTCTACCGGCTGCTCGAGCTCGGTGCCCTGCCCATTGTGAACGAGAACGACACGGTGGCCACCGACGAGATCAGGTTCGGTGACAACGACCGCTTGGCCGCTCTGGTCGCCCACCTGGTGCATGCCGAGCTCTTCGTCATGCTCTCTGACGTCGACTCCTTGTACGACGCCCCGCCGAGCCGTAAGGGGGCGTCGCGGATCGCCGAGGTGACGAGTCCCGAGCAGCTCGATGCCGTCGACGTGGGCAAGCGCGGCTCGTCGATGGGCACCGGCGGCATGGTCACCAAGGTCTCCGCAGCACGGATCGCGTCCGGGGCCGGAATTCCGGTGGTGTTGGCCCACGCGAAGTCGGCGGCCGCCGCGCTTTCCGGCGACGACATCGGCACCTGGTTCTCACCGTCGGGCCGACGGACGCCCACCCGCCTCCTCTGGCTGGCCCATGCTGCCTCACCTCACGGGCGTCTCTGGCTCGACCCAGGGGCGGTCCAGGCGGTCGTCGGTCGCCGGGCCTCGCTGCTGCCGGCGGGCGTGACGGCGGTCGATGGTGCCTTCGTCGCGGGTGATCCGGTTGACCTAGTTGACGAAAACGGTCACGCGGTCGCCCGAGGACTGGTGAACTTTGACGCGGCAGAGCTCCCGCCCCTCTTGGGTCGTTCGACCCGCGAGCTGGCAAAGGAGCTTGGTACCGCCTACGAGCGTGAGGTGGTGCACCGAGATGACCTGGTGGTACTGGGTCGCCGGGCCCTCGACGACGGAGGCCGCACCTCGTGACTGAACTCGACCCCGAGTCCTCCCAGCGACGCATGTGGCACGTGGTCATCACTACCGCGGGACATGCACTTCCGGTCGACAAGGTGCGCGAGTCGCTCGAGCGCCTGGCCGACCGGCATCAGTTCTTGCTGTCGGCCCGGTACGCCGCCGACCGCGCCGAGGTTCGCTACTGGGATGAGAGCGCCCACGTGCGCGATATCGCCGCGAGGGCGTTCTCGGTCTGGACCGAGTACAGCGAGATCGCTGCCTTGCCGCCCTGGGAGGTCGTCGGCCTCGAGGTGATCGAACGCGATGCATTTCACGCCCGACTGGGTGGCCGGCCCGGACGCCGCGCCGGCGACCCCGATGCCAGCGGTCTGGCGTCCGGTGGCATCCACCCCTTCTGATCCCTTGGCTACCCTGGTGCGATGAGCACCACAGCCGATCCCGTCCCCAGCGAACGAGATGCCGTGCTCGACGCGGCGCGCCGCGCTCGGGCCGCCTCCACTGTCCTGGCACCGGCAACACGCGCGACCAAGGACGCGGCCATCGTCGCCATGGCGGCTGCCCTCGATGCCCGGGTCGACGAGGTGGTGGCCGCGAACGCCGGCGACGTCGAGGGCGCCGTAGCCGCGGGCACAGCGGCCGGGCTGGTCGATCGCCTCACCCTGACCCGCGAGCGCATCGCCGCCGTCGCTGACGCACTTCGCGATGTGGCCCAGCTGCCCGACCCGGTGGGCGAGGTGATCCGCGGATTCACCCTGCCGAACGGTCTCGAGGTCCGGCAGGTGCGCGTGCCCATGGGGGTCGTCGGCATCATCTATGAGGCGCGCCCCAACGTGACGGTGGACGCCGCTGGACTCGGGCTGAAGTCGGGTAATGCCGTTCTCCTGCGCGGCTCGTCGTCGGCCCATGCCTCGAACACGGCGCTCGTCGGCATCATGCAGGATGCGCTCGAGGCGTCCGGTCTGCCGCGCGACTGCATCCAGCTGGTGCCCGGCACCACGCATGAGGCGGCCAAGCACCTGATGACGGCCCGTGGGTTGGTCGACGTGCTGATTCCTCGGGGCGGCGCCGGACTGATCCGCTCGGTGGTCGAGGAGTCAACCGTGCCGGTGATCGAGACCGGCGTCGGTAACTGCCACGTCTACATCGACGCAGCTGCTGACATCGACAAGGCGGTACCACTGCTGGTCAACGCCAAGACCCAACGTCCCAGCGTCTGCAACGCGGCCGAGACGTTCCTGGTGCACGCCGACATCGCCGACGAGTTCCTCCCGGCGGCCCTGGCCGCGCTCGACGAGGCCGGGGTCACGATCCATGCTGATCGGCGCATGCGCGCCTACGCCGAAGCTGAGGGCGTCTCGTTCGCCGACGTCACCGACGACGACTGGGCGGCCGAGTACTACTCGCTCGACATCGCTGCCGGGGTGGTCGACTCTCTCGACGATGCCGTGGCCCACATCCGACGGTGGTCGACCGGACACACCGAGGCCATCGTCACCGAAGACCAGTCTGCGGCCCGCGCCTTTGTGGCACAGGTCGACGCAGCGGCTGTCATGGTGAACGCCTCGACCCGGTTCACCGACGGTGGTGAGTTCGGGTTCGGCGCTGAGATCGGCATCAGCACCCAGAAGCTGCACGCTCGGGGTCCCATGGGGCTGACCGAACTGACCAGCACCAAGTACGTCGTGACCGGAGACGGCCACATCCGCCCATAGTCGAGGCTCTTCGATAGGCTGTCCCCGTCCCATCCCGTACCTGAAGGTGACGCATGCTTGCTCTGATCCAGCTGTCGGAGACCGTGGCCGAAGAAGAGGTCTCCGGCCTGCCGCTCGCCATCTCGTTGGGCGTTGGCACCTTCCTTCTGTTCGCCCTGCTGCTGTTCGCGGTCTCGCGGCTGAACCCCGACCGCTGAACCCGACACCGAACCCGCCACTGGGCCGGTGCGCCTGCTCTCGGCGCAATCGCCAGTAGGGTCGCCTCCATGCAGCGGATCGGTGTCATGGGGGGCACGTTCGACCCCATCCACCACGGCCATCTGGTGGCCGCAAGTGAGGTTGCCTCGTCGTTCGATCTCGACGAGGTCGTGTTCGTCCCCACGGGTGCGCCGTGGCAGAAATCTGACCGGGCGGTCTCGCCCGCCGAGGACCGATATCTGATGACCGTGATCGCCACAGCGACCGACCCTCGCTTCTCGGTCAGTCGCGTCGACATCGACCGCGACGGCCCCACCTACACCCTCGACACATTGCGCGACCTGCGAGCGGCGTATACCGACAGCGAAGAGTTCTTCTTCATCACCGGTGCCGACGCCCTCGCGCAACTGCTCACCTGGCGAGACGTCGAAGCCCTGTTCGCGCTGGCTCATTTCGTCGGCGTCACGCGCCCGGGCCACACCTTGGCTGACCCGGGGCTACCGACCGGCGAGGTGAGCCTGGTCGAGGTTCCTGCCCTTGCCATTTCGTCGACCGACATCCGTGAGCGCGTGGGTTCCGGACGGCCGATCGACTACCTGGTGCCTGAAGGCGTCGCCCGGTATGTCGGCAAACGTGGTCTCTACCGGCAGGACGCCGCATGACCGAGCGGCACCGGCACCGGCCGGAGAAGAAGGCAGCCAGGAAGGCCGGCAAGGACCAGCCTGTGCAGGCGTCCAAGCCGGCCAAGTCGCCGGCATCGGCCAAGCGGCGCGGCCAGGACGAGGTCTCGCTCGCCGACCGGCTAGGGAGCCCTGGCTCGACGGCCTCCGGGCCGAGGACAGTGCTGCCGGGTGACTCGAAGGCCAAGGCGGTTCAGACGCAGTCTCGCCGTCAACTACGCCAACAGCGGGAAGCGCAGAAGCGGCAGGCGCGCCAGCGGTGGTTCGTCACCGCGCTGGCGGTGCTCGGTGTCGTCGCGCTCGGCGCGCTGCTGGTGTTCTGGCTGGCGAACCGTAGCGATGACTCCGCGGCTCCCGCAGAGGCGGGGCGCACCGAACGCACGCTGACCATGACGCTGGCCGCCGGGTCGGAAGCCGCAACGTCCGGAGCGTTGATGGTGTACGACGTCGACAACGGCACTGCCGGCTCGGTGCTGGTGCCGTCACGTCTGTTCGTCGAGGGACCCACGCCAGGCAGCCTGCCGTTCGGCGACACGGTGCAGCTCGGCGAGACCGGCGCCCCCGGCACCTCGTTGGCCGACACCCTCGATGTCGTTGTCGACGACACCTGGCAGGTGTCGGACGAGATGCTCGCCCAGCTGGTCGAGGCAGCCGATGGCGTCCTGGTGGATGTCGACACCGAGATCCTGGAGGAGACCCCCAACGGACAGCAGGTGGTCATCGTCGGAGAGGCTGATGGACAGCTGCTCGGCCCCAAGCAGGCGGTGGCGTTCGCCAACTATCTGGCCCCTGATGAGAACGAGGAGGCGCGCCTCGCGCGCTTCGGTCAGGTCCTGGCTCAGGTCACCCAGCGACTGCCGGAGGACCCCCAAGATCTGCTCGCGACACTCGAAGCAGCAGGCGCCACCGAGAACGCCACCCTGAGCACCGAGTCCCTCGCCGACTTCCTGCTGGGCTACGGCGACGTGGGGCGAGGCGGTGACACCAGCTACCAGTCGTTGCCGGTCAACACTCTGGAGACCGGGGGGCGAAACCCGGCCCTGGTCGTCGAGGCCGAAGGCCTGCAGCGGCTGCGGGCCGGCCTGCTCGTCGATTCGCTTCCGCCGGACTCAGGTGGCGAAGAGATCGTCGTCTACGTGCAGAACGGCGTCGGCACCCCCGGGATCGAGCAGGACGCCGCCGCGCTGTTGCGCGACGAGGGATACGACTTCTTCAACGGCGGCAACGCCAAGCAGTTCGGGTACGAGCAGACTCTGGTGCTGATCCCTGACTCGACGCCGGCCTCACAGGCCCTGGGAGAGGACATCGCGGCAACGCTCGGCGTGCCTGCGACGTCGGTGCAGGTGAACGGGCAGGGCAGCTCGATCGCCGACGTGTTCGTGATCCTGGGCGCCGATTTCAAGGCGTGAGAGGCTAGGGGCATCCGTCCAGCGTCATCGAGGAGCCGAGTGAGCGCGATCGCCGAGTCTGTCCATCTGGTGCAAGAGGCAGCGGCAGCTGCTGCCGACAAGCTCGCGGTCGACATCGTGGCCTTCGACGTCAGCGAACAGCTCGCGGTCGCGGACGCCTTCCTGCTCTGCTCGGCTCCCAATGACCGGCAGGTGCGTGCCATCGTCGAGGCGATCGAAGACCGCCTCTCCGGTCTCGGGCAGAAGCCGGCGCACCGCGAGGGTGAGCGCGACAACCGTTGGGTGCTGCTCGACTACCTCGACGTCGTGGTGCATGTGCAGCACGAAGACGAGCGCGCGTTCTACTCCCTCGAACGGCTCTGGAGCGACTGCCCGACGATTCCCCTCGACAAGACCGTTGAGGTGTCGAGCTGAGCGTCGAGTTCACGCCGGGTGTGCCTCGGCGCCGTGTCGTTCTGTGGCGACACGGCCGCACCGAGTGGAACGACTCGCGCCGATTCCAGGGACAGACCGACGTTGCCCTCGACGACGTCGGACGTGCTCAGGCAGCGCGTGCCGCCGAGCAGCTCGCCACCCTGAAGCCACAGCTGATCGTGGCGTCCGACCTGGCGCGAGCCACCGAGACGGCTGCAGCACTGGCCAGGCTCGCCGGCGTCGAGGTGCGCCCTTCGACCGCCCTGCGCGAGACGCACGGCGGTACCTGGGAGGGCCGGTTCGCCGACGACCTCAAGACCGACCCTCAGTACGTCGCCTGGCTCGCCGGTGAAGACGTGCCGGCCGGAGGCTCCGAGACCCGTAGCCAGGTGGGTGACCGCGCGGCGGTTGCCGTGCGGGCAGCGGCCGCCGCGTTGGACTCCGGGGGAGTGGCAGTGGTGGCCTCCCACGGAGGCACGATTCGCAGCGTCATCGGTCGCATGCTTGACCTGCCGGTCGATCACTGGCGCGTCTTTGGTGGCTTGGCGAACTGCTGCTGGTCGGTCCTCGAAGAGGGCCGGACTGGCTGGCGACTGGTCGAGCACAACGCCGGCAGCCTGCCCCAGGTGGTGCTCGGCGACGACCGTTGATCACCGTCTGCTGATGCATGCTGCGGATGCACGGTGAGCGGTGCGGGCCGGTTTGGTCCGGTGTTACGCCCCCGGTAGAGTTGGCGTTTCGCGGGGCTATGGCGCAGTTGGTAGCGCGTCTGCATGGCATGCAGAAGGTCCGGGGTTCGAATCCCCGTAGCTCCACCCTCGAGACCGAGACGTCACTCCATCCCAGGGATGGGCTGAGCCTCGTGCACCTCGATCTCACAACCGCCCGGCATGTTCAGGTGCGGGTGCCCTTGAGCCAGCGCCAAGGCGGCGTCCATGTCGGACGCCTCGATGATCGAGTAACCCACCACGTCGTTGGTGCTGTCCGATGTACCGGACGGCGTGACCTTCTTGCCGTGCCCGAGCGGGGTGCCGAAGTCGACCAGCCCATCGCCGACGCGGCCGGCCCAAGCGTTCCAGTCGCCCATCATGGCTTCCATCTGCTCAGCTGACGGCGGCGTGGCATCGGCTGGTGGCATCGGTGCGTGGTAGATGAAGACATACTTTCTCGCGGTCATGGTGTGCCCTTCTGTGGGGGATGGCTGGTCAGGCGTTGAGGGGAGTCCGGCCTGTGTAGGCCGCGAGCTGGTCGAGCGGACTGGCGTTGATCGGTGTTGGAGCCTCGTCGGCGAAGGCACTGCCGCGTCCCCCTGGAACGAGGGTCTCTGCAATGCCCCGGAGGTAGGCGACGAGGTCGTCGGGGAGGGCAAACGGCTGACCGCTGCTCTGCGCGATGTCCCAGCCGTGGACGGCGATCTCGATGGGCAGAATTCCTGCTGCCATCGATGCCGGCATCTCGCCGCCTCCCGGACCTGGAACGGTTCCGCTGAGGTCGACCTGGCGCCATCCGTCGATCGCCTCTGCCGCCATCACGGAGACGCGGTTCTCCAGTGAGCCATTGTTGGGGTTGGTGACCGTGGCCCCAGCCATTGCTCCGAGCTGCTCCATCGACGTCATGAGGTGATCGGCGACGTCGTGGCAGGTGAAGTCGGCGCAGGGTGTCGGCTTCGGCTGGTCGGCCGGCGTCAGGCGGCGAAGTACGGGTTGCAGCGCGGCAAGGGACGCCTCAGCTGCTGACAGCGGGTCGATCGACTCGGGCATGGCGGCCCATTCGTCAGGACCCGCGTCGCCCGAGCTGGCGATCCGGCCAAGGCGCTCAAGGTAGTGGTCCCACCCCTTTGCATGTGCCTGCGCCTGCTCGCCGTCAAGACCCTCATGGGTCAACGTCACCTGCGACCCGCCATCGGTCGCCGGCTCGACTGTGATCGTGACGGCGCTGGCGTCAGGGGGGAGGGTGTCGCTGCCGACCCAGCCCCAACCGAACACGATGCGACGACCAGGCTCGATCTCACGATACGTTCCGGCCGCGGTGTGCCCAGGGGTGATGGTCCACCGGTAGTTGCCACCGGCGCGCAGGTCGACGACGGCCGACACCGTCTGCCATCGACGCAGACGCTCGGGCTCGGTGATAAGGGCGTAGGCCTCATCGGGGCTGACGGGCAGTACGACGGTCTTGGAGTAGCTCACTGGTCTCTCCTAGGGGCGATGGGTGTCTTCGACAAGCCGGTCGAGCTCGTTGGTCCAGAACCGGTCGATCTCGGCCTGGAGACGGTGCAGACCGCCGGGTAGCACCCGGTAGAGCCGTTGGCGGCCGACTTTCTCGGCCTCCACGAGTCCGGCGTCTGCGAGCACGAGCAGGTGTTGTGAGATGGCTGACCGTGTCACGGTGAACTCGGCGGCGATCTCGGTGACCGTCATCGACCGTGCGGCCAACAGCTGCAGAATGCGTCGCCTCGTGGGCTCTGCAGCTGCGGACAACGGGTCGATCACAGAAATACGTTAGTGAATGCTAACGTATTTGTCGAGAGGGCCACACGGATGGATCTGTGTCTGGCCCTCTTGCGCTGGCATCTCAAAGTTTCTAGGATAACGTACTAGAAACTCTCCCCGGAGATCAAAGGAGTCACGATGGCCACCGTTCTCGAGGGCACTCCCGCCGCCGCCGGGTTCGCCATGCCGGCCGAATGGCAGCCGCACGCTGGCTGCCTGATGGCCTGGCCCGCGCGCAGCGACCTGTGGGGTCCGGGGCTGGACGAGGCCAAGAAGGACTACGCCTCGGTGGCTCGAGCGATTGCCGGCTTCGAACCGCTCACCATGGTCTGTCCGCCCGGACTCGCTGGCGAGGTCCGCGACCTCTGTGGCACCGGCGTCACGGCGCTCGAAGCACCGCTCGACGACTCGTGGATGCGCGACAACGGTCCGACATTCGTGCGCAACGCCGCGGGCGAGGTGGCGATCGTCGACTTCGCCTTCAACGCCTGGGGCGAGCGGTGGCAGCCCTATGACAGCGATGGCGAGGTGCCCGAGCGTCTCGCCGAGTACTTCGGCGTTCCGCTGTTCCGCACGTCGATGGTGCTGGAGGGCGGCTCGTTCTTCGTCGACGGCGCAGGCACCCTGATCACCACCGAACAGTGCTTGCTGAACCCCAACCGAAACCCCGACATGTCTCGCGAACAGATCGAACAAGAGCTTCGCGACTACCTCGGGGTGACAACGATCATCTGGCTGCCAGTGGGCCAGAGTCTCGACGTAGGACCGGCTGGTACCGACGGTCACATCGACGGCATTGCGCAGTACGTGGCCCCTGGTCGCATCGTCCTAGAGGCGCCCTCCAGCCCGGACGCGTCGGAGTACGACAACGGTCAACGCAACCTGGCTGCGCTCAAAGGCGCCACCGACGCGGCCGGACGCGCGCTAGAGATTGCGATCTTGGACGCCGGACCGGGCGACTCCCAGGCCTACTGCAACTACTACTTGCCCAATGGCGGGGTCATCGTCCCGGTCTCTGGTGCCAGCAGTGATGTCGAAGCGCTCGAGTTCATTGCCAGTCTGCACCCCGACCGTGAGGTCGTCGGTGTGCCCGGAGAGGCGATCGGCAAGGGTGGCGGCGGCCCACACTGCATCACCCAACAGATCCCAACCGGTCCTCCAGTCAGAGCCTGACCATGGCGCAGCGACGCACCAAGGGCGCTGAGCGCGAGCTGTCTGTAGTGACCGCCGCAGCCGAGCTGATCAGTGAGCAGGGCCTCGCTCAGCTGCGTATGGCTGACGTGGCCGAGCGGGCTGGCATGTCAGTAGGCCACGTCACCTACTACTTCCCGTCGAAGACCGAGCTCCTCATCCGAGTCATCCGGCAAAGCGAGGAGCAGTTCCAGTCAGACGTGCTGGCCGCGCTGCAGCGACACCGCGACCCGTGGAGCCGGCTCGTCACACTGATCGAGCTAGCGGCCGCTCAGGGCCCACACGATCCGGCGTGGCTGCTCTGGTTCGAGGTGTGGGCACACGCGGCAGTCGACGAGAACGTGGCCGAGGTGCAGGCCCAGTTCGATGGCTGGTGGCGCCGGCAGATGGCCGAGGTGATCGCCTACGGCGTCGACCGCAGGACCTTTCGCACCGACGACCCCGAACAGGTCGTGGCGGTGCTGTCCGCCCTGACCGACGGGTTGTCGGTGCAGCTGGCACTGGGCGACGGGTCGACCACGCGGGACGCCCTGCTCGATGCCGTGCTGTCCCTGGCCCGCGACCTGCTGCAGGTGACGGCATGACATCGACTCACGACCCCGACCGCACCGAGAGTGTGCGTCAACTCTCCCGCCGAAGCTTCCTCGCAGTGGCAGCCGGGTCAGTGGCCGCCTGCTCGCTCGGGAACGACCCGCTAGCCGGCACGCCCACGTCGACCATGGCGGCGACCGCTGAGGGCGAGTTGCGGCGCACGTGGCGCGTCCCCGCTGAGGACGTTCGTCACCGCCGCACCTGGATGGCCTGGCCGTCGAGCTGGGCGATCTGGGGCAACTGGCTACCTGGCATTCAGCAAGACATCGCTCTGATCGCGCGCACCGTCGCGCGCTACGAACCGGTGGTCATGCTGGCCAGCGACGCTGGTGCGGCACGTAAGGCCCGACGGCTGTGTGGACGCAACGTGCGCGTGATCGGGTCGATTACCGTTGACGACTGCTGGCTGCGCGACTCGGGGCCGATCTTCCGCACCTGCGAGGACTGGGTCGCTCGGCGCCCTGGGTCTGGGGTTCAACGGCTGGGGTGACAAACAGATCCATGCCAACGACGCCGAGGTCGCCCGTCAGGTTGCCCGGCGAGCTGACGCACGGTTCGAGCGGGCGGACATCGTCGGTGAGGGTGGGGGAGTCGAGTGTGACGGCGACGGCACGCTGATGGCCACTGAGAGCTGCTGGATCAACGACAACCGCAATCCCGGCAAGACCAAGGCCCAGATCGAACGCGAGTTGTTGGCCGAGTACGGGGCAAAGAAGATGATCTGGGTTCCCGGTCTCCGCGGGAAGGACATCACCGACAACCACATCGATGCCACCAGCCGGTTCGTGAAACCGGGCGTCGTCATGGTCCAGGTTCCGCCGCCCTCGCGTGACGACATCTGGGCACACGATGCCCGCGAGCAGCTGAGGATCCTGTCGCGGTCCAAGGACGCCCGCGGACGCCGTCTCACGATCATCGAGATGGCGGGCCCTGGCGAAGTCCGATCATCGTCTCGTTCATTTCTTGACTCATATGTGAACTTTGCCCTGGTCAATGGAGCGGTGATCACCGCCCAGTTCGGTGATCAAGATCGGGACCGGTCGTGCCGCAAGACGCTGCGTGACGCCTTCCCCGGGCGCGAAGTGGTCCAGCTCGACGTCGACCGGCTGCACCGGGGCGGCGGCGGCATCCACTGCGTCACCCAACAGGAACCGGCCTGACGCTTGTCCTCCGTGGCCCCCATTCGGGTGGACATCTGGGTAATGGGCTGCGCACTGTAGGGGGTATGCGTCAAGGTGCCATCGATGTCTGACGACAAACTCATCGTGACTACGTCCGGTCCTGCCGAACTCGACGACGCCCGCTACGAGGACGCCGTGCGATCTGCCCTGCCCGGGTTGGGTGCCATCACCACCCTGACCTTGGCTGGTATGGCTGCTGCCGCCGCGCTCACAGGGTTGACCGACGCCGCTGTTGTCGGGCTGGCGGCGGCCGCCGGGCTGGTTGCGGTCCTCGCCTTCGCCAGCTGGGTGTGGCGCGACGAAGTGCCGCTGCCCGAGATCGTCGCAGTCGGCATGGTGCTCGTCCCTGCTGGAGGAGGCGTCCTCGGCTTGGTCCTCTCCGACGATGTCTCCTGGTCGCTCGCTGTTCTGGCTGCCCTGGCGATCATCGGCCCCAGCCTGTTGTCGACCCGCTGGGTCGTCGGGGTCGTCTACACCGTGTGGGTCGGGTGGCTCGCTGGCCTCGCGGCCGCCAATCTTCCCGAGTGGCCGTTGGCCTGGCTCGGTGCCGGATGCATCGTGACCGTCGCTGCGGTGGCGGCCTCGGTCAGTCGCCGGCGGATGGCCGAACGCCTATCCGACCTCACCGAGTCTGCCTCCCGTACGTCGGTGCGTGACCCGCTGACCGGGTTGGCGAACCGCCAGGGGCTGTCGATGCTCGGGCAACAGATCGTTGAGAGCGCTCGACGCTCGGGCGACGCGGTGCACTGCGTCTACGTCGACATCGACCAGCTCCGCCACGTCAACGAGGTCGCCAGCCATGAGGCGGGAGACGACGTCGTCGTTGCCGTGGCTGACGCCTTGCGCTCCATCACCCGGGCCACCGATGTCGTGGCTCGATGGGGTGGCGATGAGTTCTGCGTCGTCGGCCCCGGGCCGGGGATGAGCCCCATGGAGCTCGAGCGCCGACTCCGCGAGCGCATCATGCTGAGTCCGCCCGTACCAGCGGACGTCTGGGAGCCCAAGGTCTGTGCCGGGGGGTCGATGCTGGCCCCATGGGACTCAGGGACCCTCGACACCTTGCTGGGCAAGGCCGACCAGGAGATGTACCTGCGCCGCGCGCTCCGCCGAGGCGGGCCCCGGACACGGGCCGAGGCTGCTGCCGAAGAAGAGCAGCAGCGCAACACCTGAGCCGGGGGAGTACCCTGACCCTCATGCTGGCCCTACTGCTCCTTACCGGGCCGCGCTGACGACGAAGCCGTACGCGGCTCGATGTCGGTGCGGCTGCCCCTCGCGTGCGAGGGGCTTTGTGTTGTCAGCAGCTAGTGCGACCCAGGTCGAGTGAGGATGTCGATGAGCGAGAACACCGCCCCGGAGCGGACCCCCGATGCACCGGGGGCCGACGACCGTGAGCCCCGCGAGGGCTACGACGTGCTGGCCACCCAGGAGAAGTGGTTGCCGGTGTGGGACCAGCTGGCGCCGTTCCGGTCTGGCGACCCGGGCGACACACGTCCCAAGAAGTACATCCTCGACATGTTCCCTTATCCGTCAGGTGACCTGCACATGGGTCACGCCGAGGCGTACGCCCTCGGTGACGTCGTCGCTCGCTACTGGGTGCAGCGCGGATACAACGTCATGCACCCGATCGGGTGGGACGCGTTCGGGCTGCCTGCTGAGAACGCCGCCATCAAGCGCGGCGTCGACCCTGCTGCGTGGACGTACGAGAACATCGCGACGCAGAAGGCGTCGATGCGCCGCTACGCGTGCTCGTTCGACTGGGACCGCGTTCTCAACACGTGCGACCCCGAGTTCTACCGATGGAACCAGTGGCTGTTCCTGCGCATGTTCGAGAAAGGGCTCGCGTACCGCAAGCCGTCACAGGTGAACTGGTGTCCCAACGACCAGACCGTTCTGGCCAACGAACAGGTGGTGGGCGGGCTCTGCGAACGATGCGATACCCCGGTCACGAAGAAGAAGCTGACTCAGTGGTACTTCCGAATTACCGAGTACGCCGACCGGCTGCTGGAGGACATGGAGCAGCTCAAGGACGGGTGGCCCGAGAAGGTGCTGCTGATGCAGCGCAACTGGGTGGGCCGGTCGACGGGCGCCGACGTCGTGTTCGAGATCGAGGGGCGCGACCAGCCGGTCACCGTCTACACGACCCGTCCCGACACCCTTTACGGCGCTACGTTCTTTGTCGTTGCTGCTGACTCAGACCTGGCAGCCGAGCTCGCTTCTGGTGCTCCGCCTGAGGTCGGGCTGGCGTTCGAGAAGTACCTGGTGCAGGTGAGGCAGACGTCCGAGATCGACCGGCTGTCGACAGACCGACCCAAGACCGGCGTGTTCCTGCAGCGGTACGCGATCAACCCGGTCAACGGTGAGCGGTTGCCCATCTACGCCGCTGACTACGTCTTGGCCGACTACGGCCACGGCGCGATCATGGCGGTACCGGCCCATGACCAACGAGACCTTGACTTCGCGCGGGCGTTCGGACTTCGCGGTGCGAACCGTCGTCGATACCGGTGACGAGAACCCCGCCGAGACGGGCATCGCCACGACCGGCGATGGCGCCATGGTCAACTCCGGCCCGCTCGATGGCCTCGACAAGGCGGATGCGATCGCCACGATCATCGACACCCTGCGCGTCAAGGAGCACGGCGATGCTGCCGTCAACTATCGACTGCGCGACTGGCTGATCTCACGTCAGCGCTACTGGGGCACGCCGATTCCGATCGTCCACTGTCTCGACTGTGGCGAGGTGCCGGTTCCCGATGACCAGCTGCCGGTGACGCTGCCGCCTTCTGAGGGGCTCGACCTGACGCCGAAAGGCACGTCACCCCTTGGGGCAGCCACCGACTGGGTCAATGTTCCGTGCCCCACGTGCGAAGGTCCGGCCACTCGCGACACCGACACGATGGACACCTTCGTCGACTCGTCGTGGTACTTCCTGCGCTACCTCGACCCCAGTCTCGACGCCGCCCCCTTTGACGTGGCGGCAGCGAGAGAGTGGATGCCGGTGGACCAGTACGTCGGTGGCGTGACGCACGCGATCTTGCACCTGCTCTACAGCAGGTTCTTCACGAAGGTGCTGTTCGACCTCGGCTACGTCGACTTCACTGAGCCGTTCACGCGCCTGCTCAACCAGGGCATGGTCGTCATGGACGGTTCGGCCATGAGCAAGAGCCGTGGCAACCTGGTGCGGCTCTCTGACGAGCTGGCCGAGAACGGCGTCGACGCGATTCGGCTCAGCCTGGTGTTCGCCGGGCCGCCCGAGGACGACATCGACTGGGCTGACGTCTCGGCGGCAGGTTCGCGCAAGTTCCTGGCGCGCGCCTGGCGGTTGGCGAGCGACGTGACATCGCCGGTCGGCAGCGATCCAGCCACCGGAGACGCGGCCCTTCGCAAGGCGACGCACCACGCGGTGCACGAGGGTGGCCGTGCCGTTGAGATGTTCCGCTTCAACTCGATGATCGCCCGCACCATGGAGCTGGTGAACAGCACCCGCAAGGTGATCGACTCGGGCGCGGGTCCCGCCGACCCGGCGGTGCGCGAGGCGGCTGAGGCTGTTGCCCTGATGCTGTCGCTCGTGGCCCCGTACACGGCAGAAGAGATGTGGGAGAAGCTGGGGCACCAGCCCAGCGTTGCTCGGGCTGGATGGCCCGCCGTGGATGAGTCGTTGCTCGTTGACGACCAGGTGACGTGCGTGGTGCAGGTCGCCGGCAAGGTGCGTGCCCGACTCGAGGTCTCCCCGGATGTCTCGGAGGAGGAGCTTCGCGAGCTGGCTCTGGCCGATGCGAATGTGCAGCGTTTGTTGGATGGACGTGAGGTGCGCACCGTGATCGTGCGTGCGCCCAAGCTGGTCAACGTCGTTCCGGCATGACCAGCATCGCAGTCGTCACCGACTCCACGGCCTACTTGCCGGCGGCACAGGCAGCAGCTGCGCACGTCACGGTGGTACCGGTGCAGGTCGTCGTGGGTGGGGAGACGCGTGACGAGACCGACGTGTCATCCGACGCGATCGCAGACGCGCTGCGTGAGTGGCGTCCCATTTCGACGTCGCGACCTGCGCCGTCCGCCTTCGTCGAGGCCTACCAGCGACTGGCTCTGGGGGGTGCCACCGAGATCGTGTCCGTGCATCTCTCGGGCGCGATGTCTGCGACCGTGGAGTCAGCGCAGCTGGCGGCCAAGGAGGTGGACGTCCCGGTGCGTGTGGTCGACAGCCGCTCGATCGGTATGGGTCTGGGCTTCCCGGTGCTCGCTGCCGCGCAGGCCGCAGTGTCCGGCGCCGATGCCGCGCGCGTGGAAGAGATCGCCCGAGAACGTAGCGCCTCTGCATCGGTGCTCTTCTACGTCGACACGCTCGAGTACCTGCGCAGGGGGGGTCGCATCGGCAAAGCCGCGGCGCTCGTCGGCTCGGCGCTGTCGGTCAAGCCGCTGCTGCACCTGGTGGACGGCAACGTTGCTCCGCTGGAGAAGGTGCGCACCACGTCACGGGCGCTGTCCAGGCTGGAAGAGATCGCCCTGGAGCGGGTCGGTGAAGGCGCTGCCGACGTCGCCGTGCAACACCTGGCCAACCCCGACAAGGCACACGCCCTTGCGGCCCGGATTCAGGAGCGCGCCGGGGGTGCCGTCGCCGTCACTGTCGGCGAGGTCGGCGCTGTTGTCGGCGCGCACGTAGGGCCGGGCATGATCGCGGTGGCCGTCTGCCCGCGCTGATGATCCCGGCTGCTGGATGGTGCAGCGGTTTCCGGCGCTATGACAACACAAACCGCTGCACCATCCGGAAGATCCTCGGGCAATCCGAGCTGCTGGGCCACACGACCACGGGAATGCTCCGAGACCCACGCTGACCGGTCAGTGTGAATCCGGTCATCCTGGCCAGGTCTTGAGAGCGGGAGCGCGTCGACCCGCATTGGGGAGGCTGCTGGATCAGTCCGGCTAGGGCCACAAGGTGTTCTGCGGAGCCGCGTCGAGCTCGCCCTTGTCCTTGCACTCGCTCGACCGGTAGGCCGTCGGCATTCGCGGGTAGACCTCGTCGTAGTAGCGCTCGGCCAGGGCGCGCGCCTGAGAGAGGGTCGCCCCCAAGGTGGTCGCCACGTCGTCGATGCGCTGGATCGCGGCGCACTCGGTTTCTGCCTCGCTGCGGATGCCCGCCAGGTGAAATGACTCGTGCGCCAGTACCTGCACGGCGATCACGTGTTGCAGTGTTGGACTCGTCTTGTCGCCGTGCAAGTACTCGCGTAGGTCGTTGCATGCGTCCCGTTCCAGGCGCCCGGTGTCGGTGGGGCTGCCGTCCGCATTGAACTGCACGTACCCGGCTTCAGCCGTGGGATCCAGAAGTGCACCGGTGAACCGCTGACATTGGACGCGGACGTCGCGTCCGGCGATCTCACTGGCGATGGCGGAGAACTCGGCCTGGTCGCTGCGGAAGTGCCACTCCTGCCAACCGAGGAAGAGCGCCGGAAGGAGGAGAATCGGGATGACAACGGGATGCCGGTGGCCCATGACATGCCGGACTGTGGCTGCCGACGCGCAGGCAGCCAGGGCGAGCACGATCCACAGACGCATTGTTCATGGATCGGCACGTCCACCATGAGGCTGGAGCAGGCCCTCCCCACCCCCTTTCCATGGGCGTTGTCCACAGCAGGTGTCCGACGTGGCCGAAACCCGGTGCCGGCCACGTACGTTCGCGTGATGTTTGGTTCTGAGCGCCCCGACGGCACTGCGGCGCGCGCACGCCTGCAGGCAGTCATCCCGCGGTGGGTGCCCTCTGCCGACGATGTCAATGGTGCCGCGTCTGACATCACCCCTGTTGTCAGAACTGGCGAGCCCGCTGATCGGCAACCTCCCCGACACGGCCTTCCCGAACGCCCCCCGGCGGCCTGGCGGCTGGAGGGCGGCACCGTCCGAGGTCTTGTCTCCCTCGCTCTGGCCGCTGCGGCCGGTGGACTCGTCATGGTCATCGTCGGGTGGCCCAGGGGAGTCGAGGTGCCGGGGGAGCCCTCCCCACTCGCCGTCGACAGCGCCACGACAGAGGAGAACGTTCTGGTGCAGCCGAGCGCGCCGCCCACGGCAGTCGGGGCGGTGGTGGTCGACGTCGACGGGGCGGTGCATCGACCGGGAGTCGTCGAGCTGCCCGAGGGCTCACGGGTGGTCGACGCGCTGAAATCGGCCGGCGGTGTCAGGGCGAAAGCCGATACCGGTGTGCTCAATCTGGCGCAGATCCTGATCGACGGCGAGCAGATCACGGTGCCGACGAAGGGGGCCGGCCCGTCCACGACGGTTCCCGCGTCGCCGGGCAGCCCGGGCTCCGGTGCGCCATCACCCGGGGCACTGGTCAACCTGAACACGGCAACAGCGGTCGAACTGGAGGCACTGCCGGGCATCGGTCCGGTCCTGGCCGCCGCGATCGTCGACTGGCGTACGCAGAACGGGGGATTCACCTCAGTCGACCAGCTGGAACAGGTATCGGGGATCGGGCCAGCCATCTCCGCCGACATCGCGCCGCTCGTGCGCGTGTAGTGCTCCAGCATCCGCTAGACGTCCGACTCGCGATTCCGGTCACTGCTCTGTGGGTGGGTTCGTGGGTGGGGCCGTTGGTGGCACCGTCGAAGGCGCTTGCCGCCGTTCTTGTGCTGGTCGGGGTCGCGGCGTTCCTTCGTCGGCGTCTGAAACCGGAGGCGGTGGTCGCTCTGGCGTTGGTGGCGCTAGGAATGGCATCCATGGCAATGCGCGTCGCCCAGCGCGATGCGGGCGTCCTTCCGACGTGGGCCGACCAGGGCCGGACCGTCACAGTCACTGGCGTTGTCACGACCGATCCGGAGTTCAAGGAGCGCCAGTCCTTCGGAGGCTCCGGCGACACACAGGTGCGCCTGACCGTGCGAGCGGAGCAGGTTGCATCCGGACGCGAGGCCGTCGATGCGCGGGTCGCGCTCCTGGTCGTGGGGGATGGCGAGGGCTGGCACGCCATCAGGTGGGGTGACAGCGTCTCGTTCGACGGATCACTGCGACCAGGTGACCGGACACGTCCCGTCGCTGCCATCGTGTTCGCGTCGACGCCGCCTGAGAGCGAAGGATCGGCACCATCCCCGCTGCGGCGGGCCGAGGCGATGCGCGGCGGCCTGCGCGAGGCTGTTGCTGGCACGACGCAGAACGCGCAGAGCCTGCTGCCTGCCCTGGTCGTCGGCGACACGAGTGCGATGCCCCCGCTCCTCACGTCCGACCTGCGCGACAGCGGCCTTGCTCACTTGACAGCTGTCTCCGGAGCCAACGTGGCAATCGTCGTGGGTGCAGTCCTGCTTCTTGCCCGGTGGGTGGGTGTGCGGAGCTACTGGCTTGTCGCCCTGGGTCTGGTCGCTGTCGGGTGGTTCGTTCTGCTGGCCCGGCCCCAGCCCAGCGTGCTGCGGGCCGCGGTGATGGGATCAATTGCTCTGGTCGCGGTCGGTGTCGCTGGTCGACCGCAGGCCGTTCGCACGCTGTTGGCAAGCGTGGTCGCCTTGCTCCTGGTCGACCCTTGGTTGTCGCGGTCGTGGGGCTTTGCACTCTCGGTGGCGGCCACAGCTGGGCTGGTTCTGCTCGCCCGTAGGTGGAGTGAGCGGCTCCCTGGTAAGTGGCCGATCTCGGTGCGGCAGGCAGTAGCCGTGGCGCTCGCCGCGCAAGCGGCGACCTTGCCGCTGGTCGTGGCGCTGTCAGGACAGGTCGCCGTCCTGTCAGTGGTCGCCAACCTCTTGGCCGCCCCGGCAGTGGCACCCGCCACTGTCTTCGGCGCAGCGGCGGCTGCGGTGTCTCCGGCGTCGCCGGCTCTGGCACACGCGTTGGCGTGGTGCGGTCAGTGGCCGGCAGCGTGGATTGCCGAGATTGCCCAACGGGCGGCGTCAGCGCCACTGGCCACGCTGCCGTGGCCAAACGGCTGGGGCGGGGCCGGCCTTGCCCTGGTGGGTATGGGCGTTCTCCTGATGATCTGGCGGGTAGGCGCGCGTCGCGCCTGGTGGAGGCCTCGACGCGTCCTTGCCCTTTCGGTGCTCGCCAGCGCGCTAGTCGCCGCAGTCCTGATCGGCCCCGGACGGTGGCCGCCAGCGGGCTGGGTGATGGTCGCCTGCGACGTCGGGCAGGGCGATGCCCTGGTGGTCAACCTCGGTGAGGGGGCAGGTCTGGTCGTCGACGCCGGCCCTGATCCCGCCCTGGTCGACCGGTGCCTTGACCGTCTCGGGATCGACCGCGTGCCGCTGCTCGTTCTCACGCACTTTCACGCCGACCACGTCGGCGGCATAGCTGGTGTGCTCGATGGGCGCGCGGTCGAGTCCGTCCTCGTCAGCCCGCTCCGGGATCCTCCGGAGCAGGTCGAGCAGGTGGCCCACGAGGTCGCCGACATCGCCGTGGCCGATGCGGAGGTCGGTCAGACCGGGCGATGGGGTGAGGCCTCGTGGCAGGTGCTGTGGCCAGGCGATCTTGTGGCCGGAGAAGGCTCGGCAGCCAACAACGCCTCGGTGGTGCTCCTGGTCGAGGTGGCGGGCGTCCGCCTGCTGCTCAGCGGCGACATCGAGCCGGAGGCCCAGCAGGCGCTTCTGCACGACGGTCTGACTCCGCCCGTCGACGTCCTCAAGGTCCCGCATCACGGATCGCGGTACCAGGACACCGACTTCCTGGCGTCGGTCGGAGGTCGGGTTGCCGTCATCAGCGTGGGTGAGGGCAACCCGTACGGCCACCCGTCTGCGGAGCTGGTGAGCGCACTTGAACACGCTGGGGCCGTGGTCGCCCGAACCGATACCGACGGCGCGGTGGCGGTGGTCAAGGGCACCGATGGCCTTCGAGTGGTCGCGCTTGGCTGACTCCGGCTGATGGCTGTTGGTGACGTCTGGGATGCTGGCGGCGATGCCCACCACACCGCTGACCGTGATCACTGGCAACGAGGAGTTGCTGGTCGAGCGAGCGCTCAAGGATCTGGTCGCCACTTCCGGCGACACCGACTCCGAAGTCATCATCCTCTCGGCGCGTGCGCTTCAGTCGGGCCAGCTCGCTGTCGCGACGTCACCGTCCCTCTTCGGGGGCGCGCCCATCGTGGTGGTGGAGGGGATCGAGAACCTCGTGCAGTCCAACCCCGATGTGGCGGACGCGCTCGATGAGGTGATGGCCTACGTGGCTGCGCCTAGTCCAGACGCCATGGTGGTGCTGGTGCACGGCGGCGGCAACGGGGGTAAGGGCATCCTCAATGCCGCCAAGAAGGCAGGGGCGGCGGCGATCTCGACACCGACGTCTCCGTCGGGGGGAGGGGGACTTCGGGCGAACCGCGCTGCGTTCGTCAAGGCTGAGCTTGCCGCGCGTAAGTGCCACGCAGACCAGCGCACCATCGAGCTCCTGATCAACGCCGTCGGCACCAAGCTGCGCGACCTGTCAGGTGCGTGCGCGCAGCTCGTCAGCGACCTCGGCGAAGGGAACCAGCTCGAGGAAGAGACCGTGCGGCGCTACTACGGCGGCCGCGTCGAGGTGCAAGGATTCGACATCGCCGACCAGGTGCTGGCCGGACGCACCGCTGAGGCGCTCGGACTCCTACGTCACGCTCGCGAAGCCGGCGTCCCCGCCGTTCTGGTCACCGCAGCGTGTGGCCGGTCGCTGCGCCAGCTGGCGCTGGTGGCAACCGCCCCGAGGGGAGCCCCAGCTGACTCGGTGGCGGCGTTGTCCGGAGCCCCGGCCTGGAAGGTCAAAGACCTCAGGTCCCTCGCCCGCGACTGGTCCGAGCCTGGCCTGGCCTCGGCCATCAGGTCGGTGGCAGTCGCCGACACCGATGTGAAGACCGGATCAGTCGACCCTGAGTTCGCCCTTGAGCGCATGCTGATCGCCGTAGGACGCGCACGGCGGCAGCACTGACTGACCGCCTGGCGCACGTTTCCCAACATGGAAAAGAGCCTCGACGATCGAGGCTCTTTCACAGGTGCCGACGCTGGCCGGCGAGGGGTGCTAGGCGACCTTGGCCAGTCGCGTGGCCATCCGGGCCTTCTTGTTGGCGGCCTGGTTGCTGTGGATGACGCCCTTGGACGCCGCCTTGTCGACCAGCTTCGACGCCTCGCGCATGAGGCCCTCGGCCTGGGCGCGGTCGCCGGAGTCAGCGGCCTCGCGGAACTTGCGAATTGCCGTCTTGAACTCGGACTTGACCGCCTTGTTGCGGTCCTCGGCCTTCTGGTTCTGCCGGTTGCGCTTGATCTGGGACTTGATGTTCGCCACGGTGAGCTCTGCCTCTGCGTCTTGGATCTATCGGGATCGTGCTGGTGGGTCGGTGCGGGCCGACGGCCACACAGGCCGCCCAGGCTACCGGCCGGGTGGCCCAGCCTCCAAACCGGCTGTGGTTGCCGCCAAGCAGCCCTCGCGGTGACGGGCCTACCAGGGCCGCGGGCCGCCGTGGGACCATAAGTCGTCCCTCTCGACACCCCCGAGCGATTCAGAAGGAATGCCACCGCGTGCCCGCGACCCCCAATGGCCGAGTGCCGCAAGCGGCATCGACCGATCCGTCGGTGATCCGCAACTTCTGCATCATCGCCCACATCGACCACGGCAAGTCGACGCTGGCCGACCGGATGCTGCAGGCCACCGGTGTGGTCGAGCAGCGACAGATGCGCGCCCAGTACCTCGACCGCATGGACATCGAGCGCGAGCGAGGCATCACGATCAAGTCGCAGGCGGTGCGCCTGCCCTGGACGGGGCCCACCGGCACCGACCACATCCTGAACATGATCGACACCCCCGGTCACGTCGACTTCACCTACGAGGTGTCTCGGTCGCTGGCGGCGTGTGAGGGGGCGGTGCTGCTCGTCGACGCCGCACAGGGCATCGAGGCGCAGACCCTCGCCAACCTGTACCTGGCGCTGGAGAACGACATGCAGGTGATCCCGGTGCTGAACAAGATCGACCTGCCGGCCGCCCAGCCCGACAAGTACGCCGATGAGCTCGCCCACCTGATCGGCTGCGACCCCGACGACTGCCTGCGCGTGTCGGGCAAGACCGGAATCGGCGTCGAGCGGCTGCTCGACGAGATCGTCACCCTGGTGCCGCCGCCCACCGGCGATCCGGATGCCGCAGCGCGCGCGATGATCTTCGACTCGGTCTACGACACGTACCGCGGAGTCGTCACCTACGTGCGGGTGATCGACGGGCGTCTCACGCCGCGCGAGCGGATCAAGATGATGTCGTCGGGCGCCACCCACGAGATGCTCGACATCGGTGTCATCTCGCCAGAGCCGGTGCCCACGCAGGGGCTCGGCGTCGGCGAGGTCGGCTACCTGATCACGGGCGTCAAGGACGTCCGGCAGTCGCGCGTCGGCGACACCGTCACCGACGCCCCGAAGCCGGCGACCCAAGCGCTCCCCGGATTCCGCGACCCGAAACCCATGGTCTTCTCCGGGCTCTTCCCGGTCGACGGCTCGGACTACCCCGAGCTCCGCGACGCCCTGGAACGGCTACAGCTCAACGACGCTGCCCTCGTCTGGGAGCCCGAGACGTCCACCGCGCTCGGCTTCGGATTTCGCTGCGGCTACCTCGGGCTGCTGCACCTCGAGATCGTCCGCGAGCGCCTCGAGCGTGAGTTCGACCTTGAGCTGATCTCAACGGCACCGAACGTCGTCTACCGGGTGGTCATGGAAGACGAGACCGAGATCGTTGTGACCAATCCCAGTGAGTTCCCGGTCGGCAAGATCGCTGAGGTGCACGAGCCGGTGGTCCGGGCCACGGTCTTGGCGCCGTCCGAGTTCATCGGCACAATCATGGAGCTCTGCCAAGGGCGCCGCGGGCAGCTGCTCGGCATGGACTACCTGTCAGAAGAACGCGTCGAGCTGCGGTACTCGTTGCCGCTGGCCGAGATCGTCTTCGACTTCTTTGACTTGCTGAAGTCGCGTACCCGCGGGTACGCCTCACTCGACTACGAGCAGAGCGGGGAGCAGGTGGCCGAGCTCGTCAAGGTCGACATCTTGCTGCACGGCGACACCGTCGACGCGTTCAGCGCAGTGGTGCACAAGGACAAGGCGTACGCCTACGGCGTCGCCATGGCGCAGAAGCTCAAAGACCTGATTCCCCGTCAGCAGTTCGAGGTGCCGATCCAGGCGGCGATCGGTGCCCGGATCATCGCGCGCGAGAACATCCGCGCGATCCGCAAGGACGTCCTCGCCAAGTGCTACGGCGGCGACATCAGCCGCAAGCGCAAGCTGCTCGAGAAGCAGAAAGAGGGCAAGAAGCGGATGAAGATGGTGGGCCGGGTCGAGGTGCCCCAAGAAGCCTTCATCGCAGCGCTCTCCAACGAGGAGACCGCCCCCAAGAAGTAGCCCCACCCCTCGCAGCGTGTGAGTTCTCTGAGGCTATGGCCCCAGAGAACTCACACGCTGTGGGGGTTTGGGGGGCGAAAGGTGAAGTCGAGTGCGCGTCTCCGGTGGTGCCGAGGCCCCTGGCTCCCTACGCTGGGTTCACGTTGATCAACGGAGGAACGCATGACGATGCCGATCACCGGCAGCGCAGAGGCCACCTACCCCACCCCGGCGCGCTCGGTCGCGCAGATGCTGGTCGACCGGGTGGCCGCGACGCCGCGTCGAGAGGCGCTCCGATTCCCCACTGACAGGGGCTGGGAGGCCCTCAGCTGGGAGCAGGTGGGCCAGCAGTCGTTCGATCTGGCCGCCGGTTTGCTGGCGTTGGGGCTGGGCCGCGAGGATCGGGTGGCCATCATCTGTTCGACGCGCTACGAGTGGATCCTGGCCGACCTGGCCGTCATGTGCTCAGGTGGTGCCACCACGAGCGTCTACCCGTCGACCGAACCGTCGGACGTGGCGTTCATCGTGGCCGACTCTGGAAGCCGGTTCGTCTTCGCCGAGAACGCCGACCAGCTCGCCAAGCTGAGGGACGCTCGCGAGCAGCTGCCGGATGTTGCCCGCGTCATCGTCATCGACGGCGAGGGTGACGGCGACTGGGTCATGGCCTGGCGCGACCTCGCGCGGCTCGGTGCTGACCATCTGCGCGCCAACCCCGACGCCATCGACGCGGTGATCGCGTCCATCACGCCGGAGCAGCTGGCCACCCTGATCTACACCTCGGGCACCACTGGCCGCCCCAAGGGCGTCGAGCTCAGCCAGTCGTGCTGGACGTACGAGGGTGCCTGCATCGAGGCCGTCGAGATCCTTTCGGTCGACGACGTCCAGTTCCTGTGGCTGCCGCTCTCGCACTCGTTCGGCAAGGTGCTGCTGGCAGCCATGCTGCAGATCGGCTTCCCCAGTGCGGTCGACGGCCGCGTCGACAAGATCGCCGATGGCTTGGCCGAGGTGAAGCCCACGTTCATGGCCGGTGCGCCACGCATCTTCGAAAAGGTGCGCGCCAGAGTCATCCAGACTGCAGTTGGCGAAGGTGGCGCCAAGGCCGCGATCGCCAAGTGGGCGTTCGCCGTCGGTCTCCAGGTGTCTCGCCGCCGGCAACAAGGCCTGGAGCCGGTCGGTCTCCTGAAGATCCAGTACGCCCTCGCCGACGCTCTGGTGTTCAAGAAGGTCAGGGCACGCCTGGGGGGCAACATCCGCTATCTCGTGTCGGGCAGCGCGGCACTCAGCAGTGAGGTGGCCGAGTGGTTCGAAGCCGCCGGGTTGCTCGTCCTCGAGGGCTACGGCCTCACCGAGACGAGCGCGGGTACCTGCCTCAACCGTCCACACAACTGGCGGTTCGGCACGGTGGGTGAGCCGTTCCCCGGTAGCGAGATCCGCGTCGCCGACGACGGCGAGATCCAGGTACGCGGCCCTGGCGTCATGCGTGGCTATCACGGCATTCCCGACCAGACAGCCGCCGTCCTGGATGCCGAAGGCTGGTTCTCGACAGGTGACGTCGGTGAGATCGACGAAGGTGGCCGGGTCCGGATCACCGACCGCAAGAAGGACCTGGTGAAGACGTCCGGTGGCAAGTACATCGCTCCATCGGCCATTGAGGCCCGCCTGAAGGCGTCCAGCCCGATCGTTGGCCATGTGGTGGTGCACGCCGACAAGCGCAACTTCGCCAGCGCCTTGATCACGCTCGACCCCGACACGGCGCCGCAATGGGCCGAGTCAGAGGGCATCTCCGATGGTTACGACGGCCTGACCAGGAGCCCACAGGTGCGGGCACACCTGCAGACGTGCATCGACGAGCTCAACGGCACGTTGAATCGTTGGGAGACCATCAAGCAGTTCCGCATCCTCGATCATGACTTCACCGTCGAGACCGGTGAGCTCACGCCGAGCCAGAAGATGAAACGACGGGTGGTCGAGAACATGTACTCAGACATCCTCGACGACATGTACTCATCCTCGTGAGCGCCTCCGTCGACGTCATTGTCGAGGGCTATGCCGACGAACGAGTCGCAGGAACGGTGACGCTCATTCGTGACGGTGAGGCCGTGATCGTCGTCGACCCTGGAATGGTGGCCGACCGCCAGCTGATCCTTGACCCGCTGGCGGCCCTGGGCGTTATTCCAGAGACCGTCACCGATGTCGTCTTCAGCCATCACCACCTCGACCACACCCTGAACGCCGCGCTCTTCGCCGAATGCGCGGTTCCACGACTTCCAGGCGATCTATCGAGGTGATGTCTGGGAAGACCGGGCGGCCGAGGGGTTTGCCGTGGGTCCACACACCCGACTGCTGGAGACGCCAGGCCACACGAACGAAGACATCTCAACGGTCGTCGAGACCGAAGGCGGAGTCGTCGTTCTCACGCACCTGTGGTGGATGGCTGACGGGCCTCTCGAAGACCCGTTCGCACCAGATGCAGGCGTGCTGCGCGCGTCACGGCAGCGGATCTTGGCGCTCAAGCCGGCGCAGATCATTCCCGGTCACGGCCCGGCATTTGTGCCTGGCGACTCGACGCCGGTCTGATCGCGAGCGGCTGACCCTCTCAGATGCCCAGCGCTCCGCCAGACGGTGAGCCGGCCCCCGTCAGCGGTCGCTTGCCCGACTCGGCAGCGCGCGAAGTCGGCGCCATGCCGTTCGGCGCGTACGTGCACGTGCCGTTCTGTGCCACACGCTGTGGCTACTGCGACTTCAACACCTATACAGCGGGCGAGCTGCAAGGAGCTACGGAGCAGCAGTACGTCGGGGCGGTGCTGGCCGAGATCGAACTGGCCAGGAACGTCGTGCCCCACGCACCGCCACTGTCCACCGTCTTCTTCGGCGGCGGCACTCCCACCTTGCTCGCGGCCAGTGATCAGACTCTGATCCTGCGGGCGCTGCGCGAAGCTTTCGGTCTTGCCGACCGTGCCGAGATCACTACCGAGGCGAACCCTGAGTCGGTGTCTCCGGCGCAGCTGGCAGACCTCCGCGAGGCTGGGGTGAACCGGATCTCGTTCGGTATGCAGAGCGCCAGACCCCACGTGTTGGCCACTCTTGATCGCACCCATACCCCCGGTCGTGTGGTCGAGGCGGTCGCGCAGGCAAGAGCCGCGGGTTTCGACAACATCAGCCTCGACCTCATCTACGGAACCCCTGGTGAGTCCCTCGATGACTGGCGTGCGTCGCTGGACGCCGCCATCGCGCTCGAGCCCCAGCACGTCAGTGCGTATGCGCTGATCGTCGAGTCCGGCACAGCACTTGCCCGGCAGATCGATCGTGGTCAGGTGGCGGCGGTCGATGACGATGACCAGGCGGCGAAGTATGAGCTCGCGGACGAGGTGCTCAGCAGATCCGGGTACGACTGGTACGAAGTCTCGAACTGGGCGCGCTCACCCGAGCTCGTGAGTCGCCACAACCTCGCCTACTGGACGGGGCGCCACTGGTGGGGGTTCGGCCCAGGGGCGCACGGTCACGTGGGCGGTGTCCGCTGGTGGAACGTCAGACATCCCCGCGCCTACGCTGAACGCATGGCTGCGGGCGTCAGTCCGGCGCAGGCACGCGAGGTGCTCGACGCTCCCACGCGCCACCTCGAGCAGGTTCTGCTCGAGGTACGCCTGCGGGAAGGGCTCCCGTCCGTCGCCCTGTCGTCCGCAGCTGTCGCTGAGGCGTCCACGATGGCTGGCGAGGGTTTGATCGACGTCGACGCCTGGGGGTCGGGTGTCGTCGTGCTCACGTTGCGCGGCCGGCTGCTCGCCGATCTTGTCGTGCGGCGACTGGTCACTGCTGAGGAGGAGTGGGACGTACATGCCGATCTGTGAGGTACCAGGAGCATCAGTGCACTACGAACGGTTCGGCGAAGGCCATGACGTCGTCTGGGTTGCGGGTGGCGGCAGCCTCGGCAGTGACTGGCACAAGTACCAGATGCCGTACTTCGAGCGGTACTTCCGCAACACGACGTTCGACAACCGTGGGATAGGTGCCACCACCTGCACCGAGCCGATGCCCTGGCCGTTGGAGAAGTTCAGCGCCGACACCATCGCGCTGATCGAGCAGGTCTGCGAACCACCTGTGTCGCTGGTCGGCATCTCGTTCGGCAGCGCAATCGCCCAGCAGGTGGCCATCGATCGGCCCGACCTTGTGCGCTCAGCGATCGTCATGGGCACGGGCTCACGCAGCATCGGATGGGGGTGGGACTTCCAGGAGGCCGAGATCGAGCTGCGCAAAGCAGGTGGACGCCTCGACGGAATGTTCGCCGTCACCCACTACGCGGCGATGCTCTATCCGGCCAAGGTGTTGGGGGACCGAGAGCTGTGGCCCAGGCTGCGCGCCGATCTGGAGGAGTGGCTCTCCGGCGAGGCGAACGAGGAGTCCTTGATCCCGCAGTGGGAGTCCTGTCTGCTCTACGACCAGACGACGCAGCTGCCCGGCTGCCCGGTGCCCATGCACGTGGTGGCGTTCGCCGAAGACATCCAGGCCCCACCACAGGACGGTCAGGAGCTGGCCGAGCAGGCGGGAAACGGTGTCTACCACGAGTTCGCAGGGATGGGCCACGGGTCGATCTACGGCCACACCCACGACGTGCTCAACCCGTTCATCAAGGACCTGATCGACAAGGAGTTGTACGACGCCCACCCGGCCTGACGCCGCCGCCCGTCCGGTGGGTGGTGAGCTCCTGCCCGGAAGTGCGCGTCCGACTGGTCATCCACCCCTGATTCGGCGAGGATCTAGTATTGGCACTCAGTGCGCGGGAGTGCCAGCGTGCCGTGCCGATCAGGAGGTGACCATGCTCGACGAACGCAAGCTCTCAGTGCTGCGCGCCATCGTCGAGGACTACGTCACCACGCGAGAGCCGGTCGGGTCGAAGGCTCTCGCTGAGCGACACAGTCTCGGGGTCTCGCCGGCAACGATCCGCAACGACATGGCGCTGCTCGAGGACGAGGGCTACATCACCCAGCCGCACACCAGTGCTGGGCGCGTCCCCACCGACACGGGGTACCGGCTCTTCGTCGATCGGCTGGCCACCATCAAGCCGTTGTCCGTCGCCGAACGCCGCGCGATCGGCACCTTCCTCGAAGGTGCTGTCGACCTCGACGACATCGTGATGCGCACGGTGCGCCTGCTCTCCCAGGTCACCGGCCAGGTAGCCGTTGTGCAGTACCCGTCTCTTACCCGGTCTCAGGTTCGACACGTCGAGATCGTCTCGATGAGCCCGCGTCGCCTGATGGTGGTCGTGATCTCCACCACCGGACGCGTCGAGCAACGGGTGCTCGATGTGGCAGTCGACCTCGATGACGACGTCGTTGCCGACCTGCGCAATCGCATCAACGAGGCTGTCGACGGCAAGATGCTGTCCGAGATGCCCGACGCCGCAGCGGGCGTCGCCGAGTCGATGCCGGCCGAGGTCCGTCCGGCAGTGGCGGCGATCTTGGCCACCATGGTCGAGTCGCTGGCGAGCGACGGAGAAGACCGCGTCGTGCTCGCTGGCACTGCGAATCTGGCCCTGTTCGATACCGACTTCCCTGGCAGCATTCAGCCAGTTCTCGAGGCTCTCGAAGAGCACGTCGTGCTGCTGCGCCTGCTAGGTGAGGCAACGGCGCCCAGCCAGGTCAGCGTCCGCATCGGTCGTGAGCTGCCTGTCGAGGGCCTGTCATCGACGTCGATGATCAGCTCGACCTACGGCGCCACCGGAGTCGGCCATCTCGGGGTCATCGGCCCTACTCGCATGGACTACCCAGGCACGATCGGTGCCGTTCGCGCTGTGGCACAGTACGTCGGCCGCATCGTTGAGGAGTCGTCGTGAGCGACCACTACGAGACGCTCGGAGTCACCCGCGAGGCGTCTCAGGATGAGATCAAGCGCGCCTACCGCAAGCTCGCTCGCGAGCTGCATCCCGACGTCAACCCCGGCGCCGAGGAGCAGTTCAAGCGGGTCGCCAGCGCCTATGAGGTGCTGTCAGACCCGAACAAGCGTGAGCGGTACGACCTCGGGGTCGACGGCGCCGGTTTCGCTGGCGCACAGGGCTTTGGGTTCGGCGACATCATGGACGCCTTCTTCGGCCAGTCGAGTCCCCGAGGGCCGCGCCCCCGTCGGGCCAGGGGTCAGGACGCCCTCATACAGGTCGATCTCGAGCTCGCTGAAGCAGCCTTCGGGACGAGCCGCGAGCTCACCCTCGATACAGCTGTCGCCTGCGCAACGTGCAACGGGGCGGGCACCGCTGCCGGCACCGAGCCCGTCACCTGCGACATGTGTGGTGGGCGCGGCGACATCCAGCAGGTGCAGCGCTCGTTCCTCGGTCAGGTCATGACCTCGCGGCCGTGTCCGCAGTGCCACGGTTTCGGTGTCACCATTCCGCACCCGTGCCCTGAGTGTTCGGGTGACGGCCGGGTGCAGACCAGGCGCACGCTGACCGTCAAGATCCCACCAGGGGTCGACACGGGCACGCGCATCCAACTCGCCCGCGAGGGAGAGGTGGGGTTCGGTGGTGGTGATCCTGGCGACCTCTACCTAGAGGTCCTCGTCCTCGACCACCCACTCTTCGCCCGCCGCGGCGATGACCTGCACTGCACCCTCAACATCCCGATGACCGCTGCTGCGCTCGGTGCCAGCATTCCCCTCGAGCTTCTCGACGGGGTTCTCACGGAGGTCGACATTCGTCCGGGCACGCAGTCCGGCCAGCAGATCCCCCTGCTTGGCGAAGGCGTCCCCCAGCTTCGGGGCGGCGCCAGAGGCGACGTGATCGTCCATGTGTCAGTCGAGACCCCGGCTGACCTCGACGACCAACAGCGAGAGCTGCTGACGCAGCTGGCCGGCCTGCGTGACGAAGAGAAGCCAGCAGGTCAGTTCGCGGCCGGGCAGCAGGGCTTCTTCTCCCGGCTCAAGGATGCGTTCAACGGCCGGTGAGTCCTCCCGTCTTCTATCTCGCGTCCGTGTCTGACGTCTCGCCGGGCGAGACCTGCCTGCTGGAGGGGGACGAAGGTCATCACGCATCTGTCGTCAGGCGCATTCGTGTCGGTGAGCACCTCATGCTCACCGACGGGGTCGGTGTCATCGCTGACGTCGAGGCCACCTCGGCCGAGCGTGGACGAGTGGGCTGCCGAGTGCTCGAGGTGCGGACGATCGAGCATCCGCACCTGCACGTCACGGTCGTCCAGGCGATCCCCAAGGGTGATCGTGGCGAGCTTGCCGTTGATCTGCTCACCGAGGTGGGCGTCGACCAGGTCGTCCCGTGGCAGGCTGAACGCTGCGTGAGCCGCTGGAAGGGCGAGAAGGTCGTGCGTGGCCGGGCGAAGTGGTCGGCAACGGCGCGCGAGGCCGCCAAGCAGTCGAGACGTGCCTGGTGGCCGGTGGTGGCGCAGGTGTCAGAGACTGCCGAGGTCATCGACCGCGCCAGAGACGCAGACGTCTGCCTCGTGCTGCACGAGGCCGCCAGTCAACCCCTCACTGAGGTCATCGCGTCGGGAGCGCTGCCGACAGCCGGCCGTGTCCTCATCGTCGTGGGTCCGGAGGGGGGACTCAGTCCTGCCGAGGTCACCCAGCTCGAGCAGGCGGGCGGCTCGACCGTCACCCTCGGGCCAACAGTGCTGCGCACGTCGACTGCGGGGGTGGTGGCAGCCACGTTGGTCCTCGCCACCCTGCCGACCTGGGGCCGTAGGCTCGGGGCTCTACCCGAGGGGAGCACTCGTGACGACCAACGATGACTGTCTCTTCTGCCAGATCGTTGCTGGAGAGATCCCGGCCGATGTTGTCCGGTCAACGAACGACACCTTGGCCTTTCGTGACGTCGCGCCACAGGCGCCCACACACATCTTGGTCATCCCTCGCGCTCACCACCGCGATGTGGCGACCATGGCCACCAGCGATCCTGAGCTGGCCGGCCGACTGCTGGCTGACGCGGCAGCCGTGGCGGCCGACCTCGACCTCGCCGAGTTCCGGCTGGTACTCAACACCGGCGAATCTGCTGGGCAGTCGGTCTTCCATGTTCACGCCCATGTGATGGCGGGACGAGACTTCACCTGGCCTCCGGGGTAGGTGGAAGCCCTAGCATGGAGAGCGCAGAGTCCCTAGACAGAGAGGCGGCACCCCCGCACCAGGGGGTATCAATGGCACAGAGCTCGCAGTCTGAACCACCGCAAACAGAACACCGCGTCGTGGTCCCCAGCAGCCTCGACATGGTGAGCCTGCTCGGGTCGGGCGACATCTTGCTGCGCGAAGTCGAACGGCTCTTTCCGGACGTCGATATTCACGTCCGTGGCAACCAGATGCGCTTCGCGGGTCCGCCGTCTGAGGTCTCCCTGGTCGAACAGCTGGTCGATGAGATGGTGGCCGTCCTGCGCACCGGGCAAGGGCTGTCGGTTGATGCGGTCGGACGATCCGTGGCCATGCTTCGCGACCGCGAAGATGAGCGACCGGCTGACGTGCTGACACACAACATCTTGAGCAATCGCGGCAAGACCATCACCGCCAAGACTCTCAACCAGAAGCGGTATGTCGACGCCATCGACAAGAACACGATCACTTTTGCCGTCGGCCCGGCTGGAACGGGTAAGACCTACCTGGCAGTCGCCAAAGCAGTTCAGGCTCTGCAAGCGAATCAGATAACGCGCATCATCCTCACCCGACCGGCGGTCGAGGCCGGCGAACGGCTCGGCTTCCTGCCTGGAACGTTGTCGGAGAAGATCGACCCGTACCTGCGCCCGCTCTATGACGCGCTGCACGACATGATGGAGCCGGCGACCATCCCGCGGTTGATGACGGAGGGCACCATCGAGGTGGCCCCGCTCGCGTACATGCGCGGGCGCACCCTCAACGACGCGTTCATCATTCTCGACGAGGCCCAGAACACCTCGCCGGAGCAGATGAAGATGTTCCTCACCAGGCTCGGATTCGGATCTCGGATGGTCGTCACCGGCGACATCACGCAGATCGACCTGCCAGGAGGCACCGCCAGTGGGTTGAAGGTCGTGAAGGGCATCCTCGACGGCATCGATGACGTGCACTTCACCCAGCTCACCTCGCGCGATGTCGTGCGCCACCGGTTGGTCAGTGACATCGTCGAGGCCTACTCGCGCTTCGACGAGTCACAGCCGTCCCCGCACGACCGCCGTCCGCGTGGTGTGCGATGACGGTCGCCGTCAGCAACGACTCCGGTACTGAGGTCGATGAGGTATTGCTGGCTCAGGTCGCGCAGTTCGTGCTGGGTGAGATGGGCGTCGATCCTGCTGTCGAGCTCTCGCTGAAGCTGGTCGACGACTCCGCTATGGAGCGGCTGCACGAGCAGTTCATGGGCGAGTCGGGCCCCACCGATGTGCTGGCCTTCCCCATGGACGACTTGGGTGGGGCACCAGACCCGGAGATGGTCGAGGCCGAGCTCGTCGGCGATGTCGTGTTGTGCCCGTCCATCGCGGCGGCTCAGGCGCGCGAGGCCGGCCACGATGCGGCTGCAGAGCTGCGGTTGCTCTGCACGCACGGCATCTTGCACTTGCTGGGCTACGACCACCACACCCCCGACGAAGAGCGTGAGATGTTCGGACTGCAGGCACGTCTGCTCGGCGCATGGGAGTCGGTGAGCGAGTCGTGACCAACGCTGACATCTGGCTACTTGTGGCCGCCGCAGCTCTGGTGGCCATGGCCGCAGTCCTGTCGGCCGCCGATGCTGCGATCAACCGGGTATCTCGGGTAAGTCTTGAGAAGTACGAACGGCAGGGACGTCGCGGGGCCGGTGCCCTTCGTCAGGTCCTGGCCGATCCTGCACGCTACGTCAATGTGGCGCTCTTCCTCCGGGCTGTTGCGCGCATCTCCGCTGTCGTGTTGGTCACGGTCGTCTCGCTCGACATCTTTGCCGAGCGATGGCAGGCGGTTCTGGCCGCGGTTGGTGTCATGGTCGTCATCGACTACGTCGCAGTGGGGGTGGCCCCTCGAACGCTCGGTCGTCAGCATGCAGCTCGAATAGCCCTCATCACCGCCCCATTCGTCCATCGGCTCGCCACGGTGCTCGCGCCCCTCACCAAGCTCCTCATCCTGATCGGGAACGCGCTGACCCCCGGCAAAGGGTTCCGTGACGGACCGTTCGCGAGTGAGGCTGAGCTGCGCGATCTGGTTGACCTCGCCGAAGAGCGTTCCCTGATCGAGGACAACGAGCGGCAGATGATTCACTCGGTCTTTGAGCTCGGGCAGACGTTGTCGCGCGAGGTGATGGTTCCACGTACCGACATGGTCTTCATCGAGCGGCACAAGACACTGCGTCAAGCGCTTTCGCTAGGTCTTCGAAGTGGGTTCAGCCGCATCCCGGTCATCGGTGACAACGAGGACGACATCGTGGGGATCGTCTACCTCAAGGATGTGGCGAAGCGGGCGTTCGACCACCGCGAAGCGGAATCGACCGAGAAGGTCGAGTCAGTCATGCGAGAGGCCTTCTTCGTTCCTGACAGTCGCGCCGCCGACGAGCTGCTCAGAGACATGCAGGCGAGCCGAACACACATCGCAGTTGTCCTTGACGAGTACGGAGGGGTTGCAGGCCTCGTCACCATTGAGGACATCCTGGAGGAGATCGTCGGGGAAATCGCCGACGAGTACGACACCGAGCAGGGCCCAGCCATTGAGAGTCTGCCCGATGGATCACTTCGGGTGAGCGCTCGTCTGCATGTCGACGAGCTCTTCGAGGCGTTCGACATCGACGTCGACAGCGACGACCTCGAGGACGTCGAGACAGTGGGCGGAATGCTGGCCAAGTTCTTGGGCAAGGTGCCCATCCCTGGTGCTTCCGTCGACGTCGCTGGAGTGCACCTGTGCGCGGAGTCTGCGAGCGGACGCCGCAACCAGGTCGGTACCGTTCTGGCCACGCGACTCCCTGAGTCGATCGCCACCGAGGGGGAAGAGGACGATGATGAGTAGCGAGTCCGACCAAGCGATGAGCGGTGGCGAGCTAGCACCCGACGACGCCAAGCTGGTCACGTTGGCGAGAGGCGCCAGAGGTCGGGTGTCGGCAGCAGAGGGGGCAGCCGTACGCGACGAGACGGGTCGTACGTATGCCTCCGCATCGGTCAGCCTGCTCTCACTTCATCTGTCCGGGCTTCAGGCTGCCGTGGCACAAGCCGCAGCTTCAGGAGCGCGCGGGATCGAAGCAGCTGTGCTCGTGGTCGACCACGGGTCGGCGGATGCCGAGGGAGTGTCCGCTGTGCGCGACCTCGGCGGAGTAGGGGTGCCTGTCCACATCGTGAACGCGTCTGGAGCGGTCACCAGCACCACCAGTACCTAACAGCCCGCCGAGTGCTCACCTGGTTGCTGGATTTCGAGGCCGAGTGCTCGGTCTTTCTGGAGGCGCTCGCGATCACGGCCACCGACCCGACTACGAGAGCCGCCCCGACCCACTGGCGGATGTCGAGGCGTTCTCCCGTCACCATGGCCGCGGCGACGCCGAACACTGGCACGAGCGTGAGAAACGAGCCGGCGATCGATGCTTCGACGTGGCGGAGAGCCGAGAGGTAGAACCAGAAGGCCAGCGCGTAGTACAACAATCCGGAGATGATCGCGGCCAGCCATGCCCGCGTCGAGATGTCACCGAGAGCAGTCGCCCCGACGAGTTGCCTCGGATCGGCCAGGAGCAGGACAGCCGCCAGCACGAGGGCGAACACAAGCGCGGCAGTCTGCTGGTCCAATGTGATGGACAAGGCCGCATCGTCCACGGCCCAGATGCGCGCAAGGATGGTGTAGACCGCGCATGCCAGGACGGCGCCGAGCGTGAGCAAGACACCTACCGGACTGCCCGAGATGCCTCCCGCGTAGACCACGAGCAGAACTCCGGCCAGCGCCATCGCGATCGCGGACCAGAGGCGGGGAGTCAGCCGTTCGCGTAGCACGATGAGGGCAAGTAGCACGATGAGCGCAGGCTCGGACGCCCAGATCAGAACAGACGTACTTGCGGCGATGGTCGAGAGGCCCAC
>CAWGPZ010000001.1:0-40080 GCA_963824605.1 uncultured Actinomycetota bacterium | reverse complement strand
ACCTCGATAAGTTGGCCCCTCATGGAGACAGCCTGGATCTTCGGCACCCTGACAGTGACGGTGGCGCGGATCGACTTCCTTGACCCAGCGTTTGCCTCAGAGCCCGACACTCGCGAGCGCGGGGTGCGGATCGAAATCCGACCCAGCGCATCAACGCACGTCGGAAGCATCTACGCCTCGCCCGCCGTCATGCTGGAGCCAGCGGTCTGCCGAATGGACCTGCTCGAGTCAGCCCCCGGAGCAGCCGACCGGATGCACTGGCACCCGACGATGGACGCCGGCGATCCGGGAGACCGCGTCTTTGACCCCGCCATCCCGGCCGATCCGCTGGGCTGGCTCGCGGGGCGCCTCGCCGATGTGCCCAGCCTGCTCACGCTCGCAGGCGTCGACGACGTCGACCGGCACACCGAGTCGGCTCGGCTGGTGGCTGAGAGCGCAGCCGAGATCGTCGCTGCAGCACGCTCAGGACTCGAGTGGGCACGCCGCCCGTGGCCGGAGGTCACCCAGGACGAGCGCGGCATGGCAGTCAGCCCGCAGCAAGGCACCGAACCGCCCAAGTAGGCTGCGAGCCATGTCTGATGCTCAGTTCACCCTCATGGCCGGTGTCGAGATCGCCAACGGAAAGGTCGAGGTCCTCAGCCACGGCGAAGCCGACGATCAACACAGCTATGGCGACCCAGTTTCTGCGGCCAACCGATGGATCGGTGAAGGGGCGCTGTGGGTGCACATCGCTGACCTTGACGCCGCCGCCGGACGTGGCGACAACTCCGCACTCGTTGCCCAGACGATCGACGCGTGCCGAGGCAAGGCCCACATCGAGCTGGCAGGAGGAATCCGGGATGACGAGTCTTTGACCCGGGCCCTGAACACAGGCGTCCGCCGTGTCGTGATCGACTCAGCGGCTCTGGCCGACATGGCGTGGGTCACGAGTGCGGTGGGAGATGCCGACGACCGCGTTGCTGTTGCGATCACGGCTCACGATCAGGAGATCTATGCCCCCGGATCGGCAGCCCATGGTCTCGAGCTCGCGCCATTGCTCGAGCAGCTGCACTCCGCGCACTGTCGCACCTACGTGGTGACTGATGTCGACTCCAAGGGTGTGCGCAAAAAGTCACAGCGCCACGTTCTGGACACGGTGTTGAAGCTGGGACGCGGTCACATCGTCTGCTGTGGCGGGATCTCCTACATCCAGGACCTGCACGCCCTCACCGAGCTCGTCCCTCAGGGTCTTTCCGCCGCAGTCGCAGATCGTGCGCTCTACACCGACGCCTTCACCTTTGCAGAGGCGATGGCTGCTCTGGTTCCGCGCTACGACCTCTACCACTGGGGCCCGCCGCAGTAGGTCACCCGTCTCCTCATCCCCTCACGCAGGTCTTGGCCTTGAGGGACCTATGCCTCTGCAAGGACAAGACTCTCCACTGTTGACTTGACGGTGCTTCAAAGAGAGTGATCGGTGTGGCCGCCCGGGGTGTGCACACAGGGGTTGGTATGACGACTTCAATCACCACAACAGACCTGGCTCCGCGGTTTCGCCGGTGGGTGAGCAAGCATCCTTTCCCTACCTTCATCATGCTGGCCTACACGCTGTCCTGGGCCTACTGGATCCCACTGGCACTTGGCGATGACACAGTTCGAGCCGGCGTCGGCTGGCCAAGCCAGATGCCAGGACTGCTCGGTCCCGCGGTCGCCGCGGTCATCGTCACGTCCCTGGCAGACGGCCGGGTAGGTCTCGCCGACCTCTGGAGCCCGCATCACTCGTTGGAGGGTGGGCTGGTGGTGGCTGTCCGTCCTCGTCATTCTGCTCGCGGGTGCTATCGCCATCGTTGCCACCGGCAGTCTCGGCGAGACGGATGACCTGACGCTCTACAGCGGCATCAGCGCCGGAATCGGTGCGCCGGCCACGATCATCGTCGCCCTTGTCGTCAACGGCTTCGGGGAGGAAGTGGGCTGGCGGGGCTTCCTGGCCGAACGACTGCTGCGTCAGCACAACCTCACGGTGACGGCGCTCATCGTGGCTCTGGTGTGGGCACCGTGGCACATGCCGCTCTTCTTCCTCATGAGCTCGTTCCAAGGATTCCACCCCGGCGAGGTCGTCGGCTGGACACTAGGGATCACCGCTGGGTCCTTCGTTCTGGCGTGGCTCTATCGGGGATCCGGAGCCAGCATTCTGCTCGTCGCCGTCTGGCACGTCGCGTTCAACCTCACCGCTGCCACCGAAGCCGGTGATGGCGTCGTCGCAGCAGTCACGTCAACGCTGGTGATGGTCGCCGCAGTCGTGATCATCGTCAACGACCGCTGGCTTCGTCGTTCCGGTCAGCGTGCGCCCTGAAGACTCTGCGCATGAAGTCGCGCCAGCAGTCCCTCGGCCCCTAGACCGCTCAAGTACTCGCGGGCGGTATCAACCGCCCCCACCGGCACCAACGCCTCAGGGAGCACAGCCATCGCGTCCAACGTGATGAAGGCATGGGTGAAGGGATCGCCTTGTGCCAGTCGTGCGGCAAGCACGGTCTCGAAGACGGTGGCCGCCTCTTCAGGTCGGCCCTCGAGCGCGGTCAGGCCAGCCTCGAGAGCACGACGTACGGCCACGTGCCACCGCCTCTCAACCGCCGGCATACGTCGCAGAGCCTCACGAGCCTTGGCTGCGTCACCCAGCCACAGGCCGCACGTCCGGCGAAGTAGGCCGCCATGTCCGTGTTGGCTCCCTCGTTCGCCTCCGCGTCCAGCGCTGCGATCGCCGTCTCGTAGGCAGCCTCAAGATCTCCCTCGAACAACAGCAACACCGACTGAACCCGCATGTTCCAGGAGCGCAGGGTCGGATCCGCAGAAGCAGTGGTCACCTCACTCACCCGCTCCATCGCTTGTCGGGCCGCGTTGACGTCACCGCGGTAGGCGGCGAGCAACGCAAGGTCCTGCTCAATGGCGTCCGTCGCGTCCGCCGGCAGCCCCGTCATGCTCTGCAGCTCGGCGATGACTTCCTCGGCAGTCGTCCACGCACCGCACTCCACGGCCATCTCCGCTGAGTTGACCAAAGCGATGATGTGGGGGCGACCGCAGCCGCCGCGTCTGGCGACAGCGGCCGCCTCCATCCCCAGCTCAAGCGCCTCGGCGGCACTTCCTCGGCCTCGATCGACAGTCCGATCAGCACCGTGGCCGCGGTCCGCAGGTCGTTCTCCTCGTTGGCGACGGCGAGCATGCCGCGACTTAGTGTCTCTGCCTCTCGGTGACGACCCAGATTGATCGAGCAGGTTCGCGCGAAGCGTCAGGGTCTTGCGGAATCTCGCATCCGCATGGCCCGCTTCAAATCCTGCAAGTGCTCGCTCGATACAGGCCAGAGAGCCCTCGAGATCGCCCTCGAAGTAGCGCAGAAAAGCCGAGGCCTGCTCGAACTCCGCACGAGCCAGGTGACTGTCAGTCGTGCCGATCCGGGGGCGCATCTGCTCCAGGATCTCGGAGAGCCGATCGACGTCGTTGTGGTCTCCGATCTCGGACGCCAGAACCCCCATCACCCTGAGCTGTTCCTCGTCATCACCCAACGAGCCTAGCACCTCCACAGCCTCGCTGAGGTAGTCGAGCTGGCGCTCAGTCTTCAGCGCATCTCCGGCGGCATCCGCGGCTACTTGCAGAATCTCCGCACGCTCCTGGCCCCTGGGAGTGATCGCCAGCGCCTGGTCGGCCAGCGCCAGGGCCTGCTCAGGAGATCCCAGCTCAGTAGCGCGCTCCGGCAGCCTGTGCGAGCCAGTCGCGGGCGCGGGCGCTCAACGCCTCGCGGTCGGCGCCTTCCGGCGTCGCCTTCAACGCCTCGAGATAGTGCGAGGCCACGACGCCGGCCAGCTCGTCGTCTCCCACGGCTTCGAAGTGGTGGGCCACGGCGAGGTGACGTGCCCGTCGGTCTGCCCTGGAGAGCATGCCGTAGGCGATCTCGCGAATGATGCCCTGGACGAAGGCGTACTGGCCACGTTCAGGTGAGCGTGGGTCCAGCTCGTGGACCAGGAACTCTCGGCGCGTGAGGTCGAGCAGACGTGGCTCCAGCTCAGACGGGGTGGCGCCCGTGACAGCCGATAGCGCCTCGAGCGTGAAGCTCTTGCCCAAGATCGCCGCATCCTGAAGCAGGGCACGATCGCCGGAACCCAGGCCATCCAGCCGCGAGGCGATCAGCGCGTGGAGTGTTTCCGGCACCTCCAGCTCACCAAGGTCACGCGACCAGCTCGTAGCTGCCACCTACCAGCTCAAGGACTCCTTGCCCCGCAAGCATGCGAATCATCTCGACGGCATACAGGGGCATACCCTCGGCCCGCTCCACGATGCGACCGATCGCGTCTTGACTGGCTCCAGGCACCATCCCCGTCCACCAGCTCGGCCATGGTCTCGTCGCTCAGAGGCTCCAGATGTCGCGACAAGAAGTTGCGCGTCCCCGCCCCCCAGTGTGGCGTGCTTTCGGTGAGCTCTGGTCGGGCCAATGTGAGGACGAAGATGGGACGACCCCGAGACCACTCGAGCAGCGACTCGATGAAGTCGAGGAGACCGGAGTCTGCCCACTGCAGATCCTCGAAGACCATCGCGACGGTGCCGTTGTCGCTGATCCGCTCGAAGAACGTCCGCCAGGCAGCGAACAGCTCGTCACGACCGCCGGTGGGACGTTCGTCGAGACCGAGCAGAAATGCCAGGCAAGGTTCGAGCCACCGCCGTTCCTCCGCATCCGTGGACGTACTCGGCGACAGACGCCGCAAGCTTCGCCCTCGACACCCCTGGCGCATCCGTCTCCGCGATTCCGGCGCGCATCCGCACCATCTCGCCCAATGCCCAGAAGGTGATGCCGTCGCCGTAGGAGGGACACCGCCCGTGGTGCCACCAGATCGTCTCGCTCAGGCCGTCGACATACTTCAACAGCTCCCAGGCCAGCCGGGACTTGCCGATGCCGCCGACGCCGGTCAGAGAAACGACGCGCGACTTTCCCTCGCGTCCGGTGGCGTGCAGCTGCTCCTTGAGGAGTCTCAGCTCTTCGTGGCGACCCACGAACGGAGGCTCGACCGCCATCCGGTTGAGTCCCTGGCGCTCGGCGACCACGCGCAGGGCTCGCCACGCCGGCGTCGACTCTTCCTTACCCTTCAGACTGTGTTCACCCATCGGCTCATAGGCGATGGTCTCCGGACGTCGCCCGGGAGGTGGCCTCGCCCACGAGGACGGTGCCCGGCTCAGCAGCCGACTGGAGCCGAGAGGCGGTGTTCACCATGTCGCCGGTGACCATTCCCTGGTGGTCGACGCCCTGGGCGGTCGCAGCCTCGCCGGTGTGTACTCCGCACCGGGCCTGGAGCTCGACCCCCTGCTCCGCCCCCATCGAGGCGACGGCGTCCAAGAGCTCGAGAGCAGCTCGAACGGCTCGCTCGGCATCATCCTCGTGAGTGACCGGGGTACCCCAGACAGCCATGACGGCATCACCAATGAACTTCTCTACCACTCCACCATGACGATCGATCACCGTCTTGGCGACCTCGAAATAGGCCTCGAGGAGGGATCGCACATCCTCCGCGTCCCTGTGCTCCGACAACGTGGTGAACCCGACGAGATCCAGAAAGAGCACCGAGACAAGTCGCCTCTCGGTGGGGCGAGTCACGGCATCCTCTGACTCCTGCTCCGACGTAGTGGCCGAAGCCCCCACCAGCAGAGCTGCCCCACATTCACCACAGAACTTGCCGGCCGCAGGGTTCGCTGTGCCGCATCGAGTGCACGGCCTCTCGAGCGCAGTCCCACATTCGATGCAGAACTTCCGGCTGCTCTCGTTGGCCGTTCCGCAGTCCGGACAGTTCATCGTCGCTCACCTCCCTCACCTTGCCGAACAGACTAGGGCCTTCGCTAGCCGTCTCCGCGGCGCTGCCAGCGGAAGGTCGTCAGCGCCAGCACGAGACCAACGACCGTCCAGAGAACCAGCATCCCCGCAACCTGCGGCAGCTCCCAGACCGCCGCCGGCTCCTGGGAGGCGAACTCCCCCGGCAGGAAGACCGAGCGCATCCCCTGCGTCATCCACTTGAGGGGGAAGATCGATGCGAAGGTCTGCATCCAGGTCGGCAGGTCGCGGAAGACGAAGAAGACCCCGGACGTGAACTGCAGCACCAAGATCACCGGCGTGACCCACGCGGAGGCCGAACGTCCGTTCCGAGGCAGGCTGGAGAACGCGATTCCCAGCAGCGTGCACAGCGCCAAACCGAGGGCACTGACCCAGACAAAGGTGAACCACTGCCACGTTGTGTCCGGCAGTGTGACGTCGAAGAGCACCACACCCATCAGCAGCAGAAGGATGACCTGGCCGCAGTAGACAACCAGCACCACACCGAGCTTGCCCAAGAAGTAGGACGCCTTTGGCATCGGTGTTCCCTGGATCCGCTTCAAGGTGCCGTCGTCACGTTCCGGAGGGATCGCGATAGCCAGTTGCTGGAACGAACTGTAGACGAGCCCCGAGGCGATCATTCCGGCGAGGAAGTACTGCGAGAACGTGACGCCAAGTCCTGGAGCGATCTCACCGCGAATACCGATCCGAAGATCAGCATCAGCAGCACTGGCAACGAGAAGGTGAAGACGACCGACTCGCGCTCTCGGAAGAACTCCTTGACCTCGATCTGGAAGCGACGCCAGCCGATGGTGAGCGTGGGTGTCATAGCTCCCCCATGACATCGGCGTCGGACGATTTCCCCGCGGGGCGGCCGACGAGAGACAGGTAGACGTCCTCCAGGCTCGGGCGGCGCACGGTCAGCTCGGGGACCTCACCGCCGTACTGGGCGGCCAGCTCGGACACCAGCCGGGTGGGCTCGGCCGTACTCATGGTCTGGACGCCGTCCGGCGTCCGCCACGACACCACGGCATCGCCGGCCTCGCGGCCACCCAACGACGACGGTGTCCCCTCCGCCACGATCCTTCCGCCGGCGATGACAGCTACACGATCGGCGAGCTGCTCGGCCTCCTCGAGGTAGTGCGTGGTGAGCAGGATGGTCGTCCCGTCGGTCCGTAGCTGGTCGATGAGATCCCAGAAGTCTCGACGCGCCTCTGGGTCGAAACCAGTCGTGGGTTCGTCAAGAAACAGCAGCTCTGGCCGACCGATGATCCCCAGGGCAACATCCAGCCGTCGCCGCTGGCCCCCTGACAGGTTCCGCGTTCGAGTCTTGGCCTTCTCGGACAGCCCGACTGCCTCGATGACGCTCTCCGGGTTCCTCGGGTTCGGGTAGTAGTGGGCGAAGTGACTGACCACCTCGTGCACGCTCAGCTCGGCGTTGTCCGTCGCGGTCTGCAGGACGATGCCGATACGGTTCCGCCAGGCGCGGGTGGGACGACCGGGATCGTGACCGAGGACCAGTGCATCGCCCGCATCACGCGCGCGGTAGCCCTCGAGAATTTCGATGGCCGTCGTCTTGCCAGCACCGTTGGGGCCCAGGAGCGCGAAGCACTCGCCGCGCTCGACCTGTAGGTCGATGCCATCGACGGCTGGGCTTCCCCCGTACTCCTTGAGCAGCCCATGGACTTCCACGGCAAGGTCGGTCATGGACCTTCACCCTAGTGTCTCGAGCGGAAGCGAGGTCCACTCCTTGAGCGGCTAGGCTTACGCTCCACGTCTCGATCGCGCACACCGGAACGACGAAGGACGGAAGGCATGCCGGGAGGTCGACGCTCAGCCGAGGATCAGCTCCTCCGGTCGTTGGTTCTCGCTCGGCTGCGAACCGGAGTGACGCGGGATTTCTCGTCGGACGAAGCGCTTTGGCGCGCGTCGACACTCACCCGGCGTACCTTTCTGCGATCGACAGCTCTGCTCGGAGCCGGCCTCGCGGTCGCTGCCTGCACGTCCGACCGGTCATCGACGCGGTCTTCGGCAAGCATCGCTCCGTCGGGCATCGGGTCCGACAACGAACCTCAGGTCGTTGTCGTCGGAGCAGGTCTTGCCGGCTTGACCGCCGCCTATCGCCTGAACCAGGCCGGCATCAGCGTGCGCGTGTTCGAGGCACGTGACCGAGTGGGCGGGAGATGTTGGAGCTCGAGGGGATGGGCCGCCGACCACGTCGGCGAGCACGGCGGTGAGTTCATCGACACGCGCCATGTCCACATGCTCGGTCTTGCTCGTGAGCTCGGGCTGCAGGTCGATGACCTGTGGAGCACCTGGGAGCCGGGCACCTCATCGCTGACCTGGGTCGACGGCGTCGATGTCGATCGCAAGGACCTGATGGCGCCGATCAATGAGGCCTCTCGGCGCATTGCCGCGACAGCCAGGCAGAACGGATCGTACTTCGCGACCGACGCCGGACGGCGCGCGATCGCCTTCGATCGGATGACCCAGGCAGACTGGATCAAGACCGAGACCGGCGAGTCCATCGATTCGCCGATGGGACGACTGTTCTCCAGCGGGCAAGCAAGCTGGTACGGCTTGGACGCAGACACCCTGTCGGCCTCCAACCTCATCGACTACTACGCCGTTGAGACACCCGACGACGATGAGCGCTACACCATTCGTGGGGGCAACGACCAGGTTCCGCAAGCGATGACGGATACGCTCCCGCCGGGATCTGTCACTCTCGAATCCGCCCTCGAGTCCGTTCGGCGCCTGCCCAGTGGCGGCTACGAGTTGGTCTTTGACAGCTCAACCGCTCCGGTGGTCGCCGACTATGTCGTGCTCGCCACGCCATTCACCACGTTGCGGGACGTCGACGTCGTCGACGCAGGCCTCTCTGACGCGAAGATGGCGGCCATTGAGAACCTTGGGATGGGGACGAACTCGAAGGTGCTTCTGCAGTTCGACCAACCTCTTCGCGACTTCGGGAACTGGAGCAGCTATCTGCAACGGGCTGATCGCCCCCAGTTCAGCACGTGGGAGTCGGGAAGCACTGACTCCAGCAACACCCAGTACTCACTCCTCACCATCTTCGCCGGTGGGCGGGACGGGGCGACCTACCCGACGGACACTGCGCACGGCGTTGCGCCAGCCGCGGTGTCCGAGCAGACGCTGGCTGCACTTGACGAGATGCTGCCCGGAATCGCGGACGCACGCACCGGTGATGTGTGGCTCGACTACTGGACCAAGGACCCTTGGGTCCGCGGTTCCTATGCGGCCTTCCTCCCTGGCAACATGACGTCATATCTCGGGTTGATGGGTCGCCCGGAGGGCCGAGTGCATTTCGCGGGGGAACACACGTCGATCTACAGCCAGGGCTACCTCAACGGTGGCGCGGAGTCGGGGAGCAGGGTGGCGGCTGAGATTCTCGATGACCTCGACACTCCCTACCCGGAGGGGCTGGATTCAGCGCTTCGCGAGCAGCGACGCTACGAGCCCGTCTATCCATGGGACTAGTGCGCGTGGGTTGCGGAGGACGACGTGACCTGAGTGCAGCACTCAGCGGTAGTCGGGCACCTGCTGCGGTTCACCCATCCGATCCTTCTGCGTGAGATACACGGGGATCCCGACCAAGAAGGCCACACCCGCCATGATGAAGGGCGCGTACTCCTTCAGGAACGGCTCACCGGTCATCCGCGAGTACCAGATGAACAGGCCTGAGAACACGAGGGCGATCAGAGCCACCACGACGTCCCGAACAAAGCGCGGCGTCTGCAGCTCACGTTGGTCAGCGATGCGCCACTTCAACTGGGCCAGAGCAGAGAACGCGTAAGGAATCGCCGCTGTGATTCCGGACATGTAGACCAAGATGTTGAAGACGTCGTACCCGGTGCTGCCGAGGAACGAGAGCACCATCACGACAGACGCCAAGACCGTGCTCATCACGATCCCGAAGACCGGCATGTCGCGCGACGACAGCTCTGCGAAACGACGGGGGAACACGCCGTCCTTGGCTGCCGCCAGCGGCATCTCTGCGCAGATCATGGTCCAGCCGACGAGGGCACCGAACCCCGACACGATCACAGCTGCAGCAGCTGCCTGGCTCGCCCACCCGCCCCACATGTCTCCGAAGGCGGTCGAGAACGGCGCCTGCGACTCCGCCAATCCAGCGCTCCCGACGATCCCGAACACGGCAACCAGCGACAGCAGGTAGACGACTGCCGCTGCCACGGTCCCGATCATCGTGGCGCGAGGCACGTTGCGGTCGGGGTTCTCCACCCGCGCAGCAGCGACCGACGCAGTCTCCACACCCAGGTAGCTGAACAGGCAGAGCGCCATCGCGCCGCCGATGGCTGCGATGGTGGGCTCGCCGCTGACGTTGAACGGCTCGAAGTTCACGCTCGAGATGTAGAAGAGGCCGATGGTCGACATGATCGCCAACGGGATGAACTTGATGATCGATGTCCAGAGCTGGAACGACGCCATGCTCCGAATCCCGCTGAGGTTGATGGCCGCCGGCAGCCACAGACCCAGCAGACACAAACTGATCGACCACAGGTCGACACCGACGCCCGCGATTGTGACCGACCAGGCAACGTCCCAGAACTCCGCCAGGAAGAACTGCACGTAGAAGACCCACCCGACCACGATCGCGGCGTTGCCCGCCCAGGCAGTGATCCAATAGAGCCACGCGTTGGAAAAACCGGTGGCGTTGCCGAAGGCCACCCGCGCGTAGGCATAAGGACCCCCGTCTGCCGGCAGGCGTCGCGACATCATGGCGAACATCAGCGCAAGCGCCAGTGCACCCACGGTCGTGAGTCCCATCGCGACCAGGCTGATCGGTCCGTACGCAGCCAACGAGCCAGGGAGGTTGAAGATGCCGACCCCGATGATCGTGCCCACGATCAAGGCCGTCGCCTGCGGTAGCCGCATTCGCCCCTTGGGGTCCTTCGGCGTGGTCTCCGGGTCGAGAAGGGGTTCAGTAGTCACGGCCAGACCTCCGGTACGAACCGCGACCGCGTCGCGCAATCGTGGTTGCCTCCTCCGATCCAACCTCCGGCTGTCGCGGAACGGCACGGGCGAAGGGCCCGAAACCGCGGGACTCAGATCGAGCGCACCTACAAGCGCCTACACGCCCACTGAGATCTTGTCGCCCACCGAGATCGTCCCTGGTGTGACGACTTCGGCGTACACCCCGAGGTTGAGTCCGTCGCCGAACTCGTTGGTCTGTCTTCCGCGGTGCTGGTGGATCAGGTGCAACGTCTTGAGATCACTGTCTCCGGAGTCCGGGTTCCGCGTGGTGGCATTGCACCGGGGAACCGGTCCCCCCATCCGAAGTGCTGCCGACCCGATGCGGACGGTCTGCCCGTGCCAGGTCTCCTCGGCATACGCGCTGACCCCACTGAACCCGATCAACATGCGGAACCGGCGTGGGTCGATGCTGCCGTCTGGCGCATGCCGACCCAGCTCTGCGACCGACTCGTCAGACAGCATCGTCATCGCGTACTCGTCGAAAGCGGCGCCAGGCGTCTCGGTACGCACGAGGAAGACCGGCTGCCCGGCGATCTCGGACAGCCAGTCGTTCCACGGTCCCTCCACCAGATGCCCTGGGATCGGCCGGGTCCCGGAGAAGTCCACCGCGAGCGGCCGTGAACCGGTCGCCGGTGCGGCGAGTCGTTGGCCATCCTCCGACATGATTTCCAGGAGGTCGCTGCGTCGGTCGAATACAGCGCGCCACGAGGCGAACTCTCCCGTCCTGGTGATGGACAACAGGCGGCTCTTGTCATCGACGACGAAGAAGTCTCGGTCTCCAACAGCCCCGTTGGAGTCCAGCTCGATCGTGTCGGGATGGCTCAGGGCGAAGCCCTTGATCGGCGTCGTCGACAGCCGCGTCACGGCGGGGGCTGCAGGTGATGGCATGCCGCCAGGATTCCACAATGACCGGCGCCAGGGTGGCGGCACTTCACGCGCTACCGTGCTCCAATGTTCACAGTGCTCTGCTACGGCGACTCGAACACCTGGGGTGCGATCCCCGACCTCGACACAGGTCGGTACGAACCGGACGTTCGCTGGCCGGGAGTCATGAGGAAGGAACTGGGCGACGGGTACCACGTCGTCGAGAACGGGCTGAACGGTCGCACGACAACGTTTGACCGCCTCCCGCGGCCGTGGCGAAGCGGCAAGGACCTGCTCGTACCCGCCATGGAGACCAGCCACCCGATCGACCTGGTCGTCATCCTGCTCGGCACCAACGACGTCTCGCTTCCCTACGTGTCGGTCGCCGATATCGTGCAAGGGACAGGCGAACTCGTGTCGATCGTCAGATCGTGCGACGAGTTCGGTCCCGATGGCACGACTCCTCCGAGACCGCTGGTGGTCGCGCCCCACGTCGTCGGGGAGATAGCTCCCGAGGGCGACCCGCACCACCACGGAGCCGAGGCGAAGTCCCTCGCGCTGGGAGCCGCGCTCAGCGAGTACCTGGACACCGTGTCCTGCGACTTCCTCGACCTCTCGGGCGTGGTCGAGACCGAGCCCTGTCGACCCGTGGCACTGGGAGGCAGAGGGTCATCGCGCGGCCGGCGAGGCGATCGCCGCCAAGGTTCACGGCCTACTTGCCTGACGATGAAGGGGCGGGGACCTGAACGGCATGGCAGTTCGGGTCGGAAACCTCCTCAGGGCACCTCGCCGACCTGCCGACACTCCAAGCACGATGAATCAGGAGCCGGCACCCTCCACATCGCGACTGCGCGTTGCCGCGCTGCAGGTCGCGCCGTTCGCCATGGCCGGGTTGGCGGCTCCCCTGGTGTCCCTGGGTGGGGACGGGGAGTCCCAGATAGGGGCCCTGGTGATCGGCCTGGTCCTCATGCTGGTATCCCTGACCGGCCTGGCCGTCGCGGTGGCTCGCCACGGCGGGCGGGTCAGCCTCAACGCCTGGACGTATGCGTGGCTCCTCTCCCTGACTCTTCTGGTGCACGGCACAGGAGGCGCAGGCTCAGGTGCAACGCTCGTCTTGTTCCTGCCGGCCCTCTGGGTAAGCCTTCACGGTGAACGGCTGGACGCCCTCATCACGCTGGCGTTGATGCTCTCGGGCGTCATCGCAGTGACGATGCTGGACGGGGCCTCCGATCTCACCACCACAGACGTCCGCCGAATCATCGTGTTCATCACAGTTCCTGCTCTGGCGGTATGGACGATCTCAACGCTGGTGCAGCGGAAGGCTCGCAGCGAGCAGGAGGCCAGGGACGCCCAGCAGACGCTGGCCCAGGTCGCCGGCGCCGCGCAACGAATCAGGCAGGACAACGACCCTCGCAGCATGGCCTGTCGCACTCTTCGACGAGATCTCCGGGGCTTCCGTGGTCCTGATCCTCGAGCCCGACGGATCACACCACCTGCGCCGTAGCGTGTCCCTCGGCATCGAGCACTCGGATCGACGCCTCGCCCTGAGCGAGCCCTCACTCGCAGGCGAGGCCTACGTCGGCGGCCGCCCCCTCTATGTGCCGGACACCCGCCGCGACCCGCGAGTGAGTTCCGCTCCACGCTCCGAGGGTGAGACCCGCAGCATCCTCGTCCATCCTTTCGGCCACGACGGAGTGGTGCACGGTGTCCTTCATCTCGCGTGGCGAAACCCACGAAGAGAACTGCCGGCCCAGACCAGTGCTGCAGTCAGTCTGCTCGCTCAGGAGATCGGCTGGTCGATCGAGCGTGCCGACATGATGAGCAAGTTGCGACACAGCGCCCTCACCGACTCGTTGACCGGTATGGGCAACCGGCGTGCGTGGCGAGACCAAATACCTACGCTGCTCGACGGACCACTGTTCGTGGCAATCGCCGACTTGGACCACTTCAAGGTCTACAACGACACCTACGGTCACCTGACCGGAGACTCATTGCTGCGAGCGCTGGGTGACTCATGGCGTCATCTGGTGCGGCCTGACGACCTGCTCGTCCGTTGGGGTGGGGAGGAGTTCGCGATCGCGCTTCCCTGCTGTGATCCGGCAGACGCGCTCACCGTGCTCAAGCGCCTGAGCGCCGGCGTCCCGATGGGTCAGACGGTGTCGATCGGCCTGGCGCAGCGGACCGAGGGCGAACCCATCGATCTCCTGATGTCTCGCGCCGACTCGGCGCTCTACGAGGCAAAGAGCAGCGGACGAAACCGCATCTGTGTCGCGCCACTTCCCAATGGCGATGCGCACGACCCTGAACCAGGCGTCGGAGCGGGAGTCAGCCCACAGCTTGAGCTGGCTCCGCCGTCTCAACGTCACTGATCTCGGAGGCTTCGGCCTCGGTCTCGATGTGTACGGCCGGCAAACGCTTCGCCAGCCACTGCGGCAACCACCAGTTCGCGCTGCCGATGACCGTCAGGAGAGCAGGCACCAGGACCAGACGCACAACAAAAGCGTCGAGAAGTACCGCCACCGAAAGGGCGAGTCCGAACATCTTGATCGTGTTGTCGTCACCAAAGACGAACGACACGAAGACGCTGGCCATGATCGCCGCCGCGGCAGCAACGACACGACCGGAGCCCGCCAGCCCTCGGCGAACCGACACGCGGTTGTCGTGCGTTCGCGTCCACTCCTCCTGCATACGGCTGACCAGGAAGATCTGGTAGTCCATCGACAACCCGAAGAGGATCGCGAACAGCATCACGGGCAGGAACGGCAGGATCGGGCCAGTGCCGGTGACTCCGAACAGGCCCGCGAGGTGCCCCCATTGGAACACCGCGACCGTTGCCCCCAGCGCCGCGCCGAAGCTGAGCAGGCTCGCCACCACGCCCACCAGGGGCACGATGACTGAGCGGAAGAGCACGAGAAGGGTCAGGAATCCGAGCCCGACGACCACCAGCAGGAAGAGCGGCAACGCGTCGACGAGCACTTGGCCGAAGTCCTCGATGATCGCCGTCTGGCCCCCGACATAGGCGACCCCGCCGCCGCCGGAAACGGCGCCGGGGATCACATCGGTGCGCAAGCGTTCGAGAGTGGCGCTCGTGGCCTGGTCCTGTGGACCGGTGGTCGGTTGCACCGAGATGACGGCGTACTCACCACTTGGCGTGGGCTGAGGAGGCGAGGCAAAAGCCACACCGGCGTCCTCACCGATCGCCGTCGACAGCGCCTCAGCACCGGTGAGGTCACCTTCGTCGGGGACATCGACGACCACCAACAAGGGACCGTTCGCGCCAGGCCCGAATCCCTCCGAGGTCAGGTCGTAGGCGATGCGCTGGGTGTTGTCCTCGGCCTTTCCTGAGGCGTCGGGGAAGCCCTGTTGCATGGCGAGCACGGGAGCCGACAGCAGCAGCATGAAGATCAGGGCTGCTCCACCGTAGAGCCACGGGCGCCCCTGGAGCGCCTGTCCCCAGCGCGCGAGTGCCTTGCCCTCGGGATGGGGCGCACGATGACGCGCCCACGGCATGCGGATGGCGAACACGTGCCGTCCGAGCAGACTGACGACCGCCGGAAGCAGCGTGACGGCGGTGAGCATCACCGCGAGGACGGTGAGGGATGCCCCCACCGCGAGACCGTTCATGAAGTTGATGCGGAGCACGAAGAGCCCCATCAGCGCGATGATCACGGTCGTGCCTGCAAACACCACCGCACGGCCCGCGGTGTTGACCGCCTCGTAGGCGGCCTCCTTGGGGTCGCGTCCAACGTCGGCGGCCTGTCGGTAGCGATTGATCACGAAGAGTGAGTAGTCGATGCCGACGCCAAGACCGATCATGGCCGCCAGGGTCGGCCCAAAGGTGGCGATGTCCATGAACCGAGCGGCAAACGTCACCGCACCGAGCCCGACCGAGAGCCCCAACAGCGCGGTGAGGATCGGCAGGCCCGCACCGACAAGTGAGCCGAACATCAGAAGCAGGATGACCAGAGCGACCCCCACGCCGAGCAGCTCCGACTTCGGCGGCTCCGATCCTGCGAAGTCGATCACCTGGCCGCCGACACCGACGTCGAGCGAGGCCGACTGTGCCGCCTCGACGTCGTCGATGAGGGAGCCGACGGCCTCGACGTCGACGCTCTCCTGCGGATCGGAGAAGGTGACCGAGGCACGACCGACCGTTCCGTCTTCACTCACCAGCCCCTGATCGGAAGCATCCGCTGCGTACGGACTCGCGACCGCCTCGATGCCGCTGATCCCGGCCACCTGATCGAGGAGCGGTTCGACCTCTGTCCGAACGTCGTCGATCGGGCCGCCCGCGGACGCCGTGAAGACGATCTCGGCTGTCGCTGCGTTCACCTCGGCACCGAACTCGTCGGCAAGGATCGTCTGTGCCCTGGCCGAGTCGGTGTCCGGCAACTCGAAGGTGTCGTTGTACTGACCGCCGAGCTGGCTGGCAGCCAGTCCGATTCCCACGGCGATCACGACCCACACCAGAACTGCCCAGGCGGGGCGCCTCACCGCCCAGCGCGAAACTCCACCCACGAAGACGGCTCCTTGCTGACGACGCTCGCAGCCTGGTGCGAAGGACGCGTCCACAGTAATGACGAACGTCGTACGAAGTTCGTTGCCGCAATCGACGCCTGGGGCCGCTCTCGACTACTCCGGTGGCGGCGAGGTGTAGAACGCTCGGCGTACGGGCTTGACGGGACGCATCATGAACTCAGGACGCCGCATGCCCGACGCGCTCGGCCCGGGCCGAGTCTTGGCCAACCACTCACGGAAGACCTCGGTGGACTTCGCCGTGTCGACAACGACATCTCCGTACTGGTCGTCGCTGTGAGCGTGCTCCACGTGCACCTTCTGGTGCCAGCAGTGCATGCCCGACCACGGGTCGGGGTGGACGCCGAACGCCAGGTTCTGATGGACACCTGGGTCATCCCAGGTGATCCGTGACGAGTCGGGGTCGTCGCTGTCGAACGGCTTGACCAGATCCTTGTAGCGCAGCCGCCACCGACCATCGGGAAGCCGGCCGACATCAACCAGCCCCATCACCCATCGACTGCCGGCGTTCTCGCTGTTGCGCCAGCGCCCCATGTGATGGGAGAGACCGATGACCCCTGGCCGAATGGCTTCGGTCGACCAGACCCGAGCCACGAAGTGCCCGATCTCAGTGCTCACCCGGGCAAGATCACCGGTGCTGAAGCCCAGCCGCTCGGCATCCACGGTGTTCATCCACAGCGGGTGGGTGTTGGAGATCTCGTTCAGGTACTTGGCGTTGCCCGATCGCGTGTGGATCATCGTCGGCAGTCGGAATGTGGGCATCAACACGAGCTCACCTTTGGCGATGTCGATGTCGCGGGCTCCCACATGCGACTCGATGTACCCGGGAGTCGCGTACTCGGGCCAGCCGAAGTCGACCATGGTCGGTGAGTACAGCTCCAGCCGCCGCGACGGCGTCAGCCAGCCGGCAACCTGGGATCCGTCGCCGAGCTGGACACCTACTGACCCAGCCTCCCCCACGAGCGGTGGAGTCGAGTCGAGCGTCGTCGGCTTGCGCAGGACGCCGTCAGCGCCCGCGGTGGCTCCTTCGAGCTCGGCGGCCGTGAGCGAACGTTCATCGAGGCGATACATGTCGTGGCCGATCTCGTACACGCCGTAGCGCCGCATGTACTCGAGCGGCGTCATGCCGTGCTTCTTCGCCTTCTCCGGCAGACCTGGCACCTGGTTGTCGAACACCCAGCCGTAGTAGTCGTCGATGGTGACCTTCTCGCCGGGGCGGTCCGGTGCCTCGAAGTACTTGCGGATACCCAGTGATCCGTCCGGGTCGATCCGCCAGGACAGCTCGAACCAGAACTCGTTCTCCTCCCACACCTCCCCCGGGTTCGCGGCCCTGGAGTCGTCGACCCCCTGCCCTAGTCGCTCCATCGCCACGCGCCGAACCGGCTGGCGGAATCCGAGCCACTTGCCTCCGTACTGCTCGTACGACTGGGTGTCGTGACGCTCGGGGCCATGGCCCATCGGCAGGACGTAGTCGGCGAACATCGCCGTCTCTGACCAGGTGGGTGTCAGCGCCACGTGCAGCCCCACCAGGCTCTCGTCGGTCAATGCCTCGATCCACGAGAACCCGTCGGGATTGGTCCAGATCGGGTTGTAGACCCGGGAGAAGTACGTGTCGACCTTGCCGCGTCCCTCTTTCAGCAGGTGCGGCAGCAGGATCGACATCTCGTTGGTCGACAAGGGGTACTCAGCCGGCCATAGCTTCTCGTTCCACTGGTCGTGCCCGGAGGGCATGTTCGGACCATGCGGGATGATCTTGTTCCAGCCGTTGGGGCTGGTCCCGCCGACCGTGCCGACGCTGCCGGTCAGAACGGTCAGGAAGAAGAGCGCCCTGGCCACCATCCAGCCACCGAGGTTGCCGGCCGTCGCCGCACGCCAGACATGAGCAGCCAGTTTGCCTTCGGCTCCGGCCACCAGCTTGGCGAGCTCTTCGACCTGTGCCGCCGGGATCTGTGCCTCTTCGGCGGCGTACTCGAACGTGTACTGCGCGTACTCCTCGGTGATGGCCGTCTTGAATGCCTCGAAGTCACCGGGATCCGCGTCAGGGTGCAGCTCACGCAGATAGACGTCCCAGTTCACCCAACGCCGGACGTAGTCCCACGCCACCTGGTCGGTACGCAGCAGATAGGACGCGATGGCCAGCAGGATGGCTGCCTCGCTGCCCGGCCAGGGGCTCATCCACAGATCGGCATGTGAGGCCGTGTTCGACAGCCTCGGGTCGAGCACGACGAGCTTGGCGTTGCCCTTGACCTTTCCTTCCATGATCCGCTGCGCGTGGGGATTGAAGTAGTGACCGGCCTCAAGGTGGCTCGAGATCAGCAGAATGACCCGGGCATTGGCATAGTCGGGCGACGGTCGGTCGTAGCCACCCCACAGCGTGTAGCCCAGGCGCGCTCCGGCAGAGCAGATGTTCGTGTGGCTGTTGTGGCCGTCGACCCCCCACGCGAGCAGCACACGTTCGGCGAAGCCATCTTCGCCGGGGCGCCCCACGTGGTAGATCACTTCGTCGCGCCGCTCCTCCTCGATCGCTCGGCGGATGCGCGCGGCGATGTCGTCGAGGGCTTCATCCCACGAGACGGGCTCGAACTGACCTCCCCCACGTTCGCCCACTCGGCGCAGCGGGGTCAGGATCCGCTCGGGATCGTTGACCTGGTTCACCGTTGCCGGGCCCTTGGCGCAGTTCCGCCCGCGCGACCCTGGGTGTGCCGGGTTTCCCTCCAGCTTCTTGATCGTCAGGTCGTCCCGGTCGACATAGGCAAGAAGTCCGCACGCCGACTCACAGTTGAAGCAGGTCGTCGGAACGAGCATGTAGTGCTTCTCGACCTTGCGGGGATGCGCTTTCGCGTCGTTGAGCACCACGTCGTCCCACGAGTCGACAGGTGGGAAGTTCGAGAGGTTGTCGCGAACGCGCAGCCCGAATGCCTCAGGAGCATCGGCCTCAACCGGCGGTGCAGCCGGGTGGGACTCTGGATGCGTCGTCATCACAACCTCCTAGGACAGCGGGACGTCTTGCGCGGCCTTGACGAACACTGACTCGTACGCCAGCAACGGCACCTGGACCACGAGTCCGACGAGCACTCCTAGCCACGCCGAGGCCCCAAGGCTCACGGCCAGCCCGCCAGCCAGGACCACCAGCGACATCAGCACCGACCCGTACCAGAACGTCTTGGCGTAGCGGCCCCGCACGATGATGTGAGCCGCCACCTCTGCGTTGCGTGTGGAGTGCTTGCCACCCAGCTCGACAAGCAGCATCAACAGATGTGCAGCGGTGGCGACGGTGAAGGTGATGGCGATGGCCGCGATCGTGCCATCGGATGCGTCGACGACTGGGGCGGCCACGAGGAGTGCCCCCGCTCCCGCCATCAGAGCCTGTGCCTGCAGGTGCCAGAAGAGGACCGGCGACTGCCAGAGGTCGCGCCCCTCAGCCTGACCGAACAAGAAGGCGGTGTACCCCGCGGTCAGCACGGCGGCCGGAATCGCCGGCCAGGCCATCGCCTCGACGAGCGCATCGGCGCCGAAGACACCGCCGAGGAACCAGAGCCCGACGACAGCTGCAAAGACGCCGAGGATCACCCCACCCCAGACCAGCCACGAGGTCGGGTTCGGCTTGGTCAGCAAGTAGTAGAAGCGCTCCGGTCGCTTGAGGTCGGTGATCAGCAGCACCGCAGTCACCGCGGCGAACACCGCACCCAGCAACGGAGCGACGACCGCGGTGAGATCAGTGGGGGACTGGTCAATGACCAGGAGGAAGGCGGCAACCAGCACCGCACCCGCAGCAACCGACTTCGTCCAGAGGTAGGACCACACCTTCCATCCCCACGGCCGCGGATGCGCAGTGTTCAGGGTGGTCCGTGCACGTGTCACCGGATCGACAGTGAAGTCGTCTCGGTTCTCGGCGCGCTGGGGGTCGGGCTCAGCCCAGATGTAGGTGTCGTCCACCGGCGCTGCGAGCGGATTGAGAACCGCCTCGCTGGCACCCACGTAGTAGACGTTCGGCCCGGTCTTCTGCTCGGGGGTGCGGGTCTGCACCGGCTCGATGCTGAGGAACTTGCGAATGCCGCTCTCGGCATCGTCGAGGTCTCCTACCCAGATCGACTCGGTGGGACAGACGACCACGCAGGCCGGCTCCAGCCCCTGGTCGATCCTGTGTGCGCAGAAGTTGCACTTGGCAGCGGTGTGCGTGTCTTCGTCGATGTAGAGAGCGTCATAGGGGCACGCCTGCATGCAGCTCTTGCAGCCGATGCAGAGCTGTTGGTCGAAGTCGACGATTCCGTCGTCGCGCTTGAACAGCGCGTTGGTCGGACAGATCGAGATGCACGGTGCGTCGGTGCAGTGGTTGCACCGCATGACGCCGAACTCGCGAGTGGTCGAGGGGTACTGACCCTTGTCGACGTACTTCACCCAGGTGCGGAACTGCCCGACGGGGATCTCATGCTCGGTCTTGCACGCCACCGTGCACGCATGACAGCCGATGCAGGTGCGTTGATCGATCGCGAAGCCGTACTGCACTGCGTCAGGCCTTCCTGATCGTGTAGGTGAAGATCGGACCTTCTGTCTCGCTGGTCATGAGCTCATGGCCCATGTCGCGCGTCCACGAAGGAATGTCGCTCTTCGAGCCCGCATCGGTGGACTCGACGAGCATGACCTGGCCCGACTCGATCTCATCGATCCCCTTGCGGGCCAGCAGGACCGGCATCGGGCACGCCAACCCCTTCGCGTCGACCACCTTGCTGACCTCGTCGGCCATGTCTCCTCCTCGTGCTGAATCAGTGGGGGCGAATCAGATGAACAGCTGGATCTCGGACCGGGACATCTCGCTCAGAGCGGTGGCAGCACCCGCCGGCTCGCCAAGACCTGGCCTCAGCTGGTCGGCACGGATACCCAGCAGATCCATCGTCATCTGACACGGCCAGATCTTGACGCCCATCTGGAGACACATGTCGAACAGCTCCTCCGGCGGCATCACGTTGTGCTGACCCGCGAGCTGCCGCATCATCCACTTGCCGGCGCCGCCCATGTTGAGCTTGGAGAGCTTCGCCCGCTCGAAGCCCGGCGGGTTCATGGTTGACAGCATCTTGGTCATGGCGTTGTCGCCGGTGATCTTCACGTCGTCGCGGACCAGGGGAAAAAGTCCCCAGAACGTATGAAAGACGGTGACGTCCATGCCGTACGCGGCACCTGTTGAGCTCAGGATCATCGTCGGCCACAGCTTGTCGAGGTCACCGCTGAAGGCGATGATGGTCATCTTGTCGGGACCCTTGTCCTGAGCCATCCGCCGCGCCTCCTGACCGTGGGCGCCGTCGTAGGCGCCGTCATTGTCACCGTACTTGCGCAGATGCGCATGTAGCAAGGACTTTCGGTTCATCCCCCGCAATTCCTTCCGCTTGGGCATTCGATGTATTAGCGTTTGCGCATGTACAGAGGCACTCGCGACCGTCGCGAGAGCTCTTCGCCTCCTGGAGGTCTTCGTGGCACGGACTGTGACCCCGACCGAACTCTTCGCCGAGATTGACCACGGCCACGTGCCGTTCATGCTCGACGTCCGGAACCCGGACGAGTACGCCAGCTGGGTCGTGGAGGGATCTCGACCGGTAGAGACCGAGAACATGCCGGTGTGGCGAGCCCTCGACGCGGTCGACGAACTCGCCGAGAAGCTGCCCGACAACACAGTGCTCATCTGCGCGCACGGGAACGGCAGCGAGCTCATCGTGGACATGCTGGCCGAGCGCGGCAAGACCAACTCGCAACCTGCACGGCGGTACTGCGGCCTGGGCCGAGCTGCTCGTCCCTCGGCCCCTCCCCGGTCTCCCCGAAGGACTGAGCGGCTGGCAGCTGCAGCGCCCCGCGAAAGCGTGCCTGTCGTACGTCATCGGTGTTCCCGGGCACGGCTGCGTCGTCGTCGACCCGGCACGGTTCCCAGATCCGTACGTCGAGCTCGCCACCGAGCACGGCATGACCATCAAGTACGTCGTCGATACGCACGTCCACGCCGACCACATCACCGGCGGCCCCGCCTTGGCTGACGCTGTGGGAGCCACCTACTCCGTTCCCCTCGAGGACACCGGAGGGCAGACGCCCTTTGCCAACCACCCCCTGGAAGATGGGCAGGTGCTCGACCTCGGTCCTGCCCAGCTCGAGGTGCTCGGGATCAAGCTTCCCGGCCACACTCCGGGTACGACCTGCCTGCTGGTCCCCGGGCATGCCCTGTTGTCTGGCGACACGGTGTTCGTCCGTGGCGTCGGACGTCCTGACCTCACCGGCCAGGCCGAAGACCTGGCGCGCGAGCTCTTCCACACCGTGCACGACAAGCTGCGCCCGTTGGCGCCTGAGACCCAGGTGCTACCGGCTCACTGGTCGACCACCGACGAGATGGGGCAGGACGGCCTGGTGCGCACCACTCTGCGCGAGGTCTTCGACTCCACCTTGATGAACGAGCAGGACCTCGTCGAGTTTGTCAGCGAGATCGTGGCCTCGCTGCCTTCAGCTCCCTCGTTCTACGACACGATTCGCGAGGTGAACACCGGCAAGGCTGTGTCGGCCGAGGAGCTCGAGGTGTTGGAGATCGGCAAGAACCAGTGCGCGGCGTCCACCACCCTCTGACCGCTAGGCGCTGTTGGCACCATCGGACTCGGCGGCAAGCTGAGCCCGGCACTCCTCGGCCAGGTCGTCGGCGAGAACGCGTCCCACGATCCGCCTCAGCTGCGGTGGAACGTTGCAGATCTCGGCGGTCATCCCCGCTTCACGTACTTCTTCGAGCAAGGTGCGCAAAGCCATCGCACCGGTGACGTCGAGTCGTCCGAGTCCGTCGAGGTCCACCCTCAGCCGCTCGGTAGCCGGGTGGTCGGCCAGCAGGTTGTTGACCGCGTCTTCGAGCCCCGGCGCGGAGGCGAAGTAGAGCACCCCAGACGGCCGGACGTGCAGCACGCCGTCCTCGTAGTCCGCCGGTACCTGAATGTGCAGCTCTCTCCAGAGGTGTACGAGGGCAGCCACACCGACACCGACCAGGACCGCGAGGTCAAGTCTTGGGGCGAGGACGAGTGCTGCGAAGTAGGTCAAGGCTGCAGTGGCGAACTGCACCCGGCCGAGCTTCCAGAAGCGCAGGACTGGACGGGGGTCAGCGAGTCGCAGCACCGAGGCAATGATGATGCCGGCAAGCACCGAACGCGGGAGAGACTCGAGCATCTCGGCGAAGGGCAGAAAGGCCAAGACGATGAGTCCGGCGGCCAAGCCGCTCCACCGGGTGCGTGCACCAGCCAGACGGTTCAATGTGCTTCGCGAGAACGAGCCACCCACCGGGTACCCACCGGCAAAGCCTGACGCGATGTTGGCGACACCCTGTGACACCAGCTCGCGGTCGGAGTTCCAGTGCTGTCGGTCCTCTGCAGCAAGTCGCCGCGAAATCGCCGCGGGTTCGGCGAACCCCACGAGTGCGATGACGAGAGCCGGAATCACCAGTTCGAGCGAGAGCGACCATGGCAGGGTCAGAGGGTTGGGCACCCCTTCAACGCTGACCGATCCGACGACCGGGCCGCCAGCCCCAGTCGCGGAGGCGACGACCACTGCCACCACCACCAGAATCGGAACGATCGGGAAGGTCGCCGGCAACCTGCGGACGACGAGCATGGCTACCAGCGTCACGACCGAGAAGGCCACAGCGCTGAGGCTCCAGGCGCTCGGGTCCACCAACGCATCGAAGGCCGCTCGCCCAGGACGAACGCTGTCAGCAGGAACTCCCACTGCAGCCGGAATCTGGGACATCAGGATCAGTAGTCCCGCCGCGGCGGTGAAAGCCGACAGCACTGGCTGCGACATCAGGTAGGCCAGGACACCGCCGCCGTAGAAGCCCAGAACCAGACGCACCAACCCCACGAACAGCGCCAGTAGGGCCGCGAGCGCCACGTACTCGGCCGAGCCCTCAAGGGCGAGCCCACTCAGCCCCCCGAGCACCAGGAGCGAGGTGATGGCCACCGGGCCGGTCGCCAGATACGGAGAAGAGGCGAAGAACGAAGCAGCGATAGGTGCGGCAAAAGCCGCCAGCAGGCCAGAGGCCGCCGGGAGCCCGGCCAACGTCGCATAGGCCACAGCCTGGGGAATCAGCACCACACTCACGCTGATCCCAGCCACCAGGTCACCAATGACCGGACGCGTCGGAACTGGTCGACGGGCCACCCGATGCCTCCTCTTCGTCACGCCTACAGTACGCAAACATGCGCAGACACTGAAGTATGGTGGGAGATCGATACACTGTCTGCACCAGACAGGGAGGCACCGTGGACCGCGAGACCGCGCTGGAGATCCACGAGTTGCACGCGCGGCTCTGCAAGGCCATCGCCGATCCCAAGCGCCTGCTCATCATCAACGAGCTGCGCAACGGACCCCTCACGGTGGGCGAGCTGTCGGCGGCTCTCGAGATCAGCCAGTCAAACTGCAGTCAGCACTTGGCGATTCTTCGCGACCGTGGCGTCGTCACGGCAGAGCGCAGCGGCACCAGCGTCAGCTACGAGCTGCGAAGCGACAAGGTCGTTCAGGCCGTCGACTTGTTGCGCGAGTTCATGGCCGAAGACCTCGGCACCCGCAGCCGACTCGGCCGGGCGGCGACGCGGATCCCCCGACAGGCCGCACGCCGCTAGGCACTTGCCCGACGAGCGGGGCGCAAGTAGACGAACCAGTAGGTGAGTCCGACCAAGAGCCCCCCGCCGATGATGTTTCCCAGTGTCGCGGCCGTCAGGTTGGCAGCCATCCCGCCCCAGTCGAGCGAAGCCAGCTGGTCCGGCGTGAGGCCCGCCTCCTCGGCTTGCTCAACGAGACCCGGCTCACCTCTCAGAAGCATCCCTTGCGGGATGAAGTACATGTTGGCTACCGAGTGCTCGAAACCTGCAGCCACGAAGGCTGCAATCGGAAAGATGATGGCGAAAACCTTGTCGACCAGGGTCTTGCCGGCCATCGCCAGCCACACGGCAAGGCAGACCAGGACGTTGCACAGGATTCCGCGCACGAAGATCACCTCGAAGGGGAGCGACGTCTTGGTCGCGGCGATCGACAGCGCAGACACCCCTACGTCACCGCCCGCGATCTCCCAGCCGCGAGCCAGCCAGACCATCAGCACGATGGAGATGGCCCCGACGAAGTTGCCGGCGAAGACCAGGCCCCAGTTGCGCATCAGCTGACCGAAAGTGATGTGCCCGTCGACGAGACTCATGACGACCAGGTTGTTGCCCGTGAAGAGCTCAGCGCCCGCCACGACGACGAGAATCAGCCCCAGCGAGAAGGCAAAGCCGGCCAGCCAGCGGGTCGGCCCGACACCGAACTCCGATCCCGTGCCGACAATCGTGGACAGGACCGCGCCGAAGGCGATGAACGCTCCGGCCAGCACCCCGAGGACGAAGGTCGGAAAGGTCGCGCCCCCCGCCTTGGTGACGCCTTTGGTTTCGACCATGCGCGCGATCTCGGCAGGTGTGTATGCCTCGACGCCGCCCATCGGTGACACTCGCTCGGGGTGATCCATCTAGCTCTCTCCTTCACCAGTGCCCACGTGCAGCAACACCTTCCCGATGTTGTCACCCCGTTCGAGAACCCGGTGGGCCTCAGCCACCTCGCTCCAGGGCAAGACACGATCAATCACCGGACGCACGCGACCCTCAGCGACCGCGGGCCACACGTTCGCGACGACCTCATCGACGATCTCGCCCTTCTCGCGTGGTGAGCGCGAGCGCAACGTGGTGCCATGGACGGTGAGCCGTCTGGCGAGGAGCCGCCCGAGGTCGAGCTCGGCTTTGCGTCCACCCTGCAGCCCAATCACGACGAGTCGTCCGTCCGCCGTCAGTGCCCGAAGATTGGCATCGAGGTACTTCGCGCCGACGACGTCAAGGACGACGTTTACTCCGTCTCCGCCCGTGGCGCTGCTCACGGCCTCGGCCCACTCCTCTTCCCGGTAGTTCACGGCCACTTCTGCACCCAGGGCTAGGCAGGCCTCGGCCTTGCGGCGTGACCCACAGGTGACGAGCGACCGGGCTCCCACAAGTGTCGCGATCTGGATCGCCATGGTGCCGATCCCCGATCCACCACCATGGACCAGAACGGTCTCGCCCTCGCTGAGACCGGCCACCATGACCAGGTTCGACCACACCGTGCACGTGACCTCGGGAAGTGCGGCGGCATCGACAAGCGAGACCCCCGCGGGAACAGGCATGAGCTGGCGCTGCGGTACCGCCACTCGCGCGGCGTATCCGCCGCCCGTGAGAAGGGCGCACACCTCATCTCCGACCTTCCATCGCGCCACGTCGGCGCCTACGGCCGAGATCCGTCCTGAGCACTCCAACCCGAGGTAGGGCGACGCTCCGGCCGGCGGCGAATAGTGGCCTTGACGCTGGAGCAGATCAGCCCGATTGACTCCTGCAGCCACGACATCGACGATGACCTCGTCGGCGCGAGGCCGAGGCTCAGGCACATGGCGGAGCTCGAGGACACCGGGGCTTCCCGGCTCATCGCTCGTCACGGCCAACACGGCCGCGAGCATAGCCCGCCGTCCGCATTGACCCGAAGAAAGCCAGTGACGGTCCTGGCGCCTGTCGCTAATCTGACATGCGACACCTCAGCACGAGACCCCCACATCGGTGCATGAGTCCCCCACTCGCCAGTCAACGGGAGCACCCCATGGAAAAGACTCGCCGACTTCGTGCTGCACCATCGCAGATGGGTGATGGCGTTCTGGGCGGCGATGTTCATCGTCGGAACCGTCGCTGCAGGCGCCGCAACCGAACGGCTCACCACAGACTTCTCGCTCCCGGGCCAGCCCGGCTACGAGACATCGGTACAGATCGTCGAGCAGTACGGAAATGGTGGATCCACCCAACCGTTCATTCCCATCGCCACTGTCCCTGAGGGCCAGACCGCTCTCGACAACATGGATGAGATCACTGCCGTCTTCGACGAGATCACCACTGACATCCCCGGTCTTCGGTCGGCCTACTACGCCAACACCGCAGATGAGGTGTTCATCACCGACGACGGACGCACCACCTACGCGCTGGTATTCGTTCCCTTCCCGGAGAGCTTCGCCGACCCGCTGCCCAGCGAGCTGATGGCCCCCATTCTGGAGGCAGCCAACGAGGAGACCGGCTTCGAGTGGACACTGACCAGCTACGACATGCTGGCCGTTGGCGAGACGGCAGAGACCGAAGCACCCAGCGTCCTGTTCGAGACACTTCTGGGGGCACTGGGCGCACTGGCGGTGCTGCTGTTCCTCTTCGCCTCGCTTCTGGCTCTGGTGCCGTTGTTGATTGCCGCGGTCTCGATCCTCACCACCTTCACGATCGTGCTTCTGCTGACGTACGTCACCGACATGAGCTTCATCGTCCAGTTCCTCATCTCGCTGGTGGGCCTTGGCGTTGCCATCGACTACTCGTTGCTTCTGGTGACCCGCTGGAGGGAGGAACGGGACCACGGGAAGGAGAACCAGGAGGCGGTCAAGATCGCCATGGCAACCGCAGGGCGCGCCGTGGTCGCCAGCGCCGGAACGGTGGCGATCAGTCTGATCGCCCTGCTCGTCATCCCGGTGCCGTTCCTCCGGAGCATGGGCCTGGGCGGAATGCTGATCCCCATCGTCAGCACCCTGGTCGTCCTGACCCTGCTCCCTGCCCTCCTGGGCGGAATCGGTCCCCGCGTCGACTGGCCGAAACTGCGTCACGAGAACAGGGCATCCCGGGCCTGGGCCTCCTGGGCCGCCATGATCGTGCGCCGTCGCTGGATCGCGGCCGGAGTGGGTCTTGCTCTGCTGGCACTTCTCATCGCACCCGTGTTCGGGATCAAGATCGGTCAGGCACAGACGTCCTCCCTGGCCTCCTCCGGCTCCGCCTATGACGCGTTGATCCTGCTTCAGGACGGAGGCGTGCCCGAGGGGGTCGTCTCGCCGCTGGAGATGCTCGTCGAAGGCGACTCGGCGCAGGCTCGGCAGTCCTCGACCGACGATGTCGTGGCCAACTCGAGCGCGGTCGACGGCGTCGCCACCGCCTTCGCGCCGACCAGCGATGACTGGTCGACCGACAGCGCACAGCTGTCGATCGGCGTCCCGGAGGAAGAGGCGGTCGACAGCACCAACGCTTCAGTGGTCACGCAGGTCAACAACGCCAACGCCGACGTGCCCGGGTTCGCCGGCACAGCCGGGGCAGGGGCAATCGTGCTCGACTACATCGACGTCGTCTACGGCAACTTCCCGTGGGTGATCGCACTGATTGCGCTCGTGACGTTCCTGCTGCTGGCACGAGCATTCCGCTCACTGCTGCTGCCCCTGAAGGCCGTTCTCCTCAACATCGCCTCCGTCGCCGCCACCTTCGGCGTCGTCGTGTGGTTCTGGCAGGAGGGCAACGGGTCTGAGGCCGTCTTCGGGATCTCCGCCACCGGCTCGATCACCTTCTGGCTCCCAGTCCTGATCTTCGCCTTCCTCTTCGGGCTCTCGATGGACTACGAGGTGTTCATCCTCAATCGAATGCGCGAGGAGTACGACAGCTCTGGCAACACTGGCGCCGCAGTCACGCAAGGGCTGGGCAGAACCGGGCGCCTGGTCACGGGAGCAGCCCTCATTCTGTTCTTCGCCTTCATCGCCCTTGCCTCGTCACCCGGGACCGAGATCAAGGTCTTTGCCACGGCGCTCGGTTTCGGCATCCTGCTCGACGCCACGCTCGTGCGCGCCCTGCTCGTGCCCGCGCTGGTCTCGCTGTTCGGGCGGTGGAACTGGTGGCTGCCGGCGTGGGCGGCCCGGCCGCTCCGGGTCGAACCCCACGGTGCGATTGTCGAAGAGGCGTCCGTCGTCGAGGAGGCCGAAGCCTCGGTGCGTCCCTAGGCGCGTAGAAAGTGAGGCCCCTCCGGTGGGAGGGGCCTCACTTCTGTGACTGCTGTGCAGCCGGGCTGCTTAGGCAGGCAGCGTGGGCAGCAGCACGCGGTTGATGGCGTGAGCGATCTGCTTGTTGCCCTTGTTGATGTCGGTCACGATCACCTTCGGGTTCTTGATGTCGCTGACCTTGTCCTTGAGCCAGATGCTGCCGTCCTTCTTGACGTTCACCTTGACGGTCTCACCGTTGGCCATGTCGAGCCTGGCACCATCGGCCTGCTTGGCAGCCTTGTAGTTGATCTTCACTCCAGGAGCCACGTGGTACAGGAGCACCTGCTCGATGGTGTCGATGCCGAGGGCGGCGACCAGCTTGTTGGTCAGAGCCTTCTCGTTCTTGGCGGTGATGCCGAGGGCGCCGGCGGTGCGCTCGAAGCCCTTGTCCGTGGGAATGAAGGCGGTCAGCGTGACGTCGCCGTCGAGCAGGACACCCACCACTGAGTCTGGGTCGTTGTCGAGGACACCGAGCACGGCGGCAGTGAGGATGTCGAAGTCGCCACCGTTCTTGTCGAAGCTGGGAGCACCTTCGACGGTGTCGGCCAGCAGAACGTCGCCAAGGGACGTCGTGCCGGGAGCAGCCTGAGCGGTGCCGGTCATCATCGGGGCGGCGGCCAGGCCAGCCGCCGCGGCGATGGCGATGGCGCGGGTACGGAGCTTCATGATCTTTCCTCCAGGGGTGGGTTGCTTAACACCCCCCCTTCTGACTGACCCGGCCCCTTGGATGCACAACTACTGAAGAAGTTTCGTCGAAGGCCCCGTCTCCCCGGACGTCGGCACCAGGGGAGCTCACGGGGGACGCGTCCTTCTGGCCCTGGCAGATCGGCCGATCTGGGTCCGCGCCCGCACACCGGGCCACCGTGCGGGCGCTCGCCGGCGCTAGGGCCGGCCAGGCGCTGTGTAGGTGGTCTTGGTCACCGTGAAGAACTCGCGGGCATGGGTTCCCTGCTCCCGGGGCCCGAACGACGAAGCCCGCCGCCCCCCGAAGGGCACGTGATAGTCGACGCCAGCCGTTGGCACGTTCACCATCACCATGCCGGCCGTGGAATGCCTGCGGAAGTGTGCGGCGGCCGCCAGCGACGTCGTGATGATGCCGCTGGACAACCCGAACTCGGTGTCGTTCGCCGCGGCCAACGCCTCGTCATAGTCGGCGACCTCGATCACCGACGCAACGGGGCCGAAGACCTCTTCGCGATTCACCGTCATCGCGTTGTCGGTACCGACCACCAGCGCGGGTGCCAGGTAGTGGCCGGTGGACGCCCGCTCGACCCGCGCACCACCGATGACCTCTCCCCCTTCTCGCGCCGCGGTTGCGAGATAGCCCTCGTCCTGGGCCAGCTGCCCGGCGTCAACCACGGGTCCCATCTGCGTGCCGGTGGCCCGGGCATCATCGACGCGCCACTCACCCATCGCCTTCGACAGAGCGGCAACAAACCGATCATGGATCCCGCTGGTGACGACCAGTCTGCTGGACGCCGTGCACCGCTGACCTGTCGACCCGAACGCCCCCTGCAGCGCGACGTCGACCGCAATGTCGAGATCGGCATCATCGAGAACGACCAGCGGGTTCTTGCCGCCCATCTCGAGCTGCAGCCGCGTTCGCTGCGGCGTGGCCGTCGCCATGATGTGTTCCCCGGTCAGGACCGAGCCGGTGAACGAGACACCGTCGACATCAGCGCTCCCAGCAAGAACCGGCCCGATCTCGCGACCTGATCCCATCACGAGGTTCAGGACGCCATCGGGCAGGCCCGCTCGGCGTAGCGCGTCCACGAGCTCCCAGGCACTGGCCGGCACCAGCTCGGCCGGCTTGAACACGACGGTGTTGCCGTACGCCAAGGCGGGGGCGATCTTCCAGGCCGGGATGGCGATCGGGAAGTTCCACGGCGTGATGATGCTGACGACGCCCAGCGGCTCACGTGTCACCGTGACGTCCAGCCCCGGGCGGATCGAGTCGAGGACCTCACCTGCGTTCCGCAGAGCCTGGCCACCGTGGTACTTCAGAATCTGCCCGGCCCGAAGCACCTCACCCCGCGCCTCCGGCAGGGTCTTGCCCTCTTCCCTGGCCAACAGGTCACCAAGCTCATCCGCGCGCGCGATCACCTCGGTGCCTGCGCGGTCGAGCACATCCGCGCGCTCCTGGGGGGAGGCGAACGCCCATCGGGGCAGCGCCCGCCGGGCGGCCTCGACCGCAGCCCTCGCGTCATCAGGGGTCCCATGAGCGAACTCGCCGATCACATCGTCGGTGTCACTGGGGTTGATGTTGGGGGTGAAGGTCTCGCACTCGACGTCGGCGCCACCGATCACATGGGACCGTCGCACCCATCCAGAAGAAGCGCGTGAGCCAGAACTCGTTGCCATCCTCCGAGCGTAGGCCCGGGTGACAACGGGAGTCAGACCCGGTCGAGAATCTCCCCTTCCGGCAGACCCCCTTGCCAACGACCGATCTCCTCCCCGCCCGGCGACAGCAGTACCCAGGTGGGCTGCCCGGTGATCTCCAGGGCCCGCCACGACTCGAACCCTGGGTCCCACAGCATCTGCGGAGTCGAGACGCCGTAGGTGCTCACGAAGTCCTCGGCCAGTGCGAAGTCGTCCTGCGTCCCGATGCCCACGACCGTGACGGCGCTGGCGTTCTTCTTCGAGAACTCCTCGACGGCTGGAGCCTCTCCGGCACAGGTCGGGCAGTGCGGAGCCCAGGCCCACAGCAGGATCGGTGTCTGGCTCGGCACCAGGGCGGCCAGGTTCACCTCACCTCCGGCGACGTCCTTCACCTGCACCGACGGCAGCACGCTCTTGGACGTGTCGACCTCGGGCTTCTTCTCCTTCTTCTCGTCCTTGTCCCGGATTTGTCGTCCTGCGGAGCGGTCGACGACGACGCGGTCGACGGACTGGCAGCAGGTGCTGCCGACTCGGTCTCGGCGCCGCACGCGGCAAGCACGAGTCCGAGTGCCGCACCGACCGCCAGGGTCGGGAGCAGCCTCGCAGCAGGCTTCAGTGCTTTCGGTGCATCGTGGAGTGTCACAGGTGTTCCTCTCGACCGACCGCGCTGTGGGGCGCGGGCTCGGTCACGTCTTGGGTGGCGGATCGCTTCCGCCACTGCCACCAGATCGCCCCGACGAGCACCAGCATCGCGGCAGCCAGGGCGAGCACCCCGCGATGAGCTTCGATGAAGGTCGAGATCTCGCCGCTCCACTGGGCCACGGTGCTGACCGGACCCTGATTGACCAGGTCGCCGTTGAGCACTCTGATCTCGACGTAGCCGTACCAGGTCACGTACGCGCCGGCCACGACGAGCAGCACCCCTGAAATGCGGTTGAGCCACGGCAGGACGGCGCGGCTGCGTTGGACTGCTCCGTCTCGGGCCAGTGCCAGGGCCACAGCGAGTGCGGTCAGCACCAACCCCATGCCGGCCGCATAGGCAAGGAGCACGGCGACGCCGGCGACGAAGGTGTCGGCACGGAAGGTGCCGACGACGGCTACCAGGAAGACCGGGATGGTGCACGACAACGAGACGGTCGCATAGATGATGCCGTAGGTGAACATGCCGACGAGGCCCTGATCAGTCGCCCGGGACCAGCGTGGAAGCCGGATCGAGAGCTCGTGACCGGTGAGGAGCCACACACCCAGTCCCACGAGGAACGGGCCCACGGCGATGGTGGCGTAGGGCGTCCACGCCGACACCTGCACAGCGAAGCCGGAGATCAGGATCCCCGCCAGCCCGAAGACTGCGACGAAGCCAGCCGTCACCGCCGCACCGACAGCCAGCGCCCGCGCCACCGACGACGTGGACTTCGCACCGGCTTGGTCGCCGAGGAAGAGCGCCAGGTAGGCGGGCAGGAGTGCGAACCCGCACGGGTTGAACGCCGCCACCATTCCGGCAGTGAGCGCGACGAGCAGAGTGCTGGTGTCCACCCGACCAAGGTAGGTGGATTCCGCGTCCCACCGCGACCTCAAGGGGCCCCGACGGCCCATCGGTCACCGGGCCGTAAGAACTGCCCGCAGGACCGACCCGCTGAACTGACTAGGCCAACGCCGTCTGCAGACCGAGCATCACAGCGGCCCCGATCATGAGCACAGCAAATGCCTGGCGAAGACGCTCACGGGGCATTCTTGGCGCAAGCTTGGCCCCAGCGAAGGAGCCAGCCACGGCACCAGCCGCCATGGGGAGGGCAATCGCCCAGTCCAGATACTCCGGGCCGCGCACCGCGAGCGCGGCGAGCGCATTGATCGAGATGACCAGCAGCCCGGTGGCTGTCGCCTCACGGATGCCGAAGCCGAGGACAAGCACCAACGCAGGGACGATCACGAACCCACCGCCCACCCCGAAGAAGCCGGTGATCAGACCCACCCCGAGGGCAGCAGCAACGACGACGAGCAAGGACTTGCGGTCGCGTCGAACATCTGAGCCCGCGGGCTGACGAACCATCGCCACCGCGGCGACGACCAGCAGCACAGCAAACGCACCGGTCAGTACTCGCTCGGGTGCAACGGTGGCCAGCCACGAACCGGTCGCGGCGGCGAGAACTCCCACGGCGCCGAACACCGAACCTTCACGCCACTGCACCGTTCGTGTTGCCCGGTGCCCCAGCAGGCCGCTGGCAGCAGCGAGCAGCACGACGACGAGGGAGACGGTCGTGGCCTCACGCGGGGCGACGTCGAAGGCAAAGATCAGCACCGGGGCGGTGAAAATCGCACCCCCCGCACCAAGAACTCCGAGGAGCAGACCGATCAAGAGGCCGGCGACAACGAGCTCGGTCAGAAGCACGGTCAAGCCACGCGACCAGGCTTACCAGCCCGGTTGACCACCATCTGACCCTGACGGACCCAGGCGTTCATACCCCCTGAGAGGTTGACGGCGTCGTACCCAGCCGCAATCAGATGCTTGGTAGCACCACGAGATCGACTTCCGCTGCGACAGACCACGACCGCCTTCTTGCCCACGGGGATCCTGTGCTGCTTCACAGCCAGCTGGTCACGCGCCATGTGCTTGGCGAAGGGGCTGTGCCCAGCGTTCCACTCAGAGGTAGATCGCACATCGACCATCACGGCACCACCGTCGACGAGCTGCCTGGCCTCTTGCACCGACACCGAGGGGACGCCGCCAAAGATTCGACCCAGCAGGCTCATGCATCCGACCCGTGACCACCGGCTGCCGCCGCCTGCAGGTCTCTCTGCGCGCTGAAGGTGCGTGCCGTGCCGCGCGACTCGGTCCACGTCCAACCGACGGGACGATCGACGACGGGACCGGCCTCAATCGTCAACGAGGTATGGGCCGCGTTGCCCCAGTCGTCGTCGACATGAACCAGGTTGTCGAGCGCCACGCCGTCCCAGAGGCGCTCGTTGCGAAGCAGCGACACCGCGGCTGCTGCGCGGTAGCCGGAACCGCACGACACGTAGACGGGACGATCGCGTGGGATCTCGAGAATCCGGTCTGGTACTTGGTAGAAGGGCATGTGGTGGGAACCAGAAACGTGTCCCTCCTGCCACTCCAGGTGCTGCCGGACGTCGAGGATGTACGTGTCCGGGTGCCTCTCCACGATGTCAGCCAACTGGGCGAAGTTGACCCGCTCGGTGGTCGCCAGCTCTTCGGAATCGTGGGTCCAGAACATCGGGCCACCAACTGCTTGGGCCACTGGGCGATCGATGCCGATCCGCACCAGCTCGCGTTGGGCTGCTTGTACTTGTTCAGTCGTCTCGCCGAGCAGCGTCACTGGGGTACCCCACGGGATCAGCCAACCCACGTAGGCGATGAAGGCGCCGTCGAGATCGAACGAGAGGGAACCACGGAGGTGACCCCCGGCGAAGACCTCGCGCGATCGCAGGTCGATGACCCACTCGCCTGCGTCGATACGGGCCCGCAGCTGCGCAGCGTCCGCCGGCTCTGGAAGGGAGAGGTCGACCTCGTCCGGTCCCCCCGCGTTGGCCGGCCCCATGTGGGCGTAGTACGCCGGGAACACGTCGAGCCCGGCCAGGGTCTCGTGGACAAAGCTCTTCTCGTCGCGCACGAGAGCCGGGTTGGTGGCCCGCTCATCACCCACGGTGCCGGCGGTGCCTTCAGTCTGGGTGGCCGCGCAGAACGACCCGAAGCCGTGGGTCGGGTACAGGTGGGTCTCGTCGGGCATGTCTGCGGCGAGCCGCTGCACCGACCGCCATTGATCGTGCGCGAGGCTCTCGGTCAACTCAGGCGCCACCAGATCGGGACGCCCCACGGCGCCGTACAGCAGTGATCCCCCTGTGAAGACCGAGCCAGGGTGTGCACCGGCCTCGGAGCCAGGGTGCGTCGAACCGTCTGCTTCAGGCGACCGCTCGACGGAGTACGAGACGTGGTGCGGGGTGTGACCAGGGGTGGCCAAGACGGTGATCGTCATGCCGCCTGCGGTCATCGTGTCGCCATCGTGCACGGCCGTGTGATCGAACGGCACCTTGGCGTCAGCGGGCACTGCATACACCGCTCCATGGCGCCGAGCGAGCTCGAGCCCACCACTGACGTAGTCGTTGTGGACGTGCGTCTCGAGCACATGCGTCACCGTGAGGCCGTGCTCAGCCACGAGGTGCTCGACGCGGTCGATGTCGCGTTGCGGGTCGATCACCACGGCGTGGGCGCCATCGTGCGCGACGTAGCCGCGATTGCCGAGGCCTGGTGTCTCGAGCACCAGGACGTGGGGGGTGCTGGTGTACGTCATGACGGCGAACCTCCGGTTGCTGCTGGCTGGGGCATGGCGGCCACCGCTTGCTGGCCGGTCTCGATGGGCAGGCCTGCTGAGTGCCAGGCCATGGTGCCGCCGACGACGTTGACGGCAGCGATCCCTCGCTCACCGAGGTAGTGCACCACCTGCCAGCTCCGGTTTCCGGCAGCACAGATGACGAAGAGGTCGCGGTCCGTGGGGAGCTCGGCGAGACGGAGAGGCACCAGATGCATCGGTATCGACAGCGCGCCCGGGATGTGGCCCGAGGCGAACTCAAAGGGCTCACGGACGTCGAGGAGGGCGGCGCCGGAAGCGAGAGCCGCCTCGAGCTGCCGGACATCGGCTTGGGTGACCATGGTTCATATACCTTTCGGGCCAGTGTTTCGTTTCACGCGGAGCCGCTTCTACGCAAGGGCGAGGAAGAGCTTTTCCATCTGTTCGCGACTGAGTCCAGGCTCTTCGCCGCGGAGCTCGGCGTCCTGGCACTGACGGATCCCGCTGGCAACGATCTTGAAGCCAGCCCGGTCGATGGCCCGCGAGGCTGCCGCGAGCTGCGTGACGATGTCGGAGCAGTTCCGACCGTCTTCGATCATGGCGATGATGCCGCCGATCTGGCCTTGCGCGCGTCGCAGCCGGTTCACGACCTCCTGCGACACCGAGTCATCGATCTGCATGGGGGCTCCTGGTCGTTGGGATCCTCCATCGTATACCCCTGGGGGTACCCTGAGCAACCTTCGTCAGCCCACCGCGACGAACACGTGTGAGGCCATCGCTCGGTCGAGCTCTGCGTACTCCATGCCGCTACCAACGAGCACGCCATCGGCCGTGCGACGCACCTTCACCACCTGCCCTGGGGTGACGCCGGCGCGGCTGAGTGACGCCATGAGGTCGTGGTCATCTTGAAGGGGCTCGCCGATCCGGCGCACGGTGACCCGCCGCGAGTCCACCTCGGCGACCGAGTCGAGGCCGGCGATCGGCCCACTGTCGGTCACTTGCCGCTCACCCAGCTCGTCAAGCCCTGGGATCGGGTTGCCGAACGGGGAGTGCGTGGGCTGGTTGAGCAGCTCAAGGATGCGGCGCTCGACCGTCTCGCTCATGACGTGCTCCCACCGACAGGCCTCGGCGTGCACGTCCTCCCAAGGAAGTCCGATCACCTCGATCAGAAGGCACTCGGCAAGACGGTGCTTGCGCATGACGCGCATGGCCATGCCGCGGCCGCGCGGCGTCAGCTCGAGATGGCGGTCGCCCTCAACCGTGAGCAGCTCGTCGCGCGCCATCCGCGACACCGTCTGGCTGACCGTGGGCCCAGACTGCTGGAGGCGTTCGGCGATCCGCGCCCGCAGCGGGACGATCCCCTCTTCCTCCAGTTCGAAGATCGTGCGGAGGTACATCTCGGTGGTGTCGATGAGATCGCTCACCGCCTGATCATCCCCTCAGGTGGACGGAACGGCCACCCACCACGGTGCGTACCACCGCCGCGTCCAGGAGCCGCTCGGGATCGGACTCGGTGACATCGGGGTCGACGACGACGAAGTCGGCCAGGCGACCAGGGGCGATGGAGCCCAACTTCTCCTCGGCGAAACACGACCATGCCGCGTGAGCCGTGGCGTAGCTGATCGAGTCGAGCAGCGGAAGGCTGTTCTTCGGCTCGTTCGGCGGAAGCGTCGGGTCAAGGGCCGAGCGACGCGTCGTCGCGATGAACAGGTTGGGCAAGGGAGCGAATGGGGCCGTCGGCGCATCAGTACCGAGTACGAGGCGTGCCCCGGAAGCCACCAGGGCCGCTGCCGGGAACCCATGCGCGGACCGTTCGGGCCCCAGCATGGCTCGCCAGTTCTCCTGAATCGCTGGGTCGGCGTGCACCGGCTGCATCGACGCCGTGACCCCCAGTTCCGCGAAGCGCGGGATGTCGGCTGGATCGCAGTACTCGATGTGCTCGATGCGGTGTCGTCGGCCTTCGGCTCCACTCGGTCCCGTGCCGTTGACGCGGTACGCGTTCTCGATCGCGTCGAGTGCGGCCTTGACCGCCGCGTCCCCGATGGCGTGGAGGGCGATCTGGATGCCCGCCTTGTCTGCCGCGGCCACGACCGGGGCCAGGGCCTCGTAGTCCCAGATCGGGTCGGGCATCGCACCGGTGGTGTAGGGCTCGGCCACGTGCGCAGTGCACCCGTCGATCACGCCGTCGACGATGAACTTGATGCCGGTCATCCGGAACTGGTCCGAGGAATGGAGGTGGGTGAGCTCGACCGCTTGCGACACCTGCGCGAGATGCATCGCCGTCGGCCCCTCGCGTGACATCAGCCAATGGCCAACGACCCGCAGATCGAGCTCGCCGGCCGCCTCGGCATGAGCGATCGTCTCGATCGAGGTGGAGCCGAGCCCCATGTCGATGACGGTCGTCACCCCGACTGCGTGCAGAGCAGCGATCGCGTCCAGCAGATGCTGGCGATGGCGGGCGCCCGTCGTCTCCCGCTCGAGGTGCGCCCAGGCCAGCTCAGCGGCGGTCTCCTCCAAGAAGCCGGTGGCACGTCCGGAGGCGTCTCGGGCGATCCGTCCACCGGCGGGGTCGGGGGTGGAGTCGGTGATCCCGAGCGCCTCCAGCGCCACCGAGTTGACCCAGGTCGAGTGGAAGTCATTGGCGTCCAGCAGCACGGGACGCGTCGACTCGACGTCGTCGAGCATGGCGGCCGTCGGCTCGCGACCGGGTACGGCGTCGAAGAGCCAGCTCTTGCCGAGGACCCAGTGCAGATGAGGGTGCGCCTGGGCGTGGGCGCCGACCAGACGCTGGATCTCGTCGAGCGAGCGAGCGCGGACCAGGTCGACGCGCTGCAGCGACTCCCCCATCGAGGTGAGGTGGAAGTGAGCGTCGATGATCCCGGGAATCACGAGCTTGCCCCCCAGGTCCACCTCCTCGACCTCGTCGGACGCTGCCTGCGCAGCTGCCGTCACCTCCTCGTCACAGCCGGCGACCAGGAACCGCCCCTCGTGGACGGCGAACGCCGGTGCCCAGGGTCGACTCGGGTCCGCCGTGAAGACCTTGGCGTTGCGGTAGACAGCCGCGCTCGAGGTGGTGCCGGAGGGGTGATCGCTGGGGCTCTCGGTAGGCAGGGTCACATTGGCATCCTGCCGTACCGAGGCCGACTCCCTCACCGGGCGCCGCCTTCCTCACCCGTTCCCCGGCTCGCCTCCCCGGTGAACGGCGAAGAGCCCAGGGTGGCCAGGCGGCAGCGTCCGACGGATGGTCAGCCAGCTGAGCCAGATCACCACGAGCACCATGGGCCAGCCGAGCACGACCTTGGCCACCCCCAGTGCCAGCACGTCGCCTCCCAGGTAGAGCGGCGTCATGACGGCCGCCCGAAGCACGAACGAGGCGGTCCAGATCCAGCTCGCCCGGCTGTAGCCGCGTACGAGATCCGAATCGCCGCGCCAGCGCGTCCGCTGCCCAGCAGCAGCACCCACGATGACTCCGAGCAACGGCCAGCCGGCCACGATCGACGCCGCCCAGATCAGCGCAGCTGCGACGTTCGCCAACAGACTGGGCAGGAAGTAGTCCTCGGCCCGCCCCGTCCGGGCGGCGACGGCCGCCGCGACGGCGACCGCCGCGAGTCCGCCGAGCACCAGACGGAGCGACTCACCCCTGATCGCGCGAACGGCCGCGACAAGTCCGGACACCGCCAGCGCCGTCACCAGCGATGTCATGAGCGAGGCTCCGACAACGGCGTAGGCGATGGCAAACGTGACGCTCGGAGCGGCTCCCTCCGCGGCCTCCCGTGGACCCCCCAGCAGCCGTTTCACCCCGGCCGAGTCGTCACGACCCGCATCTGGTCCCCCGTCACCGTGTGCTGGAGGAGGTGGCGTCTGCATGGCACCTCCATGGTCGGGGAGTGACGCTCATCAGTCGACGGGTCGTTGGTCCCGCCGTCTCGCCGTGCCAACGCACCCTGCGGCGCCTACTGTCACTGGCGTGGCGGATCAACGATCGGTGATGTGGTTTCGACGCGACCTTCGGCTGAGCGACCACCCCGCCCTCAGCGCAGCGGTCGCCTCCGGAGAAGAAGTCGTTCCGCTCTTCGTCATCGACCCTCGCCTGTGGGACGGCGCAGGTGGCGCCCGCCGCGACTACCTGCGTCGGTCCCTCGACTCGCTGAACGCCTCGATGGATGGTGCGCTTGTCTGCCGCGACGGCGACCCGGTGGCTGTCGTTGCTGCCGTCACCGAGGAAGTCGGTGCGTCTTCGGTCCACGTCTCGGCCGACTACGGCCCCTACGGCGCAGCGCGCGACGAGG